>NZ_AP031498.1:3129963-4377444 GCF_042854845.1 Maricurvus nonylphenolicus | reverse complement strand
TCCCACTGAATGCATCAGAAACTATTGATACCGATAATGATGGTATCGGTAATAACGCAGATATCGATGATGATAATGATGGTGTAGCCGATACCAGCGATGCTTTCCCATTAAATGCTTCTGAGTCTATAGATACCGATGCTGATGGTATCGGCAATAATGCTGATACGGATGATGATAATGACGGTGTTAGTGATACTGTAGATGCCTTCCCGTCAGATGCTTCAGAGTCGGTAGATACAGATGGTGATGGTGTCGGTAATAATGCAGATTTAGATGACGATAATGATGGTGTTGCTGATGTCAGCGATGCATTCCCGCTAAATGCTTCTGAAGCTATTGATTCTGATGGAGATGGTATTGGGAATAATGCCGATGCAGATGATGATAATGATGGTCTTTCAGATGAATGGGAAATTCTTTATGGCATGAATCCCTTGAATGCTAGTGATGCTATAGCTGATGATGATAATGATTTGCTTACAAATGGTGAGGAGTTCTCCATTGGTACTGATCCTTCTAATCCAGATTCAGACTTTGATAGAATTGATGACGCGTTTGAGTTTGTTTATCAGTTAAACCCTCTAGATTCCAGTGATGCTGTTTCCGATCCTGATAATGATGCTTTTTCAAACTATGAGGAATATGATTTAAATAGAAACCCTAATGGGCTAGATGGTATTAGACATTTGGTTTCGATTGGATTGGGTGACATAGATGCTGAGGGTAAAACCCTTACTACTGCAGAAATTTCTCGTCCTTATTCGTTGGCGGTAAGTTTTGATGAGAGGTATATTTATGTTGGTGGTAATGGGCTTGTTTCTGTATTTCAAAAAACTGGAAGCCTAATTTCGCATGTGCAAAGTGAATCTTCTTTCTCTGAAGGTCGTGTTGATATAGGGCTTTCAGATGATGGAAAATATCTGTTTGCTCTTAATGGGGGGTATGTAAAAACATTCAGAGTTGATAAGACTTCAGGAAGTTTGTCTTTTATTTCTCAAGAAGATTATAAGATAGATATTTCTACAGTAGGTGGAAATGAAGATGAGATTCTTGTTTCTAATAAGAATGGGCAGGTGCTTATTTATAGAGAGGCAAGGGGGGAAATCACTTCTTTACGTCATCAAGGATATGGCGAATTAGAAGTTTTAGATAACTTTAATGTTACGCCTAAAACTTGTGATGATAATCGCTATATGACAATTAGCTTTGATGGTGGCTTGGTTGGAGTGCTTCAGTCAGATGCGACAATAAAATTCTCAACTATTGATAATTTGGACGGTAGTTTTAACCCTATAGAAAGTACACATTTTACAGGTGGGGGGGATTTAGTTGGATATGAAGATAGTTTTATTGAATTTTCTTCAAAAAATAATGAATTTTATGTTCAGACCTATACTGCTGGTTCTCAAGCTGTATTTAGAATCTATAATTACGCTGTTGTTAATGATGGCGGTGTCGAAAGGCTCTCTTTTCAACTAATAAACGAAACTTTTGAAGGTGATAGCGATTCTCTGGGCAGAGTAGCTTCTGGTCTTTCCAACGTTAATGCTATTGAGGTTAATAACACTCGAAAACTGTTTTATGTTTCTAGTCGTGCTGAATCATGTTCTATTTCTGACAATGGAGGCGGTGGGAAATTATCTGTGTTTTATAGAAATGATTTAGATGATACCCTTAGCAGAATTGAGAGTGTTGTTCAAAATGGTAGTGATCGATTTGGGGCGGTGGTCAACTATTTGGAGGATGTTGAATCACTTGTGTTGGGAGCCGGAGGAAATAATCTTTATCTGGCCTCTCCCTTAAATAACAGGATCGCAGTGCTTTCTATTGGTGAGACTGATAAAGATGGTGATGGCTTTGCTGATAGTGTAGATGTATTTCCTGAGAATCCATTGGAGTTTTTGGATCTCGATCTAGATGAGGTTGGAAACGTGTCGGATCTGGATATTGATGGTGATAGTTATGCCAACTCTTCGGATGCATTTCCATATGATGCTGAAGAGTGGGTGGATTCTGATGGAGATGGCTTTGGAGATAATTTGGATGAGTTTCCGTTAAATCTTACTGAATGGAAAGATACAGATGGAGATGGGGTTGGAGATAATGCTGATGGCTATCCTTTAGATCCTTTGAAATGGGAAAATCTGGAGGTTGTAATTGATGTGTTTTCTCTGCCGGTTTTTGGGAGTGGTCGTTACTCTAGAATTTATGGTATGTCAGATGGAACAGCTCCCAATTTTATGGGGGGGGTAGGAGGAAGCTTATCGAGTTTAGATCTGTTTTCAACTTCTATCAGTGTGATTGGTGTTACATCTTATATTGGTCGCAGTTATTTTATACTTGCTCTACAAGGAGACTATAGTGCTGAGGTTCCTTTTTCTACTATTGAATTTGAGGGTGTTGAATTGAGCCCTAGTGGTGCGACATCAATTAGTTATGATGATGCAGACAATGTTACTACCTTTGAGTGGAGAGAATATTTTCCTTATGGTAGAGGGCCGGTCTTCTTCCCGGGAAGAGCAGTATCAGTTACGTTTACGAAGTAGGATTTCGTTAAAAGTGGCTGGCTTCTAATGCTTTGTTAGATTGGTGTACGGTAGTCTTGTTGGAGAAGGAAAATGCTTAAGATTGTTTTCTGTATCAAAAACTTAATTATCTTTAGGGAGTTTTTGCAGGGCTTAAAACTTAGATCTTTTTTGAGGGTAGAGGTTAGTTTAAAGAAGAGCGGCGCTTTACAGCGCCGTTCTTCTTATAAGGTTGTGTAATGTCTAAGGCCTAACCCGAACATTAAACGCAATCGAAATCCTCTCCTCTTCCCCAAAAAACGGATGCACCGCGTGTGTTAACCACGCAGGAAATACCACCAGCGTTCCAGCTTTGGGGCGTACATCAAATTTATTGCCAAACTCATAACCGGGGACAGCCATGGCAGCGGCTGCGGGGCGAGGATCATGAAATTCCAGCATGCCATTTTTCGCTAGTGTCTCATCGGGTTTACCTGTGGTGACATAATAGACCGCACCCCAGTGATAACCCGGGTGGATATGGGCAGTGTTGTATTGGCCGGTGCGATTGATATTGGCCCAGCCGAACACATCCATATTGTTTTGCTTGGTACCTTTCTTCATTGGACGGTTGGCGTTGAGGAAGGCGATAGCGTTAACAAGCCGATCAACCACTTTATTGATGTTGGGGTCTTCCCATTTCAACAGGTCGTCGCGGGAGCGCCAGCCGGCGACATTACTTTTCTGTGCTGCGCCGGTACGCCACTCGGGATGCTCTTTTTCTTTCGCCAATAGCAGGTCTCGGATTTCAGCGTTCACTCCCTCCAGGTCATCGAAGTGATGACGGATAATCGGGGTGGGATAGAGCATCTGAATGGACTTGCTGAAGTCCATGGGGTTAATGGCTGTTTCAGCGGTATCGGGCTGGTTAGGCGTGTCTTGTTTGCTCATTTTCTGATCCTGAAAATACAAAACGGGGCTATACAGCCCCGTTTAAACAGCGTGACGAGTCTTCCTTTAAGCTTAGCTGATATGCCCAGTGGTGCGAACCCGCTTGCTGACTTTCTCTACCGGGCCTGCCGCTGCTTTGCGTGCCTTCTCACGCTTTTCTGCTTCGGCATCAATGATATTCTTAATAGCAATAAGGAAGCCGGTAGCGATAAAGGCGCCCGGTGGCAGGATGGCTACCAGGAAGCCACGGTAGTTGTCGCCGAACAGGTTCAGGGTCCAGTTTTCGGCCATAGGGCCCAGCAGCAGGTGCATATTGGCAAACAGAGTGCCGCTGCCCAGAATTTCGCGGATAGCGCCGATGGCGACCAGTACCAGCGTGAAGCCCAGGCCCATCATAATACCGTCGACGGCGGATGGGATGATTTTGTTTTTACAGGCAAAAGCATCGGCACGGCCGAGGATGGCGCAGTTGGTTACGATCAGGGGGATAAAGATACCCAGGATTTGATACAGCTCGTAGGTGAAGGCCTTCATCAGCAGTTCGGTGCAGGTGGTGAAGGAGGCGATAATCATCACAAACGCAGGCAGGCGAACGGCGTCGCTGACGGTTTTACGAATCAGGGATACCGAGATATTGGAGCCGACCAATACCAGAATGGTTGCCAAGCCCAGACCGAGTGAGTTCACCACGCTGCCACTGACTGCCAGCAGAGGGCACAGACCTAATAGCTGCACTAACGCGGGGTTGTTATCCCACAGGCCGTTTTTGCTAATTTCTTTGTAATCGACGCTCATAGTCTTGGTATCAATATAGTTTTCGTATCAATGCTGTTCGTCTTGGGTTGCTAAGGGCTGTGCTTCGATGGCTAGAGGCTTAGCTTCAGCGAAATATTCCAGGGTTTTACGTACCTGACGCACAACCGCGCGTGGTGTAATGGTGGCACCGGTAAACTGGTCAAACTCGCCACCGTCTTTGTGTACTTCCCATTTGTCTGCGCTGGGGTTTTGCAGGGACTTGCCGTTAAAACTTAAAATCCAATTGCTTTTCTTTAAGTCTACCTTATCACCCAGGCCTGGGGTTTCGTTGTGTACCAGTACGCGAACACCGGCGACGCTGCCGTCAGCATTTACACCGACAATCATACGGATATCACCGCTGTAACCATCGGGGGCAACTGCGGGAATAATTGCGGCAACGGCTTGCGCATTATCGCGGGCGATATTAATTTCACCGCCGTCTTTCAGGCCCAGCAATTCCCAGTGCTCTTCGGCAATGGTGATGGTATCGACGAGCAAATCATTGTTGTGGCGTTCCAGCGGCACAATTTGCAGCAGAGCTTTTTGTGCGGCTTTGCGTTCTTCGGCGGCGATACGGTCTTTGGTGCCCATTTGCGTGCCGGCCAGTACAGCCGCAGTTACCAGAGCAAACAGGCCCAACAGCAAGCTGTTGGTGCTGATGGAGGTGCCGAGCAGTTTTTTGTTTGATTCAGATGTGTCGTCAGACATCAGTCTTTCTTCTCCGTAGCCTTGCGAACTTCTGTGTGACCATAGGTACGCGGCAAGGTGTAGTAATCAATAAACGGGGCGGCAAAGTTCATCAGCAGTACCGCAAAGGCAACCGCATCTGGGTAGTTGCCCCAGACGCGAATGACGTAAATTAAAATACCGATGGCTGCGCCATAAATCATACGGCCTTTATTGGATACCGCGGAGGTGACTGGGTCGGTGACAATAAAGAAGGCGCCCAGCATGGTAGCGCCAGACAGCAGGTGCAGCAGAGGTGAACCACCACTGGTAGAACTACCGCCGTCGTAAAACAGCGCAGACATTAATGCCAGGGTAAACAGCATGCTTACCGGTGCGTGCCAGGTAAATACGCGTTTGTATAGCAGGAAGCAGCCACCCAGTAGGAAACCGATATTGGCCCATTCCCAACCGGCGCCAGCCCAGCGGGCGGTGTTAAAGGTTGGCTCTGATGCGTAGAAGTGCTCAACCAGGAAGCCGGTATTTTGTTTAAATAAATCCAGTGGCGTGGCGCCGGTGTAACCATCCACAGTCTGGCCGAACCAGATTTGACCCAATGCAGAGATGGGGCCTACCAGTGCTTGGCCTTCGGCCAGTACGGTACGTGGAGCCGCCCATTGGGTCATTTCAATGGGGAAGGAAATCAGCAGAACGACATAACCCACCATGGCGGGGTTAAAAGGGTTGTAACCCATGCCGCCGTAGAGGTGTTTGGCCATGACAATCGCGGTGAAAACACCGATGGCGACAATCCACCAAGGGCAGTAGGGCGGCAGAGCCAGGCCCAATAGAACGCCGGTGACCAGGGCGCTGTAATCTTGCAGATAGAAAGCGATAGGACGATTACGCAGTTTTAAAACCAGTGCCTCAAAACCCATCGCCATGGTTGCGGCCATGACGACATTAATCAGTGTGCCGGGGCCAAAGAAATAACTCAGGGCGATTAAGCCTGGAATAGTCGCCAGGGCGACCAGGCGCATCACATCGCCGGTTTGGCTAATACCCGCAGCCTTGTTATGGGCGTGGGGGGATGTTTGTTTGATAAAGGCCATTGGGTAGTTTGGTCCTTGGGTAATCTCTATTTTGTTACCTTCCGCAGAAGGGTATCAAAGTACATTGCCATTCCCGCGTAGGCGGGAATCCAGTTTTGTGGCACTGAGTTGGACAACAAGTTTATCTCGTTAGTCTAGTTAAGTGCTGTCTTCGGTTAATGCACTTCGCACACTGGATTCCCGCTTTCGCGGGAATGGCGTGCTGATTTTTAGCTTAACGTTCTTAGTTTTTCTTTGGCTTCAGTCAGCTTTGTTTCCAATTTTTCTGCACCGGTGCGGAAGGCATCAACATTGTCGTCACCTTCGGCTTCCGCTTTAGTCAAACGATCCTGGGCTTTCTTCAGGCGCTTCTCCAAAGATTCAATCTGGTCGCGAAGTTTTTCTTCGTCGCTCATATTGGCTTGGGCAGCAGCTTTGGCCTTGGCTTTTTCAATCGCAGCGGTGGCGGCGTCCATTTCTGGTGCTGGTGCTGGTTCTGGTGTTGGCTCAGGTTCAGCAGGTGCTAGCTTTG
The DNA here is from genome assembly GCF_042854845.1 of Maricurvus nonylphenolicus. Taxonomy (GTDB): domain Bacteria; phylum Pseudomonadota; class Gammaproteobacteria; order Pseudomonadales; family Cellvibrionaceae; genus Maricurvus; species Maricurvus nonylphenolicus. Next base: position 4,370,899 of record NZ_AP031498.1, on the reverse strand, counting down.
CTAGCTCCGCTTTGCTGTTTTCCAGCTTGGCTTGCAGTTTGTCGAAACCGGTTTGCAGGGCATCAACGGTATCACTACCTTCAGCTTTGGCGGCATTAAGCTTTTCTTCCGCCTTGGCAACACGTTTTTCCAGCGAGGCAACCTGGTCACGCAGTTTTTCTTCCGGTGACATGCTGGCTTGCGCGGCAGCTTTGGCTTTAGCGCGCTCAATGGCGGCGCTCGCAGCATCCATCTCTTGTGGTGCAGGTTCGCTTGCTGGAGCAGGAGGTGTCGAAGGCGTAAGTTCGGCGAGTTCTTTTTCTGCATCGGCAATTTTGCCTTGCAGTTTATCCACACCGGCTTGCAGCGCATCTACTGTGTCGGCGCCTTCGGCTTTAGCGGCTTCGAGTTTTTCCTGTGCCTTGTCTAAACGTTTTTGCAGGGACTCAATGCTGGACTTTAATTTCTCGTCCGGCGCCATGCTCATTTTGGCTTGGGCGCGGGCAATGGCTGCCGCTACCGGGTCGTTAGGATCGACGGCTGCAGTGGTTTCGGCGCTACTACCTTTATCGAAATCGGCCAGCTTGGCTTCGGCATCTTTAACTTTCACTTCAGCCTGTTTAACACGGGCTTCCAGTTGGTCTTTGCGGTCGTCTTCGGCTTCTTCCCAGCGGGTTTTGGCTTTTTCCAAACGACTCTGGGCGCTTGCCAGGGCGCGTTCCAGTTTGGCTTTCTGCTCTTCTGGCGATACGTCTTTGTTCTGTACGCTGGCAACGGCTGCGGCAACTACATCGGATGCTCCAGGTGCGGCTGCGCCACTGGCTTTTTCTGCGTCGAGCTTTTTCTTGGCTTCTTCAGCCGCTTTCTTACGGGCCAAACGCTTGGCTTCTTTTTCGGCTTCGGCCTTGGCGATACGTTCCTGGCGGAATTCAAAACGTTGACGGGAACGATCAGATTTTTCTTTATCAATGGCCGCCTGACGAATCGCGCCTTTGGAGGCGCGGTAATACTGCACCAGCGGAATATTACTGGGGCACACAAACGAACAGGCACCACACTCGATGCAGTCCATAATATTGTGGGCTTCGAGGCGATCGAGATCCTGTGCCTGGGCGTACCAGTACATTTGCTGTGGCAGCAGGCTGGCTGGGCAGGCTTCGGCACACATGCCGCAGCGAATACAGGCCAGCGATGGCGGTGCATCGGGCATTTCATCGCGCGAAGGAGCCAGCACACAGTTGGTGGTTTTCACCACCGGAATGTCGTCGCCTTCCAGCGCAAAGCCCATCATGGGGCCACCCATAATCAGGCGAGCAACTTGTTGTTGATTAAAACCGTGCTCATTTAATACATGGCTAATCGGTGTGCCCAAACGTACGGTAACGTTGCGCTGGGTTTCCAGGGATTCACCCACAACAGTAGTAATACGTTCTACCAGAGGTTTACCGTCACGTACGGCTTCCAGAATGGCAACAGTTGAGCCGACGTTTTGCAGCACAATGCCAATGCTGGCAGGCAACTGACCGGAAGGGACTTCCTTGCCGGTTAAAATTTGAATCAATTGCTTCTCGCCACCGGAGGGGTATTTGGTGGGGAAGTGAGCAACCTGGACGGAGGTGCCCTGTGCAGCTTCATACACGGCGCGAATGGCATCGGGTTTGTTGTCCTCGATACCAATAATCACGTTCTCAGGATTGCCCAGCAGGTGTGCTAACAGTTTAGTGCCCGCCACAATATCTTCGGCGCGGGTTTGCATCAGCATATCGTCGGCGGTGATATAAGGCTCACACTCGGTGCCGTTGATAATCAGAGTATCAATGGTGTCGGTCGCACGGGGATTAAGTTTGATCGCCGCAGGGAAACCTGCACCACCCATACCGGCAATACCGGCGTTGCGGATTTTATCCAGCAGCTCGGTTTTTTCCTGTTGGGTGTAATCGTCGCACGGGGTGAACTCTATCCACTCATCCTTACCGTCCGGCTCCAGCACAATACAGGGGCCGCTCATGCCGGAAGGGTGTGGCAGGGTGCGTTCTTCAATCGCTTTAATCGTACCGGAGGTGGAGGCGTGAATGGCTGCACTGACTGGGCCCTTGGGGCTGGCAATCATTTCACCGGCCAGAACACGCTGGCCTACTTCTACACACACAACGGCCGGGGCACCAATATGCTGGTTAACCGGGAACACCATCTCGCTGGGCAGGGATACTTCGCCCAGTGGTAACTGCATGGACTGTTCTTTGTTTTCCGGCGGGTGAACGCCACCGGGCAGGTTCCAGACTTTAATTTGGTTTTGTGGCAACTGACTCACGCGGCCTCTCCTTGTGTTGCGGTTGAGGCGCGATCAGTCGCGATAATATCGATAGCCAACTCGTGGCTAGGGGTAGGCAGATTCCACTTCCAGTCACCCAGGGTGGTTTCTACCGGTACCATATCAATACAGTCTACCGGGCAGGGCTCAACACACAGGTCACAGCCGGTGCACTCATCCACAATCACGGTGTGCATTTGTTTGGCGGCACCCAGGATGGCGTCCATGGGGCAAGCCTGAATACACTTGGTGCAGCCAATACACTCGTCTTCGCGGATGTAGGCCACTTTGGCCACATCCGATTCTTCGCCGTGTTCTTCGTCCAGCTCTGGGGCTTCAACATCCAGCAGGTCGGCAATGGCGTTAATGGTGGTCTGGCCGCCAGGAGGGCACTTGTTGATGGCATCGCCATTGGCAATGGCTTCGGCGTAAGGGCGACAGCCTGGGTAGCTACACTGGCCACATTGGGTTTGTGGTAGCAGGGCATCAAGCTGGTCAACAATGGGGTCGCCGTCGACTTTAAACTGCACGGCGGCAAAGCCCAGGATGCCACCGAATATCAGTGCCAGCGCTACCAGTGCAACAACGGCACTGAGAAACGGGTTTTGAATCAGAAACTCAATCATCTTTATCGTCTGCCCTATACCAATCCAGCAAAGCCCATAAAGGCTAGAGACATCAAGCCAGCGGTGATCATGCCAATGGCAGCGCCTTTAAAGGGTACAGGTACATCGGCTATTGCCAGGCGCTCACGCATGGCTGAGAAGAGAACCAGTACCAGGGAGAAACCCAGTGCAGCACCAAAGCCGTAGAGGGTGGATTCAACAAAGGTGTGGGCCTTGGCGGTGTTTTGCAGGGCTACACCCAGCACGGCACAGTTGGTGGTAATCAGAGGCAGGAATACCCCCAATACGCGGTACAACAGCGGGCTGGTTTTTTCGATAAACATCTTGGCGAATTGCACCACCACAGCAATTACCAGAATAAAGGCGATGGTGCGCAGGTATTCAAGGCCCAGCGGCGCAAGGATATAGGTTTGTACCAGGTAACTGGCAATGGCGGCCAGGGTCAGTACAAAGGTGGTGGCACCGCCCATGCCGATAGCGGTTTCCAGCTTGTTGGATACGCCCATAAAGGGACACAAACCCAGGAACTGCACCAGGACAAAGTTATTGACCAGAATGGTGCTGAGCAGAATCACGGCAAAGTCAGTCATGGTTTTCTTTCTCTATAGGCTTAGCTCTAAGAGGTATAGAGCTATCCCATTTTTTAGGTATCAGGCTGGGTGTATTTTACCGGCGGATAGCCTTACAGGTTAAATGGTTAAAGTCGCAGTAGCTTAACGATTTTATCGATAAGGGCTGTTTACCGATAAAGGTTTTGATCTCAGAAGAGATTTTGCCGCTGAATGCTCGCTCTGCTTGTTTGAGCCTCAGCGGCAAGTGTCTTACATCACGCGCTGGCCAGGTTTGGCGCCTTCGTGTGGCTCCAGCAGGTAGATCTCTTTCTTACCGGGGCCTGCAGCCAGCACCATACCTTCGGACATGCCGAACTTCATCTTACGTGGTGCCAGGTTGGCAACCATTACGGTCAGCTTGCCCACCAAGTCTTCTGGCTTATAGGCACTCTTGATGCCGGAGAAGACGTTGCGGGTCTCGCCACCCAGATCCAGGGTCAGTTGCAGCAGTTTGTCGGCGCCTTCCACGTGTTGGGCGTCTTTAATCAGGGCGATACGCAAATCGACCTTGGCGAAGTCATCGAAGCTGATTTCATCGGCGATTGGGTCTTTTGCCAGCTCGCTGTCAGCGGTTTTTGCTTCTTCCTGCTGTCCTTGTTTTTGGGGTTGTGCAGCTGCCAGAGCCTGTTTATTGGCTTCTACCATGGCATCAACCTTGTCCTTCTCGATACGGGTCAGCAGTGGCTTGAATTTGTTGATTGCATCACCGGTGCGGAAGCTTGGTGCCTGCTCCCAGCTCAGGGTTTCGCCCAGGAAGGCTTCGGCCTTCTCGGTCAGCTCAGGCAGTACGGGCTTCAGGTAAGTCAGCAGGGCGCGGAACATATTGATACCCTGGGTACAGATATCCAGTACCTGTTGCTCGTTGCCTTCTTCTTTCGCCAGGCTCCATGGGGCCTTGGCGGCAATGTATTCGTTGGCAGCATCAGCCAGGGCCATGATTTCACGCATGGCTTTGCCGTATTCGCGGTTTTCGTAATAGTCGGCAATCACTGCAGAGCCGTCGACAAACTGCTGCCACAGGGCGTCGTCATCAATATTGGCAGACAGGTTGCCACCGGCTTTCTGAATAAACTTGGCGGTACGGCTGGCAATGTTAACTACTTTACCTACCAGATCGCTGTTTACGCGCTGAACAAAGTCTTCCAGGTTCAAATCCAGATCGTCCACGCTGCCACTCAGTTTGGCGGCAAAGTAGTAACGCAGGTATTCCGGGTTCAGGTGTTCCAGGTAGGTGCGGGCATTAATAAAGGTGCCGCGGGACTTGGACATCTTCTTGCCATCAACGGTCAGGAAGCCGTGTACACACACTTTGGTTGGCGTGCGGAACTGGGCAGAGCTGAGCATGGATGGCCAGAACAGGGCATGGAAGTTCACAATGTCCTTGCCGATAAAGTGGTACAGCTCAGCTGTGGAGTCCTTGCCCCAAAACTCATTAAAGACTGCATCCACATCTACGCCGCCTTTTTTAGACAGGTAGTTTTTAAAACTGGCCATATAGCCAATAGGAGCATCCAGCCATACATAGAAGTATTTACCGGGCTCACCGGGAATTTCAAAACCGAAGTAAGGCGCATCGCGGGAAATGTCCCACTCTTGCAGGCCAGTGTCTAACCACTCAGACAGCTTGTTAGCCACTTCCGGTTGCAGGGTGCCTGAACGGGTCCACTCTTTGAGGAAGGTTTCGAACTCGGGCAGCTTAAAGAAGAAGTGCTCGGACTCCTTCTCGATAGGTGTAGCACCGGAAATCATGGATTTCGGGTTAATCAGCTCGCTTGGGGAGTAGGTCGCGCCACAGGCTTCACAGTTATCGCCGTACTGGTCTTCGGCCTTACATTTAGGGCAGCTGCCTTTAATGTAGCGGTCTGCCAGGAACAGTTGTTTCTCCGGGTCGAAAGCCTGAGTGATGTTGCGGCTGGCAATATGACCGTTGTCGCGCAGACGGGTGTAGATCAGCTCAGACAGGACCTTGTTCTCGTCACTGTGGGTGGAGTGATAGTTATCCACACTGATCAGGAAGTCGCGGAAGTCGGCTTCGTGCAGCTCTTTCATCTCGGCGATGTGTTGCTCGGGCGAGATTCCACGCTCCTCGGCGCGCAGCATAATGGCGGTACCGTGAGCGTCATCGGCACTCATATAGTGACATTCGTGGCCGCGCAATCGTTGGAAACGCACAAAAATATCGGTTTGTGTGTATTCGAGGATGTGGCCCAGGTGCAAGGCTGCGTTAGCGTATGGCAGTGCATTGGTGACCAGAATTTTGCGGCGCTCAGTCATAGTATCCGTCATCTACTCTTAAAATTAGGGCGAGGCTAAAAAAAGCGGGGCACTATAGCATTTTTGTGGCCGCTTTTTTAGGGGATATACAGGGCTTTTGGCCCTTATCGGGCTGTAAAAACCCAGTACCGCACTTGGTTTTTCCAAATATGGCCTTATTATGACCGCCTGACACCGAGGTAATTATAGGAATACACCATGACCAGTCTGACCCAAGATGCCGTTAAACAAGCTTTAAGCTCGATCAAAGACCCGTATCTGGGGCAGGATCTGGTATCCCTGGGGGCCATTCAGGATATCCAGATTAACGGTGGCAAGGTGGAGTTGGCCGTGGTGCTGGGCTACCCGGCTGCAGGTATTCAGCAGCAACTGAGCGAGCAGGTGTGGAGTGCCGTGCGACAGCTGGAAGGTGTGGAAGAAGTGGCTGTGGATATTGGTTGGCTGATTGCTGCTAATCAACCTCAAAACAACACTTCTGCTGTACCCGGTGTGAAGAATATTATTGCTGTTGCCTCCGGAAAAGGTGGTGTGGGTAAATCCACCACCACGGTAAACCTGGCCTTGGCTCTGGCTGCAGAAGGCGCGGATGTGGGTGTACTGGATGCAGATATCTACGGCCCCAGTATTCCGCAAATGCTGGGTGTGGGTAACAAACGCCCGGAGATCCATGGCAACAAGGTCATGCTGCCGATTGAAGGTTACGGTGTGCAGTCCATCTCTATGGGTTATCTGGTAACCGAGCAAACCCCAATGATCTGGCGTGGCCCTATGGTGAGTGGTGCGCTGCAACAGATGCTGACCCAAACCCACTGGCAGGATCTGGATTACCTGTTAATCGATATGCCGCCGGGCACCGGTGATATTCAGTTAACCCTGGCTCAGAAGGTACCGGTTACCGGTTCTGTGATTGTCACTACCCCGCAAGACATTGCGCTGCTGGATGCCAAAAAAGGCGTGGAGATGTTCCGTAAAGTGAATATCCCGGTACTGGGGGTGGTGGAAAATATGGCCACCCATATTTGTACCAATTGCGGCCATGAGGAACATATATTTGGTGAAGGTGGCGGCAAACGTATTGCCGAGGATTACCAAACCGAACTGTTGGGCGCCTTGCCGCTGGATCTATCCATTCGTGAAAATGCCGATGCCGGTCGCCCGAGTGTAGTTGCCGAGCCCGACGGCCCAATCGCACAAACCTACCGCGACATTGCCCGCAAGTTTGCCGCACAGTTATGTGTGCAGGGTGCAGTGGATGCCCAGGGCCCCGCGATTGAGATCAGTGACGACTAGATCTTAAAGCGGCTCAAAATATTCGCGATTTTATCGCCACTATCCGCCAGCGTATTGGCCGCCCGTTCACTCTCGGCGGCATTTTGTGCGCAGCTTTGTGATATTTCCGATACCTGAGTGATATTGCGGTTTATCTCGTCGGTGGTGGAGCTCTGGCTGCTGGCGGCGTCGGAAATGCGGCTGTTCATCGTGTGAATTTCTTCCATGGCGGTGGCAATCGCTTCCATGGCTGCATGGGTTTCTGCCGATTGTTTGAGGCTGATTTCCAGCTGCTGCCCGCCTTGTTCCATAGCTTGCACGGCATTTTTTACCCCGCCTTGCAGCTTTTCAATCATCTGTTGAATTTCTTCCGTGGAGCTTTGCGTGCGGCTTGCCAGGGTGCGCACTTCATCGGCAACTACCGCAAAACCACGGCCCTGTTCACCGGCACGGGCGGCTTCAATGGCTGCGTTTAGCGCGAGTAAGTTGGTCTGTTCGGCAATGCCGCGAATCACATCCAGTACAGAACCAATATCAGCGCTATCGGCTTCCAGTGTACTGATCACCTCTGTGGTAACTTGAATATCCTTGGCTAGCTTATCGATGGAGCTGGCGGATTGTGTCACCACTTGTCGGCCTTGTTGAATAGTTTCTGCTGCCTGTTGGGCTTGCCCCGAAGTTTCTGTTGCCAAAGTGGCAACTTCTTCTGCAGCTCCTGACATCTGGTTAACGGCACTGGCAATTTGTTCGGTTTCGCTGTCTTGTCTTTCTGTTCCTTCTCGGGTTTCCTTGGCCGCCGTTCGCAGTACATTGGAAGCGTTAAACAGTTCCTGGGCCTGTTCGTTCAGGGAACCCACCATCATCTTCATACCATCAAGGAACTGGTTAAACGTGCGCGCAACATCAGAGATTTCATCGTTACGGCTGTCGTCCAGACGGTGACGTAAATCACCTTTACCACTTGCAATAGCCTGTAGGGCATCACGCATATGGTCCAGGCGCGAGCCAATCAAGGTGCGGAATATATACGTCAGTACGCCGAGAATGATCAGCAGCGATACAATCAGCAGACCGGAAATTTTCCAGCCCAGGGATTGGCTTAATGCCAACTGCTCACCAATAGGAATTTGAACTTCCAGTACACCCCGAACATCCCCAAGCTTCCAACCGGTTTTTGGGGTTTCCGGGTGAGAATTGTGGCAAGCGACGCAGGCTTCGGCCTGCATGGTATCGGCCATAGCAACACGGATAACGGGTTCATTGTTAACTATGCTGCGGCGGCTGAAGGCCTGCTTGGGGCTGTTGTTCAACGCTTCCCAGGCGGCATTTTGAAAATCATCCAGTTGACGACCCCGACGGTGGGGAAAGGGATAGGCGCTGTAGAGTTTTAACGAGGTGCCCTGCTGCTCAAAGCGTTCGCTAAGTTCATGAATCATCGTCGCTGGTAGCGGGATACGAGCAATGTCATTGGCATGATCGTAGTGAGGTGTCAAAGCCCCGCTGGCTTTAGCTTGTTTGATTACGTTGGCGGTGTAATAGCCGCGTACCTGTTTAAACTGAGTGACTGTGCGCTGAGCAGACTGAACAGCTTGGGTTTCAGCGGCCTGCTCCAGCTGACTGGGGATATAGACGCTTAGCCCGACAATAATCAGTAGAAAAATAGCACCAGTGATGGTGCCGGCTTTAAAGAGCAGGCTCTTATCTGCGAACGGATTCATGGCGATCTCCGAGCTCAACCTAATTATTAAGCTATAGCTCAGAGGGCCAGATCTGTCGAAATATGCGACTTAGATATAAAGGAGGGTGATAAGCCAGTTACTGGTTAGCGTAATTTTCTACAGAATCTTCCATCACCTTTAAGGTGATGCCAGCTGTGGCAAACATTTCACGGGTTTCCTGCGCAGCATGATAGCGGCTCTTTGCTACCACATGTTTGATGCCGCAGCTGATAATCAGCATGGCACATACGCGGCAGGGCTCCATGGTGCAGTACAGTGTGCTGCCTTCCAGGGGGATGCCATGGCGAGCGGCCTGGCAGATGGCATTTTGCTCTGCATGAATAGTGCGTACACAGTGCTGGCGGGTGGTGCCATCCTCGTCGATCACCTGTTTCATCAGGTGGCCTACCTCATCACAGTGGGGCAATCCGGAAGGGGAACCCACATAACCAGTGGATATAATGCGTCTATCCTTGACGATGATGCAGCCAGAGCGGCCACGATCACAGGTAGCGCGGCTGGCCACGGTATCCATCATATCGATAAAGTATTCGTCCCAATCTGGTCTCATGGTGGTTTCTGCCTATAGTTAGCCTTCCGTCGTTGCTTGGCTTAGCGGCTGCGGTTTGGCTCGAGGGGTGATTAAATGCAATTGGTTGCGGATTATACCAGTAACTGTCAATTATTGAGCCCCCAGGATTTCTAAGCACTCCAGGGTGACTTCTTGTAAACTAGCGCTTTTTCCGCCTTGCCTGCCCCTTTGGAGTCCCTTGTGTCGCAGTTACCCACCCATTCAGACGTGATTATTATTGGCGCCGGTGCTGCAGGCTTGATGTGCGCCATTACTGCTGGGCGACGGGGCCGTAAGGTACTGGTGCTGGACCACGCCAATAAGGTGGGCAAAAAAATCCTCATGTCCGGTGGCGGGCGCTGCAACTTTACCAATATGTATGCCGAGCCTGGCAACTATTTATCGGCCAACCCGCACTTCTGCAAGTCGGCGCTATCGCGTTATACCCAATGGGATTTTATCGGTATGGTCGCTGAGCACGGTGTGCCTTACCATGAAAAAACGTTGGGACAACTGTTCTGTGATAACAAGTCGCAGGATATTCTCGATATGTTGTTACGAGAGTGTGACAAGAGCGAAGCGGATATTCGAACCCACTGTGAAATCCTTGCCATTAAAACCAAAGAGGACGGTGGTTTTACCGTTAGCTCTAATCAGGGCGAAGTCGCTTGCAATTCTTTGGTTATTGCTACCGGCGGTTTATCGATTCCCACCATGGGCGCTACGGGTTTTGGCTATCAGGTGGCAACCCAATTTGGTTTGAGCTTAAAACCCCGCACGCCGGGTTTGGTGCCGTTTACTTTAGGGCAAAGCCACCTTGATAAATTCGCACCCTTGGTAGGCAGTGCTGTGGATATCAATGTTGAATGTAATAACCAAAGCTTTCGCGAAGCGTTATTATTTACTCACCGTGGTATCAGTGGTCCAGCGATTTTACAAATTTCTTCCTACTGGCAACCCGGCGATACTATCACCATTAATTGGCTACCGAATCTTCAGTTAAACGATTTTCTGGAGCAGATGAAACGCGAGCGACCGAAAACAGAATTACGTACCATCCTGGGTGAGTTACTAACAAAAAAATGGGCGCAGGTTTTCTGTGAGCACTGGATCGAGTCAAAACCCCTTAATCAATTAAGTGGTCAGGAATTACAAAAGATTGCTGACCGTTTACATGCTTGGCAAATCACACCCGCCGCTACTGAAGGTTATCGTACTGCTGAAGTGACCCTTGGGGGTGTTGATGTCAATGAGCTGTCTTCCAAAACCATGGAAGCGAAAAAGCAAATGGGTTTGTATTTTATTGGTGAGGTGGTGGATGTTACCGGCTGGCTGGGAGGCTTTAATTTTCAGTGGGCCTGGGCATCAGGGTATGCGGCTGGTGAAGTCGTGTAAGATTTTGCTGGTAACCTGGTTTGAGTGATAAGGTTTCAAACCAGGTGCCCTGCAAAAATTTTCTAGTCTAAATCGCTTGCATCGTGACGTTCAGCCAATTGCTGGCTTTCATCGCCCCACACGCGATTCACACGGCGACCTCGTTTTACCGCAGGACGATCATTAATCTCTTTAGTCCAGCGACGAACATTTTTATATGACTCTACATCCAGAAATTCACCGGCCTCATAAAGTACGCCCATAGCCAGTGCGCCGTACCAGGCATAGTTAGCCATATCGGCAATGGTATATTCATCACCACACAAGAATCGACGATCAGCTAGGTTTCTGTCTAATACATCCAGCTGACGTTTTACTTCCATGGCGTAACGGTTAATCGGGTATTCCAGCTTTTCCGGCGCATAAGCATAGAAATGACCGAAGCCACCACCCAGGAAAGGGGCGCTGCCCATATTCCAGAACAACCAGGATAGGCATTCAGCTTTGGCGGCAGGGTCTTTGGGCAGGAAGGCATTATTTTTTTCAGCCAGGTAAACAAGAATAGCGCCGGATTCAAATACACGGGTTGGCGGGTTGGTACTGTTATCCAATAGAGCCGGGATTTTAGAGTTAGGATTAATATCCACAAAACCACTGCCAAATTGCTCACCTTCACCAATGTTAATAATCCAGGCATCGTACTCGGCTTCAGCTTTACCCAGCGCTAAAAGCTCTTCCAGCATAACGGTAACTTTAACACCGTTAGGGGTAGCAAGAGAGTAGAGCTGCAGTGGGTGCTTGCCTACAGGTAGTTCCTTATCGTGCGTTGGGCCTGCTATAGGACGATTGATATTGGCAAACTTGCCACCGCTTTCGTTGTCCCAGGTCCAGACTTTGGGTGGGATATATTCTTTGGTTTCACTCATTGTTATTTCTCTCCGTTCTTATGTCCTGCTAGTGTGGCGATAGTTTAGGAGGGCGTTAACCCGCTTTTAATGCATTGGATACACCATACGGGTTGTTCGTGGGCAATCCAGTGACCGCAGTCGTCCCGAGTTTCCAGTGTTAAGTCAGTTACAAACACATCCAGGCCTTCAATGATGCCTGGCAATAGGGGCTATATACCCATACTGCCATCCGAGGTGGTTATACCATTAGCCTATGAATATATCGCGATAAGATCGAGGAAGACAGCTATTGTTGTGACTTTTTTCAAGGTGTTGCTGACAAAAAAGCACCTGGTTAAGGCGCTTTTTTAATGTTTTTTCTCATGTCTTTATAGAAGCCAATCAGGCCCATAGTTGAACTGTCTTGTGCTTCTACCTCATTGGCGGCATCCAGTTGTGGCAATAAGTTGTTGGCGAGTTGCTTGCCTAATTCAACACCCCATTGATCGAAAGAACATATCTCCCAGATAATGCCTTGAACAAAAATTTTGTGTTCGTAAAGAGCAATCAGTGCCCCCAAATTTCTAGGTGAAACTTTATCCATTAAAATAGTATTTGAAGGGCGGTTTCCCTGGTGGACTTTATGTGCTGCCAGCTTGTCTATAGCCTCTTGAGGTAGACTTTTAGCGTTAAGCTCTTCCCTAACCTGTTCCTCTGAAATTCCGGTCATCAACGCCTGGGTTTGGGCAAACAAGTTGGCCATTAAATATTCCTGGTGGCCTTTGGCGGCGGTGGGGTTTTCAACAGCAGCAATAAAGTCGGCGGGTACTATGCTGGTTCCCTGGTGCAGGAATTGATAAAACGCGTGCTGGCCGTTGATTCCTAGCTGACCCCAGATGGTTCCACCGGTGTGGTAGGGAATATGTTCTCCTTCCCGGTTTACAGATTTGCCGTTACTTTCCATTTCTGCCTGCTGCAAATAGGCTGAAAACATATGCAGGCACTGATTGTAGGGAAGAATCGCTTGCGCTTGTGAGCCCATGAAAGTGTTATTCCATATGCCTACCAGGGCCAGAATAACCGGAGCATTGGTTTCCAACGGTGTAGTGCGGAAATGATTGTCCATATCGCGAGCGCCTTTAAGCAGCTCTACAAAATTATCAAAGCCAATATGTAAGGCGATTGGCAGACCGATGGCTGACCAAAGTGAGAATCGACCGCCGACCCAATCCCACATGTGATAAATATTCTGAGGCGCGATACCGAAGTCGATAGCCGCTTCCTGATTGGCAGTCACTGCGACAAAGTGTTTATCCACTGAAGATTCATCGAAAGAGTAGGCCAGTAACCAGTTACGTGCGGTTTTTGCATTAGTTAGGGTTTCCTTGGTGGTAAAGGTTTTCGAAGAAACGATAAACAGTACCTGCTCGGGGTTTAATGGGCGTAAAACCTGGGCAATCTGTTGGCTGTCCACATTGGAAATATAGTGAACATTGATGTCATTCATTTGGTATTTGGATAGCGCTTCCGTCACCATCTGCGGACCCAGGTTGGAGCCTCCAATACCAATATTGACAATATCTTTAATCGGTTTGCCGGAATAACCTTTCCATTCGCCGGCGTGCACTGATTTAGTCAGGTTTTCCATCTTTTTCAGTTCAAAACTGACTTCATCCATAATGTTTGTACTATCAACGTACACTTTGCTGCCTGCACCCATACTACGCAGTGCGGTATGGAGTACGGCGCGCTGCTCCGTGACATTGATCTTTTCGCCAGAGAACATTTTTTCTCGCCACAACTCGACTTCTGAACTTTTCGCTAAATCCAGCAGCAATTGCATGGTTTGATCGCTGATCAAATTTTTGGAGTAATCCAGCAGTAGATTGTTGATACGAATTGAGTATTGATTGAATCGCTGTGGGTTTTCATCAAATAAGGTGTCAATTCGAGATTGCTGACTATCCTGTGCTTGTGCTTCGAGAGATTGCCAGAGGGTAGATTTGCTATTCATATAAAACACCACGGATTAGATACATTAATGTGTTTTCAATACGCTTGAGTGACTGTGTTGGTACGCAAAAATCACGGCTTGTATTTTAGTAAGACAGGCGTATATTTTAGTATTAGACAGCCTCAAGGAAACCGCCGTGAAAACTAAAGTTATCGATATTCCAGCCCAAAAGACCATTGCACTGGTCGCTCACGATAATTTGAAGCCAAAACTGGTAGCCTGGTGTGAGCAACACAAGGCTGAGTTGGAAAAACATAAGTTGTTTGCAACCGGGACTACAGGTAAGAAAGTCGCACTGGCAACAGGGCTGGAGCTAACACCGTTAATCAGTGGCCCACTGGGTGGAGACCAGCAGATTGGTGCTAAAATCAGCGAAGGTGAAATCGATGTATTGATTTTCTTTTGGGATCCGTTGGAACCCATGCCCCATGATATGGACGTTAAGGCGTTGTTACGTGTAGCTGCAGTATGGAATATTCCGGTGGCTTGTAATGCCAGCAGTGCCGACATGATTATTACCTCTAGTTTGATGAACGGCGTATCTCAGCGTGAAATCCCGGATTACGACGGCTATCTACAAGACCGCTGAGGGCTTTCTATAACTTGCTGAGGGTTCCTTACAAGAGCGATAAAAAGTGGGCCCTAGCGGGCCCCAAACCCTTGTTGCATTGCTCGCTCTATCCCTATTATTTTTCAGTGTCTCTACTGAATCTTGTCTCCTACGCGCACAATCTTCATGGTGTTGGTGCCACCGTGTACATTGAGGAAATCACCCTTGGAAATAATCACCAGGTCGCCTTCCTCGACTTCTTCTCGACGTACCAACTCATCTACCACGCTTTGATTCATTTCATCCGGTGAAATCTCGCTGGTATCAAAGGTTACCGGTACCACGCCCTTATACAGCGCTACACGATTCTCTGTACGTTTGTGATCGGTAAAGGCAAACACCGGTAAACTGGAACTGATACGCGACATAATCAGTGGCGTTTTGCCAGTTTCTGTCAGGCTGATAATCGCTTTGACACCTTGCAGATGATTGGCGGTATACATTACTGACAGGGCAATAGACTCATCCACACCAACAAAATCTTTATGCAAGCGATGGCTCGACTTAATAAATTGAGGTTGTTGCTCGGCACCGATAATAATGCGGTTCATGGCTTCTACCGCATCAACGGGGAAATCACCGGCGGCGGTTTCAGCACTGAGCATCACCGCATCAGTACCATCGAGTACGGCATTGGCCACGTCGAACACTTCGGCACGGGTGGGCAGCGGGCTGTGGATCATTGACTCCATCATCTGTGTTGCCGTAATAACCGGCGTGTTCAGTTCCTGACCGCGTTTGATCATGTGCTTTTGCACCGCAATCAAGGCCGCATCGCCAATCTCTACACCCAAATCGCCACGGGCTACCATCACCGCATCGGAGGCTTCGATGATATCGTCCAGTATTTCCGGTTCAACGGCTTCGGCTCGCTCTACTTTGGCAACCAGGCCTGCATCGCCACCGGCTTCTTTTAACAGCTTACGGGCCTGTTCAATATCGGCACCGGAGCGAACAAAGGACACGGCAAGAAAATCAACACCAATTTCAGCCGCCAGTTTAATATCCTGAAAATCCTTTTCGGTGAGTGCATCAGCAGACAGACCTCCGCCCTGGCGATTGATACCTTTATTGTTAGACAGTTTGCCGGCGACCAGGGTTTTGGTTTTGATGCGCAAGCCGTCAACAGCCTCAACTTCCAGCACTACGCGGCCGTCATCCAGCAACAATTTGTCACCGGGCGAGACATCTTCAGGCAGTTGGGGGTAATCGATGCCCACTTCCTGTTGATTACCGGCTTCCGTAGATAAACTTGCATCCAGGTAGAAGATGTCACCAATGTCCAAATGAATGGGCCCTTGGGAAAAACGGGCGATGCGAATTTTAGGCCCTTGCAGATCACCCAGAATAGCAACACTGCGATGATGCTTTTCAGCCAGAGCGCGAATATGTTGGGCTCGCTGTTTATGATCTTCCGGTCCGCCATGGGAAAAATTCAAGCGGACAACATTAACACCCGCGTGGATGAGTTGTTCCAGTACGCTAGTGTCATCGGTAGATGGCCCCAGGGTGGCTACAATTTTGGTGCGTCGAATCATGGAGTGCCTCTATTTATTAAAAACGGGAGCCAGTACTACTGGGCTGCCATCAGTGCCAGGGTGTTGTCCAACATCCGGTTAGAGAATCCCCACTCGTTGTCGTACCAGGCCATCACTTTAACCATCCTGCCGTTAACACGGGTCTGGGTTGCGTCGAAGGTAGAAGACGCAGGATCGTGATTAAAATCAACGGATACCAGCGGCGCTTCGCTGTAACACAATATGCCTTTTAGTGGGGCGGATTCAGCGGCGGCTTTAATGGCTGTATTGACTTCTTCGACAGAGGTTTCCTGTTTGGCTATAAAGTGAAAATCCACCAGGGAAACATTCGCCGTAGGAATACGAACGGCCATGCCATCAAGTTTGCCATCCAGCTCTGGCAGTACCAATCCGACGGCTTGAGCTGCCCCTGTTTTACTGGGGATC
This sequence comes from Maricurvus nonylphenolicus, assembly GCF_042854845.1. Taxonomy (GTDB): domain Bacteria; phylum Pseudomonadota; class Gammaproteobacteria; order Pseudomonadales; family Cellvibrionaceae; genus Maricurvus; species Maricurvus nonylphenolicus. The sequence continues at coordinate 4,354,691 of NZ_AP031498.1, read as the reverse complement.
ATCGATTGAGTGGCTGCTCGTGCACGGTAGATATCCTGATGATATACATCATGCAATTTCTGATCGTTGGTATAGGAATGGATGGTCGTCATGGCGCCTTGTTCTATACCGATAGTATCGTTTAATACTTTGGCAACAGGCGACAAACAGTTAGTTGTGCACGAAGCATTGGAAATAATCTGGCTGTCCGCATTTAATACGTCATGGTTTACACCATAGACAACGGTGGCATCGACATCGCTGGCAGGCGCAGAAATAATGACGCGTTTGGCCCCAGCTTCCAGATGAGAGGCTGCCTTGTCACGCGAGGTGAAGAACCCCGTGCATTCATACACGACATCAATATCCAGCTTGCCCCATGGCAGGTCTGCGGGATTACGCTCGCTAAAGGTGTGGATAACATCGCCGTTAATAATCAGCTGATTATTATCAACGTCGACTTCACCCGGAAAGCGACCATGTATTGAGTCGTATTTTGTCAGGTGTGCATTAAACTCGGTATCACCGAGGTCATTGATGGCGACGATCTGAATCTTATCGCGATAGCCGGACTCATAAAGTGCACGCAGAACATTGCGGCCAATGCGTCCATAGCCGTTAATTGCTACTCGAATTGTCATATTACTTACCCTATGTATTTACTACGTTGTGCTCTCTACACGTATAGGGTGAGTCCTGTAAGGCCTATTTAGGGCCTTAGAACGATGGGGCTTTTGCCCTCTTATCGCCGCCTTGTTAGACGGCGTTTATTATATAGATTTTAAGCTCGGATTGTTAACCGAGTGTTGCAGCTTCGGCGGCTAAATGTTGAATCTCTTCCCACTTACCTTCGGCCACCAGGTTGGCCGGGGCCATCCAGGAACCACCAACACAGGCAACATTTTTCAGGGCCAGGTATTCACGGGCATTGTTGGGGTTAACACCGCCGGTAGGGCAAAAGCTGATTTGTGGCAGCGGGCCGCCAATCGATTTCAGCATGGGCACGCCACCGGCAGCTTCGGCCGGGAAGAATTTCAAGGCGGAAATGCCTTTTTCCAACAGCGTCATGGCTTCAGTCGGGGTATTTACACCGGGCAGCAGTTGTACGCCGTTAGACAGGGCTGCATCTACCAAGCCCGGAGTAGTACCCGGGGTGACGATAAACTCGGAACCGGCTGCCAGGGCTTGATCCAGGGTGGCGGTATTAATCACGGTACCGGCACCGACAATCGCCTCAGGCACAGCGGCTTTAATTTCGCGGATAGATTCCAGAGCGGCGTCGGTGCGTAGGGTGATCTCCAATACTTTTAAACCGCCGCCCACCAGGGCTTTGGCCAAAGGCACTGCGTTTTCAACTTTGTCTATAACCATCACCGGGATAACCGGTGAAGTGTTCATAATGGTTTCAATACTCATTTAAGATATATCCAGCTTTATTAATTTTTAAAAAAGTTAGCCGCGCCTTCTTCTGCCGAGCTGACATTATTGCGGAAGACGCTGAAGAGTTCACGACCGGTGCCGGTTTCTGAGTTTTTGCGATGGGCGGCCATGGGAATACGCTGTTCAAACTCGTTTTGATCAACCAGCACTTCCAAGCTGCGCTTTTCGGCATCCAGGCGAATCATATCGCCGGTTTTGACATTGGCCAGTGGACCACCATCTGCACACTCGGGGCAAAGGTGGATCGCCGCAGGGACTTTACCGGATGCACCGGACATACGGCCATCGGTAACCAGTGCCACTTTATAACCTTGGTCCTGTAGAACACCCAGTGATGGGGTGAGCTTGTGCAGCTCTGGCATACCGTTGGCTTTTGGGCCCTGGTAGCGCAGTACGACGACAACATCGCGATTCAACTCACCGGCTTTAAAGGCGGTTATTACATCGTCCTGATCATCAAACACCATAGCCGGTGCTTCCACAAAGCGATGCTCGGGTTTAACGGCAGAGACTTTAATCACGCCACGGCCCAGATTACCGTCAACAACATTTAAACCCCCAGTGGCATCAAAAGGATTGCTACAATCAGTCAGCACGTCTTTATCCAGTGATTCCGCCGGGCTTTCACGCCACAGTAATTGTTCACCTTCCAAATAAGGTTCTTGAGAATACTGTTGCAGGCCGCGATCGTTACCAATGGTGAGAATATCGCCGTGTAGTAAACCTGCGTCGAGAAGATTGCGAATCAGTACTGACATACCGCCAGCGGCCTGGAAGTGATTGATATCGGCTTGGCCATTCGGGTAGATGCGGGTCAGGCTGGGGATAACCTGCGATAGTTCATCAAAGTCATCCCAGTTAATAACTACGCCTGCCGCCCGGGCAATGGCAATCAGGTGAATGGTGTGGTTGGTAGAGCCACCGGTGGCCAGCAGACCAACAATCGCATTCACAATCGCTTTTTCATTAATAGCATGGCCAATGGGGCGGAAGTCTTCGCCTTGGGCGGTAAACTTCAATACCTGTTGCGCGGCAGACTTGGTCAGCGCATCGCGCAGTGGCGTATAGGGATTTATAAAGGAGCTGCCCGGTAGGTGCAGGCCCATAATCTCTACCATCATCTGGTTACTGTTGGCGGTACCGTAAAAGGTACAGGTGCCCGGGCCGTGATAGGATTTGGATTCTGCCGCCAGCAGTTCTTCGCGACCCACTTTACCTTGAGCGTAAAGCTGACGAATACGGACTTTTTCTTTATTGGATTGGCCGGTGGTCATGGGGCCTGCCGGTACAAATACCGCAGGCAGGTGGCCAAAAGTCAGTGCACCAATTAACAGTCCGGGGACAATTTTGTCGCAAACGCCCAAGTAGAGTGCACCATCAAACATATTGTGGCTAAGGGCAACGGCGGTGGACATGGCAATCACATCGCGACTAAACAGGGACAGTTCCATACCGGCCTGGCCCTGGGTCACACCGTCACACATGGCGGGTACACCGCCGGCAAACTGGGCAACGCCACCAGCTTCTTTGATGGCTTGTTTGATTTGCTCTGGTGCTTCACGGAAAGGTTCGTGGGCGCTGAGCATATCGTTATAAGAAGAAACAATCGCAATGTTGGCTTTTACATTGGCAGCCAGATCGGTTTTGTCATCTTGTCCACAGGCAGCAAAACCGTGGGCGAGGTTGCCACAGGCCAGTTGGCCACGGCGTGGGCCTTGCAGCAAGGCATCATCAATTTGTTGCAGGTAAGCCTGGCGAGTTTCGCGGCTGCGTTCAACAATACGTTCGGTAACTTCTATTAAGGTCTTGTGCATAACTTTCTCTACATCTTAATCGTTATGGCGCCCAGTAAACATCAATGGGAGTTTTATCTTGCTGTAAAAACAGAGCAACAGGCATCGCTTGAACATCCTCAGCGCGTTTGGCTTGCTGGTAGACATCCCATTTGTCATCGCCTGTAATAATCAGTATCAGGCGTTGACTGTTGAGTAGTGCTGAAGGTGTCATCGACATACGTTCAACATATTCGCCAGTAACATCCGATTTAGTTGGATAAATAGCGGCGCATGTATTTTGCGTATCCAGTGCGTCTGCTAAACCCTCGGCATAAGGAAACAGTGAGGCGGTATGTCCATCTGGCCCCATACCCAACAGGCTTACTGCATAGGGCTCTGGTAGAGCGCGATAGGCGTTTTCACATTCTGTTAGACCGTCTGTTGCGGTATCTGCGGCATTTTTCATACCGGTGAATATGGGCTGGGCTGTGCCGGCCAATAACGTTTCGCCGATTAATTTCTCGTTGCTGGCGTTGTGATCCGCGGCTACCCAGCGCTCATCTACCAGCGCTACTGCAACCTTTTCCCAGTCCAGAGGCGCTTCGGCCAAGGCTTTGTATAACGGGCCAGGGGTAGAGCCACCGGATAAAAACAAGCTGACTTGCGCGTTGTGTTTTATACCTGTTTCCAGGATTTCCAGCGTGTGCTCATACAGCGCATTCAGCATCTGTTCACGGCTGGAAAATTTAAATTCGCAAATGCTCATTTACGTTTCGCCTTAGCTTTTTGCAGTTTGCCGCCGTTGTGCCAGGAACGTTTGTCACTATGGAGCAGGGCAGCAGAAGCATCTGGTCCCCAGCTGCCCGCTTCGTAAGGTAATACCGGTGAACCACATTTGTTCCAGGCGTTCATAATGGGATCAACCCAGGCCCAGGCCAGATCGGCTTCGTCGCGGTGAGCAAACAAACTTAAATCGTTTTCGATCACATTCAGCAACAAGCGCTGGTAGGCATCGCTGCGAATATTTTCAAAGGTGTCGGCAAAGCTCAGGTTAAGCGGTACTTCCTGCAGGCGCATTTCAAATTTGTTCAGTTCTTTGGCCATGACCTTCATTTGCATGCCTTCATCAGGCTGCAGGCGAATCACCAGTTGGTTGGAGCTTAAGTGTCCGGCGCTGCCATCAAACACGTTATGGGCAACGGGTTTAAAATTAATGACAATTTCTGCACAGCGTTCTTTTAAGCGCTTACCGGTGCGCAGGTAAAATGGCACACCCGCCCAGCGCCAATTATCGATATGGGCTTTAATGGCAACAAAAGTCTCAGTGTTACTATCGCTGCCCAGTTCATCCAAATAACCGGGTACTGACTTGCCGCGCATTAACCCTTCTACATATTGGCCACGAACGGTATGGCTCTGAACTTCAAAACCATTAATCGGGCGCAGGGCCTGCAACACTTTCAGTTTTTCGGTACGAATACTGTTGGCCTGCAATTGATTGGGCGGCTCCATGGCCACCAAACACAACAATTGCAGAATATGGTTTTGTACCATATCGCGCATGGCGCCGGCCTGATCGTAAAAGGCTGTGCGACCTTCCAAGCCCACTTCCTCAGAAATACTGATCTGTACATGGTCAATATGGCGACCGTTCCATAGTGGCTCAAACATGGCGTTGGCAAAACGCAGGGCCATCAGGTTTTGTACGGTTTCTTTACCCAAGTAGTGATCAATACGGAAGATGGCGTCTTCCGGGAAGAAGCGGCCAACCTGACTGTTAATGTCGTTGGCAGATTCCTGATCGTACCCTAGAGGTTTTTCCAGTACCACGCGTGACTGGGCGCTGATCATATTGTGGTTGTTCAAATTCTCACAGGTTGTACCGTATAAGCTCGGCGGCAGGGAGAGGTAGAACACGCGATCACGCTCTGGGTGTTGGGCCAAGCATTCGCTCAAACCCTGCCAACGTTCATCAATTTTGGTGATATCCAATGAGCAAAACTGAATACGGTTGGCGAAGCTTTGCCATTTTTCTTCCGGGCACTCGTTCTCTTTTAACTGGTTGGTGAGCCACTTGTTGATCTTAGCCAGCAGCTTTTGTTGATCGTTAATGGTGCGTGCGAGCAGGAAGATGCGTGCCTCAGGATGCAGGTGACCAGCCAATTCAGAGCGGTACAGCGCTGGCAGCAATTTGCGCAGTGACAGGTCACCGAGTCCACCGAAAATGACTATGTCGAATTCTTGGGTCATATAGTTACCACTACCCTTAATTAACGTTTTGGGCTAGATTTGTTTAATTGAGTTAAATTTTACAGCTTTTCTTGGTTGTTTTTCAAGCAAAATATGTAATTCCATTAAATTTATGCTGGCTGATTTAACTCTGAGCAGTTCCTGCTGGTAGAATCCCCGGCGTCTTTACCCGCATCTACTCAGGTATGCTGCACTGTCTACTAGTAGGGATAGCAGTTTTTGTGCCTAAAGGTGGGATAAAGAAGAGGATATGGACCATTGGGAGAGATTTAGATGCTGTTAATGCGGTTACAACGCGAGCTGGAGAATCTGAGTAAGTCGGAGCGCAGGATTGCGGAAGTCATACTGGCAGATCCGGAAACCGCCGTGCACGCCACCACCGCTGAAATCGCTCGCCGCGCCGAGGTGAGCGACCCTATGGTATCGCGCCTGTGCCGCACCATGGGCTGCAAGGGCTTTCCGGAGTTTAAGGTACAGCTAGCGCAGAGCCTAGCCTCTGATACCTCTTTTGTAACCCAATCGGTCTCCATTGGCGATGATGCTGATACTTATATCCACAAGCTGATTGGCGCTAACCAGGCAGCCCTGGATTACCTGCGTTCCGAACTGGATACCGCCACCATCGAAAAGGCTGTGGATATGCTTAATGCCGCCAAGCGTATTGAGATCTTTGGTATGGGGGGCTGTTCCTCCATTGCCCAGGACGCCCAGCATAAGTTGTTTCGCCTGGGTACGCCCACCATCGCCTATGAGGATAACCTCAAGCAGCGTATGGCCGCCGCGGCAGCTGATGAAGATACACTGATCCTGTTTATCTCTTTTACCGGTCGCACCCAAGCTATGATTGATACCGCCCATACGGCCCAGGCTGCTGGGGCCAAGGTCATAGCGATTTGTGACCCCACCTCGCCCCTTGCCCAGGCCTGTGATCTGGTGATTACCTCTGGCAGTGAGCTGGAAGACACCACCATCTACGTGCCTATGCAAACCCGCATCATGATTCTGACTATTGTGGATATCCTGGCCACCGGTATGGCGCTTAAGCGCAGCCCGGAGATCGACCAGCGTCTGCGGCAGATGAAAGAGACTCTCGAAGGTACTAAAGTCCCAAAAGCCTAGCTGCCTTTACTTAGCTCAAGGCCAGAATCTGGGCTATTCCCACGTTATTTAACGCAATTACATTTTCGTTAGGCAAAAAAAAGGCGCATCTACAGGACAGAAAATGCGCCGAACTACTGTTTACAACCGTAAACGTGCAGAGAGAAGTCAATCGTGATATTTAACACAGTTAAATTAAAGCACGGTTTTTGCTGGTGGTGCAAGCTGTTTATTTAATTTAATTAAATATTGGCGAGAAAAGCGGCTATATCACTGCTTTGCAGTGAAAAAGCAGGAATGTGGATAAGTTGATTCAGTGGGAGGGGCTTTGTGGTAGCCCCGTTTAGGAATTCAGTGATTCCAGGCTGGTTTCCAGGCTTGTCTCTATGTTGAGTTGACCTGCCAGACCGGCTTTTCGATGTTTACTGATTTCTGCCATTTCAGGTAATTGCATCATCTGCAGCATGGCTGTTCTGCTTGGGTACATGACGATAACCACTTCATCCCAGAGGTCATCTGCATTGCCAATGGTTAACCGGTTAATGCCGGCTGTGAATGTTATGCTTCCTCCCACTTTGGCCAAGCATGTCTCTACACCTTCTGCATACATGTTATAGGCTTCTTTGCCGCTAAGGTTGGTTTCGCGGCCATCTTTATACTCGGCTTTGTGTTTGAATTTAAGCAAGTTCAGCATATAGATGGGTTGACCGTTATCGGGCTCTAGAAATCCAGCCATCTGTTTTTCATCAGGATAGAGTTTATTTTCAACGTGCATGGCTAATACTCTCTTGATGATTCATGCTGGCTAGCAGCTGCTGAATTTTTTGGGCTACTAACCACAGGCGATCCTGGCCCCAAATCGCCAATTGCTGTTCACCATCGCTATCCAATAAACGGAAACTGGGTACACCCCAAAGTCCAGCGTTGTACATGGTTAACCGGTTAGCTTCCAGTAAGTCTTCCCAGCCGGGTTGGCCAATTAGCGGTTTGGCTTGTTGCCAGTCGAGCCCGGTTTTTTCTACGACCTTGCGAAGGCCTTTATCGTTGTTGGTATTAATGCCTTCGACAAAGGCGCAGCGAAGGAAAGTACTGAAAAATTCAACGCCCTTACCTTGTTCACAGGCCCAAGGGTAGAGTGAAAAAGCCTTACGGACGGGATCACCGATAGGGTCGTAGAAGTTACCGTAGGGAATTCCCTGCTCAGCAGCTTCGCGCACACAATCGGAAAAAACATAGAAACCTTTTTCCTTAGTAGCCGGTACTCCACGCATCACCATTGGCAGTACGGGCCGAACGACCAGTTTAACGCCCGTGTCTTTGGCCAGTTTAACGGCAGTATCAAAAATAACGGCGCTGTAAGGACTGCGTAGAGAGGGAAATATCTCCAATGTCAGGCTGCCGTTATCTGTCAGTGGGCCATTGTTAATGGCTGGTCGGGGAGCTAACAGGGGTTGATTGGTTTTGTTGGCACCGAGTTCAGTCAGTCGATTTTCCAGATAATGCAGACGGTCAACGCCCCAGTACCATTCGCTTTCGTAGTAAAACATGCCGCCGGAGTAATGTTTGAGTTTATCTCGGTGGCGGTTGCCTGCAGCGATAACCTCTTGGCATTTTTCTGGATTGGCCTTCCCCAGCTTTTGGGACAGTTCATTCAGGGCGTTATCATCCCCATTCCACAGGGCAGTGCTTACGGATTGAATATGTTGAAGGCGGCCAGTGTTATTGAGATTAACCAGAATTTGCGTGGCAAGTTGTAAGCGCTCAGTATTTAAAACCTCAGGATGATCAGGAAAACTCAGCCCGTATTGGGGGGCAATCAAAAACGCGTCCAGGCGTGATAGTTTTAATAACAAGTCGGGTTCAGGTGAATTATCACCTTGTGGGCCAGATACCAGGTGGCACACCAGCTCGATATCATACTGCTCAAGCAATGGTTGCAACATTTGCGCAGCCAGGTGTGAATAACCATCATCAATCTGATGAAAGTATTCCACCACATGGCGGCGGCCTTCTTTTTGGCGGTGCTTTTCCTGTTTGCGGCGCTGTTTATCGCGCTGCTCAAGGCTGGTGAATTTGTTAATAAATTTTGAGACTAACCATCGCTTCAGTGGGGAGGGCGACATGCTGGCCGCTCCACCTTGATCTTGAAATTGTTCTGTCATGACAGGCTCTCTTTTTATAATAATTCGTCGCTGATAATATCCTGGCTGTTGGCCGGTAAGCTGATCATACTGCCATCTACCCCCAGTGTTAGCGGGCCATCATAGACATCACTTACACCTTTTAAGTACAGCGATTCCATCCCAGGGGCAACTAATGCCGGAACAATGTGGTAGTACATCAAATGTCCTACCTTGGCGTCTCGTGCTATTTCAGCGGCTTCAACAGGAGAGGTGTGGTAATCGGTAATGTCGAAAAAGATTTTTTCCAAAATCGAAAATCCTTTTCTTTTAGAGGTGGATTCTAATATGCCAACCATCTCACGATTTAGCGCTTCATGTAACAGCAGATCTACACCGTTCGAAAATTTCTGTAGGTTGGCTGATTTTGATGTGTCGCCACTGATGACTACAGATCTACCTTTGTAATCAAAGCGGTAGCCAACAGCTGGGTGAACAGGTTCGTGGTCTACAGAGAATGCCGTGATCTTTAAGCCGTCCTTTTCAAACACCGTTAGCAATTCACCTTCCGCTGGTGCGGTAAATTGCTTGGCAACCATGCCTTGGCCAGATAGTGGGGCTACCAAATCTGTGTGATGGGCGTGACGATACTGGGCGTCGGCCCCGTAGGTTAGGTTAAAACCTTTTACAACTCGTTCAAGGCCTTGTGGCCCATAGACGGGCAGGGGCGATGTATTGGCGGCATTGACCCAACGCATCATTGCCATCTCGCCGAGACCATCAATATGATCTGAGTGAAAGTGGGTAAGGAATTGTGCCTCTATATTTCCCATGGGGAACTGCATAGCTGCTAGATTACGGGCGCCTCCGGTGCCAGCATCGATTGTGACCAGGGTTTCTCCAGCTATAACTGCCGCACAGGGGCCAGAGCGTTTAGGGTCAGGCATGGGGCTGCCTGCACCACACAGGATGACATGCAAGCCATCTTCCAGATCATCAGTCATGCTCTCGCCTACGCGAGAGTCAGCGGCTTTTTCCAGGATGAAACTGCCTATGCTGGAAGGAGTGCACCCAGCAAGAAGAAAGGCAGCTGAAATTAGGGGGATCATCATCAAGTTTTTCATTATCGGAATTCTCTCTCTTAGAATACGTAATCAATTAGTTTCGTGGCTGGCCAAACATCAATTGCGCCAGCGTTTGTTTATGTTTTTTATGCTTTGATGGATCACGGGGAAGCTTGAAATTATCTTTCATACCTGAGGTAAGAATACCATCTGCATGCAGTGCGTCCAGCCCGCCGACCGGTTCGAATAACGTGTTAATACGGGCTTTATCACCTTCTGATAAATCTGCAAATTCCTGTTGCAGGATTTCCCGGCAGTAGACTCGGTAGTCTGTTGTTTTGGTATTGTTAAAACGAAAGGTCTTACCCGCATGATTAAATCGTTTTTGGTTATTGGTAAACGCCAAGGCATTTTCATGCAGGTAGGGTAGATAGTCTTGTGCAATGCGTTCCAGAATAGGTTTCCAGTAATCGGCTTCCGGCCATGCCCAGGTTTGCTGTTCTCCCAGTTTGCTGGCTTTTGCATTCCACAATCTTGCCAACCATTCATAGGTGTTGGGGCCATGGCGGCGGACAACTTCGGCCGACTCTGGGTCATTACCAAAGTGGCGAAACATTGAGGCGAAATAGCCAAAGTCTGCTGCTGAGGGATGACTGCCTAATATAAAAGGTTGTTGTTCAAACAGGGGTTCTAAAAATTCAAATTCGCGGAATAACATATCGCGAACATCTGCAACATTCTCTTTAGTGACACCGTCGTCCCACAGCCATTCTTTCAACTGCCGTTTGCCAAAATACCAGCCTAGGGGGCGGCCTAGCAGTGGGTGTATAGTCTCGGCACCAATGCGCCAGCCCACCGCCCAGCGGGAAGCGCGTGGCATCCAGCGCCACCACATGGCGGGTCGCCATAACCACTCATCGCCATAGTCTTCCAGCAGCAAGGCAATAAAGCGCAAGGCCTGATCTTCGGGATAAATGGATCCCTGCGGGTAGCGTTGATCAAACCATTGCAGCATGGGCGTTGTATCAAACAACCATTTATTATCGGCGGTCTTTACGGCGGGAACCTTTTTAAATCCGGTATTTTCAACAATGTTATTAGCGCTTTTAATATCCATATCCTGCGGCTGATGCGGAATTTGTTTGTAGCGCAGGTATGCTTCCAATTTGCCACTAAAATAGGATAAATCCGATTTATAGACGGTATAAGGTGAATGAGGATCGGAAGGAGTATTCATTTTAGAAGCCCAGCTGTATTTATAGTCTATATATAGTTGTCACGCTGAGTCAGGCAGAAACAGCTTGCAGCAGTTCGAGTGCTTTATCAGACGCTTCGATACCACCTTTTTGATTTTGCCCGGTGACAATTCGGTGCTTTTCGTCGACTTCCACATGAGTATTGAAAAACTCTACCAGGCGATCGCTACAAAACCTGAAATCCACACCTTCTTTACGCAACTCGGTTTCGGGGTGTTTGGGAGTTAGTTTGATGCCCAGCTGTTTTACCTGACGGTCTGTAACAGCAGTCATTCTTACACCTTGCGCCAGAGGTGATCCGTCCGGTTTAACCGCACCAACAAATCCGACTGGGCCATGGCAAACGCCACCCAGGATCTTCTTGGCTGCATAAGCCTGGCTAAGCTTTTGACTGAGTATATCGGACTGGGCTAAATCGTAGGCTGCGCCCCAGCCTCCTGCCATAAAAATAATACTGTAATCTAGAAAATCAAGGTCATTAATTTTTAGAGAATTATTGGCCTTCTGTTGAAACACTGGGTCCTTCAAAAAGCGGGAATCATATTCGGTACGCATTAACCTGCTGAGAGAGGCTTTTTCGATAGGAATCTTTCCGCCTTTAATACTGGCTACATCGACATCCATGCCGGCATCGAGAAACACGTAATAGGGATCGGTCATTTCTGATGCATATACCCCTGTGGCTTTACCTTTTTTAACTACGGCATTTGTATTGGGGTCTATGGAATCCAGGCTGCCATAGCTGGTAGTAATCACCAGGGCTTTTTGGCCCTTAAATTTGATTTTATTTGATGCTTTATAGTTTGATTTGAATGGGAATATATTCATGCAGATTTCCTTTGGCTAAACGTGCCAGAGATTGCGGTAAAAAGAAAATAAAGAATGGCCAGGACTAAAGTGACGATTATTATCAATGCCAACCAATACTGTTCGATTACCTTGTGTATGGAGTGAATAAAGAGCTGATTAATTGAGTTGAAGTCTTCAGGCATGATTTGTACACCAAAACTATTAGCGTAGGCATTGTAGTCTTGTTTCAGCTCTCTAAATTTCTCTGCGTGTGATGTGGCTAGATCCTGAGTTTCACCGGGATCGGTATTGATGTTATATAAACGCCAACGGCCATCACCGTAAGGGGGCAGGTTACGCGTTAATTTATATTGGCCTTTGAAAAGTGCACTATTGCCAGCAACCTCAAGACCAACCGCATCTTCTGGCCCATAAGTATAGTCAGCATTGTTGAGTATTACGGGCAGCAGGCTTCTACCGGTAATATCAACTTCATGGTTTTGCGTGTTGGCAGAAAGCAGGTTTAGATAGTCCAGCAAGGTGGGCGTAATATCGGTCACCATACTCAGAGAGGCTTCGGTATTGCCTTTAGGCAATTGAGGCCCTGAAATAATCAGGGGTACACGAATACCACCGTCACTGCTGTAGAATTTAAACTTGCTGCTGGGAGATGCAGCTGCTGAAGCCCATTCGGGACCAATAGACACCAAGCTGCCCTTTTCACCCATCGTATCAATGTCACTGTTGTAGCCACTGATAGCTTGCCACAACTCAATGCCTGGGCTGTGAATAACGTCATTAAATTCCGGGCCATTATCCGATGTCACTACAAAAACGGTGTTATCCAGCTCGCCTTGCTGTTGCAGCCATGCCATTAAGCGGCCAATATGAAAATCCATGGCTTCCAGCATGCCGGCATTGACTGCCATCGCCTTTGCATAATAGCGGCGTTCCTCTTCAGAGAGCTGCTGCCACTTGCGCAGGCCATCGGGCATATCTGCCAGTGGGGCGTCTTTAGGAACTAAGCCCAGTTTCTGAGCTTTTCTCCAGCGCTGTTTTCGCAACTCATGCCAGCCCTGATCATAAACACCGCTGTAGTTGTCGGTAAATTCTCGCGGCGCTTGTATCGGTATATGTATCGCCTGAAAGGCCAGATAGGCAAAGAATGGTTGTTGTGCTGGTGTTGTTTTATCGTCACCAATATATTCGATCATTTTGTCAACGATAAATTCTGAGGAATAAAAATCAGCGGGCAAGGTAGCGGGCTTATCATCCTCAAACCAGGGTGCAGTATTATAGAAGGGCATATAGGATTTCTGTTCCCAGTTATCTGCACCGGAAGCATCGAGGATAAAGGAACGATCAAAGCCATGACTGACGGGCAGGTCTTCTACACGGCTGCCCATATGCCATTTGCCCGTCATATAAGTGCGGTAGCCATGTTCACGCAGTCGGTCAGCAATGGTTTTTACGCCGGGTTCCAAATACAGGGAATAGCCGGGAGCACCTTTATGCTCGTCAGGTATGACTTCAGGAATCGTGGCGATGCCTGTGCGGTGGTTATCAATACCGGTAAGTAACATTGCCCGCGAGGGGGCGCAAAGAGGAGAGGTCCGGTAACCGGTAAAGCGAGTACCCTGATCGGCGAGTTTCTGGATATTGGGCATATTCGCTTCACCGCCAAAGGGTTGAAAATCCATTAGGCCGGCATCATCGACCATAATGACCACAACATTCGGGCGTGTAGTGGATAACGATTCCGGGGCTGTAGCCAAGGCTGCAGGTGAACTCATAGCGTTAGCCAGGAAGGCGATGCCAGTCGTCATTATTTTAAAGAAGGTTTTCATTGCAGATATCTTGTACGCTAGCGTCCACATCAATAAGAAGGCTGGCTAATTCTGCTACTTAACAGATGCCAGCCATAGAAGAGGAATGGTTTTGTAAGTATTGTTATTCCTGCAAGAGCTTTTGAGCATTATCTGTGAAGTCTTTTTGCTCTTCATCATCGTCTAGCAGATTGCCTAAGCTGAAAGGCACTTCAATACCTTTGGCCATTCCCGGTTGTTCGGCCATGGTATTCAGCCAACGGTTTAAATGATCAAGCCCATCTATAGAAACACCTGACCATTTGTAGGTACGTACCCAACACCAGTTGGCAATATCAGCAATGGAATAATCATCGGCTAACCATTCGTTATCGCTTAAATGATTATTGAGTACTTCAAACAAACGGCGACATTCATTTTGATAGCGATCAATCGCCGGTTGAATCTTTTCCGGGAAGTAGCGATAGAATACATTCGCCTGTCCCATCATGGGACCTGTGCCACCCATTTGGAACATTAGCCACTGCATCACTTTAGAGCGGCCCTTTACATCCGTGGGCAATAGCTTTCCGGCTTGTTCAGCCAGGTAGATCATAATGGCGCCTGATTCGAAGATGGCAAAATCATCGTTGGCACGATCAACGATGGCGGGAATTCGGCCATTGGGGTTAATGGCTAAAAACTCTGGTTGTTTTTGTTCACCTTCGATCAGGTTAACCGTATGTACGTTGTAGCTAATATCCAGTGCTTCTAGTGTGCAGGAAGCTTTATGGCCATTGGGCGTTGGGGCTGTGTATAAATCAATCATAGGATTCGGTTCCACTCTGTGTTTAGTTAGGCGTGTAAATATATTCATCGCCTGCTTCAAAGGCTTCTGCCAAAGTTTTATCAACCATCACAGGTACTTGCCCGGTTGCACTATAAAGTGGGCCTCGGGAATTCTGTTGATGGATTTTCAAAAGACCGCTTAACTCACTCACTTTATCGGGGTGGCTAGTCGCGAGGTTGTTCTGTTCGGTTGGGTCATCTTTTAAATTAAATAGCCATTGTTGTAACCCATCGGTAGGTCGGTTGTTGACTTGCAATTTCCAATCGCCGTGACGCACGACCTGGTAGTGACCGCTTTGCCAAAACAGGGTTTTACGTGGCCAGTTATTTTCACCCTCAACTAAGGGCAAAATGTCTCGACCATCGATTTCAACAGTTTCCGGTGTGGCTGCACCGGCAGCAGCGGCCAGGGTTGGCATGACATCGATATGGGCTACCGGCGTGTCCACGGTTTTACCAGCGGGAATTTTATTGGGCCATTGAATAAACATGGGGACACGCAGGCCGCCTTCAAACATGGTGATCTTCCAGCCACGGTAAGGGCTATTGGTTTCCGGTAGTCCTACATAACCGGCGCCACCGTTATCGCTGGTGAAGGCCACGATGGTATTGTCTGCCAGGCCTTCGGCTTCCAGCGTTGCCAGAATACGCTCGACACTGCGATCCACGGCGCGAACCATCGCGGCGTAAACACGTTTACGATGAGGTTGAATATCGCCTACTGCTTCATAATCTTCTTTCGTTGCTTGTAAAGGTGTATGTGGACCCCAGTGAGCCAGGTACAAAAAGAAGGGACGGTTTTTATTGGCCTTGATGACTTTGACGGATTCGTCAGTCCAATAATCGGTCATATAGCGAGCGGGTTTAAACTGATCGGCACTGCCGGAATTGAAAGAGTTGCTGAAGCCCAGGCGTGCCCATAGAAATTGGTCGATGGGATCAAAGGGAATTTTAGCGTTGACTACATTGGGGTCATCTTCCGGCAGGTAAAGACCATTGGTCATCAGCAAACTGTCATCAAAGCCCTGATCATGTGGTCCCATACCTTGATCATTGCCCAGGTGCCACTTGCCGATATGTGCGGTGTAGTAGCCTTGAGTTTGTAAGACTTCTGCCAAGGTGATTTCTGACGGGGATAAACCTTTCAATTCATAGGGTGGCTGGCCTTCCTCTTTGGCGGCATCATAAATAGCTGGCGGCAGGTTGTTGTCCATGCTGTTGTATATGCTGGTTACCATCGAGCCCATGCCGTCGGGAGTTGGGGTAAATTCAAATCCGGTACGGGTGGGGTAACGGCCAGTCATCAACATAGCGCGTGAAGGCGCGCAGCTACTGGCGCCGGAATAGGATTGATTAAACACAACCCCTTGGGCAGCAATACGATCAATACCCAGAGTTTGTACGGAGCTGCCATCAACCCGAGTTATGCCGCCACCAAAGGTGGAGATATCGTTGTAACCGAGGTCATCGGCAACGATTAAAATAATATTCGGTGGGCGTTTGTCTGCTTCAGTTGCCGCTTCAGCAGGACCCTGTTGCCAGGGAACATCACGAGCTTCTGCAAACACCTCGGTTGAGGCTTGGTATTTTATAAGCGCCAGCATAATGTCGAGACGCTGGCTATAAGCCACAGTGCCGATCACGGCTAATGTCAGTAATGCAATCAGACTTTTCTTCATAGGGAATAGCTCATAGTTGCTCTTGATTTGCGCTATGCAAACCCCCAAGAGTCATTTCATTGTAAGAGCGAAAGGGGTATAAATTTGTAAAATGGCGCAATATCTTTGTAATATTGCGCCACTTAACCCTTCTTTTCATTCGCCTTTATAGGCCAGCTTGTTTTGCTCCGGATTAGAGACAAAGGGCGGGGTTAAAGCATCAAAGTGCGGATTGCGTTTAATTTCATCGGCCATCATGTCTGGGAATAAACCGGTAGTCGCTAGGCTGCTCTCGAGCCATGATTGGTCATTAGGACTTAAATCCACGAAGCGCTGTTGTAGCTCGGCAAAGGTGCCAGCTCGATAGTCAAACCTGGGTAATTGCGTTTCGATGCCGTAGATGGTGGTTGTGAAGTTTTCTTGCTGATTGATCATGGCTTCACGGTAGCCGAGTGCCTGGGGTAAATAGGTGCGAGCAATAAACGTCACCAGTTTTATTAATGTCTCTGGTAGCGCTGCTTCCAGGTCTAACCAATGGCCAAACTCTTCCCGCCCTAAAAGCCCACGCTTGTCACCAAGGTTGGCCATCTCCTGAAGCCAGTTACACACTTGCGGTGCATTAACCTCAAGGATTTCTGCTGACCAGGGATCATTAAACCCATGGGCCCATAAGGGGCCAAACAATGCAAAATCGGCGAGTGAGGGGCGGTTACCCAGTAAATAGGAAAACTCGCAGAGGTGCTCATCGAGAATGGCTAAAAGATCTAGTAGCTGATTATCTACACTGTTGCAGTCCTCTGGTGTATCAATGCCAAGTGCTTTATTAAATCCACTTTGGCGTTCGAGGATTCCATGGGATACCAAATTAACTGTCTCTGTGGGATGTCCATACGCAAATCCGCGTGCTATGCGGGCGCTTAAGGTTTGTTGGCTGGCTTGTGTTCCCCATCGAGTGCGCATGGCAAACCGCACCATATATTCATCGGAAAACTCTTCAATCAACCACATTAGCCAAGCAAGGCGAGTATCTTCAGGGATTGAGGCCTTTTGTGAGTATTCCTGTTCAAACCACTCCATCATCGGCGTGCTGTCTTGCATAACACGGTCATCAGGTGTGAGTACCACCGGAATAATGGGCATTCCCACCATTTTGGGAATTTCTACCGTGTAATCTTCCAGTGTGGTTTGCATCAATTTATAGGGAATTTCTTTGTAATTAAGGTAGGCGCGCAGTTTATTGGAATAGTAGGAGGAGTAATCCTAGTAAACGCGGTAATAGTCTTTTTGTTTATTGGTCAGAGATTTTTTGTTGGCAAGCAGCGCTTGCTGGTGCTGAATATTTGAGGCAACGTTAGTCATGATAATCACAGTTTGGGCGCAGTTTAGGCCTTTAGAATAAAGCTTGATTCGAGGATGTTGTTTTCACGCCTGTTCTCTTGTGAGCAGGCGTGAATAGGTTTGCTATTGATCCATTACATACAATTTGAAATTGTCTTTATGCAAACCCCAGTTAATCTGATGCTGGCATACAGTTTGGAAACCGATATCGTTTAATAGCGTATCAGTTTCAGATTGTTGAGCTTCAGGTACCGCCTGGTAGGCTTCAATAACACGTTGCAAGCGCCAGGCGGTATAGGTGGTTGCAGGGCGCGTTAATGTTTCGCCTTGCAGGTTGGTGTTAATTTTCCCCAGTCCGGTCGGAGCTTCAGCGCCAGCCTCGGCGTTTGGCAATGCGGTATCGGCGGCTTCGAGAATATCGCTCATCATGTCAGCGAACGCATCAGCAAAATAACGTAATAGCGGGATCAACGTATCACTGATATACAAATTACCCTGATCGGAAATACCGGCACCGGAGTGCATATTGGTGATCCAGTTATTCAAGTGCAGATAATCGTTACGAATAAACATGCTGGGCTCGCAGGGATCCAGATATAAATGGCCCCACATGGCATTCATCATGCCCAAGTCGGCGAGTGTTGGGTGGTCTCCCAGCATATAAGGGGTTTTGGCTAAGTGTGCATCGAGCAAACCGCATACAGCTTCTGTAATCAGCTTGGCTTTTTCCTGAATTTCTATTTTACCCAGTCCAACTTTAGGGAGGCGCGAACGAATCTCTGTGCTGACGGTATCGCCCATCTGCTCAGCCATTGCGGCCAAGTCAGCATTTTCAACACCATTACCTAATGAAGTTTTGAACATATTGATACCCCATTGTTTGGTCTCTTCGGGTATCCAGCGGTAGTAAATCATGGGGATAACAAAAAACTCGTCGGCCAGTGTTTCAATCAGGGTGGCGACAAATTTAAGTTGAGGATCATCCGGCATGATGGGGCGCTCGGGGTGGCGAGCTTCCAATGCCTCAACAATATCACAACCGTCTTTTAGTACCGTGCCATCTGGGCAAAATACAACGGGAAACTGTTGATTGCCGGTAGCAGGTATAACCCGATTAAGAATGGTTTCAATATTGGCTCCAATTTCCTGGTAGGGCAGGCGTTTATATTGCAGGCATGCACGAACTTTGGCGGAATAATAGGAATGTTGAACTGCAACCAGTTCATAATCTTTGGTTGTCATGGGTACACCGTGATGGTTAGGTTTGAAGAAAAAGGGGCACTGGCCAGTAGAGAGCCGAGTGCCCAACAGAGAGTCCTTTAATTTAGATATTGGCGATTAAAAATTATATTTGGCTTGAATCGATACGGTACGTGGATTTACTTGATAACCACTGTAGGTCGGAGCTTGCAGTAGTGAACTACCGCTTACCGGAGTGGCAGATGCGTAACCAATATCATCGTTGTCGGTTAGGTTCTTACCCACCAGCGCGACCATCCAGTTATCCGCTTCCAGCGCAATACGTGCATTGACGTTAACCTGGCTATCTTGTTCTACCAGCGGTTCCAGTGTGGCTTCTACGAATTGCTCAGAGCGGTAGGAGGTATCCAGGGTCATATGCAGATTGAACGCATCCGACAGAGGTGTCAGATAATCGAGAGTGATCGCTGCCGTTAATTCAGGCGCAAAGGAGTTTGGTTCGCCACTAAGGTCACAGGTAACGGCACCGGTATCCAGTGTCACTTTCGGCGGGCAGGCTGCACCTTCGTATTCTTTAAACTCGTAATCAAGATAGGCCATGGAGCCGATTAACAGCAGTTCTTCGGTCAGCATGATACGACCGTCCAGTTCGATACCCTGTGAACGAGCGGCGGCTGCATTACCTACTACGAAGCCAACGGTGCCATCAAACTGACTGACCTGAAGATCTTTATAATCGGTATAAAAGATAGCTGCATTTAACTGTGCACGGCCACCTAACAGTTCAGCTTTGGTACCGATTTCATAGTTAATAACGGTTTCGTCTTCATACTCAAAATCAGCAGCACGTCCGGCGCGGGCATCAAAACCACCGGCTTTAAAACCGTTGCTGATAGAGGCGTAGAGCATCAACTCTTCGGTGGCATCCCACTCGGCTATCACGGTACCGGTAACCGATTCTTCGCGGCGATCATCTTCTACAGCGTGATTTTCAATTCCAAAAACGCCAGCCATGACCAGTTGAGCTTCAAGGCCTGCCGGTGTTAAGCCACCGCCACTGGTGTCATAAATCACTAATGAGCGTTCTGCATCTTTTTCTTCCAGCGTGTAACGGGCGCCTAATGTCAAACGTACTTCTTCGTTGACATTCCAGGTGGCTTGACCGAAGACCGAGTAGGTATCACTGCTACCGTTGTAATCTCTGATATTACTGGTGTTATTGATTTCTTTCAGAGAATACAGCTGACGCCCAGATGCCGTGGCAGCCAGGAATGGGTCTGCGACTCCGTAGTTGGTGAGTAGAGATGCCGCCGGGTTGAATCCGGTTGCACCGGCAGAAGGCATCAGTAAACCCAAACCTATATCACTGAGCGCGGAGGTCAGGTTTTCGTCATCAATCACGTTTTGCTGGCTGTATTCCAAATCCCATGATTGGTAATAGGCGCCGGCAATCCAATCAACGGTTTCGCCACCGGGTGAGGTGAAGCGAATTTCCTGGCTGATTTGATCAAACTTTTCTTGCTGGGCAGCGCGAATAGATTCCAGCCCGGAAAGGTCGAGATCGGTGTCTTCATCCAGTTCGTAATCCACATAACCGGTCACACTGGTGATAGTGAATGCATCAAGATCCCAGTTCATGGTCAGGATAACCTGATTGGTTTCGTTATCACTGTATTCGTTGTTATTGGTCTGGCGCTTACGGTTTTGGGTGCCGTCCTCATAGCCGATATCCTGGCCTGTAGCGGCTGTCAGGTATTCACCGATTTCACCGTAGCTCATACCCGCAAACAGAGGGCTGACAGAATCGTAACCGGCAATCACCTCTTCGCCACGACCTTCAAAATCGAAACTGCTGTGTTCCAGTTTCAGGCTGGCGTTAAAGGTGTCGTTAGGTGTCCAGTCCAGGGTTAAGCGGCCGGTCAGTTCGTCTTTTTGTTGTTCATCATCGCCGTTAGACGTGTTGTCAAAATAACCGTCTTCCTGGTGGGCGCGAATGGCAAGGCGAGCACCTACGGTTTCTGAGAGGGGCCCGGACACCATGGCTTGAATTTCATTAGTGCCATACTTGTGCTCGTGCTCGACCTGAACGCTGCCTTCAAAATCTTCAGTCGGTTTGGCAGTGGTAATGGAAATTGCACCACCGATACTGTTTTTTCCAAACAAGACGTTTTGTGGACCGCGTAACACCTCGACACGTTCCAGATCCATAAACGGCATACGGGCCATAGGGCCGCGGCCCATGGCGATATCATCGACATACTGCACTACGGATTGTTCAAAGCCCTGGTTGATACCGGAACTAATGCCACGAATCGAAATCACCTGGCCTAATGGTGAGTTTGCTTGCTGAAAGTTGGGTACGTAAGCGGACAGATCTTGCAGGTTGTTGATACCGGCTTCAGACATCTTTTCACCATCAACGGCGCTGACTGAAATGGGCACATCCTGCAGGCTTTGCTGGCGCTTTTGCGCCGTGACCACAATTTCTTCAAGCAGTAGATCATCGGCAGTGGCCACGACTGGAGTCGTTAAACCCAGGCTGGCGGCTATGCTGACAGATAACAGGTTTTTGTGTAGGAGATCTATTTTCATCATGCTCTCTCGTTTTTATTGTTTAATGTTTCTCGGTCGTGAGTCTGGAATTCACCTTGGAGCTTGCAATCATCAAACTCGCTTTTTTATCCTAGAGAGAAAAACACGCTATCATTTGTAATATGGCGCAAAGTATTTGTACTATTACGCAGTAATCACGGGGAGTGGTTATGACAGATAGCGTTAAGAAATGGGTAGAGATATAACCCTATACGCTGATGGTATTTTCAGTTTTCGGTAATGAGACATGTAATGGCAGACAATATTCCCAGTTATGTACTAGAGGGCATTGCCAGTCTGATTGAACAGGCTGGTCAAGACCCTGTCGCTATTGCCAAATCTGTTGAGCTAAATCCTGCGGCCTTGTTTCAATCAGATATGTTAGTGAATGAGGTTAAGGTTAATGATCTGTTCGAGGAAGCTGCACGCGTTTGCGAGGATCGCTTTTTTGGTGTGAGAGCCGGTCAGCTTAAAGGCCTGGATATGATTGGTCCGCTGTGGTTATTGGCGCTTCATGCCAGCACAGTTGGTGAAGCGCTCAAGTTGTTGTCAGATAATATGGCGTTACATTCTCAGGGCGTTAGCTTTCTGGTTAATGACCAAAGCGATGCTGGTATGTCTGTGGTCATTGAAGTCGCCAAGTTAAAGTTGGATCTTTTTCAATCTGCACCAAAAAACTCCGGTTTCACGCAGATTGTTGAACATAGTATGACGGTAATTTGTAAAGAGCTGCGAGGCTCTTTGGGGCACAATTGGTGTCCACGATATGTGCAATTCAGGCATTCTGCACCCAGTGATCTAAAACCGTTGCAAAAAGCATTTGGCGAGCATCTGTTTTTTAATCAGGATGTCAACGCGATTCACTTGAGTCGTGACGATGCGCTAACACCTAACCACCGTAACCCCGACAACAGTATTTCCTCAAAGGCTAAGAATTTAATTTCACGGGACTTGGAAGCCAGTGTTGGCCATGGCATAAGTTTTGTGCAGCGTGTAGGCCGTATTATTCGCACCTTGATTAATGACCGGGGCGTCACTGCCCAAGAGGTGGCCAATACGCTGAATATTCCGCTGCGAACTTTGCAATATCGTTTAAAGAAGCACAACACCAGCTATCAAGCGCAGTACGATAAAGTACGCGAGGAATTGGCCAAACACTATCTGTCCCAATCTGAGTTATCGGTCAGTGCGATCGCCGAACGTCTGCATTTCACCGATACGGCGGCCTTGTCTAAATTCTTTAAAAATCGAGTCGGGCTAACCCCTAGCGAATACGCCAAGCGTGTGCGTCTTTTAGATAAATAGCGTCCAAAAAGCAGGTCAAAAAGTACACTGTCCTAAATGTGTCTGTGGAGTCAGGTTTGGATATGACAGTTTTTTGACTGGATGACGCAGAAATAGCCCTTTATGCACCGAAAATGCACATAAGGACTACAATTTGACCAAATTTCCTCTTATAGTACGCAAAAACATACCGATAACATATGTAGAAGTAATGACCAGCTGCTATCTTTATTCCATAAGATAGCTTAGTAGAAGAAGGTTTATCAGTTGTGAAGCGTAGGGATATTTTGGCGGGCTTTTTGGCGGGCACAGGGTTTGCGGCCGCTAACGGCTATTTGTGGCAACAGGCGGTCAACATCACTCCGGAAGAGTTCGGGGATGAGTCTTTGGCCAGTACCGATTTTAGTCAGCCATTGCAGATTGAGCCTGAGTCCGACTCCGAAACCATCACACCCACCACTAATGTGGATAAAGTTCGCTTCTTCGAAGACGACTTCTCCGACGATATTTTCCTACCGGAAACCCAACAGCCATTACTGACTTCCGTACTGTTGCGTATGGAGCGGGTGCAGCGTATTACCGGCCACGGTAACTACAACCTGCTGAGCTTTGATGAAATGATCAAAGTTGCACGCAACTACAGCTCCGTAGGCAGCTTTGAAAAGTCAGAGCTGGAATTTATGGAGAAGGTATTCTTCACCAATGCCTCCGAGTACGGTTTCTTGGGTGATAAGGTTACTAATGAGCTGACCGAAAAAATTAAAAAGGCCGATACCTATAAGGTGCCTTACTCTGGTCACTACCTGTTTAAAAATGAATCCCTGGCGTATTACGAAAAACTCAAAAGCGATGTGGGCTCTTCCATTATCCTGACTTCAGGTATTCGCAGTAACGTTAAACAAATGCACTTGTTCCTGGCTAAGTGCAGCAAATCCAGTTTTAACCTTTCCAAGGCATCACGCTCATTAGCGCCTCCCGGCCATTCCTACCATGGTATCGGTGATTTTGATGTAGGCAAGGTGGGTTACGGTGCAGCCAATTTTACCGATGAATTTGCCAAAACTGACGAGTTCAAGCGTATGCTGGATTTGGGCTATGTGCAGATTCGTTATACCGAGGACAACCGGCTGGGTGTGCGGTTTGAGCCCTGGCATATCAAAGTGGTCTGATTAAACGCTAAACATTTTTTAACGTTTAATCAGCTGTTCAGTTCTACTCTTTCTAGGCTTCGATAATCGCTTTTACAGCGGCTACCAAACTGTCGGTACGTGTTAAGTAGTGCTGGGTAAAGAAACTCAGATTTTCTTTTTGCTCTTCATAAAACTCAGCACCGTACTTTTTCTGCTGTTGATAAGCCGCAACAGCTTTCTGGAACAAAAGACCGGCAGCAACGTTATAGGCAAAAATATTCAAGAAGTAACAGGCAGACTCACGGAAGTCGCCACCCTTGGCATTGTGTTGCAACATGTCTTCGGCGCACTGACGAGCTGTTGTAACCGCTTGTTTTATACGATTAGCCGCCTTTTGAATATCTGCATTATCACACTCAGCTTGTAAGCCTGCCTCAATATCTGACAACAGCGAAAATAACTCTTTACCCTCATCGGCAAAGAATTTGCGCTGAGCAAAGTCATTAGCCTGAATGGCATTGGTGCCTTCATAAATCGGCAGAATACGTGCATCGCGGTAATGTTGTGCGGCACCGGTTTCTTCGACAAAGCCCATACCACCGTGAACCTGAATATTCAGGCTAGTGATTTCCTGGGTGATATCGGTACACCAGGATTTTACAATCGGTGTTAACAGTTGCAGGCGTTTGTCTGCTTGTGCTGCAGTATCGGCATCGTCTGCTTCGGCCATATCAGCCAAGCCCATGGCTTGATAAATCATGGCACGCATGGCCGAGCAGCCAGAGCCCATCAGCATTACCATACGTTTTACATCGGGGTAGTTGATAATGGCTTGGCCGCCTTGTACACGCTCTTCGGCGTAAGCGCTGCCTTGTTGGTAAGCGCGTTCAGCCAAGCCAAGACCTTGCATGCCGACATTGATACGGGCGTGATTCATCATGGTAAACATGCAAGCCAGGCCTCTGTGTGGCGCGCCTACCAGATAACCCAAGGCGCCACCGTTATCACCGTAGGCCAGTACACAGGTTGGGCTGCCGTGTTGGCCGAGTTTTTCCTCTACGGAAACGGTTTTAATATCGTTGAGTTCACCCAGGCTGCCGTCTTCATTAACCAAATATTTTGGCACAGCAAACAGGGAAATACCGCGCGTACCTGCCGGTGCATCGGGCAGGCGAGCCAATACCAGGTGGACCATATTTTCGGCCATATCGTGATCGCCCCAAGAGATAAAAATCTTTTGGCCCTTAATGCGATAGGCATCACCCTCCGGTACGGCTTTGGTTTTAACGGTGGATAAGTCAGAACCTGCTTGTGGTTCGGTCAAGTCCATGGATCCGGTCCATTCACCGGAGACCATTTTTGGAATTAAATACTTTTTAGTGAATTCATCCCCGTGTGCGGACAAGGTTTTTACGGCGCCTTGTGTGAGCATGGGGCAAAGGGAGAAGGCCAGGTTGGCTGACATCACCATTTCCATCGCGGGCGTATTGACCAGTTCCGGTAATCCCTGGCCGCCAGCTTCTACGCTTAGCGGTAATGAAGGCCAGCCGTTGTCGACGTATTGTTGATAAGCGTCGGCAAAACCTTCAGGGGTTATAGTCTTGTCGCCTTCAACTTTGACGCCTTGTTGATCGCCAACCGGGTTTAACGGCGATAGAACATCCTGACAAAAACTTGCGGAGGCTTCCAGAATTGCACTCACCAGATCTTCAGAAACTTCCTGGTATTCGGGTAGCTGTTTGATAGTTGGCAGTCCGGCAATTTCATTAAGCAGAAACAACATATCTTGGGTGGGTGCAGTGTATTGGCTCATGGCATACCTTCGCGTGTTGAAAGAAAGTGAAAAGAAAAAAGCCCTGAACTACAACAGGAGAGGTAATGACAGGGCTGTCGACATAAATTCGACTAGGAGAGAGAGTCGGTTACTGGGGAGCGCTACTGAGTAACGCTCCCGCTAAGTTGATGGTTAGTAGTAGGTTTTACCCTCGGCCGCCATGGCTTTCATGCCATCGGTCGCTTTATAGGCTTCACCCAGGTGAGAGAATTTCTCACTCCACTCACAAATGGTTTTCACGCCCAGCTCGTCCATCCAGCGCAGCAGACCGCCGCGGAAGGCTGGGAAGCCCAAGCCCCACAGCAAGGCCATATCGGCTTCAGGGGCAGAGGCAACAATGCCTTCTTCAAAACAGCGAGCCATTTCAATCGCCATTGGCAGCATCGCGCGCATAACGATCTCTTCATCAGTCAGTTCAACCTGGTTAACCTGACATTCTGCAACCAGCGCTTCAGCCGCTGGATCGTTGGCACGTTGTGGGCGGCCTTTGGCGTCTTGCTGATAAGAGAAGAAACCGGTATCGGTTTTTTGACCGAAACGTTTCTGTTGGTACAGGGCGTCCATAACGGAAGGTTCAACAAGGCTCATGCGATCTGGCAGATCGGTGGCCAGCACGTCCTGACAGTGGCGGATGGTATCGATACCACAGACGTCTGACAGGTAAGCAGGACCCATTGGCCAGCCCCAAGTTTCCATAACCTTGTCGATACGGTACATATCAAGACCGTCGCGAATCAGCAATTCGTAGGCACGGAAGTAAGGGAAGAGTACACGGTTGACCAGGAATGCCGGGCAGTCGTTAACTACAATGGGTTTCTTACCTAATGCCAGGCTATAGGCAACAACGTCAGCAATGGTTTCGTCGGAAGTTTCTTCACCGCGAATAATTTCTACCAGTGGCATGGCGTGTACCGGATTAAAGAAGTGCATACCGGCAAACTTGTCTGGACGCTTAAGGTTCTTGGCCAGACGAGTGATAGAAATCGTTGAGGTGTTACTTACCAGTACACCGCCTTCACCGATATGATCTTCCAGGTCAGCCAATACCTTGGCTTTAACTTCTGGGTTTTCTACTACAGCTTCAACGATAACTTGGGTACCGTTGAGGTCTTTATCTTCCAGGGTTGGCGTAATTGTGCTTAGAATTTCTGCTTTCTTCTCTTCACTCATACGGCCTTGGCGAACTTTCTTGGCCAGCAGTTTATCGGCTTCGTTTATGCCCAGGTCCAGCGCGTCCTGGTTGATATCTTTCATCACCGCAGGTATACCGCGGAATGCGCTTTGGTAAGCCACTCCGCCGCCCATAATGCCGGCGCCAATAACCGCCGCTTGGTCAATTTTCAGGTTGGAACCTTTGGCCAACTTTTTGGCAACTTTGCCGACGTATTGGTCGTTCATAAAGTTACCGATCAGGGCGCGAGACTGATCTGTTTTGGTCAGTTCGTTGAACAGGTCGGATTCCATATCCAGCGCTTGGGCTCGGTCGGCGCCTGTAGCGTTAGCCAGTAGATCGATAACCGCAGCCGGCGCTTTCAGGTGAGGGGCGCGGGCGCAGAACTGCGCTTTAGCGGCTTCTGCCTGCTCTTTCGCTTGCTCTGGCGAAACGTCTAAAGCGGAGGTTTTTACTGTGCGACGAGCTTGGTAATCGCTAGGCTTGGCTTGTGCTTCAGCCAGTTGTTGCAGAGCCAGTTCACGCAGTTCGGCTACAGGGCCAACTTTATCCACAAGGCCGGCGGCCAGTGCAGCATCGGCTTTTTGTTGACGTGCGCCTGCCATCCAGGCCATGGCATTTTCCAGGCCCATAATACGTGGTGCACGTACGGTGCCACCCCAGCCAGGGATAATGCCCAGGCCAGTTTCAGGCAGGCCAATCTTGGTGTTGTCGGCCATCACACGGTAGTCACAGGCAACACAGAATTCAAGGCCACCGCCTAACGCAAAACCGTTAATCGTAACCACGGTTGGGAAGGGCAGGTCTTCAATGCGATTGAAGTTGTTATTGTTTACACCAAAGTAAACTTTCATTTCTGCGGCGGGCTGAGTAAAGACACCTTCAAATTCAGTAATGTCGGCGCCGACAACAAATACCGGTTTACCACTGGTGACCAGTAAGCCTTTAACGCCTTCAGCGGCTTCCAGAATATCCAGTGCTTCAGTCAGTTCTTTAACGGTAGCGTTATTAAAAACGTTTACGCTACCGGCTTTGGCGTCGAAATTTAATTCGACAATGTCATTGTCCAGACGGGATAGGCTAAGTTGATTGCCTTGGTACATGTTATTTGATCTCCGTATTTTCAATCAGAACTGCAGAGCCTTGACCGCCACCTACACAGGCAGAGGCAATACCGTAACGCAGGCCTTTTTCTTTCAATTCACGCGCCAGGGTTAATGTGCAGCGCACACCGGTAGCCGCCAGTGGGTGACCGTAAGCTGTAGCACCACCGTTGACGTTGGCTTTATCCAGTGAGATCCCCAGCTCTTTAACACAGGCCAGGAATTGGGCACTGAAAGCTTCGTTAATTTCAAAGCGATCGATATCGTCCAATGACAGACCGGCCAATTCGACAACTTTACGAATCGCAGGCGCTGGACCAATACCCATAATGTGAGGATCAACACCGGCAGAGGCGGCAGCCAGTACACGGGCTTTAGGATTGCAGCCTTTGGCTTTAACATACTCGCCGTTGGCAACAACAACCGCAGCAGCACCATCAACAATACCGGAGCTGTTGCCGGCGGTTTGTACACCGTCTTTTTTGAACGATGGGCGCAGTTTGGCTAATGCTTCTGGCGAGGTCTGGCGTACGTGTTCGTCGTCAGCAAAACTAGCAACACCGCGAGGCAGTTTCAGCTTGCGGGTTTTCAAGCCTTCCAGTTCAAATTCCTGTGCGGTTAACTCAATAATTTCTTCATTAAGGAAACCGGACTCTTTTGCAGCATAGGCACGGTTAAAGCTTTCCAGGGCAAAGGCATCAACCTCGTCGCGGCTAATGTCATACTTCTCTGCCAGGTTTTCAGCAGTCATGCCCATGGGGATACCGGCACCGGTATCGAAAAAGGATTCCAGCAGGTAATCACGGAAGTCGACCTGGCCCAGTTTAAAACCGTCACGACCGGTAAAGGATGCCACCGGGTTACGGGACATGACTTCGGTACCCACACACATCACACAGCTGGCTTTGTTCAGTTGCAGGTAATCGGCCGCCTGGGCAACCAGCTCAAAACCCGTGCCGCACAAACGCTGGATTTGCATGGCGGGCACTTTTTGATCCATGCCAGCGTACAAGCCAATATGACGTGGCAGGAAGTAGGCATCAAAGTCCGATGGCGACAGGTTAGCGGTAAACAGGGTATCAATATCACCGGCATCCACATGGCCACGGGCAAACAGACCCTTGGCGACAGCAATGCCCAAATCTGTGGCAGAAATGGAAGACAGGGTGCCATTCACCTCGCCAAAACCGGTACGGCAACCGTCAACTAACCAGGCATCATCATAGGTGATGCCCATGCTTTGCGTGGCCTGCAGAGTACTGTCTGTGCTCATGGGGATACTTTCCTTTCTCTAATATTGCTATCTGTGTTGAATAAGGGGGATCAAAATGGCTGTTTATATTTTGATCGGAACTCTGAATGCTGCTAGCCTATCAAAATAGTTCAGTTTTGCAAGTAAAATAGTTCATATATGAAAGTTTCATAAGTGTATGGTCTTCTATGCTCAGCTTTGCTGAGGTTGGGGCCTGTGATAGCATTGGGCGATTGAAAATTGCGATTAACGAGTAGAGGTTTGCAGGTTTGTCATTGGCATTAAGTGAAGAAAAGCCGCAGTTTGAACGGTGCTCTGTTCATCGTACATTACAGATCTTGTCCGATCCCTGGTCGTTTCTGATTATGCGAGAGTTGTGGTTTGGTCTTCGTCGCTTTGATGAATTTCAAACCACGTTGAATATTCCCCGTGCGACCTTGTCGAATCGCTTAAAATCTCTGCTCGCCTCGGGTTTGTTACAGCAAGTACCTAGCCGTGATGGAGGTCGTCGTAAAGATTATCGTTTCACCGATATGGGCGTCGACCTGTATCCGGTGATGCTTACCTTGTTGCGTTGGGGTGATGTGTGGATGAAGGGGGACGAAGGTGTTCCGCTGCATTTATATCATCGCAACTGCGGCAAGCGTTGCCATGCCGAGGTGGTGTATTCCTGCTGTGATACCAAAGTTAATGCCCGCGATGTGAGTTATAAGGACGGGCCCGGCGCAGGTATGGAGTCGGTGCTGGATGGTCCCAAAACCAACCGCTCTTCCCGGCCTGATAAGTTCACCTTTCCTCGCGCCTGTTCTGTGGCGCGAACGCTTCAGGTAATGGGGGATCGCTGGTCATTCCTGTTAATCCGAGAATTATTTTTTGGTCGTCATCGGTTTGATGTTATTCAAAAGCAGGTAGGCATAGCGTCAAATATTCTCAGTAATCGCATCAAGCAGTTGATCGACTTCGGCATAATTGAAAAGTCCCAATATGGTAAGGGCAGTACCTGGTTTGAATACCACCTCACCAAATCCGGTCTGGATCTGTATTCCAGCTTCTTGGCTATGATGCAGTGGGGGGATCGTTGGCTGAGCAACGAATGGGGCAAGCCTCTGATGTTGGTGCACAATAAATGCGGTCAGGCGTTCGAGGCCAAAGTTGTCTGCAAACTCTGTCGGCAGCCTCTACTGGCCCGTGATATGGCCTATAAACCGGGTCCCGGTTGGGATGTTCAGTTTGGCGAAGACCTACTGCTGGAGCGCATGCGCCGTAGTTAACGATTGTTATAAATCAGTATCTGATCGATCTTCTATAGCCAATTAATCTAATTGGCTATCAATCTTCCTGTTTTTCTCTAACCTATTGTTTATTAAGCATAAATTATGCTTTTGGCGTGCGTTTTAGATGCCGCTTGGGGTTAGTCTTTCCCGTTAAAGTTCTTGCATAAATGAACTTTGTGTGAGAAATTTAGTTCATCTTTGCAAGCATTGCTGCTGTCAGCAGCCTTTTCTATGACAGATTATCGCGAGGTGTACCCATGGAAATTATCGGTAAAACAGAACTTCCGTTTCCGCGTGAAGAGATTTGGCAACATCTGAACGACCCAGACATCCTGCGTCTATCAGTCCCTGACTGTCAGTCATTGGAAGCCGAATCGGACTCAAAGCTGGTTGCCACAGTGGTGGCAAAAGTTGGCCCAATTAAAGCCACGTTTAATGGTGAAGCAGTGATCTCCGATAGCGTACCGCCCGAGAGTTATACCCTTACCGCCAATGGCAAAGGTGGCGTTGCCGGTTTTGCCAGTGCGGTTATCAAGGTCAAATTAACCGATAAGGGTGACAGTACCGAGCTGGAATACAGTGTGGCGGCCAATCTGGGTGGCAAGTTGGCGCAATTGGGCACGCGCCTGATTGAATCTACCGCGCGTAAGTGGGCCGATAAATTCTTTAACCAATTCTCCGAGGTAGTTGCTGGTGGTGGTCAAGCGCCTGCTGCTTCAAGTTCAGAGCCGGGTTTCTTTGCGCGCATTTGTGCGGCGATTAAAGGTTTGTTCTCTTCTTCCAAAACCGCTAGCTAAGACAGATTAAGACATCAGCCATGCAAGATATTCAAATTACCATTACTGATCAGATTGCTCGCGTACAGCTAAACAGACCTGAGTTAAAAAACTGTGTGTCTCTGGCCATGTGGCAAGAATTAAAGCGCTGCTTTGATGAACTGAGCAAGAACAGCGATGTGCGCTGTGTGATCTTAAGCGGAGCGGGCGGTAATTTTTGCTCTGGCGCAGATATCTCAGAATTTGGTGAGGTACGTAATACCGCCGAGCAGGTTCATTTTTATGAAGCTGCCGTGGATGCCGCTAACGATGCCATTATGGATTGTGCCAAACCGGTCGTAGCAGAAATTGAAGGTTACTGCGTTGGTGGTGGTTTGGGATTGGCAATGGCCTGTGATTTTCGTGTTGCGACCAAAGACTGCTGTTTCTTTATTCCGGCAGCCAAGATGTCCATTGTCTACGGTCTGCGCGAAACCCAAAACCTGCTAGCCCTAGTGGGCCTAACCCACGCCAAGCGAATTCTCTACACCGGTGAGCGTATGAACACCGAGCGTGCATTAGCGATAGGCCTTGTTGATATTCAGGCTGCAGATTCATTGCAGCAAGCCATCGATGAATTCTGTGCGCCCTTAGTTGCCGCGGCCCCTCTGACCGTATCAGGCAGTAAAGCGATTTTGAACAGCCTGGAAATTGCTGCAACAGATAAAGCCGTGCACGACGCCGAGGCTCTGATTAAAGCGGCGGGTGAAAGTGAAGATTACCGCGAAGGACGTTTGGCATTCGCTGAAAAGCGTGCGCCGGTGTTCAAAGGTTGTTAAGTCGAAACGGATTGAATTGAAATGAAACCAGCAGCTTTTGATTATCAGGCTCCCTCAACCCTCGATGAAGCCATTAGCCTGTTAACCGCTTCGGATGATGCCAAGGTGATCGCCGGTGGCCAGAGTTTAATGCCGATGCTGAATTTCCGTTTGCTCGCACCTGAATTGCTGGTGGATATTGCTGGTATTGAAGAGCTACGCGGTATAGAGCCAGGTAAAAGTCGTGGATTGAGTGTAGGTGCATTAACTCGCCACCATGAAATGGAAACCTCTGAATTGGTAAAAGAGCGTTTCCCAGTCATCAGTGAGGCGATGAAGTTTGTTGCTCACCTGGCGATTCGTAACCGCGGTACTATCGGTGGCAGTATTTCTCACGCTGATCCCGCGGCAGAGTTACCGATGATGGCCATGCTGCTGGATGCGCAATTAACCGTAGCGGGCCCTTCTGGTAAACGTACCGTTGCTGCTGAAGATTTCTTTTTGGGTGCATTAACCACCGATCTGGAAGAAAACGAAATTCTGGCCCGTATCGATTTTCCCGGCTTACCAAAAAACACCCACTTTGTCTTTGATGAGTTTGCCCAGCGTGCCGGTGACTTCGCGCTATGTGCAGTGGCCATGACGCTCAGTATGGGCGGCAACTTTCTGACCGGCGGTAAAAAGATTAGTGAAGCACGCATAGCCTTGATGGGGGTTGATGAAACCCCGATTCGTATCAAGGAAGCCGAAGCTTTGTTAGTCGGTAATAAAACCATTGATGAAGGTTTGCTGGAACAGGTCGCAACCATTGTTCGCGATACCGTTCAGCCTAATGCCGATTTGCATGCATCCAGTGAATATCGTCAGTACCTGGCTTATACCATGTCCAAGCGATCGTTAAAGAAACTGTGGGCGCAAGCCTGCGGTCAGGACGAAGAATAGGGGAAGAGCAAGATGAGCATTCGCAAAAAAATCAGCCTCACAGTCAACGGTCGTGTCGTTGAGCGAGAAGTCGAGCCTCGTATGCTGTTAGCAGACTTTCTTCGTAATGAATTGAACCTGACGGGTACCCATGTGGGTTGTGAGCACGGTATTTGTGGTGCCTGTACGCTGATCATGAATGGTGACAGTGTTCGCTCATGCCTGACTCTGGCTGTACAAGCTGATGGTGCAGAAATTACGACGATTGAAGCCCACGGCAAGCCTGATTCCATGAGCATTATGCAGGAAAAATTTCAGCAGTGTCACGGTCTGCAGTGTGGTTTTTGCACGCCGGGTATGGTCGCTACCGCAGAGGATATGGTGAAGAAATATCCGCTGGACAGTGAAGAAGAAATCCGCGATGGCCTGTCGGGCAATATCTGTCGTTGTACCGGTTACCAGCATATTGTTGATGCCGTGTCGGCAGCAAAAGACGAAATTAGAGCAGAGCAAAACAAAGCCTAAATACACAGGTTATAAATAAAGGTTTTCCATTATGAAAATGCATATTCTTTCCGGCGGCAAGTTACGTATGAACCGCGGCGTTTATTTTCCAGAAGCAGAAAATGGCGAAAAGATCGATCTGCCTGTGAATTGTGTGCTGTTTCGCCATCCAGCGGGTAATGTGCTGTTCGATACGGGTTGTCACCCCAGTGTGGTTGAAGATCCCGAAGGTCGCTGGGGCAAGATGGCCCGTGCCATGTGGCCGATTATGGATGCCAATGACAACCTGATTGCTGAGCTGGCACGCCTGCAGTTAACCCCGGACGATATTGATGTAGTCATTAACTCCCACTACCACTCCGATCACTGTGGTTGTAATGAATTTTTCAAAAAGGCGACCTTCTTTGTTCATGAAGATGAGTTTGCCAAAGTCAGCGAGCCTGACTCGATCAAGTTCGGTTACATTCCAGAAGACTGGAAACACCCCATGTCGTTGAACACCATTAATAATCAAACCGATATTTTTGGTGATGATCGTATTGTGTTGTTACCGCTGCCAGGTCATACCGCCGGTATGACAGGTGCTATTGCCAATCTGGATAAAAGTGGTTCTTTCCTGTTGGCGTCTGATGCCGTTAGCGTACGTGAAAACCTCGATCGGGAAACCATTCCCAAGACCACCTGGAATGCCGATGTTCTGATGGATTCCCTCAATGAAATTAAGCGTGTGGAAAAATCCGGTGCAACCGTGATTTGTGGTCACGACCCTGATCAGTGGTTGCAACTGAAAAAAGGCATTGAGTTTTACGATTAAGTTGGCTGGCGGAAACGGTGGAGAAAGAGATGTCTGAGGCGGCAAAGTCTAAGTATGTAGGTTCCCGCGTAAAGCGTCGGGAAGATCCGCGTCTGCTAACCGGGCGTGGCAAGTATGTTGACGATATTAAGGTCGCCGGCCTGTTTCATATCGCTTTTCGCCGCAGTGATTATTCTCACGCAGAAATTACCAGCATTGATACCGAGGCTGCCAAAGCTAGCCCTGGTGTCGTTGGTGTATTTACAGCTGATGATATTTGGGATGAATTTAATCCCATTTTGGCCCAATCGCGCATGCGCAATTACCAGCCGACAACCATGGCCATCCTCGCAAAAGACAAGGTGCGTTTTGTGGGTGAGGCCGTGGTGGCCGTTGTCGCAGAAAGCCGTTATCTGGCTGA
Source organism: Maricurvus nonylphenolicus (assembly GCF_042854845.1). GTDB lineage: Bacteria > Pseudomonadota > Gammaproteobacteria > Pseudomonadales > Cellvibrionaceae > Maricurvus > Maricurvus nonylphenolicus. The sequence continues at coordinate 4,320,218 of NZ_AP031498.1, read as the reverse complement.
AGATGCTGCCGCGTTGGTAGAAATTGAATACAACGAATTGCCACTCGTTACCGATCCGGAAGAATCGGTAAAAGAAGATAGCCCCAAGCTGCATGAGCAATTGGCATCGAACATTATCGTACAGCGCGAATTTAATCGCGGTGATATTGATCAGGCGATCTTTGAATCCGCTGTACATGTCAAAGAACGTTTCCGTTTTCACCGCAAAACCTCCCTGGCGATGGAAAATCGTACCTATATGGCGCAATACGATGGCGGTACGGAAGAGCTAACACTTCATACTTCCAGTCAGGTGCCCGGCATTGTGCGCGATATCTTAGTAGATGCCCTGGATATTCCTGGCAGCCACTTACGCGTTGTGGCACCCGATGTGGGTGGCGGTTTTGGTGGAAAAACCTCGTTGTATCCTGAAGAAGTTCTCGTCTGTATTTTGGCGAAAAAGCTGGAAGGTGCGGTGAAGTGGACCAGTGACCGGATTGAAGATTTAATTTCAACCAGTCAGGGTTTTGATGAACTGATTGATGCCGAGATCGCCGTTGCCAATGATGGCACTATTCTTGGTGTGCGTGCCGATGTGATTGGTGATGTAGGTGCCTATTCCATTTATCCCTGGACGGCAGGTATTGAGCCGGTACAGGTGATCAGCTTTATGACTGGCCCCTACAAGGTTGAACACTATCACGGTCGTGTACGCGGTGTGGCAACGTCCAAGCCACCGACTGGACCTTACCGCGGTGTAGGCCGCCCGGTGTCGACCTTTGTAATGGAACGTTTGGTGGATATGGCGGCGCAAAAACTGGGTATGGACCCCAGTGAAATTCGTCGTCGTAACCTGGTTCAGCATGATGAATTTCCCTACAAAACTGCCTCCGGCATTATGTGGGACAAGTCCGGTTTTATGGAGGGGTTGGAAGGCGCTTGTGAAGCCATCGATTACGATGCGTTGCGCAGCTTCCAGGCTGAAGCTCGTGAACAAGGCCGCATGGTGGGTATTGGTATCGCATCCTTTGCTGAGTTGACGGGTATTGGTTCTCGCCTGTCTGCATCGCCTGGTATGCCTATTAATACAGGTACAGAAACCGCCACCATTAATCTGGATTCCACCGGTGGTATTACCGCACGCTTTGGTGTGACTTCTTATGGTCAGGGCCTGGAAACGTCGTTGGCGCAAGTGGTAGCTGATGAGCTGTGTGTAGATATCGAAAAGGTCCGCATTATTCAGGGTGACAGTGCCCAGGTCAGTCACAGTACCGGTTCCTATGCCAGCCGCGGTGCGGTGATGGGCGCAGGTGCGGCTATGCTGGCTGGGCAAGAGTTACTGCAAAAACTCAAGCGTGTTGCCTCTATTTTACTGGCCTGTGAAATCGATCAGCTCAGTTATGAGGACGGCGTATTTTCTGCGCTGACCTCCGATAACAAATATAGCCTGCGTGATTTGGCCAAGGCTTATTACTCGCAGATGGGTATTATTCCGGCACCGTTGCGTAACGATATTGGTGATCTTTCTGTTACCCGTGTTTATGACCCGGAGTGGGGAACCACCTCGTCCTCCACCCATATCGCCATGGTGGAAATTGATTCGGAAACCCTCAAGGTCGACATCAAAAAATATGTGGTGGCTGAAGACTGCGGCCAAATGCTCAACCCGATGATTGTGGACGGCCAGGTACACGGCGGTGTGGCTCAGGGTATTGGTGCTGCCTTGTTTGAAGAAATGATTTATGACGAGCAGGGCCAAAACCTGACCGCCAGTCTGGTGGATTATGTGGTGCCTTCGTCAACTGAAATTCCCCGGATGGATGTTGTCCATCTAGATTTAGAAAAACCCAAGACTCTGGGTGGCGTTCGCGGTATGGGGGAAGGGGGCACCATTGGTGCGCCGGCTGCGATTGCCAATGCTGTGTCTGATGCGTTGTCGCCATTGGGGCAGCAAGTCACAACCCTACCGGTTACTCCGGAGCGGGTATTTCGTTTGATAGAAGCGGGAAGGCAAGGTCTCTCCCAATAAAAGATGCTCTTTGTTTCAATCTCTATGTAATAGGTAGGAGAAAGTTATGCTGTTAGGTTTAGAAGGTAAGGTTGCTCTGGTAACCGGTGGTGCTCGCGATGTGGGCGGAGAGATTTCTCGCACCTTGGCTGCTGAAGGCGCGATTGTGGCAATTAATTATCGTGGCTCGGCCGACGAAGCCAATGCGCTGGTAGAAGAGATTAAAGCCAACGGTGGCACGGCTGCAGCTTATCAAGCTGATGTAACTGATTACGAAGCGACTAAAGCCATGGTTGATCAAGTGGTTGCTGACTTCGGTAAAATTAACATCCTGATCAACAACGCTGGCCTGGTTATCCAGAAGCGTTTTGTTGACAGTGATCCTGAGCAGTGGAAAAAACAAACCGACGTATGTCACTACGGCATTATCAACGCCTGTCACGCTGTATCCAAGTATATGGTTGAGCAGGAAGATGGTCGCATTGTTAACATCGTCGGTGATTCCGCCCGTGTGGGTGAGTCTTACCTGTCTGTTAAAGCCGCTACCGGTGGTTCTGCGATGGCGTTTACCAAGTCTCTGGCGAAAGAGCTGGGCAAGTTCAACATTCGTGCGAATGTGGTTGCTTTCGGTATGCTGGAAACCTCTCACAGCGATAAAGAGTGGTTGGAGCAAAATCGCGCCAAGATCGAGCGTCAGTACCCGCTGCGTCGTATGGGCTTCCCGCAAGATGTGGCACCGACGGTTGTGTTCCTGGCTTCTAATGCGACCAGCTGGGTAACCGGTCAAACCGTTTCTGTGAGCGGTGGTTATTCTATGGTGGGCTAAGCTGTCGTTATTAACTGAAAAGTGCTGACATTGTCAGCACTTTTGCTTCCCTATGAGGTACGTTCTATGCTTTCCTCGCAGTATGAAGTATTAAGTCAGGCTAGGGATAGTTTACTTAAAGGAAATAAGGTTACCCTGGTTACCGTTATTAAAACCTGGGGTACATCACCAAGGCCTATTGGCTCTCTGCTATGTGTTTCCTCCTGCGGACAATTCTGTGGATCCGTTTCAGGCGGTTGTATTGAAGATGACCTTCTAGATCGCTTAATTTCTAATCCTCCTCAAAATATAGATGTCATCAAGTACGGTGAAACCGCAGAAGAAAGGCATCGTTTTGGCTTGCCCTGTGGCGGCACTGTTGAATTATTGTTGGAACCACTAAATCAAACCAGTGATTTAGATTTGCTTCTGAATACTATTGAAGCGCGTAAGGTTTGCATGCGCATAACCGATATCGAAAGTTCTGAAGTAAGTATCAAACCCTGTCATTCTGGATTTACCACTCCCTCGTTAAACAATGAATCCTGGACTAATATTATAGGGCCTGCCTGGCGAATCTTTCTTGTAGGGGCCGGGGATATATCACGTTTTCTTGCTGATATGGCGGTGGCTTTGAACTATCAAGTGATTGTTTGTGACCCGAGGCCTTCATACCGAAGCGGCTGGGATACGAAGAAGGGCGTTATAGCTCAAGGTTATCCCGACGATGCGTTGCAGGCATTGGAAATAGATTCACGCACTGCAGTGGTTGCTTTAAGTCATGATCCTAAGTTAGATGACTTGGCTATTATGGAAGCTCTGCGGTCTGATGCATTTTATGTGGGTGTTATGGGCTCTCAGCGAACCAATGACGCTCGGCGTCAGCGCTTGATGGAGTACTTTGAATTCTCTCAGGAAGAGCTATCGAGATTAAAGGGGCCAGTAGGTATTTCTATCGGGAGTAAAACACCTGCCGAGATCGCCTTATCTGTTTTAGCAGATATTACTTCGATAAAAAACAGCTTGGATTAACCTTAATCAGGCGACGAAGCTCATGAGCGATATCAAATTACCAGATTTGTACTTTGATGACTCAGTTCGGTTATTACCGCCATCTATCAATTTTGTCCAGCTGAAGCGCGATGCTATCCCAGTTGTGTTGGATAGCTTAAATACTAAGAATGTATTCCTCCGAGCACCAGCTGGATATGGTAAAACCACCATGATGGTGCAGTGCTATAGTCGCTTACGTGACGCTGGTAAACAGGTGGCCTGGTTGTCGTGTGATGCATCCGATAATGATCTGACTCGTTTTGTTGAACGTCTGCAACAAGCTTTAGAATTCCCTCAAGTTTCAGCTGAAAAGCTGATTTATCTTTTTATTGATGAGTTTGAGGTGATAACTGAGTCTTCTGTACAGGACTATTTTAATAGGTTTCTTCAGCATTCCCTGTTGCAGTTCAGAGTATGTGTAGGCACTCGGCCAACGTCATCATTTAATACCTCCAGATTTAAGGCAGCTGGAACGCTGTCGGAATTAACTTATGCTGATTTGAAATTCTCTAAGCAGGAAGTGGGTGATTTCCTTGAAAAGGTGGGGCTGTCGGAGTTACCTGGTGAGGATGTAGCAGCTTTTTATGCAAAAACGCAGGGGTGGGCTGCTGGGCTAAGTTTGGGTGTTATTGCACTTAAACAGCACTCTAACAAGAGTCGTTTTATCAGTGACTTCTCTGGCGAACAAGAAGATATCACTGCGTATTTGGCTAATGAGGTGCTAGATTCTGAAACAGTTGTTATAAGACGATTCCTGCTAAAGACCAGTATTTTAAAAGAGCTCTATCCCGAGCTATGCAATCAATTATTAAGCATAACGGATTCCGAGTCTATCCTGCAGGATTTAGCTTTAAGGGGCATGGTACAAACTCATGGTCGAGATCGTGGCCTTCATTATAAATTCCATCCGTTATTTTCTGATTTTCTTCAAAAGCAGTTAATTGTTGAGGGAGAGGAAAGCCATATCCTACATAGGACGGCCGCAGAGTGGTTTGAGTGCAACGGTTTTCCAGAATTGGCAATTGATCATTATCTGGATGGACGAAATAACGTAAGAGCCATAGAGCTACTTCAGCAACAGGCGGCAGATTTTTATGCCAAAGGTTATTGTTGGCGATTGTATTCGTGGTTGTTAAGAATTCCACCACATGAAACACAGCAGTTTATCGATTTACAGGTAATGAGAATATGGCTCACCGCCACCATCAAAGGGCATAGGGAAGCGGTAGCCTTGGTTAAAATGCTGGCATTGGAGAAGTCGCACATCTCAGGCATTACCTCTCTGTTGACTGTAGTTGATATATACCGCTATTTACATATCGATAACCCGAAACAGGCTCTTGTTGTTGCTTCACCTGATCTGGAAGGAAAGAGCGACAGTGAAGCTTATATAGCTCATGGATTTCTGACGTTCAGAGCCATTGCAAGTTTATGGAACGGCGATAGTGCATCGGCCAGACATTATATACTGCAAGATACCAAGAGCGAGATTTTTGCCCCGGATTTTCTTAGAAGTTCGATCTTTCAGGCGCTGCAAGGATGGATGGCGTTTTGTGAGGGAAACTTGCAGGATGCTGAGAGTTATTTCAAATCTGCAGAAACAACCCGATTTAAAGCACAGAACGCGTTCTTGGGCGGCGATAGTTTCGGAGTGCTGTACGCAACTTTACTCTATGAGCGGAATCAACTATCTGAGGCCGAAGAGATTGTGAATAGTGTACTTAAATCGAATCCTAACACGTTGTTTCCGGATAGTCTGATAGAGAGCTATTGCTTACTGGCCAAGATTCGTTATGAACAGAAGGATGTCAACGGGGCTATGACCGCTCTGATAGATTTGGAAAGAGTTGGTGTAGAAAGATCGATACCCCGAGTGATTGTAAGCTCACACTTGGAACGTAGTCGCTTGCATTTAATGCAGAAACAGAAAGCCAGAGCGAATCAGTACTACTTAAAAGCTAAAGAATACGAATTGTCGGGTCATATCACCAGTAACGGTTTTTTTGCTAACGATCTCGTTTGGGGCGAGCTTACTGAGATTTATCTGGAACTAGCTTTTGGTGATCCGGAGGCTGTGAAGAAGCTTATAGAAAAGCAATTAGTGCAGGTTAAATCTGAAGGCCGTATGAGGCGAGAATTGCTGATTCGACTGCTAAACGTGATCGCAGAGAGTCGTCTTAATCCTGATCTTATCCCTATGAGTGACTTTGTGGATATCTTGAAGTCATTCATAGCTTCAGGTTTATTCCGATGTGTGGTTGATCTTGGAGTAATGGTAGCCCCCTTGCTCAGAGAGGTAAAAGCGTCTCGAAGATTTCAGCAGGATCAGCCGCTGCAATGTTATGTGGATAACTTGCTATCCTCATTACATGAGACAATAGAGGATGTTAGCGACTCTCTTTTTTCATCTACAGTCTTAACGGCAACAGAAACAAAGGTCCTTAATCTTGTGGCTGAAGGGGAAAGTAATAAGTCTATATCAAGAACATTAGACATCTCTGATAGTACTGTAAGGACCCATCTTCGCAATATCAACAAGAAACTGCACACCCGAAGTCGCACCCATGCGGTAATCCAGGCACGTCAGCTGGGCCTCCTTTAAGCTCCTTATAACCTTAATGGTAATGATCGTAAGCGTCGTCCATTTGCTGCGTAGATAGCATTTGCTACTGCCGCGGCGACAGGCGGTAGCCCCGGTTCGCCCACTCCTGTGGGCTGTTCTTTACTGTCGATGATATGGACTTCAATCGCCGGTGCTTCACTCATTCGCATCATGGGATAATCGTGAAAATTAGTTTGTTCTGCTGCGCCTTTGTGGAAGGTGATTTCACCGTGGAGTGCTGCGGTTAACCCGTAGATGATACCGCTTTCCATTTGGGCTTTGACTATGTCAGGTGTAACGACTACACCACAGTCGACCACACAGGTAACTTTATGAACCCTAGGTGTATTACTGTGTATAGATACTTCGGCGATCTGAGCAACGTAAGTATCAAAGGATTTGTGTGCGGCAATGCCGTGAAAGTGACCTTCGGCCAAGGGCTGATTCCAGCCAGCTTTGTCGGCGACCTGTTCGATTACCTTGGATAATCGTGGATTACCTTTGGCGTGGTGAAGCCTGTAGGCTACGGGATCTTTTTGGGTGGTGTGAGCCAATTCATCAATAAAGCTTTCCTTAAAGAAAGCATTAAATGAGTGACCAACCGATCGCCAAAAGCCTGTGCGTATACCGGGATCATAGGTGGCATGATTTATGTCTTTATGAGGGATATCGTAATCTTCCCAGAGCCCTTCTGTGCTGAAAGGTTCAGAAATATGGTTGTTAAATAGACCATAACCCCGTTTGCTCAGCCAGTCCGCCCAGGTTTCAGGTAGCTTGCCCTGCAGTAATCCATCAATGTTTTCATCAAGAACGTAAGGCAGTACATTCGGGCCAATGCGTTTTGCGTACCAGCAATCAATATTGCCTGTTTTATCTAACCCGGCTTGCAGGCGTACTAAAGAAGCAGGCCGGTACCAGTCATGTCGCGTGTCATCTTCACGGCTCCATACAGCCTGAATAGGGAGACCAGTAGCTTTAGCAATACTTACCGCTTCGGCTATAAAGTCTGACTGTGCTCTTCGCCCAAAACCACCACCCATAAACGTTGTGTGAATTGACACCTGTTCTTGACTTAAACCTGCGTGTAACGCAGCTATACCTTGGGCGACTTCCGGAATTTGGGTGGGAGCCCATACTTCACAGTGAGTTGATGTCAGCCTCACTGTACAATTTTGTGGCTCCATAGTGGCGTGAGCGAGATAGGGCGCCCAGTATTCAGCTTCAATGATTTTTTCAGCTCGGCTCAGTGCACGTTTACCCTCACCTGATTCCTCTACTTGAATTCCCGGTTCTTTGATCAATACGTGTTTAAAATCTGCTTTAATCTGTACTGAGGAAGCAGATTCTGCCTTTGCAGGCAGAGCCCATTCCACATCTAGCTGTTTTGCTGCCTGCTGAGCTTGCCAGTAACTTGTGGCTACAACGGCTACTCCATTTAATATAGGTATAACGGTTTTAATCCCTGGTAGCTGACTGACTTGATTAGGATTAAAGTGCTTTACCGTTCCTCCGTGTACAGGGCTGCGAAGCATAACTGCATAATGAAGATTCGGTATATCGACATCAATACCAAACACCGCTGATCCCGTCACTTTTTCTAGAGCATCATTGCGAACACGGGGCTTACCAATATAGGTAAACTCTGTGTCTGGAGTTAATGGTGCCGAATCAGGAACGGGTAGCGTGCCGGCTGTTTTGACAAAGTTGCCATACAGTAACGATTGGCCCTTCCAGTAAACCTTTCCTTGGTGGAGCCGGATTTCGGCTAAAGGAGCATTGAGTTGCTGTGAAGCGGCTTGACGTATAGCTTCACGAGCATTGGCTCCCGCTTGGCGTATAGACAAAAAGTGGCCTTTTATACTACTGCTACCGCCCGTTCCCTGAATCCCCACTTCTGCATTGCGGTATTTGGAGTGAACTCCGGCATGGTGAACCTGAATAGATTCCGGCGCGACTTTTAACTCTTCTGCGAGCAATGTTGTGAGTCCACTATAAACCCCTTGGCCCATTTCACTGCTGGGTAGGTAAAAATGAATTTCACTGGTCGTGGTAATCTGTAAAAAAGCATCTGGAGCAAAGGCGTCTTGGCGTTGTTTAAATGGTAAGGGCTTAGCGATTGTGCAGTTGGTAAGGCTTACTCCAACAATAAGTCCACCGCCAGTAATACCGGCCATTGTTAAAAAGCGTCGGCGGTTTAGGACGTTCATTTGTAGACACCCTGGGTTAGTTCTTCCGGTGTGTAAAAGTTGACACCTTGATTGACCCTGTTGGCAGCATCAAGAATTGCCGCTTTGATGCGTGGATAGGTGCCACATCGACAGATATTACCGGACATAGCGTTATCGATATCTGCCTCACTTGGTGCCTTGTTTTTCATAAGTAAAGCGCTTGCACTCATTAGTTGTCCTGACTGGCAATAACCGCATTGGGGCACGTTATGGGCAATCCAGGCCTGTTGCAGGATGTGCAAATTTTCTTCAGTGCCTAAACCTTCAATCGTGGTAATGGATTGGCCTTCCACAGCGGAGACGGGCATTACGCAGGTCCGTATTGATTCTCCATTGAGTTGCATGCTACAAGCACCACATAACCCCAGGCCGCAACCAAACTTGGATCCCTTAAGACCAAATTGTTCACGGATAACCCAAAGTAGTGGCGTGTCGGCCGCGGCTTCGGTGGATACCGATTTACCATTGAGCTTGAAGCTAATCATTGCGCATCTCTACTATTGAAGCTTAGTGATTAGCTTAATGCGGCTTGATCATGAGTTGTATCGTCGCTAACGACGATGTCTTTTTGCGTAAAGCTCAAAGGATAATGCTGAGTGATTAAATAGCACACAGGTTATCAAGATGTTGAATAAACGCGGATTTAGAGAAGAGAACGTAACATCTCAACAGGGGAAAACCGTTCTTGTCACGGGCGCCGATAGCGGCATTGGTTTTGAAGTATCCCGAGTCATGGCTGCTAATGGCGCTCGAGTACTTATGGCGTCTATAAGCCAGGAACTGGCCGAAAACGCGATGAAGCGTATAAAAGCCATTGTACCAAGTGCTGAACTGCGCCCTATTATTATTGATTTGGGAGACCTGGAGTCGGTAAAAGCTGCTGCCAAGGCCGTATTGGAAGAGCCTAAATTGGATATTCTCATTAACAATGCCGGTATTATGATTCCTCCCTATGGTAAGACCAAAGATGGATTCGAATCTCAATTTGGCATTAATCATCTTGGGCATTTCGCATTAACCGGATTGCTATTGGAAAAGCTCTTTGCGACACCAGATTCCCGCATTGTTACAGCCTGTAGCATGGTAGAAAAGTTTGGAGAGTTTAATTACGACGATATTCATGCCGAAAAAGAATATAAAGCCTTTGATCAATATGCGATGAGCAAATTATCCAATTTGATATTTGCTTATGAGCTACAGCGACGTTTGGATAAGGCGGGTAGAAAAACTATTTCAGTAGCAACGCACCCGGGAGTAGCCGCCAACACAAACTTGTCTCAGCACTTTTCCAAGTGGTTTATGCTGCTTGAGCCTGTTTCCAAGCGTTTGGGGCTGGTTAACACCGCTGATTCCGGGGCTTGGCCGATATTGTGCGCTTCAACCGCTGAGTTTGTTAAGGGGGGAGATTACTACGGCCCGAAACGCTTTTTTCAGTTTGCTGGCCCGGCTGTCAAAGTTAAATCCGGCGATCTGAGTTATGACCTGTCTGCAGCTAAAAAGCTGTGGGATATGTCGGTGGAGATGACCGGTATTGACCCCATGCAGGCCGTTGCCTAACACAATTTAAAGTTTGGTTGATAAGTCAAAATGTTCTTCTGAATGGTCATCTGTTTATCTTGCTGATTCCCTTAGTATTTAAGTAAGTTATAAGAGATAAATAGGAGTTATTCGTGAGTTATCAACCAAATGAAGAGCAGCGTATGGCTGTTGACGGGCTGCGTAAGTTTCTTGCCGATGTTATTGAGCCTCAAGCAAAGGAATATGGAGACAACAAAATTCCCAAGGAGCTAATGCAGGATTGGTTTAAACAGCTGGTCCCCTTTGGCTTGATAACTGCTCCCATTGCAGAAGCCGACGGCGGTTTGGGACTGGATTGGCAAACCCACTTATACCTGTACGAAGAACTGGCTTACTCCTCTGTGGATATCGCTGTCCCCTTGGCTATTAACACTTTTATTGCCAACTCCCTGGTAACAACTGCGTCAGAGGAACTCAAACAACGCTATTTGCCAGGCCTGCTATCTGGCGAGCTGTTCGGTTCTGGTGCTATCTCGGAACCCGATGTAGGTTCCGATGTCAGTGCGGTCAAAACCCGTGCCGTCAGAGATGGAGATCACTGGGTTATTAACGGTGAGAAAACCTGGATCACCAATGGTCACTATTCCGACTTCATCATCTGTACCTGTAAAACCGGTGATTTTGAGTTAAGCCACATCCTGATTGACCGTAAAGAACATGGCTACGAGTCGCGAGATATTCCCAAAATCGCCATGAACGGACAATCTACCGCCCAGATCTTCCTTGATGATGTACGCGTACCGGTCAGTAATACTCTGGGTAATGTCGGTGACGGCCTCAAGAACACCCTTAAGAACTTTGAAATTGCGCGCTGCCATATGGCGACTTGGGGAGTTGGTCTGGCCCGACGCGCTCTGGAAGAATCCGTAAAGTACAGCCGTGAGCGTACCCAGCACAGAAAACCCATTGCCGGACATCAAATGATTGCCGAAAAACTGGCGACAATGGCTACCAAAATCGATGCTGCTCGTCTGTTAACGCATCGTGCAGCCAGCCTGGTGGATGAAGATATCCGCTGTGATGTGGAATGCTCCATGGCGAAATGGTATGGCACCGAGATTGCCGTTGATGCAGCACGTGATGCGGTTCAGATTCACGGTGGTAACGGCTTAACGAAAGAATTTATTGTTGAGCGTCTAGTTAGAGAGGCCATTATCTCCCCAATCCCTGATGGCACCACTGAGATCCAGAAGTTGTTGATTTCCCGTTATCTGACCGGCATCAGCGCATTTTAAGTCGGGGTAACTATGGGACCTCTTCAAGGTATAAAAGTAATAGAAATCGCCGGCATAGGGCCGGCGCCCATCGCCGGTATGATGCTCGCCGATCTGGGTGCTGAAGTCATTCTGGTTGAGCGGGTGGCAGGGGAAGGGCATCGCGCTTCCCCTGCTGAGTTTTTCCGTCGTGGAAAAAAGTCACTGGCTTTGGATTTAAAAGCACCTGACGCAGCAGAAATGATTTTATCGCTGCTGGAAGAATCGGATGTATTAATTGAAGGTTTCCGTCCAGGTGTAATGGAACGCTTGGGTTTAGGCCCAGATGTTTGCCTGACAAGAAATAAACGTCTGATTTACGGCCGAATGACAGGTTGGGGCCAGGACGGGCCCTTATCGCAAGCGGCGGGGCATGATCTAAACTATCAGGCCGTTACGGGGGCGGTGCACTACAGTGGTTTCTCTGGGGACAGGCCTTACCCAACATCAACATTGGTAGGTGATGTAGCTGGCGGTTCCATGCCTCTGGTGCTTGGGATAGTTTCTGCGTTATATCATGTTCAGCGCACGGGGGAAGGGCAGGTTATTGACGCTGCTATCTGTGATGGCACTATTTATAACTTAACCTTGCTCGCAGGTTTGAAAGCGGCTGGCGCCATTGGCGAAGAGCGTGGTAACGATCCTTTTACTGGGGCTGCTCATTGGGCCAATACCTATTCATGTGCTGATGGACGTTATATAACCGTTCAAGCGTTGGAGCCAAAGTTCTACCAACAGCTTGTCAGTCTATGTGGTTTCGATGAAGATCCTGACTTTGCTGAGCAATATAATCAGCAGCTATGGCCATTGGCTACAGAAAAGATGAACGCGCTGTTTGCAAGTCAATCGCAAGATCACTGGTGCAGCATATTTGAAGGCACTGATGCTTGCTTTGCGCCTGTCTTAAGTTTGTCTGAGGCTGCGCAGCATTCCCATAATAAGGCTAGAAATAACTTTATCGAGGATGAGGGGATTCTGTGTCCAGCGCCTGCTCCGAAGTTTAGTATTACTCATCAGCAGCCAGGAGAGATTGTGCAACCAGGTCAGCACACTGAGGAAATCGTAAATAGATTGAAGTGCAAAGAGAGCACTGCTGTTTAGATTGTGAGTATTAGAAAAGTAAACAACAAGTGGCCTTAAGATTGTGGTCCCACCTTACCTTCCAAAACCTTCGGAGGCAGGACGCCGACGTAGAGCGCTGTTTGTAAACGAGAGTGGATGGCGGAAAGCGTGTTTTGGAAGGTAAGGTGGGAGCGCAGTCGCCACGATCTAATTTTATATCGTAGCTGTTATTGTTGGGACCTAAAATGACTCGGGGAAAAACCGGTCCAGCGTTTAAACGTCCTGGAAAAAACACTGGAATCAGCAAACCCCAACCGAAACGCAATTTCACTGATCGGCATTTCTTCCTTGGAGACATAAATAAAGGAATATTCTTTGCGGATTTTATCCAATACTTCCCGGTAACTGGTGCCTTGTTGAGAGAGTTTCAAACTGAGGGTGCTGGCGCTCATATTGAGTCGGTTGGATACCTTTTCCTTGGTAATATGTCCTTCCGATAGTATTTCAATCAGCACAGCTTCTGTGCGTTTAACAATATCATTCTTTTCCAGTTTGGCTAGGGCACTGGCAATGATGTCATCATTAGCTTTGGCGAGTTCCGGGCAGGCGCCGATTAACGGTGAAATCATATCCTCCTTATTAAACGTCATGGAGGTATTATCATTGCCAAAGGTTACCGGTGCCTGAAAGAAGTTTTCAAACTGCGCGGCGCCTCTGGGGGGTTCTGGTCGCTCCAGATTAACCTGAAGGGGAGCGAAGTCTTCCTTGTACAGAAGCCGCATCGCATGAATCATAAAACTGTCGAACATATCCTGTGATTCAAAACAGTTTAATTGCAAGGCGTAACCTTCAAGTTTAATTTCATTGTCACGTTCATGAACTTCCAGAAACCCGTTCTGAGAAGCAAACTTAACGTTCTTGGATAATCGCTCACAAAACTCAAACAACGTTTGGCTGGAAAGCAGGGCAAAGCCAAGGGCATGTATGTTAGAAGAGTGCACAAATCGACCTGCGTACAGACCAAAGCAGGGGTCGCCGGTGGCTTCAACACTGAGCTTGCAGAGTGTATTAATGGTTTCGTTGGACAATCGATCCATTGGATCGTTGGTCAGTGTGCGGTCAATGCCGGCCTGATGAAGAATCTTCTGGCTGTCGATGCCTTTACTTTCCAGCGCCTTGGACAAGGCCAGTGCTATGCCTGCCAATACAGTGGTGCTTGAAGAAGACGTCGGAGTCATTGCTTATCGCTATAGGTTATTTGAATACTTGCTCTCTATATCATGTTTACTATAGAGAGCGTTGATTACTCACTCGCACTTTGATTGATCATATGGGTATAGCCCCTCTGAGGCAAGTTTAAGACATCCCCCCTCGGTCGCCACCACTGACCACAATGGATTGCCCCGTGACATAGTTAGCTAAGGGGGAGCAAAGCCAGAAAATAGAATCAGCGGCTTCCTGTATGGTGCCATTGCGCCCCAGGGAAGCTCTCGGATTTGGCCAAGGTGTATAAAGTTCCTTGTCGCTGGGAATGTGGTCTATATCGATATTAATACCAAGCCTTTCTGCCTGCTTGTGTGGCATGCCCACTTTAATCTCATTCCCGCCGGTGTGGATAACTTCTCGTTCGGATTGAGGTTGGGCAAGTCGGGTTTGAATAACACCAAAACAAACGGAGTTGCAGTTGACTCGCAGGTTTCCCCATTCCTGGGTGAGCGACGTCATTAGCCCCAGCATGCCCGCCTTGGCGGAGGCATAGTTGCTGCCACCGGCTAGTCCCCACTTTCCTGCCAATGAAGAAACCAATACAAATTTACGGTGATTACTGATGCCTTGAGCATTTTCTGTCTCTGCTGCTTGACGAAATACGGGAGCGCAAGCGCGAGCGAGACGGAAAGGTACAATCAGGTGTATATCTAGCATGGCTTGAAACTGCTTATCGGTCATGGCATGTATACTGCTGTCCCAAGCGTAACCGGCATTGTTGACGACAATATCTAGACGACCATATTCTAAAAGGGTATCTGTGACTAGCTGATCGCATATTCCCTCTGCAACAAGATCGCCAATAAACACACTGGCGCTACCGCTGAGATTGTTAAACCTGTTATTGATACTATTGGCTGTTGTCGCGGCTGCAACTTCATCAATATCAGCAATAACCACATGGGCCCCATTGGCGGCCAGAATCTCCGAAGTAGCGCCGCCAATACCGCGGCTGCCTCCGGTCACGATAGCGACCTGACCTTTTAGCAGATCGCTGCGTAGCGTTGGTTGAGTAATCACGCTAAAAGCCTGTTCTCGCGTTACTTGCCTTGCCAAACAGGCATGCGTTTTTCGGCGAACGCTTTGAGGCCTTCCAGAACATCTTCAGACTCCAGAACAGGTTTTGCGATCACCATTTGTTTGTCCCAGGCTTCCTTGTCAGACCAGGTGCTGGATTGCTGGATAATGGCCTTACTGGCCTTAATCGCTAATGGTCCCGCCGCGCTGATGGTGTTGGCCAGTTCAATAGCTCCAGCCAAGGCTTCACCGGGTTCGGTTACCCGATTAACCAATCCTAGCTCAGCCATTTTTTCGGCGGACCAGGGCTTACCGGTGAGTGCCATCTCCATGGCCAAGTGATAGGGGATACGTTTGCTTAAACGGAACAAGCCGCCGCCAATCGCTAATAAGGCGCGTGAGGCTTCGGGTAAACCAAAAATCGAAGCGCGAGAGGCAACAGCCAGATCGCAACTTAAACTCAGTTCCATTCCACCGGCCAAGGCTGGACCTTCAATGGCCGCAATAATTGGCTTCTCAGGCGGTTTTTGCATTATGCCAAAGGGGCCTCGTTTAGGTGCTACCGCCATATCTCCCTGAGAGGCGGCAATCAGGTCTTGCCCGGCTGAAAACACATCGCTAGAGCCAGTGAGAATCGCACAACGCAGATTGTTATCGGCTTCGTAGTTGTCGATGGCTTTTTCCAGTGCCTTGGCTGTGGCGCTATCAAAGGCATTTTTCTGTTTTGGGCGGTTGATACGAATAACAACAACGTGATCACTGACAATATCGTATTGGATGACGTCGTCTGAAGCGATTTCTTTGATTTCTTGCTGGGCAGTCATGGGGTGCTCCGAAATTATGGCAGGCGTCTGGCCTGTTTCTGCTTGAAATACATTGACGTTTTATTCTAACGACTGACGCTGTTAGTACTAGATACCCAGCTTCCCGAACTCTTAATCTTGGTTGTTTGATCATTCATCTTGTTTGAATGGTCATCTTTATATTTTTGTCGTTTATCAAAGAAATGACTTATCCCATTTTAAGGATATCTTCAAAAGGCACATATTCGGGTTTGATCGAAATGCAATGCGATTAAATCGGATGGTCATATGCCAAATTGGGGTAACTGCTAGGATAAAAAGCCATTTTAAGGTTGATGCGCCATAGGCCTAGAGCATTGCTGGGTAGCGCGAGAATTTGAGGAAGTAGTATGAGTGAATTATACGTCGTTGGCGTTGGCATGACCCATTTCGGTCAGCATAAAGATCGCACACTGGAAGATATGGCTGGCGAGGCACTAAATCGTGCAT
The DNA here is from genome assembly GCF_042854845.1 of Maricurvus nonylphenolicus. Lineage (GTDB taxonomy): Bacteria > Pseudomonadota > Gammaproteobacteria > Pseudomonadales > Cellvibrionaceae > Maricurvus > Maricurvus nonylphenolicus. The sequence goes on along the minus strand of NZ_AP031498.1, from coordinate 4,304,075 downwards.
TGAAAGATGCTAGCTGTAGTGTGGAAGATCTAGGCTGTGCCTACTACTCCGGAATTACCAATGGTCTTTTGCAAAAGCAAACCGCTATTCCTGGCCAGGTCGTGTTACATAAAATCGGCGTTCAAGGAATTCCTGTATACAACGTAGAAAGTGCTTGCGCGTCTGGTTCCCTGGGATTCAATCTTGCATTGCAATCTTTAAGGGCGGGTAGTTGTGATGTTGCTTTAGCAATTGGTGCAGAGAAAATGCACATCGAAGACAAAGCAAGCATGTTTAAGGTTTTCGATGGAGGTTGGGATGTATCCAGCATTGAAGAGAATACCAAAATTCTGTTAAAGCCTAATCCTGGTTTTGTTGCGCCGGAAGGTTCAGAGTCTGACCGCCCTTACAGTTTGTTTATGAAGCTCTATGCTTCTGCTTGCATTAATCACATGGTGAAGTACGGGACCACACAGCGTCAAATCGCTGCAGTGTGCGCCAAGAACCATACTCACTCAGTACACAACCCCTACGCGCAATTCCAAATGCCTATGACTATTGAGCAGGTATTGGGTGCGCCGCCAATTACTTACCCATTGACCATGCCAATGTGCTCGCCCATGAGTGATGGTGCTGCGGCAGTGATTGTGTGTAATGAAGATGGTTTAGCCCGTCTTGGTATCGATAAGAAACGCGCTATTCGCGTGGCGGCCAGCGTTGTACGTAGTGCAACCACACGCTCAGATGAACAGCCCGAATTGCACTGTGAACGTTTAGCGGCGATGGAAGCTTATGAAATTGCTGGCTTTGGCCCTGACGATATTCATGTGGCGGAAGTTCACGACGCGACGGCTGCGGGCGAAATTTTCCATGTTGAGAATCTTAACTTTGTTGACTTTGGTGAAGGTGGTCCCGCTGCGGAACGCGGTGAATTTACGATTGGTGGTCGCTTGCCTGTTAACCCTTCAGGAGGTTTGGAATCAAAAGGTCACCCCATAGGAGCAACAGGTCTGGCGCAGATCTTTGAGTTGGTAACACAGCTTCGCGGTGAGGCTGGTGGCCGTCAGGTCGATGGCGCACGTCATGCTCTTCAGGAAAACAGTGGCGGTACGGTTGGCATTGAAGAAGCCGCTGTTGCAGTCAACATTTTTACCAACGATTAATTTAATCCTTAACGTATAACAGAAGTAATAGGTAGGAGTTACAGGAATGAGCAAGAATATTTTAGAGCTGAATGGTCGCGTTGCCCTGGTTACAGGTGCTGGTCAAGGTGTTGGTCGTCAAATTGCGATGGATTTGGGTACTGCTGAAAATAGCGGTGGTGTAGCCGTAAACGATTACTTCCTGGATCGTGCAGAAGCTGTCGCTGAAGAGATTCGTCAAGCGGGTGGTAAAGCGGTTGCTGTGCAAGCTGATGTGACCAACCTGGATAGCGTTAAAGAAATGGTTGCTAAAACCAAGGAATCGTTAGGGCCTGTGGCAACACTGGTAAACAACGCCGGTAATATGGGCGCGACTCCAACCGCTGATGTATGGAAACCGTTTTGGGAAACTGGTCCAGAAGTATGGAGCCAGACCATCAACGTTAACCTGTTTGGTGTGATCAATTGTGCCGCTGCTGTAGTGCCAGGAATTATTGAAACCGGTGCTCCTGGTCGTGTGATTACCATTATGTCGGACGCGGGTCGTGTAGGTGATTCTGGTGTGCAAACCTATGCTGCAGCTAAAGCGGGTGCTGCAGGTTTTATGCGCAGCTTGGCTCGCGATCTGGGGCGCTTCCAAATTAACTGCAACACCATCTCTATTGCTGCCACCAATACTCCGGCTATTGCTCAGGTTTTGGAGAACGAGCAGATGCTCAAGAAGATGATGTCTGCTTACGTTATTCGTCGCGTTGGTGAGCCTAGCGATATTTCTAATATGGCGTTGTTCCTAGCCTCTGAAGCCAGTTCCTGGATTACAGGTCAAACCTATCCAGTTAATGGTGGTTACTCATTCTCTCTATAAACCCTTGTTTTGTTTGACTGATATCTAAGAGGTAGGAATGCGATTTTCAGATTATTTTGACCTGACAGCAGAAAGGCATGCCGATGCTGTTGCCATTGTGGAAGGTGAGGCTCGTCTTACTTTCTCCGCTGTGAAGGAAATGATGCATGCTGCAGGTAATGCGTTAGTTCATGATCCGAGTGTAAAAGCTGGTGCTCATGTGGCGATTTACTCACACAACCAGTACTGGGTGCCTATTCTATCGCTAGCTATCAGTCGAGCAGATATGGCTTCGATTGCTGTGCAGGTGCGCAGCTCCATTGATGCCAATTCACAAGTGTTGAGCTTTATGGATTGCGACGTGATGTTTTTCCACAGTGCTTATGAAAAGGAAGTTACTGAATTAAAAGCACGAGTACCGAATATTAGCCGCTATATCTGTATAGATGGAGATTCTGTACACGGCCCATCACTTGAATGTTGGTTAGAAGAATTCAATAAACCCTATGTGTCGGGTATGGAAGATCCCGATGCTGTTGCTTCGCTAAGGCCAACGGGTGGAACTACCGGACCTTCCAAAGGTGTTGTTCACACTAATCGAACTTCTGAAATTACTTTGGTTAATGCGTTGCAGAACATGCCTGAGATGGAGGCTGAAGCAAGGTACTTGGCAGTAGCGCCTTTGTCGCATGCTAGTGGCGCAATGGCAGCAATGACATTAATTGCCGGTGGTTGTGTAGTTGTGTCCAATAATACACACCCCGATGAGCTCCTGCGGGCTATTGAGCAATACAGAATCACGACCATGTTCTTACCGCCTACCTTGCTGTACATGGTTATGGCGAGTCCTTTGATTGGTGATGTTGACCTGTCTTCATTGAAAGTGATTCGTGTTGGCGCTGCACCTATCTCTCCCGAAAAATTCAAAATGGCTGTCAAAATTTTCGGCCCAGTTCTACATGAGGCCTTTGGTCAAACGGAATGCTCAATCGGCATGACCGAAAAGGGCCCTGAGGATTATTTGAATGAGGATGGTAGTTTTAATGAGGCCGTTTTGCCTTCGATGGGTAAACCTTCTTCTTATTTGCGAATGGAAATTATGGACCCTGAAGGCAATATTCTCCCTGTTGGTGAGAAGGGGGAAATCGTTGTACAGACCAGCATGGTGATGGCCGGTTACTACAAGAATCCCGAGGAGACAGCTGCAACCATTAAAGATGGTTGGCTGCACACAGGTGATGTCGGTATTAAGGATGAGCAGGGTTATGTCACTTTGGTGGATCGACTAAAAGACATGATTATCTCCGGTGGTTTCAATGTCTATCCTGCGCAGATAGAAGCCGTCATTCAGGGGCATGAATCGGTACTGGATTGCATTGTTGTGGGTGTCCCTGATGAGAAATGGGGAGAGGCGGTTAAGGCTGTTGTTCAGCTGAAACCGGGTTGTGAATGTACGGACGAAGCATTAATGGCCATGTGCCGTGACAGCTTGGGTGCCGTTTATACCCCGAAGAGTGTGGAGTTCAGGACTGCGCTACCGCGTAGCCCGGCTGGAAAGTTATTGCGCAGGGAGGTGCGTGCAGAGTATTGGGCTGATCAAGAGCGGGCCCTGTAAGTATTCGCCATAAGCTGGCGTTTATAGGGAGTAAGCAGTTGATGGTGTTAACGGCTTGTTCCCGACAATTAATAACTATAAATAGAGGTGAGATAAGATGAAAGTAAAGCTGTTAACTGCTGCAATAGGTTCTATTGTCCTGGCTTCAACACCGACTGTACAAGCAGAGTCATTTGTACTTGAAGAGATTGTTGTAACGGCACAGAAACGTGAACAAAGTTTGCAGGATGTCCCTTTGGCCGTAACTGCTTATGATGCCCAGGCACTAAAAGCTCAAGGTATTGATGATGTTATCGATTTAGGCACTTCAAACCCCAGTCTGAATTTTAGTACCGGGCAGAATAAGGTAAGCAATAGCCCAATTCGTATTCGCGGTATCGGCACCGTCGGTACTAACGCAGCCTTTGAGGGTGCTGTGGGTGTATATGTTGATGGCGTATATCGTAGCCGTTCGGGTATGGTGTTGGCGACTTTTAATGATATTGGCGGTGTTGAAATCCTACGTGGCCCGCAGGGTACACTGTTTGGTAAAAACACCACGGCCGGTGCCATGATTTTAAACTCCACCAGACCTGGGCAGGATTTTGAAGCGGGCGGTGAAGTAACTTTGGGTAACTATGGTAAAGAAAAGGCCAGCTTTTTTGTTAATGGTGCGGTGAGCGACACCTTATCTTTACGTGCCAGCATTTTGAGTGACCAAGCTGATGGTTTTATTGATAACCCAGCAACGGGTAACGATAAACAAAATACAGATCTGTACTCTGTAAAACTGCAGGCATTGTGGGAGCCCACTGCCGAGACTTCAGTCCATGTTATTGCAGATTACAGCAAAGCCAATGAAACCTGTTGTGATGGTATGGGTACCCGAATTGATGCGCCGGATCCGACTAGCCTGCTGGATGGATTCTACAGCGGGCAGGCGTCTCTGAATGGACTACCTTATTTTACCGATGATCCTTTTGACCGAAATAACTATACCAATACTGATGGTACCGATAAGTCCGTTGACCAAGGTATTGCCGTAATTGTTACCCATGATCTCACCGATGATTTGACCTTGAAGTCCACAACCTCTTACCGTGAATATACCAATGAGCAGGAAAATCAAGACAGTGATTTTGGCCCCGTTGATCTTCTCCGCGGAGGATCCACTAATGAGTTCGAGACTTTTTCTCAAGAGTTTAATCTGACGGGTAGTTTCGATTTAGGCGATATGCCGGTTGAATATGTGGCAGGGGCCTTTTACTCGAATGAGGATCTGGAGCGTCGATCAACACGATATACTGAAAGCCAAGCGGGAGCTAACTTTCACACAATAATGAATGTTCTAAGTCTTAGCCCTGTTACACCGGATGGTGATCCTAATCCATTTTATGCTTTATATAATGCATATGCTGGTTTCTTTAACCCTATAGAGTTGGCTAATCCTGCTTCTACACTGCCTGGTTCAGACTCTGAATCAGTTCTGGAAAATGAAGTATGGGCGCTCTATTCTCATCTTACTTTTAGCCTCACCGATAACTTGAACCTGGTTACCGGCCTTCGCTACTCCGAGGAAGAAAAAGCTGTAGATTTTAATAATCTAATGGGAACGACAGAAGAGTACTTTGACTACCTGCGCCAGAATGATGCAGGTATCATGACTCTTGGTGCTTCTACGACATCGCCTGATTTTAGTGAGTCTATTGATGAGGAAGAGTGGACCTATTCGGCTAGTCTTCAGTACTTTCCTACAGAAGATATTCAGCTTTATGCAAGCTATTCCAAAGGTTTTAAAGCCGGCGGAATTTCCCTGGCTGGTGATGCTGTTGGCCAATTAATTACTACCGAGCATACCTACACAGATTGGGTAGCAAATGGAATGGATTATAATGCAACTCCATTAGTTCTCTCTCCTGAGCTGGACCCTACTTATGATCCAGAGTACGTAGATGCTTATGAAGTTGGTCTAAAAGCTACATTCCATGACGGTCGTGGACGTTTAAATACCGCTATTTTCTATTCCGATTATCAGGATATTCAAGTCACCACCTTCACCGGTACAGACTTTATCACCACCAATGCGGATACCGCTAAATCCCAAGGTATTGAAATGGAACTGGATTATGCAGTGACTGAAAACCTGCGTGCTGATATTGCTATTACTTATCTCGATGATACGACTTACGGTAGTTCGGAGCTGATTTCTCACCTGGAAGGTCGCGACCAGGCTTTCGCGCCAGAGTTTTCCGGTGCCATGAATCTGAGCTATAGCCGAGGCATTAATGAGATTCTGGAAGGCTACGCCAATCTGAATATTTCGTATATGGGGGAGCACTTTATCTCTAATGATACCGACTACCAGGAAGAGTATACACTGGTAGGTGGCACCATCGGTTTGAGATCTCAAGACGGTGTATGGGACGTGGGCTTGTTCTGCCGCAACTGCTTTGATAAGGAATACTACAACTTCGGTTTTGATGCACCATTACAAGCACACAGCCCGCAAATGGGTAACCAAGGGGCTCCAAGAACCTATGGCTTGGCTGTATCAGCTAATTTTTAATCGCTAAGCACTCTCTTGCTTGGACTTTTCGGGGCTTTTATAAGCCCCGTTTTTTGTTTTCCTAATAGAGTTACGTAAACAACGTATCTTCCAACATATTGCGCAGTACCGTCTCGCGATCCCCTTCGCTGTGAATCATCCCCTCAATCATCAAACTGGCAATACCGTGAATAATAGCTTGTGAGAAAATCTTGGCGCTTTGCTTTTGCCTTTGCGTTTGCTCGTGGTTCGGATCACGTAACTTTTGCAGATCGAGTGTGTTTCTTGCGGGGCATTTAAAAGCCAGGCGACGAGCGTCAGCCAGCGCCGTATAACGTTCGTTATCTGCCATGGATGAATCGAACATCAAGCGATAGGTGTTGGGGTTGTCGGCTGCAAAATTCAGGTAAGCCATACCCACTTCGATATTGCGTTCCACCACATCGTCGTATTGGTCGAATGCCTCGTGACTTAAGCGGCTTAACTCCAGAAATCCTCTCTCGGCTACCGCTGCTAGCAGCTCATCCTTATCGGAGAAGTGGCGGTACAGGGCGGTCTGCGATACCCCAACCTGCTGGGCCACCTTACGCAGGCTGAAGTTGGCCTGGCCGTGTTCGGCTATCAGATCGGCGGCGGCACTAATCAAGGCTTCTTTCAGGTCGCCGTGGTGGTAGGAGCTAGCTTTAGCCATTGATTCTCTTTATCTGGTTGTGGGCCTTTGATGCCCTGACTTAATGGTCGCGCATGGTATCACAGTGGCCAATTGCTGAGTGAATTCTAACATAGTGTTTACACTGTTAACATTTCTTGGTATGTTTATGTTAACGGTGTAAACATTAAGTGAGAGAGATATCCCATGGCAATACCTAAGTCCCTTGAAAATCAGCTGTCTATTCCTCTGATTGGTTCCCCGCTGTTCATTATCTCCAACCCGCGTCTGGTGGTGGAGCAGTGTAAAGCTGGTGTTATTGGCTCATTTCCAGCCCTGAATGCTCGCCCGGTAGAGCTGCTGGACGAATGGCTGACCGAAATTAATGCCGAACTGGACCGCTATAAGCAGGAAAACCCGGATAAGCCGGTGGCACCTTTTGCTGTGAACCAGATCGTACATCGCTCCAATGACCGCCTGCAGCAAGACATTGAGTTATGTGTAAAGCACAAGGTACCTGTGGTAATTACCAGCCTGATGGCCCCAACTGAGGTTGTAGGCCCTGTGCATTCCTACGGCGGTTTGGTGTTCCACGATGTGACCAATGTTTACCACGCTAAAAAGGCGATTGAAGCCGGTGTCGATGGCTTGATTCTCGTATGTACCGGTGCCGGTGGCCACGCAGGTAACCTGAGCCCATTTGCCTTGGTATCTGAAATTCGTGAGTTCTACGACGGTACCATTATCCTGTCTGGCTCCATGTCCTCAGGTCGTGATGTATTGGCTGCAGAAGCCATGGGTGCCGATATGGGTTATATGGGCACGCGCTTTATTGCCACCGAAGAAGCTCAAGCTGATCAGGCTTACAAACAAATGCTGGTAGATAGTACGGCTGACGATATTGTTTACTCATCACTGTTTACCGGTGTTAGCGGTAACTACCTGAAGCCAAGTATCAAAAATGCCGGTATGGACCCGGACAATCTGCCGGAAGCCGATAAGTCCACCATGAACTTTGGTAGTGGCGGCAACACTGACAAGAAAGCCTGGAAAGATATCTGGGGCGCTGGCCAGGGCATTGGTCGTATTTCTGATGTGCCAAAAGCCGGCGAGCTGATTGCGCGCTTTGTTGAAGAGTACGAAGAAGCCAAGCAGGAGTTGATTGGTTCTGCTTTCCCTGTACGCCAGAAGTAATACCTGGCTAACGGAGACAGACCATGTACAGTTATCAGGCTCCCCTTAGGGACATACAATTTAGTGCCTTTGAGTTGCTCGGTTATGCCGAGCACTATGCCAGCTTGCCCGGTGTTGAAAGCATCGATGCGGAATTTGCCGAAGCCGTGATGGATCAGACGGCACGTTTTGCTGAGGATGTGTTGGCACCACTCAATGCACCAGGAGATCTTCAAGGCGTACGTTGGCAAGACGGTCAGGTGTTCACGCCTGACGGTTTTAAAGAAGCGTATCAACAGTATGCTGAAGGTGGTTGGGTAGGGTTTTCCTGTCAGCCTGAATACGGTGGTCAGGGTTTACCTAAATCATTGAATACTATGATTGGTGAAATGCGTGGGGCAGCCAATGTAGCCTGGTCAATGGGAGCTTCATTGAGTGCAGGGGCAATTGATACATTAATGGCTTATGGCACTGAAGAGCAGAAGCAAACCTACCTGACACGTTTGATTACCGGTGACTGGACTGCCACCATGTGTCTGACCGAATCCCATTCGGGCACGGACTTGGGGCTGTTAAGAACGCGCGCTGAACCCAATGCCGATGGTAGCTACGCGATTACCGGCTCGAAAATATTTATCAGCTACGGCGAGCACGATATGACAGACAATATTGTTCATATCGTTCTGGCCCGTTTACCGGATGCACCGAAAGGTACTAAAGGTATCTCGCTGTTTATTGTGCCCAAGTTTAACGTTAATGCTGACGGCAGTTTGGGCGAGCGCAATGGGGTAACCTGTGGATCCATTGAAAAGAAAATGGGATTACACGGCAGCCCTACCTGCGTGATGAATTTTGAAGGTGCAACCGGTTATTTGTTAGGCCCAGAGAATCGTGGCCTAAATTGCATGTTCACCTTTATGAATGCAATGCGTTTGGGGACGGCAGCACAGGGTGTTTTGCACTCACAGGTTGCGCTGCAGAAATCACAGCAGTATGCCCGTGAGCGTTTGCAAATGCGTTCCTTGTCCGGGGTAAAGGCACCTGAAAGTGAAGCCGATCCTATTATTGTGCATCCCGATATACGGCGCATGCTGTTGACCCAAAAGGTTGTTGCCGAAGGTGGTCGCATGTTTGTGCACTATATGGCACAGCAATTGGACCTGAGTGAGCATGCCGCTGATGAAGCGCAGCGCGAGCAGAGTAACAAGCTGTTATCTTTCCTGACGCCAATCGGTAAAGCCTTTTTAACCGAAATGGGATTGGAAGCCGCAAGCCTCGGCATTCAGTGTTTTGGTGGCCACGGTTATATCCATGAAACCGGTGTAGAGCAGAATCTGCGTGATGCACGAATCTCCACCTTGTATGAAGGTACCACTGGTGTGCAGGCCCTCGACCTGTTAGGTCGTAAAGTACTCGGCAGTGGAGGGGAATTACTGGGCTTGTTTACTTCTCAGGTATTGGAATTCTGCAAGGCTGAGCGCAGTGAGCAATTCAGTGGCCAAGCCAAACAGCTGGAGCAATTGGTCAAAGACTGGTTACAGCTAACCCAGGGTATTGGTGAAAAAGCCATGCAGGATGCCGATGAAGTAGGTGCGGCGTCTGTGGATTACCTGATGTATTCCGGTTATGTGATCTTTGCCTATTTATGGTTGCGTGCGGCGGAAGTGGCTGCTGAGGCGATTGAGAGCAAAGGCGATGCCGATGGTTTTTACCAGGCCAAAATTGATACCGCATCCTTCTTCTATCAGCGTATGCTCCCGCGTGCTATGGCTCACAAGGCCGCAGCTGGTGCTGGAGCTGAATCTCTGATGGCGATTGCCGAAGAAGGCTTTTGTTTTTAGTCTAGTTAATGTCTCTGTCTACTAGACGATTTTTATACGCCGGCAATTGCCGGCGTTTTTTGTTGTGACTGTTTGTATGCTATTGGCGCTTCGGGTATTGAGTTTGGCGCGCAAGGTATAGTGGGGAAAAATATTATTCGTTAGATTCTTTCTGGATAACTATAAAAACGTTGGAGAGAATTGTGATGAAATCCCTTTTCCGTATCAGTCCGCTTGCGGCTTCTGTTGTGGCTACTGTTGGTCTGTCCCCCTTTTCCGTAGCTGAAGAAACCTTCACCCTGGAAGAGATCGTCGTAACGGCACAAAAGCGCGAAGAGTCTTTACAGGATGTCCCTATTTCTGTTTCGGCCATGAGTGGTGAGAAAATCAATGAGGCTGCTATCCCGAGTATGATGGACTTTGCGGCCTATGTACCTAATTTTGCTGTAGCGCCATTGGCTCTTGGAGATGTCGTCTCCATTCGCGGTATCCAATCAGGTGTGTTGGCCAGTATTGAGCAATCAGTAGGCTCCTTTGTTGATGGTATTTATCGTGGGCGTGCAACCCAATCGCGTTTTTCCTTTCTCGATGTTGGCATGGTAGAAGTCTTGCGTGGACCGCAATCAATTTTGTTCGGCAAAAATACAATTGCTGGTGCCGTGAATATTACCTCAGCCAAACCCATGGATGAGTTCGCCGCTGAGTTGTCGGGGTTGTATGAAGTTGAGCATGAAGAAACTGAAATCAAAGGTTATGTTTCCGGTCTTTTAACGGAAAATCTGCGTGGGCGTTTAGCCTGGTTAACTCGCGATATGGATGAGGGATGGATAGAGAATGAGTTCAACGATAAGCACGAACCGCTCACCGATGAAATTGCAGGTCGTGTATCGCTGGAGTGGGATGCTACTGAAAACTTGCTGGTCTCGTTTAAATACGAGATGGGTGATTGGGATAATCTAGGAGGCAGTACTGACCAAATCGTCTTGACGCCTACCATGGAGGGGTTGATGCAAGCTGCCGGTTACGATGCCACGCCAGCTAATGGCAAAACGGCGATAGGGAATACAACCCCAGGTATTGATTATCCTGGTCAGGGCTATTTCAAAGGTGATTCCGATGAGACGGCTTTGCGTGTCGATTACAGTACGGATAAAGGCACGGTGACACTGATTGCTGGCTACTCAGGGTATGAGTTCGATCGGGCTGTTGATGCTGATTTTTACAACTCACCCGTAGAGATCGGCTTTGAAGAGGTTGAAACCTATGACCAGGAAAGCCTGGAGTTGCGTTATGTCTCCGAGTTTGGTGAAGGCTTTGAATTTATTAGCGGGCTCTATTACCAGCAGAGTGACTTGGATAGCCAGGCAAAGTCGTTGGTCAATAACACAGGACTGTTACTCAATCGTTATGCCTATTTAGAGCAGGAATCTGAAAGTTGGTCTGCCTTTGCTCAAGGCACTTGGGAAGTGCGAGATGATGTCAGGGTGACCTTGGGCGCCAGATACGGTGAAGAAGAGAAATCCGCCGCTCAAGGTGTTCACTGTGCTGAATGGGATACCTTTACCGCCAATGATGCTCTGGCAACCTGTGCGACTAATCAGTTTTTGCTGGAATTTACACCACACGATTTTACCGACCTTAAGCGTGATGAAGAAAATTGGACCTATTCTGTTAATGCGCAATGGGATGTTACGCCGGATGTAATGCTGTATTCCACATTATCGACAGGCACTAAAGGGGGCGGTTTCAATAATTTTGCCTTAACAGATGATCCCGCTGAGGCGGAGTTTGAAGAGGAGAAAGTTAAGTCCATTGAGGTGGGTGCCAAGATGACACTGCTGAATGGCGCGGCTGAAGTGAATGTGGCGTTATTCGATATGGACTATGAGGACCTCCAGTCTTCTGTTTATACCGGCAACAGCGGGTTTGTTGTGAAAAATGCTTCGTCTGCTGATATTACCGGCCTTGAAATTGATGGGCGTTGGCAGTTAAGTGAAAGCTTGATGTTAAGAGGCTCAGCAGGTTATGTCGATTTCACTTACGCGGATTATGATACCGCAGGCTGTACACAGGCACAGATTGCTGCCTATACGGGGTCAGGAGCTTGTAGCCAGGATCTGAGTGGAGAGTCGACGCCATTTACACCGGAATGGACAGGAAGCCTTTCTCTGGAGCACGAAATTGAACTGACTCAGCAACTGTTTTTACGCACCGTCATAGATGCAAACTATAAGGGGGAGCATTCAACCGCGGCGGATAACGATCCGGTATCCATGCAGGATGCTTATACCTTGTGGAATTTAACCCTTACCCTGGGGGCGGTTAATGAGCGTTGGGATGTGTCTTTAGTGGGGCGCAACCTTACGGATGAGGAATACTATATTTATAGTAATGATGTTCCTTTCTCCAATGGTGGGCATCAGGCTTCATTTGGCAGAGGTGCTAACTACGCTGTTCGTGGGCGTCTTAAGTTTTAGTTATATCTCTCATAAGTGAATTTGATCTCAAATATTCTTGAAGCCTCCGGTGGATCTGTTAAGGTTTGCGGGAGGTTTCAGGAGAGAGTCAATGTGTACCGAGTTTGTCGGCAAGCTCTTCGCGGGGCTTGTTCAGCAGGTTATTTCTGATGCCGGGCAGTCACCCAAAGAAACATTGCTTCGTCATGGTTTAAGCGAGCTTATTGATCTTGCACCGGATGAGCAGATAAATGCGAAGGTTGCTAATAAGGCTTGGGCGCTTATTCGGCAATATCATGGGGCAGAAGCCACTGTTATTCGCATTGCGCAAACCTACTTTCGGCCTGCTATGTTGGGCAGTGTTGGGATGGGCCTGCAATGCAGTATTTCCTTAAAAGATGCTATCCAGCGTTTGGTTGATTCCTCTCGTTTCTTTACCGATACCTCTCTGTTTGAATTGGTCGAATCCTCCGATAGCGTAGGCTTGCTAATCACACCCAAGGTTTCGGAAGAATTTCTTTGCGTTGATAACATTAACCTAAGCGTGGCATTTTTCTTCGCGTTTCTTAGTCATATCTATCCCGGTGTTCTGGCGCCGCAAAAAGTGACCCTATTTGGCCAATCTGTCGATGCTCTTCATGAGCACGAAACATTTTATCGCAGCTCTGTAGACTGTGACCTCGTTCAGGTAGGGATTATTCTGTCACGTGAAAATGCCGAGTTAGCCTTGCCGACCGGTAATCCAACGCTAGCGTCTTGGCAGGATAGATTTACAAAAAGTGCGATAGAAAAACAGCGCAGTGACAGAGGGATACATGCGGTAAAACAGCAAGTGCGCCGCTGCCTTGAACATGGGAGTGAACCCGTTTGCCAGGAAGTGGCTTCGGCACTGAATTTAAGCCAGCGCAGTTTTCAGCGCAAGTTAAAAGAGCAGGGCACAAGTTTTAAGTTATTGGTCTCTGATGTCAGGAAAGCGATGGCGTTGGAATATTTAAGCCAGCCAGCATCTTCACTTAATGATACGGCGTTTCGTTTAGGATTTTCAGACCACAGCAGTTTTGCCCGGGCCTTTAGGCGTTGGTACGGAATAACACCAACAGAATTTCAGATGTCTATGGAGTAGGGGCAGGATATTGATATCCTGCCCCTGGTGTATGCCTTAGATACCACCCAGGCACATATATTTAATTTCAATATAGTCTTCGATACCGTACTTGGAACCTTCGCGACCGGAACCGGATTCTTTCACGCCACCAAACGGTGCCATCTCATTAGAGATAATACCTTCGTTAATACCAACGATACCGTATTCCAGAGCTTCGCCAACGCGGAAGATGCGGCCGATATCTTTGGTGTAGAAGTAGGACGCCAGACCGAACTCCGTGTCGTTAGCCATGGCCACGGCTTCTTCTTCAGTTTTAAATTTGAAGATAGGTGCAACAGGGCCGAAAATTTCTTCTTTAAACACACGCATGGAAGCATCGGCATTGGCTAGCACGGTTGGCTGGTAGAAGCAGTCGCCTAGTTCTGAGCGTCCTCCACCAATTGTTGCTTGCGCGCCTTTATCCAGTGCATCCTGAACCAACTCATCCACATCGGTTGCCGCTTTGGCATTTACCAGTGGCCCCATGGTGATGCCGTCTTCTGTACCGGCGCCCACTTTAAATTCGTTAACCGCAGCGGTCAGTTTTTCGGTAAAGGCGTCATATACACCTTCTTGAACCAATACGCGGTTGGTACAAACACAGGTTTGACCGGCGTTGCGGTATTTGGAGGCCAGGGTACCGGCAACAGCTGCATCCAGATCGGCATCATCAAAGACGATTAAAGGTGCGTTACCACCAAGCTCCATGGAGGTTTTCTTAACGGTGGCGGCACACTGTTCCAGCAAAACTTTGCCCACAGGTGTAGAGCCGGTAAAGGTCAGTTTTTTCACAATCGGGTTGCTGGTCATCTCACCGCCAATGGCACGTGAGCTGTTACCACATACCACGTTAAAGACACCGGCAGGCACGCCAGCTTCTTCAGCCAGTACAGCCAGGGCCAATGCCGACAGCGGTGTCTCGGTGGCCGGTTTGCCAACAAAGGTACAGCCGGCGGCTAATGCAGGCGCCGCTTTACGGGTCAGCATGGCGTTAGGGAAATTCCACGGAGTCACCGAAGCTACTACGCCAACCGGTTGTTTAACCACAAGCAGGCGTTTGTCGTTGGAAGGTGGCGCAATAATGTCGCCGTAGATACGTTTTGCTTCCTCGGCAAACCACTCGATGTAATTGGCACCGTAAGCAATTTCGCCGGCAGCTTCTGTCAGAGGTTTACCTTGTTCGGCGGTCAGAATCTGGGCCAGATCGTTTTGGTTGGCCATCACCAGGTCAAACCAGCGACGTAAAATATTGGCGCGTTCTTTTGCGCTTTTCGCGCGCCAGGCTGGCAAGGCTGCCTCAGCCGATTCAATGGCGCGGCGGGTTTCGTCGCCGCCAACGTTGGCGATGGCGGCTACGGTATCGCCGGTGGCAGGGTTGCGGACGTCTACGGTGGCGCCGTTGTCGGCGTCGACCCATTCGCCGTTGATGTAGGATTGGGTGCGGAGGAGATTGGGGTTATTTAATTGCATGGGAGTTCTCGTTTCTATCTACAGCGCCATGCCCAATGCATTCACTGCGTTCATGGGGCAGGCCCTTCCCGCGAAAGCGGGAATCCAGTATTTATGGCACTCAAATCGGATCTATCTATTTCTTGTTGATCAGGGTGAGTGCCGTTTGCGGTTAATGTACTTCGTATCCCTGGATCCCCGCTTTCGCGGGGATGGCGTTAATAAGTAATGCGCAATTCGTAAAAAGTTGTATAAATTAGTCAATCAACATGGATTCCAACGCAGCACGCATCTGCTCAGGAATTGGCACTGGCCTTTCGTTCTCGCGATCAACAAATACATGGGTAAAGGTACCAAAAGCACAGCAATCGCTTTCGCCTTCTTTAAATATAGCAATACCGTATTCCACCGAGCTGTTACCCAGGCGGTTTACACGAAAACCGCCTTCTATTTTCTCTGGGAAGGCAATCGCTTTTTTATAATCGCACTGAGAGTTAACAATATAGCCAATAATATCGCCACCATGAATATCGAGCCCCGCTTCTTGAATCAAGTAGGTATTCGCTACCGTGTCAAAGTAGGAATAGTAGTGAACGTTATTTACATGGCCGTAAATATCGTTATCCATCCAGCGGGTGGTGATGGGCATAAACCAGCGATAACTTTCGCGTGTCGGTAAGTCAGACATAATTACTTCTCGAATAAAAAATTAATAGGCAGCTTGGTAAATCGCCAGGGCGTCCGCTTCAGTAACTTCACGCGGATTGTTAATCAGCAGGCGTTGCTGTAATTCGAAGGTGTCCTTGGCCAGCATGGGAAGATCGCTTTCAGGCACTTCCATATCGCGTAAGCGGTTGGGAATTTCCAGTTTGGCAATAAGTTGCTCAAGGTAATCGATCAATTGCTGGGTTTTCTCTGCAGAAGAGCCTGTCGCTTTGTCTGCCAGAACCACGTCGGCCAGTTCTGCGTAAAGATCGCTGGCCGCATCAGCGTTAAAGCGTAATACGTGTGGCAGTACCAGCGAGTTACTTAACCCGTGTGGAATATGGTAATGACCACCTAATGGATAGGCCAACGCATGTACTGCGGCAACAGGCGCATTGGCGAAGGCCTGGCCGGCCAGACAGGCGCCTAACAGCATCGCTTGGCGAGCATCGAGATTGCTGCCGTTATGTGTAGCTTCCTCGATATTGTCGGCCATCAGTTTCAAGGCTTCTCTAGCCAACATATCGGAGTAGGTGTTTTTCTTGTGGGCGCTGGTGTAAGCCTCAATGGCGTGAACCATCGCATCAATACCGGTAGCGGCGGTGATATGCGGTGGCAGACCCAAGGTCAGCTCTGCATCCAATAGGGCAACATCTGGCAGCAATTGTGGGGCAACAACACCTGTTTTGGTGGTCTCGCCCGTCGTCACAATGGCTACTGCAGTCACTTCAGAACCAGTACCCGCGGTGGTCGGAATCTGAATCAGCGGTAGACGCTGGCCTTTGGCCTGCTCAACACCGTAAATCTCTGCCAGAGTTTCACCGGACTTGGCCATCAGGGCTACCAGCTTGGCGGTATCCATAGAGCTGCCACCACCAAAACCAATAATGCCATCTACCTGCTCGGTTTTAGCTTGCTCCAGCGCCGCCAGGACGATGGATTCTGGGGGATCAGCAACAATCTTGGTAAAGCTGCAGTAGGGCATATCCGCGGCTTTCAGAGCGGCTTCGAGCTTATCGAGCAGGCCAATACTGACAATACCTGGGTCGGTAACAATCAGTGGACGGGTGATGTGCTGATTACGGCAGATCTCGCCAATACGCTGCAGCGCGCCGGATTCATTAATAATCGATTTGGTGGTGGTAAAGGTAAACGGGTTCATAGTTATTCCTACCCAGTAGCGGTATTCCTGTCTAATAGCAGGCCATAGTTCGGGGGCATAGTTCTAAGCCAGTAGCTGTATTTTCCTCGCTATAGTTGTATATTGATAATTTATATTTGTGATAAATGTATTCAAGTTGTGAATATTAGAAATTTCGACCTCAACCTGCTGGTTATCTTCGATGCCGTAATGCGCGAACGCAGTGTCTCGCGGGCTGCGGAGACCTTGTCATTGACCCAACCAGCGGTCAGTAACGCCCTCAATCGTCTGCGGCAGATGCTGGATGATCCTCTACTGGTGCGTACCCGCAAGGGCATGGAACCTACCCCCAGGGCCCTGGAGTTAATCACCCCGGTACAGCGCGCGCTGAGTGAGCTGGACCAATGCCTGATCAAACCGGCCAGTTTTGATCCCGCCATTAGCCAGCAGCGGTTTGTCATTGCCGCGACGGATTATGTCGCCTTGCTACTGCTGCCACGCTTACTCAAACTACTCGAACGGGAAGCTCCAGGGGTTGAAGTACAGATCAAAAACTTCGGCCCGGAAAACCCTGAGGCGGCACTGGAATCTGGAGAATTCGATTTCGCCATGGGCCGCTTTTTTGATGTCAGCCCTCGACTGCAACACCAGCTGTGGTTGGAAGAGCATCTGTGTTGTCTGGTGCGGAAAGATCATCCACAGATCAACAAGCGCATCAGCCTTAAACAATATCTGGACGTGGGGCATGTCTGGGTATCGAGTAACGAACGCCGAGGTATGGTCGATCGCTGGCTACAGGAACAGGGACATCAGCGCAAAATTGTTTCAGTAATTCCTAACTACACCACGGCGGCGATGGTGGTTGCGGAAACAGATTTGGCGTTAGTGTTACCTGAGCGCTTCGCCGATGATTTTTGTCAGTTGTTGCCGGTGAAGGTTTTGCCGCTGCCAATGGAGTTGGGGGCTTTTAAGGTTGATATTATTTGGCACCCTCGTCACGCTTCGACGCCGGCGCATCAGTGGTTGTTGGAGAAATTATATGGAGTCCGGGAAGAGGTTTCTAAAACTTAATTTGAAACAAATATAGAAAGTTGTGCAGGTGGTTGACTGAAGATTGTGATACCGCCTTCCCTTCCAGACCCTTCGGAGGCAGGACGCCGACGCAGAGCGGCCATGGATGGCGCAAAGCGTGTTCTGGAAGGGAAGGCGGTATCGCAATCGCCACGTTCTGAATTAAGAGCGTGGCCTCTGATTATTAAACAAACTCAAAATTAATCTGCTTACGATCATGATTCACGTTAGATAATTTAACGCTCACATCCTGATCCAGCTCGTACTTATTGTCATCGTTGCCAAGCGTCATACGCAATGCATCAAACTTGTAACTGTCTTCTTTACTGCCAACTTTTACAAAACCGGTAATGCCGCTATCCAGCAATTTAACCGTTACGCCCTGGTTATTAACGCGAATAATACGGCCCTCAAAGCTCTCGCCCACTTTAGGTTCCATATATAAACGGATTAACCAGTTTTCCAAATCACGCGCAGACTGACGGGTTTTACCGATCTGAGCTTGCAGGTTTTGCAGATCTTCCTCAGAAGGTGCGTTGAGTTTCTTCTCATCGCGAATTGCTGCCAGAGCAATATGATTGTAGAAATCGTTATAGCGACGAATCGGGGACGTAACAGTCGCATAATATTCCATACCCAGACCCATATGTGGGCGGGCATCCAGTGTTAACTCTCCTGGGCGCAGCATCAAGCGGAAAGCACTTAACTGTTTTGCCGCTTCTGGATTACTGTGCATGGTGTTGATCAGTTGCTTGTAACCCTCAGCACTGGTGAAATCAATTTCCGCCAGCTCAGGGAAATCTTCCTGCAGAACCTTTTTAATGTCCTCGTGTTTTTCTTCACGGAAACCCTGGTGTGCAGAGAAAATACCGGTATTTGGATGCTTGGCAAACGTCTCCCCGGCACAAGCGTTAGTCACCAACATGGCTTCTTCAACTACCTGCTGAGCTTTATTACGTTGCTGACGTTCGATGTGATCGATATGCTTTTTATCGTTCAGTTTTAGTTCGTAATCGTCACGCTCTTCCATCAGCAACATATTGTTACGACGAAACTCGGTACGAGCTTCGGCGCAGGCGGTCAGAGTTGACAGCAATTCCTGACAATCCGCAGGTACCGCCTCTTTATTATCCTGCTCCAGGAATTCAGCGACCTGTGTATAAGTCAGCTTGTGGCGAGACTGAATAATGGCCGGCTCGTAATCAAACTGGGCCACTGTACCGTCTTTATTAATCTGGATATCAAATAACCAGGCCGGACGGGTTTCACCTTCAACCAGTGAGTAGGTAGTGTTCGACAGGGTATCCGGTAGCATGGTTACCGCACCGCCTGGCAGGTAAGCCGTATTACCGCGAGACAGGGCTGCTTTACCCAAGGCACTATCAAGGTTGATGCCACTACTTGGATCGGCAATAGCCACCTGCAAGGTCCAGCCGCTATCGGTAGCGGTGATAAACAGGCCATCGTCCATATCTTTGGTGGTGGCAGAGTCGATGGTCACAAATGGAATATCAGTCGCATCACGACGACCTTCGGTGGCCAGAGTCTCTTCCAGCAGGGCCTTGGTTTGCTGCTCCTGCTTATCACTCCAACTGTTTTCCAGCTGATGCTTCAATACCGTGACCTGATGCTCAATACCCACAGTATCGGCCTGACCCAATACCTTCACCAGCTTGGCCTGGCCTTTGCCGTCCTCAAATGGGTGACGGGAAATACGGCAGTGCAGGTAATCATCGGCCTTGGCGTTACCGCGGGCTTTAGGCGGTAGGAAGATCCAGCGATTTAGCTGCGGCATATCGGTGGCGATAAAGTGGCCTTTACCACGTACAACATATTGGCCTATCAGATCCTTGGTCTCGCTGTTAATCAGCTTTTCCAGGGTAGCGGTTAGCTTGCCCTTATCGTCTTCCTCGTAACTGATCTCTACCCGATCGCCTGGGAATACCCGGCTCATCTCATCGGGGGGGAGAAAGGCCTCACGGCCATCGTCCATCACCACAAAGCCAAAGCGGCCCATGGTGCCGCGTACATTGCCTTCGGCAAAGTTCTTGTCGGCGCGGATGTCTTGTTTCAGTTGGGATAGCTGGGATAAGGCGTTTGCATCAAGCATAAAGTGACCAAAAAACAGGGCTTACAGATGGTGCGCAATCATAGCAAAGTCCCCCTAAAGGGAAAGTGAAAATGCTGCAATGTTGCTTTGTTGACAATCTTTTTCAGCGCACTCACCTATGATGGAGAAAAAACAATTATAGATAGCATAGATAAAGGTAGGAGAGAGTATGACAGCACATGTGGTATTTGGCGCTGGTCTTATAGGTGGTTATCTGGGTGGAGCCCTGATGGCACAAGGGCAGGAGGTAGGTTGGGTAGTGCGACCGGCTACCCGCGAAAAGCTGGATCAAGGCCTGCTCATCACGGATTACGCACAACACCGGCAGAAGCTTGAGATTTTGCACTTTATTGATCCCCAAGCCGGAGGTGAGTCGGCCGAGGTACTTTGGTTGACGGTTAAGTGCACCGCCCTGGCGGCAGCTTTAGAGAATATGGCTCCATTGGTAGGGCCCAATACCATCATTATCTGTCTGCAGAATGGTTTGGGGGCAGAATCTCAGGTCCAAGCGGCATTTCCCTGCAATCAAGTCATACGAGGCGTACTTTCTGCCAATGTGGCAGAACTTAAACCAGGCCACTTACACCTGGCGACAGAAGGGGGCATAGATCTACCTGCCTTACCCGAAACGGCGCCTTTAGAGACACTGTCCAGCGAGCTACTGACGTTCACTCTTCATCACGATATAGAGGCAATGCTCTGGGCCAAGTTACATCTGAACCTGAATAACGCCATCAATGCGATATCCGGTATTCCCTTAAAAGAACAACTCGCCCAGCGTGGTTATCGGCGGGTATTGGCGGCGGCCATGAGGGAATTAATGAAGGTGGCTAAAGCCAAACAAATCAAATTGTTAAAGCTAACCCGTTTGCCGCCTTCGTTGTTGCCGCCGTTAATGTCGTCGCCAGATTGGGTATTTACCCGAGTGGCCAATCAGATGTTGGCAATAGATCCCGAGGCGCGGTCTTCTATGTGGGTGGATTTATCCGAGGGGCGTAAGACCGAGATTGATTTTCTGAACGGGGCGATTGTTGAAGAGGGGGAGCGTTTGGGGATTGCTTGTCCTGTGAATAAAAAGCTTCAGCAGCTAGTTCGTTCAATTGAAGTTGGAGAGATATCGCAGGGTATTTCTTCGAATGAGTTGTTACATCGTGTAGAGGAATAAAGTTTGGTGATATAAACCCGGAGGCAGTCGGTGGAGCTGCTCTTCGCGCCCATAAGCGGCAGGCAAAAGCCAGCGCTCCGTAAACTCCCTGGCGGTCAAACAACCTCCGCGACTACCCTGACTTTTGCCTGCCGCTTAAACGATGGGCTGATTGCTACGAGCAGCGCCACCGACCGCCTCCTCACAAGGTGCTACTACTGAACTTTCTTTATTTTATAGGAGGTAGGTTTACCCAAGGGCGGGTGGTGCCTATGACCAATCAGGTTGCGTTTAAGACTTGCCTTGGGGCGGGAGTGTCGACGAGGACTGTCTGAGCGTTTTTTAGCGAGTTCCGCAGTGCGAGCGCCCCAAGGCAAGTCTTGCAGCCGGGAATAGGTACCACCCGCCCTTGGGTAAACCGGGGTCACGGCACTAACCTAAAGACCCCAGAAATAAAAAAGGGCCGGAAAAACCGGCCCTTTACCCTTTATTGTAGCTAGTACTTAGTACGGGCTTACAATTTCCACTTGATCATCATATTGACCATTTTCTCTACTTTCGGGCCGTAAGGCGGCGCCATAAACGCGGCAGGGCCAATCGGGCCTTGCTTGAAGATAGGACGCAGTTTCGAAAACTCGATGAAACCTTCCTTACCGTGGTAGTGACCCATACCACTGTTGCCGATACCACCGAATGGCATATCGTGCTGAGCAACATGGAACATACTTTCGTTGATGCACATACCGCCGGAGATGGTGTTGTAAGTCACCTTCTCCTGAGTCGCTTTGTCGTTACTGTACAGGTACAGAGCCAGCGGGCGTTCGTTGTTGTTGATGTACTCGATCACTTCGTCCATAGAATCGTATGGCTTGATCGGCAACAGCGGACCGAAGATCTCGTCCTGCAGAATTAGCATATCTTCGTTGGCATCAACCACCACGTGTGGCGGGATCTTGCGAGTCTCAGGGTTAGGCTCGCCAGTACCCAGCAGGTTGACGGCCTTAGCGCCTTTATCGGTCGCATCTTTCAGGGTCATGGTCAGACGTTCGAAAGCTTTACCATCGATAATGGAAGTGAAGTCGCTGGTTTCTGCAGTTGGGTAACGGCTGGAAACAATCTCTTTGGCGATTTCAACAAAGGCATCAACCTTGGCGCGCGGTACGAACAGGTAGTCTGGAGCAACACAAGTTTGACCAGCGTTGAGGAACTTACCAAACAGCAGGCGCTCAGCAGCGGTCTTCAGATCGTAGTCTTCAGCAATAATGGTTGGTGACTTACCACCCAGCTCCAGCGTAACCGGAGTCAGGTTTTTCGCCGCAGTTTCCATCACGATCTTGCCGGTGGCAGGAGAGCCGGTGAATACCAGGTGATCCCAAGGCAGGTTGGTGAATTCGCCTGCAGATACACCAGGGATTACCGCCAGGTATTCTTCGTCGAATACTGGGCTGATCAGTTGATCCAGCAGCTTACACAGATTCTGCGAGTTGGCCGCCATTTTGATCATCACGCGGTTACCGGCAGAGATTGCGCTGATGGTTGGGCTCAGGGCCAGGAACAGCGGGTAGTTCCATGGGGTAACAACACCGATCACGCCCTTAGGTTGTGGCAGAACCGTGTTCTTGGCGCCGAAGTAAGCCATACCCACATGACGCTTCTGTGGCTTCATCCACTTCTTCATGCGCTTGCGGGTGTACTGGATGCCGCCGATCAGGCCGAAGATTTCCAGCATACGGGTTTCCAGGCTGGAGCGGTTACCGAAATCCTTACAGATGGCATCGGCAATGGCGTCCTGGTTATCTAACAGTACTTTTTCCAGCTTATCCAGATTGGACAGGCGGGTTTCCAGGCTTGGGTAAGCGTGAGTACGCGAGGCCTGGCGTTGTTTAGCAAACACCTGTTGGGTGCGGCTGGTGGTTTCTTCAATTGCAGATGCTTCGGCGGCACTGTTCATTGTCTCTCTCCTTTCGGAAGTCGCCATTAAAGTGATGTATGTATTTCGCTCTGATGGGCTATTTAGTTGTAGTGAAGGTATAGCCTCTATTCGGGATTATGACATACCCGATTTGTTAATAGTACACCTGTGCAATTTAACATGTTTGCCTATAAGCGTCCCTTTTTTAGAATGAAAATTGAGCAGTTTGGCGTCTTTGGTCAAGGAATGGGGCGTAAGTGAGCGAAATTGCTAGTAAATAAGGACGACTTTGCCAAGGCATATCGAGCGGGCTTGAGTAGAATGACAGGTATCTTGGTCAAAGTGCCATAAATGACCGAGGGCTTTAAGGTGGTCATGAGCCCTATATAAAGCCCGGTTGTCGCTCGCTATGAGGTACGCGTTATGTCGGATCATGGAATACGGGTAGGAATCCTTCTGTCGGATGGTATCTGGATGTCGATGCCAGATATGTTGCTCGATATTTTGCAGAGCGTGAATATGCGCCGTGAAAGCCAGTTGTTTCGCTGTGATCTGGTGACGCCTTTACCTGGCCCGGTGCAATCTTTCAGTGGCCGTAAAATCTACGGCGATGTGCATATTGAAGCCGTCAAAGAGCGTTACGACGTTATCTACCTGTGCCACTTCTGGGGCGATGTGGAATCAATGGCCGAAAGCTGTGCCAAGATTACCCCCTGGCTGCAGGACCAGTACGCCAATGGCGCCCTTATTGCGGGGGTAAGCTCCGGTGCGTTTTGGGCGGCACAGGCGGGGTTACTCGACGGGCGCAAGGCCACCAGTTACTGGCGCCATATGAAAGACTTGGCCAAACGTTTCCCCAAAGTGGAGTGGCAGGATAACCAGGCCCTGGTGGAAGATGCCAACCTGCTGACCTCCAACGCCGGTAATGCGGCGATGGATTTGGCGATGCATTTGGTACAGCGCTTTGCCGGTGAGGAAATGGCTACCGAGATGGCCAAGGATATTACCCACGATACCCGGCGCACTTACGACCTGACCCTGTTTAATATCGCAGGCTTGCGTCAGCACCGTGACAGCTCCGTTCACAAGGCCCAGGACTGGCTCGACAGCAACTACCACGACAAGGTGGAGTTTAATCAGCTGGCCGATGACCTGGGCATGAGCAGTCGCACCTTTATCCGCCGTTTCCAAAAGGCCACCGGCGAGAAACCCACCCGCTATTTGCAGCGTTTGCGGGTGGAAGCGGCCAAGCACCAGTTAATTAATTCCGATAACAGCATCAAGACGATCAGTTTGGATGTGGGCTATCGGGACTTTGGTTTTTTCTCACAGGTCTTTAAATCCCTGACCGAAGTGAGTCCACGTGAGTTTCGCCGGCGTTTTCGCCCTGGAAACTCCTAATTGTTAGGTAGATCTTAAAAGAGTGTCATATTTGACCAAGTAGGTGGCACAGACTGAAGAGTCTTTGGCTGTACCGCCAGTAAGTAGGCTGAATATGGTAGAATCCGCCTGTTAACCGACGAGGATTTGTTTAAATGAAGTTTGAAGGTACCGAGAATTACGTTGCTACAGACGACCTGAGCATGGCGGTAAACGCCGCGGTTGCACTGCAACGCCCACTGCTGGTTAAAGGTGAGCCAGGCACAGGTAAAACCATGCTGGCCGAGCAGGTTGCATCCTCTATGGGTATGCGTCTGATCCAGTGGCACATTAAGTCCACTACCAAAGCCCAGCAGGGTTTGTACGAATACGATGCGGTATCCCGTCTGCGTGACTCTCAGCTGGGTAACGATAAGGTTCACGATATTGGCAACTACATCAAGAAAGGTAAGCTGTGGGAAGCCTTCGATAGCGATGAGCAGGTGGTACTGCTGATTGACGAAATCGATAAAGCCGATATCGAATTCCCCAACGACTTGTTGGTAGAAATCGATAAAATGGAGTTCTTCGTTTACGAAACTGGTGAGACGATTAAGGCCAAACATCGCCCCATCGTGATCATCACCAGTAACAACGAAAAAGAACTGCCAGATGCTTTCCTGCGTCGCTGCTTCTTCCACTTTATCAGCTTCCCGGAGCGTGACACCATGACCAAGATCCTGGATGTTCACTTCCCAACTATCAAAGCTGATCTGGTGAAAGATGCCCTGGATATCTTCTTCGACGTACGTCAGGTACCTGGTCTGAAGAAAAAGCCATCCACCTCTGAGCTGGTTGATTGGCTGAAGCTGCTGCTGGCTGATGATATCCCTGACGAAGTGCTGAAGAACAAAGATGCCCGTCAAGCGATTCCGCCACTGTACGGCGCACTGCTGAAAAACGAGCAGGATGTTCACCTGTTAGAGCGACTGGCCTTTATGACCCGTCGTCAGAACGCGTAAGTTTTGAGCCTGGTTAACAGGTAAAAGGTAACAGGTAACGAGAGACAGATTCAGAGGAAGGACGATGTTAGTAAACTTCTTTTATGGCTTGCGCCGCTTTGGTGTACCAGTCACGGTAAAAGAATTATTGGTTTTGCTGGAAGCCATGGAAAAGCACTTGGCATTTGGCAATATCGATGACTTTTACATGTTATCTCGTACCTGCATGGTGAAGGACGAAAAATACTTCGATAAGTTCGATCGTGCTTTCGGTGCCTACTTCAAAGATCTCGAAGGGATTGAGGACATCGTCGATGCCCTGATCCCCGACGATTGGATCAAGTCTGAGTTCCTTAAGCAGCTTTCCGAAGAAGAGAAAGCCAAGATCGAGTCCCTCGGCGGTTTGGAAAAGCTTATCGAAGAATTTAAAAAGCGTCTCGAAGAACAGGAAAAACGTCACGAAGGTGGTAACCGCTGGATCGGTACCGGCGGTACTTCACCCTTTGGTAACAGCGGTTACAACCCGGAAGGTATCCGTGTGGGTGGCGAAGGCCGCAATAAATCGGCTGTGAAGGTGTGGGATAAGCGAGAGTTTAAAAACCTCGACGATTCCATCGAACTGGGCACCCGTAATATTAAAGTGGCCCTGCGTAAACTGCGTAAGTTCGCCCGTACCGGTGCAGCTGAAGAGCTGGATCTGGATGACACCATCAAGTCGACGGCGGGCAATGCCGGCTTCCTCGATATTAAAATGGTGCCCGAGCGCCACAACGCGGTAAAAGTACTGCTGTTCTTTGATGTGGGCGGTTCCATGGACCCGTACGTACGTGTCTGTGAAGAATTGTTCTCGGCCTGTAAGACCGAGTTCAAACACATGGAATACTTCTACTTCCATAACTTCATTTATGAAAAAGTGTGGAAGGACAACCGTCGTCGAAATAGTGAGACCACCAGTCTGTTCGATGTGCTGCACACCTACGCCAAAGACTACAAGGTGATCTTTATCGGTGATGCCTCCATGGCACCCTATGAGATTTCCAGTCAGTACGGCAGTGTTGAGCATATGAACGAAGAACCGGGCTACAAGTGGATGCAGCGTATGACCGAAACCTTTGAAAAGGTAATCTGGTTAAACCCCACGCCCGAGAAGTACTGGAATTATACCAAGACTATTGAGATGACCCATGAGTTGGTGGATAAACATATGTATCCGCTGACCTTGCAGGGCTTGGAAGATGGTATTAAATACCTAACCAAGTAAGCTCACACTTTCCGCTCAAAAAAAATTAAGCCACGCTCAGTCGTGGCTTTTTTATTTTACTCTTCTTTGTTTTTCTCTTCTCCGTCTGTAGCACGTCAGTTGTGTGTTGTATTAAGTGCCAAACCTATGACTGCGTCTCAACTTGCCTGAAATATATTTGTAAACTGAAATCGGTGTGCTAATCTCGGTGATCAGTCACCGCGATAACAGCAGGAAGCTTTCCGTGGACTTGCCTGTTACGTGGTTTGTACTTTGTTTTAAAAAACCACATCCAAGAGGATTAATCATGAAACGGACTCTAATCGGTTTAGTATTGGCAAGTGTATCTGCAACCACCCTGGCTGACGCCGCTGGCGGTAACGGTTGTGGCTGGGGCAATATGTTGTTTGAAGGTCAATCAGGTAAAGCACCGCATATCCTGGGTATCACGACCAATGGTACCTCCGGCAACAACACCTTTGGTGTAACCTCTGGTACCAACGGTTGTTCGTCTTCCGGCACCATTCAATATGGCGGTAAGGAGATGGTAAATGTCAGTGCCATCATGGATGAGTTCAGTGAAGATGTAGCGCGAGGTGATGGTGAAGTCATTACCGCTGTTGCTGTATCTCTGGGCATTGCGCCAAAAGATCGCGCTACTTTCAAAGCGGTAATGCACGAGAATTTTGCCACTATTTTCCCTTCTGAAAGTGTGACTACCGAAGAAGTCCTCGAGGCGATGTGGACTGTTATGAAACAAGATAAGGATATGGCGAAGTACTTTAGTTAAGGAGTTCTTCAGCTAAGCAGTACTTTAACTCATTGCCTTGTAGTGTTTCATTTGAGCGCCTGAGAAGCGGGCGCTCATACCTTCCAGGCTTACTTCCGGTAAGCTCTATTTTTTGGTCTTATATTGATCTTTATGTTTTATCCTCGACTCTCTTTAAGCAGGCACTGGTTATCTAGCTTGGTCTGTCTTTGGGGATGCTTAAGTAGCTTGGTTTATAGTCTGCCGGGCAACGCGCAGGCCGATAGTTTTTCCTCAGTAAGTCAGCACAAATTGCAACAGTTGGCTCGCGACCCACAATGGTTGAATCTGTTGCATTACAAACAATCCCAAAGTGGCGCACGCGGACAGAGTTATGTGGATGATGTTCGCTTCTTCCTGAGTGCTGATGGCAAACATGATGCATTAGCGGAGTTGCAGGCAACACTGCAGGCATTTTATGTCACGCCTCAGGTATCACAATGTCAGTTCGTGGCAAGAAGGCAGTGGTTGCTAGAGCAGATACCCGAGCTCACCACAAACCTGCCAGAGGTTAAGTGCCAGGCTTATCAAGAATGGCGAGGCAAGCTGAAGACACAGCGTGTCGTGTTGGTGTTTGCCTCCAGTTACCTCAATAGCCCTTCATCCATGTACGGGCATACGTTTTTACGATTCGATCCAGAGGGGATTGATCAAGGCGCGCCGTTATTGTCCTACGCACTCAATTTTGGCGCCATCACCGGTGAAAATGATAACGGTATGCTCTACGCCTACCGGGGCTTGGTAGGGGGCTATCCTGGACTCTTCTCTGCCCAGCCTTATTACGAAAAAGTTAAAGAATACTCTCGCATGGATAACCGTGATTTATGGGAGTACCAGCTCAATCTTAACGATAGCGAAATCGATCGTATGCTGGCCCATATTTGGGAATTGGATAAGATTAACTTCCAATATTTTTTCTTTGATGAGAACTGCTCATTTCGGTTAATGGAACTGCTGGATGTTGCAAGGCCTGGGCACCGCTTGGCGGCACAATTCCCGTTAGTGGCTATACCGATAGATACCATTCGGGCTGCCGATCAAGCGGGGATGATTGCAGATGTAATCTATCGTCCGTCAAACCGAACTAAACTGACTGACAAGATCAATCAGCTGTCGTCGCAGCAACAGCAAATGGCATTGCAATTGGCTGGCGATATCAACGTTTTGTCCTCCCGTGAATTTGCATCTGTTGCGGCGGATATTCAGCGGAACATCATTGACGTTGCTTATAGCTTATTACGTGATGAAAATAATCACGAGGCTCGCGATAGTACGGTTGCTAAACGACGTTTTCAGCTGTTAAAGGCGCTGAATCAGCGTTCAGATGCCGCCGTGGTGGAAACGGAGGAAGCTTCCTTATCGAGAGCTAAACTGCTACCACCAGAAACTGGCCACAAAACAGGTTTGGTCGGGCTGGTTACAGGTTTTGAGGAAGGGGTAGGGCGCGGCAAGAATGCAGGGTTTGTTGACCTCGAAGGGCGTATTGCCTATCACGATTTGTTGGATAACATTGCTGGCTATCCAAAAGATACTTCCCTCAATATGGGGCGCTTGGTGGTGCGTTTAAAAGAGGGCGAATCCCCGCAGTTACAACGTTTCGATCTACTGGAGATTACCTCGTTATCAGCTCGCACGGCGTTTTTTAAACCTTTATCCTGGCAAGTGAATGCCGGCTGGGAGCGACAGTGGACTGAAGGGAAAGATGAGTTGGTTGCCCAGGTGAATGGCGGCGCAGGTTGGACCCGTGAAACGTTGATGGGCGGGCGTCTATTTGCCTTATTGAAAGGGCGACTGGAATACAATCCGGGGTTTGAGCAAAACCTGGATATTGCAGCAGGTTTTCTGGCAGGCGCTTTTTGGCAACAAGCGAGCGGTAATCTGATGATTCAGGCTGAGTATTTGGATTTCGCGGATGGAGCAGACAGAAGTACCTTTCAGGCCCAATACAATTACGTATTAGCAGAGAATTCTGCCCTTCGTATACACTTTAAGCGTACGCTTAATGATTCGACAGGTGTTAACGAAGCGGGAGTGTCTTATCGTTACTATTATTAACTGGGATGTGTATTAACTGGGATGTGTTTTAACGGCTATGTGATTTAACTTTGCATGATAGGTATGAAAAAGATCCGCGCATCAGCGCTGCTATTACGGGTTATTTTGGCTCTAGTGTTTGTGGGCTGTTTGAGTGGTTGTAATAACCTTTTATTTTATCCATCAAAGCAGTGGCGGCAAACGCCTGCCGACTTAAATCTTGAGTATCAGGATATCACCTTGAGCGCGGCGGATGGCACCAGGTTGAGTGCCTGGTGGTTACCTGCCCAGAGAGAGGTAAAAGGCAGTGTGCTTTTTTTGCATGGTAACGCCGAGAATATTAGCACGCATATTCACAGTGTAAGCTGGTTGCCTGCGCAGGGGTATCAGGTCCTGTTGCTTGATTATCGTGGTTATGGACATTCTGCAGGAAGTCCTTCGTTACCAGAAGTCTTTTCAGATATTGAAGCTGGCCTGACCTGGTTAGTGGAGGCTCCCGAAACCCAAGGTAAACCTAAAATTGTGTTGGGCCAGAGCCTTGGTGCGGCTATGGGGGGCTATGTGATTGGCCGCTCAACGAACCTGTCTTCGGCACCATGGCGAGAGTATTTAGATGCGGTTATTCTCGATTCAGGTTTTACTGGTTATCGTGCAATCGCCAGGGAAGCAGCAGCCTCACACTGGCTAACCTGGTCTTTGCAGTATCCTGTGTCTTTGGTCATGCCGGGTGATTATGACTTGCTGGATGTCGTGGGTAATATTAGTCCGGTGCCGCTTTTGTTAATTCACGGCACTCAGGATAGGGTGATTCCTTACCACCATGTGGAAACATTATTTGCTGCTGCAAATAACCCAAAATCAAAGTTGCGGTTTGATGGGCCACATATCGCTACGTTTAATGACAAGGAAAATCAGCAGCTGGTATTGGAGTTTCTTTCCAGAGTCATTCCTGAATTGTAACTACCTTATTGGGGCATACTTTTTGCCAGCGTCATCAGCGTACCACAGGTAAAGTGCACGTCTGTGACTCTACCGCTATCAAACAGTGACTGTTTAATATTCTGGATATGCTGACCGAGCTTTTCGGCCAGGACCGCGTGGCGTTTATGCAACCACAAAAACGCATCCCTGTGAGCAATCACCGGGTGTAGTTTAATAAACTGAATCGTTGGTTTATTACTGGTCAGTATTTCCAAAATACCTTCTGGTAGCAGCAAGATATTGGCTTGGCCTTTTTCGATAGCCCGCAGGGCTTGTGACGTGTCCGGTAGTTTAAGGGGCTCGAAAGACAGCAGGCTTTCTGGCCAAAGCTCGGTAGCCACTAACATATCTGACAGCATAACCGGTTTGGGATTCTGAAAGTCTGCCCAGTGGTTAGTGGTGGTGCTGTGAACCGGGGCATAGAGGTAGTAGCTGGTATGGCATAAAGGCGTGGGAACCTTAACCAAATTCTCTGCCAGTGATGAAACATCAATAGTGCGAGCCAAATCACCGTCGAGTACACCCCGGTTGGCTTGGGACAAGGATCTCATACGTGGCAGATAAAGGAGCTCTAATTCATGGCCTTCCCGAGCCAATGCTACGCGTACCACTTCCCCTACGGCACTGGGTTGTTCCTCAAAGAAGCGTTCCACGGTATTGAGGGTTCCCAGACGGATAATCTCAGCCTGGGCGCAAGACAGCCCGGTAAACAGGAACGCGAAAATGCCTGCGGCCACCCCAAAAGCCACTTTGAGTATGTGTCTTTCCTGTATTGGAAGCGGGGCCACAATCTGCAAGCTCCTTTGTCTGGATTACTCATCAGTATAGCTAATGCCCGGCATGCAACGGAGTACTGGATAAAAAGCCAGTTAAATGGCATGCTAGGCCCCATTACTATGACAGCAAATGATGTCAGTAAAACTTGTCTGATAATAAAGTGAGCTTCCCATGATTGGACGCCTGCAGGGCACTTTGATCGAAAAACAACCACCCCAGGTCTTGATTGATGTTCAGGGCGTGGGCTACGAAGTCCTGGTACCCATGACCACGGTATTCCAGCTGCCTGCGCTGGGTGAAAAGGTCACCCTGTTGACCCACTTTGCCGTCAGTGAAAATGCCCAAACCCTTTACGGTTTCTACAGCAAAAAGGATCGTGAGCTGTTCCGCACCCTGATCAAAGTCAGCGGCGTTGGTCCGAAGATGGCGTTGGGCATTCTGTCGGGGATGGATGCCGATGAGCTGGTGCGTTGCTTTATGGATAACAATACTGCCGCACTGGTGAAGGTGCCCGGCGTGGGTAAGAAAACCGCCGAGCGGCTGGTGGTGGAGATGCGAGATCGCCTGAAAGATTGGCAACTGGGTGCTTCACCCCTGGCTGCGATGGAAGCTGCAAGTCAGGGCATGGCCAATGTCTCTGCCAGTGATATGGCCGCCGAAGCTGAGAGTGCTCTGGTGGCCCTGGGTTACAAACCTACCGAGGCCAGCAAGCTGGTTAATGCCGCGCAGAAGGATGGCAGTGCAGCCACCAGTGAAGATCTGATTCGTTTGGCGTTGCGTAGCCTTGCGCCTGCTTAACAGGATAGTTTTTGGGAACGTTTTCCATGATTGAAAAAGATCAATTCGCCCCCGGCGTATTTGCGGAAGATCCATCTTTTAAACAAGAGCAAAGAGAGATCTCAGCGACACCAAAAACCGGTGAAGAAGCCCAGGATCGCGCGGTACGCCCTAAGTCCCTGGCCGATTATGTGGGCCAGCCGGTAGTGCGCGAGCAGATGGAAATCTTTATCGGTGCGGCCAAGGGGCGTAACGAGGCGCTGGATCACACCCTGGTCTTTGGCCCGCCTGGGCTGGGTAAAACCACCTTAGCCAATATTATCGCCAGTGAAATGGGGGTGGATTTAAAAAGCACCTCTGGACCCGTGTTGGAAAAAGCCGGTGATCTGGCGGCTCTGATGACCAATCTTGAACCCGGTGATGTACTGTTTATCGATGAGATTCACCGTCTTAGTCCCAACGTGGAAGAAGTGCTGTATCCAGCCATGGAAGACTTTCAGCTGGATATTATGATTGGTGAAGGCCCGGCGGCGCGTTCGATTAAATTGGATCTGCCGCCCTTTACACTGGTGGGGGCAACGACCCGTGCCGGTCTGCTGACATCACCATTGCGTGATCGCTTTGGTATTGTGCAGCGCTTGGAGTTTTACAACGTTGAGGACCTTACCTCGATTG
The DNA here is from genome assembly GCF_042854845.1 of Maricurvus nonylphenolicus. Lineage (GTDB taxonomy): Bacteria > Pseudomonadota > Gammaproteobacteria > Pseudomonadales > Cellvibrionaceae > Maricurvus > Maricurvus nonylphenolicus. The sequence goes on along the minus strand of NZ_AP031498.1, from coordinate 4,271,545 downwards.
TCGCCCGCTCGGCCCGCTTGATGGGCGTACCCATGGATGAGGAGGGCGCATTCGAAGTTGCACGCCGTTCCCGTGGCACGCCACGAATTGCCAACCGTTTGTTACGCCGGGTGCGCGACTACGCTGAAGTAAAAGGCGATGGCAATGTCACCCGCGAGATGGCGGATCTTGCCTTGAATATGCTCAATGTCGATCACAGCGGCTTTGACCATATGGACCGGCGTTTACTGCTGGCTATGATTGAGAAGTTTGGTGGAGGCCCTGTCGGGGTGGAAAGCCTGGCGGCGGCGATCAGTGAAGAGCGTGATACCATCGAGGATGTGTTGGAGCCTTATCTGATTCAACAGGGCTATCTAATGCGTACTCCTCGTGGTCGTATGGTGACCCAGTTGGCTTACGATCATATGGGCTTACCTTTGCCTAAACACCTTCAGCAAGACGACTAACAATAATAAACTGTACCCGGTCAGGCTTGGCGTCATCGCCAAGTCACAGAATCTGTTTACACTTTCTTTTACAATATCCGGAATAATACTTGGAAAAATTGTCACCATGCGGGAATTTAAGCTGCCGTTGCGCGTCTATATCGAAGATACCGACGCTGGCGGTATTGTCTACTATGTGAACTATTTAAAGTTTATGGAGCGGGCACGAACGGAATATATGCGGGAGCTGGGCTTTGATAAGCCGGCGATTCTCGATGACGGTAAACTGCTGGTGGTGCATTCGGTGAATGCCCAGTACAAGCGCCCGGCCCAGTTAGATGATGAACTTCAGGTGTCTGCACAGGTTATTCTGCTCAAACGCAGCTTCTTGATATTTCGCCAGCAGGTATGGCGGGATGATACCCTGATGTGTGAGGCCGATATTAAAGTTGCTTGCGTGACTCAGGACACTATGAAGCCCACCGCAATTCCGGATAATATGCGCAATGCGGTACAACCGCTGGTAATCAGCGATTGAATATTGAGCTAAGCGATTCAACTAAAGAACAGATCCAAAGAATAAGGACAACAAAGCCATGGGGCACAACGAAACCCTTTCCATTTGGAGTTTGATTGCCAATGCCAGCCTGCTGGTACAGGCGGTAATGTTAATGCTGTTTTTGGCTTCATTGATCTCCTGGGTCATGATTCTGCAGCGCGGCAGTTATCAGCGCCGAGCCAGGCAGCTGTTGCTCGACTTCGAAAATCAGTTTTGGTCCGGTATCGATCTGAACCAGTTATTTCGTGATGGCAGTTCGCGCGCCTCAAGCAAGCCCATTGATGGGGTGGAAAGTATTTTCCGTGCTGGTTTTAAAGAATTCACCCGCCTGCGACAGCAAGTTGGAGCTGATCCCGATGCCGTAATGGAAGGTACCCAGCGTGCCATGCGTGTGGCTCTGGCCCGCGAGGAAGAAAAGCTGGAGCAGAACCTGCCCTTCCTGGCCAGTGTTGCCTCTGTGAGTCCTTATGTTGGTCTGTTTGGTACCGTATGGGGCATTATGAATTCCTTCCGTGGCTTGGCCAATGTACATCAGGCCACCCTGGCGACGGTTGCACCGGGTATTTCCGAAGCGCTGGTAGCAACTGCCATGGGGCTGTTTGCCGCCATTCCTGCCGTATTGGCCTACAACCGTTTCTCCGCCCAAGCGGAAACCCTGGGCAACAGCTACGAAACGTTTGCTGAAGAGTTTTCCTCCATCCTGCACCGTCAGGTGCACGCCAAATAAACAAGGTCAGGATAGGAAAGGGAGGCGGATATGTTCCGGCGTAAAATCAAGAAAAAACCCATGGCCGAGATCAACGTCGTTCCCTATATCGACGTGATGTTGGTTTTGCTGGTGGTGTTTATGGTCACTGCGCCTCTGTTAATGCAGGGCGTAAAAGTGGACTTACCTCAGGCGCCGTCAGCGCCCTTGGATGAAAAACAGGATGAGCCCCTGATCGTCTCGGTCAAACCTGATGGCAGCTACTACCTGAATCTGGGCAAGGACCAAAAAGTGGCCAAACCGCTGGCGCAAATTAAAGAGACCGTATCCAAGGTCTTGCGGCAGAAACCCAATACGCCAGTATTGGTATGGGGCGATCACCAGGTTAATTACGGCATCGTCGTAAAGCTGATGACCGAACTGCAAAATGCCGGTGCACCTTCGGTGGGATTGGTTACCGAGCCACCACGTGGCTAGGTTAGGGCACGATAATCCATGAGCAGCTCCTACCGACTTCCATTAATCATCAGTGTTGTGATGCACCTGCTGTTGCTGGTTGCTGTCACCTGGGGGTGGAGTGCAAGCTCAACATCCGAGAAGGTGTATAAACCACGCTATGTGGAAGCCAAGCTGGTTGAGTTAAAACCGAAAACCGTTAAAAAAGCCGCACCGAAGAAAAAGCCCCGCAAGATTGATGTGGCTGCCAAGCGCCGTCAGCAGGAACAGCAAAAGCGTGCCGCTGAGAAAAAACGCCAACAGCAGTTAAAGGCCAAGCGCGAGGCAGAAGACAAAGCACGTAAAGAAAAGGCGCGTAAGGAAAAGGAGCGGCTGGAGAAGGAACGTTTAGCCGAACAACAGCGTCAACAGGAGCTGGAACGCCAAGAGCAAGAACGCCAGCAGCAGGAATTTGCTGATGCCCTGGCAGAAGAAGAAGCTCTGCTGGCCGAAGAGCAGGATGAGGCGGTAGCACAAAGTTATGTAGCACTCATTGTTGATCGCATTGAGCGCAACTGGAGTCGCCCGGCATCAGCTCGCCGTGGCATGGTATGTGAATTACGTTTACAGCTGGTACCCACCGGTGAAGTGGTTAATGTTTCCATTGTTAAAAGTAGTGGCAACGCGGCGTTTGATCGATCTGCTGAGCAAGCAGTGAAAAAAGCCGGACGCTTTAGTGAATTACAGCAGGTAGAGCCCGCCGTGTTTGAGGCATACTTCCGCCAGCTGACAATTAAATTTAATCCTAAGGACTTACGACTGTGATTGCACAGATGCTTTCCAAATGTTGTTCAGGTTTGTTGTGTGCTGCTTTGGTGCTTATGGCAACCAGTGCCCGCGCTGAGCTCACCATCGAAATTACCCAGGGTGTGGATAACCCAACACCTATAGCCATTGCGCCGATGGCTTGGCAAGGGCAGGGGGCGCTGAGTGAGGATATCAGCAGTATTGTGGAGGCCAACCTGGCGCGCAGTGGTCAGTTTAGTCCGATCCCGCGCCAGGATATGTTGTCACATCCGAGTCAGGAGCGAGATGTTTACTATCGCGACTGGCGTATTCTGGGGTCTGAATTCCTGGTAACCGGCAGCATGAGCACCCGCGCCGATGGTCGCTATGAATTGGTCTTCGAACTCTACGATATCTTGTCGCAGCAAAAGATCCTGCGCCAAACCGTGGATGGTGGCCCAGAAAACCTGCGTGATATCGCCCACTATGTCAGCGATGAAGTTTACGAGGCGATCACCGGTATTCGTGGTGCCTTTGCTACCAAAATTATTTATGTCGAAGCGCGCGGCAAGGATAGCTTCCGTTTGATGCAGGCCGATGCCGATGGTGCTCGCGAGTATTTGTTGGTGGAATCCCGCCAGCCAATTCTGTCTCCAGCTTGGTCCCCGGATGGTAAGCAGGTCGCCTATGTGTCTTTCGAAACCGGCAGGGCGGCTATTTTTAAACAGAATCTGCGTTCGGGCGCACGCGAACAGCTGACAAACTTTAAAGGTTTGAACGGTGCACCGGCCTGGTCGCCAGATGGTCAAAAAATGGCCATGGTGTTATCCAAAGACGGCAACCCGGAAATTTATACGCTGGATTTGAGCACGAGAAAATTTACCCGAATCACTAATCACTACGCGATTGATACCGAACCAAGTTGGACCACAGACGGAAAAGGCATCATTTTTACGTCAAATCGCGGCGGAAAGCCCCAAATTTATCAAGTAACACTTGCCAGCAAGCGGTTAGAGCGCTTAACCTTTGAGGGCGATTACAATGCCAGGGCAAGAATGTCGCCAGACGGTAAACATTTAGTCATGGTTCATCGTCATAATGGTGTGTTTCATATCGCGACTCAGGATACGTTAACAGGTGATATTCGTATTCTGACCGAAACACGACTGGATGAGTCGCCTTCATTGGCACCCAATGGTGCGATGTTGATGTACGCGACAAAATTCAGGGGCAAAGGGATTTTGGCAGCAGTTTCGTTGGATGCAGGGGTTAAATTCCGCCTGCCGTCCAAGCGGGGTGATGTAAGGGAACCTGCGTGGTCTCCCTATTTTTAACTTAGAAGAAGTACCCAGAGTTGTACTAATGATCTTGTACGCATATTGTAGTGTCTAAAGTTAGTGCCAATTGTTGTACAGATTTGATTAAAGAATTTACATTTAAAAACAAAATCTAGGAGTGAAATATGCTTCACAAAGCATTTAAACAGGGTTTGGGTCTGGCATGTGTTATGGCTGTATTGGCTGGCTGTTCCAGCACTTCAACCACTGACGAAAATGCCTCTACCGCCGCTGCTGACCAGGGTGTAAACACTGGCACCACTACCCAGCAGGATGTATCTGCTACACAAGAGCCAGTAGTTGCACTGGAGACTGTGTTTTACTTCGATTTTGATCAGGCCGTACTGAAGCCAGAATCTCGCACTGCACTGCTGGGCCACGCCGAGCAGCTGAAAGCGGCTCCTCGCAGCATCCGTCTGGAAGGTCATGCCGATGAGCGTGGTACTCGTGAGTACAACATGGCACTGGGTGAGCGTCGTGCTAACGCTGTTCGCGACTTCCTGGTACTGCAAGGTGTAAGCGGTTCTGACCTGGAAGTAATTTCTTACGGTGAAGAGCGTCCAGCCAGCCTGGGTTCCAACGAGTCTTCCTACTCGGCTAACCGCCGTGTTGAGCTTAAGTAAGCCTTCGCTAACATAGCTCAATTATTATGAAGAAAGGTCTAACCTTCGCCGCAGGGCTCAGCGCTGCGGCTTTTATCCTGTCTAGTATTTCCGTGCAGGCGCAAGTGGATGTGGTTGAATCCACGCCGCGTATGCCGTCATCGGTTACTCCTGTTCCTGCAACTCCTACGCCGCAAGCGGCTGTAGCGGGTGCACAAAATCCCCAGGCTGAAATGTTCTTCCGTTTGCAGCAGCTGCAAGTAGAAGTTCAGGAGCTTCGAGGTTTGGTGGAAGAGCAGGCCTACGAGCTGAAGCGTTTAAAGCAGCAGCGCTTGGATGATTACGTCGATCTGGATCGTCGCATCAGTGCGCTGAGCAAAGGCGGTGTAGCACCGGCTCCCACTCAGCCAGAATCAACCAGCAATGGTGCAGCCAAGACCGGTTCTGCAGCTGGTGGTGAATTGCAGGCTTACCGGGCAGCGTTTCAGTCGTTAAAGAAGAAAGACTACGAGGGTGCCAAAGCCCAGTTTAGTGCCTATCTGACTGATTTCCCGCAAGGGCGTTATGCGCCTAACTGCCAGTACTGGTTGGCGGAAATCTATTTGTTGGAAGGTGACTTGGAGCAAGCCCGTCAGTGGTTTACCCGCTTGCTGGATGCAACCCCAGAGCATGACAAGGCTGCCGATGCCAAGTTTAAGCTGGGTACTGTCTACCACAAGCTGGGAGATGCCGCGAAAGCCAAAGCTCTGCTAACCGAGGTAGCGGGTAGCAGTGCTAATGCGGCGCGTTTGGCTAAGGACTATCTAGCTCGTAATTTGCCTTAAACCCTTTAGTTCCTCGATCTGGTTAGTATTTACTTTTATTAGATCGGGGCGCTTATGATCCCTTCTTACCTTCCAGAACACGCTATGCGGCATCCATGCCCGCTCTGCGTCGGCGTCTTGCCTCCGAAGGTTCTGGAAGGCAAGAAGGGACCACAAGCTTAAAGTCATACTTCGGCGTTTTTGCCTTGGCTGGTGAACTGGCCTAGTGGTTATCTTCCCTGTAGAATTCGCCCCCTTTGTATTATCTGGGCCAAAGCCATGGGCGATACCTCCCTGCGCATCACTGAAATCTTCTACTCTCTCCAGGGCGAAGCTGCCACAGCTGGCCTGGCGACGGTATTCGTGCGCCTTACCGGTTGTCCCCTGCGTTGCCAATACTGTGATTCCGAGTACGCCTTCTTTGGTGGCGAAAAGCAGAGCCTGGAGCAGATTTTAGATACGGTTACTGGCTACAAGCCCCGTCATATCTGCGTTACCGGTGGAGAGCCGCTAGCGCAGCCCAATTGCCTGCTGCTGCTGGAAGCCTTATGTGATGCCGGTTACGAGGTGTCGCTGGAAACCAGTGGTGCCATGCCGATCGAGCAGGTGGATGCTCGTGTGAGCCGGGTTGTGGATATCAAAACGCCAGCCTCAGGAGAGGTGGGGCGTAACCTGTGGGATAACATTCCCCTGTTACAGCCCCAGGATCAGATTAAGTTTGTTATTTGTAATAGGGATGATTACGAATGGGCACGTCTGAAAGTGGAAGAATTAAGGCTTCTGGAGCGGGTCGAGAACGTGTGGTTTTCCCCCAGTTTTGGCCAAATCGAAGCTCGAGATCTGGCCGACTGGATAGTCGAGGACAATTTAGCGGTGCGTTTCCAGTTACAGTTGCACAAACTACTCTGGGGAGATCAACCGGGATATTGATTCATCGCAGGATTAATGCTTTTCTTGCGTTATGAGTAGATATTTCCGCTTCCTTGGGGCATTTATTGGCGGCCTTGTGTTGACCATGGCCAGCTTTGCCAATGATCAGCAGGTGGTTCGTTTTGTAACCACAACGGTTGAACCTTGGGGCTATTTCAATGATCGAGGTCTTCCCGACGGGTTGTTGGTGCGCTTTGTTAACCTGTTGGGACGGGAAGCGGGGTTACCATTCACTAACCGTCTGCAGCCCTATCCAAGGGTAAAGCACTCGCTGGGTAATGGGCAGGCCGATATGGCGGTGATGTTTGTTGGCCCTGAATCAGACCTGCTGGGTGAGTCCCTGGGCAAGGTGGTAGATACCCATATCATGATGATCGGCCGCAAGGGCATGAAGCCGGTGGACAATCTGCAGGCGTTGGACGGCAGGTTGGTAGGTTATATTCGCGGCTCCCGTTACGGCAGGCAGTTCGATGACTATATGGGGTTTACCAAAATTCCGGTCAATCGGATGCGTCAGGGGATAGCCATGTTAATCACTGGCCGTCTGGATGCCATGGTCAGCACTGATCAGTCCCTTTTCTATACCCTGGATAAAATGGGGTTAGATATCGATGAAGTCAGCCCGCTTCTGTTTATTGGGCAAACCCAGGGGGATTTGTTTATCTCTCATCAGGTCAGTAATCCGGAGCTGGCTGCTATTTATCGCGAGGCCCTGCGAAAGCTGCGTCATTCAGGGCGTCTAAACCCGCTGTTCTTCCAGCACGAAGGCTTGGGTGAGGAGTGGCAGGCCGCCCAGCAAAGGGCGTTGTCTGAAAAGAGCAAGCTGGCAGACCAATAAAGAAAATTAGGTAAAGAGTTTATGAGTCAACCAAAAGCCGTTATTTTGGTGTCTGGTGGTTTGGATTCCACCACTGTCCTGGCCATTGCCAAGAGTCTGGGTTATGACTGTTACACCCTGAGCTTCGACTATGGGCAGCGTCACCGCGCCGAGTTGATTGCTGCTGAGCGCACCGCCAAAGAGCTGGGGGCTACGGAGCACAAGGTGGTGAACTTGGATCTGCGCACCATTGGGGGATCGGCTCTAACTGACGATGATATCGATGTGCCGGAGGAAGAAACCGGTGGCATCCCGGTTACCTATGTACCGGCCCGTAATACCGTATTTCTGTCCATCGCTCTGGGGTGGGCTGAGGTGCTGGGGGCTCAGGATATCTTTATCGGTGTCAATGCGGTGGATTACTCCGGTTATCCCGATTGCCGCCCGGCCTTTATTGAGGCCTTTGAGAATCTCGCCAACCTGGCAACCAAAGCTGGCGTTGAAGGCCAGAAAATGAATATCCAAACGCCGCTGATTGACCTCAGTAAAGCCGAAATCGTTCAGCTGGGCGACAAGCTGGGGGTCGACTATGGCCTGACCGTGTCCTGCTACCAGGCGACCGATGAAGGCCTGGCCTGCGGCAAGTGTGACAGCTGTCGATTACGGCGCCAGGGCTTTGCTGCTGCCAATATGGATGACCCCACCCGATATCAGGCCTAAGCCCTTGTTTATAGTAAGAAAAGGCCCGATAAGAAAGTTGTAAAAAAGGCCTTGTGTTTTAAATTTAAATCATTACTATATGCGCCTCCGTTGGGTCGTTAGCTCAGTTGGTAGAGCAGTTGGCTTTTAACCAATTGGTCACTGGTTCGAATCCAGTACGACCCACCATTTTCAAAGCAATTGATTTTACTGAGCGGTCATTTGTTATAAGCAGTATTAAGACTGAGCAGTCTTACGAAGTTTTACGGGTCGTTAGCTCAGTTGGTAGAGCAGTTGGCTTTTAACCAATTGGTCACTGGTTCGAATCCAGTACGACCCACCATATACGCAAAAGGGCTACCCATTCGGGTGGCCCTTTTGCGTATATGGTGGGTCGCCTGGATCGAACCACCGTTCGACAAAATGCGATTGAGCATTTTGGACGAGGAGCGAAGCGACGAGCCCGCAGGGTGAAAAAATCCCTTAGGATTTTTGAGTCAATCCAGTAAAGCTACGCGGAAAACTCTCTACGTAGCTCTTATCTTTCCATCTGAGCTGGCAAGGGATCCCCTCTTAAGCCACACGCCTCCCCACTGCAGACTCCAAAATCCGAAACCACTGCTGCCTTTCCAATTGAATACTTTCAGATTCTGCAGCCAATTTAATCCGCTCAGCATTACCCGAACCAATAATAGGCATAGGCTTTGAGGGCAGTTGCAAAACCCAGGCATAAACAACCTGTTCAATGCTCTGTGCGCCTGTCTCCTCAGCAATATCCCTTAAAATCTGACGTAGCTGAATGCTCCGCTCGGATGTATCGCTGAACAATTTTCCTCCGCCCAGGCAGGACCATATCATCGGGGATATGCGCTGCTGTTGGCATTGATCAAGGCTGCCATCATTCATAGATGCGAGAGCCAGAGGAGAAAGCTCTATTTGATTGGTTACCAAAGAATAATCCAAGCGAGATTGCAGTAAGGAAAACTGCGCGGGCGTAAAATTGGAAACGCCGAAATGTTTAACCTTGCCGTTGGTTCTGAGGATTTCAAAGGCTTCAGCAACTTCATCCGCCTGCATGAGTGGATCAGGTCGATGGATTAAAAGGATGTCGAGATAGCCGCAGTTAAGATTGCTAAGTGAGTTATCTACAGCTTCCAGAATATGAGTTTTACTTGTATCGTAATGTTTAACGTGTCGATCCGGGTATTTCTCGTCAAGCAAGTTGATGCCGCACTTGGTGATAATCTCCATCTGATCTCGCCACTCGGGTTTTTGTGCCAGAGCTTCCCCAAACAGCTGTTCACAGGAATAGCCACCATAAATATCCGCATGGTCAGTGGTGGTAATCCCCAGATCAAGATATCTCTCAATTAACGCAAGGCGTTCAGAAACAGAAAGCTTCCAATCGTGCAGTCGCCAAAATCCGGCTGCAAAACGCGAGCAGTCAGGTCCGTCGGGGGTTATGTTAAATCTCGAAACGCTCATGGATTCCTCAGTTGAATAAAGAAAGATGTTGTTTAGTTATTAACTTTTCAGAAACAAAAAAGCTCCCAGACTCGGTCGATACCGGGCCGGGAGCCAATGGGGTTTGCGTGTAATTTAGAAGTGGTAGGTTGCGCTCAGGGTATAGGAACGGCCCAAAATGGTACGGCCATTACCCAAGGCGCTGCCTACGGCTCGCGGGTCACCCTCGGTCAAACCATCATCGTCGGTGATGTTGTCGCCGGCCAGTTGTAGTACCAGATCTTCGGTGACATTCAGAATTACACCAAGGTCCACTTTTTCGTAACCCGGTAGGTCCTGAGTGTTGGCGTTGTCACCGAAGCGATCATCAACGGCGGTTAATGTGCCGTAAACGGTACCGGTCATACCGGCCATTTCAAAGTCATAGCTCGGAGTGATGCGTAGTTGCCAGTCCGGCTGGCGGCTTGCCTTATTGCCTTCGTTTGCCGGATCGGTGTCGGTGAGTTCCGTATCCTGCAGGGTAAGGTTCAGAGATACACGGAAGTTTTCACCGCTGTCATACTGAGCATCCAGTTCTACACCGAAGGCCTCTGCGCCAGACTGCTCGGTGGGGCCGCCAGGAATCGGGGTGTAATTTAAACCGAGGAACTCGTTGTAGAAGAAGGTGGCAAAAATACCGATATGGTCTCCGGAGAATTTATAACCCAGTTCATACTGATCTATCTCTTGAACGACTTCTTGCCCTTCACGAATCATATCGAAAGTAGGGTAGCGGTAGCCTCGGCTCACGCGACCAAACACGCCTGAGTTTTCATTGAGTGAATAGTTGATACCAATCGTGCCCGAGGTTTTTTCATCGCGTACATTGGTGTCGATATCTGTAGTGCCATCGGGATAACCTGGGCCTGAATCTACGCGGTAATCAGTGTCGACACTTTCACGGCGAATACCTAAATCGAGGCGTAGGTCATCGTTTATATGCCATTCGTCTGCCAGGTAAAATGCCTTGGTTTCTGTTTCACCTTCGGCATCGATACCGTAGGCCCAGCAGCCGGCGCCTGGAATATCAGTACAGTCGATACCGGTAAGCGGTTCGCCGTTGGCTTTCACTTCAAAGGCGACTTGGTTACCAATAGACCAGAATTCATCGACACCATATTTGGACCAGTAGAAACCGGCGGTAATCACATGATCGCCAAGTTCTTTACTGATGCTGAAATCATTGCTCTTGGAGTCGATGTCTTTTTCAACAACCCAGAAACCTACCGCCTGGACATAATCGTTGGGAGACAGGGTGCGACCGGAAAACTCCGTGGTCGCCGTCAGGCCGGAGGCTAGTGCTGACATGGGTACTGCACCGCCAGAGGCTACCAGCCCATAGGTGTTGGCTTCACCGTCAGTGATATTAAAGCGGTTGCGAATCTGCCAGCCGTCACCCAGGTCATGTTCAATATTGAAACCTGTAACAGCACCATCCCAGCCGCGACCATCGGAAAAGTCGTAAACTTTTTGATCGCCACTGGCATTAATCGTTACGGCGCGTTTCTTGGTCGCATCGCCAACATAGGTAAAGGTGCCGCCATCAACACCCGGCGCTTCCAGTGGTACGGGGGTATACCAGGTGCCGTGGTCATCAGTTGCTCGATGATAGAAATTGGCTGTGCCGTTGTCCCAATCTTTGGTCAGGTTAATGGTGATTTGCTTGCCTTTCTCGGAATCGAATTCAGCGTCGCGAATGCCCGGTGAGCTCGTAATGTAGCCACCGACCATGTAATAAAAGTCTTCCGCCAATTGACCGCTAACAACGCCATCAAAACGCTGTAAGTCGTAATCTGAAGTGGTGTATTTGACCAAGCCTTCCGTTTCCTCGCCGCCTTTTTTCAAGCGGAAGTTAGTGGTCAGGCCGGGTTGACCGTTGGAAAACACAGGGTTTGGTCCACCACGTAACGCTTCCATACCCTCGATGGTTTCATCGATGCGAAACAGGGTGGAGTTCTCCAAAAAGGACAGTGTAGAAGGCGGAAAAATAGGGGCGCCTTCTATTTGTACGGTTACAAAGTCGGCATCACCGGTGCTGGGGAAACCGCGCACAAAAATATTTGCGCCACTAACACCACCGGAGCTTTCTACCCAGACGCCGGGGATGGTTTTAAACAAGTCGGCGGTACTTTTGGGATTGAATTGTTTAATGGCTTCGTCATCCAATGTGGTGATGGCGAAACTGGCATCGAGCTTGCGAACACCTGCGCCGCCAGGGGTGCCGGTTACGATGACTTCTTCAAGATCCAGTAGTTGTACTTTGGGCACTTCTTTTTTAGCTTCCTCGGCAGCTTGTGCTTCGGCGCCGTAAGCCAGTGGTTGCATGGCCATAGCGGAAATGGATGCCAGCCATGCAAGGCGGCGGCTCTCTTTGCGAACACTGGTCGCGATAGCTTGCGCTAGTTGCTTTTTCTTCATCGTATCCTCTCACTCATGAGACGTTATCGTTATTGTGTTTTTATTAGTACTGCTTTTTTAGGTTACCGGGCTGGTTGTTATCGCCAATATCAACTCAGGTGATCATTCCCATTCCCTGTGGATAAAAGACTACGCCCTCTGAAACTCTTTTGCAATCGATTGCATAATCATTTGAAGGTGTTTTTATATCAAAAAGAACCAAAAGCAATCGATTGCATTACGATTTAAAATAATCCTCAACTGAAAACTCGTTTAATGAGCCAATAACCTTATTGGCTTCACCCAGTTCCTGTTGGTTACCAACCCCGACCGAAAACATGCCGGCACGGTTGATGGATTCGACTCCAGCAGCGGCATCTTCTATCGCCAGACAGGCTGCAGGCGCAATATTGAGCCCTTGCGCCGCCATCAGGAATATTTCAGGGTCGGGTTTAGGGTTTTGTACACGATTGGCATCGGCGATATAGGTAAATCGCTCTGCAATGCCCAGGCGTTCGATAACCGCAGCCGCATTCTTGCTGGCGGATGCCAGGGCGACAGGAATATCCCGAATAACCAGTTGTTCAAGTAATTCACCGGCGCCTCTTAACAGATCCATTGGGGTTAGGGTTTCAATCAAGCGGCAGTAGTGTTTATTTTTCTTGTCGGCCAGCAGTTGCTTTTGCGTTTCGCTGTAGTGAGCGTCTGACTCGGCAAGAATGAGCTCCAACGAGGCCATGCGCTCCAAGCCTTTAAGGCGGCTCTCTGCTTCATCAGGCAGATGAATACCCAATTCTTCGGCGAGTTGGCGCCAGGCAAGAAAGTGAAATTTGGCGGTATTGGCAATCACACCGTCGAGATCAAAAATGACGGCGTCAAAGTGTTGAGTGTTATTCATTATGCAATACTCGTTATGGCTGTTGGTTGGTCGGCTCCTGCAGATGGGTGTAAGTGGATTTCCTTGTCTCGATGCTGAATCGTCAGCGGCGCCCCTGATATGAGGGTGTAATCTACGTCGTCGCTGGCCTTGGATCGGACATCGACCTCAATCAGGCTGCCCTTAAATTGAATGCGGAATGTGTAACCCTCCATGCCCGGTGGCAGGTAAGGGTTAAAGTGCAGTTGTTCGTCTTCAATGCGTAATCCGGCAAAGCCGTTCACCATGCACATCCAGGCACCGCCCATGCACGCGGTATGCACGCCGTACTGGGTGTTGTTGTGATGGTTATCGAGATCCATGCGCGCAACTTGCTGAAAGTACGCCTGAGCTTTGTCGGTGTAACCCACTTCGCTGGCAATAATACTGTGAATGCAGGCCGACAGGGTTGAGTCGTGCGTGGTAATGGCTTCGTAGTAATCGAAGTCCTGTTGTTTCTGTTCCTGGCTGAATTGGTCACTGTGTAAAAACAGTGCCAGCAACACGTCTGCTTGCTTGCAGACCTGGTGACGATAAATGGTCAGCGGGTGGTAGTGCAGCAAGAGTGGGTAATTCTCTGCAGGTGTATTGTTAAAGTCCCAGATTTTTTTATCGAGGAAGCCGTCGTCCTGAGCGTGAATGCCCAGCGTCTGGTCAAAAGGTAAAAACATCTGTGCAGATGCTTTTTGCCAGGCTTTAGGTTCGTCATCGCTTAGTTCGAGTTTGTCGATTAACAACTGCAGGGTTTCCGGTGATTCTTCTGCTAACCACTGGTGTACTTCATATGCGTAGGCCAAGTGGTTTTTGGCCATCACATTGGTATAGAAGTTGTTATTTACCAGCGCTGTATACTCGTCGGGGCCGGTAACGGTATTGATGCAGAAGTGATCCTGGTAATCATAGTTACCGAGTTCTATCCACAGGCGAGCGGATTCCAACACAATTTCCGCGCCGTACTCCCGCATAAATTCCGCATCGCCGGTAGCGTCAAAATAGCGCTGCACCGCATAGGCAATATCGGCATTGATATGGTACTGGGCGGTACCGGCCGGGTAGTAGGCCGAGCACTCGTCGCCGCCGATAGTGCGCCAGGGGAAGAGTGCTCCTTTGGCAATGGCCAGGTCACGAGCGCGCTGGCGAGCAGCGTCAAGAATATGATGGCGGTACTCCAGCAGTTTTCTCGCCATAGCCGGTTGGGTATAGAGAAAAAACGGCAGAATATAAATTTCCGTATCCCAGAAATAGTGACCATCATAACCGTCGCCGGATAAACCTTTAGCGGCAATATTGGTTTTACCGTCGCGCCCCAGAGACTGATAGAGATGAAACAAATTAAAGCGAATGCCCTGTTGCAGGCTTGGGTCGCCGCGCACTTCGATATCAGCGGTGGACCAGAAGTTTTCCAAATTTTTTTGTTGCTGGGACGCGTAAGCAGCAAAGTTCTTGGTGGCTACATTATCCAGGTGGCTGCGTAAGTCTTGTAAGTGGTCGTCGTTGCTTTTTGTTAGCTCGGCGTTGTCGGTGGCAAAGGAATAATAAGCAAGGTACTTGGTCAGGCTAACAGTTTCGCCTTTGGCTGCGTTACAGCTGTACTCTACTTGGGCGCCGCTGTTGGAGCTGCTGTGATTCACTCGGATATCACCGGCTGCATTGATTCGATGCGTTGCACCGGAAGCCAGTTCAAAACCACTACTGTGAATGTGCTGCAACAGCAGCAGTTGATCTTCACTGCCTTGCCTTTGCAGTAATTCAATATCGCCGGCGCTCACCCCAGAGCCTGCCCGCGGATCGTCGCCTTCCTCAAGAGGGGTGGAGGGCAGGTTAGCATCGAGTCCTGATAACCATTGGATGCAACCAGAGAAATCAATCGGGGTCACTTGATAGTGGATAACGCTCAGGTGCTGGTGATCCAGTGATACCAGGCGTTGGATTGTAATGGCCAGTGTTTTGCCCGTTGGTGAGCGCCATGTCAATTTGCGTTGCAGGATACCCGTACGAAAATCCAGTGTGCGCTCGTAATCCAGCAGTTCGCCCTGATCCAGACAAAAACGTTCGCCATCCACACGCAATTCAATCAGCTTGCCATTGGGTGCGGTGACCATACACTGATTATGAGTAGCGTAACCGTATGCCTTTTCACCGTAGGTGATGGGTGTTGAGGTATAGACGCCGTTGAGAAAGGTTCCGCTGCTTGGGGCTGCATCACTGGAAGAGCCCAAGCCAGCTTCCTCAAAATCGCCGCGAATACCGAGATAACCATTGCCCAGGGCAAACAAGGTTTCACTTAACGGAAGTTGCTCCGGGGCGTAATGGGTTTCTCTCAGTTGCCATGGGTCGGCCGGATAGAAGGAGGGGATGTGTTGGCTCATACATACACCAGGATTAGATAATTGGTGAAAATTATCATAGACCCTATTTTCCCTTTTTGCAATCGATTGCAAAAAGGGAAAATATCGGTATTATGGAGTTATTGCATATTTTGCCTCAGGGCCTTGTACAGCTACCCGGCCGCTATCTCTAATAACAAATAGGGTGAATATTGATGAAAGACTGGCGTATTAAACTCTGCCTCCTGCTGACCTATTTCGTCTTCGCCATCCTTCTCAATAGCGTCGGTACTGTTATTCTCCAGGTCATCAACAATTACGATGTCAGTAAGCAGGGAGCCAGTGTGCTGGAGGGGTTTAAGGATTTACCCATTGCGGTGGTTTCCTTTCTGGTAGCCTCATTTTTGCCGAGGGTGGGATTTCGCAACTCCATGATGATTGGCCTGGCTATTGTTGCTATAGCCTGCTGCGCCATGCCGCTAATACCGAGTTTTCTGACCACCAAGCTGCTGTTCTTGTGCGCGGGGGTTTCCTTTGCCTTGGTTAAGGTCTCGATTTACTCCTCGGTGGGATTGGTGACGCGCTCAAGACAGGAGCATGCCAGTACCCTCAATACTATTGAGGGGGTGTTTATGGTGGGGGTGCTGGCCGGGTATTGGTTGTTCAGCGTCTTTATTGATTCCAGTGATCCGAAATCCCAGAGTTGGTTGCAGGTGTATTGGTGGCTCGCAGGCCTGTGTGCTCTCAACTTCCTGTTGCTGGTGTTCACACCGTTTGATGAGTCCCAGGCGCATGATAGCGGTGATAGCCATCTGGCTCAGGACTTTATCGATATGCTGAGGCTGGTCACCAAGCCTATGGTGTATATCTTTGTGATATCGGCGTTTCTCTATGTGTTGATTGAGCAGGGTATTGGGACCTGGTTGCCGACCTTTAATAATGAAATCTTAAAGCTGCCGTCGGCAATGAGTGTACAGGCTACCAGTATCTTTGCTGCCTGCCTGGCCATTGGCCGCCTAAGTGCTGGTGCTATTATGCGCAAGTTGAACTGGTATCCGGTGCTCAATGTTTGTCTGCTGGCCATGGGGGCTTTGGTGTTGTTGACCATGCCGTTGACGGTTGGGGTTGAAGCTAATCCTCAGATCTCCTGGTCGAATGCCCCGATAGCGGCGTTTATATTCCCATTGATCGGGCTGTTTATGGCCCCTATCTACCCGGCGATTAATTCGGTGATGCTAAGTGCTCTCCCTAAGCCACAGCATGCAGCCATGACTGGGTTGATTGTGATCTTCTCGGCATTGGGGGGCACCACGGGCTCAATTATCACGGGGGTTGTGTTTGGTAAGTTCGATGGGCAGACGGCGTTTTATCTGTCGCTGGTGCCTCTAACTATTATCCTTGTCACCCTGTATTTATTTAAGCGGGAAACGGAAAAGGGCGCCGCAGCGCCGGTGGGTGATGCACGCACGGTCAGCTGAGCCCTGTAACACCGGAGTTATCCCTATACAATCGATTGCAGCCCGCCTAGAATGACACCTTAGTGAACGATTTCATCAAGGTCCGTTATGCCCAAGGCTCCAACCAATACTACATCCTCACCGGCCTCCATGTCTGATATCGCGCGGGCTGCGGGGGTGTCGGAATCCACCGTATCGCGGGCGCTGAATAACAACAAGCTGATTGCCGAGAAAACCCGTAAGCGCATTCAGGACATCGCCCGGGAGATGAACTACAAAATTAATGAGAGTGCACGTAACCTGCGCTTGC
Source organism: Maricurvus nonylphenolicus (assembly GCF_042854845.1). Lineage (GTDB taxonomy): Bacteria > Pseudomonadota > Gammaproteobacteria > Pseudomonadales > Cellvibrionaceae > Maricurvus > Maricurvus nonylphenolicus. Next base: position 4,254,536 of record NZ_AP031498.1, on the reverse strand, counting down.
AGCGTAGTCATACGGTTTCGGTGGTGATCAATGCAACGGAGAGTAGTGGTCAGCCTTTCTCCGACCCTTTTATGCTCGACATGATCGGTAGTATTGCGGGTGCATTAAGCCAGCATAACTATGATCTGTTGTTTTCCAGTCGCATCATGGAGCAAAAGGATTGGCATGATTACCTGCTGGGCTCTCAGCGCGCCGATGGTGTGATTGTCATCGGTCAGGGAACCGATGATTCTCCGCTGCGGGAATTGCAAAAACATGGAGACCCCATCGTTGTGTGGGGTAACAAAAAAGAAGGTACGCCCTACTGTACCGTGGGCAGTAATAACTTTGATGGTGGCAAGGTCGCAACCGATCATCTGATCAGCTTGGGGCGCAGCGAAATCGTGTTCCTGGGCGATATTGCCCACCCGGAAATTGATGCCCGTTTTCAGGGGTATATGGCGGCGCTAACTCAGGCTTCGCTGGAGTCTCACGAGCATCATTTTGGGACGGCGTTTTCTATTAATTCTGGCTACCAGCGAGTTACCGAACTACTGGCCGACAAGTCGCTGGGGTTCGATGCCATTTTTGCCGCCAGCGATAATATCGCTATGGGGGCCATAAGAGCCCTGCAGGAACATGGCTTGCGGGTGCCAGAGGACGTCAGTGTTGTCGGTTTCGATGATATTCCCATTGCCTCGATTTTTACCCCGCCGCTGACCACGGTGCGCCAGCAGGTTCATGCCGGTGGCGAGGCTCTGGTGTCAAAGGTAATGGCGCTGATCAATAAGGAGAAAGCCTCCTCGGCGATGTTGGCTACCGAGTTGGTGGTGCGTGGTTCCTGTGGTGCCAAGCCCAATTACACGCCTATGGAAGAGGCGTTGGCCGATGCAAGCAGTTGAGCAACTGATTGCCGGTCATCAGAGTATTACCCTGACCGATACCAACAAGCGCTATCATTCCAAGGGCCCCGCGCTACCGCTTCTGCTCATCAACAATGCCTATTGTGAGGCCGTTGTAGCGTTGCAGGGGGCGCAGTTGCTTGAGTTTACGCCCCACGGCAGTAAGCCTTTGTTATGGCTAAGCCCAAATGCCAACTTCATCCCCGGTCAGGCAGTGCGGGGTGGTATACCCGTTTGTCTGCCCTGGTTCGGCGTCAATCAGCTAGACCCTGAAAAGCCCAAGCATGGTTTTGTGCGCAATCGCGACTGGCAGTTAAGTCGGGCTGAAACGACTGCCGGCGGCGCCACACAGCTGACATTCCTGTTTACTTATGCCCAGTTGGAACCGGAGCTGTTTACTTTCCCTTTCAGCGTCGAGCTGGTTGTGACCTTGTCGGATGCAATAGGCCTGCAGATATCCACAACCAATAGCGGCGCTGCAGCCATGCCTTTCAGTTGGGCATTTCACAGTTATCACCCGGTTAGCAATTTATCGGCCGTTCGTATCGAAGGCTTGGAGAGCAAGCGATATTTGGACAACACGCGAGGGTTGGCAGCGGCTATCCAGGATGGCGCTATCAGCTTTCAGGGGGAGGTTGATCGGGTTTATGAAAACGTAGCCTCAACCCAGGTCATCAAATCTACACCTGCTATTTCAGTTACCGGAGAAAACTGTGACAGTGCCATCGTTTGGAATCCGGGGGCTGATAACGCTGCCGCTATGGCTGATATAGGTGCAAGTCACCACAAACAGTTTGTATGTCTGGAAAGGGGGGCTGCCCTTAACAATGCCTGGACCTTAAGTCCGGGAGAGGTTCGGGTCAGTCGTTTAACCATAAACGCTATCAGCCAGTAATCAGTGGAACCCATTGGCTGCTCTCTAATCACTTATCACCAAATCGCTGTCACTTTTGCAACAAAACGCCTCTTAACTGCGTACCGGCCGCAAAGCCTGTGATAGCCTAGGGTCTGTTTTGGCATGTCTATGGGCAAAATTTACGTCCAAACTGACAAATTCTGCGACCCTAAATAAGCACCAAGTGATTGAGAGAGTAATTATGAAAACCCGCTTAACCGAACTGTTTAATATCCAGTACCCCATCATGCAAGGTGGAATGCACTTTGTAGGTTTTGCCGAGCTGGCAGCGGCTGTATCCAACGCTGGTGGCTTGGGTACCATTACTGGCCTGACTCAGAAGTCTGCCGGTGATCTGGCCAATGAAATTGCCAAGTGTAACGATCTGACCGACAAGCCATTTGCAGTCAACCTGACCTTCCTGCCGACCGTCAATGCCCCAGACTATCCAGCCTATATTGATGCCATTATCAAAGGTGGTGTGAAGATTGTAGAAACTGCCGGTCGTAGCCCGCAGGAGTATATGCCCCAGCTTAAAGATGCCGGCATTAAGGTTATCCACAAGTGTACCTCTGTACGTCACGCCCTGAAGGCTCAGTCCATTGGCTGTGATGCGGTATCGGTAGACGGTTTTGAGTGTGGTGGTCACCCGGGTGAAGACGACATTCCGAATATGATCCTGTTGCCGCGCGCTGCCGATGAGCTGGAAATCCCGTTTGCCGCCTCCGGTGGTATGGCCGATGCCCGCTCCCTGGTAGCCGCTATGGCCATGGGTGCTGAAGGTATGAACATGGGTACCCGCTTTATCGCCACCAAAGAAGCGCCGGTACATGAGAATGTGAAGCAGGCCATCCTGCAGGCCACCGAGCTGGATACCCGTCTGGTAATGCGTCCACTGCGCAACACTGAGCGTGTGCTGACCAACAAAGCGGTAGAGCGCATCCTGGAGAAGGAAGACCAGCTGGGTAAAGACATCAAATTTGAAGACATCATCGAAGAAGTAGCGGGCGTATACCCGAAAGTGATGCTGGACGGTGATATGGATATCGGTGCCTGGTCCTGCGGTATGGTTGCTGGCCTGATTAACGATATTCCTACCTGTCAGGAGCTGGTTGAGCGCATTGTGAAAGAGGCTCAGGCCTTGGTGAATCAGCGTCTGACTTCCCTGGTTTAATTCCAGATTTACATCTCGTTTCCGCGAGATCCAGCGCCTGGCTGCCTATGCAGTCAGGCGCTTTTTTGTATGCGGGGGGGCAATATATGGTAAAATAGTGTGTTACATCCGTAGGTTAGTGAAACATCTTATTATGTCCGTTGTAGAACAGGCCCCCAACACCAAGGCCGAAGAGTCCTCAACCAAAAAAGTTGAAGAGTCATCAACCAAAGCTGAAGTGTCAGAATTCGACAGGCTGAAGGCACGTGATCTGGTACTGGAGCATTTGCAGCACCAGTATGACCAGCCCAAATACACACCTGAAGAAGTTGAAGTTCTGAAAGACAAGATCAAAGCTCAGCTGAAAGCTCAGAATGCTGTGTTGGTTGCACACTATTACTGTGATCCGGTCATCCAGGCCCTGGCTGAAGAGACTGGCGGCTGTGTGTCTGACTCCCTGGAAATGGCCCGTTTTGGTAACGAGCACCCAGCCGACACCCTGATTGTTGCCGGTGTGAAGTTTATGGGTGAGACAGCCAAGATCCTGACCCCGGAAAAGCGCGTTCTGATGCCCACCCTGGAAGCGACCTGCTCCCTGGATCTGGGTTGTCCTATCGATGAATTCTCTGAATTCTGTGACCAGCATCCGGATCGCACCGTGGTGGTTTATGCCAATACCTCGGCTGCTGTTAAAGCCCGTGCCGACTGGGTGGTAACCTCCAGTATTGCCCTGGATGTGGTTGATCACCTGGATGCCAATGGCGAGAAAATCCTTTGGGCTCCGGACAAACACCTGGGCAGTTATGTTGAGCGCGAAACCGGTGCCGATGTGCTGCTGTGGGACAGCGCCTGTATTGTGCACGAAGAATTTAAGGCCAAGGGTATTATCGATCTGAAAAAGATGTACCCCGATGCCGCCGTGTTGGTTCACCCGGAATCACCGGCCTCTGTGGTTGAGTTAGCCGATGTGGCAGGCTCCACTTCGCAGTTGATTAAAGCGGCACAAACCATGGATAACCAGGAGTTTATCGTTGCCACCGACCAGGGCATTTTCTACAAAATGCAGCAGTTGTGCCCCGATAAAACTTTCCACGTTGCGCCAACCGCCGGTAGCGGCGCTACCTGTCGCAGCTGTGCCAACTGCCCGTGGATGGCCATGAACGAGCTGGATAATATGCTGGCTGTGCTAGAAAATGGCGAAGGCAATGAGATCTTTGTGGACGAAGCCATTCGCGTTAAGGCGATGAAGCCACTGCAACGTATGCTGGATTTTGCCAAGAAGAATAAATAAGCAATACTAGCTATGCAGTATTAAAGCGGTCTTAAGGCCGCTTTTTTGTATCTACTGATTACCGATAACAAAATATAAAGAGACGACAATATGCTTCGCTGGATACTGACCACCGTTGTTTTTATGGCGAGCCAAATAGCCTATGCCCAGGATGACAATGTGCATCGCTTCGGCGACTGGCGAGTAAAGTGTGGTGCCGAACAGGTGCAGGGTTGTTATATGTCGATGCTGGGCAAACACCCGGACAGCGGTGAGGCGATTTACCGCGTAGGTATACGCTTTGAAGAGTATTACGGCAAAAACCAAATGCTGCTAAAAGTGTTGGTGCCGTTAGGGGTGAGCTTAATGCAGGCGCCGGTGCTGAGCATTGCCATTGATCGTCCCAGTGGGCCAAAGTCTTTTGTGCTGGATTACACCCGCTGTGTGGATGTGGGCTGTTTAGCGGTGAATGTATTGTCGCCAGAGTTGGAGGATATGTTAACCAATGGCCATACCGGCACACTGATGTTTGTCGATGGCAACGGCCAGATTCACAAGTACAGCTTTTCGCTGAAAGGATCGTCCAAGTCCATCGCCATGGTCCAGGACTCGCTTTAAGAATGCCGGGGTCTGACCCGCAGGGTCAGACCCCTAGCAAGACGTCGCACCCAGCGCGGGGTCCGACCCCACGGGTCGTACCCCAACTTAAGAACTAAGAACTAAGAACTAAGAACTAAGAGTTACGACTTACCCACCTTTCTCATAAATAATCCGCCACTCCCCATCAGCCTCCTTCCGCCAAAGCTGACGCTTCCAACCCTTGGAATGAAAACGGTTACTGGCATAGTTCTGATAAAACTCCGCCATCGCCATATCGTCCTGACCGGGATAGGCGTAAATCCCCAAGTCCGACAAACGGATTTTAATAAAACGTTTATTAGTATTTACCCGACGTTTGTAACTGGCCCACTGCTTGTAATTCTTTTCGGTATCGGAAAAATCTTGCGAATAAAATTCCAGATAGGCTTCAGGGTCACGGCTTTCCCAAGCCTTAATCCATTCGTGCATACGGTGGTTTAACTGCTGGCGGGAGCGGCTGATTTCAGTGTTGGTGACCCAATTAATTTTCGGCGTGCCCAAGACTTTGGTGTAACCCACATTCAGGTACTTACTCAAGTCTTTCAAATCGGCATTGGATAACACAATGCAGCCATCACTATCACGCAGTGGGCGTTTTACGTCGTCGTTTTCCACCCCGTGTAACCAAATGCCGGAACCGGTAAATTGATTTAAGCGATCCCACACATTGGGGTAGTTCAACGGGTAGGCCATATCGCCGTAAAAATCATCCAGTTGGCGAGCGGTTAACTGGCTGGTAATACGGTAAACGCCAATCGGTGTGCGCTCATCGCCTTCTTGGGTTTTGCCAAAGCCTTGCTTACCAATAGTGATAGGGTAATCGGCAACCTGTTCGAGGCGTGTGCCGGCGTGTTTTTCAAATACACGCAGCACGCCGGTTTCCAGTTCGGCTACCAACACAAATTTGTCTGCAGCGGGCAGATCCCAAATACTTGCCGGTTGCAGTTCCAGAATATCCGGTTGGCGTTCTAGCATGGCCAGTTGTTGCTGCTCAGCATGCCCGGTAACAGGCATGGCAGACAGAAGTCCCGCCAAGGCAAAGGTATGTAAGTGTTGTTTCACATTCATGGTCAAGCTATGCAATACAAAGGCGCGCCGTTACGGTTTTTGCGCCAGGGTTTGTTGTTGTTTTTGTTGCTGTTTTCGTTGTTTTTCTAAAGTCGCCGCGCGTTGCTTGGGCACCTCGCTGCGCAACCAGCGCACCAGGTCCACCCACATGCGACTGATTTCTTTATCTGTAGGCATAATACCCGCCGATGCCAGCTCTACGGTTACCACCGGAATATCCAGTGTGCTGCCACCGTAATTGCCCAGGCTGCCGGGGTAGGTGCCCAGGCGCCTAAGCTGCAGTTTACCCAGCTTTTCCGGCGGAATTTGCGGGCCGTCGAAGTCTACCAGGTGATGTGGGGCATGCACGGCAATAATGGCATCGGGTTTAAAGTCTTTAATCTGTTGCAGGAACCACTGGGTTTCCGGTTCGCTATTGGCTATTGGACCCGGGTAGCGGCGTACGTTTTTATAGGTGCGCTCCTTCCAGTATTTCAGTGCCAGGGCGTGCCAATCCGGGGTGGGGAAGTTGCGGTTTAAATCCACACCGTTGGCGTTTTGGCGCGTGGCCCTGGGCTTCTGAAACAGGCCGTCCGGGTTAAGCAAAGGCACCACCTGCCAGTGGAATAAACCGGAATGGTACTGGTTGAGTTTTTCCATCCAGCGGAACATTAGTGAGACGGAGGAATACTCATCGCCGTGAATACCGCCCATCAGTATCACCCGGCCCAGCGGTTTCCTATGGGCCAGGGGTGGGTATTCTTTCATTACCAGCGGGCGTTTTTCGCGGGATAATCCGTTGCTGTGCTGAAATTGTTGCCGGTTGCACTGCTCGATACTGACACTGCCCAGGGTTGAGCCTATTTCCTGGCACAGCTGTTTAACGGTTGCTGCCTTGTTCTCCTTCGCATCACTGTCTGCGAAAGTCGGCAGACTTAGCAGAGACAGTAGGGCCAGGGCAGAGGTGGTAACGCGGTAATTCATGACTTTCTAATTCGGGGCTATCGCAGCGCAGCTATTTACAACAAAAGTACAACACAAGTACAACAATGGGCGCCAGCGGCGCGGGCTGGCTATTATACCTGCACTGTCGGGGGGCAATAAAGGCTGTTTTTTAACCAGTAGGCCTATTTTGCGGGTACGGCGACTTCTATCTTCTCTACGCCAAACAGGCTAACGCTCATTTCAAAGCTGCCGCCAAATTTCTGCTGTAACAGCTTGGCATTGTTGCCGCTCATACCGGTAAAGATACCTTCACGGGTTTTACCGCTGGGGCTGTAGATACGCATCTCCATGCCTTCGTACTCACGGATACGGCGTTTGTCGATCTGAATGTATTTGGGGGCGGGTTTGGCTGCCGGGGGTTCTGGCTTGGGTGGCACGCCGGTCTCAAACACGCTGGGTTTGGGTGGTGTGGGCTCGGCCGCCGCCAGCAGCTGATCCAGTTCTGCCAACTCAAAGTCCAGCGAGGTTACCGGCTCATCATTGACGGTCAGGGTTACGTTGAGGGTTTCCGGCCATTTCTCAGGTGGGTAGGCAGGCAGGGTCATCCAGTCAAAATTGGGGCTGGGCTCAACGCGCAGGTTTACCCGCTGGGGCTCCTGCATAAACTGGGTGTAGGCCTGCATTAAGTTATCACCGGGGATAAAACCCCACATCATGGCGTAGTCTTTATTTGGGCGTGAGGTCTCACGGGTGATGAACTCTTCTATGCTGAGCTGGCTTTTCTCGGCGCAGTACTCGTTCACCTTTTGGGTGTAGCCGTTGTCTTCGTAATGGATGGAAATCAGCTCAATACTGGGGCGCATCATGGAAGCCGAAAGGCTTTGGTTCAGCGCCGGGATATTCAGCAGTTTGATCTGGGTGCGGGTGCTATTGCTGTTATCCAGTTCGGCATCAAAGCCCAGCTCTAGGGTTTCTTCCCAGGGGTTGAAGCTGTAGTTGAAGTTGAGGTCCATTACCAGGGGGTCATATCCCAGGTCTTTTAGCTGCTTGGGGCCAATAAAGTGGGTGTCACCACAGAAGGGTGTCATCTGGCGGCTAAGGTGCTGATTTAGCTGAATCAGCATGCTCTTGTACTGGGGGAATTCCTCTAGCGACAGGCTGAAGTTATCGATTTCCACTTCCAGCTCGTCGGGGGCGTGACCGCGGCCCAGGCCCAGCAGGCGCTTGAGCAGGAATAGACTGTCATCATCACGGATGGAGATACTTAGGTCATCGAGGGAGAAATTACCGATATTCGGGGATTTGGGGATAATACGGATACCGCTGATCTGAATGCGATCGGGCAGCTGCAGTTCAAAGTTCTGGTACTGCACATGGGCAAAGGGGGCCGCCTTGCGGATCTGTTTGTCCAGCTCGCTACGTACACTGCTTTGCAGGTATTCGTTGAGTGCAAACGCGCCTACACCGATAACGGCACCGGCAATAAGCGCCTTTTTGGCGAGTTTCTTCATCTGCAGCTTCCTTCTAGTCCCTGATGCTTTCTTAATGGTAATCCATAGTTGGGCCGGGCAACAGTACAAAGCCAGAAGTCAATTCTCGAAATCGAACAATATTTGGGTAAAATAGCCCCCTAAACAATAATGACAGACAGGGTAATCCCACCTCCTATGACCACCCCCTTTGTACACCTGCGCCTGCATACTGAATTCTCGCTGACAGACAGTACCGTCCGGATCAAAAATCTGGTGGGCAAAGTGGTTGAAATGGGCATGCCTGCCTGTGGCATCACCGACTTCTGTAACTTCTACGGCTTGATCAAGTTCTACAAGGGCTGCCAGGGCGCAGGCATCAAGCCGATAGGTGGGGCCGACTTCCTGCTTGAAAGCCCAGATGATGATGGCAAGCCAAGCGTTATCACCTTGCTGGCGATGAACGTAAAGGGCTACAAGAACGTCACCGAGCTGATATCCCTGGCTTATCAAAAAGGTCAGCATCAGGCCGTACCGCACCTAAAGCGCGAGTGGATCAGTGACTATGCCGAGGGTGTGATTGCCCTGTCTGGCGGTAAGTTTGGCGATGTAGGTCAGAGCTTAATCAATGGTAAGCGCGAGCAGGCCGCAGAGCTGCTGCAAGGATGGATGCGCGACTTCCCCAATCGCTTCTATCTGGAACTTCAACGGACTGGGCGTGGTGGCGATGAAGATTACCTGCATGCAGCGGTAGATCTGGCTGCTCAATACCACTGCCCGGTAGTTGCGACCAATGATGTGCGCTTTATTGAATCGAAAGAGTTTGAGATTCACGAGGCACGGGTGTGTATTGGTGAAGGCCGTACCCTGGATGACCCGCGCCGCGAGCGTCGTTACTCTGAGCAGCAATATCTGCGCAGCCCGGAGGAAATGGCCGAGCTGTTTTCCGATATCCCCGAAGCCCTGCAAAACACGGTAGAAATTGCCAAGCGTTGTAATCTGGATATTGAACTGGGTACCTATTACCTGCCAGATTACCCAATCCCAGACGATTTCGAGAACGACCCCTTCTTTAAAAATCACACCCCTTACGCAGTACTGGAAGGGCTGGCCGCCGAGGCCATGAGTGAGAAGTGGGCTGGGCGTGAGAGCGAACCTGAATACAAGGTGATGCTGCAAACCAATATCTTCTTCCAGAAGATATCGATGGAAGGTTTGGATGAGCGTCTTGAGTTTTTGTTTGATACCAGCAAACCGGAATTTCAGGAAATCCGCAAAGAGTATGACGAGCGGCTGAAATTCGAACTGCACATTATTATGCAGATGGGATTCCCCGGTTACTTCCTGATCGTAATGGACTTTATCCAGTGGGCCAAAGACCACGATATTCCGGTAGGCCCGGGACGGGGTTCCGGTGCGGGTTCGCTGGTGGCCTACGTACAAAAAATTACCGACCTGGATCCGCTGAAATACGACCTGCTGTTCGAGCGATTCCTCAACCCGGAACGGGTATCCATGCCCGACTTCGACGTTGACTTCTGCATGGACAAACGGGAAGACGTTATCGACTACGTGGCCGATAACTACGGCCGCGATGCGGTATCGCAGATTATTACCTTCGGTACCATGGCCGCGAAGGCTGTGGTGCGCGATGTGGCGCGGGTGCAGGGCAAGTCCTATGGCCTGGCCGATAAGCTTTCGAAACTGATTCCGCCCGACCCGGGCATGAAGCTGAAAGTCGCCTTCGAGCAGGAAGAACTGCTGCGTGAATTTTTGGACGGCGACGAACAGGCCCAGGAAATCTGGGAAGTGGCCCTGCAACTGGAAGGCCTCACCCGTAACGTGGGTAAACACGCTGGGGGTGTAGTAATTGCACCAACGCGTCTGGTGGACTTCGCACCACTCTACTGTGATGAAACCGGTTCCGGCCTGGTAACCCAATACGATAAAAATGATGTGGAAGAGGCCGGGCTGGTTAAGTTCGACTTCCTGGGTCTGCGGACCCTGACCATTATCGACTGGGCCAAAAAGATGATCGACCGCAAGCGTGCGCGCTTGGGCGAAGAGCCGCTGATCATCGAAGCCATTCCGTTGGATGATGGCCCCACTTTTAAGCTGCTAAAAAGAGCCGAAACCACCGCCGTATTCCAGCTGGAATCCCGTGGTATGAAGGACCTGATTAAACGCCTGCAACCCGATAACCTCGAAGATATGATCGCCCTGGTGGCCCTGTTCCGTCCGGGCCCGCTGGATTCGGGGATGGTTGATGACTTCGTAAACCGGAAACATGGCCGCGCCGAAGTGGCCTACCCGGATGCCAAATACCAGCACGAAAAACTCGAGCCGATTCTTAAACCCACCTACGGCGTAATTGTTTACCAGGAACAGGTAATGCAGATCGCCCAGGAACTGGCGGGCTACACACTCGGTGGTGCAGATATGCTGCGTCGAGCCATGGGTAAGAAAAAGCCCGAGGAAATGGCCAAGCAGCGTTCGACCTTTGAAGAAGGGGCGAAAGGTGAGGGGGTAGATCCCGAGCTGGCGATGAAGATTTTCGACCTGGTGGAAAAATTCGCCGGTTACGGATTTAACAAATCGCACTCGGCTGCCTATGCGGTGGTGTCCTACCAGACTGCCTGGCTCAAGGCTCATTACCCGGCGCACTTTATGGCGGCCACCATGTCCTCGGATATGGATAAAACTGATAAGGTGGTGACCTTTATTGAAGAGTGTCGCCATATGGACATGATGCCGCTGCCACCTGATGTCAACAGCGGTGAGTTCTACTTTAATGTCGATGAGGAAGACAACATCATTTATGGCCTGGGTGCTATTAAAGGTCTGGGTGAAGGCCCGATTGAAAATATTCTTGAAGCTCGCAAGGATGGCCCCTTTAAGGATTTATTCGATTTCTGTGCTCGCATCGACCCGCGTAAGGTCAATAAGCGTGCCCTGGAAGCCATGATTCGCTCCGGTGCCCTCGATAGTATCGGCCCTAAAGTGGAGTTGGATTATGATCGTGCAGTAATGCTTACTGCCATGCCCGAAGCGGTAAAAGCCGCCGAGCAAAGTGCCGCCAACGCCAACGCCGGTATGACCGACCTGTTTGGCGAGCTGGTACCCAGTGGCGATGACGAGGGCGGTGTCGATGTCTATGACGAGTACCGCAAGGTGCGTAACTGGAGTATTAAAGAGCGCCTTAACGGCGAGAAGGATACCCTGGGTCTGTACCTGACCGGCCACCCCATCGAAGAATACAAACACGAATTAAAGCACCTGGTTTCCAACCGCATTGCCGATTTGAAACCGGAAAAGAGCACCCAGCATATTGCCGGGCTGGTGGTTGGCCTGCGCGTGATGAAAAACAAGCGCGGCGATACCATGGCCTTTGTCCAGCTTGATGACCGCTCCGGGCGCATTGAGGTGGCGATTTTCTCCGATACCTATAACGAGTACCGGGAAAAGCTGGTTAAAGACGGCATGCTGATTATCGATGGCCAGGTCAGCTACGACGATTTCAGTGGCGGCTTGAAGATGCGCGCCGATGCCGTGCGCAGCCTTAACGATGCGCGCCAGGAAATGGCCCGTGGTCTGAGATTGGAAGTTAGCTCAGAAAAACTGCCCAATAACTTCGCCCGTCATCTGGCTGACATACTTGAACCCTATCGTCAGGGCAATTGCCCGGTAACGGTTCACTATAGTCGCTCGGATGCTGCTGGTGAGCTGACATTGGGCAATGAATGGAAGGTAAAACCCGAAGATGAGTTGCTACTGGAGCTACGCAACGCCTACGGGCGGGACAAGGTGAGTCTCCAGTACAGCTAGTGTTTTGATACACGCATCCAAAGGGCCTAAACCTTGCAGGTTAATAGATCACACCCCGGTGTGATCTGGCGGGCATAACAGCCAGCCGATAGGGCAAACAGGTCAAAAGTGGTCGACTCAACCGCCCAATTCGCGTATGGTAGCTGGCCATTTAGTGCGCAATATTTGCCCCCTTTGTTGTTATAAAGTGGGCCAGGCTAGACGACACAACATACAAGATAAAAGAAAAGACTTACTGGATACGAAAGTCGATATGAATCCCAACTACCTAGAATTTGAACAACCCATTGCCGAGCTGGAAGCCAAGATTGAAGAGCTACAACTGGTAGGCAGTGATAACGATCTCAACATCACCGAAGAAATCAGCAAGCTGCGCGAAAAGAGCATCAAGCTGACCGAAAACATCTACAGCGATCTGAGCCCATGGCAAGTGGTTCAGGTAGCTCGCCACCCACAGCGTCCGTACTCCGCTGACTACATCAAACGCATGTTCACCGACTGGGACGAGCTGCATGGCGATCGCCACTTCGGTGACGACGCTGCCATCATTGGTGGTGTAGCCCGTTTGGACGGCAAGCCTGTCATGGTCATCGGTGAAGAAAAAGGCCGCAGTGTACCCGATAAGGTAAAACGCAACTTCGGTATGCCAAAACCAGAAGGTTACCGCAAAGCCCTGCGTTTAATGGAAATGGCCGAGCGTTTCAAAATGCCGGTACTGACCCTGATCGACACCCCGGGGGCCTACCCAGGTATCGACTCTGAAGAGCGCGGCATCTCCGAGGCCATCGCCCAAAACCTCGCGGTTATGTCCCGCCTGCGTACCCCCATTATCTGCACTGTAATCGGTGAAGGTTCCTCCGGTGGTGCATTGGCCATTGGCGTAGGTGACCAGCTCAACATGCTGCAATACTCAACCTACTTCGTTATCTCGCCAGAAGGTTGCGCCAACATTATCTGGAAGACTGTGGATAAAGCCCCATTGGCCGCCGAAGCCATGGGTGTAACCTCCGACAACCTGGAAAACCTGGGCATCGTTGATGAAACCATCGCCGAGCCACTGGGTGGCGCCCACCGCGATATCGACGGCATGGCCGACAAACTGCAAGCGCGTTTGATCGAGCAGTGTGATCGCTTGCGCGGTGTACCGATTGATGAGCTACTGGAAAAGCGCTATGAGCGTTTGATGAGTTACGGTAACGTGTAAATGTTGATGTAGCTTACTCAGCTAGCCAAAATAAGCCCTCGATGTGGAAGCATTGGGGGCTTTTTGGTTTCTGGGTTGTGGCACGGGAGTGGCGTGCTACATGGGGAGTAGAAAGGGTAGTTTTGAGGTTCTCTTTCTGGCTTCTGAAAACTGACGTAACTAATTACGTCGGTTAGTGAGCGCCAGCAGGTAACTAATTGAATATATGTATGAATTCGATTAGTTTAAAATTTAGCTTTTGTAGATATACGGTCATAGTGACGTAATTAAACACGTCACTGGAACATAGAACAAGCTGTTATGCATAAGGAATTCTAGTGAAGATAGTAAAGTGGGCTCTTATATCCTTTTCAGCTACTTTGTGTTTGGTTTATCTAATGTATTCAAAAATCAGCTCTGGATACGAAGATAATGCAAGAAAAACTGTTATTGAAATCTATTCTGAAGTGGAAAGCTTCAAATATGCTAATGCTGCAAAGAAATTTGAAGGTAGTGATTAGCAAAAAAAGGAATATGCCATTGGGCTAAGAAAGGTGGCTTTTAAATTTGGAGCGTATAAATCCCATAGAATACACTCTGTGATTCCGGGGTTTAGAATTACATCCGAAGGAATATCATTTCCTGTAATTGTTAGCTCTCATGTTAAATATGAAAGGTCGGAAACAAAAGAAAGGTTTATATTCTCTGGCAATAAATTAATCACATACAATACCCAAGAAATTGTTAATTAATCGGTTAGCATAACAAAGCCAAGCATCTGACTGCATTTCCGTTGCTTGGCTTATGCGCTTAAACGCTACGCTAGCGCAACACCAACCAACTACAAAGCCGCAGCTGTTGGCGGCGTTAAGAGAAAAGGAAGCGCTGTGCAAATATGGTATTTCGAAACATCTGCTGTTAATTATCTTATGAACATCATGACTGCACATGATGCTGTTGAAACAAAGGAATTACAGCTTTTGAAAGGAAGAGGTTGGTGCATATCCCCAGTAACTCTGCTTGAAATACTACAAACATCAGACCCCGAAAGACGAAGGGAGATTGTAGAGTTCGCACAATGTTTATTTAGTAGTGAGCTACTGGCTTCTCCAGAAGAGACAATTATTCACTATATAAATCAAGGCTTTCCATCCGAAGAGAAAAGGGTAAGACTTTCCTCGCAAAGTTTGTTGGCTAATATTTGGCGTGACACAATCACGAATCACAAATATATAAATGTAGACATTGAGCAACTGAAAGGTAGGAATAAATATTTAAAGTCTTTCACAAAGATGATTCATCAAGTTATTAATGGAGAGGACAATATAGTTATTCCAACATCAGAGGATGATTCGTTTAATTATTCTTTAGAAACGTGGCTCAATAGTTTAGAGTTTATTAAAAACGACCCTCCGTATACGCAAGAGCTAAGAACTATATTTAAATTATCGATTGTCTATCTTATTTTGTTAATTTGTTGTCATGTCGGGCCAGATCAAGATACAACTAATAGTTTGTGGAAAAAATAGGCCTTGATAAAACAAAATGTAGAATTAATTATGCGCTAAGCAATTGGGAGCCATTAATCTATAAAGGCCCTCTATCTACCTTAGCCAAAATGGCTTATAGCCAATCTCTGGTGAAATTTTCAAGGGGTGTTTATAACGATAGCCTTCATGCAATGTACCTTAATTACACAGATTTTCTTTTTTCGGATGATGGCCACTTCAAAGATCTTCAATACGCCCTTTCTGAAACCCCTTACTTTAATAGGGTTCAGATTATGTCTGAAACGCCCTTTAAAAAGGAGTCCCATAGGGGCGAATTTAAATCTAGCATGGTTATCACTTAGTACATTCCGGCTGCCAAAAAAGCGCAGTCTCCATGGGGTGCGTAAAACCCGCGCCCCCCTTATCGCAGCGTCAAGCAATAGAATGGAAGTCGCACATTGATTGAAGAAGACTATAAAAAGGGATGGCGACAGCACTTTCCCACTTACCATTTTGATAACCGCGATATCGCTTTGGAAGAGTATAAAGTTGCAGCTAAAAACCTAGAGTCTGAAGAAAGGGTTTTCCTGAACGCATCAAATGTAACGCTTGTTTCGTCTGCTGCTTTAGGATCTTTGTTAGTTGGATCATCAGGCCAGCTAATGACTATTTTTAGCGGTATTATTCCACCATTTATTATTTCATTAATCCTGCTGTCTATAATAATTGGATTTTCATTTATTAGTTTGAAGTATTTTTCGGACCGACAACGGGCAATAATATTTGCAGGAAGAAAAGTAATTATTTTGAGACGAATGCTAGGGCTAAGCTACGGGAATATTCAGCTTCTTTTACCAAGCTGGAGGGTCGAAGGAGCAGACCAGCCTCTAGCCTTAAAGCTATTCACTGGGTGGCTAACATATGCAGCATACCCTTTTTGGATTATCTCAATCATTTCTAGTTCAGTAGTACTTTTTTTGAGTGCCTATTTTATAAAGCAAAATCAAGGAATATTTCCATCAGAATATAACTCTATTTTTGTTTTTTTAATGGGGTTGTTATGGTTCATCCCTGCAATGATGATCTATAGATCATCATTACTTGATACTCATGAAACATCTCGCCTCATATTTTATAAGTTTATATCTAGAGCTATCGGATTACCCTTAACTGAGAATACTGAGTACATTATTTATCGTGCAAAACTAGCAGTACACGAAACTGATAGGCTTAAAGTTTCTACGAATAACATTAGGAAATTTCTTGTTTTTATCGAGGACAAAGATTTTTATATCCACTCTGGAATTAGCTATAAGTCTCTTGTGAGAAGCATGCTGGGAGTGGTGAAGATAAAGCCAAGATCCGGAGGGTCGACCATAGCACAGCAACTTATTCGAACTCTATTCATAACAAATCTAAGCCGGACAAAACGACGAAAGTTTATTGAATTAGCGCTAGCGCCTTGGCTTACAAGGGTTTTTAGCAAGGACTTAATCCTCGATATGTATATTTCCTCTGTCCGTTTTGAGCGTCGAAGGTTTGGTGTTCTCGAAGCTATGGAGTATTTTTGGGATAAGGTTGAAAGAAACCCAACTAACGCACAAGCCTTTTTCCTTATAGAAAGAGTTAGCAATATTCGATCTAAATTGCTTGTTAATAAAATAGTCGAAACAGTTCGGTCTGCTAAAGAAGCCGGACTGCTGAGCGCTGACGACATTCAGAGACTTGTTGATATATATACTGAGGCTGTTGCAAGCGGAAAAATTACAGCAACTCAAACTGAATTACTTAAATTTTCTGAGGGTGTAAATTCTTAATATGTCAATCAACTTTGCGCCTTCAATGCCGGACGCAGCAAAGCTGCGCCGGTTATAAATTTATGGGGTCTGACCCCGGCTATCAAGTTGATATCATCATAAGTCAAAAGTTGTTGAAAATTTTAAAGAGGTATTGGGAGTATGAAAAACATTAAATTAATAGTACTGAGTGTGACTGTCTTACTTATCGCTGGCTGCGATTTTATCAACAGAAGCAGTCGCACAATGGATACCATGCTGGGAGGAGACTATGAGGTTCACGTCCAGGGTTTTGAAAAGCCATTCCACGTAAACAATGGAAAAATCACCTCGCAGCCAGATAAAGGCTATTACATCTTCTACCCAACAATTAATGGCAAGCGAAAGCTGGTTCAATCACCTATTAATCTAACCACAATTATCGAGAAAGATTGATTGGGCGCTTTGTAGAGATAGCCAGATAAGGTTTTTCCTTTGCTAGTTGGCGCTCTTGATATTTTACCTGAAATTCTTAGGATCAAGGTTTGTAATGTTTCGTTTGCTTTTTGTCGCTTTATTGATATTCGGAGCTGAAAATCTCTCCGCCGCTATCTACAAGTACAAGGACTCATCAGGTAAGTGGGTTTTTAGTGATAAGAAACCAAGCTCGAAAATAGAGTCGGAATCGGTTAAGTACAAGTCTGCTAAGAAGAAGGTCGATCGCCCCAAAATGTTTACGGGACAAGAGCAGGGGTATAATACGTTGGTTGTAAATAATCCCCTCCACGCGCCTATTGAATTAGAGATTGAATCTACCCTCTTCGGCAGCCCACGACATAAACAAGTTATACCGGCACTCACTTCGGTTGTATTACACAAGAGTTCTGGAAAGATTCCTGAGTATCGATACCGTTGGGTTCTGGGAGATCCCAATAAGACTACAGACAGTTATCGTTATCTCGTTCCGGTTGTGTCCGGTCAAAAATATCGAATCACGCAATCATTCAATGGCAGGTTTTCCCATTCTCAACCGCCGAGTATCTATGCTGTTGATATTGCGATGCAAGTTGGTACCTATATTGGTGCGGCAAGGGGAGGTACGGTCATCTGGGTGAAGGATGACTATCATATGGGCGGTAGAGATCAGTTCTTTCTTGATAAGGCTAATTTAGTAATGGTGCTTCATGAGGATGGTACCTACGCTGTGTATGCTCATATCCTGCAGGGTACCGCTTTGGTCAAAGTGGGTGATAAAGTCAAAGAAGGCGATAAACTCGCTCGGTCTGGTTCTTCGGGGTATTCCACAGGGCCTCACCTTCACTTTGTGATTAGAAGAAATGATGACTTCAAAACCCGGTCTGTTCCCTTTGTATTTGCTGACGGGAAGGGAGGGACTTTTACACCTAGAAGAGGGATGAAGGTTCCTGGTGGTAAAGTCAATTAAGAATCCTAATATCACCACTCAATTTCAGAACCGTCATAACTAACAAACTTCCCTGAATCATCGCTGCTTGAATGGTTAATGATATTCAACAGGGCAGCCGCTGTGAATTCAGCTGAATGAAGTTGGCTTTCAGGCAGATTTCTCTGAAAAGGTTTCGATAGCCCTGTATCCGTGGTGCCTGGATGAAATAACAAAACACAGCATGTCGGTACCTTTTGCTTCCATTCGATACTGATCGTCTTTATCGCCATATTTAGGGCAGCTTTTGACGAACGGTAGCTTATCCAGCCGCCTGAGGCATTATCTGTGATGCTTCCTATTCTGGCAGAAAGTGCAATAAAGTACGTCTGCTCTGCGGCGCGCAGTGAAGACATAAAATGTTTAGCTAATAAGATACTCGGCAGTGTATTCAGGGCTATATTCTGGTTGTAGAAGTCAGCATCAAACTGCTTAATGCTCTTTTCCGGTTTGTGGTTATTGCTATGTAGCATGCCAACTGCATTAATCAGAATAGTGATAGAGCCAAGTTCGGCGGCAAGCGCTTTTATTTGTTGTTCATCGGTTATATCCAGCTGCACCCAGCGAAGTCTCGGATTTTCTACACCTGGTAGATGATTGTGATAGGTGGCAATGATGTCAGCGTCAGAATAGTGCTGTAAAAATGTCCTTACAATCGCCAGGCCTATTCCTCCAGATCCGCCGACTATCAGTATTTTCATATTTCACCTATGGCAATATAACTTGGGGCATGTCCCTAATGATAGCCAGTTCAAGCACGTTTGTGACGTGTCTGATCGGTCACATGATCCCAGCTGATCCAACTCACCTTTTAAGCCGTATAAGCCTCTAACCCCTTATTGGACTTGGATTGGACTAGGCCCAGCGTGGACACGACACAGGCACAAGATACTGCTGCAGAGCTCTTCTATGACGGAAACTGCCCCATTTGCCGGGCGGAGGTATGCAAATTGCGGCGGCTTGCCAGTGATGAGCTGCGTTTGAATGATATTCATGCAATCGATGATTTTAGTGGTATTCCAGACAAGCGGGATCTACTCGACAGGCTCCATTTGCGGACGGCTGACGGTCAGTGGTTAACTGGTCTCGATGCAAATCTAGCTGCCTGGCAATACACGCCCCTGCACCGATTCACTCGCCTATTGTCATCAAGGCCTGTTAAACCACTGGCAGAACTTGCCTATCGTCTCTGGCTGGTGGTCTACAAGCGCTTCCTTTCAAGCTCGTATAAACCCTAATCATGGAGTAAGCATGTCCGTTCGCGAAGCGAAAATAAAAATCACTAACCTGAGGCTCAGAACCTATATTGGTTTTAACGATGAAGAGCGACAAAAACAGCAGGATGTAGTGATCAATGTTGTTATTCACTACCCGGCAGATAAAGCGGCGCTCAGTGACCAGGTAAAGGATGCCGTTAATTACAAAACCGTTACCAAGCGCATTATCCAGCAAGTGGAAGAGGGGCGTTTTATGCTACTGGAGAAGCTGGTCTCGGATGTGCTTGATATCAGTTCAGAACACAGCTCGGTAAGTTATGCATCGGTCACGATTGATAAACCCCATGCCTTGCGTTTTGCTGATTCAGTATCGCTTACCATGGATCTACATAAAGAGTGAATCAATGGCGTGTAACCATCGTTGCTATTCACAGACATACATTACAGAGATAAAGAGGCGCCCATGAACACAACACAAACCTCTGAGCAGTCTATCGCAGAAGCTGTCAGTCTTTCCTCTTCAGCAGCAGACACGACTTTAGAAACCTTCTCCCCGGCAGACACCACCGCTGGTTTGCCCTGCGAAGCACTGGCTGTCAGAAACCGGCTGATTGAGTTGGGCCTGGAAACGCCTCTGGTCGATACCGGGCTGACGGAGCAGGAAAAATACGAACGCATTAAGGGGCTTATGTCCGAGGTAGTGGCAACACTGGGCCTGGACCTTACGGATGACAGCCTGTGTGAAACACCCCATCGTATTGCAAAAATGTATGTTAAAGAGATTTTCTCTGGCCTGGATTATCGGAACTTTCCGAAGTTAACGGTTATAGACAACAAGATGGGCGTTGAGGAAATGGTTAAGGTGAGAGATATTAGTGTCACCAGTACCTGTGAACATCATTTTGTCACCATCGACGGGATGGCGAAAGTTGCATATATTCCGGCAGGCAAGATTATTGGCCTGTCTAAAATAAATCGCATTGTACGTTTCTTTGCCCAGCGGCCGCAGGTTCAGGAAAGATTGACGCAACAGGTGCTTATCGCCCTGCAAACCCTGCTTGGCACTGAAAATGTTGCCATCACTATCACGGCCTCCCATTACTGTGTGAAGTCTCGCGGCGTGATGGATGTCAATTCTGAAACCGAAACGACGGCGCTGGGCGGTGCTTTCAAGCGTAACCCGCACACCCGCGCAGAATTTCTTAACTGAGTAAAACAATGAACTCACTGATTATATTAACCGGCGTTGATAGCTTTTAATCCTGATGACGATAAAGCTTATCGTGACAAGGCGCTGAAAAACCCTTAATGGCGATTGACCCCGAATTTCCCGAAGCCGTGGTGGCTCTGGATTATTTGATCAACAGCCGATATATCACTGGTCGAACCTTGTCAGTGGATGGGGGTAGGCATCTGGCAGGGGCTTAGCTTTGGGCCATCACTTTATTCTTCTCTATAAATAGTCACGTTTTTGTGATATCAACGTACCACGTTTCTTGTCCAAACCATAAGACGCTCATTCAATATGAAAAATTCGCTGATACTTCATCATTACGATTTCTCCCCTTATGCAGAAAAAATCCGCTTGATGTTAGGGCTAACTAACATGCATTGGTATTCTTCGCTGACATCGGTAAAACCTCCTAGGGCCACGGTTGATCCATTAACAGGCGGTTATCGACGCATTCCTGTTGCTCAGATTGGTGCGGATATTTTTTGTGACAGTGCTTTGATCGCCGATGAATTGTCTGACTTGGCTAACGAGCCGAGTCTGGATGTAAATCAGCTGGATGATCAGTCAAAGGCACTTATGGACAAGGCTGAAAAAGAAGCATTTTTTGCGGCAGTGGGTGCGGTTCCTCCTCTGCGGATACTGGGAACCATGTTGCGCTCTTTTGGGCCGCTAGGCATGTACCGTTTTGCCAAAGATCGAGAAAGCCTAATGCAAGGCGGTACCGTGCGGCCGCCAAAAGGGGATAGAGCGGTAAAAATAATTCACTCCTTACTGGATGAGCTGGAAGCACGATTGCAGCATCAGCCTTGGATTGCTGGTGACAAACCTTCCATAGCGGATTTTGCAACTTACCATCCTTTATGGTTGCATGTATTCTGTAGTCGAAGAGAACTTAACGCTGGCCCCAAAGTAAAAGATTGGTATCAGCGTGTCACACAAATAGGACATGGTAATTCTGAGCAGATTTCTCAAAATCAGGTATTTAACATTGCCAGAGAATCAGAGCCTCGGCCATTGCCTAATGAAGAGAGTACTAAGCCCGAGTTAGTGGGCAAAAGTGTCACAGTAGCCCCATCTGATTACGGTATAGTGCCCGTGGAGGGTATCCTGGTTGCATGTAGCGATAAACGTATCGTTTTGGCCAGAGAATCTAAAGATTTGGGGCTGCTGCACGTGCACTTTCCTCGTGCGGGTTATTCGCTGTCCGATTCCTGATGTTAATGTGTAAGTCGTAAGATGGAGCAGTTTATTCTGTAACTGATTAAGTAATAAGGAGATTTATATAAGCAAGGAAATTCAAGCTGGCATTGAGCCCTTCGATGGATGGGCTGTTAATGTTCGGTGTTTAGAGGGAGTTGATTATGAATCTATTCCGAAGAAATACATAAAAGGCAGTTTGCTTTAGTTAGATGTGCAGCCAGCTAGTGCTGTCGAATGCCAGAATTCCATGTTGTTTTTATGGGTTCAAAAATTAACAATCCCTTCATTTCAGCAATATAAACTGCTCCATAGATTCTTCCCTTAAGTGGTTTCGGCTTATAAAAGTCGATAAGATTCGTCGCGTCGCAAGGACAGAAGTTATTGGAGCAGGTAATGTCTTTTAATGATTATGAGAAAGATAAACAGGTCACATTTGAATCAACCCACAGGGCAACCAATGACCAGAGCCGAATAGCTCGCTTAAGTGGTCTAACAGGTGCACTGGATTTGGCATTCAACCTTGGGGGGATGTTTTCACTTACTGGTGCATACAGGCACGATATTGGTGCGGAAGTTATCGAAGGGATTATTCAACGTCACGATAGCTTTAGATCCTGTTTTGAACGCACACCGGAAGGTGTTATTAGGCATATTCTGCCTCGTGATAAAATGGAGTTCTCTGTTCCCTATTTTGATTTCTCGGACACTGAGGTGCCGTTTGATGAAGTCAAAAATATCTACCGAAAAAATCTAAATACACATTTCAATATTTTCGAAAATCCGCCTTTTTTATGCTCAGTGTGCAAAGTTGCACCGGAAGAGCATATTTTTGTGTTAACCGTGCACCATATTATTGCCGACTTTCGATCTACAGTACTGTTTGGGTTGGAGTTTCGTCATTACTATGAACTTAAGCTGGGCAATCTCTTAGGAGATTTTCCATATGCCGCGGTGGGTGATGCCCAGTCTTATAGCGCATTAGAGGACAAAGGCATCGAGCGTTATAACGAACGCAAAGAGCAGTTGTTAACATCGCTGCAGGGGTTTAAAGATATAGATTTTGGTAAGGATATACCGCTGCTAAAGCGAACCATGAAGCTAATGCATCGGGAATATGATATCCCGCAGGATGTTGTCGATGCTGTAAATACTAAAGCCAAGTCTCTCGGTATATCAACAACAGCAATCTATACCGCAGCGGCCCAATTGTTTGTTAATGCTGTCTCGGGCCAGAACAAGTTTGTTATAGGTCTTCCTGTGGATGTCAGACCCGGTAAATTTCATAAAGGCGCGATGGGCTATTTATCCCGTCCTATGCCTATTCGTTTCGATGCCGAGCAGCATGCGTCCTTGTCTGAGTTAGTCGTTGATGTGGGAAAACAAATTAAAACGGCTCTTAAGTGGCGTTTTTTTCCGATAGGGGATTTGTATACAAGTACGGCAAAACAGGGGGACAGACCGCCGAGAATCCAGGTGTTATTTAATCATCTGCGTGCAGTCGATTTGAATGCGACACACCATAATATGCATTTGGCAGCGGTTTATGGTGAGTTTACCCATTCCGATATGGATATGTGGATAACTGTACAGGAACGACAATCTGCTGCATCAGTAAAGATTGAGTATGGGCAAGACATCTTCGACGAAACTGCTGTGGATAAATCGAGCCCCAAGTTCTTGCAGATGCTGGATATCATCTGTGGCGATGATGATGCCTATCTGGAATCTCTAGTTGAGAGTGAGGGTTCTACCGAGGAAGAAGGGCAGAGCCTTAGTGTCCATGTGGTGGGATCTTTTACCCTGGACCCCTTCAAGAAAACCATGGCGTCGTTATCCAAGGCAAAGGACGTATCAATTGATACCTTACTTTATCCCTATCAGCAGGTGATTCAGTCTCTGATATTACCTGGGGAGCATAAAAGGCCAGGAGGAATGAATGTTCTTCTGCGGATGGAAGACTTCTTTAGAAATAAGGCCGCTGTCGAGGTATCGGAAGAGGATGTTTCAACAGTTATTGATGAGATTGCCGACGCTGTTTCAGCATCGGTAAACAATAAATCGGTTTATCACCAAATTATCCTGTGTCCTTCTACAGCTGCAAATAGCTTCTGGGTAGAGGCTAACAAAAGGTTAATGGAAAAGCTGGCTGATTTGTCTTCGGTTTCCGTTGTGAATCTTGAAGGCGAGTTTGATCAGCACCTGTTTGATCCAGATGCCGAGAAGCTTGCCCATATACCCTATAAAGCAGAACTCTATAACGTGTTAGCCAGGAAAATGCTGTCATTTTCTTACTGTCATTCAACCATAGCGCCCAAGGTGTTTGTGTTGGATTGTGATAACACCTTGTGGAAAGGCGTGGTGGGTGAAGATGGTGTTGAGGGTCTAGAGATAACCGAGCATCACAAGCGGTTTCAGGAAAAGCTGGTCTCCATTCAAAAGCGCGGTGGGTTACTCGCACTGGCTTCCAAGAATAATGAAGAGGAGGTGCTACGGGTATTTAATAGCCGCCAGGATATGCCGCTGAGCATGGAGCATATAGTTTCCCATAAGATCAATTGGAGCGATAAATCGGGCAATGTCCGGGAATTGGCTGAAGAGCTGAATCTCGGTTTGGATTCCTTTGTCTTCATTGATGACAACCCGGTTGAGATCGAAAAGATGCAGTTCTCGGCTCCACAGGTGTTATCGCTACAGATACCTACCGAGGCAGAAGCACTTTCAGCTTGGATAGACAACTTATGGGTGTTATCCCATGAGTTCAGCAGCGATTTTGACCGTACAAGAGTCTACCGGGAGGAGGTAAGCAGGAAGAAGAATCGCTCCCAGCATACGGATATCGAAGCCTTTATTCAGGATCTTAACCTGGAAACCTCATTGTTCTTTGTTGATAGCAGTAATATCAAACGGGCGAGTCAATTAACGCAAAGAACCAACCAGTTTAACTTGACCGGTGAGCGGCTTAATGAGCTTCAGCTACAGGACTTGCTGGATAAGCAGGGCTTTGAAGGTTATGTAATAAGTTGTCGTGATCGCTTTGGGGACTACGGCATTATTGGTTTTATTCTGTTCGCTGTTCGGGATCGCCACCTGGTTGTTAGAAATCTTCTTGTCAGTTGTCGCGTGCTGGGCCGCGGCATAGAAGTGCATATCCTCAACCATATCTATTCCATTTGCCGGGAGATGGGGGCCACTACGGTCAGTTTTGACTATAAAGATACATGCAGGAATAAACCAGGCCGTGATTTTCTTGAGGCCGTTGGCCGTAGCTTACACCTTGAATTTTCAGATGGGTTACAGAACATCCCTGTTGATAAGTTGGTTGAGGTCAAGGTCAACTGTTTTTTCACAAACCATACATCGGCTAAAAATTCACAGCAGAGTGTAATAGCCGTTGATCGCAGAAAAGAAGCGGCATTTCTGCTAGCGGCGTGTTTTATTGATGATGAGAAAGATAAGGGAGCTAGTAGAGTAATTGATTCCTCGGTTACCACCACGCTTGAGCACTTATGGCGTCAATCCCTGGAGCTTAAGGCGACCCAGCCCTGTGGAGATTTCTTTGAGTCGGGTGGGGATTCGCTTGCGGCTGTAGGTCTTCTGGTCAGGATCAATCAAACCTTCGGCCTGGACCTGGCCATGGAAGAGGTCTACGAAAATTCCACCTTTACCGCACTGTTGGCATTTATCAGTGATCGTTTGAACACAGGGTTAACGCGGGATACTTATCAAGGTAAAAACCAGCTTTACCGGGAGATACTTGAGGATATCGAACTATCTTATGATGATATGCCACTACTTGAAGGTTGGCAGCATACAGCGGAAGGTACTTCCCAAAACACTCTGTTAACCGGGGCTACAGGTTATGTAGGAGTGCATATCTTAAAGCAGCTGCTACGGGAGAGGGAGGCTCGTGTCACCTGCCTGATCAGGGCTGCCGACTCAGCCATGGCAAAAGACCGTCTCAGGGCAACAGCTGAGCAGTACAAGTTGTCATTTTCT
Organism: Maricurvus nonylphenolicus; assembly: GCF_042854845.1. Lineage (GTDB taxonomy): Bacteria > Pseudomonadota > Gammaproteobacteria > Pseudomonadales > Cellvibrionaceae > Maricurvus > Maricurvus nonylphenolicus. Next base: position 4,228,855 of record NZ_AP031498.1, on the reverse strand, counting down.
AGCGAAGAATTAGACAGAATTGATGTTCTGGCCGGTGATCTTGGCAAATCCTTGTTGGGGCTTGAGGATGAGGTGTGGAATTCTCTGCAGGATACCATTACCCGAGTGGTTCACTGTGGCGCCAATGTCAATTTCTTTGAAAGCTACAACCGAATAAAACAAGCCAATGTAGAGTCCACCAGAACGCTGATTAAGTTATGTGCAACACGTGTGCACAAGAAGCTGATTTATATTTCCAGCCTGGGGGTATTGCATGGTACTCAGCACATCCAATTAAATGAATATGCCGAGACGGTGGCAACGGGTACCCCTGCGGGGATTCCTACAGGTTATCAACAGTCGAAATGGGCAAGTGAGAAGTTGATTAATCGTGCGGTAGAGCGTGGATTAAATGCTCAGATAGTGCGTCTGGGCACTATTGCAGGCAACGCCGTCACCAACTCAATCAATCATTCTGACTTTTTAACTCACTTGTTGGTGACTATTAGAAAAACCGGTATCAGCCCAGAGATGCGCGATATGGATCTGGTGCCGGTCGACTTCACTGCCAAGGCAATTGATTGTATTGCCCGCGAATCGAATAATGCCGGTGAAGTATTTCATATTGCCAATCCCTATGCTGCCAGTCTTGACGATGTGAGCACTTGGGCCAGATTTAATGGCAATAAACTTGAGGTGCTACCGTTTGATCAATGGCGTGAAAAGATGCTGGCACTGTTTAAACAACAGCCGGACATGCCTCTGGCACGATATGAACCTCTGTTTTATGAAGTTGACAAGCAACCGTCCTTTATAGAAATTCTATTGACTGCACCACCGGTTAAAACCTCCTATACCCAGCAATTTCTGAACAATCACGGTTTGTCTTTCCCGGCCATTACCCCGGAACTGTTTCTGGGAATGGACGAGGTCTTCAAGGAAAATGGTTTACTGGATCGGGATTCAACGAAAGATACCGGTGACCTGTTTTGTGTTTCTGAGAGAATGTCAGGATATATTTCCCCCTGGCAGGATATAAGCAGTGATGAAGACTATCGTACGGCTTATGAACAAGGTCGTCAGCAGAGTTGTGCTATAGACACAGATTTTACTCTGCATGTTGGCAGTTACTCTGAACTCTTTAGCTCAAAAAAGGTGTCTCTCACTGGAGAAGTGCGGTGTGCAATGCTGGATAAGGCTCCTTTAGCTGTCAGTAATGGTTTCTTTGAAATAGCTCCGTTCAGCGGTTATCGGCCGAAGCAAAAGGAATCCCTGTTATTTTTGGTGTACCACGTAGAGCTGAGGTCTCAGCAGGGAGATATCTATAGCTTAAAGGGCATGAAAGTTAACAAATCGATTGAGAACCTGTTTTTTGAAGTTTCTCAGTTATTGATAAGCATTGAGCGAGATGGAGAGACACTCTTTGCCGGGATGATAGAAGTACCTTTTGCGGAATTATTTCGCAGCCAGTTAGCCGATATGACATTCAGGCCAATGTTGGATGACAAGGGAAAAATGAAAAGCAAAATGATGTGGATAGCATTTTTAACCATCCCCTTTGTAAAAAATTACCTAAACCTCTATCTACGAAGAAATATCTGGTCCTGGCAAGACATTAAAGAGGATGTAGATATCATCCCGTTTTTACGCGAGAAGCGAAAAGCCTTGGCTAAGTTTAAAACGGTATTTAACCGTTTGGGATTCTTATCAGCGATGTTCAAGGGCTGAGTTAAGGAAATAGTTATGAGAATTGATAATATTGATTACAGCGGTGTAACAGACTGTGACGTGCAGAGTTTTGTATTAACAACCCCCGACAATATCGATATCTACTTGCATCGCTTCTGTCGCGACAAAGAGGCTCCACCGATATTGATGATTCATGGGTTGACCAGCTCTTACAAAATGTTTGCGGGCCCGGAATGGTATAACCCTGTGAGTTATTTGCTGGACAATGGTTTTGGTGATGTATGGTTACTGGACTGGCGTGGTAGTGCCGTCTATGGCAAGCGTTATGTGGAAATGGGCCATAATCTGGATGATGTATGCAGGTTCGATATTCCCTTGGCTGTTGAGCATGTTCGCGCTAACAGTCTGCATGATGATATTCATGTGATTGCACATTGTGTTGGTTCTCTGGCATTTTCTATGGCACTGGCAGATCAACAGGTTGAGGGGATTAAAAGCGCTATTATTGCAAATTTAGGGTTAAGCCCAAGGTTGGAATTTGGCTCTTTTGCCAAGCTGTATAGCATTCCTCATTTCGCTAACAGTGTGCTCAAACTAAGCCATTTCTCCGTCGATCCCGCCGAAATCGACTTTCAAACCAGTGAATACCTCTCAATACTGGGAAGTGCTGTTAGCCAGAACCAGTGTGATAATCCCACTTGCCGCCTGATGAGTTTTATTATTGGTTCTGGTCATGAATCAACCATATTCAAACATGAGCATATTCACCCGGATACCCATGATAAGCTGACGGAATACTTTGGTCCTCTGCCTATCTCCTACTATTTTCATCTGGAAAAAATGATGCACCACAGTGCCGCGGTATCTAATAATGAGGATCATAAGCAAAGAATCAACTATCTCGATAAGGTCGAAAATATCGATATTCCCATGCTGTTGTGTACAGGCAAGGAGAACCGCTGTTGGTATGACTCAATTCAGACCTATTATAATATTCTCCAAACCTACTACCCGGACAAAGATGTCTCATTATTCGAAGTACCTGACTATGCCCATAATGATTTGTTTATGGGGGTAAACTCGCATATCGATGTGTTTCCTCGGCTATTGGAGTTCTTAAAGACTCAGGGATAGTAGTGTGGGGGCAGACCCGCAGCGTCTGCCCCCGGAAAATAGCTATACTGATAGTCACTACTCTGTGCCCCTTTCTTATAAGCAGAAGGCATGAAGATGAGGCTTCTATGCTTCCTAACGCTATGCTTTAGTTTTTGTGTCTTTGCTGAGACGAAAGTCGTCGTGTTGGCAGCGGATCGCTGGTGCCCGATTAACTGTGGCGAAGACGACCCACTGCCTGGCTTTATGATTGATATAGCTCACCTAGCGTTACAGCCCGCAGGTTACCGGGTGCGCTATATTGAAATGCCCTGGCAAAGGGCCCTTGCCATGGCTCGATCAGGCGAGATCAACGGTGTTGTAGGTGCTTATCACGGAGATGCCCCTGACTTTCTGTATCCTCGTTACCCTCTTATGATCATCTCTGGCAATACCATGTTTACCCGGATTGAATCTGATTGGCGCTATAAAAATCTAGCGTCATTGGAGGGAATACGCCTCGGAGTCGTCAGGGGATATTCCTACGGTGAGGGGTTAGACCAGTATGTCAAAGACCACACATTGGATGCTTCACGTATCCATCTGCTAACGGGGAAAAACCCTATTGAACGTAACATCAAGCTATTGTTGAGCGGTCGTATTGATGTCATAACCGATAGCCCTCCCGTAGTATGGTATACCGCCAAAAATCTTAAAGTGTCGGGGTTTTTACGAGAAGCAGGTCAAGCCACAGAGTCTGCCAACACCTATATCGCTTTTTCTCCTCGCCGTGACGACAGCCTGGCGATTAGTAAAGCATTTGATCTGGGGGTTGAGAGGTTGAGGCGAGATGGCAGAATGAAAAAGCTTGCCATGAAATATGGTTTTCCGGAGGCGGTAATACCTCAGAGCATTGAGGCTCCCTAGAGAGTTGTTGCCATTTGAGGGTAGTCTGAAATAAGGGCAGGTTATCTGATGTTGGTATAAAATTTAGGATGCATACAACAATATTAGAGGCGCTGGGAAGAGCAACATTGTGGCATTTAAACGGGCCGCGCTTGCGGTGTTTCTATCTCTGTGGACCTCCGTGTCCCTTGGTTCTGAGAAAGAAAGTAGCAGCTATTTTTCCGATCTGTTATTGAATACTTCATTCAATCCTTCCTTTTGGCATCTGTCCGGCTCTGTACCTGCTGTACACTTTAACGATGAAGGCGATCCCTATCGGCTATCTCTGGGGATGGGTTATGCGGTAGTGCCCTATGACCTCATCTTATTAACCAATGTAGTCTATTCCTACTACGATGTTAATGCTGTGGCGGATAACAATCCTTCATCAGATATAGAAGGTGGGAGCTCTCACTCGTTAGGCGTTGATCTTGCCTTGCGTAAGTCCTTCTCAACGGCGAAGAACATCAATTACTATTATGAAGGCGGCGGTGGCTTCCAGTATATGGTTTCGAAGCCGCCATTTCCTGCCGATGGTAGCGATGAGAACTTTACCCTGTTTTTGGGCTCCGGCATTGTGGTGCCGGCGGGTAGCAAGAAGCGCGTGACTGCTTCAGTGCAGTGGTTTCATATCTCCAATGCCAATCTGTTCCCTGATAACTCTGGATACGATGGGTTACAGCTGGTAATTGGCTTTGAGCGGTCGCTCTAACTTCCCATTTATTACCTTCTCTATTTATTGGATAATAGGCGCTTTCGATTTACCCAAAGAGAACCTCCATGCCCAATTGCCCAAAATGCAATTCAGAATACCCTTACGAAGATGGTCCTAGCTATATCTGCCCTGAATGCGCCTATGAATGGCCCATCAATGCTGAAGAGGATGAAGACCGCCTGATCGTTAAAGATTCCAATGGCGCTATTTTGAGCGATGGCGACAGTGTAACCGTGATTAAAGATCTTAAGGTTAAGGGTTCTTCTTCTGTGGTGAAGATTGGTACCAAAATCAAGAATATCCGCCTGGTAGAAAGTGCGGATGATCACAATATCGACTGTAAGGTGCCCGGTGTTGGCGCTATCAAAATTACGCCGAAATACGTTAAGAAAGCTTAATATCCAGCCTGCTATTATTTGATCAAAGGACGACCATGTCGGATAAACACGAATGGAGAAAGCAGGAAAAAGCCCTCTACCTGCCAAAAGCCAAACCTGAGTTGGTAGAGGTTCCCGCTTTCAATTTTATTACCCTGCGCGGAGAGGGTAGCCCTGCCGAACAACGCTTTTCCGATATTGTGGGGACTCTTTACTCAGTCGCCTATGGGATAAAAATGCTGCCCAAGAAAATGGCAGTTAAACCCAAGGGCTACTATGACTATACGGTTTATCCCTTGGAAGGCGTTTGGGATATTAATGATGAAGCCAAAAAGACTTTTGACGGTACAGTTAAACAAGAAGACTTTGTTTACGAGGTTATGATTCGCCAGCCGGACTTTGTGGACGAGGTGTTATTTGGTGATATTCTGGAAACCGTAAAGCAAAAGAAGCCAAACCCGTTATTGGATGAAGTGGAATTCAAAAGCTTTGAAGAAGGTAAGTGCATTCAGATGCTTCATGTTGGCAAGTTTGAAGATGAACCTGCAACCTTTGAGATAATGGAAGCCTTCGCCGAGGCCGAAGGTTATAGCCGTTTATCGAAAGTACATAGGGAGGTATACCTTTCAGATGCCAGAAAAGTGGCTCCGGAAAAATTAAAAACCGTTTTACGTTTTAATGTTTAGTCAATTACGGAAGCTTGTCTTTTTCGATTTGTTACTGAGTAATACGTAATATTTTTATTGTAGTAATTTAGTACTATTTCTATCTTGCGCCCAGTATTGGTGCGGTCAGATTATTTTCCTGTTTGTACAGATTGTACATCGCTTTCTTTTATTTGCGCCCTCAAGTGTGACCGCATGGTCAAGCTTGGGGAGTGTGACGAGCTTCAAGAATATAAAAAATTATATTTTAGTTTCTGACTGATGGGTCAGAAGTTATTCGTGGACCGTGTGAAAAACTTCAATCGCTATTGATTACGTATCCAGTAGTGTATCAGAAAATTCTCTCCTAAATAAAAAATAATACAGACGACATTTTGTTATTTTTTAGCGGGACTACCCCTAGGGAGGGCTTGAAATAGCCAAGTAGGGTCGGTATAAAAACCTGGCAGTATTTAGGATGAATACAATAATAAAAGCAGATTCACCACCAAGAGTGAAAAGCTAATAACAGGAGCAAATATGTTGACTGCTAACCAACACAGTGTGAGAGATACAGAGAGACTCGAAGTAGACAGTAAGCAACTTTCAGGTTTGAATGCTAACGACATAAAAACAATGATTGATGTGGTCTACCAATTGCAACATATGGATTCCGACGCTTTGGGATTACAACTACTGATTAACGTAGAATCCCTACTGGAAATACGTGACAGTGCGTTGGGTGTGTTTAACCGGGAATGTGGCAGATGTGAATACGTTATTGCAACGATGCGTGAAGAGCACTTGCCTGATTTAAACAGTATTACCTATTCCCCTGTAGATTCTATGCCCTTTTTATATTTTCTTGATGATGACTATATAGTCATTATTGGGGATCATGATCGATCTGAAGTGAGCTTTTTGTGTTTGCACTCAAATAGGGCGCTGTTACAGGAGCGGCATAAAAAAATCTTTATGTTTATTTTGCCGCATTTACTGTCTGGGGTTTCGCGTTTACATCTGATTTCAAAGCAGTTCCAGGAATCCGGATTGACGACAAGGGAGCAAGAAGTATTGCAATGGATTATCAAAGGCAAGGATAACTGGACGATCAGTAAAATACTGGGCATCAGTGAAAGAACGATTAAATTTCACACGTCCAATATTTACAAGAAGATTGGTGTTAGTAGTAAGGCTGAAGCCATTTGTAGGCACCACAGTTTTATGGAATCCCTAAACTCGCTTTCGGCCGCTTAGCAATATTAGAAAAAGTATTCCATCTCTACGGAAATATAGCTGTCATTTCTTAGGTCATAAAGCGGATCGGTTTTATCAACGTCCTCAAATAGCTGCGCTTCCACATGTAATTTAAATACGTCGTGGAAGCGTCGGCTAAATTGAATGTTATAGCTTTTGGTGTTGTTGTCTTGATCTAAATAAACGCCCAATAGACATTCGGTATCACCTAAGTCATTGAATACCATGCGCGAGCCCAGGAATAAATCGTTTTGCAAGCGGGCGGCGGCTACTTCTCCTCGAGAGTCATGATGGTATTCAAGTAAAAGTCCCAAATCCATATAGCTTTCCATGAAACGGGGGATGGTGTATTCAAAACCCGCGACTTCAGCATGAAAACGATCATGTTTAAATTCTCTATTGATTGCTTCAAGCTTCCACAGCCATTCTTCCCCGGTAAACTGAAGATCCAGGCCCAATTGTGTTATCTGAGGGTAGTAGGGCGTTAAGGTGTGATTGATCAGGTTGGGGATAAGATCTGGCTCGCGAGAGGTTCCATCAAAATAGGATAAACCGATATCGATCTCATCGATGGTATGTTGCAGGCGAAGCGCGTAATCAATATGATTTTTTTCCTTGGATGATTCATATTGTGCATCGTCGGTATTAACAGGAAGTTGTGGACGAAGCCGACCTTCTGCGCTGGCAAAGGTTCGTTCCCGGAAATAGGGTAAAACATACAAGCTTACGGCACCGTCTCCGTAGAGGTAGCTAGCTCTGACCATGGGTTGGCCTAGTTTATCTTCTCCATCGATGTTTTCTACCGCGTCGGTTTGGTTGATAATGTCGACTAAATGGGAGGACTCCGCCACGCCCCAAAATACTCTGCCTATTCCCAATTGATACTCCCAATTATCGTCCACAGCGATAAAATCCAGCTGGCGAATATCACCGTGAGTTCGATCGTCATCAGTCTGATCTTTACGGTAAAAAGGTACAAAGGTGATAACCTTCTGGTTGTCATCCCATTTATGGCGTATTTCGGCCTGAAATTTTAACGATAACCCCCCGTCATCCTGATTTAAAAAGCTTTCTTGATCATTAAAATGACGCTTTTCCAGACCCACGGTACCGGTAATTTCAAGTGCCCATAGATGACTCGAAAAAAGTACAAAGACAAACGTCGCTACTGATGTGATAAACCCATGATGGATTGGCAAGGTAGGTTTTTTCATTATATTTATTCGTTATTGATGAATGCTGGTGATCTCACGGACAGCTTGAGCAGGATTAGCTGCCTTGAGGATCGATGTACCAATAAGTAAACCATCGAAGCCTGCCTGAATAAGTTTACTGGCGTCTTCTGCTGAAGATATACCGCTAGCGCTAATTCGTGCCCCGACGTTGGCGTGCAGGTGGTCAATTAAATTCAGACTTTTATATCCGCTGTTGATATCGAGCTCTTTGCGGCCAATATCTCGATTGGCTATGGCCACAATAATTCGGTTGTCGGAAGTGATGTCTGCCATTTCATCTTGGCTTGCGACTTCGATAAATGGGGTTATTCCCAGGTTTAGGCATAGCTCTATCATCTTGGCGAGGTGAGATGGCCTGAGGATCTTACGGGTTAGCAGAACCGCATTGGCTCCGTAATCCTGGGATTGTTTTATCTGATCAAGGTTGACGATCAAGTCCTTGCGTAGAACCGGTAGAGAGGTTGTGGCAGCTGTTTCTGAGAGCATATCGATATGGCCGCCAAACCACTGGCCTGTAACCACGGATATGCAGGCCGCTCCACCGGCTTCGTAAGCAGCAACAATGTCCGCAATAGAACGATTACCTATCAGATCGCCTTCCGCCGGTGAAGACGCTTTGATTTCTGCAATGACAGGAATATAGCCTTGCTGTTTCGCTGCGGCTATCTGAGGTAGCCATGCTCTTCTGTCTGTCACGTGCAAGCCCTTTCAGCATAATCATGACTGAATTCAACCGCCTGCTTAAGTAAACGGGCTGCATCACCACTTGTGATGGCACATCGGGCGAGTGCCAGTCCTTCTTCAATCGTGGCGGCCTTGCCCGCGAGTTGAAGCATAAAGGCGGCATTGATGATAACGGTATCGCTACCAGCCTGAGGCACACCTGCGCTGAGTATTGTCTGTAGCATGGCCAGGTTGTCAGCGGCTGTACCGCCTTTGATTTCACGAATATCTGCGTGATCGATACCATAATCTTTGGGGTTAAAAACCACTTTACGAATGTCTTTTTTGACACTGGCATAATAGGAGTGCCCAATCGCAGAGAATTCATCCATTCCCGCTTCTGCCCAAACTGCAATGCTATTGTGAATGCCGCGTTGCTGTAGGGCTTTGGCAAAGATATCAATATATTCGTAGTGGCTGACCCCGCATACCTGACCATGAACTTCAAAGGGACAGAGAAGGGGGCCTATTTTATTAATAAAACCACCGATATCACGCATATCCAGGGGCATAATTGATACGGCGATACGTCGCAGCAGGGGAGGATACATAGCCGGGTTAACAAAGCCGATATGTAATTCCTCTAACATCGTTTCCAGATGTTGCTCATTGATATTGATGTTTATACCGAGGGACGTTAGCAGATCGAGCGAGCCACATTGGCTGTTATAGGAGAAGGAGCCACTTTTTAATACCGTAGCACCGGCAGCAGCAGCGACGAATGCTGCGGAGGTACTAATATTAAATGTAGATATGCCGCCTCCAGTGCCGACAATATTTATCAGCTTATCGGATATGCTGAGCCGTCTTTTAGGGGATTCACGCTCGATAAAATCGACAAAGTTAATGATATCGGTCAGTGCCAGGGGTTTTGCCGCCAGCGCTGCCATAAGTGCAATCAGCGATGATCTTTTACTCTTTTCAGACAATAGTGAATCAAGGAAAGTATCAAAATCTTTCTGATTAACGGCACTATCGTTACGGATGATTTCACGAAGCACGTTGTTGCTCCCCATAACCTATGGATTTCTTCGCAACGATCATTTCAAGGTACTTTTCCAGGGCGGTAAAAAGTGCTTCTTCAGATCCGTTGTTTGACTCAATGATGTTGCAAATTGCGCTGCCCAGAATGGCGCCGTCTATATTGGTGTGAGTAAAGAGCGAGTCGATATCTGAAGCATCCTTAATGCCAAAGCCCGCCAATAATGGTGTGTCGGTACTATTCTTTATCGAGGCATAGAATGTCTTAAGCGTGCTCGAGGAAAAATCAACACTGGTGCCAGTACGGCCATATTGGGAAACCAGATAGATAAAACCGTGGCTATTGGACAAGGTAGCGTGCACCTTATCGCTGGGTGAGTTGGGATAGAGGCTAAATATGCAGTCCAGGTCGCAGTATTTCGCTGCCTGCAGATATTCACTGGTATACAGCGGGGGCAGGCCGTGGATCAGCAGTCCATCGGCACCACTGGCACTGGTTTGTTCAACGATGCGCTTGATGCCTCTGGGCTTTACACTATGGGAGAAGTCCACCAGCAGCACAATGGGGATGGAGCAGTCGTCAGAGCGGAGCTTTTTAACCAATTCGATGGTATCTTCGAAGTTAATATCATTGTCTAGTGCCCGTTGATGAGAGCGCTTAACCACTTTGCCATCGGTAAAGGAGTTAGGAAACGGGACGCCTAGCTCAATAATGTCGATACCTTGTGCATGGCAGGTTTTAATCAGGCGCTCGGTAATGCCGATATTGGGATCACCACAGTTTAGGTATGCCATCAGGCTGCGCCGATTGTTATCGCTATTGCTGCTGATCGTTGCTTTGAGTTTGCTCATAGATACCGGATTGCCTACCAATGTATATTACGAGTGGTTTTCGATAACGTATTAATTAACCACACTTTCTTCACTGAATCGCCTTTTGGCGATGCCACGCATAGCTTCAAAAGCATCAATCCACTTTTGTACCAATTCGTTACCGTACTTGTCTCGGAATGCTGCCATAATGGTGTCGACGGGAATGTCGGCGTAGCTGCCGTGGTGGTCGATATATTCCATAAAGTCAGCTTTATCTTTATTGAATTGCTGATACTTGGAGTCATCAATGCCGTTAAATACTAAGGGGTCTACTCTATGTCTTTTACAGGTTTCTGTATCAAAGGCAGGAGTGGCAATGACCCATCTACCGTTAAGTAGAAATTGGGTATAGCCATGGTAGACAAATTCGTTAGAGCCCATGGTGTCGATAAGCTGTTTAGTGGCAATATGGTTTCTGACCGTGGCAAAGCCGACACGTGAAGGAATTCCGCAAGCTCGGCCAAGAGCACACAATAGAGAAGCTTTACTGACACAGTAGCCTTTTCCTTGCATCAAGACGTTACTGGCTTGGTAAGACTCCTCACGGTGATAGGCGATATAGGGGTTGTATAAAATATCATCACGTACCCGATTGTAGAGCGTGATCGCAACGGTTACAGGATCGGAAAGATCACCGTTCGTGATTTCAGCAGCATAGGCCACTACCGTCGGGTGATCGCTGTCAATAATCTCTGTAGGCGTAAGGTAAGGATTATCTTCTGTATTGGTCATAAGGAATATTTCATCAACCTATATAGACGTTTGGTTTTTATTGAATTAATAACAAGAGCTTTCTTCTGCTGCCAGGTTATGTACTTCATGCCCTTCCAGCGCAGGAAGAAATACGCAAACCAGGCGCATGGTGGTATGTGCGGTTAGATAGTGCTTGTCATTTTTATCCAACGCGTACATGGTTCCGGCTTTGATGGAGTAAATCTTGCCTTCATCTACGGTTTCTACCGTGCCTTCGCCTTCAATGCAGTAGCAGGCTTCCAGGTGATTCTTGTATTCCAGTAAAGACGTGGTGCCAGCGTTGATGATAGTGTCGGTTAAGCTGTAACCCATGGTATCGCTTTCAACCAGGAAGCGTCGGCTTTGGCCGTTGCCCCAGGCTACATTTCTATCGCTGTTGATAATGTCTTCTATGCTGCGAACAATCATAATCTCACCTTTTATATTACTGTTGTTGTCTCCAATCTCGGCATTGAAGCACTCGCGACGCTCGTCATTATTGCAGTGACACGTTCTCGGTTAATAATACCGTTGTGTCTGGCGGCACTGTCTATATCAATACCGAAAGGCATGGTTGAAGTGATAAGTTCGGGAATGGTGTTTTCACTTAGTCCGCCTGCAATCATTATGCTTATCTGATTTCCCCAGGTGGATACAAAGTCTGTTATAACATGCTGCTCAAGCCTGATGCCGGTACTGCCGATGCGGGTGTTATCCTGGTAACTATCAAGAATCAGTGCATCACAGCCTGCGTCTATATAGCGTTGAATAAACCCGCCTTCGAGGCACTGGTTATCCTTAATGTGGATAACTTTTAAAATCTCTATTGAATGGCCATATTGATGCTTTATTTTTTCGATCACAGAGGGCAGTGTGAAGCCGTGAAACTGTATGGCGTTGATATGAGCCAGCTCTATAGCCTGTGACAAAAAATCAAGCTCACTGTTGAGTGTGACCATAGTGAAAGAGACATTTTGCACCGGTATCGATGTTAGCGCTGTAAGCTCGGCCAGGCTGAGGTTGTATTTCCCCTCAGGAATGCCGTGCCACAGACCGGCGTAGGAAACACCCAGATTATCCAGGTGTTTTATTACTTCCGCCTGTGTAACACCGCATATTTTGACTTTTGGCAGCATGTCTCTTATCCGTTATGTCGGCCCTAAACTACCGAGCTTTGCTCCAGTTTTTTCGATATCAGCGCATCGATAGCTCGGATGGAGTTAAGGTTGTCGGGATCAATTTCACTCGGATCCAGTGCAATGTCGTAGCGGTCTTCAATAAATGCCACCAGCTTTAACACTGAAAGAGAATCCAGGATTCCGCTTTTGATAAGTTCGAGATCATCAGAGATTTCGTCCTGATGTGTATCGGGAATAAACTCTTCCACAATAAAGCTTTTTAGATCATGAATGTTCGACATGGTTACACCTCAATTGTATCAGTGATTTTTTGTTGGTTTTTCCAGAAGAAGTCTTTGGAAGGGATTGTGAGCGTATCTCAAACAAATGCGGGATAGCATACTTGGGCAGGTGCTCTGCGCAATAAAGTCTTAACGCTATAGCACTTATCGTATCGGTGCTGGGAGTTGTGATGACAGCAATAATTTTATTACCCATGTCTTCATCGGGTATGGATAGTACAGCCACTTCCTGAATTGCTTCGTGATTTTGCAGTACGGATTCGATTGCCAGTAGATTTATACGGTAGCCATTGGACTTTACGACATCATCGGTGCGTCCTATAAATTCCAAATCGCCGTTATTGAGAACTTTGACAAAATCAGATGTACGGTAGTAGGGGATACTGTCAATGTTGCCGCCGCTATTGATTGCCGACTGGCCCCGATAACCACGCATAAGGGTGGGTGCTTTGACTAGCAATTCACCTTCCTCACCGGGAATATTTTTATCACCCTTATCGATCCTATATTCAACATAGGGCAGAGGTCTGCCAATAGGGAGTGGGTCGGGTATATTTTCTAGCGTGGCAGCAAAACTGAAGATAAAGGTATCATTGGTTTCCGTCGAGCCGTAAATATTATGGAATGTTGCTGCCCGGAAGTATTCAGTAAGACCTTGGACGTTCTGAGTGCTCATACGCTCACCGGCAAAGAGCACATGGCGCAACTGTGGGTATTGGTGTTGATCTATGCCGCCGTATTTCAGCATCAGGGTGAGTGCTGTGGGTACCGATTGCCAACTGCTGATCTGCTTTTCGACGATAAATTGTGTGAGGTACCTGGGATTGCCGACCATGGTTTCAGGTATTAATACTGCCGTAGCTGCACAATGGTGGGCGGCAAAAATATCCAGTAATGACAGGTCGAAATACAAGGGCGCGTGGCTAGCCAAGCGATCGTCTGAGCTTAATGAGAAATAACTCACTACCCAATTCGTGAAGACACTGATATTGGCGTGAGTAATCATAACCCCTTTGGGAGTTCCCGTAGATCCGGATGTGTAGAGCACGGCTGCAAGTTGATTGGCGCTGTCGGCCTTGTCCACCCCGACAACGTGATCTATTACTGCTGGTGCAGTCAGCTGAGACTGGAAGGCATTAACTATCTGGTAACTATGGGAAGAGATTGTAGGCGTCCATGGATCTTCCGTGACGATAATACATTCGAAATTGCCATCGAGTTCTGCAAGTATATTATCAAGCTGTCCCGCAAAATCTGGTGTTGTAATAAACGTCGTAATACCGCACTGGCTGATAATATGTTGAATTCTCGATGCGGGATTCTTGGTGTCCAGTGGTACATAGGCTGCACCGGCACGAAGTATGCCGTACAGGGCTAGAATAGCCTCAAGACGTTTGTCCATAAAAATGGCGATGCAGGTTTCTTCAGTCTTGATTGAAGGGGTTAATGCTAATGCAATCGACGCTGAGCCCGCATCGAGTTCACTGTAGGTCAGCTGGCGGTCGGCAAACTCTATGGCAGGTGCGTATGGTGACCCTTGTGCCGACGTTAACATGGCATCGTGGACTAGGGGGTGCATGGTTCTGATTTCCATAAGCGTATAAGGTTACAGGCCCAGCATTGAGGCGATGGTATTACGCTGAACTTCCGATGTGCCAGAATAAATCTTGCTGGCAACGGAATTACGGAGATATTTTTCGATTCCGGTTTCCTGCATATAACCATTACCGCCAAAGATCTGAATCGCGTCCAACGCGCTTTTTACAAAGGTTTCACTGGTCACAACCTTGGCTATGGAAAGATCGGTAGTAATGTTGCGTCCATGTTGAAAGCCGTATCCAGCCTTGTAGAGCATGGTTCTTGAGGTTTCCAGGCCTATTTTCATATCGGCTATCTTGTGCGAGATGGCTTGATACTTGCCAATAGGTTGGCCGTATTGGCTTCGTGTTTTACTGTATTCAATGCACTTATCAAGCAGACCCTGCATCTCGCCAACATTGATGATAAAAGACAGCAGGATTTCCCAGTTCATCACATAGTTAAATATGGAAAATCCTTGTCCCTCTTTTCCCAATAGCTTATCCGGCGTTAAAAGGCAGTGGTCAAAATAGAGGTCACAAAGAGGTGATGAATGGAGACCCATTTTTTTAAGTGTTGAGCCAACGGTAAACCCTGGTGTGTCCCTGTCCACGATAAATGCACTAAAACCCCCTAGGGTTCCAGTCTCTTCACTGGTTCTGGCATAAACAATGAAGGTATCGGCAATAGGACCATTGGAGGTAAATGTTTTGCTGCCGTTGAGTCGATAACCCTCTCCACAGGCAACCGCTTTGGTTTTCATGCTCCAGGCATCAGAACCACTTTCTGATTCTGAGATGGCGTGTGCGCCTATTCTTTCTCCTGCACAAATCAATGGTAAGTAATCGTTCTTCTGGCTGGAGGAACCAAATTTCTGGATGGGTATAGCTGTGCTAACCATATGCGATGAAACCGAGAAACTGAGACCTTCATCACAACAAATAGAGCCAAAGGACTCCAGTGCATGCATGGTGGTCAATACATTTTGACCTAATCCTCCGTACTCATTTTCTATTGGCAGAGACAGGATTCCCATTTCCTGAACTAGTGTCCAATTACGTTGGAACTGCTCTGGGTCCAAGCAGGTGTCACTCTGTCTTGTGAAGCGACCTTCCCATTTTCGAATGGAGTCTGCCAATTGTTTCTGCTCTTTGTTCCATTCAAACATGTTTGCTTTTCCAGGGTTTTCTTTAGCGCCCAGTTATGGTGCTTGAAATTATGATCTGTTTGCGTCGATGGTATGGGGGGCGTTTTTTTCTGTCACCTGTACCTAGGGACAGTTGTCGCCTATGAGCGCAAAAATAGAATGTGCATTCAGCCGAATAATAAACCCGGAGCCTAACTATGCGTCGAAGAATTGTAATAACTGGGCTGGGAATACTCTCAAGCATCGGTAACTCTGTGGATGAGGTTTCAGCATCGTTACGTGATAATCGATCTGGTTTGGCAGCAGTGCCAGAGTGGGTGGAATACGGATTTAAAAGTCGCGTAGCTGGCACTGTTAAAATGCCAGATGTTGATAGCTTGAGAAAAGATTTCGGTATTAAAGCCCGCTTTATGGATGTGACGGCAATCCATACTTTAATTTGTGCAGAGCAGGCTATTGCCGATAGCGGTTTATCACCCGAAGATCTAAATAGTATAAAAACCGGTTGCATTGCCAGTAGCGGATTCAGCAGTGCGAGTCCCTTTCAAGAAGCAATCGCTCAGCTGCAAGGGCAGAAAAAAATGACCAGTGCCTTCGAGGTGACTCGTGCAATGGCAAGTTCGGTCAGTGCCAACTTATCAAATTACTATGGTATCCGCGGCAGAAGTTATTCCATGAGTTCTGCCTGTGCAACATCGGTACACAATGTTGGTCATGGCGCTGAATTGATTCAGCAGGGTATCTGCGATTTGGTTATAGCCGGTGGCGCAGAGGAAGTATCACCTGTTTACACCTCCATGTTTGAAGGTATGCGCAAAGTGCTTTCCAAATCATACAACGATCAACCGCAAAAGGCCTCGCGCGCTTTTGATAAAGATCGCGATGGTTTTGTCATCAGTGGTGGTGCTGGTGTTGTTATATTGGAAGAGTACGACCGCGCCGTTGCCAGAGGGGCGCCAATCTATGGCGAGATTATTGGCTTTGGTACCAGTACCGATGGTCACGACATTATCCAACCCCATCCTGGCGGCGAGGGGTGCCAACGTTGTATGGAAGTAGCGCTGGAAAATGCCGGTATAAGTCCCGCTGCAATTGATTATATCAATGCCCATGGCACCGCCACACCGGCAGGTGATCTGGCGGAAACCATTGCTATCAGAAACTTGTTTGATGATCACCCGGTAAAAATCTCTTCAACCAAGTCGTTGACCGGGCATGGTATCGGTGCTGCTGGCGTACATGAGCTGATTTATTGCCTGCTCATGATGAAAGAAGGCTTTGTTACCGCTTCGGTGAATATCGATAACATGGATAGCGCCTTTGAAGATCTCAATATCGTTACTGCGAATCAAGTCGCTGACTTAAACACTGTGATGACAAACTCATTCGGCTTTGGTGGTACCAATGGCAGTTTGATTGTTTCAAAAGTTTAAATGCTGGCGATTGTTACATTCATCTACTTATATCACACCAATTGATTGTGGGAGTTCACACATGGACAGAAATGAAATCTTTAACACCATCGTAGCAATTATCAATAAGTCTTTGCCCAGCCCGGTGTCTGTCAGTCTGGAAGATGACCTGAGAGAAGATATCGGCCTGGATTCTATTGGCTTTGTTGAGCTGGGTACTGGGCTTGAAGAGATCTATCAAATCGATATTGATGATGCGGATCTGGAAGGTTTTAAAACTGTAGAAGAAGTTGTCAATGCTGTGATTAACAGCCCAACCTACGCCTAATACGCACGAGCAAGATAGCCATAATATGAATATTAAACAAGAGATCGACGAAAGTATCACTAAGGCCAATAAGCTCTCGGCAGATGATCGGGTGCCCAAGGGTAATAGCCACAACCCCATTTCGCTGCAAAAACGTGTGGATTGGGTAAAGGACAAGTTTGATCTTGATATGGACGCTGTAACGTCTCATAAGATAGACCCAAGGCGACTGCGCGGGGTTATTGAGAATTTTGTCGGTGCTGTTCAGATTCCTGTGGGATTAGCTGGACCATTGCAAATTAACGGCGAGCTGGCCGAGGGATTATTTATGGCTCCTTTTGCTACGGTAGAGGGGGTTATTACTCTGTCGGCATCACGGGGAGCACGGGTGATCAATGAATCCGGTGGTATTCGCGTTAAGGTCATGCAGCGTCAAATGACACGGGCGCCGGTTTTCCAATTCAATAATCTCGAAGAGTGTGAAGCGTTTGTCCGCTGGATTCGTGCAAGCTATGACACTATCGAAGCTGAGTGCAATAAATTATCCCGCCACGGCAGGCTTGATGCCATTGAAGACTACATTATTGGTAATACGGTTCATCTAAAGTTCTGTTTTCTAACTGGTGATGCAGCAGGTCAGAATATGGTGACTATCATGACCGATAATGCCGCCATCTGGATTCGAGACAATATTGAGGCGCAAACCTCATTGAAAATCCGTTTTTATTCGGTTGAAGGCAACCTGGCAGGTGACAAGAAATTCAATTATATGAATTTAAATTCAAACACTTCTTCCCGTGGCGCGAGAGTATTTACGGAAGTATTTTTGAAGAAGGAGGCCATGGAGTCAATCTTCGATTGTACCGTCGAGCAATTTATGGCTGAAGCAAATCAGGGTGCTGTTGCCAATACCTTCGCGGGAACACCCGGCGGCCTGTCGGTAAACTCCACTAATGTGATTGCTGCCATGTACGCCGCCACGGGGCAGGATTTGGGCTGTGTTGTTGAATCAGCCTCACAGCAGGTGTTTTGCGAAGCCACTGAAGAGGGCGTGTATTGGTCGTCTCTCTACTCAAGCATTATCACCGGCACCAAATCCAATGCCCAGCGTTTGCCAACCCAAAATGAATGTCTGGAACTTTTAGGTTGCACCGGTGATAAGGGCGCAGAAAAGCTGGCCGAAATTATTGCGGCTTTTAGTGTTGCTTTGGATATCTCGACACTGGCCTCAGTTGCTAACGATACCTTCAGTAAGGCACACAGAATCTGCGGTAGGGGATAGCCTCTTTCCCGCCTGTGGGCCCTTGATTACAGGTTTAATGCCATAAAGGTGATGACAATCGATACTGAAATTTATAACGCGGAAGTGGATATTGCCGATAATTGCAGAAACTGCGGTATGTGCAGGATCGATTATCTGGGGTCAGGGCGATGTCACGCCGCTGAGGAGCATGTTAACTTTGCCCATCATCCGCATGGCAGATTGAAGATCTTTAAGGACCTAATGTCGGGGGATCTACCCTTAACGACAGAAACGGAAAAAGTGATCGACAGCTGCACGCTTTGTGGCAAGTGCAATATTCAGTGTTATTTTCAGATGGAAATGGCACCGGGTGAGGTGTTTGCCGCCAAGCGCAAGCTATTCAAGGAAAGACAAAAAACCGAAACCATCCAGGTTTGGGAGATCGACGATGTTTTGGCTGGCTTGCTGGATATCGTTGGCGAAAACTGGGCATTTAACGACCCGACAATATTGACCTCCTATGCCACCTTTGGCTCCTTAAGCAGTCAGGAAATTACCCCTGCCTATGTTGTGTTGCCTAAAGATGCAGAAGAAACCGCTGCTATTGTCAGGCTGGCCAATCAACAGGGCATCCCTTATCTGCCTATTTCTTCGGGCACCAATAGCTCCAATATCATCAAGGAAAAAGTCATTCTCATTGATATGGGGCGCATGAAAACCCTGATCATTAATGAGCGGGAAGCTTGGGCTGAGGTAGGCGCGGGCATTATTGCTTTCGATCTGCAGCAGGCGGCGATGGAGAAAGGTTTGCGATTCTCCATCGGCGAATCCGCTGCCGGTGTCTGTGCCAATCAGGTCTCTACTGGCATTCACTCCTTCTTCGGCTATAAAAAAGGCATGATGGCCGATCACTATATTGAAGCGGAATTGGTGAGCCATGAGGGGGAGGTGTTGTGTACGACTTCTGCAGAGGCTCCACAGATCACTACCCGCCCCAAGGATTTCTACCAACCCTCGCTGCCCTATATCTGTACCCGTTTAAAAATCAAGCTTTATCCGGTTGAGGAGGATGAAGCCGTCATCTTTATTCCTTTCCGCGACAGGATGGATGGTTTGCGGGTAACCCGTGAGATTGCGAAAGAGGATCTCGGCACAGGTATGGGGCTGGTTGGGGTAGAGGTGCTTTCTGAATTTTTGAGTATCAGTGAGGAGGACTCGGAAAACTTCCTCGATATCGCCCAGTATTACCTCAAGATTAACAGCTGCATTATGATGATGCTGAATGCTAAGGATTTAGCCTCTCTCAAGCAGAAGTTCCCTGATTTAACCCTGATTGACCGCTCTGCTATGCAGCGGGTGATACAGGGTATACCTGCCATTACCGGGCCTGAAAGTATGGCCCTGATCGAAGATGTCATGGACGAGGATAAACCCTACGATCATATCTTTGGCGATATGCTGGAGTATTTTCTCAAGCAGATAGAAATCACCGAGGATGAAGTCGAAGAGCTATTTGAGCATATTGACAATAAACCACTACGCAAAGCACTGACCAGGAGCTACTTCGATAAGGAGTACAGCGACCCGGAATACTGGTTTAACTACCGCATGTTCTCGCCGCGCTTCCTGCGAACCCACTGGTTTTTCTCGGTCATGTATTTTACTGATACCGATAACCTTGGTCTTATCGAGGAGATATGCGAGAAAAACAGGGAGTTTGGTGAACTGCACGACCTTAAAAATGCTTTCTGTTACGTCATGCCGATTGATGGCGGCAAGCGCTTTTTCTTTGAGTACGAATTCTTTTGTGATCAGCGTGATGAAGACATGCTGAAAAGGCTAAAGAAAGTATTTTTCCTATTGGCCAATGAGTCCAGGCGTATGGTTAAGACCGAGAAGGGAATCTATCCGGTACTCAACACCCTCTTTAATGGTTTAAACAAAAAAGACTACTACCTGTACAGCAATTTTGATGAGGAAACCTGATATGACCTGCGACATTGTTGATCTCAGAACAGCATTGGCTTTCCTGGAAGAGCAGGGTGACAGCATTCTTAAGCATGAGGATAGCATTAGCCCTGAGTACGAAGTGGCTAAACACTATGTCAACAACAGTGCCGGGGTTCCGGCATCTTCTATCAGTCGTGAAGAGCAGATGGTGATGTACACCAATGTTGTGGGGCATGATATGTCGGTACTGATGGGCGTGTTTGGTTCCAGAGAAAGAAATCAGCGGATGCTAACCGGTAACGCTGAGTGTCATCACGGCGCCTTTATGAAAGCTCTGGGGCAGCGAATACCACCGGTGACCGTGCCCAACCCGCCCTGCCAGGAAATTGTAATAGACGCTGATATAGATTTACTCAAGCAATTACCGGTGTTAACCCTAACGCCGAACGATGCGGGTCCCTATATCACCCTGGGGTTTGTGTTGGCTAAATACCCGGACAGCGATAACTACAACGCCTCTGTGCACCGCTTGTGTATTCACGGCAAAGACAGGATGACTATCTCTATTTATCCCGGCAACCATCTGGGGAATCTGTACCAGGCGGCGATGGAAAGAGGGGAGAGTTTGCCTGTTTCTATCAATATTGGTCTCGACCCGGCGATTTACTATGCTTCCAGCCTAACCGAACCCGTGTGTGGAAAGGGCGAAAGTGAATTGGATATCGTCGGTGGGCTCAGAGGCAAAGCGGTGAATCTGTCGGATTGCCTGCATGTGGATGCCAAATGTATCAGTCATGCCGAAATTGTCTTGGAAGCCGAGCTAACGGCTGAGCAGATGCCAGAAAACTATACCAACCCGGAAAAAGGTTCGATGCCTGAATTACTGGGTTATCAGGGCCAGGTAGCGCCCATTGGAGTGCCGGTCGTTAAGGTGAAAGCCATCACCCATCGCCAGAACCCTATCTATCAAACGGTTATTGGTCCAGGCATGGAGCAATCGGAGTTGACCTCTATCACGCCTGAAATTGCAACTCGTGGCATTTTGATGGGCAACTTTGATTTGGATGTGAGAAAAATTCACTACTCGGCAGCCGGTGGTGGTGTGCTAATGGCAGCTCTGCAAATTAACAAGCAACGCCCGGAAGATGATGAATTGGCAGTAAAGGCGGCGATGGCGGTGTTATCCACTATTCCGCCACTGAAGCATATTTTTATTGTCGATACCGATGTTGATCCGCAATCACCTGATGATCTGTTCTGGGCATTAACGACGCGTTACCAGGCCGATCAGGATATGCATACGCTAAATACCGATAAACTCTTTCCCATGGATCCCACACAGTCACAGGCTTATCGCAGTGACAATCCTGGGAGCATGAAGGCATTGTTCGACTGTACCAGTCCCTATGATTTGAAAGATACGTTTAAAAGGGCGTTCGTATAACAACTCTTCAACCAGCACGGAATCGCTATGAGTCATTTTATGAGGTTGTACACATCAACAATCATCAGGTACCGCTGGCTGGTGATGCTGGCCATGGTGTTGATTACCGCTGTGTTTGTTGTCGGGGCCTCCAGGTTGGGGGTAAATACCGATATCCGGGTTTTCTTTAGTGAAGATAATCCTCAGTTGCTGGATTTTGAGGCACTCGAAAATACCTACACTAAAAACGATAATATTTTTATCGCTATCTCGGCCAAAGATAAGACGGTATTTAACCGGGACACCCTTGCCGTCATAGAGGCTCTGACCAAGGAATCCTGGACTATCCCCTATTCAAGCCGGGTAGACTCTCTAACGAACTTTAAACATTCTTATGCGCAAGGCGACGAACTGATTGTTGAAGATTTGGTTCGTCATGCAGACAGGCTGTCTGCTGAGCGATTGACGGAAGTTGAGCAGATCGCGTTGTCTGAGCCCTTACTAATTAATCGGCTTATCTCTGAGGATGCCAGGGTAACGGGCATCAATATCGATGTGATAAAACCCGACAGTGGTGAGAATGTTGCACCAGAGATTGCTGACTTTGTCAGACAGCTGGTGGCTGACTATCAGCTGCGCTATCCGGAACTGGAATTTTATCTGACCGGCTGGATTATGATCGACAGCACCATGGGCGAGGGGGCTGAACGGGATATGCAGGATTTAATTCCTGCAATGTTCCTGGTGTTGATTCTGGTGATGGGGTTTTGCCTAAAGTCCGTATCCGGCACTTTGGCGGCTGTCCTGGTAATCATTCTATCCATGCTGGTGGGTTTGGGTGCGGGTGGCTGGATGGGAATTAAGATATCCGGGCCGTCGTCTACAGCGCCCCCCATTATTCTTACCCTGGCGCTGGCGGACAGCATTCATGTTTTGTTGACGATCTTTCAGCGAATGTATCAGGGCGATAATCGCTACCGTGCGATTATTACCTCTCTGAAGATTAATATGCGGCCCCTGTTTATTACCAGTGCCACAACGTTGCTGGGCTTTTTGTCCATGAATTATTCGGACGTGCCACCTTTCCGTGATCTGGGCAATATGGTGGCGGTGGGGATTGCTGCTGCATTTTTCTACTCGGTCATGCTGTTGCCGGCATTGATGGCGGTATTACTGCCCAAACATATGGTAGCCAAAGAAAAAGCCAAGCGAGACACTGCACTGGTTAGGCGCTTTTCAGCTGTAGTCATTCAGTACCGGCAAGGCATCATGTGGTTTACCACTGCCTTGGCTTTGGTCATTTCGTTGGGAATTTATCGCATAGAGCTAAATGATGACTTTATCCGTTATTTTGATGAAAGTTATGACTACCGGGTAGACAGTGAGTTTGTGATGGATAACCTGACAGGGCTGTACACCATCGAATATTCACTCGATTCAGGGCAGTCCAAGGGTATTCACGATCCCGATTTTTTACGCCATGTCGAAAAGTTTTCTGCATGGTATGAGACACAACCGGAGGTTACCCACGTCAATAGCCTGATCCCCATATTGAAAAAGCTCAATATGAATATTAATGCGGATGATCCTCGCTATTACCGTATACCTGACGATACCAATAAGATTGCCCAGTACCTGTTGCTGTTTGAATTATCTTTACCCTTTGGTCAGGATTTGAATAACCAAATCAATGTCGATAAGTCGTCGTTACGTATGACGGTATCGTTGACCGATGTAACCGCTAACGATGTGCGTGCTATCGATGCCAGGGCTCAGGCTTGGTTAAAGGATAATGTACCTGCGCATATGATCTCAGAAGGGACCGGGTTGGCGGTGATGTATGCTCACCTATCGGAAAGGAATATTAAAAGTATGCTGGCAGCCACCTTTGGGGCGCTGGTGTTAATCTCGTTTATCCTGATATTCGCCTTTCGCAGCATCAAATACGGCTTAATGAGTCTGATTCCCAATCTTGCCCCGGCCATTATGGCGTTTGGGGTATGGGGTTTTACCATGCAAACCATTGGTATGCCTGCAGCTGTTCTGGTGTCACTGGCAGTAGGGATTATTGTCGATGATACGGTGCATTTTATCAGCAAATACCTGCACGCCAGACGTAGTCTTAATAAACCACCCTATGAGGCAATTCACTATACCTTTGAGACGGTAGGCAAGGCTCTACTTATCACTACCGTGACTCTGGTTGTCGGCTTTTCGGTGTTATCGCTGTCGGGTTATAAACCCAATTCCGATATGGGCATTATGACGGGCATTATTATTAGCGTAGCGCTTATCTTCGATTTCCTGTTTCTGCCAGTTCTTATGTTGATGCTTGATGATACAAAAGAAGCAGAGGAAGAGAGCATTGAAAGCCCATCGCAAGCAGTCACTGAAGATAAATCGATATATTCACTGGAGGGAAATTAGTTATGAAAATATCTCTAAGTCTGTTTTCAATGGTGGTTCTGAGCTTCTCTTTGTTATCACATGCCAGTACTACTGATTCAATTACGCCTAATTCGGTTACCAGTGATCAATTAACGGCGGAAGAAAAGGGCCTTGCCATTGCCAGAGAATGGAAAAGACGCGATGAGGGCTGGGGTGACTATACCGCCAATGCCAAGATGGTATTGAAAAACAAGCATGGACAAGAGAGTGAGCGCCACTTCAAGTATTACTCTATGGAAGTGCTTGAGCATGGTGAGAAGGTGGATGGCGACAAGGTGCTTGTGGTGTTTGATCGCCCCCGGGATGTGAATGGCACTGCACTGTTAACCTATGCGCACTATGAGGAAGATGATGATCAGTGGTTGTATTTACCCGCCATCAAACGCACCAAGCGAATTAGCTCACACAATAAGAGCGGTTCTTTTGTCGGTAGTGAAATTTCTTACGAGGACATTACCTTTCCTGAGGTCGAAAAATACACCTACAGATGGGTGCGAGAGGAAAAGGTCGGTGATTTGAACTTTGATGTCGTTGATCGGTTTCCTGTCGATAAAGAGAATACTGGCTACCTGTACCAGCGCGTTTGGTATGACCAGGATCATGTACGTATCTTTAAAATTGACTTTTATGATCGCAAACAATCATTGCTAAAGACCCAGACCTTTTCTGGTTTTAAACGTTACCTGGACAGTATTTGGCGAGCGGATTACGAAAATTTTGTTAATCATCAAACCGGAAAAAGTACACTGCTAACCTGGACCAATTATAAGTTTCATATTGGACTCACCGAAAAAGCATTTAGAAAGAACTCGCTTGAGCGTCTGAGGTAAATGGGGCTTTATGAGCAATAAAAGATTAATCGTGGGCGTAAGTGGTGCATCAGGTGTTATTTATGGTGTACGCTTGCTTGAGCTATTAAAAGACACCGATATAGAAACACATTTGGTAATGAGCAAGGCTGCTCGTTTAACCCTTGGCTATGAAACATCCTACAGTGTCAACGATGTTAAAGGGCTTGCTGACGAGGTGCACAATATAGATGATATTGGTGCCAGTATTTCCAGTGGCTCTTTCAAAACCATGGGTATGATTATTGCCCCTTGTTCAGTAAAAACCATGTCGGAGGTGGCCACAGGCTGCACGTCCAATTTATTAACACGATCAGCGGATGTGGTACTCAAAGAGCGTCGTCGTCTGGTCATGATGGTGCGAGAAACCCCGATGCATGTGGGCCACCTTCGCAGTATGTTAACGGTTTCGGAAATGGGGGCGATTGTTTATCCTCCGGTTCCGGCTTTTTACGCCAAGCCGCAAACCCTTGAAGATATGGTTGATCACTCTATTGGTCGGGCACTAGATCTCTTTGATATTGAGGTAGGTGCTGTGCGGCGCTGGAATGAAATGCTTGAAAAGGCAGTCTAGTTGTAGTTTTTATCTCTCACTAAAATAAGGGAATTAATAATAATGAAAGAGTCGAAGCTGCTTAAAGTTGTGTTGTTTATTTCGGGCCTGATCGGTGTGGTTGTCGGTGGGGCTATCTTGGTTGATCCGGTTTCATTTTACGCAAGCAATGGTATTGAATTAGGCGGAAATATAAGCCTGTTAAATGAAGTCAGGGCACCCGGTGGGGCTCTTCTGGGTTGTGGTCTGTTGGTTATGGCCGGGGCCTTCTCAAGCAGCCTGACATTTACGTCTACCGTTCTTGCTACGCTGGTCTATCTTTCTTATGGTTTGGCCAGAGTAGTCAGTATTATCGCTGATGGCATGCCTGCTGACATCCTGGTGCAAGTGACTGTGCTTGAGGTTGTGGTGGGTCTTATTTGTGCGTTCGCATTGGTTAAATATCGTACCGCATCGTAATGTACGAGTAATTACCTTAGAATGGGTGAAAGAAGCTATTTAGTAATACCTCTGAGTCAGTGGCTTCTGCGAAGTATAAACTCTGATTAGGAGCGTCATTGTGTTATTGCTTGCGATTGGCTTGGTTATTTTTTTCACTATTCATGTCTTCTCTTCAACCCGCTACCGTCCAGTGTTGGTGGGGCGTTTAGGGGAAAAACCCTATAAAGGCAGTTACGCCCTGTTGGCTCTACTCGGCCTGGTATTGATTATCTACGGCAAGGCCCAGGCTCCTTTTATCGCGGTGTGGCATCCTCCATACTGGACCCGCTATATCGTCTTCACCATTATGCCCTTAGCGCTGCTGTGTTTAGCCATGCCGGACTTGCCGAATAATCTGCGGCGTTTTATTCCTCATCCAATGATGACTGGGATTCTATTATGGGCCGCAGCGCATTTAACGACCAATGGTGATTTGGCTTCCATGTTAATCTTTGGCTGCTTTTTACTCTATGCGATTTATACCCTGATACCGGGCAATACCTATAAGCCGGCTAAAGCCTGCTCGCCAGTGCCTTGGTATCGGGATGTGATCTTGGTGGTGGCAGTTATCATCGGTACTCTATTGATTATGCGTTTCCATCGCTACGTCTCGGGTGTACCGCTGTTTTAACAATCTTTACTCAGCCAGCTACTCCACTTTAAATTGTGAAACCAAATGCTGTAGCTGTGAGGCATTTTGGCTCATGGTTGCTGCTACGGCTGAGTTCTCCTCTGAGAGCTTGGCCGATTCTCTGCCTCCATCGGCGATCAGGTGCACATTATTATTAATATCTTCGGTTACTGTACTTTGCTCTTCGGTAGCGCTGGCGATTTGAAAGTTCATATCCGATATATGTTCAATACGTTCAACTATATTCTTCAGGCATTCACCAACGTTTTCCACCGCTTCTAAGCCCGATCCACTGGCTTCATTGCCCGCTTTCATACCTTCTACAGCGCGGGTTGCGCCTTGTTGTAACTTTTCAATCATCTGCTGAATTTCTTCGGTGGATTCAGATGTTCGCTTGGCCAGGGTTCTGACTTCGTCGGCTACCACGGCAAAGCCTCTGCCTTGTTCACCGGCCCGGGCCGCTTCAATGGCAGCATTCAGAGCCAGCAGGTTAGTTTGTTCTGATATACCGCGAATCACTTCCAGTACCGATCCTATGTCGTTAACGTTATCAGCCAGCTGTAATACCACTTCACCTGCATGCTCTATCTCATTGGATAGCTGTTTGATGGTATCTACCGCAGTGATGGCGATATTGCCCCCCTCTGCGGCGGCATCTTTGGCGTCGGCCGAAATGGCTGCGGCTTTACTGGCATTGGCTGCAATTTCATCAATGGTCATCCCCATTTCATGGGATGCCGATGCCACCAAATCGGTTTTTTCCTGTTGCTGATTCGAATGCTCAACGGTTTGGGCGCAGTTCGCTTCTACATCATTCGATAGTTGTGTTACCTGAGTGGCGCTATCCCTAACGCCGGTAATGATCTCTCTGAGGGATTCGACAAACTGATTAAACGCGATGGCCAGTCGGCCGAGTTCGTCTTCGCGGTCTTCGCGCACTTTTCGTGTCAGGTCGCCACCTTGACTGGCAATCTCCTCTAGCGAGATGGTAATGCGTCGAATCGGGCTGGCAACCTTGCCGCAAATGTAATAGGTGAAGTATAAAAAGATCGCCAACAGGATCAGGCCCATGAAAGCAGAGAAATAGGTGGTTTGATACAGTGCCTCATAGAGTTCTTTACTCGGCTGTTCAGCAATAACATACCAGCCTGTGCCGGGTACCGGCAGTGCGGCAATAATGATAGTTTCGCCATCGCGGGAAAATTCTGTGACTTTAAAGTCTTTGTCGTCGAGCAAGCTGGCATTGATATTTTCCTGGCCGGTGATTAAAGCCAGATTGCTGTCATTGCCATAGGTTTTATGCACCTGTATGCGGCCTTCATTATTTACCAGATAGACTTGGCCTTCTTTTCCCAGTTGATATTGGGTGATGATATCTCGCATTGCCGTCAGGCTTTGTCCAATACCGGCGATAGCCACGACGCGATTACCCAGTTTGACTTTATGGTTCACAAACACGGTGGGTATATTGGTACTGGCATCTGTATCCAGGGATAATTCATAATCACCGGATTCTTGCAGGAAACCGTAAAACCAGGCGTCGCGTGTATTATTTCTGTCCATTACACGCAACAGACCATCCTGATTAAAATAATTACCAGAAATATCGGACACCCAAAACGCAACGCTGGCATTGGCGGCTTTTTTATTTTCCCGCAAGTATTGCAGCATGGCATCTTTGCCGGTTTCAGGTTCGCCGTTTCTGGCCCAGTTTAGTAGGTAGCTGTTGGTAGCCATAGCCCGGGAAGTGACAATGGGTTCTTTTAATTGTGCCTGGATCGCATTGCGGAGCTCGCTGACGACGACCGGTAGTTCCCGGTTTAACAGTCGGTCGCCAACCATACCCTGCACAGCCAGGGTATAGACGATCATCAGGGTCAACATGGAAATTATCAGAACGCCACCGACCATCATGGTTAATCTCAGCTGAATACTGCGCATCACCTTTTGAAACATGTGATGGCTCCTCTGTCTGGTTGGATTCTACTTGTGGATAAGCGGATGTTATTGAGTAAGTGTAGCGTTAATTTAACGGTAATTTAGAGCCAAAGGCCTGCATAAGAGGGGGAAAGTGAATAACAAGTAGCTTTCAATAGATAATTAATGAATAAAAAATATCGCGGTGTGCAGTCTATTCTTTTTCCATGGGGACGTTGAGTGTGAATGGGGCTCGTTTGTCTGGATCTTTGGGTTGTGGAGTTAGATAAGCTTCTATGATCGATTTGCGTCTTTCGGTAAACGCAGGGCTGGCGAGATAAGCGTTAAGCGGAGCAATCAGGTGAGCGTACTTGTTATGCAGTACGACCATGACTTCCCAATTGCCATCAATGGCAGGAAGTTGTTTTATTCTACCGCTCAAGTTTAAATTTTTGGCCAGCCAACGGGTGGTCATTAAGTTGCCTAGCATGTAGTCACACCGTTTGGCAGACAGCATTTTTATCATCCTCTCTTCTGAGGGGCTGTCATAGCGGATGACATCACGGCTCTTAAACAGTTGCTCGAGAATATCGCTGTAGGTATAGCCAATATGCGTACACAGGGTTTTACCGTACAGCCAGTTGTATGTCTGGGTATCGAATATGGAGGGGGAGAGGTCAGGCGCTGAGCTTGGAGCAAAGAAAACTTCCCGATAATGTATAAAGGGATCAGAGAAGACTACAGGGGTATTACTCGGCAGCCAGCGAGGGTTAAGGAATGCTATATCGAGTTCTCCGCTGCGAAATTGTTCGGGCTGCCTCAGCCGGGGCTGAATTTTGTAAGCCAGCGTGTAGCCTTGGGTGTGGAGAAACTCATCTAAAAGGTCAGTGGATATGCCCCTAAACTGGTTTTTACTGTCGATATAATAAAAAGGCGGCAGGCCATTGATCGTAAACGCAAACTTGAGCGGTTTTAGCGGTTGTGAAGAATATCCCAGTGGGATTTGGCAGAATAGTGAGGTGAGTAGCATCATGCACAGCCAAATGTGCAGGTGTTTGCATTCAGCATTAATAAGCGGATAGGTTAATCGCACTTAGAATACTCCAAACCAGTCTATGAGACTAAGAGTAATATAGTCTGCCTGAATTGCCATACTCTATTTGGTGCTGGTTTGAAGTTTACAGCCTTAGCTTAAGCGTAAATATCTGGCGGTGGGTCGGGGAATTGCTCTTTCAGAAACTGTGAGAAATGCTTACAGACATCTATTGTAGTTAAAATCCCCGTCAGTTCACCGTTCTTCAATACCACCACACTGCCTAATTGCTTCTCAGCCATGGCATCCAGTACTCTGTCCAGCGGATCGTGAATGTCGGCAACCACCACGTTGTGGGTGCAGATATCATCAACGGTCAGATTATCACTGTGTCTGCCGAAGATATCATGCTGTTGCAGGTCCCTTTCGGATAACAAACCGATAAAATCCCCTTCGCCAGTGACAACCAGGTGTCTAATGGCCTTTTCCTGCATGATGGCAATGGCATCGTCAATAGAAGATTGGCTATCAATGGTGTATGGGAAGGGGGTTAGAATATGTGCCAGTGTGGGCATATGATTCATCATATCGTTCTCGAGCTGGTCGTCTACGTGTCTTTCATTGTTACCCGTCGGTTAGACCGATGTTTTGATTTATCTCAACCGTGAGCTAGTCAAGCATACCCTGGACGTCAAAAGCCGGTCACAGTAAAAAGTTAAAATGGTAACCTGTTGAGTATAGAAAATAATTGTCAACGTTGGGTAGAGCATGCATTCGGCCGCTGAATTTCTATTAACCATGGGTTGCATACTGCTGTTGGGATTGGTTACCTCGACCCTGGGGCGACGCTCTTTCCTGCCGCGGGTCACCTTGCTATTACTATTTGGTGCATTGATTGGCCCGGAAATGTTGGACATGGTGCCGCATGTATTCCTGGGCTATTTCGAAATCATTGCCGATATGGCGTTATTGATGGTTGGCTTTTTATTGGGAGGCCGACTAACACTGGATACCTTAAAGCAATCGGTTGATAAGGTATTTGCTATTTCCTTTTCTACTGCTCTGGTGACTGCCGTAGCTGTCAGTACTTTATTGGTCCTGGCGGGGGCTAGCATTGAAATTGCAATCCTCTTGGGTTGTATCGCTTCGGCAACAGCGCCTGCGGCAGTATTGGATGTCACTATGGAGTTTGGTGGGCAGACAGCCTTTAAGGATTTACTGCTGTCAATTGTGGCCCTTGATGATCACTGGGCGTTGATATTATTTGCGGTTGGCTTAGCTATGGTGACGTCACTGAATGGCGATGGCATAGCGTTAGGGTCACTGGGGTTAGTCGTAAAAGATGTTGGCGGTGTCGTTGTATTGGGGGCATCTATCGGTTTGCCTGCAGCTTATCTTATTGGGCCGGTGTTTACCCGTATGGCTTTGGCAAGGGCCGATGCAAAAGTGAGATAAATGCCCCGTGGGGCTTTCCTGTCATTTTGATTGTCTATATGGCAGCCTTGAGTGTATTAGACTGTTTGTGGCTTGCGCACTGAGACTGTGTGTTTTAGATTGCTGGTAGCATTACGTTAGTTATGTATCTGTAAGGGGGATTGATGATGTCAGATACTATGGAAGTCTATTTACAACCCACAACGACCATTGATTGTGATCATGCTGCCGTACAGGCATATGTGGATAAGCATATCGAAACCGGTCAGTCAGACTTGGAAAAAGCGGTGGCCTTGTATTACGCCGTACGCGATGACTTTCGTTATGACCCCTACAGCTTCAGGCTCGAAGAGGAATCCTTTAAAGCCAGTACGACTCTAGAAGCGGGGCTTGGTTGGTGTGTACCTAAAGCGATTTTGTTAGCCGCCTGCTGCCGTGCGGCAGGCATTCCGGCGAAATTGGGTTTTGCCGATGTGAAAAATCATCTCTCGACTGAGCGTATGCGCCAACAAATGAAAACCGATGTTTTCCATTGGCATGGCTATACCTCAATCTTTCTGGAAGGCCAGTGGGTAAAAGCCACACCGGCATTTAATATCGAGTTGTGCGATAAGTTTGGCTTAAAACCACTGGAGTTTACTGGCCGTGAAGATTCCATCTATCACGAATTTGATAAGGCCGGTAACAAGCATATGGAATACCTGCAGGAGCGCGGGGAGTATGCAGACTTGCCGTTGGCGGAAATGCTCAGTGATTTTGATCGCCTCTACGGGCCAGAAATGGCAGAGTCTTTCAAAGAGCACAGTTTTGATAAGGATGTGGCCAAAGAAGTGGGATCCTGATCCCCTCCGTTAGATGGAGGGGATAGTTTCTTTTAAGGCTAACATCATTAAGTGAGCGCTTTCCCCTGACATTTCATAGGGATTAAATTCAGGTGTACCAGAAAACTTTATGTTTACTGGTGAAGTCAGACTCGATTCTGGCATATAACCCATAGACCATTCAGAAAAATTTCTGGCGCTAATTTCTTTATAATCGAGCATGATTATGCGTTGATGACGATTGTCATTAAGGATGCTGTGGTAAGTTTCATTGACTTTTGAGCGTGAGCCTTCCAGACATTGCAGGAAAAATTTGCGATTAAAGCAAAGCATACCAGTGACATTGTTGGCTTGATTGTTCTTCCGTGCTATTTCAAGAATATTCTCGATATCATTCGGTGAAAAATTGTCGGTTACTGAACTGGTGTATACAAGACGGGTAAGAAACATTGCCAACTCCTTGTAAAGTTTGTAGATAAAACTATAGAAGGACAGTGAGAGAAATCAAATCTGTTAAATACGTTGAACTCGGTGCCATAATTACTGTCTGAGGCCTGCATCCATTGGGAGGAATATCATGGGGTATCGTGCGATCAATATAATAACCTTGATTCTGGTTGGGTTTTTTTCTCAGTCAATCTGGGCTGCCGATTACAGTTCCGGCCACCAGGCTCTACAAGTTTGGGACGCTGAGGCACAAGCCAATATGCCCCAGTGGATAAAGTACTGGCTGCTGGGCATGGTGTCGGTATTTGCGTTGGGCTTGTTATTTGTCTGGCGACACAGTGAAGCGCGCTGGTTAGTGGGTGGTTTTGTGGCTGGCTTGTTGTTTAGCAAGTTTGGCATCCCGGCGCTGGGATTGCTGCCTTTATCAGGGTTAGTGGCATTGATCCATATCGTGTTTTGGTCGCCAGCACTTTTCTTTATGCTAAAAAATCGCCCCTTTATGCAGGGTTTCTCGGCTTACGCCTGTTGGTCGGGCTTAGCAACAGCCTGTATTCTTTTCTCTTTTATTTTCGATCTTCGCGATTCGGTCATATATTTAGGTCATATGTTGGCCGGTTAAACTCATTGTTATCAATGAGTGGGCTTGTAAATGTCATTGAATTAACAGTTCATCAATCTACGACCAGCGATAATGGCCTTTACTTAAGGTTAATACTGCCACAGGCAGTACTTTTCAGGACCGTATATGTCTACTAACACGATGACTCCGCTGATTATTGAAGCCTCACTCAATGGCGCAACTAATAAACAGGTTAATCCTCATGTTCCCTACAGTGATGATGAAATCGTTGCTGATGCCATTGCCTGTATGGACGCTGGTGCGGCGCTGATCCACAACCATACTGATGAGCCAATTATAGGTGGTAGTGGGGAACTGGATATTGAGCGCTATGCCAGACCCTGGCGTAAGTTACTCTCCCTACGTCCCGATGCCATTCTTATCCC
Source organism: Maricurvus nonylphenolicus (assembly GCF_042854845.1). GTDB lineage: Bacteria > Pseudomonadota > Gammaproteobacteria > Pseudomonadales > Cellvibrionaceae > Maricurvus > Maricurvus nonylphenolicus. The sequence continues at coordinate 4,195,516 of NZ_AP031498.1, read as the reverse complement.
GACTATGCCGGTGGGGCAGGAAGGTGTATCTGTTGACGTACGCTATCGGCATGTCGAAGTTATGGCTAAAGAAGGCTTATTGGCGCAAGGGCTTTGCGATCCCGGAACGTTTAATTTGTCGATATTGGATGAGGACGGTATTTTCGCAGAATCTACGTATCTCTACCGTAATGATATGCATGACTCTCGCTATTACGTGGAGGCTTGCAGGCGCTTAAATATTGGGCTCAGTATCTCTATTTTCGAACCGGGTTTTCTGAAGTTTGTTTTAGCCTATTACCGAGCGGGTAAGTTACCAGCGGGCGCCATGTTGAAATTCTATTTTGGTTCGGATGATTTGCCTTTTGGTTTGCCGCCAACGGCAGCTAGCCTGGACGCTTACTTGGGCATGCTGGGGGACTGTGATCTACCCTGGTTGGTATCCAGTTTTGGCGATGATTGTGTAGCTTGTGGTATTGCTGAAGAGGCTATCAAGCGAGGAGGACACGTGCAGGTTGGTTTGGAGCCATACCAGGGGAATCGTACACCCACCAATGTAGAATTAGTAGAAGAGGTTGTTGCTTTAGCCAAACGCTATAACCGACCTGTTGCTACACCTGCGCAAGCAGCGGAAATAATGCAGCTGCCGACTTACCCGGTGCCATTTGGTGCTTAATCGGTCACCAGGGATTGCTGGCGGTATTGGCTGGCGGTCATACCAAACCAGTTCTTAAAGGTTTTACTGAACGCGCTGCTTTCTTGAAAACCCAGTGTAAAGGCAATTTCCTTTACCGAGAGTTTACTGTGGGTGAGTAAGGCGATCGCTGTTTCCCGGCGAATATTATCTTTGATGGTTTGATAACTGGTGCCTTCCTCTTGCAGGCGTCGCGATAAGGTTTGTGGCGAGATTTGTAATTGCTCGGCAATGGTATCGAATTTGGGAAAACCCTGGGAGATATCTTTGCCGATCATTAAACGTATTTTAATCTCCAGTGTATCCAGGTTAGGCCACAGCAACGTATAAAAACTTTCCTTGTCGGCAAAAAGTTCTGCACCGTCACTTTCCTGTACTACCGCTTTATCAAATACCGTTTCACTAAAAATTAAACGGCAGTGCTGTGTTTGATGGATATGTGAGCAGCCAAATACCAGCTGCAGTTCTGTCTGGCTTTTATCAACAGGAAAGGCAAACTCCACCCGATCGAGTCCGATTTTGGTTTTTGCCAGCCAGCAGAGTTTTTTATAGCTGGTTAATAACATGCGCTGACAAAAGTAGCTGGAGCCCTGCTGCAACCCGGGTTGTGGGTTCAGTTGCAATCCCTGCTGGCCATCAATATCAATAGGTTCAAATAAATAGTGGCCGTGATTGTGCAGTGCGTAAAAGTCGTTAAGCGTGTCTGTTGCTATCTGCAGATTGGGCAGCAGTGTCAGGGTGCGATTAATAAAGCTGCGGCTGCCGAACGGTGCGGGGGTGTTAAAAAAACCCAGCATTTCATCTTCCAGAGCCTGCTCTATGGCCTGTGTAATGAGGTTGAACTCTGAAACACTGATGAGTTGATTCGACAGCTGATTAAGGGGAGGGAACCCTAATGATGCCAGCAGCTGATCAGGGCTTCCGCCCTGGCTAATAAAACCTTCCATCATCTCCGCTACGTAGCGGGGCTTGATGGTACGCTGTTCTTCCTGACTGACAGTGGTCATATCCGGTAACCTGAATCCAGCTAAATCTTAGAGATACTCAGGATAATCCATGAGGTCATTGGACATCAACTTGAGGGGCGCTGACATTGGCCGTCAAAGGATCGATGGCTAGAGTAAAGGCATGAATATACAGAGCAGATGGAGCCTATTATGTCTTTAGCCGATAGCAACACCCTGGGAGAGAACCCGTACAACTTTGAGGAATACCTCGCCTGGCGGGAATCGTTCAATATCTATGAAGATGTGCCTTTTATTAAGCAGGCCATGCTGCGCTACGCTGGCGACCTTAGCTCTGATATTCAGCGTGATATCACCCAGTTCGCCAAGCGTGTCAGCACCGAGTTTGAAGCCCTGTCCGAAGCGGCGGGCAATCACGCCAATGCCCCTTATATGGTGCATTTTGATGGCCACAATAACCGTATTGATCGCATTGTGCGGCCAGCAGAAACCCTGGCGCTGGAGAAGGCCGTATGGGAAGAGGCGGTTTTTGCCGAGGAAGTAGATCCCTGGGCCCGCTTTATGAAAATCTACTTACTCACGACGTTGGGTGAGTCCGGTATTAATTGTGCTCACTGCTGTACCGGTGGATTAAATTTACTGTTGGAGCGTTTTGCCGATACTCCGGAGTTGAAACGTATTCATCAACATTTGACTGAAGGGATTGACGGTGAATACGGTATTGCCGCGCAATTCCTCTCAGAAATTCAGGGTGGCTCCGATGTGGCTGCCAACTGTGTTGAGGCTGTAGAGGAAAATGGTCAGTGGCGAATCTACGGTAACAAGTTTTTCTGCTCGGCAGCCCATGCCGATTATGCTGTGATAACCGCCAAGCCTCAGGGCAGTGATCAGGTTGCATTATTTGTGGTGCCGTCATGGTTGCCCGGCGATAAGGCGAAAGAAAAGCGCAACAGCTTTACCATCAACAAGATCAAATCCAAGCTTGGCACTCGAGAACTACCGACAGGGGAAATTCAATACAATGGTTCTATCGCCTATCCTATAGGTCCTTTGGATCGTGGCCTGGCTAATATCGTCGGTATTGTGCTGTCTCACTCACGGTTTATCAGTGGCCTGGGGCCGGGGGCACAAATGTTACGGGTCACAGAAGAGGCCAAGCAGTACGCCCGACAGCGGACTGTGTTTGGGGTAACCATTAAAGACTACGGACTGGTTGCCGCGCAGCTCAATAAACTGGACCGTTATTCGTTGCGGACCACGGCGGCGTCTTTTAAATTGCAAAGCGAAATTCTGAAAAAGGAGCGCTTTGACCACGGTGAAAAGCTTTTCGATTCAGAGACTCAGGCCCGTCAACACGCATTCCATGTGCGTATGCTGATTATGTTGCACAAGATGGTGGCGACCACCGATGCGGCCATGATCAGCGAATTGGCAATGTCGATCTTTGGTGGTCATGGCCTGATGGAAGATTTCTCTTCCCATCCGCGTTTGTTCCGTGATGCCACTACCTTGGCAGGCGCCTGGGAAGGGCCCAAAAATCTACTGCTGACACGCTTGTATATGGACTTCCAGGCGGGGCGTGACTGGTATCCGGTAGCTGAGTTTGTGGGCAATCTTCTGCAGGGCGCACCACAGGATACCGTCAGTGAAATGACAACGCGGCTAGAAGCGCTGCTCGATCATGGCACGCTGATGGGAACCGATGAGAAGACGCTGCAGGTTTGCGAGCAATGGGAAGCCTTCTGCTTTGATTTCACCCACGCTTATCAGGATCAAGCCAGGGTAGAGGTGGAGTCTTTGCTATAGCACGATTCATATAATCGTTAGGGAATTTGCAGTATCATCGCGGCTTTCAATAGGTCAGTGTGTAGTTGGTACTATGTCTCACGCTCGTGAAGCCTTTGGCTTACAGATACTGCAAAATTCTCACCCCGATATTCGCCGTTTAAAACGCAACTCCGCCGATGCCGAGTTGCACGGCAACAAGTTCTGGAAATCATCGCTGGTATTAATGGATTACCTGCGTGAATACCCGCCGGAACAAGGGGTGCGTATTCTGGAATTAGGTTGTGGCTGGGGGCTGGGCGGTATCTACTGTGCCAAGCACTTTGATGCCCATGTTATTGGTCTGGATGCCGACGACAGCGTGTTCCCGTTCCTGGACTGCCATGCCGAGATAAATGGTGTGGAGGTCGATACGGTGCAGATGCGTTTTGAAGATATCACCACCGAGCAGCTAACCGGTTTTGATATGGTCATCGGTGCCGATATCTGTTTCTGGGACAGCCTGGTGGATCCTGTCAAAGCTCTGATTGAGCGGGCCATTGAAGCTGAAGTAGACCGGGTAGTCATCACTGATCCCGGCCGGCCGACTTTCCGGTCCGTAGCCGATGATATCAGTGAAGCCTGGGAAGCCGTTTATACCGATTGGGATGTACCGGAGCCCTATAATCAGTGGGGCCTGGTGCTGGACCTTTAGCTCAGCCATTCCCGCGAAAGCAGCAATCTGTTTTGGCGTGAGTGTTAAAGGGATTACTTGGCACTCACTTTGAAATTGATAATTTTGCGATCAGCTGCATCCACATCGCAATTAACATCCGATTGCTCATAGCCTTTACCTGCGCGGCTGGCGATCTCCAGGTCAGCAAATACGTGGTAGATATCCGTATCTTCATTGTATTTGCTGGCGACGTAATCAAATTCAAAGCTTTTAGCGACCCCCGGCTTGGTGTTTTGCAGCTTTTCGGCGCAGATATACATGGCTTCTGACAGGCTGTGTACGTGTGTCAGGCGCGAAGGCTGGAGTTTATATTCTTCAGGGGCGTACTTGGCTGCAATAGCAGCATGGTTGGCGTCTATGGCAGCTAATTCATCTTCTGATAATGGAGGTGGTTCATTACTGCTTTTGGAACCGAAATGACCTGCAAAATACAGCGTTAATACAATGGACAGGTTTGTGAGTACGAATGCAAAGATTCCTACTCCGATTTTCTCTTTCGGTGTCATGAACAACTCAACAACTTAAACTTGCAGGCTAAATTCTAGAGTAAAACCCCCATTTTTTGAAATTCAATTAAGTTGTTTTCGCTGCCAATTTTCAGCAGCGCTTGTTGGCTTGTTAACTGACCAGCTTAAGGCTCTCGTGGCAGTGGTTGGAAATTAACCCGCTTAGTTGCTCTATCAAAGGGGTGGGAATATCGTGCCCCATGTGGTCAATCAGCGCTAGTTTTGCTTTAGGAATGTGTTTTGCGGTATCGATGCCGCCTTCAGGGGGGATTAATGGATCCTGATTACCGTGAATCACCAGTGTTGGTGCTTTAATATGCTTGAGGTGCTTTACTCGGCTGCCGTTATTTAAGATGGCAGCAAACTGACGTTCGGCGCCTCCTCGATTAGGGTAATCCCTATTAACGCTTTCCGTGATAAATCTTGATAGGGCCTCTTCTGAGGGTTTCAGTGTTTGGCTGGAAATCAAGCGCCAGAATTTCATCTCATGTTCAATTATTCCCGCTTCAGACTTGTCCTTTGGGCTTGAGAACAGGTGTTTTTTAACCTCGGTGGTGGGGCCTGGTAGACCCCGTTTTCCCGATGTCGACATGATTGAAATTAGGCTTAAGGTTCTGTTTGGCAGTAAAGAGGCGAAAAGCTGTGCAATCATGCCTCCCATTGAGGCGCCTGCGATGTGTGCAGCTTTAATGTCCAGGTAGTCCAGCAAGCCTTTGGTATCTTCCACCATATCCTGGATTTGGTAGGGGGATTTGGCGGGCAATCCCAAGGTTCGTAATAGCATCATCCAGGGGATATTGGCTCTGCCCAGATGGGTGCACTTGGTGGATTGACCGATATCCCGGTTATCAAACCGAATCACCCGAAATCCCTGATCTGCAATAGACTGGCAGAAGACATCAGGCCAGCCTATGCGTTGTGTATTCAGGCCGTGAATCAGTAAGAGCGCTGGGTCACTCGGCTTCCCAAATTCTTCATAAGCCAGTTTTATATCCCTGTGGGGAAGGGAGGCATATTGAGTTTTTGGCATTATTGAATCTCCTGCTACCTGATGGGATGCCTATTCGCGTTATCTCTGAGTCATCCTAACTCGGATTTTAAATCAAGTAAATACTTGGTTTTGTGGCGTGTTAGCGAACACGTAGATGGCTAGTACGTTGATACCATGAGATTCCTGACAAACCCACAGGAAGAAGGTATTTACCTTTGATAATGTCGAAGTTAACGATCCTGGGATTTATCGCAGTTGTATCAGCAATAAGCGGTTTGATGGGATCTGAAAGTGAATCGACTAATTCAATTTGAATATCAGCTGAGTAGGACTCGATGATGCGTTCTTTAGAGCGGCTCAACCAAAGTCCTTGCAATAGTGTGAAATTACCTAAGCCCCCGGTGTTGTACATTTTACGATCAAAGACCGGTGATGGCATGCTTTGCTTTTCCCCTTTACTAGCTCGCATAGATAACACCGTTTTACCTCGGCGATGAACTTTAGCCTCGCTGACTTGCGACGATTCTTCATAATCAATATCAGCCATTTTCTTGGGATAGCCCAGGAGCTCTCGGCCGTAAATCATGGCGGTGTCATCATCGACTGTCATCCAGCAACAATGCAGGCCGCTACTGAAGAGGGTTTTTACATGAATAAGCATGGCGGCTTCCCGGTAGGGCGCAGTGAAATTGGGTTGCTTGTAATCAACGATAAACAGGGTTGCGGTGGGAGAATCGGTTAAGCGCAATCCCATTGGCAGAACCTTTTTGGCGGCTTCAGGATTTAATCTGACATCGGCCGTAATCATATGGGAATCACGCCATAGTTCAGATTGAGTTTCATATTCATCAAAATCTTCAAGATACTTGTTCATAACATGGCCTTTAATAGGTTGTTTAATGTTGTGTGTTTACTGCATAACCTTGTGTAGACAGTCAAAAGACTTCAGTCGGTATTGCCCTAACAGGCACTGGAGTTGTGAGGCATCTCTAAAGCGCTGCTCTTGACCATAATCTTTCATATAGCCATAGCCACCCAGGACTTGAATACCGTTGGTTGTAACGTCGCAGGCTTGCTTTTGAGTCGTTGTTGAAACCGCTAAATTGTACTGTTGCCAGTCATCTGCTAATTGGTCTGTTAGCTGGCTGGCTGCCTTTATTGCCATTTCGGTATGACTTACTGCCATATTCATCTCTGCGAGAATGACTGAAATCTCTGACCACTGGTGTAGGAGTTTGCCCCCCTGAGTACGTTGTTGGGCGTAATCCAGAGCCTCTCTGAGGCAACCTTGCATAATGCCCTGGGCAATAGCTGCACCCACAATAGATAGCTTATCTCGCATGGTGGAAAATAAATGCTTGCCGGCTCCAGGTTTTCCAATCAGTGTTGCCTTTGCACCTTGCAAAGCAACATCAATGGCAGGGCATAAGTTTAATCCCAGACTGAAAATAGTCTCGATGCACTGAACGGAGGTCTGTTCCAGTTCCACGAAGAAATAGGAGAATGAAGTATCATGACTATTGTCATCAGGGCTTCTGATCATGGCAGGTATAACGGCAAATCTGGCGTGCTCACCCAGAGATAAAAAATCGCAGATGCCCGTTAGTGAGTAACCCATGTCACTTGGGGTGGCGGTTATACTTGATTCGCTATGAATGGGATTGCTGAACGCAGGATAAGCAATGATAGGCAGTCTTTTGCTATATGAAGTTTGATGGTGTTTGATAAGTAGATCTTGTTGTTGTGCTAGGGATATGATTTCTACAGACAAACTGTGACAGAGTATGGCTGTAGCCAGTCCCGCATTATATTCACTTAAGCGGCCGATCAGCTGACAGGTATGGTGTAAAGATAATCCCAGGCCATTTGCTTCTTCTGAGACTAGCACATCAAACATACCCAGTTCCAAAGCTTGCTGAAAGAGTGGCAGTGGGAAATCATAAAAAGGCAGTTGATTATAGACTTCGTGATTGGGTTTTAGCTCGCTTGTAGCAAATTGCACAAACATGTCTTCAAAAGCCTGGTAGTCTTCGTTGGATAGGGTACTCATGGTGTATAAACTCCTTTAGCCTTCATACATCTTGATATCTTTCCCATACGGGGCTATCAATGCCTTAAAGATATTTAAACGGTTCATTTGATTGGTACCTTCATAGATTTGCAGTAGTCTGGAGTCTCGCAAGCGTTTCTCGGCGCCGCGGCTATGTCTAACACCTTCGGTAGCCATAAGCTCGACAGCCAGTTGGCAATTTTTTACCGCAAGGTCAGAAGCGGCCACCTTGGCCAGCGATCCCATACCGGCTACAAGCTGATGACTGTCTTTGTTGGTGGGGGTTTGGCTTTCTGAATCAAGATTGTTGACAATAAACTTTCGTAACTTTGTGCCTACGGAAGCGGATAAAAACTTATCCGCCAGAAATCTGAAGATTGAGTGAGGGAAGAATTTATTGAAGTAATAATATTTCTTCGGAAATTGCGTGTTGAGCGAAACGGATACACCTTCCATAAAGGCGAGTCTGGCTAGCGTGGCATTTTGGTACATATTAGCCAGGTGGCATTGAGCCCATTCCTGGTCGATCAGACGCTTGCCATTGATAACCGTGTTTTGAGCATAGTTAACTGCATCGTTCAATGCGCCTCGCGCTACACCTGAAGAGAAGGCGCCAATATTGCCCTGGGCCAGGGAAAAACCGGAAGAATCCCCCGCCAAACTGTCTCGTCCTTGCTGTGAAAGCCAGTTCATATCAAAACAGATTTGATCTTCGGGGATAAAGCAATCACTAAAGACCAGCTCACTGGCGGGACAACCTTTTTGGCCCATTTTATTTTCATGGCGGGCAATCTGAAAACCTTCGGTACCGGTTTTTACTGCAAATACCATGATACTCTTGGAGGGCTTTTTAATATCGGAATATGAAAATACGATGTGCCAAGTCGAAAAATGACCGTTGGAAATAAAAACCTTGGTACCGTTAATGCGGTAGCCGCCATCGACTTTCCTGGCGTGACATCGAAGCTTACCTCGATCCATTAATTCGGTATATTGAGAGTCGCTACCGGCATTGGGTTCGGTGATAGCGAATGAGCAAATGGTAGGGTGATTATCCCGTTCGCCCTTAGCAACCTCTTTACTGATGCTTAAACTGAGGTGGTAGTTCAAACTCAAACTTAACCCCACAATGCCAAGATAGTGGGCACCAATCAAATTGGCCATGGTGACACAGGTTGAAGATATCTCTTCGCAGAAAAAGGGCAGGGAGCTGGGGTTAAAGCCCTTGCCGCCGGCAATTTGTGGTAGCCAGAGTGTGTAAAACCCCCACTGATTGGCTTTGTCGATTAAATCCTGAGGCAGGTATTGGTGATCCTGGTGAGCCTGAAGATCGATATCCAAAAACCGTGGTTCAACAACCTCTTTGTTAAAGCGCTTGGCTAGATCAATGACATATTCTATTTCTTGCAATAACCCTTTGGGCATCTGATTGCAGGCATAAAATCCGTTTAGTTGCGCAAAGGGGAGAGCCAGGTGTTCTGTTTGACGGTTCTCGACATTTAATCTGTTCTTCATAACTAAACCTTTCAGTTAGCCTTTTACGTGTGTTGATGAGCTGGGTAAGCCTCGCATATATCATTATCAAGTAAATGCTTGGTTTTGGGTTTGATTAAAATCAATAAAATGAATCGATAACAGGCCGCTGTAGGGAAAGGTTACTGGGTTGTAGTCGCAGGGGTTAATCGAATAATGGACGTCTCTACAGCTTGCAGGGCTTGTTCGCTATAGAGTAATGGGAAGGCGCGATTCTCTCCCCAGGCGTTATACAGATTGGAATAATAAGGGCTATTGGGATCACCGGATTGCCCAGGGCTATTGATAAAGCGCGAGTTGTCCCACTGGCCAACATCCATAACCACCCGCCACGAAGCACCATACAGGAGGTTGAAATCTTCATCGAAGAACGCGAGACCGGGTGTGGATATGTCGCCACCTCTTGCGATGGGTTGCAGTTCAAATTGCTTGCGTAGGCGACGGCTAAGTAGTGGTGAGGCCAAGTGTTGCCAATGACTTTGTAACGCTTCACCCCAAGCCCAGTCATCAGTGGACTGAAACAGGAATAACATGCTTACATCGCCATAGGCTTGCGCAAGGGAGGATTCCAGCATGGCATCACGCTTGGCGACGGTGTTGTAGTCTTTAAGCCATGTCTGGGGGGCGTTTAGTGCTTCGAGTACGGTTCTGTCATCGGGTACAACGACAATGTCGCGAGATATTTCACCGCCAATATCGTCAGTGAGCAAGGTGGCAATATAACCGTAGTACCAAACTTGAAATAACATGGCGGGTGCCGAGTCTGAGCTAAAGTTATAGTCCCAATCTTCGAGCAGCTGCTTGGCTTTTTTACCTTTCTCTGTGGCGGGGTCTATGTCTTTAAGGAGGGCGACAATGTCTCGTGCAAAAATAGAGATATAATCATTTTGCAGCTTTAGAGAGTCATTGATGGAATGTTTAGTCGAAGCCCCGATAACTTCATTAATGCGGCGAACACGTAAATCACTGATCCATTCATAGCTTAATCCCATCGTGGTATAGGGGTAACTTTCAGGATTTACGATATTGTTTGCCGTTGCTATCCAGCCTTCACTCGGATTGATGCCACCGGGTAACTCATCAAGACTACGGAAACCAAGCCACTCCGCACGTCCGTCTCCGGAGACGGGTAAAAGACCATCGTAATTGCTGCGAATGGGCGCTTTCGCGGCAGAGCGCCAGGCTATATCACCATGTATATCAGCGAAAACATGGTGTTCGCCGGGGGAGCCCCAGTGCTGTAGCGCGTTATCATATTCTTTAACATTCTTGGCGCTTAACAGGCTAAGTTGGCCAAGATAGGGGGCGGTTCCGGTTTGTGTTGCGGCAGTTTGCAGAGCATAAAAGTGATTTGTATTTTCATAAATCACAGGGCCGTGGCGAGTATAGGAGAAACTGACCTCGACAGGGTTTTTATCTCTTACCTTGATGGTGGCTGTGTGGGTCGAGATAGATTCCCAGCCACCTTTATAGCGGTATTCGGTTGGGTTTTTGGGATTGCGTTGATAAACCAGCAGATCTTCCTGGTCGATAGGAAAAATGGTAAAGGCAAAAGCCACGTGACCATTGTGACCTGTGGCAATGCCTGGCGCATGGGGCTCTCCCGCGCCGATAACATTAATACCCGGTGCTTTTAAATGTACGGCATAGCGCAGGGAAGGGATGGTAAACGCGCGGTGTGGGTCGCCGGCCACAATAGGGTGGCCGCTGGCAGTTCGCTCACCGCTGATGGCCCAATTGTTACTGCCACCTTTGCGGTTATCAAATGATGCAGGGTAAGTCGCCAGTAGATAGTTATCTAACACTTGCTCCGGTAACTGGCATACATTTGTACCGTCAGGAACCTTGATATCATGATCTGGTTGGAGCTTGATTCTAATGGCATCATTTTTCTGATTTCCAGAGCACAGCATAAAGGAACGTTCGACTTCACTGATAACGTTTTGCCAGACACCGTGACTGCGAATACGAATAATATCTTCGGCTTGCCAGTAGCTGGGAAAATAGTCCAAATCTTTAAATTCCGGGGGCAGTGGCGCGTTGCCTTTTTTGATTTGATCTATATAGGCATTGATACCATGGGCAAAGGCCGCTGTGATGGCTTGCGCCTGCTTGCCATACGCTAACCATTCTTCTGGCATTGAGCCCCGATAGAGAAAAAGCCGGGCAGCGCGGTCTCGCGCGATATAGTCTTCCCCCAGGACTTCTGCCAATTGTCCCAGTCCTGAACGGCGCCAGTAATCGATTTGCCAAAGACGGTCGCGGGCAGCATTAAATCCCTGGGCAAAAAACAGGTCGTGTTGATTCCCGGCTTCTATATGCGTAAGCCCGTAAGGATCGATTGTTAAGCTGACAGGAGCAGATAGCTTTTCCAGTTGATAGGTCTTGCTCGTGCTGGAAGATTCGGCGGCTATATAATCGTGGGCAAAGCATATTGTCAGCAGGAATACTGATGCGCACTGGGACAATCGTTTCATGGGCTTAACTCATTTATCAGCTGGTCAGGAATATTGAGGGTCATGCATTCTGCTGACTCGATACACCAGTAGTCATAACAGAAATTCGTACTCAAAACTTACTTTAAGCATTTTTGTTTATCAAGTAAATGCTTGGTATTGGTGAGAGATGGCAAGCACCCTCGATAGGGTGCTGTTTACTAACCGGTGATGTTGAGGAATTTGGGGTTGGGAATTAGTCTTTCAGTGCGCGCTTGGCGGTAGTGACCATCATATCGGCGGCATATTCACAAATCATTGAGTAAGCCGATTTCGGGCTGGATGCTGCGGCAGCTATTGCGCCCCAAACCGATACCAGCAATAGAGAACCTATAACCACAAACTCGTCGTAACCTTTTTTACTGCCCAGACTGCTTAGGGCTTCAATATAAAATTCAACGCTTAGCTCGGTGATGTAATTGTCGTATTCGGCCAATTCAGATCGGGATTTCATTGCCTGCTCCAGTGAGATAGCAGACTTGGGTGAATAGTCCTCAATCGTCAGCACGTCATTGAGGATATTGGTAAAGCATTTCTTCAAATCGGATTTTGATTTGAGTGCAGTGCGATGCGCGAGCGTAATCTCGGAGACACGTTGAAACCATTGCTCATATAACGCGTAGAGAATGACATCCTTGTTGGGAAAGTAATGGTACAGCGTTGATATATTAATACCGCATTCTTTGGCGATCTTATTAGTGTTGAGGGCGTCTATATTTTCTCGCTCGATAATATCGAGCGCCGTATTGAGTATTCGTTTAAATGTCCTTGCCGCACGGGGTTGTGTGGGTTCGTGGTAGGCAAACTGTTGCATGTTGGGTCGGATAGGAGGCATAGCGACTTTTAATGAATCTCTGTAGATCAATATGTGGCGTAGATGATAAACGTTAGACGGAGGGTAATGATAGCCAAAAATTATCTCCAGGCGTATAGCGATTATTATTGTTGGCTGCTTTTTAATCTAAATCAAGTAAATGCTTGACTTTGTAGATGTTGAGCAAGTATTGTGAATGCCAGAATTGAGGGCGATCCCCTACAGAAAAGGCCGGGACGTGTCCTGGAAGGTTTAATAGGCAGTAGACAGTGATGGCAAATCCGCAAGACAAGCTGACGTACAGGCAATTGGTGAACTACGGCGTGATGACTGTACCGCTGGCCGTTGCAGGTCTGCCGATGTTGATTTTTGTTCCTGCATATTTTGCTCAGGATATCGGACTGGAAATCGGTTTGCTGGGCATCGTGCTGATGATGTCACGTATGTTTGATATGGCCTCAGACCCCGTTATCGGTATGGTGAGTGATCGCATCCATACACCTTTTGGCAGGCGCAAACCATGGATAGTGATTGGCATCACCATGATGTCAGTCGCTACCTGGAAGTTGTTTTTAGCTTCAGCGGCGATAACCCTTGGCTGGTTAGCGGTATGGTTGGTCATTTTCTACCTGGGTTGGACGCTGATTGCGGTGCCCTATACCGCATGGGGCGTTGAGTTAACGGATGATTATCATGAGCGCACACGGGTTGCGGGCGTCAGAGAGATTTTTTCAATTATAGGTATGATCCTGGTGTTTGTCGGTGCGGGAGTGGTCACCGAAGACATCGAACCGGGTGTATCTGAAACATCATTGATCATCGAGGCTATGGGATGGATGACATTATTTTTGTTGCCTCTATGTGGCGCATTTTTATTATTTAATGTCAGGGAACGAAAACTCAGCCAATCCGTGGGGCGTAGTTTTGCAGAAACCCTAGCTGATTTACTGCACAACAAACCCTTTGTTCTGCTGATAGCGGCGGCGTTTATTACTGAATTGGGTGTGGCTATCAACAACAGCGTACTGGTCATCTTCTATGACAATGTTGTAGGGCTGCAGGAGCGTGTTGATGAACTACTGGGGATCTACTTCGCTGCAGCGTTGTTAGGCATTCCACTGTGGTTATGGTTTGCCCGTGTATTCGATAAACATAAGGCGGTTTGTATTGCAGCGTTGTGGAATGCCGGCTCATTATTTATGTTGCCCTTTATCCAAACTGGCGATTTTGCCAGCTATGCGGCTATCGAATTTAGCCGCGGTATCGCCTTTGCTGGACCTTTAGTGCTTGGGGCATCAATGATTGCCGATGTTGTTGAGTACGACTCCTGGCGTCACGGCGAATCCAGAGCCGGATTCTTAACCGCGTTTTGGATTACCGGATCAAAGCTTGCAAGCGCCATTGGCGTTGGCATTGCTTTACCGGCTTTGGGGTGGCTTGGTTTTAATGCTTTACAGGAATCTCATCAGGACGTGCGAGAGGGAATCACACTGATTTATGCCGTGATACCGGGAATATTAGCCTTGTGTGCAATCCCGCTGGTGTGGAATTACCCGCTAACTTCGCAAAAAAATGCGACAGTTAAGAGGGCCCTGGCAAAGCGCAATAAACGTGAAGAACCATTATTAACAATTCCTTATTAAGTAGTTGGGCACAAGAAAAGTTTTTGTGAACTCAATGATTAACTAAGCGTAAATTAGGCATTACTGAGGTGATAACTTATGAAGGTACTAGCATTAGGTGGATGTGGCGGCATGGGGCGCTACGCAGTACGAACGGCTGTGGATTTTGACGCTATCGAGCAGATTACAGTGGCGGATTTATCCCTGGTAAATGCACAGTCATTTGCGAGTACATTCGAAACCAAGGTGGATGCTGTACAGGTTGATGTGACCGATGAAGAAGGCTTACGTGAGTTGATGAGCAGCTATGATGTCGTCTTATCGACCGTCGGCCCTTACTATGTATTTGGAACCTTAGTATTGAAAGCCGCTATCGATACAAAAACTCACTATATCGATATCTGCGATGACTGGGAGCCAACATTGGAAATGTTGGAACTGCATCGTGAAGCTGAAGCCGCAGGCATTACCGCCATCATTGGTGCAGGTGCTAGCCCAGGCATCTCCAATATGCTGGCGGTGACAGCAATTAACGAGCTTGACCGTGTTGATGAGGTTTACACCACATGGGGTGGCGGTGGATCACTGGAGGACAGCGACGGTGATCTTGAAATCTCTGATGGAAACGGGAATCCCACCGCTGCCACTATTCATTGGCTGCAGCAATTAACGGGTACTATTCGTGATCATCAAGGGGGGCATTGCGTTGTTTCTGAGCCTCTTGTTAAAGAAGTATTGGAATATCCCGTTATAGGCAAGGCTGAATGTTACAGCGTTGGTCATCCAGAACCTCTGACGCTACCGCATTACTTTCCTGATATTAGACGCAGTAAAAACCTGATGGATATGCCGGGTTATATTATCCGGACACTGAAAAAAACTGCCGATTTAGTGAATAACAAAGGCGTAAGCCTTAAAGACGCTGCCCATTATCTGATTGATAAGCTGGAGAATGATGATGCATCTAGTGTGTCAGATGCGGCTTCCTATTATCTCAATCAACACCGTGACAAAAAACGTAATTTTTTGCCCGGCCTGACAGCGTTGGCGATTGGGCGTCGCAATGATAAACCCATGCGGGTTTCAGCTCATATCGAAGGCCAACCACTTGACGGAAAAATGGGCGCAGCAACCTGCGTGCCTTCGGCAATTATTCTAAATATGTTGTGCCTGGGAGAAATTACCAAGCGAGGTGTTATGGCGCCTGAAGGCTGTGTTGATCCTCAGCGTTTCTTTGAGTTGCTAGCAGGTTATATAACATTTAATGGTGGTTTTGATGCGAAGAACTATTTGGTCATTCGTCATCAGTAATCGACGCTGTTGTTAGTATTTTTTTAAGTATTAAATCAAGTAAATGCTTGGTTGGAGGTTGATGTATGTCTGATTCAGTAAGACAAGTTAAGGTTGCAATCATTGGCGCGGGTTTTGGTGGCGTTGGTATGGGCATTACGCTCAAAAAGCAGGGATTCGATGGTTTTACCATCTTTGAAGGAGGTCCCGAAGTGGGAGGGTCCTGGCGAACCAATACCTATCCAGGTTGTGCTTGTGATGTGCCGTCTCATCTTTACAGCTACTCATTTGAATTAAATCCGAACTGGTCGCAGGCATTTTCTCCACAAGAAGAAATCTGGGAGTACATTGGAAACTGTGCGCAGAAATATGGGGTGATGCCTTATATAGAGTTCGAGCAACGTGTAACTGCAACCCGTTTTAATAGTGAGAAGGGCGTGTGGGAGTTAACGCTCAATGATAACGAGCGGGTAGATGCGCGAGTACTGATTCAGGCCACTGGCGCTCTCAGTTTGGCGAAATATCCGGATATTGAAGGCCGCGATACCTATAAAGGTGTTCAGGCCCATGTAGCCCATTGGGATAATAACATTAATCTTAAAGGTAAACGCGTTGCTGTTATTGGTACTGGCGCCAGTGCTATTCAGGTTGTACCTACGGTGGCTCCAGAAGTGGAAGAGTTATTTGTCTATCAGCGTAGCGCTTCCTGGGTACTGCCGAAGAAAAATGTCCGCTTTAAAAAATCCACTCAGGCCTTGTGGAAGAAATTTCCGTTATTGCAAAAGTTTCATCGCCTGTCCCTCTACTGGATGATGGAAATGGCTGTGCCTGCTTTACTGTGGTTTCCAAGCCTATTGAAGTATGGGAGAGATGAACATAAAGCCCTGCTTAACGAAAGTGTCAGTGACCCTGAATTACGCAAAAAACTAACACCGGATTATGAGTTGGGCTGTAAAAGAACACTGATGTCCGACGATTACTTTTCTGCGTTTGAGCGCGATAACGTTGAGTTGATAACTGAATCGCTGGAATCAATTACGCCTAAAGGGATTATTACCGCTGACGGTATTGAACGTGAAGTGGATGTCATTATCTATACCACTGGTTATGAAACCGGCAAACCAGCGTTCCCATTCGATATTACCAATGAGCGTGGTGAAACCTTGCAAGATTACTGGGGGGGGCAGCCAAAGGCCTACTACGGTATGAATGTAACTGGCTTCCCGAATCTGGGGTTGATCATGGGGCCTAACGCGGGTCCGGGGCATACCTCGGTGCTGGTCTATCAAGAGGCTCAGTATAAATACCTGACCAAGTATATTCGCCATATCCTTAATAACAATGTTAGAGCGTTGGATGTCAAGGAAAGCAAGCTTAATGAAATGTTCCAGTGGGCACAGGACCGCATGAAAAACAGTACCTGGTTATCGGGTTGTGCCAGCTGGTATCTCAATGAGGATGGTACCAACTCCACCATGTGGCCAGGTTTTAGTTTTGAATATCTGATTAAGACCCGCCGTTTGCATTTGGATGCTTACAACCAGAGTCCTTTGGACGATGCCTGTTAAATAAGATTGCACCCGATTTGGAGCAGCGCACAGCGCTGCTTTGGATAACCGCAGTACAACGATAAAGATAACATTATGAGGAAGAGCCAATGAGAGATTCAAATACAAGCTTAGCTAAAAAGTATTTGTCTTTAGCTATTTTGTCGACATTGCCTGGGGTTTCATCAGTCTCGGCATCAAATGCAGAAGAAAAGCTCAACGACTTTATGCTTGAGGAAATTATTGTAACCGCACAGCGCCGGGCGCAAAGTCTGCAGGACGTGCCTATGTCAGTATCGGTGGTTGATGCGGACTTTATGAAAGGCTCCCGAATTAATACAGTCGCTGACGTTATTGACTACACGCCGGGTTTAACCGGGGCGGCACCGGGGCTGCTGGAACCCAAATACGCTATCCGTGGGATTAGCTCCTCTGAAGATATTGGTATCAGTACTTCGGAGAGTGTCGGAGTATTTATGGATGGTTCCTATTTGGGTAAGGAACTGTCAACACTGGCATTTCTTGATGCTGCGCAGGTGGAGGTATTAAAAGGTCCGCAGGGTAGTTTGTTTGGCCGCAATACATCCGCAGGCGCGATAAGTATTACGACCAATGAACCTTCCAATGACAAGAGCTTGGATATTACTCAATCCATTGGGCGCGCTAATAACTCTTCATCCCCGAGTCTTGAAACGACAATTATTGCCAATACACCGTTGATAGAAGACAAGTTACTTTTGCGGGCCAGCCTCTTACGTGAAGATATGAATGGTTTCTACGACAATGAGTATCTCGATCGTGAGGTGGGTGGTATCGATGGCTGGTCTGGCAGCTTAAGCCTGAAATACATCGTTTCTGACACGCTGGAAGTTGATTTCGATTATATGTCCGCAGATCGTCGTGGCAGAGGATCGGCGAATACGGTTACAGCGGGAAATTCCATAGTGGAATTAAGCAATCTAGCCAGTCTGGCTCAAAGTATAGGTTCTGACTTGGGAACTGAATTGGGGTTGGGGACTTTGGATCCCGCAATTGATCAGGCCTTTCTGCTAGATACCCCTGCAAATACACAAGCCTATGATAATAAAGTCTCTCATGATGTCGCAGCTCAGGAAATGATTCGTGCAAATTTATCTTCCGTTAAAGTGACGTGGGATATCAATGATTATAATACCCTGACAACCACGGTAAATTACGGTGAAACTCATGCAGCGTCTCTATCTGATATCGACGGTACGCCCGTTAATTTACTGACGTTGGATCTCGATGGCAGTGGCCGCGAGTTTAGTCAGAGCTTTCGTCTTAACGGTGCAGCTGGAGATTGGACCTGGTTAGCTGGCACTGTTTACTATGAGACAATAAACAAACAAGACTCTGTGGCTTTTTATGATGATGCCGCACTACTCCTGCAATCAGGTATAGCCGGAGTTTTGCCTTTGTCAGATCCATTTACCCCTTACACCGTCTGTGATGCAATGTCTCAGTTTGTCTTTTCTGCCCCGGCGTGTGGTGTGGGTAAAGAATCGAGCAAGGCTGCAGCTGAGACAGAAGGTTGGGGTGTCTACGGTGATGTGACCTATGAGTTAACCGACAAGGCTGCACTTACGTTTGGTTTACGATATTCCGTTGAAAAGAAATCCATCGAGTTCTCTTCTGTAGAGGCTGATAACTTCTATAACGTCTATGGCCGTGCAATCGTTGGTTCAACCTGGGAACAAGCTTATGGTGCTCCGACCGATGGCACCATCGAAGATGATGCGACTTACCGCAAATGGACACCGCGTTTTGCGGCAACCTATCAACTGACAGATGATGTCATGTTATTTGCCAGTGCCAGTACTGGGTTTAAGGCCGGTGGTTTTGATCCTGATTCTGTCGATGGTAGCTCCGGTGAGTTCGATGAGGAAAAGAACAAGTCTTATGAGCTAGGGGTTAAGTCCCAGTGGCTGGATAATCGTTTGCAGTTAAATGGAGCCTTGTATTACAGCGATTATGAGGGCTTGCAGGTAGAGGTGAATGAGAAGGGAAAATCCATTACCCGCAATGTGCCGAAAGTGATTAGCCAAGGTGTTGAGCTGGATATCCTGGCCAGACCATTGGAATCTCTGGATATTATTGCGTCCTATGCCTACAACGATTCTGAATTCGGAAGTTTCCGTTTTGAAAATAATGGTCAGACTGTCGACTGGACTGATAATGAGTTACCCCGAGCCCCTCAAACTACAGCAAGCCTGATAGCGCAATACACCTGGGCTATTCAAGACTTTGCAAACCTGGTTGTGCGCGGGGAAGGTATCTATACCGGTGATCACTACTATACGTTGCAAAACTCACCGCAAGAGCATCAAGGAGGCTATACCAAATACAATATGCGTATCTCCCTCAATGATGTTACTGATGTTTGGTCTGTTTCTCTGTTTGGCCAAAACCTAGGCAATAAAGAACATTCTGTGGCACGTACAGACGCGTTGGGCACAGGTGCTATCAGCGTACGAAATCAACCCCGTTTCTGGGGAATAGAATTCAGCTACAGCCTATAAAACTCCTCCTGTTATAGCTGATTAGGCCAAGCCAGGCTTGGCCATTTTTTATCACACCTGCTTTCTCTCGATCAGGCCGACAATTTCTCGGCCTTTGCAGCCCTCCTCGGGGGGCTTTTTTACTTACGTGGTTAAGAGACGATCATATTTTTTACTGAGCAGATCGTAGAACTGTTCACGCAGCTGCTGGATATCCAGCTTTAGATTAACAATATCCTGCTCAGTAATATCCTGGCGCCCCACATACACCTGTTTGCGAAACTGGGCAATTTTGGCGCCATAGAGGCGCAGATTCTTTTCCATGGCTTTCTCGCCCAGCATTAGCAGCTTGGCTTCCGCATCGGCCATCTTTCTAAATTCTATCACCAGCTCATTGTTGACACGGGTCAGCTCATCACGGCGTGCCTGGGGCCAGCTGTTGCCAAAGCGGGTGGACTCGATAACCAGTGACGAATATTTGGCGAATATATGGTTCACGTTACCGACGTCGCTGGAAATGGTTTCCAGGATTTCCAGGCGACGATTGGAGCCTGAGCCCCGCTGGGTAAAGCTACCGTAGCGGTTAGACAGCCACAGGGTCAGTCCGGCGATGATAGCGCCGAGTACGACCTGGCTGGAGGTCTCGATCAGTGGCCAAAGCTGTGCGGAATCCATAATGGCATCCTCTGACAAATTTCTGACGGATTAAAATCTTACAGAGGGTATTTGCAAGTAGAGTGCCAAAACAGCGCCAACATAGCGCCTAAAGCAGTGCTGGCTTAGCGGCGAAGCGGGTCGAGCAGGGGTTCCAGGCCGTTTTCCTTGACGATATGCAGCAGGGCTAGCTGTTTGCCGAGCTTACCTTCTGGGAAGCCCTGCTGGGCAAACCACACCACATAGGGTTCTGGCAGGTCGGCCAGTAGTCGGCCCTGGTACTTACCGAAAGGCATGGTGACGGTGACCAGGTCTTTAAGCAGTTGGGGATCGAGGGTTAAATCTTCCATCTTAGCTGCCCGCCAGTTTGACGGTATGGCCCTTGGCTTCCAACAGGCTTTTCAGTTTGTCACGGTCATCCGTTTGGATTTCGATAACACCATCTTTCAGAGCGCCGCCGACACCACACTTTTGTTTCAGCTCTTTGGCGAGCTTTTTCAGTTCGCCATCAGGTAGATCAAGGCCTGTGACCAGGGTGACGCCTTTGCCCTTGCGGCCTTTGGTTTCGCGCTTTAAGCGCACAATACCGTCACCTGTGGGGCGTTCGGCTTTTTCCTCTTCGGGTTTAATGCGGCCGGTTTCAGTGGAGTACACCAGGCGGGAATTCTTGCTCATAAGCGTTAACCTTGGAATGTCTGGCTACAGGTTATTCAGGCGGCAGGCTGCTCTTTTGCAGCTTTTGAGTAAACAGGCCGATCAGGGTAACAGCGGTACCTATGACAAACACGTGTTTGGGATCAATGGGGTCTACCTGCCACAAGTGGAACAGGGGGGCGAGTATTACTGCCACAAACAGCCCCATAGACACCAGGTTGTCGGCCTTTTCCGGGAAAACAATGCCCTGTTGGCAGTGTGGGCAGGCAAACGGCTTGCGGTTCAAAAAGGCTTTCAGCTTGCCATGCAGGCGTAACAGGCGCTTATCCATAGGTTCTTGGCAGTGGGGGCAGCGCAGGGGTTTGATCAGCAGGGCCATAGTCTGTGTTCGCGGTCAATCGTTGCTTTTAAAAGGCGAAGGGTACTGCCTGCAGTGCTCACAAGCAATGGCTGATCTCAATCATTGCTGAGGTGGGGTGGATCACATAGGATATGGCCCAAGGAACATGAAAGGAAACACCTATGCCAAGCGTCAGCTTAAAAGAACGCTTAAACGAAGTTATTTTTGGAACGGAAACCCCCGCCGGTAAGCTGTTTGATATGGTGCTTATTACCGCCATCCTGCTCAGTGTGGTGGCGGTGATGCTCGATTCCGTTATCTGGTTTGCCAACCTCTACCACCTTGAGCTGCTGTGGATTGAGTGGTTTTTCACTTTACTGTTTACCGCAGAGTACCTGACACGCATCTACTGTGCCCGCAACAGCTGGCAGTATATGCGCAGTTTTTATGGCATTGTCGATTTGATTTCAATCTTGCCCACCTATCTTGCGCTAATCTTTACTGGTGCCAACTATTTGATGATTATTCGCCTGCTGCGGGTGCTGCGGATTTTCCGGATATTAAAGCTGGTACGTTATCTTTCGGAAGCCAATGTGCTGGTACGCTCCATGTTGGCCTCGAGGCGCAAGATCTTTGTATTCTTCTGTACGGTGCTGGTGTTATCAACGGTATTTGGCTCGCTGATGTTTGTCGTGGAAGGCCCTGAGCACGGCTTTACCAGTATCCCTAAGAGTATTTACTGGACCATTGTCACCATTACGACCGTTGGGTATGGCGATATAACCCCGCAAACGGCCATTGGTCAGGTAGTGGCTTCCATGGCTATGTTAACGGGCTATTCTATAATTGCAGTACCCACCGGTATTTTGACCGCGGAATTGGCCACTGAAATGCAGCGCGAGCGTATTGGTCGTCAGTGTCGCAACTGCCGTAAAAGTGGCCACGATCGCGATGCCGAACATTGTAAGTATTGTGGTGCCCAGCTATTTGAATAATAAAATCCTTTCGGAGGCTATATGGATATCAAAGAAGTGCTCGAGCGGTATAACGAACTTTGTGAAGACAATGATTGGCAGGTTTACCATACGCCAAAAAATTTAGCCTCGGCGGTCTGTGTATCGGCCTCTAAAACCATGGAGCACTTTCAGTGGGTAACCGAGGAAGATTCCCTGAGTGTGGGATTAATCCCGGAGCGTAAGCAGCAGATCAGTGGGGAGATTACCGAAACGTTCTTTTACCTACTGGCGCTATCGAACAAGTTGGGGATTGATTTGGAAGCGGCGATTTTGGAAAAGGCGGAGAGGGACCGGGAGCAGCATGTGGGAGCGCCGGAGTAAAACCTTGACGTCGCCATTCCCGCGAAAGCGGGAATCCAGTTTTATGGCACTTACTTTAGCTATACAAAGAATTTGTTCATCTTGCACTGTGAAAATTGGGGCAATTCACTTTGTATCGCTGGATACCCGCTTTCGCGGGTATGACGGGATAATCAATCGGGAATAATCAACGCCGGTACATCATTTAACGATAAACGCCCCATACTCGCCCAAGGCAGTTCTTCTTTCTCATCCCAGACTTCTTCATCAACTAGCTCTTCATCATTGGATGCCAGAGGTTGTTGATTGGCAGAATCATTCTTCCAGCGTAGCAAATGAATATTGCCTTGTTCATCCTCGCCTAATGCAGTGCAGGACTCGACCCAATCCCCGGTATTGTAGTAGTCGATACCGTGAATCTTTTTCGCTGCAGCGTGGTGAATATGTCCGCAGATAACGCCATCGAAGCCCTGCTTGTGACAAGCGTAGGCTACCCCTTCTTCGTATTCGTTGATGTACACCTGGGCGCGACGAATATGGCTTTTTAGAAAACTCGCCAGTGACCAGTAGCCGTAACCAAAGCGTTCACGCAAGCGGTTATAGCCGCGGTTTAAAAACATCAACAAGTCGTAACCCTTGTCACCCAACCAGCGCAAGGAGTGGTGAATGCGTGCTACACCGTCGAACTGGTCACCGTGAATAACCAGCAGTTTACGTCCGTCGGCGGTGGTGTGGATAACCCGATTGCGCAGGCTAATATTATCGAATTGGTTGTTGGCGTATTTGCGCAGGAACTCATCGTGGTTGCCGCAAATGTAGGTAATTGGGGTGCCCTGTTTAGAGAGTTTTAACAGGCGGCGGACCACACGGGTAAAATCCCGATTCCAGTAAACGCCTGACTTCATGCGCCAGCCATCAATAATGTCACCTACCAGATAAATCTGGTCGGCTTCATGATGCTTGAGGAAGTCATTAAGTTGTGCGGCTTTGCAGTCTTTGGTGCCCAGGTGGACATCAGAGATCCACAGGGTGCGGAAGTGTTTTGGTTGTGTCTTCATCGCTATAAACACCGTGGCCAGTTTGGCTTATTGTGTTCTTGCGGTATGACACTTCTAAGACAGGGCTATGACGAAAGCATGACATCTTTTTCCGCCATTGTGAGGGCGCTAAGCGAGTTTGGGGCGATAATTGATCTTACTCGGACGGGGTCTGACCCTGCGGGTCAGACCCCACTTTTAAAGAGTAAGGTTAGAGCTCATCCATCAGTTCACGAATATAACGAAACAACTTGCGCGCCGAAGCTGGCGGTTTTTCCTGGCTACGTTCTTTCTGCGCCGCTCGAATTAACTGACGCAAATGCTGACGGTCAGCATTCCAGCATTCCTGTAAAAATTCACCCATCGCTTCACTGCCACCATCAATCAGGCGATCACGCCAGCGTTCAACCTGATGTGTACGCTGTACATTATCGCGGCCACGGGCTTCGATTTTTTCATAGGCCTGTTGAATGGCTTCGTGATCCGTTTGGCGCATCAACTTACCAATAAACTGCAATTGGCGGCGACGGCCTTCGCGACTTTTGATGCGGCGGCATTCCAGAATAGCTTCTTCCAGGCGCCCTTCCAGTGGAATCTGGTGTAGCAGCTTTTCACTCAGGTCGACGATCTTTGAGCCTAATTCCTGTAGGGCGGCCATCTCCTGCTTAAGCTGGGTTTTACTGACGTATTCGATTTCATCGTCTTCGTCGTGGGGAAAATCGTCGAACTTACTCATATGCAGGGTGAATCTCGTGTATCAATCGAAGGGATTAACTATAAAAATAGGTGGCCAGGCCCAGGAAGGCAAAGAAACCTACAACATCGGTAACGGTGGTTAATACCACACCGCCGGCCAGAGCCGGGTCAATGCTGAGGGATTTCAGTGTGATAGGAATCAAGGTACCTGCCAGCGCGGCAACCAGTAGGTTGATAATCATCGCTGCGCCGATAATCAGGGCAATATTCATATCATTCAGCCACAGGGCCACCATAATGCCCATAGCTAGAGCCATCAATAGACCATTGATCACGCTGATCCAAAATTCCCTTGATAACAGCCAGCCGATATTGTTTCGGCCAATCTGGCCCAGGGCGATACCGCGGATAACAACGGTCAGGGTTTGGTTGCCAGCAACGCCGCCCATGCTGGCGACAATGGGCATCAGTACGGCGAGGGCGACAACTTTTTCGATGGTCTCTTGAAAGGTGCCAATAACGGCGGCGGCGACAATGGCGGTAATGAGGTTGATACCCAGCCAAATAGCCCGGCGCGGTGTCGCCAATGATACCGGGGCAAAGGTATCTTCTTCTTCGTCCAGACCTGCCAGGCTCATCAGAGAGTGGTCAGCATCTTCACGGATCACGTCAACAACGTCATCAATGGTAATACGGCCCAGCAGCTTGCCATCCTTATCCACAACCGGTGCTGATACCCAATCATTGCGTTCAAACAGGTTGGCAACTTCGTTATCGGCCAAATCCGCATCGATGGGGTCGATGTCGGTCACCATAATCTCACGCACGGTGATAGTTGGTGGGCTGGTGAGTAATTTACTCAGCGGCAACAGTCCAACAAACTGGTCCTTGCGGTTAACCACAATCAGGTTGTCGGTGGAGGCCGGTATTTCATCGTGGCGGCGCAGATAACGCAGTACCACATCGAGTGTCAGGCGTGGACGCACGGTGATGGTATCGGTATTCATCATACCGCCAGCAGTCTCCTCATCGTAGGAGAGCACGGATTCTACCCGCAGGCGGTCGCGGGCACTCATGGCTGCCAGGACTTCACGGATTACACGGTCCGGTAGCTGCTGCAGAATATCTGCAACATCGTCGGTATCCAGGCCTTCGGTCACTTCAGCAACTTCGGCGGCGTCCATGCGGCGCAGGAACTGGGCCTGTACTTCGTCGGATAGCTCTTGCAGGACTTCACCTTCGTTGTCGACCAGGCGCCAAAGTACGCGGCGAGAGGGGGGAGGTGAAGATTCGATCAGGTGAGCAATTTCTGCCGGTTGCAAACCATTAAGCATGCGGCGAACCTGTTTGAAGGTACCGCTTTCCAGTGCGTCATTAATCTCGCCGAGTTGCGATTGAGTTTGAATCTGCAGATCGTCGGCGGATGTTTGCATCGGCACTCGCTTATCAAAAGTAACGGCTAAAGGGGGAGGTTAACTGGCGGCTATTCTACTGATCTTGGCGTTAAATTTACAGCCGCAGTTAGGTTGATGCTTTGAAGTATTGTTCGCCTTTCTTATTCGTCCTCGCCAAAACGATCGTTAATTAAATCGCAGATCGCGGCCATGGCTTCTTCCTGGTCCTGGCCTTCGACTTCGATATTAAGTTCGGAGCCTTTATTGGCAGCCAGTAACATCAGTGACATCACACTTTTGGCATCCACCAGTTTGCCATTAACGCCTACGCGAATATGGCTGGCGTAGCGGCCGGCCGTGGAGGCAAATAGCGCCGCGGCACGTGCGTGCAGTCCGAGCTTATTGATGATGGTGACCTGGTCTTTGAGCATAGGGGGCCTTGGCTGTTTGTTATTATTGTTGTCGCTAGGATTTTTTCGACAGTTCCCGATGTCTGACTTGGACATTATCGTACCCGCTGGTAAAGGCTGTATGCAAGCGTTCACTAAGGTACACAGAGCGGTGCTGGCCGCCGGTACAGCCGATAGCGACGGTTAGGTAGCTGCGGTTGTTGGCCTCAAAACGCGGGATCCAGCGCACCAGATAATCATGAATATCGGTAAACATATCGTTGACATCATCCTGCTCCGAGAGGAAGTCGATTACTGGCTGATCTTTTCCTGTATAGGGGCGCAGATGGGGTTTCCAGTAGGGATTTGGCAGACAGCGTACGTCGAACACCAAATCCACATCGACGGGAATGCCGTGTTTAAAACCAAATGACTGGAATTGAATCGCCATGCCCGGCGCTTCGTTGCCCAGTACACGCTGTTTCACCAGGTCACGCAGTTCATGCAGACTGAGGTTGGTGGTGTCGATAACCAGGTCGGCGCAGTCGGCAATGGGCTCTAGCAGTGTGCGTTCGTGCTCAATAGCGGTTTTTAAGTCGGTTTGATCATCGCTGAGCGGGTGCTTGCGGCGTGTTTCACTAAAGCGTTGAATCAGCTTGGGGCTTCGAGCATCTAGGAACATGACCTCACAGCTAAGGCCCGGTACGCTGGTACTTTTTAACAGGTCGGGGAATTGGGTGAGTTCCTTCCAGGTATTACGGGCGTCGATGCTGACAGCAAAGCGCTGTTCCTCCGGGTGCTGCTGTAGTTGTTGAACCAGAGCGGGCAGCATACTGGCGGGCAGGTTATCGATGCAGTTGAAGCCTACATCTTCCAGCACGTGCAGAGCGGTACTTTTGCCAGAGCCAGAGCGGCCACTGATAATAATCAGACGCATAGGTTAAGTGTCCTTACTGGCATCGGCGTTGGCCGGTGCCTTAATCACTGGAGAATACCTCTATAAGTTAACCTAAACTGCGCGAATGACAAAATTACGACAAGATCAGGTCAGATTACGGTGTGACTGTGGTGGTACCTACGGCGGCGTCAAACAACGCCTGATTATTATCGGCGCGACGCAGTTCGGCTAAATAGCCCGGATTACTGAATTTTTCCGCCAGGCCTGCCAGGGTTTGCAGGTGTTCGTCATTGGCTTCATCCGGAACCAGCAGGGCGAAGATAATGTCGACCGGTTCACCGTCAATGGCATCAAAATCGATAGGGTCTTGCAGGGTAATCAGGGCTCCCAGAGTACCGCTACAGTTGGCCAGGCGGCAGTGGGGGATGGCAATGCCTTTACCTATGCCTGTGGAACCCAGGCGTTCGCGGGCGATCAGGCTGCTGAAAAGCTCATCGGCATTGAGTGTGGGTATATCGGCAGCAATATGATGGGCCAGCGTTTCTAGCGCGCGTTTCTTACTGCCGCCCTGGGCGCCGCACAATACGCGGCGTGGGCTGAGAATGGATTGTACTTCCATAGACTAACGGTGGTTACTTCGCTGTTTCTCTTTGTACTTAATCAGTTGGCGATCCAGTTTGTCGGTAAGCAGGTCGATAGCTGCATACAGATCCTCGGACTCAGAGTTGGCAAAAAAGTCTTTGCCGCTGACATGAACGGATGCCTCTGCCTTTTGTATAAGTTTATCAACAGACAGTATGACATTGGTACTGGTAATTCTATCATGATGGCGTTCGAGCCGACTGAGTTTGTTATTGACGTAGTCTTTGATGGGTTGAGTCAGGTCGACGTGATGGCCACTGATATTGATGTGCATATGTTGCTCCTCGCTGTCGTTGATGGCTTTTGACATCGTTGATGACTCCTATACCCGGTATGGGTATAGGGAGAACCTCTTTTCAGTCTCAGCCTGGATCACCGGGCTGGTCTTGCCTTGTTCTCTTCCATCCTAGCGTGCGTAGCGAGGCGCCTTATTGATGTATATCAGGCCCTTAAACCAGTCGCTTACGCTCGTTGGAGGCGGGAATATTGAGTGATTCCCGATACTTGGCGATGGTTCGCCGGGCCACCTTGATGCCCTGTTCGGCCAGCAGGGTGGCAATTTTACTGTCGCTGAGGGGTTTTTTCGGGTTTTCGGCGGCCACCAGTTTTTTGATGATGGCGCGAATCGCCGTTGAAGAGCATTCACCGCCGGAGTCGGTGCTCACGTGGCTGGAGAAAAAGTACTTCAACTCGAAAATCCCTTGCGGGGTATGCATATATTTTTGCGTGGTTACCCGGGAAATGGTGGATTCGTGCATGCCGACCATTTCGGCTACGTCGTGCAAGACCAGGGGTTTCATGGCCTCGGCACCGTAATCCAGGAAGCCGCGCTGTTTTTCAACAATGCAGCTGGCCACTTTTAGCAGGGTTTCATTACGGCTTTGCAGGCTCTTTAGGAACCAGCGGGCTTCCTGCAAGTTGTCGCGCAGGAAGGTGTTGTCACTGCTGGAATCGGCACGTTTCACCAGCGAGGCGTAGCTGTCATTGATACGAATCTTGGGGGCAATGTCCGGGTTCAGGTTCACTGTCCAGCGGTCTTCCTGTTTGGAGACAAATACATCGGGCACCACATACTCGGTTTCACCGCTGTTTATCTGTTCGCCGGGGCGTGGGTTCAGGCCCTGAATCAGCTGGATAGTGTCGCGAAGTTCCGGTTCTTTCAGCTTGGTACGGCGCATCAATTGTTTATAGTCTCGGCTGCCGAGTAGAGGCAGGTAATCTTTAACTATCAGTTTAGCAGCATCCAGGAAAGGCGTTGCTGGATCATACTGATTGAGCTGAATCATCAGGCATTCGCTGAGATCCTGACTGGCCACACCCGGTGGATCAAACTGTTGTACTCGATGCAGAACCGCCAGCACTTCGTCTTGTTCCAGGCGTTCGTCTTCGCTTGTCTCTTCGTCGTTGAGCTGTTCGGCCAGGCCGGTGAAAATCTCTTCCGCAGTTTGGGAGAGCAGGCCACTGGGCTCCACAGCATCGATGATGGCTGTGGCAATCAGGCGATCAAGTTCTGACATGGGGGTGAGATTCAGTTGCCACAGCAGGTGGTCCTGCAGGGATTCCGAGGAGCCGCGGCGGGATTCGAAGTCGCTGTCTTCCGATTCCGGTGCGGCCAGACCGCTACCGCTAGGGGTGGACTGGTAAACGTCATCCCAACTGGTGTCGACCGGCAGGTCTTCGGGGATGCCCTGATCCCAGTCTTCGTTACCGAGGGTGGCTTCCGATTGATCGAGGGGTTCTTGCTGCTCTGCTGATGTCTCGTGGCTTAATTCCTGAGTGGCTTCCTGGTTGCCGTCTTGTGTAGGCTCAGTAGAAGCTTCGCTGGCAGAGCTGGCGTCGTTGGATGAATTGTCGTTACTGGTTTCAGTGGTCGATTCATTATTTCCACCGAAGTGCTCTTCTTCGACTTCGAGCATGGGGTTGGAATCAAGTGCTTCCTGAATTTCGCTTTGCAGGTCCAGAGTGGATAACTGCAGTAGGCGGATGGCCTGCTGCAGCTGTGGAGTCATGGTGAGCTGCTGGCCAAGTTTGAGTTGTAACGATTGCTTCATACTGGGTACGACAAGGTTAAATCCTGTTGGATGTCAGTGGTAAGACTGACATGTTCCATTTCGCTAAGTATGAAGTGTAGTCAGTGGCACGACGCTAGGCAATATTGACAAGCAAGCTTTATGCCGCTATGGGGGTTGCCTTGTTGTGTCTGGGCTGTGGAGAGGGTGGGTCGAGGCGAAGATACGTAGAGTTGGGCGCCAGTCAAAGCCTTGACGGCGCCATAAGCTACTTGGGTGGGCTTAAAGTGTAAATTGATGCCCCAAGTAAACCTCACGAACCTTGCGATTATTAAGCACGGTTTCAGGGCTACCCTCGGCAATAATATGGCCTTCACTCACAATATAGGCTTTTTCACAAATATCCAAGGTTTCGCGGACATTGTGATCGGTAATTAAAACCCCAATACCGCGTTCCTTTAAGTGTTGGATAATCTGTTTGATATCGCCAACAGAAATCGGGTCGACACCGGCAAAGGGCTCATCGAGCAAAATAAAATCCGGATCGGTAGCCAGGGCACGGGCGATCTCCACACGACGGCGCTCACCGCCGGACAGGGCCATGCCTAAACTGTTGTGAATATGGGTAATGTGGAATTCCCGCAGCAGCTCTTCTAGCTTGGTCAGGCGCTGTTTGCGGTTGAGGTCTGTACGAGTTTCCAGGATCGATAGAATATTTTCCGATACCGTTAGCTTGCGAAATACCGAGGCTTCCTGCGGCAGGTAGCCAATACCGGCACGGGCGCGACCGTGCATAGGCAGGGCGGTGATATCGTTTTTGTCGATGCTGACCTGGCCTTTATCGGCGGCAACCAGTCCGGCGATCATATAAAAACAGGTGGTTTTACCAGCGCCGTTGGGGCCCAGCAGGCCGACAATCTGGCCGCTGCTCACGGACAGGGATACATCGATAACCACGGGGCGGCCTTTGTAGCTTTTGGCCAGGTGCAGGGCACGAAGACTGGGCATAGGTTTTTCTTATTTATCTGGTTGCGGAGTTCGGTTGGCGTGCCTTAGTTGGCGGCGTTACCTTTGGGTTTGGGAGGAATTACCATCTGGATTCGCTGCTTGCTGGTGCGCGAGCCCCCAGAGGCTTTAACCTGCGAGGCCTTAATATCGTAATTAATGCGCTTGCCCGTCATGGTGGAGCCTTCCTGTTTGAGGGAGGCATCGTTGATCAGGTGCAGTTTTTCCTGATCGATAAAGTATTCAATGGTATTGCCCTTGGCGATCACGGTTTCTTTTTCCGGTGAAGGCTTCTGCTGGTAGTGCGCGGGTTTGCCCACGGCAATAATTTTAGTGACCTGATTGTCGATGCTGTGAATGGTCACCTTGTCGGCCAGAATGCGCAGGGTACCTTGGTCCATTTTTACCTTGCCACGGTAAATGGTAATGCCGTCTTTTTCGTTGCGCTCGGCAGAATCGGATTCGATATAAATGGGTTGATCGCGATCGGAAGCCAGGCCAAAACAAAGGCTGCTGGTGAGCAGCAAAATGGCGGTGGCGAAACAGGAGGCCAGTACACCGGTACGGCGGGTGGACTGTGGTTTAAATTGGCTCATGGATCCCTCTTACACGCGATAGCAATTCAATTCTGTCCTGCTGCAAAAACGCCTTCATGCCTACGGCTCGGGTCTTGCTGCCAGCGGTGTCAATCATAACAGGTTTGTCGGTTTCAGCGTATTGCTGCTCTGGTTTAAGACGTAGATAGGTGGTGGTAAGTTCCGAGCGTTTGCCATTGGCGTCAATTTGCCAGGCAATCACATCGCCCCACAGCTCGACAATCGTGCCATTCTTTTTAGCTTTACCTTGCTTGGCTTGCACATACCAGGGGTTGGCGGGGTCGTGGTGCAGCACCATATAGGGCGAGGTAAATTCGGTGTAGTCTTTTCCGGATTGTTTTTTGGGGTTTATCTGAAAGTGCCGGGTTTCTTCCGCATTAAAGGTGTAGGCCAGCTTGCCCTCGGCATCAAAGCTGGTGCTTTTCGCATCGTGCAGAACCGTTGTGGCTATATGCGCGGGTTTTTGCGGTTGTGCTTGCTCGCGACGGAACTGTGCCGGTGGTGATTCCCACAGAGTAATAAACAGCAGTGTCAGGGCAATAAGCGCGGTAATAGACAGCCAGTTACGAATCATGGGCTAGATAACACCCGCACGCAGAATGTCATGCATATGAATCACGCCGGTCGGTTGGTGCTGATCATCCTCGACTACCAGTGCGGTGATTTTGCTGGTTTCCATAATATTCAGCGCCTCGGCGGCGAGAATATCCTGATGGATGGTTTTCGGATTGGCAGACATCACATCAGCCATAGTGGCTTTGCTGATATTTAATCCCTGATCGACATGGCGACGTAAGTCGCCGTCGGTAAACACACCGCACAGATGGTTGTCGTTATCGACAACGGTTGTCATACCGAAGCCTTTTTCAGTCATTTCTACCAGAGCAGCGCTTAGAGGTGTGCCCTGCAGGACCTTAGGTACTTCACCGTCGCCGTGCATAATATCTTCGACTTTAAGCAACAGCTTGCGGCCCAGTGCGCCACCGGGGTGGGAAAAAGCAAAATCTTCAGCCGTAAAACCGCGGGCTTCCAGCAGGGCAATGGCAAGGGCATCGCCCATCACCAGGGTGACAGTGGTGCTGGAGGTTGGCGCCAGATCCAGTGGGCAGGCTTCGCATTCAATACTGATATCCAGGCGTGCATCGGCCGCTTCCGCCAAGGGGGAGCTGGGGTTACCGGTCATGCTGATCAGCGGTACATTCATGCGCTTCAGCAGTGGTAACAGGGTGACTACTTCGGCAGATGAGCCGGAATTGGAGATAGCAATCACGACATCCTGTTTGGTGATCATGCCCAGATCCCCGTGGCTGGCTTCGCCCGGGTGAACAAAGAACGATGGTGTGCCGGTACTGGCCAGGGTGGCGGCAATCTTATTACCAATATGACCTGACTTGCCCATACCGGTAACGATGGTACGGCCTTTACAGTTGAGGATAAGTTCGCAGGCGCGAGTAAACTCATCATCAATACGACTTTCCAGAGCCTGCACGGCACTGGTTTCCATGGTGATAGTACGTTTACCGGCGTTGATAAAAAGGTCTTTGTCGATGGTCATAAATTTGTTCTGTATCGCTTTTCTTATATAGCTTCTGCGCAGTATATCGATTTACTGTTGTGGGCTAAACAGCAGGTAATAGTAGGCGATATAGCCCAGCAGCAAGGCGCTGCCGATGCGTCTGCCCAAGCGTGCGTGCACGACTACGCCATCTGCTGCTGAAGATGCGCTATTACGCAACACATAATCGAGAACGATAGCGGCGGCCAGGAACAGGGTTATGGCAGCCATGGCTAAATAGTCGCGACTGAAGACTTCAGATCCACTCATATCCGTTGGGCCGAACATGCCCGGCACAGACATAACTGCGAGGATGTTAAAGATATTGGAGCCAATAATATTGCCCAGGGCGATGTCAGTGTGGCCTTTGATGGCGCTGACAACACTGGCCGCCAGTTCCGGCAGGCTGGTACCGACGGCAATCACAGTAAGGCCAATAATCAGCGGGCTTACGCCAAAGTGCTCAGCGGTGTTCTTGGCTCCCCATACCAATATCTCGGAACTGGCAATCAGAACTGCCAGGCCTGCAATAAACCAAAACGCAGCAGTGAGGGTTTCCATATCAGGAATATCACTGTCTTCCTCTTCCGGGGAAGGGGATTGTTGTTTGGCGCGAATCATTAACCACATCAGTGGGATCAGGGTGCCTGCCAGCAGTCCGCCTTCCCAGGTCACCAGAAGTGAATCGTAAAGCAGGGCGCCAGCCATCGCTGTAACTAGCAGAAGAATGGGGATCTCTTGGGTTAACAGGTGGCGCTGAATCGGCATAGGCGCAATCAGGGCGGTAATGCCTAACACCATACCGATATTGGCCAGGTTGGAACCGAGGGCATTACCGACGGCCAAATCGCCAGCGCCCTTAAGTGCGGCACTGATAGAGACGACAATTTCAGGGGCAGAAGTGCCTAGCGAGACAATAGTCAGGCCTACAATCAGCTTTGGAATGCCCAGGTTGCTGGCAATAGCGGCGCTACCGCCGACAAAGCGATCAGCACTCCAGACCAGACCAATAAATCCTGCCAGAATGGCTGCCCAGGAAAGCCAGAGCTCAGACATGAAAATCCCCTAAAATCAATGTGTTATAGCCTGTCTAGTAGTTGCTAGTATTGTGTGGCTATATAAATTTGGCTTGAAGGGCGCAAATGGTATAGTGGCGGGCTACGAAAGTCAGTAATAATTGTAAACCAAATGCTGACATGTGAATCTAACCGATGATGTGGGTCCGTTCATATCGGGTTCAGTGTCTCCGGCTTAGGGTGTGGACAACTTTTAGGGATAACTAAGGAATCATATGATTACAGTAAAGCAGCTGGCCAAAGTGGCTGGTGCCGTATGTGTAACGCTGGGAGTTCTGTTAACAGGAGCTACCGCTTGGGCTGAAACCCCTCACGATGTGGTGCGTGGTGTTACCACCAAGCTGATGGCTGAAGTGGAAGAAAACCGTCAGTTCCTGGAAACTGAGCCTGACAAGTTCTACTCCGCCGTTGGCGATGTATTGGAGCCTGTTGTGGACTTCAAATTTATTGCCATGAGTGTGATGGGCCCCTACTCCAAAAAGGCCGCACCGGAGCAAAAAGATCAGTTTGTTGAGGTGTTTAAAGGTGGTCTGATTAATACCTACGCCAAGGGCATG
This sequence comes from Maricurvus nonylphenolicus, assembly GCF_042854845.1. GTDB lineage: Bacteria > Pseudomonadota > Gammaproteobacteria > Pseudomonadales > Cellvibrionaceae > Maricurvus > Maricurvus nonylphenolicus. The sequence continues at coordinate 4,161,193 of NZ_AP031498.1, read as the reverse complement.
GCTGGCTTTGGTGACCTGGATATCGTGGTATTACCACCCGAGGGTGATATTACCGGCCAGCGCCGCGTAAGCGTTGTACAGGAAGTTCGTGGTGACGATGGTGGTGTAAACCGTATCTCCTACACCATGGGCAAGAATCGCCAGGGTGAATGGAAGTTGATCAATGTAGTACTGAACGGTATCAACCTGGGTAAAACCTTCCGTAGCCAGTTTATGCAGGCGATGAAAAAGCAAGGTGACCTCAACCAAGTGATTACTGAGTGGGCGGCGGAGGACGATACTGTTGCCGCTAACTAAGTTGTAGATCTTTCAAGAGTAGTCGGCAGTCTCCCTTCCCTGTTGTAAGGAGCGGCTGTTAACTCCGGAGGGCCTCTGACCCAGCTGTTGTTGGGCACAGGGGCCTTTTTTTATGTCTGCTTCTAGGGGTTAGGTTAGGTAGTTCTAAATACGGAGGCAGCCGGTAACGCTTCTCTTCGCGCCCATAAGCGGTCGGAAAAAGTCAGCGCTACGCCTTGTCTTTACAAGAGTCGCAAAAAACGCTCAGACAACCTCCGCGACTACCCTGACTTTTTCCGGCCGCTTAAGCATGGGCTGATTGCTACGAACAGCTGCACCGGCTGCCTCCTTACCTCTGTGCCACATCCGATTCTTGTTCATTTAACCAATGGTAGGTTTAGCCAAGGGTGATAGCTCCTATGACCAATCAGGCTGCGTTTAAGACTTGTACTGGGGCGGGAGCGTTGACGAGGACTGTCTGAGCGTTTTACAGCGAGTTCCGCAGTGCGAGCGCCCCAGTACAAGTCTTGCAGCCGGGAATAGGGGCTATCACCCTTGGCTAAACCGGGGTAGTAGCACTTACTAAAGACCATAACCGCCTGATTTAACAAGAATTTGAAGGCAATTGGCCCAAAAGACCAAAAACACACCGAATAATGTGACTTGCTGGGTGCGAAAAGACGCCTTTTTCTTTAAACTACGCCTCCTTATTTATTACCTTCGGACTCCTGTCTGAAAAGTCGAAAGTTGGCTGTGAAAGAAAAGCAGCGCAAAGAGGACAATCATGCAAGCAGAAGAAATCAAAGCCCTGTTAGAAGCCCAAATCGCCGATAGCGAAGTCGAGGTCTCTATCGATGGAAGCCACGTTAATTTGGTGGTGGTTAGCCCGGCTTTTGAGGGTCTGAATGCGGTGAAAAAGCAGCAGCTGGTCTATGCCGTGCTCAATGAGCAGATCGCCAGCGGCGCTATCCATGCGGTCAATATGAAAACCCTGACCCCAGCTGAAAAGTAACTCTTAAGAGTAATAACGCTAGACGTTACCCAATAACTATTCCAACTAACGGGTATGTAGGACTCTAATGGATAAATTATTTATTACCGGCGGCAACGAGCTGGACGGCGAAATTCGTATTTCCGGCGCGAAAAACTCAGGGCTGCCGATTTTGGCGGCAACTCTGCTTGGCGACGGTATGTCCCATATTTGCAATTTGCCCCATCTCAACGACATTACCACCATGCTGGCGCTGCTGCGTTCCATGGGAGTGGGCATTACCGTTGACGAAAAGACCAACGTTGAGATTGATCCCAACAGTATTAACGAATTCACCGCTCCCTACGAGCTGGTGAAAACCATGCGCGCCTCGATTCTGGTGCTGGGCCCTATGTTGGCACGCTTTGGGGTGGCCAATGTGTCCTTCCCTGGTGGTTGTGCCATTGGTAGCCGCCCAGTGGATATCCATTTGCGTGGCCTGGAGGCCATGGGTGCGCATATCGAGGTGGATGAAGGTTACATTCGAGCCAAGTCCGATGGTCGCCTGAAAGGTGCCCATATCTTTATGGATACCGTGACCGTCGGTGGTACCGAGAACCTGCTGATGGCAGCGGTGCTGGCAGACGGTAAAACCATCCTGGAAAACGCCGCTCGCGAGCCGGAAGTGGTGGATCTGGCCAACTATCTGGTAGCCATGGGCGCGCAGATTGAAGGTATTGGTTCTGACACCCTGACTATTCACGGTGTTGAGAAGCTGCAGGGCTGTCAGTTCAGCGTGATGCCGGACCGTATTGAAACCGGTACTTTCCTGGTGGCCGCCGCGGCTAGCCGTGGTCGCGTGAAGCTGAAAGATACCGACGAGAAAATTCTGGAATCCGTACTGCTGAAGCTGGAAGAGGCCGGTGCCCATATCAGCACCGGCAGCGACTGGATCGAGCTGGATATGAAGGGTAACCGTCCAAAGGCAGTGAATTTGCGTACCGCGCCTTATCCGGCTTTCCCGACCGATATGCAGGCTCAGTTTACCGCCATGAATGCGGTGGCCGAAGGTACCGGCACGGTGATCGAGACCATTTTTGAAAACCGTCTGATTCAGGTTCACGAGCTGAACCGAATGGGCGCTAATATCAAACTCGAAGGCCATACCGCCATTGTCACCGGTGTGGAGAAGCTGAAAGGGGCGCCGGTTATGGCGACTGACCTACGGGCATCTGCGAGTTTGGTTATCGCCGGTATGGTAGCCGAAGGGGAAACCCTGGTGGATCGTATCTACCATATCGATCGCGGTTACGAGTGTATTGAAGAGAAATTGCAGTTGTTGGGTGCGAATATCCGTCGCGTTCCTAACTAACAAGGTTAAGGCTACAAGCTTAAGGTAAAGTCGAATGTCTCAGACATTAACCATTGCGCTGACCAAAGGGCGTATTCTGAAAGAAACCCTGCCACTGCTGGCAGCCGCTGGTATTGAACCGGCTGAAGATATCAGCAAGAGCCGCAAACTGGCTTTTGATACCAATAAAGAAGGTGTACGCCTGCTGGTATTGCGTGGCAGTGATGTGCCGACCTATGTGCAATTCGGTTCCGCCGATCTAGGCATTGCCGGTAAAGATACACTGATGGAAAACGGCGCCGATGGTTTATACGAGCCGCTGGACCTGAGTATTGCGCACTGCAAACTGATGACAGCAGCGATTAAAGGTGTTGAGCCCAAGCCGGGCCGCATCAAAGTTGCGACTAAATACGTTAACGTTGCCAAGCGTTATTACGCTACTCAGGGTCGCCAGGCCGATATCATCAAATTGTACGGTGCGATGGAATTGGCGCCGCTGATGAATCTGTGTGATGAGATCGTTGATATTGTCGATACCGGAAATACTCTGAAAGCTAACGGCCTTGAGCCCCGCGAGCATATTGCCGATATCAGCTCACGCCTGATTGTGAATAAGGCGTCTATGAAGATGAAGCACGAACCTATTCAACAAGTGATTGATGCCATCGGCAAAGCTGTAAAAGCTGGCTAACTCACCGGAAAGATAGCCCAACCGTTTTTAAAGATGTAAATGAGGTTACCATGACCAATACCGCAACACCCATTACACGACTTGATGCACAGACTGCTGACTTTGAACAGCAGCTGCAACATCTGCTGGCGTGGGAAGCGGTTTCTGATCATCAGGTAGCCGCTACGGTTGATGAGATCCTCTCCCGTGTAAAAAAAGAAGGCGACGCAGCGGTATTGGCGTATTCCAACAAGTTTGATCAGTTAGGCGCTACGTCTATTGCTGATCTGGTTGTGCCGCAGGCGCGTTTACAGCAGGCCTTGGAATCTATTTCCGCAGAACAGCGCCAAGCATTGGAAACAGCCGCTAATCGTGTGCGCCGTTACCACGAACATCAAAAGCAGGATTCCTGGCAGTACACCGAGGCCGATGGCACTGTACTGGGCCAACAGGTTACGCCCATGGAGCGTGTGGGTTTGTATGTCCCAGGCGGCAAAGCGTCTTACCCTTCGTCGGTATTGATGAATGCTTTGCCTGCGAAAGTGGCAGGTGTTGATGAAGTCGTGATGGTGGTGCCGACACCGAAAGGCGAAATCAACGAAATGGTTTTTGCTGCTGCGGCCATTGCCGAGGTGGATACTGTCATTACCATCGGTGGAGCACAAGCCGTAGCCGCGCTTGCCTATGGTACGGAGACGGTACCCAAGGTCGATAAAATTGTTGGCCCGGGTAATATTTTTGTCGCGACTGCCAAGCGTGCCGTTTTTGGTAATGTGGCTATCGATATGATCGCCGGTCCTTCTGAAATTCTGGTGGTGTGTGACGGCAAAACCGATCCCGACTGGATTGCCATGGATCTGTTCTCCCAGGCCGAACACGACGAGCAGGCACAATCTATTTTGGTTTGCCCCGATGCGGATTTTATCGAGCAGGTACAAGCCAGTATCGATAAGCTGTTACCGACGCTGGAGCGGGAAACCATTGCCCGTACCTCGTTGGAAAACCGCGCTGCCTTGATCAAGGTAGCCGATATGGATCAGGCGGTTGCAGTGATTAACCGTATTGCTCCTGAGCACTTGGAACTATCAGTCGAAGATCCGCAAGCGTTACTACCAAAGATTCGCCATGCCGGTGCGATCTTTATGGGTCGTTACACTGCAGAGGCTCTGGGTGACTATTGCGCGGGGCCCAACCACGTATTGCCCACATCCGGTACAGCCCGTTTCTCTTCTCCGCTGGGTGTTTACGATTTCCAAAAGCGCAGCTCCATTATTATGTGTTCTGCGCAGGGTGCTTCGGAGTTGGGCAAAACCGCTTCTGTACTGGCCCGTGGCGAGTCTCTGGAAGCTCACGCCCGTTCGGCAGAATACCGCATCAAGAAATAGATGAAGCTATAAGTGACTGCGGCTGGTTTATTTAGTCAGCCGCAGGATTTCACTGGCGATGGTATTAAACGCCTCGTCTAACTCATCGGCATTTTCGGCAAATACGTACAAACCAGGGAATTGGTCGCTATCATAGGAGTCAGAATCCGTGGTGTTGGCTAAACGTTTTAAAATATTCTCCCCTTCCTCTTCTGATCCATAACCACAGAATCCTACCTCCAGTGCCTGTAATTGCGCACCGAGTCCGAGGGTGTATACCCGGATATCATCATCCCTGACGGTGTTTGCCATATTCTCCACCATATTGCGGCCCGCTTTGTTGATATTGCAGCGGGTATTGGAATTGGCACTGCCTGCAGGCGGGGTGAGAGTGCGGCTGTTGTTGTAACTGTCGGTATCGACACCGCCCAAGCCCTGAGAAGGTAAAATATTAATACCAGCGGTGCCGAGGAAGGTATTACGCAAGTCGTTGCGCCACAAGCGATTGGGTGGTCCGCCGGCGCTGGTTTCCGAGAATAAATCGCCGGTAATGGATCCGCCGCCAGTGGCAAATTGTGCGGCAACCGTATTGGGGGCACCGTCACTGAAAAAGACAATCACCCGCAAGCTTGAGCGTAAAGCCTCTGGGATGGCATTGAGCTCATCGTAAGCTCTGCGCAGGGCTTCTCCAGAGGCGGTAATACCACTAAAGGTTAAACCGTTAATGTCGGATGTGACTTGTGCTTTATCAAAACCGCGGGTAGCAGTTTTATCTATCGGCTCTTCAATAATTGCTCCAGAAGCATAAACCACCAAGCCGACGCGATCGCCCCCAGCGGCATCAACAAATTTATTGATAAAGTTCACCGAGGCATCACGTAACTTGGTAGGGGTTCCCGCAGGGCTGTTCAATGAACCCGAGGTATCCAATACCAGAACCATATCCAAATCCCGCCGGGTGACCTGGGTCAGTGCGCCCACTTCAAGGCCGTCAATGTCCGCCAGGTGCATAAAATAGGTGGGGACATCGGCGCTGGCTGAAATATTCACTTGGATACTGCCATCGGCCAATGTGTCAATCGTAATATCGGTATCGGGATCGAAGTTTGGTGTCGAGCCCAGATAACCATCGGGGTAATTGGCGTAGAAAAACTTTTCGGCGGTTTGCCGAGCTTCGTCTTCGCCAAAAGCTATGGCGCGGCCAGCAGCAATGGCAGCAGCATCGGTGGCGGCATTAAGTTTGGCGCGTACGCCGTAGGCAACACCTGAGTCGACAGCCAGTCCAACACACAAAATCAGCGTTAACATGGAGAGAGCGCTGAGTACAAAAACGGCGCCTTGCTGGCGATAACGCTGGAATAAATTGTGTCTGACCATGGGGCTCCCCTTGGTTTATTTTCTAGAACAGTGAGAGTGAATGAAACTCCAACGGTTCATCGGTATTAAAGGGTATAGGGAAAACGGGATCGAATTCGTAGAATGCCTCGAAGGCATAGGCAATCTCACCTTCAGCTAAGGGGTCGCCGCTGGTGCCGGTCCAGAAAATATCGTTGATGGTGTCATTGTCGAGATCGGCAGGCAGGCCACCGGTACATTCTCCGTCGCCTGCCCAAGAGCTGCAGCCATCCCACACCTGACTATCAGGATCAAATGTTGAGGCGTTATACCGGAACTGTGACGTAGCTTGAATGCTGCCATCATCTTGCCCTTCAAGTACGGTCACCATCAGCATGCCATGCTCTCCCATATCCAGTGGGTCAGCAGTATTGGCCAGCGCGGTCATAATATCTTGTGGATCCTGGGGGGTGCGGGTTACCAGGTTGGCGCCTTCACGGCTGATATTAACAATAATATTGTTGGCTTGAAGGCCTCGCACCAGTTCAAATACACCCAATAGAAGTACCATAAAAATCGGGGCAAGTAGCGCAAATTCGACCATGCTGCTGCCTTGCTGTTGCGAAGCGGTTTGATGCCGGGTACAGGTTTGCATGATCTTGACCTTAACTGGTTGTCGGTTGTAGTTCATTGCGCATGGTGGCGCCCACGGAGAAGCTATAAATCCCGTCGGGGAAGAACGTTCGCAAGAAGGGGGTAAGCAACTCCCAGTTGCATCTGAAACGTAATTCCAGAATATCTCCAGGGTTGCCAAAATCTCCAGGATTGGGGGGGAAGGTGATAGTGGTGCCGTTAACTTCCAGCTCGGGGCTAAGTTGATCAAACAGTCCCATCGAACTATCGCGAATACGTTCGACAACCGCTACTTGCCGTTGCAGGATATAGTCGGGATCATCGGGGTCACCTGGGTCGAGATCCGTTTGATAAGTAATGGCATAGCGTACGCCTTCTCTTACAGCATGCTGCATAGTCAAGTTGACCCAGCCCATAATGGCCAGCTCTATTATGACAAATAGTAGGCTGAGAAAAAGCACCGCAAAAATAGAAAATTCAACCAGCTGGGAACCCCGCTGGCGATGCTTGATTTTCATATTTGATGCCTCTTGGTTGATGCATTAGCCGCAATAACTGCCTGGCAAATAAATACTAAAACGGCACGTCTGATTGTCTTTACTCAATATTAGCACCTCATAAAAATTACATTTTCACGCTTTTTTTTAAGTGCCAGTGACTATTACAAAAATGCTGTTAATGCATGAAAGTTGTTAGCTTATCCTGCGAGGTCGTAACCGTAGGGATTGATAGCAAGGGATGCTATTAAAAAGCAGGAAATGCTCCTTTAGGTAGGTATGAGGAGGTGTTTTTAGCTTGTTGTGTCAGTCGGGAAATTATTCTGGAGTGGAGGGTTTTGATTGATTTGTTATAAGGGGGTGGCTGTAAATAAGATCATCCTTTTTATGTAAAACAGCTGTGACAGAATTTTAAAAATAAAAACAGCTTATATGTTGAATTCAATCTAAACGGAAACCCCGTTAGTTAAATAATTATATAGATGCCACAAGGTGGTTAGCGGAAAATTGGATAGAGAAAATCTGTATAAGGGAAATGTGATCCAAGCCTAATATTTAAAGTGAGCGTCTGTGCTATCGATCAGGAGGTGAAGTATGAGAAAGCTGTTGAAGAAGCTCAGAAAACAGAGAGGTGCTGCACTGGTGGAATATGGTCTGCTGGTGGCATTGATCGCAGTAGGTGCAATTACTGCAATTTCAGGCACTGGTGATGCTGTAGATCAAGGTTTTACTGCAGTCTGTAATGAATTGAATGAGTCTGATGATGTTGATGTGACCTGTGAAGATTAGGTCGTATCTGGATCACGGATAAGTTCATAACATAAAGAGTGCTAAGCCTTTTAAATGAAGTAAATTCATATCTCAGTGGTAAGTGCCGTTGTCTATTTCTTCTGACTGCCTGGCGGTCAGAAGAAAGGAGTTGAATATTATGCATGTTAGAGGAGTAATTGTTCTCGTTTTGGCGTTGGTAATGGGTGGTGTGTCCGTAAAGCTGGTCAATACCTACCTTGATGATCAGGTCAGCGAGCGTAAAGCAGCGGCTGCTACAGATATGTCCTATATCGTTGTTGCCGACCGAGATCTTGAATTTGGTGATCATGTTGATGAAAAAGCCATCCGTTTGGTTGAGTTAGAAAAGGATCTGGCTCCCGATGGTGCTTTTACATCTATTCAACAGGTACTGGGTGATCAGCCTGCAATTGCCTTAATGCCTATTACTGAAAATGAAGTGATTTTACCGCACAAGTTATCGCCTCATGGTGCGAGAGGCGGTTTGCCAGCCAAAATCCCTGAAGATATGCGGGCGATGACCATCAGTGTTAACGAGGTTAAGGGTGTAGCTGGATTCGTTTTACCGGGTGACTTTGTCGATATATTGCATACCACCGATGTGGGGCGCAAAGATAAAAACTTAGTGACACGCGTAGTTGCACAAAATGTCAATGTGTTGGGTGTCGACCAAATCAGTTCCTATGAAGAGGATGAGCCGCGGGTTGTTAATGCTGTAACCCTATTGGTGTCTCAGCGTGATGGTCAACGTTTAACCCTGGCGCAGCAACTGGGTGATTTGAATCTGTTATTGCGCAACGAATTTGATGGCTCAATTTTGAAGGATGATGTGGTTGCCTATAACGACTTGATGACGGTAGAAACCGGCCGTAAGCCCGTCGTTAGAACTCGCTATCGTCGTCCTTCTGTTCAGGTCATTCGTGGCCTGGAAGTGAAAAAACAACAGGTCTCAGAAGCTAAACCTGTTCTGCCAAAAGAGGCCACAGCTGCTGGCGGCAGTAAAAAGGGAACTGGCAGTTAACAGCCGTTAACCGTTATTGACAGGGATGCGTCTTTGGCTTTGGGTGTAAGTAGGTCGATTGCAATGCTTGGGGTGTCTGGCTCTAAGGCTGACGGCTATAACAATAATAAACAAGTCTCTGGAGCGCTGACGTAGTACTTGGCAAGGTAAGTAGACCATTTGGATCAAGCCCGTATAACGGGTAATCACACACGGATGTAAAACGAAAGCGAGATCCATTATGAACGGTTCACATAACCTGGCCAATTCCAGGGTAATAACACAAACAAGAATGGATGCTGAAGGGTTTAGGTTGATGGGCTTGTGCCTGCTGTTGGTCTGCAGCCTGCTATCTCCTCCTTCCTTTAGCCAATCCCCGGAACCTTATCAACTTGCCTTTGGCTCCAAAACTCAAGAAGATGAGTTGCAGTTGTCAATCGGGCGTTCCCAAATCATCAACTCCAATAAAGCCTTGGAGCAGGTGGTGATTGGTGAGCCTGAAGTTGCCGATATTAAACTGCTGAATTCTCGGCAAGTGCTTATTTTAGGTAAGGCGCCAGGACGAACCAACTTGGCTTTGCGAGGCAAGGGTTCTGGCGAAGTTGTATTGCTCAATGTAGTAGTCAATTACGACCTTACTGGACTGAAGCGTAAAATCAACGATGTCCTGCCCCAGGAAACCACGTTGGAAGTTCGCGGTTCTAACGATTCCGTTATTCTTTCGGGGTCTGTCACCAGCACAATTTCCCTGGAAACTGTGATGGAAATTACCAAGAGCTTCGTGCCGGAAGACAAAATCGTTAACTCGATGAGTGTCGGCGGCGGCCATCAGGTAATGCTGGAAGTCAAAGTTGCAGAAATCAAACGCAACAATTTGCGCGAGCTGGGTATTGGTTTGGACCTGGTCAGTAAAAACGGTAACTGGACTCTGGATACCACATCCGGTGCAGTAGTTGATAATGCATTCGGTATTTTGGATATCGCCAAGGGCAGTAATAAATACCTGTCATCAACCGATCTCACATTGCAGGCATTGGAACAAAAAGGTCTGGCCAAGCTCTTGGCTGAACCCAATCTGGTTGCACTGTCTGGCCAGGAAGCCAGTTTCCTGGTGGGTGGGGAAGTACCCATTCCCATTGATGAAGGTTCCGATGGTATCAGCATTGAATTCAAAGAGTTTGGTGTCGGGCTGCAATTTCGACCCACAGTACTGAGTGAAGCCAAAATAAACCTGAAATTTCAATCTGAAGTGTCCGCCATTGATGAGTCCCAGGCATTTAATATTGGTGGTGGTTTGAATATTCCCTCTTTTATTACTCGTCGTGCAGAAAGCACCATCGAGATGGGGGATGGTCAAAGCTTCGCTGTTGCCGGTTTATTGCAGAGCAATGCCAATAACCTGATCAGTCAATATCCCGGCTTGGGTGATATTCCCATATTGGGTGCGTTGTTTCGCAGTACGGATTATCAGCGGGAAGAAACCGAGCTGGTCCTGGTGATAACAGCACGCTTAGTCAAGCCGGTTGAGGCGGGTAGCCTGGCTAATCTAACCGATACCTTTGTACCTCCAAATGCATTGGATCAGTATCTGTTAGGTCGCCTGCAGGGTACCAGTCTGTGGCGGGCGACACCGAAAAGTAAAAACACCTCAACTGCCAGCGATGATCAAAGTGCGCGAATTGGTATAGATGGCATGTTTGGACATCAGGTTGCGGAGGCCTACTAGCGATGAACAAATTACTTAGCCTACAGGCAGTGTTACTGGCAGCGATTCTGTGTACTGCCTGTGCTTCTCAATTTCATGATCCTAATTTTGGTAGCACCATCGCGTCTCACCAACAGGATCAAACTATTAATCCAGATGGGCAGCCACCTATGATCTCTGCTCTGGATGGCCCTAAAGGTGCTCAGGTGGCAGAAACCTACAGAAAGGATGACGGCAAAATTTCTGATGAACGTATTGTTCAGGATATTAGTGATTAACGATGGGTAGCTTTCATTACGATAAATAGCATTAGCGCAGGGGAATAATATGATTACCTATTTACATGTAACCACCTTATTTATGTCTGAAGACGTTAAAGAAGAGGTGTCCGCGTGTGTCTCGCAGATCGAAGGCGCTGAGCACCGAATGCTGGACAAGCACAACGGTGAGCAGATCGCGATTTTGGCAGAATCTGAAATCCCCGATGTTCTGATTTATCAGATGAATGGTGGCGATGCCTATGAATTCGAGGAGTTGGCTGAATTTATAGAAAGTCATCATGGCCAAATGTCTGTCATTGTGATTCGCAAAATGGTGGATGCAGATTCCACTCGGCGTCTAATGCGGGCAGGGGTTCGGGATGTTTTGCCTTTCCCACTTGATCGGCAGGAATTGGGCATGCTGCTGGCGGAGGTCTTGTCAGAAAAACGCCGACGTATTACCGATCAGCGGGGTAATTTGGCGGGTACCACCAGCTTTATCAATGCCAAGGGTGGTTGTGGTGCTACCACTATTGCCATTAATGCCGCGTGTAATCTGGTGATGAAATATCAAGCCAAGGTGGCGTTGTTGGATTTTGATCTTCAGTTTGGTGATGCGGCGCTTTATCTTGATCTTAAACCGGAGGCTACCATCATCGATGCCTTGATGCAGGCCGATCGTATGGATGGCGTATTTTTAGATGCCTTGATGACCAAGCACGAATGCGGTTTGGATCTTCTGGCTTCCCCCAGCAGTATGGATGCGGTGTTGGATATCAACCCAAATGATGTCAACAAGCTGTTGGAAACCATTGTCGCTAATTACGATTTTGTGTTTATAGATTTACCGATGATGGTTTTACCCTGGACGGTCAACACCTTGAAGTTCTCCGAGCATATTATGATGGTGATGCAGAATAACCTGTCCACGATTAAGAATGCCAAGATGATGATGCGGGTATTCCCGGATATGGGTGTTGGTGTCGATAAGGTTGAGCTGATCAATAACCGGGCGATGGCAAAAACCAATAGCGTCGATTTTGAGAAGTTCAAAGAAGCTATGCGACGGGAGAAAATTCACCGTATTCGCAACGATTTTCAAACGGTGCTGGCCTCTCAGGATATGGGCGTGTCTTTGGATCAGATTGAGTCCAAATCAAAAGCGACCAAAGATATGGAACATTTCAGTGACTATATCTGGGCCTGCCAGTACGGTGAAGTGAAACCGCAACCAGGATTCTTTGCCCGCTTATTGCACCGAGGAGAGACTCAACAACCGAAATCCCTGCATTAGGTAACTGTTATTGGATGAAAAGCGACCGAGGTGATTATGTATACTTCTTATAGCTCTGGAATGCGTTCCATGTCTGAGATGAACGAGGCCAAGGTCAAAGTTCACCATCGCTTAATGGATTCCATGAACCTGAAAATGCTAGAAGAATTGGATGCGGACAGCGTCAAACGCGAAATCGGGGTATTGATTCAGGATATTATCGCCGAAGATGAAATGGCGCTGAATCAACACGAGCGGGAACAGCTTACCGAAGATGTTAAAAATGAAGTCTTGGGGTTGGGGCCAATCGAGCCTTTACTCAATGACACAACGATTTCCGATATCTTGGTAAATACCTCCGGACAGGTCTATGTCGAACGTCACGGGATACTGGAAAAAACCCGTATTGCGTTTCAGGACAATGATCATCTGCTGCGCATAATTCAGAAAATTGCCAATGCCGTGGGGCGGCGTATTGATGAATCCTGCCCGATGGTAGATGCCCGACTGGCAGATGGTTCTCGGGTCAATGCGATTATTCCGCCGCTGTCTATTGATGGTCCGATTCTGTCGATACGTAAATTCAGTGTTGATCCCTATCTGGTAAAAGACCTGATTAACTTTAAAACACTAACGCCACCTATGGCAGATTTTCTGCGGGCAGCAGTCCATGCCAGGGTCAATATCTTGATTACCGGTGGTACCGGTAGTGGTAAAACGACGTTGTTGAATGTGGTGTCCAGTTACATTCCCCACCAAGAGCGAGTTATCACTATTGAGGATTCGGCAGAACTGCAATTGCAACAACCCCATGTCGTGCGTTTGGAAACCCGCCCGCCTAATCTGGAAGGAGAGGGTGAAGTAGTTCAGCGTGATTTGGTAAAAAATGCCTTGCGTATGCGGCCTGATCGAATCGTCGTCGGTGAGGTGCGTGGTGGTGAAGCATTGGATATGTTGCAGGCGATGAATACTGGTCATGAAGGTTCCATGACAACTATTCACGCGAATTCGCCTCGAGATGCATTAACCCGGTTGGAGCATATGGTGGGGATGAGTGGCATTGATATCCCGTCATTGGTTGTACGCCAACAAATTGCGGCAGCGCTTAACTTGATTGTCTCTTTGGAGCGCTTACCCGATGGTCATAGGGTAATCAGTAGTATTCAAGAAATTGCTGGTATGGAAGGTAATGTGGTTAACACTCAGGAAATCTTCGCTTTCCAACGTGAAAGTGTTGATAGTAACGGCAAGGTTATTGGTTCGTTTATGGCAACGGGTATTCGCCCACTTATGTTGAATCGCTTCCGTGAGCGGGGCATAGAACTGGATTTACATCTTTTCGATCCTGAGCGGCGTTTCCACTAGGTGGCAACGTAAGGTCGGGTAGACTGAGGAGTAACGCTTATGTCAGAGACTAATGTGCTATTGGTGCTGGCTTCGATCTTTGTTACCGTAGTGGCGTTTATCTATGGCGCTTACTTACTGTGGCGAGGTATTAACCTCCCCGGAAGGATGAAAACCAGTAAGCGACTGCAGCAACTTTATGCCAGTGGTGTCAGTAGAGAGGAAGCGCTTTCCCTGTTGCGAACAGAAACCCTGAGTAGTTCTTCCATTCTGGATGCTATTTATAAAGAAGTCCCCCGTTTGGTTAGTATGCATCGACTGATAGAGCAAGCTGGAATACATCTTTCTCTAACACGTTTTATGCTGATTCAGGTTGTTCTTAGTGCGGCATGTATTTTCTTCCTGTCTCGTTTTACAACCGTAGAACCGACTCTGGCTATTTTGCTGGGGCTGGCACTAGGTTTGTACCTTCCCTATTGGTATATACGCCATCGCTGTGATGTTCGCCGTGAAATGTTTAAAGCACAATTACCGGATGCACTTGATTATATTGCCCGTAGTTTGCGCGCCGGTAATCCGTTTAATGCGGCAATTAAACAAGTGGGTAAGGAAATGCCTGAACCCATCTCCGATGAGTTTGCGATTACATTTGATGAAATTAACTTTGGGCTAGAGTTTGAGCTTGCTATGCATGGCTTATATGAGCGTACCCAGAGTGAAGAGATACGTTACTTTGTGACAGCTGTTATTTTGCAGCGCAGCACCGGTGGTAATTTAGCTGAAATTCTCAATCGTATATCAGCCATTATTCGCGCTCGTGCGTCAACACAAAAAGAAATACGTATCCTGTCAGCGGAAATGCGGCAATCGGCCATGGTGTTATTTATGCTGCCGATTTTTGTTGCGGGTGCCATTTTACTGGTTAACCCGGACTATTTAAGCGTTCTGCTGGAAAGCGATGCCGGTACCATTGTGATTGGAGCACAGATTTTCTTCATGGTGCTGGGCTTTATTATTGTACGGCGGATGGTCAGTTTCAGGGTTTGATGCCCGAATTGGCCCTGCTAGGAGGTAGAAAACCGTGACTGTAGAAAGCCTTATGGCAATGATCGTCGGTGTGGCTACGAGCCCCACGGTAATTTTGGCGTTAGTGTTTATCGCTGTAGCCCTGGGAGTTGGCAGTTGTGCCTACTGGTTGATGGGAACTTCAAGTCCGGTCGATAGACGCTTGAAAGAAGTTACCGGGGACTATTCCCCCGGTCGGCAAATGGATTATCGTCAGGGTAACTTTGATGTGCGTTGGGTAGAACCGGTAGCCAAACTGGTACAGCCTTCAGCGGAGTGGAAGCGTTCACGTTTTAAAACCCAGCTTGTCAGGGCTGGCTATCGGCATCCTGCTGCGTTAAGTATTTTCTTCAGTGCCAAGGCCTTTATGGCGATGCTTGTACCGGTGGTGTTGGTGTTGCCGCTGCTGCTATTTGGTAATTTGCAAGCCGAGGGTACGCCGTTGATGATTGGTGTGGGCGTTTGTGCCCTAATTGGTTTTATGTTGCCCGATATTTATTTGTACCAGCATATTCAGCGTCGGCAGCGAGTGTTATCGGAAACATTTCCCGATGCCATGGATTTGCTGGTTGTGTGTGTCGAGGCGGGCTTAGGGCTGGATGGTGCGATACAAAAAGTCGCTAAAGAGTTGGAATACTCTGCTCCTGAGCTGGGTGAAGAGCTCAGCCTGGTTAATCTGGAGTTGCGAGCGGGTAAGGCGCGGCAAGATGCGCTGGAGGCTTTGGCTGATCGTACGGGATTAACAGAAATTCAATCCCTGGTAAGTATCCTGGTGCAGGCGGAACATTTTGGTACCAGTGTGGCTGCATCGCTCCGGGAGCAGGCCAATGAAATGCGCCGTGAGCGTATTCAGAGAGCTAAGGAAAAAGCCGCAAAACTCCCTGTGAAAATGGTATTTCCCATTGTACTTTTTATCTTCCCTGCACTATTTTTAGTGATACTAGGACCAGCCGCGGTCAATATATATAACGCATTGATCGTAACGCAGTAGTGGGTATATGCCTTTGTTATTATAGGTAGCTCTAACGCAGTAAAGTGCATTGCTCTGCATTTATATGGTTTAAAACAGTCTCAGCCATCTTGGTATGGATGCTGACTGATAAATGAAAGAGCAGGAGAGCAGTATGCGCTTTGCGGTATTGTTATACGTCTTTTTATTGTCTGGTTGTGCCACAGACAAAGTCATTGAAGAAATTTCCAAAGAATTTGTAATTCCTGACGATATTCAGTCGGTCGTTAATGCGGCCAAAAGAGCTGAAGCCGATGGCGATTTATCGTCCGCGATGGATGCCTATGAAAAAGCCTTGGAAAAGAACCCTAAAGACTTGTCAGCCCGTTGGGGGATAGGGTCGCTGTATTTACGTCAGGGTGAAATTGATAAGGCTGGTCAGCAGTATATGGGCATTACGCGGGAGCCCTTTTGCATGGGGAACGCACGGACTATCACGGAAGAGGTGATTACAGGTAACGATGAAGCTGATGCGTTGCCTGAAGATAGTCGTGTGGAAAAAAATGCTGGCGTGGAAACCAAAAGTGATTACCTGATAGAGGCAGAGCAAAAACGTTACTGCAGTCTGTCATGGAATGGCCTGGGCATTATCGCAGATATACAAGGCCACTATGTGATGGCCGAAGAAGCCTATAAAGAGGCATTGAGTTTATCGGAGCACGAATCGGCTGTGTATAACAATTACGGCTACTCCCTGATGATGGCTCACAGGTATACAGAGGCAGAAGATATATTAATTAAAGGTTATGCGCTCGCGCCTGAATCCCAACGTATTCGGACGAACTTGGCGTTATCTAAAGCCTGGCTGGGAAAATATCAGGACGCTCTGGAAACCTACTCCTATACCTTGAAAGACCCAGAAGCCTATAACGATGTAGGCTACATTGCTATGTTAAAAAGTGATTATGAAAAAGCCATAGAGCTGTTTGAGAAAGCGATCAATATGAGCCCGGTCTTTTATAAGAAAGCTGCCCAAAACCTCGATCGAGCCCAGCGACTGGAGCAAGAGCATCGGCAGGCTAAATCCGAACCGAAGCAACAAGATAGTTGAATAGGATGGTCATTTCTTGGGGGGGAGTAATCCGTTTTCCCTTAAGAAGCGTTTAAGTTTCTGGCCGATACTTTCTGGTGTTGGCTCTGGTTCCTGCATGTGATTTTCGAAATCAGTCTCCTCTGCCGCTGATTCTTCATCGCTATCAGCAGTGTCCAGTCTATCCTTGGGCTTGTCCTTTCTGTCCCGATATTCAGCCTCGCCTTTATCTTCATCCCAAAGATGTACTTTTACGCGAGGTCTTTTCTTAACGGCCATGGAGTGATTAGATGAGTTATCTACCTGTGAGAATTGTGGAAAACTTATCCATAAACTATTCATGAAAGTATTCTATAAATACTATGCATAAACAGTGCCTATTGTTGGAGCATTGAACTTATTGAGTTTACGGGTGATTTAGATGGAAATATTGGCTATATGACAACTAACCTGTCTCCGCAGGTTAACAAAAGAATATCGATTTATTCGCCTGGATCAGGTTTTGGCTGAGAAAGTTATCGTAATTCAATAAGTTAGCGGAGCGTGTATAAGGTGTCACTGACATGCGACACCGAGTGACGTTTTAAATCAGCAGTTGGTTATTGCATCAGGTTGTACTTATCAATTAAGCGGTAGCAGGTCATGCGTGACACACCCAGCTTACGGGCTGTCTCGCTGACATTGTGCCCGGTTTTTTGTAGCGTGTTGGTTAGGGCTTGTTGTTCCGCCTGTTCGCGTACCTTTTCCAAAGGCAGTAGGTCCATAGTATTTAGACTTAAACCAATACCGAGGTCTTCAGGGCCAATCCAGCGGCCATTACACATAACCAGGGCGCGTCTTACCCGGTTTATCAGTTCGCGAACATTGCCGGGCCATTCATATTGACGTAAAGCTTGCAGGGCATCGCGGCTGAAACCGCGGATATCACCTTGGCTATCGGCACGGAATTTTTCTAAATAATATTTTGCTAATAGTTCTATATCTTCACCGCGTTGATTCAATGCGGGAACATCCAGTGATAGTACGTTTAAGCGGTAGAATAAATCTGCGCGAAATAACCCCTTATCCACTTCTTCCTGCAATGATTTATTAGTGGCTGCAATTACCCGAGTATTCACTTTGTGGGATTCAACAGCGCCGATAGGGTCGATAGTGCCTTCCTGCAAAAAACGCAGAATCTTTACTTGGTGTTCTTGGGGTAATTCACTGATTTCGTCAAGTAATAAGGTGCCGCCTGCTGCCGCTTCGATACGGCCAATTTTATGGCGGCTGGCACCGGTAAATGCGCCTTTGGTGTGACCAAATAATTCTGATTCCAGCAGGTTTTCAGGAATCGCACCGCAGTTGACGGCAATAAAAGGGCCTTTATGGTGTTGCGAACGTTGGTGAATAGCTTTGGCAACCAATTCCTTACCTGTGCCGCTGGGGCCAGTAATTAATACGGGGGCATCGACAGGGGATACCCGGCGAATAGTTTGAAAAAGTTGCAGCATAATATTGCTGGTGGCAACCATCTCATTGAAGCTGTTGTTGTGCTCGTATTGATCGCATTGTTGAAGTAAATGCATGCCGTGGGCATGACCAATCGCTGCTTCCAATTGCTGGCTGCTATAGAAGGGTAGCGTATGATAGTCGTAACAGTGTTGGGTAATAAAATGGATGACGACGTTCCAGTTAATTTGTTGACGATCAATGATGGCAATCCAGTGTAACCAGTCATTGGCGTAGAAGAATTCATCACTGGCTTGAATCTCGTCTTTACTGGCGCCGGCTAAATAGGCAATGCCAACACCACAATCGTGATGTTCTGTTAAGGCGTTGTGATGATCACACTGGATAAGTTGCCATTGATTACACACCGGTAGTTCCGGAGTTTTATCGTGATGATTGGCATCGTAGATGGCCAACTTTCGCGGTATTTCAGACATAAAACCAGCTCTCCAGTGGTTACCTCGTTACCGGAAGTCTTTCTAAGTGTCTAACCTGCGGGGATATTTTGAGTATAGATGGTGAGGCTTGGGGGCAAGGCTTTTTTTTATTTTTATCTCTTATTAGCAGCGACAGGGTTATGAGCAGTTGGATGTAAAAAGCGACAAGGGGATTGTTATTAACTTGAAACAGGTTTACTGCCAATGGTTGCAACAATGGTTTGTGGTTGACCGTTGCGCAAGACATAAACGGATACTTGTGTGCCGGGGCGTGTATAGGCAATTTGATTCATGCCGCGACGGCCATCACCAATCGGCTGCTTATTGATATGGGTAATGACATCGCCTGGACGTAATCCGGCACGATGGGCGGGACCATTATTGTAAATCGCGGTAATCACCACACCGTTGGTGACTTCAATATTAAAGGACTTGGCGAGTTGCGGGGATAATTGTTGTGCTTCAATGCCCAGCCAGCCGCGAATAACCTGACCGTGTTCGACAAGGTCCTTCATTACCTGCAGTGCAGTATCAGCGGGAATGGCAAAACCAATGCCGACAGAAAATCCGGTTTGATCATAAATTGCCGTATTGATACCCAGTAAGTTGCCGTAGGCATCAATCAGCGCACCGCCGGAATTACCGGGATTAATGGCCGCATCGGTTTGCAAAAAATCTTCGTAGGTATTCAGGTTGAGCCCAAAGCGGCCAGTTGCACTGATAATGCCCTGGGTTACCGTTTGGCCAACGCCAAACGGGTTACCAATTGCCAGTACCACATCGCCGATTCTTGCTGCATCCGGATTGCCAATGGTAATACTGGTGAGATTGTCGAGTTCCACTTTTAAAACCGCGAGATCACTTTCCGGGTCGGTGCCAATGAGTTTGGCTTGTGCTTCACGGCCGCCGCGAGTCAGTACAACGATTTCATCGGCACCATCAATCACATGGTTGTTGGTGAGGATATAACCATCGTCCTGAATAATAACCCCCGATCCCAACGCCGACTGCATGCGTTCCTGTTGGGGCAGGTTGGAATTGTTAAAGAAATGTCGAAACAGTGGGTCGTCGAATAAAGGGTGGCGGCGGCGCTTTAGCTTTTTGCGAGTGTAGATATTAACAACCGCAGGCGCGGCTTGGCGCACAGCATCGGCATAGGAGGTACGACCCTCCCAATCACTGCGTGGCGATAAATTGCCTAAACTGATGTTTTCCAGACCCGGTATGGAAGACTGATCATTGGTGTAGTGTGGCAGCAGTAATATCACAACTGCGCCTAACAGCAGGCCTGTCAGGGTGGGCCAACCTGCATATTGCAGGAAGCGTGATAGTTTACGTCCTAACGGCACAGCGACACTCCGTATTGTCGATCAGTCTGAAAACAGAATAGCTATTATAGGAAAATGCTGTGCCTGAAGATAGCGGGACGTCTTTAGCGTGAAATTTGCGGGAGTAATACGTGAAAGGCGCCGGTAATTAGGTAAGTGTTACCGGCGCTTAGTTGAATCCGAGGGTCGAATCAGCTGGCTTGTGCGGTAGGTGGAGTTTCTTCTTTTTCCAACCCGAATTCTTCGCTCAACTGACCGGTTTCACCGGGTTCTTTTGGTGCCCAGTCGCGAGGTGGTTCAGCGGGCGATTCTTCTTCGCTGACTTTATCGCGGGAAATCAGTTTACCGTCACCGGCTTCAATGATCTGACGGCTGATATCCGGATTGGTCAGCTTCAGGGCGCCATTGGCCAGAAACTCATGCACTTCTTTGTAGCTCTGAGTCAGGTTGTTAACCAGCTGCGAGGTTTCGGCAAAGTGCTCGGTCACTTCATGCTGGTAGTCATTCAGCTTTTCTTCGGCTTGCTGCAGGCGGGTTTCCAGCTCACGGTTTTGTTGTTCTTGCGGGTGCATGGTACGGGCCAGCAGGGCGCCGATAACACAACCACCGACCAGGCCAGCTACACCAGTGGCAATCAGGGTACTGAGTTCAAACACGGGGTCTCCTTAACTCGTTTCGAGCTTCTGTATACATCTTTAAACCGCAGACCGACATTCCTTGATCGGGCGGCGTTATTAAACTCTACCATTATTATAATGGTTTTCGGCTAAGTGGCATAAAAATAATCTTTTTCTGCCTGCTATGGCTCGAGTCTGTGACCGAGTTCTATGCCGCACCAGGCTAGCAGCTGGGTTTGACAGGCTGATGACGTCGACTTGATTGGTTGGCTCTGCATCGCTAAAGTGTGCGCCGTTTATTGCCCTAGATCCCCAAATTCTCATGAATATGACGCCTGTTGAGCGCTATAAGCGCGACCTGGAACGTGAAGGTTTTAATTACGATGCTGCTCAAGAGGAGGCCGTTGGTCACCTGCAAAAGCTCTATGATGCCCTGGTGGCGGACTATGAGCAGGAGAAAGCGGCTAAAAAGAGCTGGCTGAAATCTCTGCTGGGGCAGGGCAAAAAGACCAAAGAACCGGTCAAAGGCCTGTATTTCTGGGGGGGCGTAGGCCGTGGCAAGACCTACCTGATGGACAACTTTTACGAGAGTCTGCCATTCCCACAGAAGATGCGTGCCCATTTCCACCGCTTTATGCGCCGGGTTCACCAGGAGCTGCGTACCCTGGAGAATGAGAAGAACCCGCTGGAGATTGTTGCTGATCGTATTGCCGATGAGGCAAGGGTGATCTGCTTTGATGAGTTTTTCGTCTCCGATATCACCGATGCCATGATCCTCTCGACTCTGCTGCAGGGCTTGTTTAACCGTGGCGTGAGTCTGGTGGCGACCTCCAATATTGTGCCTGACGGGCTCTATAAGGATGGTTTACAGCGGGCTCGCTTCCTGCCAGCCATCGATATGCTCAATAAATACACCCTGGTCGTTAATGTAGATGGTGGTACCGACTACCGTCTGCGGGCCCTGGAACAGGCGGAGCTGTACCACTGCCCGCTGGATGATGCCGCCGATGCCAGCCTGCTGAAGAGCTTTGAAAGCCTGGTGCCGGATAAAGAGGAGATCCGGGCCAATGTCGACGTTGAGGTAGAGGGGCGCCCGATTCAGGCCCGTTTTGAGGCAGAAGACGTGGTCTGGTTTGACTTTATGGCCCTCTGTGATGGCCCCCGTTCCCAGAATGATTATATTGAGCTGGCTAAGGAGTTCCACGCGGTACTGGTGGCCAATATCCCGGAATTAGGCCGCGAAACCGATGATCAGGCCCGGCGTTTTATCAATATGGTCGATGAGTTCTACGACCGCAACGTCAAGCTGGTGGTCTCTGCCGAGAAGCCGCTGGAGAGTATCTACTCGGGCGGCAAGCTGAATTTTGAGTTTGAGCGGACGACCAGTCGACTGCTGGAGATGCAGAGTCAGGAGTATCTGGCAGAGCCGCATAGACCGTGATTTAAATGGGGTCTGACCCGCAGGGTCAGACCCCATCTGTACAATTCCTTTAAATCCTTGAATCTCCCCATCAAAACCTATAGAATCCGCGCTCCGTTTTAGTGCCTGTCTTGAACAGTGTCCCAAACGGCTTTGTTGATGGGTTATGCCATCAAGCGATTTTGCACAATTTTGAAACACATTGATTAGGCGCCAACTACAAATACACAGGTGCCGTTAATTTATAGGCAAATACAACATGAAGACTATTTCTGCCAAGCCCGGATCAGTCCAGCAAGACTGGTACGTGGTTGATGCTGAAGGCAAAACTCTGGGTCGTATGGCCGCTGAGATCGCCAGCCGCCTGCGCGGTAAGCACAAGCCCGAATACACCCCTCACGTAGACACTGGCGATTACATCGTTGTAATCAACGCTGAGAAAGTACACGTGACTGGTAACAAGGCCAAAGACAAGATCTACCACAGCCACACTGGCTACCCTGGTGGTCTGAAGTCCATTAGCTTCGAAAAGCTGATCGAGAAGGCTCCTGAGCGCACTATTCAGAGCGCTGTTAAAGGCATGCTGCCTAAAGGTCCTCTGGGTCGCGCTATGTTCAAAAAACTGAAAGTTTACGCTGGTACCGAGCATCCACATGCTGCTCAACAGCCTAAAGAACTGAATATCTAATCGGAGCGGATAACAATGGCAGCTACTCAATACTACGGTACTGGTCGCCGTAAAACCTCAACCGCTCGTGTATTCATTACTCAGGGCGAAGGTTCTATTTCTATTAACGGTCGTACTCTGGACGAATACTTCGGTCGTGAAGTTGCTCGTATGATCGTACGTCAGCCACTTGAGCTGGTTGAAATGACCGACAAGTTCGACGTTAAAATCACTGTTAAAGGTGGTGGTAGCTTCGGTCAGGCGGGTGCTATCCGTCACGGTCTGACTCGAGCTCTGATGCAGTACGACGAATCTCTGCGTCCTGCACTGCGTGCTGAAGGTTACGTTACTCGTGACGCACGTGAAGTTGAGCGTAAGAAAGTGGGTCTGCGTAAAGCACGTAAGAAGCCACAATTCTCAAAACGTTAATTTCTGGTCTTTGTTGTGGTCTTTGCTACAGCATAAAGAAGTTAATGTTCAAAAAATGCCCAGATTGGATTTCAGTCTGGGCTTTTTTTTACCCTTGCCTTGACGCGAATCAGCTAAAACCCCTGTGAACACTGGGGTCTCTCCTTGTCAGCGCCGGGCAACTTCTTTAATATGTGCCAAATTTTTTACCATAACAAAATCACCAACCGTAAACCTTTGAAATTCAGTTAGTTACTGTTTTCAGTAGCGCTGCTATGGGAGAAAAACGTCATGAGCAATGGCGGAGTAAATGAGGGGCGCCGCCGCTTCCTCACCGCGGCTACCTCGGTTGTAGGTGCTGCCGGTGCAGTGGGCGCAGCAGTTCCTTTCGTGGGTTCCTGGAACCCAAGTGCCAAGGCGAAAGCCGCAGGGGCGCCGGTTAAAGCGAACATCAGTAAGCTTGAACCCGGTCAAATGATCACCGTTGAATGGCGTGGCAAACCTGTCTACATCGTTCGTCGTGATGACACGATTCTGGCCAACCTTGAGAAAATGAATGACAAGGTACGTGACCCAGAGTCTATCGAACAGCAGCAACCTGGATATGTATCAGGCGTTGCTCGTGCCATCGAAGGTAAGGAAGAGATCCTGGTTCTACTGGGTCTGTGTACTCACCTGGGTTGTGCACCGATGTTCCGCCCTGAAGTTGGCGCAGCAGATCTCGGCGGTGCTGAGTGGCTGGGTGGCTTCTTCTGCCCTTGTCACGGTTCCAAATTCGACCTGGCAGGTCGTGTACTGAAAGGTGTACCTGCGCCGGTTAATCTCGAAGTGCCGCCTCATTCCTATGAGAATGACAGCATTATCGTCATCGGCGTGGATCAGGAGGCCTAAGCATGAATAAATGGATGACCGATCTGATTGGTTGGGTTGATGCGCGTCTGCCTGTTGTGCGCGCGTGGGATACCCACATGGGCAAGTACTACGCCCCGAAAAACTTTAACTTCTGGTACTTTTTCGGCGTTCTGTCGATCTTAGTACTGGTTAACCAGCTGCTGACCGGTATCTGGCTGACCATGAGTTACACCCCAAGCGCGGAAGAAGCTTTCGCCTCTGTTGAATACATCATGCGTGATGTGGAATGGGGATGGCTGTTGCGCTATATGCACTCCACCGGGGCCTCGGCCTTCTTTGTGGTGGTTTACCTGCATATGTTTCGTGGCCTGCTGTACGGTTCCTATAAGGCGCCACGTGAGCTGGTGTGGATCTTCGGTATGACTATCTACCTGGCGCTGATGGCCGAAGCCTTTATGGGCTACGTGCTGCCATGGGGTCAGATGTCTTACTGGGGGGCTCAGGTAATTGTATCCCTGTTCGGTGCGATTCCTTACATCGGTGACGCACTGGTTGAATGGATCCGTGGTGACTACCTGATCTCCGGTGCTACCCTGAACCGCTTCTTCTCCCTGCACGTTGTTGCGCTGCCTATCGTGATTCTGGCTCTGGTTGTCATGCACATCCTGGCCTTGCACGAAGTGGGTTCCAACAACCCGGACGGCGTTGAGATCAAGAAGAACAAAGACGAAAACGGTATTCCAAAAGACGGCGTACCTTTCCACCCGTTCTACACCGTTCACGATCTGGTTGGCGTAAGTGTCTTCCTGTTTGTGTTCTGTTTCGTGATCTTCTTTATGCCAGAAATGGGCGGTTTCTTCCTGGAGTACGCTAACTTCGAAGAAGCGAATGGCCTGAAGACGCCACCGCACATTGCGCCGGTATGGTACTTCACTCCGTTCTACGCGGTACTGCGTGCGGTAACCTTCGATATCAGCTCTGTACTGAACGCCAAGTTCCTGGGTCTGGTAGCCATGGGCGGTGCAATTGCTGTGCTGTTCGTTCTGCCTTGGCTGGATAAGAGCCCGGTTAAGTCGATGCGTTACAAAGGCTTTATGCCTCGCGTATCACTGATGCTGTTCGCGGCCATGTTCGTGGTACTGGGTTACCTGGGTGTTAAATCCCCAACGCCTGAGCGTACCATTCTGTCTCAGCTGGCGACCGTATACTACTTCGCCTTCTTTATTCAGATGCCGATCTTCTCTAACCCGCAGAGCAACCCGACCAGCCTGCCGAAGGTGATTATTTCCCTGTTGCTGGGTCTGCAGTTGTTGTACCTGACCTTCTTCACCGATGTAGCTTACAGCTCTGTTGTGTTGACTGTGTTTGGTCTGCTGCTGTCTGTCTTTGTTGCTGTTACCCCTTGGTTAACCGCCAAAGACGGTGTAGAGCAAGAGCCAGAGCGTGTTCAATCCAAAGGTCTGGGCAAGCACTTGGTATGGGGCGGCTTCCTGCTGTTCGTTATCCTGACTGTTGTGCCTATTAAAGCAGTTGCTGCGGGTGGTGCTTTCGCCTGTGGTTCCATCCCTTGTGATGAGATGACGCCGGATCTGACCGATAAAGAGTCTCTGCAGCGTGGTGCCAAGTGGTTCACTAACTACTGCATGGGTTGTCACTCCGCCAAGTTTTCCCGCTTCAACCGTGTTGCGGATGACCTGGGTATCCCTGAAAAGGATATGATGGAGAACCTGGTTTTTAGTGCTGACCACAAATACGGTGATCTGATGACCGTTGCGATGGACGCCAAAACCTCTAAAGGTTGGTTCGGTGCTACGCCTCCGGACCTGACTCTGGTTGCTCGTTCTCGTAACCCTGAGTGGTTGTACACCTACCTGCGTAACTTCTACGCCGATGACACCCGTCCAACGGGTGTTAACAACAAGGTGTTCGACAAGGTTGGTATGCCCCACGTGATGATGGAGCTGCAAGGTCTGCCTGAGTGTGCTGCTGGTGACAAGATTGATTCACACGGCAAAGTAATGCGTGATGAGCTGGGTGACCCGCTGATCAACGAAGAGTGTGGCAGTCTGCAAGTTGGCGATGTAAAGGGCTCTATGAGCACCGAGGAATTCGATCAGGCCGTATACGACCTGGTGAACTTCCTGGAGTACATCGCTGAGCCGGTAGCGGTAGAGCGTGAGCGCCTGGGCGTTTATGTGCTGCTGTTTATCCTGGTACTGTTTGTATTTACATACCTGTTGAACCGCGAGTACTGGAGAGATATCCACTAACTCTGCGTTTTCGGTATGTCGGGCGACCTGTGGTGTAATAATCGCAGGCCGCCCTTTTGTGTTTCTGCTTTTGTGTTTTTAACTAGTAAAAATTGAGGTGAAGCTAATGGGTGTTGTGGCTAAGCGCTCATCCATGACGTATTTTTCTGATGGCCGTGATCATTACAGCCATCGTGTCCGCATTGTGCTGGCGGAAAAGGGCGTTTCCGTGGATATTATCGATGTAGATCCAAAGAACAAGCCAGAGGAATTGGCTGAACTGAATCCGTACAATTCTCTGCCAACCCTGGTTGACCGCGATTTAGCGCTGTATGAAACCAAGGTGATGATGGAGTACCTGGACGAACGTTTCCCTCATCCTCCACTGTTGCCGGTTTACCCGGTTGCCCGTGCGCAAAGCCGTTTATGGCTGCACCGTATCGAGCAGGACTGGAGCCCGAAGGTAGATGTGATTCTGAACAGCAAGAACAAGGAATCCGTTGCCAAAGCCCGTAAAGAACTGAAAGAAAGTCTGTTGGCAGTAGCTCCGATTTTCACTGAAATGCCTTTCTTTATGAGCGAAGAGTTCACCATTGTGGACTGTGCTATGGCACCTATCCTGTGGCGTCTGGAAGCGCTGGACATCAAACTGCCGAAAACCAAGCAATCCAAGCCGCTGCTGGATTACATGGACCGTCTGTTTGAACGTGAGTCTTTCCAGGAAAGCCTGACGGAATTTGAAAAGGAAATGCGCCTCTAAGGTGAGTTTCCAGGGAGGGGTGACATGTCACCCCTTTTTATTGTCGCGTGTTCTCACATATGACAATGCATGTGACCTTTCATGCCAGAATGATGGAGCTTAATAATTCTATGGCGATGACATCCAGCCGCCCTTATATGATCCGCGCTATCTATGAGTGGATTGTTGATAACGACTGCACTCCCTACCTGTTAGTGGATGCCCATGCCAAAAACGTTCAGGTGCCGGTTGAGCATGTGAATAAGGACGGTCAGATTGTGCTTAATGTTGCCCCCTCCGCCATTCGTGGTCTGCTGGTTGAAGACGGTGCGGTAAGTTTTAATGCCCGCTTTGGTGGCCTTCCTACCGATATCTACGTGCCTTATGCCGGTGTTCTGGGTATTTATGCCAAGGAAAACGGTCAGGGTATGATCTTTGAGCCGGAGCCTGAAGTTGATCCGGAGCCGCCAGAGCCAACCGAGCCGCCGGAAGGTGATAAGCCGCGTCCGAGCTTGCGGGTCGTAAAGTAAGTAAGGTCATGAGACATAAAAAAACCGAAGCCCATGCTTCGGTTTTTTTATGTCCGGGGTCTGACCCTGCGGGTCAGATCCCATTTCTGTGATACCTAGTGAAAGCTTGTGCCAGCCCTGGGGTCGGACCCCAACGTTGAATTACTGCTCTAACTCTTTCTCGGTAAAGGCTTCGGCAAACAACGGACTAGACAGGTAGCGCTCACCAGAATCAGGCAATACAGTCACAATGGTCTTGCCTGCATTCTCAGGCTTCTCCGCCACACGAATGGCAGCTGCTACTGCTGCACCACTGGAAATACCCGCCAGAATGCCTTCTTCCTTCATCAGGCGGTGGGCGTACTCCATGGCTTCTTCATTGCCGACTTGTTCACAGCTATCCACCAGGCTCATATCCAGATTTTTCGGCAGGAAGCCCGCACCAATACCCTGAATCTTGTGTGGGGCGTGAGTGGGCTCTTCACCCTTCAGGCCGGCGCTAATAATGGTGGAGGAGGTGGGTTCGATGGCAATGGCTTCAATGGCCTTGCCTTGGGTTTCTTTAATATAGCGGGCAACACCGGTCAGGGTGCCTCCGGTACCCACGCCGGCAACAAAGATATCAATATTGCCATCGGTATCGTTCCAGATTTCCGGGCCAGTGGTTTGCTCGTGAATCTGCGGGTTAGCCGGGTTGTCAAACTGGCGCGGCATAAAGGTGTTGCTCGGGTCTTTAGCGGCGATTTCCTCGGCCTTGGCAATGGCGCCATTCATGCCTTTCTCGCCCGGGGTTAGCTCCAGTTCTGCGCCGAGAGCCTTAATCAGCTTACGGCGTTCCAGGCTCATGGTATTAGGCATGGTCAGCACCAGCTTGTAGCCGCGGGAAGCACAGACGAAGGCCAGGGCAATGCCGGTATTGCCGCTGGTGGGCTCCACTACGGTCATGCCAGGCTTTAAGGTGCCATTCTTTTCAGCGTCCCAGATCATATTGGCGCCAATACGGCACTTGACCGATGTGGCTGGGTTACGGGACTCCAGCTTTACATAGACATTTTTGTCGGTCAGGCGGTTAAGTTTAACCAGTGGCGTGCGGCCTATGGTTTGGGAGTTATCTTCGAAAATCTGGCTCATCGCGGGCTCCTTGCACGCAGAAAATAGGGGGAAATAGGGCGGATTGCCCGTGGGTAAAAAGGTCGATTGAACCGGAAAATACCAGTCAGGGCAAGGCCTTTGCAAAAGGGGGTAGGCTAAACCCCCTGTTTTATAAGGGTATTCCTCGTATATTCAAATTTAGAATTAACAGGAAGGTCATAACTCCGAAAACTTATTGGCCAGCGCACCCAGCTTTATTAATACTCAAAGTGTACTCGGGGCTTTTTACTACGATTTGCTATGTCAAAGGTGGTCATAGATCCCGAAAAATCATAATGATAACGGAGTGTTGTATGGCTATTTTGGAACATACCTTGGGCATTATGCTTCACCCAGATAGTGAGTGGAAAGCCATCCGTAACGAGCGTCATTCGTTCTTGCAAGTCTTTCTCAGCCACGTTCCTCTGCTGGCATTAATCCCGACCATCGCCTTTTATTACGGAGTCACCCAAATTGGCTGGAGTGTTGGTAGCGGAGAAGCTGTTCGCCTGACACCGGCAAGCGCAATGACTTTATGCGCGGCTACCTATGTGGCTCTATTAGCGGGGGTTTATATTTTCGGTGAGTTTATCAATTGGATGGCTCGCACCTACGGTGTAGAAGACGATGAAGATCGTCGCCACTACGAAGGCACTGCCTTGGCCGTGTACGTCACCACGCCGGTTTTCCTGGCGGGCATCTTTGGTGTCTACCCGGATATTTGGGTTAACGCGCTAGCGACTATTGTTGCAGGTTGTTACTCAGTGTATCTGGTATACGAAGGTATCCCCATTTTAATGAACATCCCTAAAGAGCGCGCTTTCATGTACGCCAGCTCGGTAGTAACCGTAGGTCTGGTACTGATGGTTATTGTTCGAGTGGGATCTGTGATTGTCTGGGGCATGGGCATGGGCCCGGTCTACGTCGATTGACGATTTAATCTCTTAAAGCTGAATGTTAAACGGGGTCTGACCCATTGGGTCAGACCCCGTTTTTGTTTTAGCCCACAGATTTAGTTTATCCAACCACCATAGGCGGCACAGGACAGTTCAAGCTGTCCGCAATAGCCCTAAACAATTCCGCTTCGGTCACCGTCACTTTCTGGTCACTGTTAATACATTGACCAATAGCTTTTAGCAGTAAAGGTTTTTGCAACGGCTTAAGCTGGTTCAAACGCTTTAACGCCGCATCAACACTCGGCAGTGCAACTTTATCCAAGGGCAATAGAGGCGCCTGCAATGACAGGGCAGACATTCCCGCATTAAACGCTTGCTGCGAATCCTGACTGTTGTGCGCCAGCAAACTCAACAGCATCTGACAGGCCGTTACTGAATTTTGAATAGAACGGGTTGCCGGTTGGTGGGGCGTAGGTTCCAGGTTGTGCAATAAAATCCGATAGATTGCCCACTCTTTTAAACATACCTTGCCATCAGCTTTAATAAGGCCAATCACATTACGTTTAAACACTTCATACTGCTTTGGCGATAGAGATTTAAGAGCTGGAATGGCCAATTCAACCAGAGGCAAGCGGTGGCGGGGATCAAGCGTCAGCATTTCATCCAAAAGCGCCATAAAGTGTTTAAACACAACCGGGTGTGCACCCTGTTTTAAACTTGCTAATTGCTGCTCTTGTACCTTGGCGTTGTCACTCAGTAATAATCCATAGACCAGTGCGCGAGCTGAAAAAGGTTCGTGTGCGGCCGTGTTAAGTGCTTCTGGCAACGCCGAGAGTAACGCTTGTGCGTGGTCAACATGCTGGGGAGTGGGTTGACCAATGGATTCTATCGCCTGATCAAAACCTGTCGTGGGTTGCGTGCTTTCGGTTGCGGCAAATTGGGAAATCCCCGCTGCTGTATCCGCGCTACTTGGAGCGGAAACCTGTGGAAACTCCCCCTGCCAGTTGGGTTCAATGCGTTTGATGCGAACGGGCAGCGGTGGGTGAGTTGCCATCAAACTGCTAAACCCGGCTTTAATACCCTGACCAAAGTACAGATGGCTAAATTCTGCTGCATTGGCGTGATGCAGTTGTGAACCGGGTTTATAGCCACCAATTTTTTTTAATGCACCACTGATGCCGGTAGGGTTACGGGTAAATTGTACGGCAGAGGCATCGGCTAAAAATTCGCGCTGACGGCTGACAGCGGCTTTAATGATGTTGCCAAAAAATGTACCGGCATAACCAATTACCATCAGGCCAATGCCGATTGCCATAATGCCACCCTGGTTATTATTACGGCGGCTGGTCCCCATGCTGTAAGCGGTGCGATGCATGCTACCGCGCAATAACAATTGGCCCAATAGGCCGATCACCAATATGCCGTGCAGAATGCCGATCAAACGAATATTCAGGCGCATATCACCGTGCAGGATATGGCTGAATTCATGGGCCATCACACCTTGCAGTTCATCGCGATTTAATAATTGAATACAACCGCGGGTAACACCAATTACCGCGTCCTGGGGTTGGTAGCCCGCGGCAAAGGCGTTAATGCTGTCTTCTTCCAGCAAATACACCGGCGGTACCGGAGTGCCGGAAGCAATGGCCATTTCTTCTACCACGTTCAGGACCTTGCGTTCGTCAGCATCACGGGTGCAGGTGTTAAGCAGGCGTCCGCCCATAGATTCGGCAATGGCTTGGCCGCCACCGCGTAGCTGCAACCATTTGTAAGCACTGGCTAACCCGACAATACCCACAATAGATAGGCTGATTACCGAGAGTAATTCCCATGTAAGAATCTGTGCGGCAATCGTAAAGATATCGGTACCTTGCTCAAAGGCTTTGAGGTGGGCCGAGTTACCGTATTGGAAGTAGTAAATAAAGAAGGTGACAAAGGCGGTGGTGATCAAGATCAGGCTGATCACCGCCAATGCCAAGAGTAAAACCAGCCACAGCGTATTGCGCCGGGCCTGGTCCTGATGTTGAAAGAAATCCATGGCCATGCCCGGCAATCCTGTGCGGAAGTAAGGTAGGTGTTAGAAGGAGATTTTAGGCGCGGCTTGAATCTCGGCAGAATCTTCAAATTCCAGCAGACTGGCATCCTGGCTGTGGCCAAAGGTATTGGCCAGTACCACCGGTGGGAAGCTCTGCTTGTAGGTGTTGTAAGCGGTTACCGCATCGTTAAAGGCCTGGCGCGAGAAGGCTACCTTGTTCTCGGTGCTGGTCAGCTCTTCAGATAGCTGCATCATATTCTGGTTGGCTTTCAGATCCGGGTAGGCTTCCATGACCACATTCAAGCGACCCAGGGCCTGGCCCAGAACACCTTCGGCACCACCGAGTTGGGTCATGGCGGCGCTGCTGCCGGGATCTGCCGAGGCAGCCTTCAGGCCAGCCATGGCGCTATTACGGGCGGCAATTACCGCTTCCAGGGTTTCACTTTCGTGCTTCAAATAGCCTTTGGCCGTTTCCACCAGGTTGGGGATCAGGTCGTAGCGGCGTTTCAGTTGTACTTCAATTTGCGAGAAGGCGTTTTCAAAGCGGTTTTTCAGGGCAACCAGCTTGTTGTAGATACCGATTACGTAAAACACGATAGCGGCAATGATAATCCACATAACGATAGTGGAAATGTCCATATGAGTATCCCTGTCAGATCGAAAAAGAAAAATACTAGCATGGATTCCGCGGCGATAAACCCTTCTCTACTGCTCAATCTACGGCCAGTGTTGGGTGATTGTGACCGTTTTCGCCTTCCGTTCTGAGCGATTAGGTGGTATCAGCAGGCTGGAGGTGGGGTTATAATGGATATCGTGCACGCATGACTCAATTAAGCCCATACATACTAAATCAATAAAGGGCTGCAAAACCTAAGAGTAAGTAAGATGAATGATCCTGTAGTCATAGTCGGCATTGCCCGTACCCCCATGGGTGGCATGCAAGGTAGTTTAAGTGCTGTAACCGCACCGGCACTGGGTGCCCAGGCCATCAAAGGCGCCCTGGCCGATGCTGGTCTGGAGCCTGAGGCGGTTGATGAAGTACTAATGGGCTGTGTTCTGCCCGCAGGCCTTAAGCAGGCCCCGGCCCGCCAGGCAGCCTTGGGCGCCGGCATCCCCAAACATGTACCTACCACCACCGTAAATAAGGTGTGTGGCTCTGGTATGAAAACCGTCATGATGGGCCACGATGCCATTTTGGCTGGCAGCGCAGATGTTGTCGTCGCTGGCGGTATGGAAAGCATGAGTAATGCCCCGTACATGCTGCAAAAAGCCCGTAGTGGCTTCCGTATGGGCCATGGCGAAATCTACGACCATATGTTCCTCGACGGCCTGCAAGATGCCTACACCGGCGGCCCTATGGGCAGCTTTGGTGAAGTCTGCGCCGACAAGTACAGCTTTAGCCGCGAAAAGCAGGACGAGTACGCCATTGAATCACTCGCACGCGCCAATGCGGCGATTGAAGCCGGTAACTTCAAGCGTGAAATCACCCCGATGACTATCTCAACCCGTAAGGGTGAAGTCACCGTGGATACCGACGAGCAGCCAGGTAATGCCCGCCCGGATAAAATCCCGGCGCTGAAGCCAGCCTTCAAAAAAGACGGCACCATCACCGCCGCAAACGCCAGCTCCATTTCCGATGGTGCGGCAGCGCTGGTATTGATGCGTCAAAGCGAAGCTGAAAAACGCGGCGTTAAAGTATTGGCCGTCATTCGCGCCCACGCCCAAAACGCCCAAGAGCCCGAGTGGTTTACCACTGCGCCTGTTGGCGCCATGCAGAAGACTTTGGAGAAATCCGGTTGGACTGCTGACGACGTTGATCTGTGGGAAGTTAACGAAGCCTTTGCTGTGGTAACCATGGCAGCGATGGAAGAGTTAAAGATTCCACACAACAAAATCAATGTTCACGGTGGTGCCTGTGCCCTGGGTCACCCACTGGGTGCTTCCGGCGCTCGCATAATGGTAACTCTGTTGGCAGCTTTGGAAACCCATGGCAAAACCAAAGGTGTTGCCAGCCTGTGTATTGGTGGTGGTGAAGCGACGTCGATTGCGATTGAGCGGGTTTGATTATCGCTTAGCGTTGATTGAGCGTTGTAAAATAAAAAACCGAAGTCGTAAGACTTCGGTTTTTTTGTGCGCTGAAATTATGCTGAGTTGGCAACTTTACTGATGTGTAGAAATATCACAAAAACCGGCGTCGGTTTTTGTGGCACGTTGGTGGCGTGCTACATAAATCAAGTTATAAAAAATGTGATCTTAGTCGAGTGTCTATTCGTTTTTGCTAGCGTTTACTAACTGACGTAATTAAACACGTCAGTTAGTAAACGCTAGCAGATAAGTTGTTGAAAGGGCGAAGGAATTCGATTAGGTTGGAATTCTGATTTTGGAGTTATACGTCATGGTGACGTAATTAAACACGTTACCGTGACGTAGAATAAGCTGTTAAAAGATCCATGAAATTCATAGTTGCAATACTACTCACCTTAATGATCTGCCTATATGCAGGAGCGAAATGGATGTCTGAAATACCTGGGAAAAATATACACATTGATCAGCTGGAAGAGATGTTTGCAAATATCCGTGTAAATACTGACTGGAATACTTCCGCAGATATGTTGTGGGGTTACTTCTTTACGCACAGTGAGCCTTCAAAGCTTGAAGAGGCTAAGAGTGCCTTGGTTTCGAAGGGGTATACTTTTGTAGAAATTTATCTATCTGATAAAGATGATCCGACTGAGCCTGATACGTTCTGGCTTCATGTAGAGCGTATAGAAACACATTCGCCTAAGTCACTTGATGCTAGAAACGATGAATTGTATATGTTTGCCCATGAGTTTGGTCTTGATTCATATGATGGTATGGATATCGGCCCTGTAGTTAAGTAAAACTTTTAACAAGGCGGTGTTGTCGCCTTCGGCTGGGACTGCCATTCCGCTGGCGCTCCATGTCAGCCCCAAACCGCGGCGTTATGTGTAAATACAGATGAAACATCAGAATCCAATAAAACTTAAGCTATGCATGGTTGCTTTGGAGGCTACCGAAGAGAAATTGAAAGTCTGCTCTGGGCTAAGAGGTATGTATGAGTCCATTCGCAATCAGCTTCAATTTCT
This sequence comes from Maricurvus nonylphenolicus, assembly GCF_042854845.1. Lineage (GTDB taxonomy): Bacteria > Pseudomonadota > Gammaproteobacteria > Pseudomonadales > Cellvibrionaceae > Maricurvus > Maricurvus nonylphenolicus. Next base: position 4,126,736 of record NZ_AP031498.1, on the reverse strand, counting down.
AGTGGATTACTTTGAAGAAAAGCATGATGATTTGACAAGGTTTAATGAGCTAAGCTTCGGGATTATCGCTGTTAGGGAAATCGAAGATTCAGATCCCGAGTATGCCAAATTGCTGAAAGTTGCTTTTTATGTAGCTAGTCAAACTAAAAGCAGAAAGGCTTTAAGCCAAGAATTTATCAATGAACACACATAACAAGTTTATTAAACATCGTTGCAGCCAAAAAGCGGCTGCAACTGGACGCGCAAAAGACGCGCGCCGTTTATAAAGGCGTTAACCAACTACAACAAGAGATCATGTATTTACCTGCCTGGATAATTATAGCTTTCTCAATTTTTGCCTTATTTTTACTTCTTAAAGTTTTCTCTGGGAAGGTTGGCCATTTTTCAAAGAAAATTGAGGAGGGTTCGATAAAGCTTGTCAGTGATTCAAAAGTCTTCATTGCATCGGACTTTGATGAATTGAATTTAAAAGTCCTATTTGATCACATTAGGAACTTGAGCCTATCTTATGCTCTCTTAGTGCCGATGGTCATCGCCCATGAGCTGTCATTGGAGATGGATTCATCATTTGTGGGGGGCATGAGTTCAATCTGCTTAATCTCATTTTTTGTACTGTTCATGGGTAATATGCTTTCCATATTAAGACTCACTTTTAAAGCAAAAAGTTGGGTCCAGCAGATTTTCGGTCTTATGTTTTCACTAGGTATGCTTGGAACTTTGGCTCCGGTGATGACCATGACCTTCGACCAAGGAAAGAGCATAGCGAATAGATATATTGAAGGCCCTGAGTTTCAATGCAAAATCCTAATTCAAGAAAGCTTGCCTCAATTGAAGGTCATTTCAAGCGAAATCACTTTATCAGAACAACGAAAAGAAATTGATAATGCAGTAGAGAGTATTAAGAGTTTATGTGCAGAGTTCTATCAGGAACCATTGAAGGGTTAACAAGGCCAGCCAGAGGGACCAAAAACCGACGCTCCGCTCTGGTTTGCGGCCCCTGCTGGCGGCGTTATGCGAAATAGTGATAATGATTTCTAAAGTTATAGGCGTAGTGCTGTCAATATGGGGGTGGGTATTTTTTGCTTTTGTGATATTTGTCTATGACGCGCCAGAAATTGAAGACATTGACTATGTAAATCTACAAAAATTCACCTCTTATTGCCTAGAGCTAAGAGGTCGGAGCGGCCCTTATCACCAATTAATTATTGATAACGACAAAATCAATCTAACTAGAGGCCTGTCATACTCTCTCAAAAAGATGTGTGAAGATAAATCACAAAAGATAAATTCCTTTGAAGAAATTGGTGTTTACTTTTTAAAAAATAAGTATTTTTTCTGGGTTGACAAATCGCCAGAGGGAGAGGCTAGAAGTGACCATGAAATGTTAGAGGTTTCTCATTTTGGTAAAAATATAGCAGGTAGTAGACAGGAAGCGTTGCAATACAAGAAAAATGAAGACCTACTAATGAAGTCATTTTTTTTAGCAATTCTAGCTGGGTTTGTTTTTTTCAAGCTGAAATCTAGAGCCAATAAAGGCGCATAACAAGTTTATCAAACATCGTTGCAGGCAAAAGCGGCTGCAACTGGACGCACAAAAAGCGTGCGCCGTTTATAAAAGCGTTATGTGATTTAGAACGAGATGATTTACGGCTATTTATTCGTAGGGTTCGTGTTATTTCTTCTGGGGTGTTACCTCTTCGATGAAGTAATCAAATACCAGTACAGTAATTACCCTGAAGAGTGGATGAAGGATGGAAAACCCAAAGGGTACGGCTTTTCTCCAAAAGGCGGATCATATCTCTCAATGAATATGATAGCTTTTAAATTTGCATTTGGTAAAAAGACGCCGATATGGGTTCTTAATGACAAGGAAGCACTAAAAAAGTATGGAAGGCTCAGCGTTTTTAACAAAGTATGGTTTTGGTATTGTTTGGCAGTATTTCCCGTGGCAATTATTGCGGTCAGCACATAACAAGCCGCTCAAACACGTTCCGGCCGCAAAAGGCGCGACCTCCACTGGACTCACCACACTGCGTTTCGTTCGCCGTTTAGCGGGGCGTTATGTTTTATAGAAGTTCAAGATTATGTATCTACCCATAGAAGCTGAAAGAATCCTAAGAGATAATCCTCATTTGTGCTTCGATGATGAGTTTACTGTCTCTAAGGATGATTCGAATTGGTTTGAAGAAAACTTGGGAGTGAAAGACGCATCATCTTCTTTCATATCATTCTATAAAATAGTGGCTTTTCCACCAGTAGGAAATGGTGCTGAATTACTACCTCTAGAAACAATCATGGAGATGGCAGAAGAGGATGCGGAAGAATTACCTCAAGGTATTGGTTCACGCTTTCTCAGATTAACCTCATTTGAAGGTGAAAGTGCGTACTACTACGATGTCGAATCAGACAAGGTTTACAGTGTTCACTTTGGTGAAGAGCTAGATATGATTAATGGTAGTCTGTCTGCATTTACAGGTAGTTTCTTTGATTTCTTACAGGGATACTATGCCCAAACATAACAGGGCCAAGCATCTGACGGCTTTTCCGTTGCTTGGCTTATGCGCTGATCGCTACGCTAGCGCAACACCAACCAACTACAAAGCCGCAGCTGTTGGCGGCGTTAAGCACTAATAAGGAGATTACATGGAACTTAAGGATTTTGTGAAAGAAACATTAGTTCAGGTTGTTGCAGGCATTGAAGAGGCTCAGACAGAAGTCCGTGATTGCGGGGGCTTTGTCAATCCTGCTCATAGAGCTAACGTTAAAAGTTCTGATGAGTCTCATTTTGGGGTAATTGGAACTGGTCAAAATATCTTCTTAGTAGATTTTGATGTTGCGGTTACAGTTATTGAAGAGTCAGGAACTGATGCTAAAGCAAGGCTTAATGTCGCAAGCCTCTTAAATCTAAGTGCCGGAGGAGAATCGTCGCAAAGTAGCAGTGCAACAAACAAAATCAGCTTTAAAGTTCCTCTCGCACTGCCCACTGACTCGGTGTCTGAAGACCAACTGAAAGAACAAGATAAAATTGTTCAAGAAAATCGTCGTAAGCAAACCGAGCGCATACGGGCAGCAAACAAAAGAAATAGTGGCGTGTGGTTGTAATGCTTAACAAACCGCTCAAACACGTTCCAGCCGCAGAAAGCGCGGCCTCCGAAGGCTCCCCCAATAAAGTAGACACCCTGTATAGTTAGATTATCCATATGGAGCTGCTCAAATGGAACCATTGATGAAGGAATAGATAAATGCCACAAAGCAGTTTGTTTGTATTTGCAAAAATATCACCAAAAGACGAACATTTCGAAAAAGCTAAAAAAGCAATAATCAATATCTTACCTCAAACTCGACAAGAGCCGGGATGTATCCAATTTGAGCTGCATGAAAATGAACATGAGAAAGCCCTTTTTCTATACGAAGAATGGGAAAGTGAGTCGGCCTTGGAAGAGCACTATCAGCAGCCATATACGGCAGAAGTTTTTGAAGCCTATAAAGAGTGGTTGGCTGTCCCTGTGGATATTGAAAAAATGAAGAAGTGTACATCCGCATAATAAGTATTAGCTATGAACCTGGAACTTGACCATTTTTTCATTCTTACAGAGCCTGGAGCTAAAGCAGGCGATTTATTAGTTTCATTAGGGGTGGAGGAAAGTTTCAGCCGAGATCATCAAGGGCAAGGTACTTCAAACAGGCGATTTCCAGTATCCAATAGTATGCTGGAATTATTGTGGCTCAGAGATGAAGGCGAGGCAAAAAACGGACCGGGAAAGGATTTGTTATTTCCTGAAAGATCGAAAGCGGAAGGGGCCTCACCATTCGGTCTGATCTTTAGGCGCAAAGATAGTGTCGATAATTCCCAGCCGTTTCCTGGCTGGAAATACCAACCTGATTATTTCAATCCGCCAATGGCGTTCCATGTTGGGGATAATTCAAACAGCATTGAAGAACCATTATGTATTTATGTACCTTTTGTTGAGCCTGTCGAAAGAAAAGTCGAAGAAGGTACTTTTCAATCTATCAGTAAAGTGAAAATAACGGTTCCATCAACGTTTGTATCTGATACGTTGTTAATGGCTGGTAAGTCAGAAGGGCTTGAAGTGATTTTGGGTGATGAACATTTAATGGAGGTTACTTTCAATGTGGGAGCTTGTGGTATGACAAAAGATCTCCGGCCCAACCTTCCTCTAATAATCAGGTGGTAGTTGACACTGAACAGCAAATATAAAAGGGCTGTTTGCCGGAAACCGGGATGGCGTTTCGAGTTGAAATGTTCCCGGTTTTCGTAGCTGCCAGCGTGATGTATCGGGATTACGCTGTTTGCCCTGAAGCTTCGCAATAAGCCTGCAAGGCTTGGTCAGCCATGTGATAACGTTGTTTGACTAATCCCAATACCGCCGGCCAGGACAACAGTGTTGCCAGCCAACCAAAACGTTCACCGTGAATCAGCAGCGTTTTGCCGTCGGCTAAGGACTTGAGTTGAAAGTAGTGGTAGCCTTTTACCAACGGTGGGCCGCCATACCAGGAAAGCTCTCGTTCGTGTTCCACTTTTTGGTAGATAATATCCACCTCCAGTACGGGGCCGGGCATGGGTTGGATGCGCATTTTGCCACGGCAACCACGGCGCAGTTCGCCATGCTGGGTGTGAATCACCGGGTTCCAGCGTGGGTAGTTCTCGCGGTCGGTTAATACCGACCACACTTTGGCAATCGGCGCATCGATTTCTAAGGTATTTACAATTTCCAGCATCGAATCAATTTCCTGGTTGTGTTTACGCGCGGGTTCTTTGGAAGGCACGGCCACCCAGTGACCAACACATTTTCAGTAGCGCCGTCCACTCACTCATTTCCGGTTTGCTGGGCAGCCCCCGTGACAGGCGAATGATTTGTTGTTGGTACCACTGGACATCGATCATCGTCAGGGTGTCGAGTTTTCTAAAACCGGTGCTGCGGCGCTGTAAGTGAATACCGTGGTGTACATTGTTGATGACTTTGCGGGCAAATGCGGGATCGATGACCAGGCTGCGGCCCAGGCCGATCATGTCGGTGGCGTCATCGTGCAGGGCTTCCAGCATGCCGCGGGCGCTGCGGAAACCGCCGGTTACCACCAAAGGCACCTTGCACACTTGGCGCAGGTTCTCGGCAAACTCGATGAAGAATGCCTCGCGCCGGGCGGTACGTTCACTGCTAGCCGTTTCCTGCAAGAACGCCATTTTTTCGTAATTACCGCCAGAAATTTCCACCAGATCAATACCGTCATCAGCCAGTGTTTTTATCACTTGGATGCAGTCGTCCTCACCAAACTCGCGATCCATAAAATCGGCCGAGTTGAGTTTGATAGCAACCGGAAACAGGTCACCTACTTGGCGACGAATGGCGGCATAGACTTCACGTACGAAGCGCATACGATTTTCCAGAGATCCACCCCATTGATCCTGACGCTGGTTATGCCGGGGGGAGAGGAATTGGTTGACCAGATAGCCATGTGCACCGTGAATTTGTACTCCGGTAAAACCACATTCTTTGGCGAGACGGGCACTGGTGGCAAAGCGCTCGATAATCTGCCAAATCTCTTCCTCCAACAAAGCGCGAGGTGGATTAAAGTTAACACTCACCTCGCCCTCCAGGGGAATGGCCGATGGCGCCACAGGCTCAGGGTATAAAAAGCCCGGAGCCTGTTTACCTGGGTGGTTGAGTTGGGGCCAGAGATGGGTTTGCCCGCGCGTGCCTGCTTGAGTCCAACGCTTAAAGGCTTCCAGATCACTGTCTTCATCAAGCACCACATTACCGGGTTCACCCAAGGCGCCACGGTCGACCATAATATTACCGGTGACATTCACTGCTTGGCCGCCGTCGGCCCAGGTGCTGTAGAGTGTTTGCAAGCCTGGCACGGGGTTGTGGTGTTTATCACCCAGTTGTTCACTCATGGCGCTTTTCAGAAGGCGGTTGTTTAATACGGCCCCGCAGGGCAGCGTCAGGGGGCTGCTCAGTGACAGTATTTTGTTTTCGGCGATATTCACAATGCTTGCTCCTCTAATTCGGGTGTTTCTTTCTTGTGTTTTTCCTTGGATGATTCTTGTTTGTCTTGCTGATGACTGTTTACGTTGCTGGCGGAGTTATCGCTTTGATGAAAATCCAAAATCATGTCGGCCGCTTTTTCACCAATCATGATGGTAGGGGCGTTGGTGTTTCCGCTGACAAGGCTGGGCATCACCGAGGCATCCACCACTCGCAATGACTGCACACCGTGAACTTTGAGCTCGGGGTCTACCACCGATTCGGCATCGCGTCCCATCTTGCACGTTCCCACCGGGTGGTAGATATGATTAGCCTTGGCTCGCAGAAACTGTTCCAGCTGCTCGTCGGTTTGGGCTCCTTCGCCTGGGAAAACTTCGGTGTCCAGATACTCATCAAACGCCTCGGCACGTAGCAGTTCACGTGTTGTCTTGATGCCGTCTACCAGACGTTGTACATCGTCTTTATGGGCAAGCATATTGAGATGAATGTGGGGATCACTGGTAGGATCGCGATCAGTCAGTGTGACGCTGCCACGGCTCTTGGGACGCAGCAGTGTGATGTGAGCGGAGTATCCATAGCGGCTGGTAAAGCGCCAGTCGCGGCCATGATCGTTAAAACGCGCCGGCATAAAATGCCACTGCAAATCCGGTAGCGTCTCTTTTTCTTCGCGGGAACGAAAAAATCCTCCGGCTTCTCCGCCGGTGGTACTTAAGGTGCCGCGGCGGCGAAACAGGTACTTGAATAACTCACCGATGCCTTCGGCAAATACGCGCGGCGTGTAGGCTACGGGACCAGCACGGCGAGTATTGCGAACCACTACGATATCGACGTGTTCTTGCAGGTTTTTACCGACACCTTCCAGGGCTACACGCTTACGAATTCCGTGGCGGCGCAGTTCCTTGGTTGGTCCTATACCAGATAACATCAATAATTGAGGAGAATTGAAGGCGCCGGCTGACAGAATCACTTCACGTGCTGCCTCGACACGGCACAGTGCTCCGTCAGTGTCGTAATAGCTTACGCCCACAGCGCGTAGTCCTTCGAATTCAATGTTACTGACGCTGGCGCGACTGATCACTGTCAGATTGGGGCGTGACATGGCGGGGTGCAGGTAGGCGTCGGCAGCACTCCAGCGACGTCCGTTTTTAATGGTACTCTGGTAGTAGCCTACCCCTTCCTGTTGTTCACCGTTGAAGTCGGGGTTGATCTGATAACCCTGCTCTTTGGCGGCGTCTATAAAGTGTTGGTTAAAGGGTATCTGGCGATAGCTGTCGGAGACATGCAGCGGGCCGTCCGCACCGTGGTAATCGTCCGCACCGCGTTCCTGGCATTCGGCGCGTTTAAAATAGGGTAATACCTCGTCGTAGGACCAGCCTTCGGCCCCCTCGGTCACCCAGCGATCATAGTCCTGTGCCTGGCCGCGAATGTAGACCATACCATTGATGGAACTGGATCCCCCCAGTACCTTGCCCCGTGGGCAAAACACCTGGCGGCCCTGGAGGGAATCCCCCTCTTGGGAATTGAAAGACCACTTAAAGAAGCGTGTCATCATCGTGGGCACCAATCCTGCGGGCGTGTTTACCATCGGATTGCGATCTGAGCCTCCGGCCTCCAGCAGACACACGCGATACTGCCCGTTAGCCGACAGGCGATTGGCCAGCACGCAGCCTGCTGAACCGGCCCCCACAATCACAAAATCATACATATCAATCTTAATCCCAACCGCGCTGGGCGGTGTCCAGTGAATGTACTCAACATCCTAGAGCTGGCGGGGAATAATCCGGTAATCCGAAGTTGTCCGATTGTGATCAGAAAATGCCTAAACGAGTTATAGAGTGGAGCTTCTCTATAGTTCACTCGATCCCACGTGTTTGCCGAGATATGATAAAGTCAGTCCACCATGGCAGAGACACTAGGGAAGAGAAACCAGATGTTGGAAGCGATGATTGATGAGCAGCAGTCCTGACAAAGCCGACAATAAACGGGTTATTCCCATCGCCTATCCGATGGAATACCACGAATTTCTCTGTGCCGAGGGGATGCCGGCGGATACGATTTTCGAGAATGCCGGTGTGGATACTCAGTGGTTTGACGATCCCTCGAAAAAAATCACCATTGCCCAGTATATTGCCCTCACTCGTGAGGGAATAAAACACAGCCGAACCCCTTCACTGGGTCTGCTGCTGGGTAATTACCTGTCGTTGCAGTCTCACAATTACCTGGGCTTTGCCTTGCAATCGTGCGGCTGCGCGGCTGAAAGCCTGGAATTGATGAGCCAGTACGCCCGCACCCGTTTTCCCAAAATGGAGCTTGAATTTCTGCAGGATGCTGAAATCTCACAGTTACTGCTTGAAGATCTATCCGGCGAGGAATCCTTGCAGCGTTACAATCTGGAAGTGATGGCCGCGGCGATCTATCGAGGTGAGATAACCCTGAAGAAAATTGATCGCGCGCAGAGCTCAATCGACGACGATGAGCCTGTAAATCAGGATTCATTACGTAGCGATATGATTGAAATTCAATTTGAATACCCACAGCCTGATGATCTGAGCGTTTACCAGCAGGTATTCGGCCAGGTGCCGTTTAGTTTTGGGCACTGCCAGACGCGTATTCTTTATCCTACCAAAGCATTGTTGCGGCCGTTTTCCTTTGCTAACGACCTGTCATGCAAACTTGCCAAGGCCCAGTGCCAGGCAGAATTGGCTGAACTCGATGACCGGCGCAGTTTTCGTTCACAAATTCAGGCAATACTTATGGAAAATATCGAGTGTCCACCGAGCCTTGATGTTGTGGCCCAACAGATACATTTATCGCCGCGAGTATTGAGCCGGCGGCTCAACAATGAAGGCACAAGTTTTCAGGAGCTTATTGATCTAACCCGCAAACGCATAGCGGTTAAATTGTTGGAGAGCAGTGACTTGTCGGTCGCTGAGATTGGTTACCGGCTGGGCTACGAACATCCCACTAACTTTACTCGTGCTTTTAAGAAGTGGACCAACCGCTCGCCCAAAGATTTTCGCAGTTAGTCCATAACCTTCATGATCATCATGGGGCGTGATCGGATCTTTCTTCAGTAGGGCTACGCCAATAGACTTTTGCAAAGCAATTGGCAAAGGTAGTTCCGCATGCAAACACTCAGTTCACGCATTGTAAAATTCAGTGGTTACAGCAATATTGGCATTGGCCTGCTGCTGGCCTTCGTACCTATTCATCCTTTGCTTGGTTTTGAAATTCCCTGGGTATGGGCTCTGCTGCTCGGTGGCCTGCTGTGTTACACCGCCGCGACCTTGATTGTGGCCAGTAGTGACCTCAAGCGATACGCCAGCATCATGATGCACGAGGCCATGCTGCGATTTTTTGCTGCCGTGTTGCTGATAGGCGCAAGCCTGGTATCCGATGACTACGGTTGGTTAATTTTACTGGCAGGACTGAGTGACGCCTTCTGGGGATTAGTTTATTGCTTGATTGTGCCGGGTATTGCAGGGCGTGGGATCGGAGAGCTGCTACTGAATCGCCCCTTGGTTGATGAGTCGACGCAGTGGAGCCGCACTTGATCGATACGAAACGTTATTGGGAATGTAACAAGGAGTAGAGTGAAAGAATTTTTATTTAGTGGTACGTCAGAGACGTACTCAAGATTATAGTATGACGAAAGGAGTGACGCTGCAGGTGTCACTTTATTATTGAAAATAAAAGGAAGGCCTCCCTTATTAATTAGGCACTTCTAATTCCTCTCCAATCCAAAGCTTGAAACCCCCGCCGTACACCTCGCACAAATAGTTAAAGAAATCTGATTAGACTTGTGTGGCCCCAAATGACCAGAACCTGTCCCGTCTTCCAATGTTCTCCCCAAGGCCTAACTCCTACCATAGCGGTGTACTGAATAGGTTCGCCAGTTTACCGGTACGAGTGAGCTGGTAATGGGGGAAACTGTGTAGAGCCTATTGCCGCAGGTATAGCTGTGGCGAGTACATCAATTGATGATAAACGATAGGCATAAATTATGAGTAACTACGATGCGATCATTGTAGGTGCCCGTGTAGGCGGTGCACCTTTGGCGATGCTGCTGGCACGTGCTGGGCACAAGGTATTGTTGGTGGACAGGGCTGAATTTGGTTCCGACACCATGTCCACGCACTTTATTAAACGTACTGGGGCAAGTCGCCTGGAGCGTTGGGGATTAATCCCTGAGCTGGAGAAAATTGGTACCCCCGCCATTCGCGAGATGAATTTCTACTTGGGAGATAATATTCATCTTAAAGGTGAAGCGCCGCCGCATGATGGTATGGGCACTGACTGGACGCCTCGTCGCTTCTATCTCGATAAGATTTTGGTGAATGCGGCGATCGAGGCTGGTGCAGAAGCTCGTGAAAAATTCACCGTAAAAGAACTGTTGTTTGAAGACGGCCGAGTTGTGGGTATTCGTGGCACCGATGCTACCGGTAAGGAATATATCGATAAGGCGAAAGTTGTTGTTGGTGCCGACGGTGTAAATTCCATGGTGGCCAAGTCGGTTAATGCGCAGATGTATATCGATGCAGGCATTCATACCTGTGGTTATTACGCTTACTACAGCGGCATGCGCGATCGCGATGATGCCGGTGAGCTGTATATGCCGGAAGATGAGCGTCGTTTCTATATTACCTTCCCAACGAACGATAACCTGGATTTGGTCTTCCTGTTCTGGCCCACCGAAATGCAAAAGATTGTGCGTTCGAATACCGAAAAGGCGTTTGCCGAATGCCTGAAACTGGTACCGAAACTGGAAGCTCGGGTGAATAGCGGTCAGCGCGAAACACGCTTTACCGGTACCCCATTATTCTACAACTACTTCCGTCGCGCCCATGGCCCCGGCTGGGCTCTGGTGGGGGATTCTGCCTTGCACCGTGATCCTATCGGCGCTCAAGGTATAACCAATGCTTTTGCCCATGCTGATTTACTGGCCGAAGAATTGATTATGGCGTTGGATGGTAAAAAAGAAATCGACCATGCTTTAGCTGATTACGATCGCCGCCAGTTTGAGCTGCTGAAGATGATGTTTGATTACAACGTCGATCTGGCCATGCTCAAGCCGATGTCTGCAGAAGACAAAGCCATGATGGCTGCTCTGGCTGCTGACCCTGAAGCCGCGGCTATGTTCTTCGGTGTATTTATTGGTTCAACACCATTCCAGGATGCCTTCCCGCCAGAAAAGCTGCGTGAGTTTGCCGAGTCTACAGAGAAGGGCAAGCAGATTGCTGCACAGGCGATGAGAAAAATGGAAGAAGGTGTTCTGGCCTAATTCGCCTGCACAAAAAACCTTCTGTAACCGTGAGTGCCAGTTTTCCTGGTGCTCACGCCAGTCTACTCAAGGCTTAGCCCTTGGGATTTTACCTCGGAGTTACTATGAGCGATGACAAACAAATACTGTTGAAGTGGATTGAAGAAGATCGGGATCGGTTGGTAACCTTCTTCTCGGATTTTATTCGGGCCAAATCTCCTAATCCTCCTGGCGATACCGTTCATGCCGCAGAGACTGCTGAAAAAGTCCTGAAACAAGAAGGCCTAGATTACGAACGTATCGCCCCGCAGGCCAATATGCCCAACATTATTGCGAGCTTTGGTGGCGAAGCCGGAGACGGTAAACATTTAGTACTGAATGGCCATATCGATGTGTTTCCTGCCTCAGGTGATAAAACCCCTGAAGGCCGCGATGCCTTTAGCGGTGATGTGGAAGACGGCTGGGTTTATGGCCGCGGTGCCAGCGATATGAAGGCCGGAACTACGGCGTCATTGTTTACGTACATTTACTTGAATCGTTTGCGTGATCGCCTTAAGGGCCGTCTTAGCTTAACCATGGTGAGTGATGAAGAAACACTGGGGCCATGGGGCGCACAGTACCTGTTAGAGAATCACCCCGATGCGCCGGGTGATTGCTGCCTGAATGGTGAGCCATCCAGTGCACAAACCATCTTGTTCTCTGAGCGTGGCTTTTTGTGGCTGGAATTTACTGTTAAAACCGACGGAGCCCACGGTTCCTTTGGTCATACGCCCTATAAAAATGCGGTAAAACTCTCCACCAAGATTTTTGAAGAATTGGAAGAACTGACCAATCTTCAGGTGGAGGTCCCGGCGGAGATCGCCGACGGTGTGCAAGAATCCAAGGCTATTCTGACGCAATTCTCAGGCGAAGATGCCGCAGAGCGTATTGGCAAGGTACAGCTCAGTATTGGTCGTATCGAAGGTGGTACCAAGGTCAATATGATGCCCAGTAAGTGCGTGTTTGAAGCGGACTTCCGTATTCCTTTGGGACTGACCAAAGCGGAGCTGTTGGCTAAGGTGCATGAGATTGTTGAGAAGTATCCACAGTTGAGCGTGAAGGAAATCAACGGTGCAGATCCCAGCTGGTCAGACCCGAACGATGAAATGATCGATATCATTCGCAGTAACGTGCGCGAACTCAGAGGTTTCGAGCCTGCGCGTATGGTGAGCTTGGGCGCTACCGATTGTCGCCTGTGGCGCTTCAGAGATATTCCCGCTTTCTGTTATGGCCCATCGCCTTCTACCATGGCAACGGTCGATGAGAAACTGGAAATTGAAGACTTCCTGCATACCGTTCGTTCCCACGTATTGTCTGCCTATGACTATTTAACCGCTGACAGAAGTTAATAAGAGTTTTTGTTGATTGTCTCTCTCAGGCAACGTTAGGAGGGTTTTGCCCTCCCTTTTTTTACATGAGTTTTATAAGAAGGTTCTGAAATGATTGGATATATAACCATAGGTGTTAATGACCTGGAAGCCGCGGGTACTTTTTACGATGCGCTGCTGGCTGAAATCGGTGCGGTACGTTTATTCGAAATGGAAACCATGAAGTACTACGGCACGGGTGTGGAGCAAAGCACCATGCTGGCGATTTGTACACCTTACGATAAGCAGGCGCAGCATCCGGGTAATGGCAATATGATTGCCATTCCGGGCGGAACCCGTGAAGGTGTGGATAAGCTCTACGCCAAGGCGCTTGAGTTGGGTGGTACTGATGAAGGGGAGCCGGGTGTGCGTTCTTTTGAAGAAGAGAATATGCCCGTGTTCTACGGTGCCTATGTCCGCGATCTTGATGGTAATAAACTGTGCTTCTTTGAAATGTCGTAAAGGCGTTCAGTTCACCAAAAAGAAAGGCGCCTATAATTGGCGCCTTTTTTATTGCTTTCAGGATAGCGGCTTTATTTAGCCGCAGGTCCTTTAGTTGCAGGTCCTTCGTAAATTTCAGGAATGGGCTTGTCGTAGTAAGGCAATTGATCAACCCTTGGTGTCCAGCTGCCGTCATCAATGCACTTTTGTACATGAGCGGCAATTTCTTCCATGGTGGCAAACCATACGCCGCCGGCTTCCTGCATATCCAGAATCATTTTCTCAATACGTTCGCAGCGTGCTAAACGCCCAGAAATATACGGGTGCCATACCGAAACCCACAGGCCGTTGTTGCGATGCATGGCATGAAACTCCGACATAAATACATTCATGGCCTCATCCGGCGATTTGATGGGCATTAGGTACATGGCATCGGGGACGTGTGCATAGTGCGGGCCATCATCCATACCCCAGTGGGAGGGCAGCTCAATAAGCTGACCGTGATCATTTTTAATCACATAAGGGATGTCATCACCCATCAGGCTGGCGTCGTATGTGAAACCTTTCTCTACCAAAAAGTCGATGGAATGCTGGGAGAAATCGTACATAGGTGCACGCCAGCCGCGTGGGGCTTGGCCGGTCATTTTTTTAATAACGTTGATCTGGCGATCGAGCCAATAAAGCTCTTCCTCTGGGCTAATTTTATTGGGACTTTCGTGCAGGTAGCCGTGGGCGGCAATTTCATGGCCGTCCTTTAGCATCATATCTACCAGGTGTGGGTAGCGCTCCATACACCAGGCGGGATAAAAAAACGTCTGCTTAATCTCGCAGCGTCTATACATTTCCAGAATACGGGGCACGGCCACTTCGTCGTATTTCATCATCGACAGCATGGCAACTTTGCTGGGGGCGGCTTCCCTAAACCCAAGGTGCAGGATGCTGTCGGTATCCATGTCAAAAGTCAGGGCGCAAGCAACCTTGTTGCCGTTTGGCCAGGGTATCGGGTTATCGATCATTGTTGTAAATCCTCAATTGTCAGGCTTATCGATGCAGGCGTGTCGCCCGGAAGGTGTCAGCCCTATAGCCTTTTTAGCGCTGAACCTTCCCGATGTTAGAAAGCAGCGGCCTGATTGAGAATGTGAAGAGGGGTCATTTTTGGGTCATTCCGGGCCGCGTTGTGTCAATTGCAGCCCGCTAAAGCCTGGTAGGAAACGGCCGCAAAGCACTGGCCCTAAATGACATAAAAAAGACCCGTCTTCCCATGGTTTAAATGCGCCCAGACTCGTAATTTTGTGCTTTATAAGCAGCACTAAGACGTACGAGGACGCTATGACACTACCCGATTATGACAGCTCTTATTACAACAGCTATGACGCATTAGGTTTGGCGGGGCTCGTCGAGTCGGGCGAGGTAAGCCCCGCGGAGCTTTTAGAAGAAGCGATTATCCGAACAGAATATGTGAACGGCGAGCTGAATGCAGTTACGGCAACGTACTACGAGCAGGCACGTAAGGCGGCGCAATCACGTTTGCCTCAAGGTCCTTTCCGCGGCGTACCTTTCTTGATTAAAGATGCCGAAGTGCTGATGAAAGATCATGTGACTACCACCGGCAGCGCAAGCTGGGAAGGTGATGTTGCCGATCATGACAGCACCTTGGTTCAGCGTTATAAAAATGCCGGCGTGGTTATTTTCGGCCGCACCAATTGCCCAGAGCTAGCCCTTAAACCGGTGACGGAACCGGAAGCCTATGGGCCGACCCGCAACCCCTGGAATCTTGAGCGCACACCGGGAGGTTCCAGTGGTGGTGCCGCTGCGGCTGTTGCCGCTGGCATTGTCCCTGTGGCCCACGCTACCGATGGTGGTGGTTCAATTCGTATGCCTTCATCCTGCTGCGGTTTGGTTGGACTTAAACCCAGCCGTGGACGCATTCCGCACGGCCCTGATCATATGGAAAGTTGGGGCGGTCAATCCACCGGACATGTGATTAGTCGTAGTGTGCGTGATTCAGCGGCCATGCTGGATGCTACCGCCGGTGCTGATGTGGGCGATTCCTATGCAGCGCCAGAGATTCGCGGCACATTTTTAGACGCCGTTTATCGTTCACCAGGGCAGCTAAAAATTGCTATCAGTCGAGAAAAATGGGGCCCTGGTGATTACAGCCCAGAGGTGCTCGAGGGTCTCGAGAAAACGATTAGCTTATTAGAAGACATGGGCCATATCGTTGAAGAGGCACGACCGGATATTAATGGCGAACTGGCGTCGGCTGCAGGTTTTACCGTTATCAGTGTTAGCGCTGCACTGGCGTTAAAACAGCGCGCCCGTCAATTAGGTTGCGAGGTCGATGCCTTACCCATGGAAGCAGGCACCCGCTCGCTGTTGGAATTTGGCCGCAGTATCAGCAGCCTGGATTATGCCGAGGCTATTCAAACCAATCATGGGCTAGCTCGATCTATCGGCCAGTTTATGCAGCGTTACGATCTGATACTGGCTCCCACCATGGCAACGCCACCCGTACCCATCGGTTACCTCAATGCGGAATCCGACAGTGAATATACCCGTCGGCTGGTGGGTTTTATGGGGGATACCACCTTCTTTAATCAAACCGGTCAGCCTTCCATTTCTCTTCCATTGTATTGGACTGACGATGGCTTGCCCGTAGGCATGATGTTCAGTGCCGCCTATGGCCGAGAAGACGTGCTGTTGAGCCTGGCGGGTCAATTGGAGCAGGCGGTTCCCTGGAAAGATAAAAAGCCGTCTGTCTATGCAGGTAAAAAATAGCAGCAATACTTTCGAATAGTTGAGAGATGGTTTCGAGAGAGTTTCCGTCTTGATCACTATCTGCATCGTTGGAGAGTCAAGATATTTAACGATTTCGATGCAGCAAGCGCAGTGGATGGTATTAAAGCGCCCACTGCATCTTTGGACGTACAAAAAGGTGAAATTATAATGAAATTAAAACACCGCGTTCTTGCATTACCCTTGGCAATTTCTACCTTGATTGGTCAGTCTGTATTGGCAGAAGACTTTCAACTGGAAGAAATTGTGGTAACCGCACAAAAACGTAGTCAAAGTCTGCAGGATGTTCCTATTGCAGTGAAAGCCATGGATACCGATCAGCTTCGGCAGAGCTCCATTACTAATTTGTCTGACTTAAGCCGCGTATCACCGGGTCTGTCGATTTCCAATACCCAGAACTCCGCTTTTACCGCAATCTCGGTGCGCGGTGTTTCTACGGCAACTGTTGGTGTTGGTGCAGAAGCCAGTACGGCTATCTATATTGATGGCGTTTACCAGCGTGATCCTGCATCCATATCCAACCTGTTGGATATTGCCCAGGCAGAAGTGTTGAAAGGCCCACAGGGTACGCTGTTTGGTCGCAATGCTGCCGCCGGTGCTGTGAATATTCAAACTGCTTCACCATCGGAAGAATTTGAAGGTTACCTGTCTGCAACCTATGGCAACGAAAACCTGAAATCGGTTTCCGGAGTTGTAAATATTCCTTTAAGTGAAAACCTGCAGAGCCGCACGAGTTTTATTTCCAAGCAACGTGATGGTTGGCAGAAAGACACTGACAGTGCCAATGCAGATGATCTCTATGAAATCGATAATTATGCCGTGCGTAATCGATTGTTATGGATGCCGACCGACGAGTTATCGGCTGAGTTGATTTTGGATTATGCTAAAGAGAAGGGCACACGCAGTGGCTTTGTAATCGAAGAGGCTGCAGCCGTGGTTCCCGGATTCCCTACTGCCGGCTTTAATCAAACTCATAAAATCAGTGGTGATGAAGCCAGCGTCAGTGGCGTGATTATGGAGAACGGTGTGCCGGTTCCCTTTAATGCCGATATTAATTCCGAGTCGGTTGGTGCGGCAGTATTGATAGACTGGGAGTTGAACGAAGATCTTACGTTAACGTCGATTACGTCTTATCGTGATACCGATCGTCTCACGCCTGTATCTGGTGGTGGTTTGTTCTCCTTTGCACCTGGTGCTTTGCCCTATCTGTCGGGTTATGTCGGTACCATGGATAACGGTTACGAGACCTTTAACCAGGAATTACGCCTCAGTGGTCTGACCAACGGTATCGACTGGTTTGTCGGTGTGAATTACTTCAAAGATACCAGTACCCAAAGCATGGCATTGGCTCTACCTCTGTTTATGGGGCCGCCAGCATTTACTACTGGTGAATTAGGTGATGCGCGCCTGGAAGCGGAAGCTGAAATTGAAAGCTATGCTATTTTTGGCGATGTGATTTTTCCTTTGTCGGATACGCTTAACCTGACGGTAGGTGCCCGCTACTCCTCGGACGAAAAAGAAATCAAGTGGGATGATGTCGCACAAAAAGCGCCGAATACTTTTTATCCGCAAGTCACCAACGGCATTATTACTACGACCGGGGATGCGGCAAAAGCCAAGGATGACTGGAGCAATGTGTCTGGCCGTATCGTCTTGGATTATCAATTAAACGACGACACCATGGTATACGGTAGCGTCAGCCAGGGTTATAAGGCCGGTGGTTTCAACACCGAGTTAACCATTACCTCTGACCCCAATGAAGCTTTCGATCCGGAAATAAGCACCAGCTATGAGTTGGGTCTGAAAACCATGGCCTTTGATGGACGTGTGCAAGCTAACGCAGCCATGTTTTTCAACAAGTATAGCGACTACCAGTTCCAGGCTGCGCCTCCGGGTGAAATCGCTGCCAAGAACCTGGTGGCTGATGCCGAAGTGCAAGGTATGGAGTTAGGTGTGCTCTGGCGAGCATTGGAATCACTGACCGTATCGCTCGATCTCAGTTATCTGGATGCAGAATTTGTTGAAACTGTGTCCGTAACCGGAGTAGGGGGCACAGCCAATGCCGTGAATGACGGTCAGGATATGCTGCGTGCACCTGAGTGGTCTGCGCAACTGGGTGTGGATTACTCCGTGATGTTGGCAGACCTGGGCGAAGTCCGTGTTAATGCCAGCTACTTCTACTCAGATACCTATCGTTTGAATAACGCCTCGGTTGAATTGGTGGAGGCCGGTGGCAGCGCGATTGACTTCAGTGAGCGAGATTTTCAATCCGGCAGTTACGGCTTGTTGAATATGCGTGTTAGCTATCTGACTCCTGAGGAAGATTGGGAAGTGTCGCTGTGGGGAACAAACCTGACCGATGAGAGTTATCGCGATTATGACTGGATTATTGCGTCAAATGCGGTGTATGGCGTAGCCGGAGCATCGACACGCGCATACCAGCGCAACGAACCGCGTATGTACGGGGTTGATGTACGCTTTAACTTTTAGCGTCGTTCTTGTGTAAAAGCAGTTTAGATATTAGTTCTCTCTGTTGCTTGCCGGGCCTTTGCCCGGCTTTTTTATTCTTCGCGTATACGGCGGCGATAATGGGCGGGGGATTCGCTGGTCCAGGCTCTAAAGGCACGGCTGAAGTTGGAGGTATCGCCGTAGCCCAAGAGGTCGGCAATTTCGTCCATAGTGAAATCGGTAGATTCCAGGTAATCCAGCGCCAGGCTTTTACGAAAGTCGGCCACGACATCCCGATAGGTTGTACCTTCATCGCTGAGTTTACGTCGCAGTGTACGCGGAGCCATACCAATACTTTTGGCAATCGCTTCAATGCCAAAGTCACGTCCGGCACGCACCAGATGACTGCGCACCCGTTCAACCGTATTACCGCCAGCCCCCAAGCGCATCAGAATCGCTTTGCAGCGTTCTTCGCAGATTTGCACCATTTCGGCGTTGGGCATATTGGAAGGCGTTGACAGGTATTGTTTGGATAAACGAATTGTCAGAGTATCTGCACTAAAGTAGATAGGGCAATCGAACAAGGCTTCGTATTGCTTGCGGTGCGCTGGTGCAGGGTAGTCAATGCTGATATCAATAGGGCGCAAGGATAACGGATTGCTCGATCCTCGAGGGGCAAGCATCGCCAGAATTTCTTCCACCGCCACCTGATGTACTTCGGGGCCCAGGGGCAAGCGGTCGGGAATTGTGAGGCTGACGATATCCGATGCATCATTGATAATCATATCAAACATAATGCCGCGAATTTTTGCATACTGGGACACTAAACGCAGACTATCACCAATACTTTCTGCACATAGCAACGCATGCCCTAACACGCCGTGATGTTGGGGTTGGTATCTGGCTCCCAAGCGTAAGCCTATACCGGGTTTAGAAGAGATGTTAATCGCGTTTTGATACACCTTCAGCATCTGCGCATAAGAGATTAGCGCATCAGCCTCACTGAGCTGGTGCTCGGAGATATCGCTACCGCGCAGCACTTCTCGTGCAGAAACATTTTCCTCGGAGACGATTAAATCAACGAGTTCGGCAACGTAAAAGATAGGGACAATTGATTTATTCACAAAGGCCAAGTTATCAAGCTTGGCCTTAAATGACAAGTTACAATAGGGTAATAATATCGAGTGTCATCAGAGTCTAAATAGTTGCTCTGCATTGCGATGATAGATCTTTTCTTTATCTTCATCGCTTATCGGTGCTTCATCCAACACCCTAACCGGATTTCTGCCGTCTTCCATGGGGTGGTCAATGGCAAACATTATCCGATCCGGACCAACAACAGAATGGGCCAGCATTAAGGCTGGCTCAAAATCCATGCCGCTGGTGGTAATAAAGAAATTCTCTTTCAGGTAATCGCTGGGCTTTTTCTTCAGCTTACGCAGCTTTTTTCCCGGCCCGGTTTGAATAAAGGCTGTGCGGTTATCCACACGATCTATCCACAGGGGCAAGCCTTCACCCATATGGCCGAGTACAACGGTTAAATCCGGGTAATCATCAAATACACCGCTTAAAATCAAACGCAGTGCGTGCAAACCTGTTTCCACACTGAAACCGTAGGTGGCAGCAGCCAAGCCGGAATACTTGGTAAAGGGTTCAAGCATTTGTGGCGCAGGGGTGCGAGGATGAAGATAAATAGGAACCTTCAGTTCATTGGCTTTGGCAAGGATGGGGCGGAATTTTTCCTCATCCAGGTATTCACCTTTGGTGTGGGAATTAATAATGGCACCTTTAAGGCCTAACTGGCGGATGGCTCGATCCAGTTCCTGTGCGGCACTGTCTGGATCTTGCGGAGCGATAGCGGCCAAACCGGAAAAGCGCTCGGGGTGTTTGGCAATCGCGGCGGCGAGCTGGTCGTTAGCCTGCCTGGCCAGTGGCGTTGCCAGCTCAGCGTTAAAGACTTGAACACCGGGAGAGGCCAGGGAAATAACCTGCATGGCTACACCGGTTTCATCCATAATACGAATACGGTCTTCGTCCAAATCGAACAGCCTGCCTATGGACGTGACTGAACTTTCACTGCCAGTAGCCTCAACGGAAGAGCTGATAAAGTCGGCCAGTCCGGCGGTGTTTTCACCACCGATAACGGAGGAAAGTCCGGCAATCATATCGCCGGGTTTACCTAATGCGGTTTCCCAGAAATGCGAAAAGCCGGGTTCAGCTTCAGGGTTATTGGCCAGCAGCTCCAAGTGCGCGCCAAAAATCTCTTTGGTGATAAAGGCTTCTTCTGTGGCTATACGCTTGAAGTTACGGGGAGTATGGGGCGTCACGCTGCTACTGGCGGCCAGGGGCATGGCGGTAAAGGGAGTGGAGCTAAGAGCGGCGGCCCCGAGAAGGGTAGAGCGAAGCATATCGCGACGTGAAAGGGTCATGGTCAGTTCCTGCATATCCTGCCAAAGAGTGACACCAGTATTCTTTCTGGTGCCGGATTATCATTTTTATATAAATCTACCTAAAAATGAGAGTTTGGTCAAATATGAGGCTTTTATTCTTGGTGAGTAGCTACTGAAACTCTTTCTTCGCTCCTTTTGTCATAACTTTTCGATATAAACCGGGTACTAGTGCATTGAGCCAATAGGCAATACGGGAAACGCTACCCAGTTGTAATGCTGCCTGGTTATTCTCAGCAGCCTTCAGAATCTTGCTCGCAGCTACTTCAGGCTTTATCTGTTCGCCATTCGTGCTCTTCTTAATTGCACCAGGAGAGGATTCACCCGCATTAACCTGGGCCTGCAATTCCGGGCGGGTTTTGATAAAGGAAGGCCTAACAATTAACACATTGATATCGTTATCTGCCAGTTCGCTTGCCAGGGATTGAAAAAAACCTTCCATCGCGTGCTTGCTGGCCGCATAGGCACTGCGCCCATATAAGGGGGCAAAACCGGCAACGCTGGATAGTGCAATAATCTGGCCCTGAGTTTCCGTTAAATAGGGCAGGGCCAGGCGAGTTATATTAACGCTGCCGGTGAAGTTCACTGTCATGATTTTTTCAAACAGGGCTTCGTCGGTATCCACAAAGCGGCTCATATGAGTGATGCCGGCGTTGTTAATCAGGATGTCGATTTTGCCAAACTGGTTGACGATTTTATCCAGCGCAAACTCAATCGTAGAAATATCGGTAATGTCGGTTTTTATGGGCAGCATATTGTCAGTGTTTTCCAACATACTGATGTCCAGATCCAAAGCTGCTACCTTGGCACCTTGAGCGATAAGCTGTTGGCTTAAGGTCTGACCTAAACCGCCGGCACCACCGGTAATCACAACCACTTTATCCTGAAAATAATCACCCATGTTGATAGGTCTCCAAGCGACGAATGGGTTTAAGGAAAATCAAACAGCACACCAGGCTGAGCACAATAAATCCGCTGCAGATTTTTAGTGCTGTGGGAATATCGAATACTTGTGCTAACAAACCTGCGCCCACGCCACTGGCGGCTGGAATTACCTGACCGACTATGGTGTAAAAACTCATAATGCGGCCGCGGTGTTCATCCGGTGAGTAGTGCTGCAGACCAGCTACCAGATAACTGATGGCAATACCGCCGCACATTGATGAGATGATCAGGACGGCCACTGAGCGATAGAGGTTGGATTCCATGCCCAGGTAAACAATACCTGCAGCGGCAATCAGGATGGTAAACATCATCTGTAAACCCAGCTTGCCGGTATTCTTTAATACCATGGCCAGTAAGCCACCGAGTATTAATGAAAAGGCCACCAGGCTTAGGTAGTTGCCCTGGGCGGTTTCATCGAGCTGCAAGTTTTGCTCGGCAATGGTGGGTAACAGGACTTGCATAGGCCCCATTAACAGGTAAGCAATAGCCGCTAACAGCAGCAACTGTTTTACCAAAACGGTATCACGTACAAATGCCAGGCTGTTTTTAATTTCAATGAAGGCCTTGTCGGCGGCTTTGGCATTAAACTGGAAACGCAGTGGCAGCAGTAGTAATGTGGATAACATCAGTAGTGCGACGGCAGTTACCAGTACGCCATCCCAGCCCCAGGTGACTTTAACCTGTTTCAACAGCATGGGCGCCAAGCCAAAACCGGTCATTACCATTAGATTTAAGGCAATGGTTGCTCCAGCCAACTTGGTTGGCGATACATAAAAAGGCAAGGTGGCAAAACGTGCGGGGGCTACAAATGACCAGGCCACACCGGAGAAAAAGGCCGCCAGCAGTAACAGTGCCGGTTGCCATTCAGCGGTAAACTGTAGCAATAGATAGATCAGTATTAAGCTGATGAAATAGCTGTTTTGTGCCAGCAGAATAACCCGCCGTGGCGAGTAGCGATCACAGTAGACCCCTGCTAGCCATCCAAGGATCAGCGGTGGCCCAAAGCAAAGCCCATAACCGATACCAGCCAGAGAATGGGATTCGAATTTCTCCAGGGCAATAAAGATAATGCTGTAGTTCACCATATGCCCCGCCAGGAATGCTAACAGGCAAGACAATAAAAACGTGGGTAGCGCTAGACGGCTCATCGAAGCAGACATTTAGTTGGCCTCTGCTGCAACCACGTTGGGCTGTGTATCCTTACCTTCCTGGTAGTTTGGCTGGATATGGATCAGTGTCGGTTGAGCGTCTTCTATATGCCAGCTTGGGAAACTGGCACTGGTGGTATACACATCCCCCTGTGGAGTGATTTCTACATCACGGGTAAAGGTCACCCGTTTGGGTAAGGGGTAGTGAGACCAGTGATCCTGATCAATGTCATAGCTATAAAGTGCGTCGGAGGTGTTACCGTTAACCCAGACAATATCGCGCTTACGATCCACATTCAGCGAGTAAGGCGTTTCACTGCCCAAGGGTTGTACCGGTAGTGGGAAGTTGTGAAAGGTTTCCGTTTTCGGATCAAATTTCACCACCATGGATTCCGGGAAGGCGGCTATCCACAGGTTGCCTTTGGAATCGCTGCGCAAACGGCGCGGCCCTACAAACGGCGTCTCATACATGCTCACTTCAAGGGTTTTAGCATCGATTTTGCCGATGGAATCCGCATGCAAGCGGGCAAACCAGATGTCGCCGTTGGGGGTAATTTCAATACCGTAGGGTAGCGGGACACCGGTTGATTGCTCATCGATAGAGAACCAGTTAGCCAGCGGGATACCCCAGTCCATTAACTTTAAAATAATGCCCATAGAGCCTACGGTTAATTCTTCCCGCTTGCTACGAGCTGGCAAGTCAAACATCTGAAAGCTCTTATCCTGGCGGTTAAACATGGCCACTTGGTTGGACAGTGCCATGGTAAACCAGACACGATCCTGGGCATCGATACGCACGGTATGCGGGTAATAACCTTCGTCCATGTGGTGGTTAATAAATTCCTTGGTTACCGGATCGAATTCCACCAGGCGTTGCTGGTAGGAGGTGGTAATAAAGATATGGCCATCTTTTGGTGATTCAGCAAAGGAGTGAATACCGGCAAAGGTTTCATGCTTGGGGAAAGACTCAAGGCGTTTACCCATTAAACCGCCATGTTTGTCATGGTTTTCACGCTTCAACTTGTAAATGACAAACTTGCCAGTGTTAGGATCAATTTCGTAGAGGCGATCTTGCAGGTTATCGCCGACATATATCAGGCCGTTAGAGTGCACCAGCAAATCGTGCATTTGTGAAAAGGCATCACCAATGGGCCATTCCGTAACCCGGGTTTGTTGCAGATGAGGTGCCCAAGGTGTTCCGGCGGGAATTATTTCAGGGTTGCTATACAGACGACTGTATTCTTCAAACAATAGCTGCGGTAGTTGTTCCTGAGCCTGGTCGTGCAAGCGCGATCCGTAACCCACCATGCGGTAAATCACATCTTGCCAGTTTTCCTGTGGCCGTGGGCGACGGAAAAAATGAGAGCCCTGTTGGTGACAGAAGCCACACTGCATGATGTAGTGCTTTTTAAGTTCAGGATCATTGTCGAGTGACATCTCTGCCAGCCAGGTATTCGCAGGGCGCGATTCTGCCAGTGCTAGCGGATCAGTAATAGTTTCTAAAGTGGCTTGTTGATCCTGGCCTGCCTTCAGTTCAAAAGTGACATCCTGATAGTCGGGTTTGCGTAACCGAATACGTACATCTCTGTCTGGGTAGGTTGAAAAACTCACCTGGCCGCTATCATCGGTAAACAAGGTATAAGCAGCATCGGTAAAGTGCTCTTTACGCTCAGGTGGGTAGCCCATATCAGAGGTATCCAATGTATGGCCCACTAGCGGTGCCTGTAACACCATCACGTTGGATAGTGGTTCACCCTTGGCATCAACTACGGTAATGGTGTTAGCAATAGAGGTGAGTGGTAACAGTAAACACGTCATACCACCGATAATCGTTTGACGAATATTACGCATGGCTGTTTTCCTGAATAGCTGAAGATGGCAATGGTGAGGAGGTATTCTGTTGAGATGCTAAAAATGCATCCAGCGTCTGACGAGAGTTGTAACGCGGTTGATGTTGAAAGTGACGCTTAAGCTTTTCATTAGAGAGTACAGGGCGGAATTTAATAAACTTGACCTGTTCCGGGCCGTACTGACTTAAACCCAGTGGTTTGGCAATGGCCAATACACCCTGTACCAACCAGGCCGGCAGGGCGATATAGCGTTTTTGCAGGTAATCGGCAATTTCTTTCATACTCATGGTGCCATCACCGGCAATATTAAATTGCCCGGTAATATTGCTCTGTGCGCCCTCGATCAGATAATCCACAACATCTTCCGACCAGATAAAGTTAAAGGGGCCGGGGTAACCCATAAGGCCCGTGATGGCTTTTTGTTGAAACAAATTAACCACAGGACCTTCAAAATCTGGACCGAGAATAGCGCCGGGGCGGAAAACGATTTGTTCCAGCTCAGGGTGAATACCGCGGTAGCGTCGCATAAGCACTTCGACGGCGGCTTTGTGGGCTGAATAGAAATAATCCGCGTTGCCACTGGTGGGACGTTGCTCGGTAATAATCTCTTTGTTGCTCGGGTAGTAACCGTAAGCGGCACCACTGGTTGTGACGATTATTTTACTCACCTTGGCGGTTATGCAGGCTGCCAGTAATCGTTCCGTGCCAACCACATCTATTTCATAAGCTGTTTCACGCGGCATACGTTCAGAAATTTGCAGAATAGATGCCAAGTGTATAACCACATCGGGTTTACGCTCGATCACCCAGTCAGTAAATGTATTATCGCGGATGTCCAGTGACAGGTATTCCAGGCGCAATGCGTTTTGTTCCGGCTGCGACTGGAATGGATTGGGTTTTACATCCGTGGCAAATATATGATGCTCGGTTTCAGCCAGCAGTTTCTCTACCAGTTGGCGACCAACACAGCCGGCAGCGCCGGTAATTAATATCTTCTTCATGACGCTTTTACTTCTACTGTTGGCTGGGCATTACCCCAGCGGCTAAAAAACAAGACGATCAGTAATCCGGAGGCGATATGCCAGGTTCCCCAAAAGGCACTGACCAATGCCATACCGGCCTCGCCGTGAAATTGGCTAAAGACAATGGCGATGGCCAGTGAGGAGTTTTGCATGCCGACCTCAATGGTGGTGGCCTTAATATCGCGAACACCCAGACCGGCATATTTACCCGCCAGGAATCCCAGTAAATAAGCCAGGCCGTTGTGGATAAGTACCACGATAAAAATCAGTTCGAAGTTGGATAAAAAGGCGCGATAGTTTTGGAAAATTGCTACTGCGATAAAAACAAATAACGCCAGGGTGCTGGTCACCTTGAGCAGTTTATGCAGCACATTGGCCAGTGCAGGGCGATAGTGTTGTATTAATAATCCACTTGCCAGTGGCACGGCCAAGACCCATAACAGGTTGGTAAATAATGAACTGGTACTGACTTCTATTGATTGAATTAATGCAGCAGTGTCGGGGTTAACCTGAGACCAGAAAATAAAATTCAGTGGCAGCATGATCGTTGCCAGGGCACTGGCAGCTGCAGTCATGGAAATGGACAATGCGGTATTGCCCTTGGCCAGATGGGTCACAAAATTTGAGATGGCCCCACCGGGGCAGGCGGCTACCAGAATCATGCCCAGTTCGATACCGGCGTCCAAATCCAATAGCAGGGTCAGGCCGGTGGTAATGGCGGGTAGGGCAACAAATTGCGCGCAAAGGCCTGCGAGAATGGCCTTGGGCATTTTGGCGATGGCTTTAAAGTCTCGCCAGTGAATATCCAGTGCCACACCTAAAATCATGCTGGCCAGCACGATATTCAGTATCCATTGGCTACTGGCGTTGTAATAGACCTCTCCGATTTCCATAACCCGGCTCTTTCACTATATTTCTGTCGTACTCTAATATAGTCAAAGGCCTAAATAGTGACTCACCACGCCATATGGGCTCGGCTGGTGTGGCGTCCTGGGTCAATGTGGGGAAACCTAAGGATGGGAGCTAGGGGGACAGCTGCTCTCGGTATTGCTTGGGGGTTTGCCCGGTCCAGCGCTTAAAAGCCCGTTGGAAGGCACTTTGTTCGGAAAAACCCAGCATCTGGCTGATATAGATAGCCTTGGTATCGGTATCTGTTAGATAACGTATCGCCAGATCCTGACGAATCGAATCCACCAGCCCAGAAAAACTCAGTTCATGTTCGGCGAGTTTACGCTGCAGTGTGCGCACACTCATGTGCAAGCTGCTGGCAGCATCATTGATATCAGGCACACCTAGAGGCAGCTGATTACTGATAAACTGGGTGATGGTTTCGATGGGCAGTTGCTCAACCAGTTTACTGATTTGTTGCTCGGCCTGTTCGCACAGCAGTCGATGAATATCCTGATTACTTTTGCCTAATGGAACATCCAAGACCGCTTTATTGATCAGTATGCCATTAAAGTCGTGGCCAAACTGCAGATCACAATCGAAGTATCGTTGATACTTTTCTATATCGCCTTGGCAACCATGGGAAAAGTACACCGCATCAACGTGTGTGGGCTCAATAGCCAGTTTGCGGGACAGGGCAATCCAGCCGGTCAGGATTTCCTCTGCGGTGTGGTGGCTACAGGGGTAGGAGGGAATCCAGCGTAGTAACAGTTGTTCGCCCTGTGGCTCAGTAGTCGGCGTGCCAAGGTTACCTACCAACGATTGGTACTTTCTTTGACTACCCTGCGCTTCGGCAAGGGTTGATGCTGTGTAGGCGATATACCCCAACACTCCCCAGCGATCGGGCTCTATATCCTGGCCAAATTCAAATCCCAACATGGGGTTGTTGAGCTGTTTTTCGCCCAGCTCAAACAATTGGTCGTAGACGCTGGTGGGCATCAATTGCCCGGTTTGGCACAGCTGTTCTTCAGACACATTAATCGTGCTGAGCAGTTGCTGTCTATCCATACCTCGGGCGGAAAGATAGTTCACCAGTGAGCGCACGGCGTCTAAAGCAATACTTGCCATATTATTGCAGCGCCTCTTCCAAATAAGGCACTAGCCCCATCAGGTCTGCCAGGCGTTTGGCTTGCATCTTTTTCATCACCCGGCAGCGGTGGATTTCCACGGTTTTAATACTGATATCCAGTGACTCGGCAATTTCGCGGTTAGCCAGGCCTTGAATTACCTGCTTGGCCACATCTTTCTCGCGCTTGCTGAGTTGTTCCCAGCAGTCTTTAACCTGCTGACTTTTATTGGCTTCGGCAAAGATGGTGGGGCTGCGATTTAATGTTTCGGCGACTAAACTGAGTAGCGCTTCGTCATCAAAGGGTTTCTCAATAAAATCGACGGCGTGATTTTTCATGGCTTGTACAGCCATAGCCACATCACCGTGACCTGTGATCATAATCACCGGAATGGCATAACCCCGTTGATTGAGTTCCTGTTGCAGGGCCAAGCCGCTCATCCCCGCCATACGCACATCCAATAACAGGCAGCCTGCTTGTTGCTGGTATTGTTGTAAAAACACTTCGGCGTTTTCAAAACTGATGACGGTGTGGCCTGCGCCTTCCAGCAGCCAGGTGAGTGATTCGCGGAAGTCCTGATCGTCATCAACAATAAATACGGTTTGTGCTGATTGCATATTTGGTTGTCGTCTTTAGTGATGCAGAGGTAACTTTATCGTAAATTCGGTCGTGTTTTCACCGTCGGAGTCGACATTAATCTGGCCTCCGTGGGTTTCAATAATCGACCGTGAAATGGACAGCCCCATTCCCAAACCGTCGGCTTTTGAGGTGGCATAGGGCTCAAACAGCGTCGATTGTATGTCCTCCGTTATGCCGCCGGCAAAATCCTTCACGGTGAGCAACAAATAATCCTGATCGATGGATAACGTCAGCAAAATGATTTTATTTAACGGTGCTCGAGGTTTCTGCCGGGACTGGTAAGCCTCGATGGCATTCTTTAACAGGTTAACCAGTACTTGCTCGATTTGTATGCGATCGGCTTCAACAACCAATTCAGAACTGTCGGTATTTTCTACAGAGACCGTGACTTCAATGGAGTTTTCAAACAGCTCGTGCTGCATAAAGTGAATAACATCATCGCACAGCTCTTTGAGGTTAATGGGCGCACGCTGGAAAGAGGTCTTTTTCACCAGCCCGCGCAGGCGTTTAACTATCTCTGCGGCCCGCTGAGCCTGTTTGGCAATGGATTCCAAAACGGATTGCAACTTATCACGGGGGATTTCTCCATCGCGCTGTAACAAGCGCAGAGCGCCATTGGCATAGTTGAGTGTGGTGGCCAGCGGTTGATTGATTTCATGGGCCAGACCACTGGCCATTTCCCCCAGGCTTAACAGGCGCGACATATGGGCCAGTTGCGCTTGTTGTTCACGCAGGGCTTGCTCAGCTTCAATCTGTGGGGTGATATCGCGGGTGACCGAAATAATCTCTTTTAGCTCGCCGGTGTCATTATCGCGGATGGAACGGTGAGTACTCTCAACCCACTGGTATTCACCGTTTTTCATCAGATGCCGGTAGCGGAAGGTGCGAATGCCCTGGCGGTAGATGGCCGGAATCAACTTTTTCTGCATAGCCTCGGCATCTTCCGGGTGAAAGAAGTCATAGGCCGAGCGGCCCATGACTTCTTCCTGGGTAAAACCGCTGAGGGACTCAATGGCAGGGCTGGCGGCGGTATAGGCCCAGTCTCCCGGCCTGTGGGACGAAATCAGTTCACCGGAGTGCTCTACCAGGAATCGATAGCGCTCCTTGTCCAGCTCCAGACTGCCTGCAGATTCGGGGTTTTTAGCCATACTTAGGGTCTATTTATCGGGGATCAAACCATTCAAATAGGTATTTACCCCTAGATTATAACGCAATTACCCCTTGATTCCCGGTTGCAGGTTCGGGTTAGAATAGGGGTATACCCCTATATTTTGATCTGATTGACTATTTCTTTGGGAATCTAGACCTATGAGCTCACCTGTGAATTACGAAGTGCGCGGCAATATTGCCCTGCTGACCCTTAATAGCCCCCCTGTAAATGGCTTGGGCCTGCCTTTACGTCAGGCGATTAATGAGCACTTTGACAAGGCGCTGGCCGATGATCAGGTGCAAGCACTGGTGATTACCTCAGCAGCGAAGCTATTCTGCGGCGGTGCTGATATCAGTGAATTTGGTACCGACAAGGCCCTGGCTGAGCCGGGTTTGCCAGCGGTATGTGACCGCCTGGAAGCCTCGCCAAAGCTGGTGGTGGCAGCTATCAACGGTATGGCGCTGGGAGGTGGCTGTGAGCTGGCCCTGGCCTGTGACTATCGTTTTGCGCACCCGTCAGTGAAAGTGGGTTTGCCAGAAGTCAATCTGGGTTTGTTACCAGGCGCTGGTGGTACCCAGCGTCTGCCGCGTTTGGCCGGTGCTGAAGTGGCTGTGCAGATGATTACCTCTGGTGCACCTATTAACGCCAAGAAAGCCCTGGATGCGGGCATCGTTGATCAGCTGGCAGAAGCCGAAGGCGATTTTGTCGAAGCGGCCCTGGCCTATACCCAGTCCCTGCTGGATCAGAACACACCAGTTCGTACCTGCGCAGAGTTGAGTGTTGATACTGCCGAACTGCCAGAAAACTTCTTTGCCGATTTCCGTAAATCTATCGCTCGCCGCACTCGCGGATTCTTCGCTCCTGAGCGCTGCATTCAAGCGGTAGAAGCCGCTATTGAATTACCCCTGGCTGAAGGCCTGAAAAAAGAACAGGAACTGTTCCAGGCCTGTATGTCTACGCCGCAAGCACGGGCCCAACAGCACCTGTTCTTTGCAGAGCGTGCTGCGACCAAAATTCCGGGTGTCGATCCCAAGACACCACTGCGCCCTGTCAACAAAGTAGCCATTATTGGCTCCGGCACCATGGGTGGCGGCATTGCCATGAACTTTTTGAATGCCGGCATTGATACCACCATCCTGGATTTGAGTCAGGAAGCTTTGGATCGTGGCTTGGGTGTTATTCGCAAGAACTACGAGATCACTGCCAAAAAAGGCAAGCTGACTGAACAGCAAGTCGAAGAGCGCATGGCGCTGTTGAACGCTACGACCGAGTACGCTGATATTGCCGATGTGGATCTGGTGATCGAAGCCGTATTCGAAAATATGGACATCAAGAAAAAAGTTTTCGCCACCCTTGATGAGGTATGTAAGCCAGGCACTATTTTGGCTACTAACACATCTACACTGGATGTGGATGAGCTTGCTGCGAGTATCTCTCGTCCACAGGATGTGATTGGCCTGCACTTCTTTAGTCCGGCCAATGTCATGCGTCTGCTGGAAATTGTACGTGGCGGCAAAACTGCAGACGATGCACTGCTAACCACTATCAAAATGGCGCAAACCATTAAGAAGGTGCCGGTCGTGGCTGGTGTATGCTGGGGCTTTATTGGCAACCGTGTATTGGAGCCTTATGGCCGTGAAGCCGCACGCTTGCTGCTGGAAGGTGCAACGCCTGCGCAAATCGATAAGGTGCTGTATGACTTTGGTTTGGCCATGGGCCTGCCAAGCATGATCGATCTGGCCGGTATTGATGTTGGCTACCTGACGCGTCAAGGTAACAAAGAGGCGTTCTATGGTCGTGACCCAGCCTATACCGCCATTTGCGATAAGTTAAATGAGTTGGAGCGCTTTGGTCAGAAGACTGGCCGTGGTTTCTACATCTACGAAGGCCGCGACAAAAAAGAAGATCCAGAAGTTATGCAGCTGGCAGCGGAACTGGCCAAAGAACACGGTGTTACCCAACGCGAAATCTCCGACCAGGAAATCCTGGAACGTACCATCTACATGCTGATCAACGAAGGTGCTCAGGTGCTGGAAGAGGGCATTGCCTACCGTTCCAGCGATATCGATACCGTTTACTGTAACGGTTATGGTTTCCCGGGGCACCGCGGTGGTCCCATGCAGTATGCCGACGAGATTGGTTTGGATACCGTTCTTGCGGCAATCAATAAATACCGCAACGAGCTGGGTAAATACGGTGAGGAGTGGTTTAAACCTGCCCCACTGTTGGAAAAACTGGCTGCCGAAGGCAAGCGATTTAAAGACTACGCTGCATAAACAATTTGTATTACTAACGACAGGACAACGATCATGAAAGAAGCTGTTATTGTATCAACTGCACGTACCCCAATTGGCCGCGCCTTTAAAGGCGCGCTGAATAATATTAAATCACCCACTATGACTGCCCATGCTATTAAGCACGCGGTAGAGCGCGCTGGTATCGAAGGCGGTGAAGTGGAAGATGTGATTATCGGTTCTGTACTGAATGCCGGTACTGCGTCTAACAACATTGCGCGCTTGGGCGCCCTGGCCGCTGGTCTGCCCATTACCGCTTCCGGTCAGACTATCGATCGTCAGTGTTCTTCCGGTCTGATGGCTATCGCTACTGCAGCTAAGCAAATTATGGTTGACGGTATGGATGTCGTGATTGCCGGTGGTCAGGACAATATCTCTGCTGTACAGGCGCCTTACTTCAAGTGGGCGGCTGAAACCGCTGACCCGAACGTTGTTGCCATGCAAGAACACGCCTACATGCCAA
This sequence comes from Maricurvus nonylphenolicus, assembly GCF_042854845.1. Classification (GTDB taxonomy): domain Bacteria; phylum Pseudomonadota; class Gammaproteobacteria; order Pseudomonadales; family Cellvibrionaceae; genus Maricurvus; species Maricurvus nonylphenolicus. The sequence continues at coordinate 4,094,404 of NZ_AP031498.1, read as the reverse complement.
TGCTGCAAACCGCTGAAAACGTAGCGCAGAAATACGGCGTAACCCGCGATCAGCAAGACGAGTATGCGTTTCAATCTCAACAGCGTACTGCTGCGGCTCAGGAAGCTGGCAAGTTCGATAATGAAATCGTACCTATCACCACTACCAAAGCGATTGTGGATAAAGAGACAAAAGAAGTTTCCTACCAGGAAGTGACTCTGAGCAAAGACGAAGGTAACCGCCCAGAAACCACATTGGAAAGCCTGCAGGGTCTGAACCCAGTGATTGACGGTGGCTGCATCACTGCCGGTAACGCCTCCCAGTTGTCTGACGGTGCTTCTGCTTGTGTCATCATGGAAGGTTCCATGGCCGAGAAACGTGGCCTCGAGCCTCTGGGTATTTACCGTGGCATGATGGTTACCGGTAACGAGCCAGAAGAGATGGGTATTGGCCCAATCTACACCATTCCCAAGCTGCTGAAAAAGCACGGTCTGACCGTTGATGATATCGACCTGTGGGAACTGAACGAAGCGTTTGCCGTTCAGTGTCTGTACTGTCGTGATCATCTGGGTATCGATCCTGCCAAATACAATGTAAACGGCGGTTCAATCTCCATTGGTCACCCATACGGCATGACCGGTGCGCGTACCACTGGCCACATTCTGCTGGAAGGTAAGCGTCGTAACGCCAAGTGGGCCGTTGTGTCCATGTGTGTAGGTGGTGGTATGGGCGCTGCCGGTTTGTTTGAAATCGTATAAATACGCATACTGCTTTGCGGGGCACCTGGTGCCCCTTTTTTATATCGAAGTAGCTTATAACAACAAAAAGCATCAACGATTAGGCATTGAGAGAAGTACAGACCGTCGAGAGAATATAAATTAATAGAGGTGCTCATGAATTCTTTTTCACTTGAAGGGCGTATTGCCCTGGTTACTGGCGCGTCCAGTGGTATTGGTTACTGTGTCGCTAAAGGTTTGGCTGCAGCGGGAGCCAGTGTGGTTGTTGCCGCACGACGTCAGGATAAATTGCAAAAACTAGTCGAAGAAATTCGTGCAACTGGCGCCAACGCTATAGCGGTGTCTATGGATGTGACTGATCGCCAAAGCGTTAATGCCGCATTTGAACAGGCTCAAAAAGAGCTGGGCGTGATTGATACCGTTATCAACAATGCTGGCGTTGCCGATCCTAAAGGTTTTTTAAAAGTTGATGATGAGTCCCGTGACTTCATTATGAATACCAACTTTAACGGTGTGTGGAATGTTGCTCAGGAAGGTGCTGAACGTATGCGTGAAGCGGGTAAAACCGGTAGCATCATTAATATTTCTTCAGTCCTTGGATTGGGTGTCCAAGCTGGACAAACAGCTTACTGTGCTTCTAAAGGTGCTGTGTTACAGCTGACTCGCACTATGGCGTTGGATCTGATGCGTTATGGTATTCGTGTGAATGCGATTTGTCCGGGTTGGTTTAAAACTGAAATTAATGATGATTATTTCAATTCACCTGCGGGTAAGGAATATATTGATCGTATGCCAGCCAAGCGTTTGGGCAAACTTGAAGAGCTTGTTGGGCCGGTGATTATGTTGGCCAGTGATGCTGGGTCTTTTGTTAACGGCGTGGCTTTACCGGTGGATGGTGCTATTCACGCTGCTTTAGTTTGATTTTTTGCTAGGGGAGTGGTTCTTAACCCGGATACAGTCGGGTGACGCTGCTCTCCGCGCCCATAAGCGGCAGGAAAAAGTCAGCGCTCCGTAAACTCGCTAAAAGCGCTCAGACAACCTCCGCGACAACCCTGACTTTTTCCTGCCGCTTAAACATGGGCTGATTGCTCCGATCAGCGCCACCCGACTGTATCCTCGCCTTGTGCAAATTCTTAACTATTTTAATTTTTCCTAAGGTAGGCTTCCCCAAGGGCGGGTAGTGCCTATGACCAGTCAGGCTGCGTTTAAGACTTGTATTGAGGCGGGAGCGTTTACGAGGACTGTCTGAGCGTTTTTAGCGAGTTCCGCAGTGCGAGTGCCTCAATACAAGTCTTGCAGCCGGGAATAGGTACTACCCGCCCTTGGGGAAGCCGGGGTTTATATACATTCTTTATAAACAGAAACTTTGTCAGACCAATAAGTCCAAGGCGAAACGCACACTAACGCTATACTGAAGATTATTGTTTCTCTCAATGGTCTTCGGCAATGGCATTTATCAAAGGCGACCATGGAGTTAGTAACTGCATCATCACGATGTCAGTAGCCGGGATGCTGACTATACCTGTAAGTTTATCTGCTGGGGCAGAAGAATCACTGGATGAGCTGGATTTCGCGCTTGAGGAAGTGGTTGTTACGGCTCAGCGTCGGGAAGAATCTATTTCCGATGTACCTCTTTCCGTAACTGCTATCGACAGTGAAGCCATGGCGGTGGCGCAATTGGATAATATTTCCAATATTGCGGTTGTGTCCCCCAGCGTGCAATTTAATTCCACCAATATCGCGTCTTCCTCTGGCAATATTATTATGCGGGGGTTGGGCACCGTGGGAAACAGTCGTACTTTTGAAGGCGGGGTGGGGGTTTTTATTGATGGTGTTTACCGAACCCGAGCCGGGGCAGCGTTGGAAAGTTTCCTTGATATGGAGGGGATGCAAATCCTGCGAGGCCCTCAAGGGACTTTGTTTGGCAAGAATACATCGGCAGGGGCGGTATTAATTTCCTCGGCCGAGCCCAGTTTGGAAGGTGAGTCCGGTAGATATAAATTTCAAATGGGAAACTATGGTAACCGCACAATTAAAGGTTCTTATAATCAGCCCCTGAATGAAAAGTCTGCTATTAGAATTGCTGCAATTTACGATGAAGATGATGGCTACTTCGAAGATGTAAATCTGGGTCTTGATACCAATGGCAAGGATACCAAGGCGGTTAAAGCTCAGCTGTTGGTAACTCCTACGGATAATGTGTCGTTCAGATTTATTGCGGACTATTTAGAATCCAGTGGTTTGTGTTGTTATGGTACTTCGGACTATTTGGACGGTGCTGTGACAACATTAACTGACAGCCTGGCCTTGGCTGGCGGTAATAGGCTACCTTCTGCTGATAACGAAGATTTTGAAACGGCTATGAATTCTCGTAATCGACAGGATGTTACCGATAAGGGATTGGTCTGGAAAATTGATTATGAGCTGAAGGGCGGTTCATTAAATTCAATCACTGCTTATCGTGAATACGAAGTTAAACAAACTGAGGTGGATGCTGATTTCCATCCGGTTGATCTATTGCAGCTGGATGAGTCCTTTAAAAGCGAATTTTTCTCACAGGAGTTTACATTTCATGGCGAGTTTGAGCCTTGGCAAGCAGATTACATTGTTGGTTTGTTCCTGTCCTATGAAGATATCGACATGGATCGAAATCTGTATTGGGGCCAGGATGCTCAGGCGTATTACGATGCGTCTTTAGGGGCTGCTTTAAGTTTGCCGCCAGGAACTGTCTCTGCACCCGCAGGATTGTGGAGCCATGAAATTATGGAGGCTACGGCAGAGTCGCGGGCGATTTTTGTTCACAGCGATTTTACCCTCACTGAACAATGGAACATGGTAGTCGGGTTACGCTATTCCGAAGAGGAAAAAGAAGGAGAGTTTGGCAGGGATTTCTTTGATTTACAGTTGAGTGCTTTTGTCGATCCGATTTGTGCTTCGCTGGGTTTGGCTTCTCCCTGTGTGGCGCCTGCCAACCCGTTTACATTTATTGGTATTCAGCCAGGCCCCGCTTATAAGGACGATATGGTCGATCGTGCGTTTAGTGGTACTTGGGCATTGCAATATCGGCCTAACGAGCATGCCATGTGGTACTTCAGTTATAACCACGGGTTTAAAGCCGGTGGGGTGACTGTTGATGCCAACGCAGCGGGTCAGGTTGCCAATAACCCGGATTTTGGTGGTACGCCATTGGATCCCGCATATGACCCGGAAAAAGTTGATGCCTATGAGCTTGGCCTTAAAGCCACCTATTGGCAGGGAAGGGCAAGATCTAATGTGGCGTTGTTCTATAACGATATCGAGGACTTGCAGGTCGCGCAGTTTGTCGGTTTGCGCTTTACCATTCTTAATGCCGACTCGGCAAAAAACTATGGTGTTGAAATTGAAAACCTGGTGCAAATGACGGAAACCCTGAGCGCCAATTTGGATGTGATCTGGATGCCCTACGCCAAGTATGGTGAGGATGATACGATTTCTGACGCCCTGTCAGATCAAAGGATGAGGTGGGCACCGCATGTTGCTGCCAATACAGCAATTAGCATGGATGTACCTTTAAGTGATGATTTATCCTTAACCGGGCAGTTACAGTACATCTATAAAAGTTCTCGCTTTGCCAGTACTTCGATTGAAGGTATTAAGCTGGGTCATTTGGATATATTTAATCTTAACCTGGGTTTAAGAAGCGCTAGCATGGGTTGGGTTATCGAGTTGTGGGCGCAAAACCTGGCGGATAAAACATACTCAACCACCGTGTTTAATTCGCCGGGGCAAGCAGGGGATTTAAATACTTACTTGGGGGCGCCAAGAACTTACGGGCTGACTATCAGGGGAGAGTTTTAAACGGTTCTAGGCTCGGGGAGAGCCGGGGTCTGAGCCGCTGGGCCAGACCCCACTTTTTAACTAGTCGATATACTCGATCGCTTTAACGACCTTCTGTACACCACCGGTAGTGCGCGCCACTTCAGCAGCTTTTTCGGCCTGTACCCGAGACAGCATGCCCATTAGATAAATCACACCATCCTCGGTCACGATTTTAATCCGGCCACTATCAATATCCTTGTGGCTGATCAGTTTGGTTTTCACCTTGGTGGTCAACCAGGTGTCATTGGTGCGAGCCAGTATGGAGGTCTTGCCCTGAATCTGTAATTCGTTAAAGACCTGGCGAACTTTCGGTAATTTCACCACGGTATCGGTGGCCAGTGTACGCAGTTGCTGGCTGGGCACCTGACCGGTCAGCAGGACGATACCGTTGTAGGCCACGACGTTAATGTTGGAGGCCGCCAGTGACGGATCGGCTTTATTCAGGTTAACCCGAGCGACTGTTTCCAGCTGCTCATCATCAATCATGGTGCCGAAGGTGCGTTTGCCGGGATCGGGACGAATCGGCTCATCCGTGGTGGCACTGATGATACTGCTACAGCCGCTAATCAGCGACAGGCTCAGTGCGAATCCCAGCGTACGTAACAGAGTCTTACTTGGTATATACATCCCCAGTTCTCCGATGTTTCGTTATTCCTGTCTGGTTATTCAAGGGGACCAAACAACTGCTGGTCGATAAGATCGCACAGGCAGAAAATGGTCAGTAAGTGAATTTCGTGGATGCGGGTGCGGGAGCTGACCGGCACGCGCAGTTCAATATCATTCACATCCAGCAGCGAAGCGATATCGCCACCGTCGCGGCCGGTAATGGCCACCACCTGCATATCACGGTCGTGGGCAGCTGCCACCGCTTGCACCAGATTACTGGAGTTACCGCTGGTGCTGATCAGGATCAGCAGGTCGCCGGGTTGGCCCAGGGCGCGAACTTGCTTGGAGAAAATATCGTTATAGCTGTAGTCGTTGGCGATCGAGGTCTGGGTGGTGAAGTCACTACCCAGGGTGATGGCCGGTAAACCCGGGCGCTCGCGCTCAAAGCGGTTAACCAGGTTGGAGGTGAATATTTGTGCATTGGCCGCAGAGGTGCCGTTGCCACAAACCAGTAATTTGGATTCGTTTAACAGGGTGTGCACGATCATAGTGCTGGCTTCAGCAATCAGCGGAGCCAGGTATTCACCTGCCTGCATCTTGGCTTCAATACTTTCGTGAAACAGGTTGATGACGTGTTGATCCATAAATGTCCGTGTTCTTTTTTATTGCTATCTGTTCTGCTGGTGTTAACAAGCCCTAAGCAAAGGCGTTTTTAACCCAGTCGAACGTTTGCTGACTGCCCAGGCCCTGAATGCATAAGGTATCAAAGCGGCAGGGCTGATTGTCAGTGATGTTATGTTGTTGTAAATAACGCTGCGCTGTACGCAGCAGTTTTGTTTGTTTGCAATGGTTGATGGTTTCCGAGGCGTAGCCAAATGCCGCACTGCGGCGAAAACGCACTTCCACAAATACCAGATAATCCCCATCGGCCATTATCAAATCAATTTCCCCCAACTTGCAGCGATAGTTGCGTGCTATCGGGATTAGACCGCGCATCGATAAATAGTTCTCAGCCTGCAATTCTTTCTGTTCGCCCACTTCCAGGGTGGTTTTGGCCCCTGGGGTGTTCCCGTGGGAGGTATTGTGGCTTACGGTCGATTGCGGCTTTATGACGCTCGATAGTGTCTTCTTATTCATGGGCTTCCTTTCCTTGATCTAGTGGCTTCCTGCCGTTAGTTCTGTTTGCTGGCTATTTTAAAGCAATGTGGAGATTAATTTAATGCTTCACCGCTGACTACCATGGGTAAAGGTCGGGCGATGCCTGAGCGAATCTGGGCCCAGATCTGCTCACGCTCAATACGTCTATCGCTGTTGAGCTGTAGAGAGCCGGTGACACCGTACAGGCGGGCTTCGGGCACTTCTTCCAACTGGCGCAGACGCGGGTAGAGCTGGTAGCTATCTACACCCAAGGCGTACAGGCGCTGATAGGCCGGTGCGGGTTTGGCGGCACTGGCAATGGCTTGTTTTTCGGCACTGTGTTCATCAAACAACCAGGGCAGGGTGGAGAACTTTACGCCATTGAGGTCGTTATCACTTTTGCGATCCGGGGCACCGCTGTAGATATGGCTGGAAGCATATACTGGTAAACCGCCCGCGTAGTGGAAAGCCAGGGTGGGTTTGATCTGGCGGCCCTGAGTCGGGCGAGCGACCAGGTAAATCATATCCACGTCCTGGCGACGGCGAGGTTCAAACTCCAAAGCCTGGCCAAACAGGCGGCGCAGCAGGGTGGCGCGCGTCTGGCTTTCCTGAACCAGCAGGGCATTTTTAATCACTTTAGAGTAGTCGCCATTGCCGTTAAAGGTCGCCTGGGCGGCAACGGTACCGCCAAGGGCCTGCCACTCTTCAGCAAAAGCTGCGGCACTGCGCTGGCCCCAGCCCGCTTTGGTGGTGAGGATTAACGGATTGCGATGGCCTTCTACCCAGGCGCGCTGGGCCGCTTGGCGAGCTTCATCTTCCACGGCCAAGCCAAACTGGTACAGACCTGTGGAAGGCTCGCTAATCGCCTCGCTGTAATTTACCGCCAGGGTAGGCACGGGCAATTGATCCAGCTCACTTAGTAAGGTGACCTGTTTTTTGTCCAATGGGCCGATAATCAGCTGTGCGCCTTCGTCGACCGCTTGTTGATAAGTCAGCAGAAAGTCATCCGAACTCGCATCGTAGAAGCGCAGGTTGGGAACCAGGTTGCCCTGGTTTTTAGCCTGGTAATAAGCGGCCAGAAAACCATCGCGTACCGCTTGTCCGGCTTTGGCTAGTTTGCCTTGCTGAGGCAACAGCAGGGCAATATGTTGTGGGCGTTCATTAATCAGCTGTTGCAGCAGTTTGAGATCTTCCGGCAGGCGCATACTGGCCGGATGGGTTGGCCAGCGGGCGACCCACTCGTTGACCTGGGCCTGCTGGCGTTCCAGATTGGTCTGGTTGTTTTTGCTTAATGCTGCCAGTGAGTACCAGCCACGCAGTTCCTCATCATTGGTGGTGCGGGCGCGGTATTCCAGTTCTGTGCGGGGTAGGCGCATCAGGGTTTGCCACAGGGCATCCTGGTTGTCATTACGCGCTTGCTCAACTTGCAGGTTTTTCTGTAGCGCCTGGCGTTCGGCCACACTGGCGCTGGTCTCTCCCAGCAGGGCAAACAGTTGGGCACGGCGTTCGCGCAGGGTGAGGGCATCCTCATCGGCTAGCAGTTGCCACTGTCGTTCCAGCCTGGGGTTGGTTAGAATGCGCTGGGCCAGAAAGTAGGCATCATCGGCCAGGGCAATTTCGCTAAACAGCAGGGAATACTCAAAGAAACGCTGGGTATCGAGTAATTCACTGTCGATAGATGCCAGCAGATTGCGAGCCCAGGCGCGTTCGTTATTCAGGTTAAGTTGTCTGGCGGCACGCAGTAACAGGTATTCTTTCTGCGGTGATTGGCTGGCAAAGGCTTCGGCCAACAGAGCCTGAGCATCTTCCTGGAGCGCTTGCTGGGAAATGTCTGGTTGCTCAACAGGGGGTTGTGGGGCGGTTGCGGTACACGCTACTAACAGGGTTGCCAGTCCGCCAATGGCGACGTGCTTATATAAGCGCTTATACATGCCGGTGGGCATAAATCTTCCCTACAATCGGTTTAATTCTGTTTGCGTCTGTTTATTTAATAGCCTGGCTGATCGGTTTGTGATCTTGCCAGTTCATCAACAAAGCTGTGAGTTATAAAGTCATGGAATCTGCGCTCTATGTTGTCGCAACCCCCATTGGTAATTTAGGGGATATGGTACCGCGTGCGGTAGAAATACTACAGGGCGTAGATGTGATTGCTGCGGAGGATACCCGCCACAGTGCTCGATTATTGGACCACTTTCACATTTCGACGCCGATGGTGGCCTATCATGACCATACCGATGAAGGCCGTACCCGCAATATGGTTGAACGTATTGCTGCCGGTGAGTCTGTGGCGCTCATTTCCGATGCCGGTACCCCGTTGGTGTCCGACCCCGGCTATCGCCTGGTACGCCTGGCCCGCGAGGCCGGTGTTAAGGTCATCCCTGTTCCCGGAGCCTGCGCCATGGTGGCCGCGCTGAGTGCATCGGGTTTACCTTCTGATCGCTTTACCTTTGAGGGCTTTTTACCGGCCAAGTCCGGTCAGCGTCAAAATACCCTCAAGCCCCTGGCCAAGGAACCCCGCACCATGGTGTTCTATGAAGCGCCTCATCGTATTGAAGCCTGTCTGGCGGATATGGCCGAGATCTTTGGCTTGGATAGAGAAGCGGTTTTGGCCCGTGAGCTGACCAAGACCTTTGAAACCATTGTCAGTGCGCCCTTATCTGAACTGCAAACCTTTGTCGCCAGCGATGCTAACCAGCGTAAGGGCGAGATAGTCGTGCTGGTGCGCGGTCACGCCGGGCCAACCAAGGATGCTGGTTTAGACCCAGAAGCTGAACGTATCATGAGCGTGTTGCTTAAGGAGCTACCTACCAAGCAGGCTGCCAGTATCGCTGCTGAGCTTACCGGCTTGAAGAAAAAAGCGCTCTATCAGTGGGCGCTTGATCAACAGGACTGAGCTTTTTCGACAAGCATAATTGGTCGTATTCAACATTCATCTCCCCGCGCTTTAGGCGCACACTGGTCATTATTGAATAGCTGAACCTTCCAGGTGGATGCAGGTAATGACCGCTCCTATTCGATTTGATAATCGCGTTGTTGTGGTTACCGGTGCCGGAAACGGCCTGGGGCGAGCCTATGCCCTGGAGTTTGCCCGCCGCGGTGCCAGTGTGGTGGTTAATGACCTGGGGGCGTTTGTCACCGGTGAGGCGTCCAACCACTGTTTTGCCGATCAGGTGGTGGCGGAGATTCGCGCCTTCGGTGGCGAGGCTGTGGCCTGTTATCAGTCTGTGGTAGACGGCGATCAGGTTGTACAAACCGCCCTGGATAACTATGACCGCATCGATGTCTTGGTCAATAACGCCGGCAACCTTCGCGATGGCAGCTTTGCCAAGATGGATGATACAGATTGGCAGGCGGTAATGGATGTTCATATCCATGGCGTTTACAAAGCTTGTCACCATGCCTGGCAGGAAATGCGTGCGCAGGGCTACGGACGTATTGTGAATACATCCTCGGCCATGGGGTTGTACGGTAACTTTGGCCAGGCAAATTACAGCTGTGCCACAGCGGCAATATTAGGGCTGACACAGACCCTGGCGCTGGAAGGCAAGAAATACAACATTTGTGTCAACGCCATTGCGCCGGTGTCGACTTCGCGCATGACCAAGAATCTGTTACCGGATAATTTCAAAACGGCGTTGGTGCCCGAGGCCGTTGCCCCCTTGGTGATAAAACTCTGCAGTGAGTCCAACCAGGAAACCGGATCCTGTTTTGAAGCTGGGGGTGGTTGGATCAGCAAGCTGCGCTGGCAGCGTAGCTCAGGCAGCGTTATGCCTGCGGGTTTTGCCGCTGAAAATGTCGAACAGCAGTGGCAGCAGATTTGTGATTTTACCCATGCTGATCATCCCGCCAGTATTGAAGATACCTTTGCGGCAATGTCGCAAAAGCTGGGAATAGAATTTTAAGCGGCTCTTTCCGTAAACGCTGTTTGTAGAAGAAAGAACCGCATCATTAACGTAAAAATGGAGAATAGGTGATGTCTAAAGCCATAGTTGCTGGCGTTGATATGGTGAAGTTTGCCAAGCCAGGTCAGTCTGAGTCTTATCGTGTGATGGCGTCCAAAGCGATTCAGGGTGCCGTAAAAGAAGCCGGTATTGATCACACCCTGATCGAACAGGCTTACGCCGGTTATGTCTACGGTGATTCCACCTGTGGTCAGCACGCGCTTTATGATGCTTTCCAAACCGGTATTCCTGTCGTCAACGTTAACAACAACTGCTCAACCGGTTCCACCGCGTTGTTCCTGGCCCGCCAAGCCGTTAAATCCGGTGCGGTTGAATGTGCACTGGCCTTTGGCTTTGAAGAAATGCAACCGGGTGCCCTGGGTTCTCACTGGGATGATCGTGAGTCTCCGTTTGATAATTTCCTCAAAGTCTTGGATGAAAAAGAATACCCGCAAGCGCCTCTGGCACTCCGTTGTTTCGGTGCGGCTGGCCATTACTATATGGAAAAGTATGGTGCGACCGCAGACCTGTTCGCCAAGGTTTCCGTAAAAACCCGAAATCACGCCATGAACAATCCTTACTCTCTGTTAAGCACACCGCTGACAGAAGAAGATGTGATGACCGCACCGGTTGTGTTTATGGATTTCCTGACGCGTTATATGTGTTGCCCGCCGACCTGTGGTGCTGGCGCTGCGGTTATCGTCAGTGAAGCTTTTGCCAAGAAACACGGCATCAGCAATGGCGTTGAGATTGTCGGTCAGGCCATGACCACCGATACGCCTGTGTCCTGGACTGATCCAGTTAAACTGGTGGGTTCCGATATGACCGCGCGCGCTGTGGCACAGGTAACCGAAGAAGCCGGCATCGGTGTTGAAGATGTCAACGTAGTCGAGCTGCACGATTGTTTTACTACCAACGAAGTTATCACCTATGAGGGCCTGGGCCTGTGTGGTGAAGGTGAAGCCACCAAGTTTGTTGCCGATGGTGATAACACCTACGGCGGTAAGTTTGTGGTTAACCCATCCGGTGGATTGATGTCCAAAGGTCACCCATTGGGTGCGACCGGTTTGGCTCAGTGTTATGAGCTGGTAAATCAGCTGCGTGGAAACGCCGACAAACGTCAGGTTGAAGGTGCGAGTATTGCCTTGCAGCATAACCTGGGCTTGGGTGGTGCTGCTGTAGTAACCATGTATAAAAAGTAATTAAGAGAACTTTTTGCGAGTACTTATCTTCACCTTGCCATTCCCGCGGCTGTTAAGCTTGCCCCTGCGTAGGCAGGGGAGGGAATCCAGGAATTACGTAAGTTTGCAAGGTCAGCGTACATAAACTGGCCTTAGAAGAGAGAGAAATTATGTTAGATCGTAGCTTTATCGGACACCAGTTCGATCCACATACTGTGGAAATTGAAAAGGGCCGTCTGCGCTTTTTTGCCCAGACGATTGGCGAAACCAATCCAATTTACTTTGACGAGTCTGCTGCCCGTGATGCGGGTTATAAAAGCATTCCTGTGCCACCCACCTTCCCGTTTTCTATCGATCTGGAATCACCGGACTTTCTGCCTGTGCTAGGTCTGCTGAAGATGGATTTGGGCCGCATCCTGCACGGCTCCCAGGAGTTTGAATACCTGCAGCCTATCTGTGCCGGTGACACCATCACCTGTCAAACAGTGTTAAAAGATATGTTCGACAAAAAAGGCGGTGCACTGGAGTTTGTGGTACTGGAAACCACCTTTACCAATCAGGATGGCGAAGAGGTTGTTAAAACAACCCAGTCACTTGTCTACCGTAATTAAACAGAGCAGGAGAATTATCATGTCAGAGATTATTGTTGGTACCGAAATTCCTGCACTGGAATTACCACCGATTAACCGCACCACCCTGGCGCTATTCGCCGGAGCGTCCGGTGATCACAACCCGATTCATATTGATATCGATTTTGCCAAAAAGGCCGGTATGCCCGATGTATTTGCCCACGGTATGTTGTCCATGGCGTATCTGGGACGCATGTTGACGGCATGGCAGCCGCAATCGACGTTGCGCAAATTCAGCAACCGTTTTGCCGCCATTACCCATTTGCAAGATGTCATTACCTGCAGCGGTAAGGTAGTGGAAATTATTGAGCAAGATGGCGAAAAACTGGCCCGCTGTGAAATCCAGGCCGCCAAGGCATCTGGTGAGCAAACCCTGATTGGTGAGGCGTTAGTTGCCCTGTAAGGCAGCCCTAGCTTCTAGCTAATCACCCGATGGCTTAGTGCATGCAATAGTCTGGTGATTAGCATCTTGCAACTACCCCACAAACTGTTCGGCAGAAACGGATAATGCGGGTTCAAACGATGGTACGAGAGTATGAGTTTTATTCAACAAGACAGCGAGATGGAACTGTTTCGCGACAACGTGAAGCGTTTTATCAGCGAAGAAATTGCCCCTCATTATGAAGCGTGGGAAAAGGCAGAAATGTACCCCCGCGAGATCTGGAACAAAGTTGGTGAGCAGGGATTCCTGTGTGTTGATATCCCTGAAGAATATGGCGGTTACGGCGTAAACTTCCTGTATTCCATGGTGATCAATGAGGAATTCAGCAAAGCAGGCTGTGGTGCCGTGGGCGGTAATATGGCTGTACATTCCGATATTGTGGCCCATTACATTGTCAATGCGGGTACGGAAGAACAAAAACAGAAGTACTTGCCGAAGATGGCTACCGGTGAACTGGTTGGCGCTATCGCCATGACCGAGCCGGGCGCTGGTAGTGACCTGCAGGGTGTGCGTACCACCGCCAAGCTAGACGGCGATGAGTATGTGATTAACGGCAGTAAAACCTTTATTACCAACGGCCAGCACTGTGACTTTGTTGTGGTTGTTTGTCGCACCAATCTGGATGTTGCAGGCGCTAAAGGTACCAGTCTGATTATCGTTGATTGTGATAAGCCAGGTTTTAGCCGTGGTCGTAATTTGGACAAGATTGGTTTACATGCAGCTGACACTTCAGAATTGTTCTTTGAAGATGTTCGTGTGCCGACTTCCGCTGTCCTGGGGCCTGTTGATGGTGGCTTCTTTGTTCTGATGAATGAGCTACAGCGCGAGCGTTTATCGCTTGCTTGTGGTGCCGTTGCCGCCGCTGAAGGTGCACTGGAAATCACCAAGGAATACGTTAATGAGCGTAAAGCCTTTGGTGCACCTATCAGCAAGCTGCAAAACACTCGCTTTAAAATGGCAGAAATGGCAACTGAAGCGCGTGTACACCGTTCTTTCGTTGAAGATTGTAAAGCGCAATACATTGAAGGCACGCTGGATGTGGAAACCGTGAGTATGGCCAAGCTGTCTACTACCGAGATGCAGGGGCGTGTGGTCGATGGCTGCCTGCAACTGCACGGAGGTTATGGCTACATGACCGAGTATGCCATTTCACGTTTCTATGTAGATGCCCGTGTGCAGCGTATTTATGGCGGTACCTCGGAGATCATGAAAGAGCTGATTAGCCGTACGGTCCTGGCACCTTAACGGTCGTCTTTGTCGAAAAGGCCAGCATTTGCTGGCCTTTTCTGTATTACAATAGCCCTCAAAATATGACAGGCAGACTATACGGAGGCCAAACCCGTGGCTGAACAGTTTGATGAAATTCTTAATTCTACCTCTCTGGGTGAAGTGCTACAGAGTCGCCGTTCCGTGCGTGGATTTACCGATCGGCAGATTGATAAGGACTTACTGACCCATATTTTTGAAATGGCTCAATTATCGCCATCCAATTGCAATACCCAGCCCTGGAAAACCTATGTCGCCTCCGGTGAGGCCTGCGATAAATTACGCAATGACCTGGTTGAATGTGTTATGTCTGGCGCACCCCAGGAGTTGGCATTTAACTATTTTGGTGATTTTAAGGGCGAGTACCGCAAGCGTCAGGTAGATTGTGCCGTAGCGCTCTACGACAATATGGGGATTGCCCGTAACGACAAACCTGCACGTCAGGGTGCCTTGCTGCGTAACTATCAATTTTTTGATGCACCGCACGTTGCATTTATCGGTATGCCCATGGACTTTGATATCGTCAATGGTCTGGATGTGGGCATTTACTTGCAGACGTTAATGCTGATTATGAGTGCCCACGGTATTGCCAGCTGTGCTCAGGGGGCGCTGGCGTATTATCCGAAACCGGTTAAAGCGGCGTTGAATATTCCCGATGATATTGGCCTTTTGGTTGGCTTGTCCTTTGGTTATGAAGATGAGTCTGTTGCGGCCAACAAAACACGTACTCCCCGAGCGAGTCTGGCGGATACCGTCTCATTCGCTGAATGATTCGGCTTGGATTGCATTGGCGGCAGTAGTATCCTGTTTTTATGGCCAACCTAATTACCGTTCCCAGTCACTACCTGCGTGTGTTGATGCGGCACATCGTTGATAATGGTGGAGATCCGTTACCGATATTGGCGGATTTGGGAATATCGCCTGAGGTATATTTTCAGGAAGATGGTATGGCCCATGCCGAACAATTTGTCGCCCTGTGTCAGCGTATCTGGCAGGAAGTGGACGATGAATATTGGGGGCTAACACCAACCCGCTGCAAGCCTGGACTGTTTGCCCTGCTGGTGCGTTATGTCGGCCAGTTCGATCGCTTGCAGGCACTGATCAAGGAAGTCTGCCGCTTTTATAATGTCACCCGTGATGACATCCATTTCGATTTCGAAATCGGCGAACGCGATGTTCGCTTTTATGTGGACCTTATACACCCGGAGTTCGACAAGGACGATTATCTGGCTGAATTCCTGTTAGTGTGTTTTCATCGCTTCTTTTGCTGGATTACCGGTAAGAAATTACATTTACATCACGCCACCTTTGCCTATAGCAAACCCAAACACTATCACTTAAGTTACAAGCACTTGTTTCCCTGTAGTCATGAGTTTGATCAGCCCCACAATATGCTTGTGTTTGGTAAAGAAGCTTTAAAGTGGCCGCTGATTCGTAATATGGAAGAAATAAATAGTTACTTGCAGCGCTCACCCGCTGATGTAATGGTGATTCCGGGTACCGATGATAGTTATACCGCCCAAATCAAAGGTTTGGTGTTACGCCAACAACGCGCCGGCGATGGCTTTCCTGATTTTAGCCAAGTGGCCTCACAGTTGTGTGTCAGCCCGCAGACCCTGCGACGCAAACTGCAAGCGGAAAACACCAGCTATCAACAAATTAAAGATATGCTGCGGCGTGACCTGGCGATCGATAAATTAATGCACGAAAATCTCAGTATTGCCGAAATCGGCCAGCTGTTGGGCTTCGTTGAACCCGCGTCCTTCACCCGTGCCTTTAAGCAATGGACCGGGGTCAGTCCGGCTGAGTATCGTTTGCAAGCCAAAAGCTGATTTCAGAATTCATCTGAATCTGTCATATATACCCTATTGGCGTTCAATTCCTTTTGTATGGATATATCTATCCAACGCTATTCCTCAGAAGCACTAAATAGCCTTATCAGGCGTTGATCTGTCGCGTGGGGATAAGACCTTTCAAAAACTCCCTGCTTATAATGATTCTCGAGAGTAAAAAATAATACATACCTTTTCGGTAAAGCCTTTTCAAAATAAAGGGAGAGAGTCTATGTCATCCAGTGAGATGCCACGCTATCCGTTAATTATTAACGGTGAGCGCTGTGAGCCCAGCAGCGGTGAATACCGCGATGTGATTAACCCCGCCACCGGTGAAACGGTGGGGCAGGTTGCTATGGGCAACGAAGCCGATGTGGACCAGGCGGTAGCCTGTGCCAAAACGGCCTTTGCGGATAAGGCTTGGCGCCGCATGCCGCCGGCAGAGCGCTCCAAAATTCTGTACGCCTGTGCCAGTGTGATTATGGAAAATGCACAGGAATTGGCTCTGCTGGAGATCACCTGCTCCGGGGGAACCCTAAACCGCATCGCCGGTATGGATATTCCCGCTGTTGCCGATTTGTTTATGAATCTGGCGGAAGAAGTTAAAGAGTACCCCTTTGTCACCAACCTGCCGACGCGTCCGCTGCCAGAGCAGGTGCACTCCCAGGTATGGAAAGAGCCCATTGGCGTCTGTGGTTTGATTACCGCCTGGAACTTTCCGCTGCTGTTATTGGCTATGAAGGTCGCGCCAGCCTTGGCGGCGGGCAATACCATCGTTTTGAAACCTGCTGAGATTACGCCGACTTCAAGTGTTCGTTTGGTGGAACTGCTGCAAAGTGTATTGCCGAAAGGTGTACTGAATATTGTTGTTGGTTCCGGTTCCAAAGTGGGTGAAGCGCTGAGCTTGCACAAAGATGTGGATAAGATTTCCTTCACCGGTTCTACCGCCATTGGTAAGCACGTACAACAAAATTGTGCGGTAACCATGAAGCGCTGCACGCTGGAGCTGGGTGGTAAAGGCCCTGGTATCGTATTGCCAGATGCCCAGTTGGAAAATGTGGCCTACGGCGCCCTGTGGGGTGTGTATATGAATGCTGGGCAGGCCTGTGAATCAGGTACGCGTTTGTTAGTGCATGAAGATATTTACGATGCGCTGCTAGATAAGCTGGTCGAAGTATCCAGCCGTATGATTGTGGGTAACCCGATTGATCCGGCGACCGGTATGGGCCCCATGTCCACCGAATCGCATTTCCACAGTGTCATGGATTATATCCAGTCTGCTCGCGATGAAGGTGCACGCGTCGCCTGTGGTGGTGAGCGCGCCGATGTTGAAGGTTGTGAAGGCGGCTTCTTTGTTCAGCCAACCGTATTGGCTGATGTGACCAACGATATGAAAGTTGCCCGTGAAGAAATCTTTGGACCGGTGCTCTCTGTGATCAAATACCGTTCTCTCGATGAAGCCATTGCTATGGCTAACGACAATGACTATGGATTGTCAGCGGGTGTCTGGACTACGGATCTGGTGTTGGCTCAGGAAATTGCCCGTGATCTGCGCGCGGGTTCTGTGTGGATTAATGACTGGCATATGATGCGTACCGATGCTCCTTTCGGTGGTTATAAACAAAGTGGTTATGGGCGTGAGTTTGGTAAATACAGTATCGACTCCTACGTAGAGACCAAAGCGGTTTCTACCTCGTTTGAACGCGAGCCCGCGAAAAAGCGTTTACACCACATTGTTCACACCACCTTGGGTCAAGCCTAAGCGCAGAGAGGATTTATAAACATGTCTAGTACCGGTTATTTCCAATACAACCTGCGCACAGCTGTCCACAGTGGTGCAGGTAGCATTATTCGTTTACCCGCCTTGTTTGACGGTATGAATGCCAAACGCGTTTTACTGTTAAGTGATCAGGGCCTTAAGCAGGTGGGTGTGGTAGATAAAATTATCCGCGTGTTCGATAACATGCAGTCGGGCAATAATCCTGTGTTAGCGGGCGTCTATGATGAGATTTCTCCCGATGCAGGTTTTACCTCGGTGAATGCAGCTCTGGCCTACGCCCGTGAAATAGCGGCAGATGCCATTCTGGCCGTTGGCGGTGGTAGTGTGATGGATGCAGCCAAGGGTGTTAAGTATGCGCTGCATCACAAAGCGCAAGGCATTGAAGATGCATTGCTGGGTGGTATTAAGTTGGAGTCCTGGCCTAAAGCGCAGCATTCCTTTATTCCCCATATCGCCGTACCGACAACTTCGGGTACGGGGGCGGAAGTATCACCCGCCGCCGTGTTCTATAACGAAGCGTTGGGTATTAAAGTCAACTTGGCTGCGCCTTTTATTGAAGCTGATATGGCCGTACTCGATCCACAGCTTGCTCTGGGATTGCCTGCGGGTTTAACCGCCTCAACGGGTATGGATGCATTGACCCATGCATTGGAAGCGGTAGCCTCGCCAGTAGCCAATAACTTTACCGATTCCCGCAGTATTCTGGCGGCGCAATTGATCGAGAAAAACCTGCCAGAGGCTGTGGCCAATGGAAAAAATATCGATGCTCGTCAGAACATGATGGAAGCCAGTACCATGGCCATTGATGCCTTTGTGATGGCGCTGAATGCCATCCCTGTGCATAACTGTGCCCATGCCTTTGGTGCGCTCTACCATATCCCCCATGGGGATGCGAATGCAGTATTGCTGCCGATCATTATGGAAGTGCTGCCGGAGTTTTACGCACCCAATGCCGAGCGCTTGGCGCAGGCGTTGAATATGCAGCCAACAGGTAATAGTGGTGAAGCACTGGTGTTGGATGTGGTGGCCAAACTGCGACAGTTACAGCACCAGATTGATTGTGCCACAGACTTCTCCCGTTGGGGGGCAAAAGCTGAAGACCTGGCCAAGATTATCGAAGCCATTGCCAGTGACCCTGCGGCCATGTTCTACCCAATCCCTGTGGATAGAATTGAGCAGATAGCGCTGAAAGCCGTCGGCTAATCATCCTGAATGATTATCCTAGGCTGATGCTGACAAAAAAGCAGGCTCTTTTGAGCCTGCTTTTTTTTTGCCTATAGAAAGGTGTTAGCCTTAGATTGAATAAATAAAGAAAAGTGTGGAGAGAGAAGCTATGAGCAATCCCGTATTGGTCGAGCATATTGGTAAGGTTTGTGTAATCACCATCAACCGTCCCGAAAAACGCAATGCCGTTGACCGCCCAACCGCCGATGCCCTGCGCGATGCCTTTAAAGCCTTTGAAGCGAATGATGATCTGTGTGTAGCGGTGTTGGCCGGTGCGGGTGGTAACTTCTGTGCCGGTGCCGATTTAAAAGCCATTAGTGACCCAGAGTTACGCAATGAAGTGGATGCTGAAGGTGTAGGTCCAGGCCCTATGGGGCCTTCACGTATGATGTTCAGCAAACCGGTGATTGCCGCCGTGTCTGGTTACGCCGTTGCCGGTGGCCTGGAGCTGGCCGTTATGTGCGATATGCGGGTGATGGAAAAATCAGCGACCTTTGGTGTGTTCTGCCGCCGCTGGGGCGTGCCCCTGATTGACGGCGGTACGGTAAGACTGCCGCGCCTGATAGGCCAAAGTAGGGCTATGGATCTGATTCTCACCGGTCGCCCTGTGGATGCAGAAGAAGCCTTGCATATTGGTTTGGCTAACCGCGTCGTCGAGGAGGGTGCCGCCGTAACTGAGGCTGTAAAGCTGGCAGAGCAGATCGCAGAATTCCCTCAGGCCTGTTTACGCGCGGATCGCACCTCTGCCTATCACCAGTGGGATTATGATGTGGCAGAAGGGCTGGTGAGAGAGGGCGCAGGTGGGTATCCTGTAGTCCATAAAGAGGCCGTGCATGGCGCCCAGCGTTTTGCTGATGGTGCAGGCAGGCATGGCGAGTTCAAATAATATGGTAATACTAAGGTAACCAGCCCCTATGGCCAGCATCGACGACTATCCACTGTTATTGAACAATCCAGGTTTTGCCGATTTGGATAGGGAAGTGGTTGAGCAGATGCTGGACCTGGCCCAGACCATAACCCTGGAGCCTGGGCAAACCCTCTACTCACAAGGGCAGCGGACCACGTCCGTCTACGCAGCAATGAAAGGCACTATGCGCCTAGGACTAACCACGCCTGAGGGACGCGAGTTTGTGCTGGCCTACATGAGCAATGGGTTACTGTTTGGCGAGTCGGGCTTTTTTGATCGCTTGCCCATGCACCATGGCGCTGCTGCGTTAACGGAGGTGGAGTTACTCGCCTTTCCTTTTAAGTCCCTGCAAGAGCTGCTGGATAAACACCCCATCCTCTACAAGTCGATGAGCTTATTACTGGCTCGCAGAACCCGCATTGTAATTGAGATGTTGACTGGTTTTTCCCGCGATGGCTTCGAGCGACGTTTGGCCAAGCGTATTTTGCTTCTGGCTTCCACCTATGGTGTACAGCAGGACGAAGGCGTTTGCCTGCAGGTAGCCCAGGAAGAACTGGGAGCCATGCTGGGGGTTACCCGCCAGAGCATTTACAAGACATTAAAGCGCTGGGAGGAAGAGGGCTGGGTTAAATCCGAATATGGCGCCTTAACCCTCTTGTCTACCGAGGCGATTACAGCGTTATCCACGGCTTAATAGCTTCTTCCCTAATATTCTGGTGTGTCAGCATATGACCTTATGGTACTACTAGAGACCCGTTACATTAGCTTGTTTGGCAGCAGACTAACCGGGGAGTGGGAAGCAATATGTTATTGGGAATAGTACAGAGTTTGACCCGTTGGGCATGGCGCAAATTACCCGCCGATACTGATCCCAATGCTTTAACCGCAGCTCAGGCCAAAGTGGTGGCCATGGCAGGAAAGCTCCCTCCTTTACACCTCAAACCACCCAGGCAGGTACGTAAAGCCTACCGCTTAATGGAACAACCCTTTAATGTCGATCGGCAAACCATGGCACGTATCTGTCATGAGTCGGTAACCCTGGAGGATGGCAGTAGCTGCTCACTGCGTATTTATTATCCACAAAGTTTGCCCGCATCTGGGCCTTTCCCGGCGATGGTGTATTTCCATGGCGGTGGCTGTGTTATTGGCGACTTGGACAGTCACGATATTTTCAGCCGTTGGGTGGCTCACCAGGCAGGTATTGTACTGGTATCCGTGGATTATCGTTGCGCGCCGGAGCATCCTTTTCCTGTGCCTGTGACAGATTCCATTCAGGCTTGGAACTGGGTTGTCGGCAATGCCGAGTCCTTACAGCTTGATCCTCAGCGCCTGGGTGTTGGTGGGGACAGTGCGGGTGGCTATTTGGCAACCTTGATTTGTCAACAGACTCTACTGCCTACCTTGGGTGTTAAGCCTAGCCAGTTACCGGGTTATCAATGGTTAATTTACCCAATGATGGATCTTCGCGGTCAGAGTGACTCTTATCGCCAAGCCAATGACGGCATGTTGCTAACCCGGCAAATGATGGATTACTTTTCTGGTCACTATTTGGGCTCTAACCTCGATATGCAGTTAAGTGCCATCAATCCGATATTGGTAGACGATCTTGCAGATTTGCCGCCTACTTACCTGCTCAGCGTGGGTTATGACCCGCTACGTGACGACGATATCCTCTACGCCAAGCGTTTAGTGGAGCAGGGTGTTAGCGTCGAGCACAAACATTATCCCAATATGATGCACGGTTTTATCTCCATGGGTGGTGTTTGCCCGCAGGCATTGCAAGCTTTGCAGCAATCCATTGCATTCCTCAAGCGTAATGGCTCATAACGATTAAGAGCGGGTGAGAATTTTCGACAACCCATTTGTAGACTTCTGACGTGTAAAAAGCAGGTTTTTATCGTCATAGTAGATGCATAATAGAAAGTCACTGGCTTTCAAACTTCTTTTAGGGCGTCAACTATGAGTGTATTAAATAATCTGAAGATACTGGATCTGTCTACCCTGTTGCCAGGCCCGTTTGCCACCATGATGTTGGCGGATTTGGGGGCAGATGTACTGCGTGTTGAGGCGCCGGGACGCTCGGACCTTGTGCGTGAGCTTGCTCCATTTGCTGACGGCACCAGTACCAAGCATGCCATGCTTAATCGCAGCAAAAAATCTATTGGTTTGGATTTAAAAAAACCGCAAGCTATCGAGATCGTCAAAAAACTGGTGCAGGAATACGATATCGTCGTCGAACAATTTCGTCCCGGTGTGTTGGACCGCTTGGGGATTGGTTACGAGGCGTTAAAAGCGGTGAACCCCAAAGTGATCTTTTGCTCCATTACCGGTTATGGGCAAACAGGTCCCTATCGTGATCGCGGTGGTCACGACAACAACTATATTTCCATTTCCGGCGTTAATGGATACTCAGGTCGTGAAGGTCAACCGACGCCTTTAATGGGAACTCAAATTGCCGATATCGCCGGCGGTTCCATGCATGCCGTCATTGGTTTATTAGCCGCTGTTAACCACCGTCATTTAACCGGTGAAGGCCAGTCTATCGATATCAGCATGACCGATGCTACGTTTACACTAAATGCCATGTTTGGATCTGACTATCTGGCGGCTGGTGTTGAACCTCAGCTTGAAAAAGGTTGGCTGAATGGTGGTACATTCTATGACTATTATCTAACCGCCGATAACCGCAACCTGTCGGTAGGTAGTTTGGAACCACATTTCTTTAAACGTTTGTGTTTAACGGTTGGCGGTGAAGAGTTACTGGCCTTGGGTAGCCAACAGGATACGGACAGTCAGAAGCGTTTTAAGCAAACACTGGCAGAGGCGATCAAACAAAAGACTTTGCAAGAGTGGACTGATTTGTTCGCCGATAAGGATGCCTGTGTAGAGCCTGTATTAACCTTTGCCGAAGCCTGTGAGAATCCACAGATTCAAGCGCGGGATATGATTGTTGACGTGCCTGTGCCCGGTGGTGGTGCACAGAAACAAATAGGTACGGCGATCAAATTCTCTGCTGCTGAGCCCACCTACCAGCATATTGGTAGTGAGTTAGGTGCTGATAACGATTGTCTGCAAAGCCTGTTAGATTTAAGTGACAGCGAGATATCCGAGCTTAAGGCCTCGGGCGTCTTTGGTTAATCTTTGTCACAGGGGCAGTTCCACTGCCCCAGCCATTTACTCCTTTCCGTCATAACCCTTCCTACCGATATATCCCATTATTCGCAGTGATTCCGGCAAAGTCGGATTCCAGCAGCTATAGTTTTTCTTGTTTAGGCCGATTTCCTTGATCGATATTTGCTAATGATCAACGAGGGAGAGCGTATTGGAAATTGCGCCAGACCATAAAACTATAAATAAAGGAATCACGGCGATGAAAAGTATCAACTCACTACAATTAACTCCCCTTGCCATATCCCTGGCAACGTTAACTGCAGCCAGTGTCCAGGTTCAGGCACAAGAAGATGTCTTTGCCCTGGAAGAGATTGTGGTTACTGCGCAAAAACGCGAAGAAAGCCTGCAAGATGTGCCGATTTCTGTTTCCGCCATGAGTGGTGAAAAAATCGCCGAGGTGGGTATTCCTGGTTTGCAGGACTTTGCGGCCTATATCCCGAACCTGAATATCACAACCACCGCCATTTCTGATGTGGTTTCCATCCGCGGTATTCAGGCCGGTGCTCAGGCAGGGTTTGAGTTGTCGGTAGGTACTTTTTCAGATGGCATTTACCGAGGGCGTTCGGTGCAATCGCGCTTTTCCTTTTTGGATGTCGGCATGATTGAAGTGTTGCGAGGTCCGCAGAGTACCTTGTTTGGTAAAAACACCATTGGTGGAGCGCTGAATATTCGCTCTGCCGCACCTACAGAGGAGTTCGAAGCAGAAATTTCAGCGTTCTATGAAGTTGAGCATGACGAGCTTGAATATAAGGGTTATGTGTCCGGGCCTCTAAACGATCAGTTGCGTGGGCGATTTGCGTTCCAGGTTCGGGAGTTGGATGACGGCTGGGTAGACAATGAGGGTTACAATGAACAGTGGCCAGAAGTAGATGAATGGGCTGCCCGTGGTTCACTGGAGTGGGATGCTGGTGAAAATACCCTGGTTAAATTCAAGTATGAACATGGCGACTGGGATAATGGCGGTGGGCCCTTTGATGAGATTTCTTCATTGAGCGCAACACCTGCCCCGGGCCCTGTGAATGATTTTAAAACCAATGTTTCCAATAGTGGTGCCCCTGCCATGGATAGAGGTAGTGCGGCTATCTTTGATGGGGATACCAGTGAGTTTGCTTTGCAGGTTGATCACACTTTGGAATCAGGTTCTACCTTTACCACTATTCTGGGGTACTCGGAATACGAATTTGATCGGTTGCAGGATGTAGATTTTTCATCAATCCCTTTTTTGCAATTTGATGAGTTTGAAGATTATGAGCAGACCAGCCTTGAGGCGCGCTTAGTATCAGATCGAGATGATGGATTTAATTATATCGTTGGTATTTATTATCAGGACAATGAGCTCTTTACAGATGCGTTGACAGCCTACAATACGGCGATTATTTCTCCCGTAGCGTCATTCTCTCGTTACGGCATCCTGGAGCAGGATTCGGAATCTTGGGCTGCCTTCACCCAAGGTTCATGGGATTTATCGGACACTGTGCAGTTAACGATTGGTTTACGTTACGGGGAAGAAGAAAAAGATGCAGAGCAGAGTATGCGGTGTGCAGAATTTGGTGTTCGTACGCTGACAACCTGTTCGGTAGGGCAGTTAGTTACAGCTGAATTTACGCCACATGTTTTTGATGACTTAAAGCTAGATGAAGAAGATTGGACCTATAGTGTTAATCTTTCCTGGGATGTTACAGAAGATACCATGCTCTACGCCACGGTCTCTACTGGTACCAAAAGTGGCGGCTTTAACAGTTTCGCGCTGACGGATGTTTTGTCGGAAGCGGAGTATGATCAGGAAGAAGTAAAATCCTACGAAATCGGCGCTAAGATGACTTTGGCGGATGGTGCTGCAGAACTGAATATTGCCATTTTTGATATGGATTATGAAAATTTACAAGCCTCCGTCTTTACAGGGACGGCTGGTTTTGTTGTTAAAAATGTCGGATCTGCAGGAGTCTCTGGTGTTGAGTTGGATGGACGTTGGCGTTTAACAGAAACTTTAACGCTAAGCGGGTCTTTGGGTTATCTTGATTTTGAGTATGAAGAGTTTCCCAATGCCGGTTGTACCGCGGCACAAATTGCCGATCCCACTTATACAACGGCTGATCCTGTAACTGGCGCTTGTATTCAGGATCTAAAAGGCGAGGCTCCACCGATAACCGCAGACTACTCTGGTGCTCTTTCGTTAGAGCATGAAATTCCCATCGGTGATTTCTTCTTACGCTCAGTGATCGATGTGAACTATCTCGATGATCATTCAACTACTGCCGATGCGGATCCAATCGTCAGACAAGATTCCTATACGCTGACCAATCTCACCTTCACGTTTGGTGCTGCAAATGGCAAATGGGATGTTTCTCTGATAGGTCGCAATATTACTGACGAAGAGTATATGACCTATACCAATGATGTGCCTCTAACAACGGCAGCCAATGGTAGTGGTGGTCCGGGATCAAATCAGGTCGGGACACAAGGGCGGCCCGCTAATTACGCCATTCGTGGGCGATTAAGATTCTAAGTATTTACCCTGTATATAACCTAAAAACCGTTTATACCGAGCAGGTATAAACGGTTTTTTTTATAGAGGTAAACGCTAATAAAACCATCAGCAAGATGACAGAAGTCTTACTATAGTTTCACTATCTTAGCCTGAATGTATTGATCAGATTTATTAAGTTCGTTCAGCGACCTAGCAGTTAATGAGTTAGAGCGGTACGAGGCTGGTATCCACAATACTCTGGGAGAGTGACTATGAGTAAGTCTAGATTGTTATCGGCAGGAGCTATTTCTTCTAAAAGTCTTTTGGCTACGGCAATAGGCGTGGCTGTGCTACCGAGCGTTGTTTTAGCGCAAGAGGAAACGTTTACCCTGGAGGAGATAGTAGTAACCGCTCAAAAACGCGAGCAAAGCTTGCAGGATGTTCCCATCTCAGTAAATGCCGTGACTGGAGCTAAAATGGCAGAAGCTGGCATTAATAATCTGGAAGATATGACAGCTTATGTACCCAACTTAACAATGAATCAAACAGGTATTGGTACCAATATCTCGATTAGAGGTATCAGCTCTGGGATTAATCAGGGATTTGAGCAATCAGTTGGCCAATATGTCGATGGAATTTATTATGGCCGTGCACAGCTAGCTCGCGCACCGTTTATGGATCTTGAACGAGTAGAAGTTTTGCGGGGGCCGCAAGGTATTCTATTTGGCAAGAACAGTATTGCCGGTGCCATCAGTATGATCACCGCTAAGCCAACAGAAGAGTTTGAAGGATCGCTCACTGCTTTATATGAGCCTGATCACGGGGAGCAGGATGTACGTTTGGTTTTGTCTGGTCCGCTTGCTGATAACCTTTATGGCCGTCTTGCGATTATGGATAGAACCATTGATGGTTATTATGACAATGAAACGCTCGATGATGATGAGTCTGACGAGGATATTGGAGTATATCGAGGAAGCTTGAAGTGGGATGTTAATGACGACTTAACTATTGATTTGAAAATTGAAACTGGCACTTTCGATAATAAGGGGCGCTTTCTTGAAATTGTTAACCCTGTAGGTGCTGTACCTTATGCGGGCGTTTTATCTACTTTGACTGCTGGTGCTTATACTCTTGATACCAAGCAGAATTTTAAACGTCAGTCTAACGGTGATACCAGTGATAACGACACTGATAATGTGACAATAAAAGCTGAGTATGGTATCGGTGATCATACTTTGACATTGATAAGCGGTTATAACGCCTATGAGTTTGAAGAAACCTGTGATTGTGATTTTACAGGGGCTTCAATATTTACCGCTGATACTACTGAAGAGTTTGATCAGTTTAGTCAGGAAATTCGGATTACATCCCCAGGTGGAGAAACCATCGATTACATTGCAGGTTTCTTCTATCAAACGACTGATTTGGAATTCGAGGATGCTATTCGTATTCCTAGCGATACATTATTGCTTCCGGCTTTCAGTGCTACTCTAACGGGGCTAGGTGTAGCTGATCCCACAGTGATATTAGGAACCTCAACAGAAAGAACCTTTGAGCAGGACAGTGATATGTGGTCTGTGTTTGCTCAGGTTACTTGGAATATTACGGAAGAGACTCGTTTGACATTAGGTGGTCGCTATACAGATGAAGAGAAAGAGGCTTCAAGACGACAGTTTCATGTTGATAGCTCAGGCGTTACGCAACCTATTGGCGCAGTAACCGATGATTTGAATGTATTTTTTGGCTTGTTCCGTATTGAGCCCTATGCAGAAATCAAAGCTGATCGAGATGAAACGGCGTTCACACCTCTCATTACATTACAACATGATTTAAATCAGGATGTGATGCTATATGCGACTTATACCTCTGGTTTTAAAGGAGGTGGCTTTGATGTGCGCTCTAATGCTCACCCTGATGCTTCAGTCGTTAACGCATTACGTGCAGGCGTGATTGATCTTGTAGGTGTATTTGAGTTTGAGGAGGAAGAAGCTGATAGCTTTGAGTTGGGTGGTAAGTTTACGTTGGCAGATGGGGCCGCTGAATTAAACGCTGCTATCTTCTATACGGAGTATACTGATCTGCAAACCAGTCAATTTGATGGTACATTGGGTTTTAATGTTACCAATGCAGGTGAAGCAACTAGCCAAGGTGTTGAATTGGATGGTCGTTGGCGCTTGAGCGAAGGTTTAACTATTTATGGTGCTTTAGCGTATTTGGACTTTGAATTCGATAAGTTCCCTAATGCTCAGTGCTACTTTGGTCAAACTCCTAATAGCCCAAGCAATCCAGGGTTATGTGATATTAAAGGCGAAACACGTGAATTCACACCTGAGATACAAGCTAGCTTTACAGCTGATTATGTATATATGCTGAGCGATGCATTAGAGCTGAGAAGTACACTCGACCTTATCTACAGTGATGACTATCTGGCCTCTC
Organism: Maricurvus nonylphenolicus; assembly: GCF_042854845.1. Taxonomy (GTDB): domain Bacteria; phylum Pseudomonadota; class Gammaproteobacteria; order Pseudomonadales; family Cellvibrionaceae; genus Maricurvus; species Maricurvus nonylphenolicus. The sequence continues at coordinate 4,066,811 of NZ_AP031498.1, read as the reverse complement.
CAACTCTGGATCCAAACCTTGAGCAAGACTCGTATACTAAAGTGAATGCTCGGGTTGCATTGGGTGCTGCTGACGGAAAGTGGGAAGTCGCATTGGTGGGTAAAAACCTGACTGATGAGGAGGTGGTCACCTTTGGTAATACGGCGCCATTGTCCACAACCCTCACCGGTAATGCGGGTGCAGCTTACTATGGATTTTATGACCGGCCATCCTCAGTAGCGATACAGGGCACGATAAGATTCTAGAACTACAATTGATAAACTTGAGCTTAATAGCTCAAAAGGCGAACCTTTACCGGTTCGCCTTTTTTATGAGGGATGACTTATTGGTTAAAATTAATAACATGGTATGATCTATCTACCATTGGCTATTTATAAAGCTATAAGCCGCTCTTATGTATAACCACACCTCCCTCCCCATCTGGTTAAACACCGTCCGCTCGATCCTTATCGAAAGGGGTAAAGACCTCAAAGACTTATCACCATTGCTACGCGATGGCGATTGGTTGCAAAAGGATGAGGTGGTCGAAAGAGCTGATGTGGAGGCCATTGCCGAGGCCTGGCGTTTGGCGGCAGAGGTGTGTGATGATCCTGCCATCGGTATTCATGCGGCAAAACAGTATTTTCAGCCAGCCAGCTGGCGTACTTTAGGACTAGCAGTACTGTGCAGTCAGACATTGCGCGATGCACTGGATCGTATTGCCCGCTACGGTGAAGTACTCTCCAATGTGGCAATACCCTCCGTCTACGAAGAGGAGGGTGTGCTGATCTATGAAATGAAAATGATCCTTAATGGCACTTCGGTTGGGCATGAGGCCGTGGACTTTGGCTTTGCCAGTATCGTTAAGTTGCTGCGCATGGTGTACCCCGGTGAGTTGCCAATGGGTCGAATTGAAATGCAACGGCCTGCGGTCAGTAATCCTGAAGAGTTCGAGGCGTTCTTTGGTTGCAGTGTGGCCTTTGGTTCTTCAAAAAATATCATCGCCATACGTTCGCAATATGTTGACCAGCCTTTACCAGGAGCAAACAGTGAACTGGCCCGCATGCAGGATCAGTTAACAGCACAATATGTCGAAAAGTTCAGTGACAACAGTTTTGCCCTTCAGGTGAAAAACGAGATTATTGGGCTGTTACCGGGTGGTGATCCCAGCCAGCAGGCCATAGCTGAGCGGTTAAGCTGTAGTCAACGTAATCTGCAAAGGCGTTTGCAGGATGAAGGGACTAATTTTACCCAACTGTTAACGGATATTCGTCAACAGTTGGCGAGGCTCTATTTACAGGACTCTGATCGTAGTTTGAGTGAAATCGCTTATTTACTGGGCTTCTCAGACCACAGTAACTTTACTCGAGCCTTCAAGCGCTGGTTTGACCAGTCACCTACAGAGTATCGCCAACAGCGGTAACCTACTTGACCAAAACCCTTCTCATCGCTACCCTAGCGCCTCGGAGTTGGCTCGGCAGTCGCTCTGTGGCAAGCGTGGCTACTCACTTGTGTGTATCCAGGCCCCGCAGGGAGGAAAGTCCGGGCTCCAAAGGGTAGAGCGCCAGGTAACGCCTGGGGGGCGTGAGCCTACGGAAAGTGCAGCAGAGAGTAGACCGCCTAAGCAGCGCATTCGTGTGCTGCCGGTAAGGGTGAAAGGGTGCGGTAAGAGCGCACCGCGCAGCTGGTAACAGTCTGTGGCATGGTAAACCCCGCTCGGAGCAAGACCAAATAGGTTCCCTATAGGTGTGTACCCGCACTGGGAACGGGTAGGTTGCTTGAGCCAGTGAGTGATTGCTGGCCTAGACGAATGACTGTCCTAGACAGAACCCGGCTTACAGGCCAACTCCAAATTATTCCTCACCTGAGTCATCCAATTAGACTTGGGCAGCGCGGACAATGTCCTCGACGACTCTTTAGCTCAGATTCAAGGCTTACAGGCCAACTCCAAATTATTCCTCACCTGAGTCATACAATTAGACTTGGGCAGCGCGGACAATGTCCTCGACGACTCTTTAGCTCAGATTCAGGGCTTACAGGCCAACTCCTATTTTCTCTTTCTTGTGTATGTCGCTAGCTACGAATGCTCTTGGCAAACATATAGCCTTTGTTTCTCACTGTCTTAATTCGCTGCGGGCTATTGGGGTCGTCGTTTAGCTTGGACCGAATATGCGAGATGTTGATGTCTATCGCGCGATTTTGACCGTCGTAGCTAATGCCACGCAGTGATTCAAAAATCTCCTGGCGGGACAAAACGGTGCCAGCATTTTGGGCCAGGAGCCAGAGCAGATCGTATTCAGGTGTGGTCAGCTCAACTTCCTTATCGGCCAGGGTGACGCGACGCGAGCCGTTATCGATAACAAGGTCATCGAAGGTCAGCGCTTCTGAGTTAGTCAGAATCTCTGCGGGCGAGGTTTCGGGCTGAGAGCGCCTTAACAGTGCTTTTACTCGTGCGGCCAGCAACCGGGGTTCAACAGGTTTGCAGACATAATCGTCGGCACCAATTTCCAACCCCAGGATTTGGTCGATCTGATCGGTTCTGGCAGTCAGCATTAAAATAGGATTGTGGAATTTATCTCTGATACTGCGGCAGACTTCTATACCGTCTGCACCAGGTAACATAAGATCCAGAATCACCAAGTCAGGTTTTTCTTCCAGAATTCTTTCAATAGCCGTAGCGCCGTTACCTTCAACGTTGATGTTGTAGCCGTAGTTGGCTAAATAGTCCTGGGTTAATGTGGCCAGGTCTTCGTCGTCTTCGACCAACAGGATGTTGGCCATTGGACTATTTACCATGCTATTTCTCTGTTGACTGCGGTTTGTTCTGGTTTAGAAATTATAACCTATGGAGGCCTCCAGACGCTCGCGGTCGTAAACGCGGATTTCCTGATTGGAATCCCGGTCGGTATAGCTGTACTTCAAGCCTAATACGATAGCCGGGGTAAGTTTGTATTTAAGCCCCAGGCCTGCTCGTGTAGTTTTGTCGTGCCTGTCCTCTGAATAGCTTGGTGCGAAGGAATCGTACTGTTTGTCCTCGTAGCTACTTGAGAAAGACAGTGATAACTCTGGGGTAAACTTTTTCAAAACTCGCAGGCTGAATTTGCTTGTGTCATAGGAGCGCCAATCGTCTTCAAGATCAGTGGTGGCAGCGTCTACAGCCAAGCGCAGCGTAATGTCATAGTCAAAGGGGTGGGTGTAGGCCAGGGTGATGCTGCTGCGATGGCCTTCCTTACCTTTATCGTTGCTATCGACATAGTCTCGGCGAGTATATCGCGGTGTTAGGCTGACACTGGCTTTGTCGAAGAAGTGTGTATAACTCGGGATTATGCTGGTGTAGTAGGCCAGATTCTCACCTCCCAAGCGAATATGTTCCCCTCTAAGCTTTATCCCGGTATTCCAGTTACGTTTTTGGCTAAGCGTTAAACCGGTGTTAATCGTAGTGACAGTGAGGTCGGAGCGATCAATATCGTCATAATTTTTATCGCTAACTTTGAGTGAGTTTAGCCAGGATAATGTCGCTGGTTTATCAGCTATATTATAGCTGCCAGAGAATTGGTATCGATGTTTTAGAGAAATCGAAGCACCAATAAAAGTATCTTCTTGTGATATCGATGAGATGGGTAAAATTCCTTCCTCAAGGTCGTTGTCTGCCGGCGCTGCATTGGCATTGGTGTCATTACCGGTAAACATTTTAATGCTGCCCTTAAAGCTGTGACGCTGGCTATCAAACTTTACTTTTTTCTCATTGATTCGGTTTAGAAATTGTTGGCTTTTGTTTCGAGCGGTCTCGCTACTACTGGTATCCTGTAAAACATCTTCAACGGTTGCTTCAGCCAGTTGATACTGATGAGCCTGATAATAGGATTTTGCCAGTTCCAGTTGTAAACGGGCATGAGAGGGATTTTGCTCAACAAGCTCTTCCAGCAGTTCAATAGCTTGATAGGTTTTACCTTCTGTGCGTGCTTTAAGTGCTTGCTCAAAGCGCTCGCTTTTCGAAGGGGGTAAATCATTGGTGCTGGTGGCCTGTGCTGAGACAGATAAAAAGCATGTCAGGCTGGCTAAGAGGCTAAGGGTGGAGGTTTGCTTTTTATTAACTCTAACTACCATAATGGCACGCCCTCGTTATGATTTTAGCTTACCTGATAAGTGCAGGTTCTTGTTGTTGGAAATAATCCCTATTCAGATTCTTCGAAGTCTTCCTCTTCAAAGTCTTCTTCCATGTCATCTTCCTCGAAGTCTTCCTCTTCGAAATCTTCGTCTTCTATATCTTCTTCATCAAACTCTTCTTCATCGAAAGCCTCTTCATCAAGGTCTTCCATTTCGTCAAGATCTTCCATTTCATCGAGGTCATCCATCTCCTCGAGATCTTCGATCTCATCATCCGCTTCGAATTCGTCCAGTGCATCCACTTCTTCGGCTAATTCTTCCTCAGCAGATTCTTCTTGTTCGAATTCATCGTCTTCATAATCCAGTAAGGAGCTTTCATCCAGTTGATTTAGGATGTCTTCATCCTCGCCTTCGATGCCAACGCCGTAGCGTTCCAGCAGACTCTCATCTGTCTCATCTATGTCAAGGTCTTGATCTTCCATGGCCTGTTCAAGCGCGTAGTCATCGATATCGATATCCTGAGCGAGCACGGTTTCGGCACAGAAGGCCAAAAGGAACCCTAAGAATCTCAGTTTTCGCATGATGCTGTAGCTTGTCATAGTGTCTGGGTTCAGTATGTGTAGAAAATGAAAGATACAGTATGCCGTTTTCGTAGGCTAAATGTTGTTAAATGTTAACCTATTGATTTTAAAGGCTTATTTGGCTTTCAGGCTTGGGCCAGGTGAAGATGAATTCGGCCCCGCCCAGCTCGCTGTGGGCAAGTGCTACGCTACCCTGGTGCCACTGGGCTATCTGATCGACGATGGCTAGCCCCAGACCGAAGCCGCCAGACGAGCGATTACGGCTTTTATCCAGGCGGGTAAAGGGGGTAAAGATGCGCTCCCGATCCTGCTCTGGAATACCGGTACCGTCGTCGGCCACTCTAATCTCGTAGTTGTGTTGGTTGCTGGTAAAGCTCAATTGTACTTGTGTCTTGGCGTGGCGGGTGGCATTCAGCAGTAGATTCTGAATGGCTCGGTTTAGTAGATGCTCAATGCCCATCACGTCCGTGGTAGCTGTTTGCGCGTCGATATTCAGAGAGAGGTGGGGAGATAAAAGGCTTGTCTCGTTGATTAAATTATCCAGCAGCTGGTTGATGTTCAGAGGTTGTGGCGAGAAGTTGAGTGAGCCGCTTTCCAGGCTGGCAAAGGTTAGTATCTCGTCAATAAGTGCGTTAAGTTCGTTAAGGTCTTTATTAATGCCTTCAATAGTTTGTTGGCGTTTTTCCTCACTGATGGGGCTGTTGAGGTTTTCCAGTCGGAATTTTAAGCGCGATACCGGTGTTCGCAGTTCATGGGATATGGCGTGGGTTAACTCCCGTTGCTCCTCCAGTAATCCCTGGATGCGCATTGCCATACTGTTAACTCTTAGGCCAAAACGGCTAATGGCATCATCGCCCTCGACAGAAACGGCTGGGGCCAGTTCAGTGCCAACCTTGTCTACTTCCAGTTCCATGGCTTGCAGGCGTCTTTCAAGTGGCCTGACCAGCCCGTAACTGCACACCGCTAATAGCAGTAAACCAACGAAACCCAGTAATAAAATAATATTGCTGGGAAACCAGTTGAACAGGGCTATAGGGCCTAGTATGAGTAGCTTGCCGCTGTTGCCATATTTTGCATAAACCTGAATATAAGGTGCTTCAAAGGTTGTGTCATTGAGGGTAACCACAATATCACCCCGTTTCACACGTCTAAGTTGGGTGGCGTCAAGGGTGGTTGTTTTAAGCTCGCTGACGATCAAGGGGAAACCAAATGTTTTCTGTAGAGATACAAGTGCTTTATCTCGCTGGTCTTTGGGGTATCTACCTAGATCATTAAGGATAAGTAGTGCGGTAACCCGTGATAGTTGTTCATTAACGTCGTCTATTTCTGTTGACAGAAAGAGTTGTTCTTCACCGGGGACAGAAACGAACAGGGTGGCGACTTTGTCACCCAAGTCGGGCCGGATAATCATGTCACCCAGCAGGAGGCGCTCTATCTGAGCTGATGTTAAAGTCTCGGGTTTTTGGCTCGACAACGCCAGGTTTAGCCCTGTTAGGCGTTTCACAACCTCAAACCACTCCTGGCGTTTACTGCCTTGGTGGCGAGCAAGACCTTGGGCAATCAAAGTAAAGGTACCCTTGGCAACATCGTTCAGGTAGTTGTTCAGGCGGTGCTGGTTGTATTGTTGGAACCCTGCATAGAGTAGCGTGATGATTAGTATGGTGGCTAATAACATTCCGCTATAGATTCGAAAGAAAATACTACGCATTGGGTTGTTCTGCTGTGGTTTGAAATCAGTGTTCATTATTCTATTTCAGACGGGGAAAAGAAAAAAGAGAGGGAAAAAAGCCACTCTGCACTGGCCTTGAGGAAGAACGCTGGTTCCCTCGTGGAACCAGCGGGACAGTGAGAGTGGAAAGTGCGCCTTAGGGGCTAATGATTTAGAGGGAGGTTAGAGCATTACTCGTCTTCTGAGTCTTCATGCTCATCATCTTCCAGTTCATCATCCATCTCATCTTCGTCTTCGAAGTCGTCTTCCAACTCATCTTCGAAATCGTCTTCACCTTCGAACTCATCTTCCAGCTCGTCTTCGAATTCATCTTCGCCTTCGAACTCATCTTCCAGCTCGTCTTCGAATTCATCTTCGCCTTCGAACTCATCTTCCAGCTCGTCTTCGAATTCATCTTCGCCTTCGAACTCGTCTTCTAGCTCATCCTCGAATTCATCTTCGCCTTCAAATTCGTCTTCCAGCTCATCCTCGAATTCATCTTCGCCTTCAAACTCGTCTTCCAGCTCATCGTCTAGCTCGTCTTCGCCTTCGAACTCATCTTCCAGTTCATCGTCTAATTCGTCTTCACCTTCAAGCTCGTCTTCCAGCTCATCGTCTAGCTCGTCTTCGCCTTCGAACTCATCTTCCAGTTCATCGTCTAGCTCGTCTTCGCCTTCGAACTCATCTTCCAGTTCATCGTCTAGCTCGTCTTCACCTTCGAACTCGTCTTCCAGCTCATCGTCTAGTTCGCCTTCATCTTCGAATTCGTCTTCCATGTCTTCATCGAGCTCATCTTCATCTTCGTACTCGTCTTCCATGTCATCATCGAGTTCGTCTTCATCATCGAGTTCGTCTTCATCATCGAGTTCGTCTTCATCTTCGTACTCGTCTTCCATGTCGTCATCGAGTTCGTCTTCATCTTCGTACTCGTCTTCCATGTCATCATCGAGTTCATCGTCGTCTTCGTACTCATCTTCCATGTCGTCGTCGAGCTCATCGTCGCCTTCGTGCTCTTCGTCTAGTTCGTCGTCATCTTCGTATTCGTCGTCATCTTCGTATTCGTCATCATCTTCATATTCGTCGTCATCTTCATGATCATCGTCTTCATAATCATCTTCCTGTCTGCCGTCAGAGATCTCCTGTAGTTCAGCTTCCAGGCGCTCAACTTCAGCGATAAGTTCGTCTTCCGACATTTGATCGAAATTTTCTACCAGGGAATCAAGGCGCAGGCTAATGGCTTCGAAAAGCTCTTCCTCTGATGTGTCATCTTCATGGTCAGGGCCGTCTGGTGTGTTGTCGTATTCGGCTTCCATCTCAATGATGGGCAAGTTGTCCCACTCATTGAGGGCGTCGACATCTGTTTCTGCTTTAACGGCGGCGCTAAGGGTTAGCAGGCTAAAGCCCAGAGCAGCCAGTGATTTTGAATAGTCCATAGTGGTTCCTCACAATTGGAATACGGGGTCGGTGATTTCACTATGGGGCCGGGGGGGATCTAACTCAGTTGCTGAAGCGTCAGGCAATTGTCTTAGGAGAGTACAAACGCCCTTGGTTTGTTGTGTCTGTGTTGTCAGATGTTATTCGCAGGTATTCAGGTGTTTCTGAAGGGGTTGATTTGATGGGAAAAGTCCTACAGAATCATTTGCTCTCAATCTATCCCTATGGCTTTCTGCCACTGGGCCAGCTCAGAGAGAGGTTTGCCAGGAGCTTCTATTTAGTGGGGCTCATAAAAGGTGCCTCAGGTTGTACTGTGTGTTGGCTGCTTATGCCATATCAGGCTAAGTACTTACTTCTCTTAAGAAGAAAAGATCTCAAACTTAAAGTAATACTTTAAGTTTGCTTCCTATTGCTTTGTTTTTGTTGGTTTTTCTTGCTGTTGATTTCTTGCGTTTTTTCCGGTTTTAAGTCATTTCTCCGACGTTCCCCGCTATTTTCCTTCATTTAGTGACGTTTTCCCGGCACGGATGCTTGACTTTGATGCACACAGATTTATAGTGTGGCAATGTGGTAAAAAGTGGTTTTTAGTGGTTTTTTGTGGTCTGAACCGATAAGTCGGTGGGGAAACGTGTTTTTAGGAAGTCATAACATCAATATGGACGCCAAAGGGCGCATGGCGATACCGGCTCGCATCCGCGAGACGCTGGCGTCTGCCTGTGGCGGGCGTTTGGTGATGACGGCCAATCACGAAGACCGTTGTCTGGTGGTTTACCCAGAGCCACGCTGGCAGGAGGTTCTGCCGCAGATCGAAGCCCTGCCCAATATGAATAAAGCCGTTAAGCGCCTGCAGCGTTTAATGATTGGTTATGCCAGCCCTATGGAAATGGACGGTAATGGCCGGGTATTGGTACCACCCACATTGCGTGAATATGCTGGATTGGAGAAGAAGCTAATCCTGGTTGGGCAAGGTAAGAGCCTGGAGTTGTGGAGCGAAGAGCGTTGGTTCGCCTCACTGGAAGAATCGGCTGACGATGAAATGCCGATTGAAATGCAAAGTCTTTCCCTCTAGGAGCTGCCGTGTCTGACTTTAAACATTTGACCGTACTCCTGCAGGAGGCGGTGGACGCTCTGGTAGTGGACTCGGATGGCCTGTATGTCGATGGCACCTTTGGTCGCGGCGGGCACAGCCGGCTGGTACTGGAAGCGCTAACTGAAAATGGCCGTTTACTGGGGTTTGATAAGGATCCGCGTGCGATTGAGACCGCTAACGAGTTGGCGGCTGAAGATGCAAGATTCAGTATCGTGCATGACTCCTTTGCCCAGCTGGAGCAACAGATCCAGGCATTGGGTAAACACGGTCAGGTCGATGGAGTGCTGGTGGATTTAGGGGTTTCATCCCCACAATTGGATGACGCCGAGCGCGGATTCAGTTTTTTAAATGACGGCCCGTTGGATATGCGCATGGATACCACACGTGGTGAAAGCGCTGCCGAATGGATTGCTCGAGCGGAAGAGGCAGAAATTGCCCGCGTATTAAAAGTTTACGGTGAAGAGCGTTTTGCCAAACGTATGGCGAGAGCCATTGTGCAAAAGCGTGAAGAGGCGCCGATTACGCGAACTGCGCAGTTGGCCAATATTGTGGCCGAGGCCAATCCGGCCTGGGAGAAAGGCAAGCATCCAGCCACCCGTGCGTTTCAGGCTATTCGCATTGAGGTGAATAACGAACTGGGTGATTTGGAGGCGCTGCTGGATCAGGCGTTGGAAGTATTAAAGCCCGGTGGTCGCCTGGTGGTGATTAGTTTCCACTCGCTGGAAGACCGCATAGTAAAACAGTTTATTCGTCATCATCAGCGTGGTGGCGAGGTGCCTCGCGGGGTGCCATTGATGGAGTCGCAACTCAATATCCGTCTTAAGCCTGTGGGTAAGGCGGTACGCGCAAGTAGTGGTGAGGTTGACGCTAACGTGCGAGCCCGAAGTGCAATTATGCGGGTTGCGGAAAAAATAAAATAACTGGCGATGCAGCAGGGACATGGTTCAAGTGGTATCAGGTCAAACCGTATCAAGCCACTGATCATTACGGTGATTCTGTGGGGCTTGGTACTGGTCTCCGCCCTGGCTGTGGTGGCATCAACCCATGCCACGCGTCAGCGATTGCACCAATTGGAAGTGTTGCGCAAAGAAGCCGCGCAACTGCAGGTGGCCTGGGGGCAGTACTTGTTAGAAAGGTCTGCCTGGGGAGCCTATAGCCGAATCGAACGGGAAGCTGTGGATAAGTTGCAGATGCAGGTTCCCGAAGGTGACAACCTGATAATGGTGAAGCCATGAGTAAGGCGCAACAAAAGCCAAAGGCGGCAACGGTTAAATCAAAGACTGATAACGGTCTGATGATTGCCCGTTGGCGCTTTTACTTTGTTGTACTGGCTCTATTGGTTGTTGTTGGATTTATGCTCACCCATCTGGCGCGTCTACAGGTTGTGCCCGGTGAGGAAAAAGGTTTCGAGTTTTTGCAGGGCCAGGGTGATGCCCGCACTGTGCGTACGGAATCTATTGCGGCGTACCGCGGTGTGATTACCGATCGCCACGGCGAACCCTTGGCAGTAAGTACGCCAGTAGTTTCCCTGTGGGCTAATCCGCAGGTGTTATTGCAAGCGCCTGAAGTGTGGTCGGCTTTAGCTGGCGAATTAGGAAAAGATAAAGACGCGTTGGCGGAAAAACTTAACCGCTATCGCAATAAAGAATTTGTTTACCTGCGTCGGCATATGCCGCCACAGGATGCAGAAAAGCTCCTCGCCAACGACTGGCCAGGCGTTTATGGCCGCACAGAATATCAGCGCTACTATCCCGCGGGAGAAGTAGCGGCTCATTTGGTGGGGTTCACCGATATTGATGAGCGAGGCCGCGAAGGCATGGAGTTGGCCTTCGAGGATTGGTTGCAAGGTAAGTCCGGCGCCAAGCAAGTAGTAAAAGATTTAAAGGGTCGCGTTATTAAAGATGATGGCCTGTTGCGTGCGCCGCAACCGGGTCAGGATCTGATGTTAAGCGTGGATCTGCGCATGCAGTATCTGGCTTACCGTGAGTTAAAAGCCGCGGTAACCCGTCACAAGGCCAAGTCAGGTTCTGTGGTGGTGCTGGATACTGAATCTGGTGATGTGTTGGCGGTGGCCAATCAGCCAGCTTACAACCCGAATGATCGGAGTCGTATTCGGGTGGATGCATTGCGTAACCGGGCGTTGACCGACCAGTTTGAGCCTGGCTCGACCATGAAACCTTTAACGGTTCTGGCGGCCATGGAAACCAAGCGTTATACGCCTGGAACATTGATTGATACTCGCCCGGGTTATATCCGGGTGGGCAAGAAAACCCTGCTGGACCCGATCAACTACGGCGTGATTGATGTGACCCGTATTTTGACCAAGTCCAGTCAGGTGGGCATTACCAAGATGGCCCTGGATATGGAGCCGGAGCATGTGCGGGATATCTTTTTCCGCCTGGGTTTTGGTCAAAGCACTGGCACGGGTTTTCCCGGTGAAGGTGTGGGAGTGTTGCCGAATAAAAGCAAGTGGCACCCGATTGAACGTGCCAACTTTGCCTTTGGTCATGGTTTAAGTGTGACAACTTTGCAGTTGGCGCAGGCGTACAACGTATTGGCGAATCGTGGTGAAAAGCAGCCCCTATCTCTCGTTAGAAGAGCCGGCGCTGCATTTGGGGAAGGGCTTCCCGCCGAGCAGGTGGTTGAGCCCAAGTTGGCCGACCAGGTGGTCAAAATGTTGACCACCGTGGTTGGTCCAGATGGTACCGCGAAGCGTGCACGTCTGGATGGTTATCAGGTCGCGGGTAAAACCGGCACCATCCACAAAGTTGGCGCAGAAGGTTATGCGGCTGATCGCTACATCGGTGTATTTGCCGGTATGGCCCCGGCCAATGATCCGAAAGTGGTAGCCGTGGTGGTGATAAATGAACCCACCGACGGCAAATATTTTGGCGGTGAAGTAGCGGCGCCAGTATTTGCCAATGTAACACAGGGGGTACTGCGCTTAATGCGCGTGCCGCCGAATGAAAAATTGCTTAACGACAAGCAGAAAGTAACAAGTACAGAAGTAAAAACAGAAGCGCAAAAAGAAATAAGAGAAACAGTAGAAACCGTGTCCAGCACACAGTCCAAACGGAAGCCGTTAACGTGATGTCGGCCCGACAACAGACCAATGCCTTAACCTTGGCGGCACTTTTGCCGACCGAGGTTTTGTGCGTTCTGGAGCAGCAACAATTGCTCTCGTCTGAGCAGTTGAGCGCTGAGCTGGGTGAGTTAGTGCTGGATAGTCGCCAGGTGCAGGCGGGGGATACGTTTGTCGCCGTTCCCGGTTATAGCGCCGATGGTCGCAAGTTTATTGCTGCGGCGATTGATGCTGGGGCTGCTTTAGTGCTGGCCGAGGGCGATCAGATTGCTGTGCGCGCAGAAAAGAATATACCGATTATAGAATTACCCGAGTTGAATCAGCAGTTGAGTGCATTAGCCGGCCGCTATTTTGGCGAGCCTACCCAATCCATGTTTGGTGTGGGTATTACCGGTACCAATGGCAAAACCAGTTGCAGTTACTGGTTGGCACATTTGCTGGATGCTTGCGGTAGTTCGGCAGCGATTGTGGGTACCTTGGGATATGGTTGTGTTGGCAAGTCACTGGTGGAAACCGGCATGACAACACCGGATGCCATTGCTACCCAGCGTGTGCTGGCAGAGTGCCAGCAGCAAGGTGCTGAGAATGTAGTGATGGAGGTGTCTTCCCACAGTCTGGATCAAGGGCGAGTCGCTGCAGTTGGTTTTGATGTAGCGATATTTACCAATTTAAGTCGCGATCATCTGGATTATCACGGCAGCGAAGCTGCCTACCGCGATGCCAAGCTGAAGCTAATGGCCATGCCGGGTTTACAGCGCGCGGTTATTAATCTCGATGATGCTGCTGCTCAGTCTTTTATTGCAGCGGCACAAGCGGCTGCAGCACCTGTATGGCGTTACAGCATCAATAATGCGCAAGCGGATATTTATTGTTCACAGCTTGCCTATGGTCAACAGGGCGTAAGCGCACGTTTACATACGCCAATGGGGGAATGTGATATCGCTGCTCCTGTTATCGGTGCGTTTAATGTCAGTAATTTATTGGCCGTGATTGCCGGTGCTTTGGCTAAAGGTTTGTCACTTGAAACTATCGCAAAAGCCGTTTCAACGTTGCCTGCTGTGCCGGGTCGTATGCAACCGGTTGCGAACGAATTGGATCTAACCGTATTGGTTGATTATGCCCACACCCCGGATGCTTTAGCGTCAGTGCTGAAAGCGGTTAAAGGTCACAGTCAGGGTCAGCTCTGGTGTGTATTTGGTTGCGGTGGTGATCGTGACCAAGGAAAGCGTCCACAGATGGGACAGATAGCTGACAGTCTGGCGGATCGTATTGTGGTGACCAGCGATAATCCGCGTGGTGAAGAGCCTGATCACATTATTGCGCAGATAACCGCAGGTATCACGAAGACTGAAACTGCAGTGGTTGTTGAAGATCGTGCTGAGGCTATCCGTTATGCCGTTAATCATGCCCAGACAGGTGATTGCATTGTATTGGCTGGCAAGGGCCATGAAACCTATCAGCAAATCGGTGTTGAAAAATTGCCGTTTGATGATGTAGTGCAGGCACGTTTAGCGTTGCAGCAGCGTTCTGAGCAACAGGGAGGCAACGCATGATTGCTTCTCTGTCATTACAACATATTGCACAAGCCTGTGAAGGTAGCTTGAGCGGCGACGACCTGCTGATTAAGCAGGTGAGTACAGATACCCGCAAAATCGCGCAAGGGGATTTGTTTGTTGCGCTGCGTGGCGAGAATTTTAACGCTCACGATTTCTTGGCGTCGGCGGTAGCGCAAGGCGCTGTGGCATTGGTGGTTGAAAGTGAGAACAAGCAGTTAAATGTGCCTCAGATTGTGGTCGCTGATACCACCCAGGCGCTGGGTGATATTGGCCGTCTGGCTCGCCAGCAATTTGAGGGTACCCTGGTCGCGATTACTGGCAGCAGTGGCAAAACCACTGTCAAAGAAATGTTGGCCAGTATCTTCCGAGAGGCGGGAGAGGTGCATGCGACGAAAGGCAATTTAAATAACCACATCGGTGTGCCTCTGACGTTGATGGCCATGGAGTCTAATCAGGGTTTTGCTGTGATTGAGATGGGCGCCAGTGGTTTGCACGAAATCGGTTATCTGGTTTCTATCGGCCAGCCGCAAATAGCGCTGGTGAATAACGCCATGGCGGCGCATTTGGAAGGTTTTGGTTCCCTGCAGGGAGTAGCCAATACCAAAGGTGAAATTTACGCGGGCTTGCAGGCTGGCGGTACAGCCGTACTCAATGCTGATGATCAGTTTTATAGCCAGTGGCGCGATAGCTTGCGTGACGATGTAAAACCGTTGAGTTTTTCGGTTTCCAGTAAGGCTGATTTTAGTGCGCTAAATATTTCTCAAGGCGAGAACGGTGGTCCGACTTTCACTTTGGTTACTCCGGCAGGTGAGATTGATATTCAGCTGCAGTTGTTAGGTGCGCAAAACGTCGCCAACGCTCTGGCTGCTTCGGCCTGCGCGTATGCAGCAGGCGTTGAGTTGCCACAGATTCAGCAAGGGTTACAAAACCTGCAGGCTGTAGCTGGCCGCTTGAGTGCATTAACTGGTGCTTCTCAGGCTCTCATTATTGATGACAGCTACAACGCCAATCCAGGGTCCGTAAGAGCCGCGATTGATACGCTGGTAAGTCTGAAGGCGCGTGATAAAACCGTATTGGTCCTGGGAGATCTGGGTGAGCTGGGCGATAGCGCAAATGATTTAATGAAAGAACTTGGCGTATATGCCAAGCAAGCTGGTGTAGAGCAACTGATTACCACTGGGGTAATTAGTCGTTTTGCCAGTGAAGGGTTTGGCGAAGGAAGCCAGCATTTTGAAAAGCAGTGGGATGCAATACAACAACTACAACAACAGGTAGATAAAAATACCGTGGTCTTAATTAAGGGTTCTCGCAGTGCGCGGATGGACGTGGTCGTGCAAGCACTCACACAAAGCGGAGACAAATCCTAATGCTTTTATGGCTTGCTGAATACTTACAACAATATATAAGCGGCTTTGCTGTCTTCCAGTATCTGACCATGCGCGCGATTCTCGGTGTGATGACGGCTCTGGCCATTTCGTTGCTGTTGGGGCCCTGGATGATTCGTAAATTGAATTATCTGCAGATCGGCCAATCCGTACGTGATGATGGTCCACAGTCGCACCTCAGTAAATCCGGTACCCCAACTATGGGTGGTACCTTGATTCTGGCAGCTATTTTTATCAGCGCCCTGCTGTGGTCTGACTTAAGCAACCGTTACGTCTGGGTGGTATTGCTGGTGACGGCCATTTTTGGTGCCGTAGGTTGGGTTGATGATTATCGCAAGGTGGTGGAATCCAACTCGCGCGGTTTGCCCGCCAAGTGGAAATACTTTTGGCAATCGGTGGCAGGTTTAGGCGCTGCGATATTTTTGTACACCACGGCTGCAAGCCCTGCAGAAACCCAGCTGATTGTGCCTTTCTTTAAAAATGTTGCCTGGGATCTGGGCCTGTTTTACATCGTGCTGACCTACTTTGTGGTGGTGGGTTCGAGTAATGCGGTAAACCTTACCGATGGCTTGGACGGCCTGGCCATTATGCCTACGGTGATGGTAGGCGGTGCATTGGGTGTTATTGCTTACCTGGTCGGCCACAGCGAATTTGCCGAGTACCTGCATATTCCTTATATCGCTGGCGGTGGTGAGCTGGTGGTCTTCTGTGCTGCATTGGCGGGGGCAGGCCTGGGATTCTTATGGTTTAACACCTATCCCGCGCAAGTATTTATGGGGGATGTAGGCGCACTGGCTCTAGGGGCAGCGTTGGGCATTATTGCTGTCGTGGTTCGTCACGAAATCGTCTTCTTTATTATGGGTGGCGTCTTTGTGATGGAAACGGTATCGGTCATTTTGCAGGTAGCATCATTCAAGCTGACTGGACGCCGTATTTTCCGCATGGCGCCACTGCACCACCACTTTGAATTAAAAGGCTGGCCAGAGCCTCGCGTGATTGTGCGCTTCTGGATTATTACCGTCATGCTGGTTTTGATCGGCCTGGCAACCTTGAAGTTACGATAAAAGAAACTGCGTTAAGGCAAAAGAATTAGGGTATGTCTGATTTAATCGCAAAAAGTCGTTTAACTGCCATCGTCGGCCTGGGGCTGACGGGGGTATCTGTTGCCCGCCATTTAGCGGCGCGGCAAGAGGCTTTTGTGATGTTGGATACCCGTGAGGCCCCAGGTGCGTTGGCGGACTTTACACAAGAGTTCCCGGATGCCCATGTTGAGTTGGGACCGTTAAACGCTGAAACCCTGTTAAATGTTGATGAGATTATTGTCAGTCCCGGCGTACCTATTGCAGAGGCTGCGATCCAGCAGGCTATAAAAGCTGGTATTTCCGTTATTGGCGATATCAGTTTATTCCTGCGCAATATCACTGCGCCTGTTATCGCCATTACTGGTTCGAATGCAAAGAGCACCGTCACCAGTTTGGTGGGTGATATGGCGGAGCGAGCCGGATTAAATGTTGGTGTCGGTGGCAATATCGGCAAGCCGGTGTTGGAGTGGCTAAACGAGCCAGCAAAAGATTTATACGTATTAGAGCTATCGAGTTTCCAGTTGGAAACCATTAACAAGCTCAATGCCAAGGTGGCTACCATCCTCAATGTCAGTGAGGATCATATGGATCGCTATGATTCCTATGCCGCCTACCATATGGCCAAGCAGCGGATTTATTTTGGCGCCGAGACTGTGGTGACCAATCGGGGTGATGCCTTAACAGCACCACCGTTGGCTGCAGGTGTAACACAACTGACCTTCGGTTTAAGCAAACCGGATCGCTACGGCTTTGGTTTGATTACCAAGGGTGGAGTAGAGCACCTGGCCTATGAATTTAAAACCCTGATGCCGGTCAGCGAAATCCGTTTGCCGGGCCGTCATAACGTCGAGAATGCCTTGTCGGCATTGGCCTTGGGTTATGCGGCAGGCCTGCCGATGGACGCCATGCTGGAAAGCTTGCGCCAGTTTGCCGGTTTGGAACATCGCTGCCAGTGGGTGGCGGAGCACCAAGGGGTGGAATTTTATAACGATTCCAAAGGCACCAACGTTGGCGCAACCCTGGCTGCGCTGGAAGGTTTACGTGAAGCCGACAGTAAAATTGTTTTGATTGCTGGAGGCGTGGGCAAAGGTGCTGATTTTTCACCTTTACATGATGCTCTGCAGCAGACGCGTGGTTTGGTACTGATTGGTGAGGATGGCGAAAAAATTGCTGAAGTCGCAGGTGATGCCGTCAAAAAGGTGTTCGCTGAGTCCATGACTGATGCTGTCAATAAGGCTATTACTTTGGCGGAGTCAGGAGACAAAATCCTGTTATCTCCAGCCTGTGCCAGCTTCGATATGTTTGGCAATTATGAGTTACGTGGTCAGGCATTCGTTGATGCGGTAAAGGAGGTCGTGGCATGAGCTCGGCAACCTTAAAAAATACCGCAGCCCTGCCTTGGCAGGCACGCATTGACTGGACACTGTTATCTCTGTGGTGGGCCGTTGTATCAGTGGGGATCATTATGATCGCTTCGGCATCGGTCAGTTTTGCTGAAGCCAACTACGGTGATGCCTGGTTTTATGTTAAGCGCCATATTGTCTGGCTGGGGTTGGGCATTGGCGGTGGGATTCTGGTTGCTGCGATACCTACCCACCTGTGGAGTAACCACGGTGGCTGGTTACTTATTTTGGCCCTGTTATTACTGATGGTCGTATTAGTACCGGGTATTGGTCGCAAGGTAAATGGTAGTCAGCGATGGTTGCAGTTAGGGCCATTAACCTTCCAGGCTTCGGAAGCGGTGAAGTTTTGTACGATTGTATTTTTTGCCAGTTACCTGGCCCGCCGAGGTGCGGAAATGCGTCAACAGTGGCGTGGATTTATTAAGCCGGTTGTAGTGATTGGTCTGATCGGCTTGTTGCTACTGCTGGAGCCGGATTTCGGTACCACGGTTGTGCTGGTGGCTACTGTTGTGGCGATGATGTTTCTGGCGGGCATCAAACTGTTTCATTTCAGCTTGTTGGTTGCCGCGGGGGCCAGCGGTTTGGCGGCGATTGCGGTGTTGTCTCCCTATCGGATGCAGCGCTTGATTACCTTTTTAGATCCGTGGGCTGATCAGTTTAATAGTGGTTATCAGTTGACCCAATCATTGATTGCCTTCGGTCGTGGTGAATGGTTTGGCGTGGGATTGGGGCACAGTGTGCAGAAACTGTTTTATCTGCCTGAGGCCCATACGGATTTTATCTTCGCCATTATTGCCGAAGAGCTGGGCTTGATTGGTAGCACGATTGTGATGGGTTTGTTTGCGCTGCTGATGGTGCGTTTATTCTCGATCGCACAGCAGGCTATTGCCAAGCAGGCTTACTTCTGTGGTTTTGCTGTGTTTGGAATTGCCATCATGATGTCTGGGCAGGCGATGATTAACATCGGTGTGGCATCCGGCTTTTTGCCTACCAAGGGTTTGACTCTGCCGTTTATCAGTTATGGCGGTAGTAGTTTGTTAGTTAGTTGTGCGCTGATGGCACTGGTGATGCGTATTCACTGGGAGGTAAAAGCCCTGCCAGAACTTGCTACGGAAAAGCCAGTAAAGAAAACCAAACAGAAAGCGAAGAAAAAAGCGGCTCAAAAGCAAGTGAAGCAACCGGAGCAGACGGTTTCTGCCAACGATGATGTCGTCGTTGCTGAAGAGCTGCTGGAGGTTGCTGCCAATGGCTAACCGACCTTTAAAAGTGATGGTAATGGCTGGCGGTACTGGCGGTCATGTATTCCCAGCACTATCTGTGGCCAAACAGCTACAGTCTCAGGGCGCTTTTATTAAGTGGTTGGGTACGGCGCGAGGTATTGAATCGACTCTGGTGCCCAATGCGGGTATCGAGCTGCACTGTTTAAAAATTGAAGGTGTCCGGGGCAAAGGTATTGCCACTAAATTAAAGGCGCCGTTCCTGTTATTGGGCGCTGTGTGGCATGCCATGCAAATCCTACGTCAGGAAAACCCGGATGTGGTATTGGGTTTAGGTGGTTTTGCCTCCGGTCCCGGTGGATTGGCGGCAAGATTGCTAGGCAAACCGTTAGTGATTCATGAGCAGAATGCGGTGGCGGGTACGACTAACCGTTGGCTGGCAAAAATGGCGACTCGAGTGATGGAGGCGTTTCCAGATAGCTTGCCCAATGCACAGCTGGTGGGTAATCCGGTTCGCAAGGAAATTGCCAATTTACCGCAGCCTGAATTGCGCATCAGTGCCAATGATGAGCCGCTGAAGTTATTGGTGCTTGGCGGCAGCCTCGGCGCGCTAGCCTTGAATGAATTGTTGCCTCAGGCATTGGCGACGGACGGTTTGGCAGAATCGGTTGTTGTGCGTCACCAAACGGGTAAAAACCACCTGGAAAAAACCCAGGCCTTATACCGAGAGCAAGGTATTGAAATTGATGGTCAGCGTGTAAGGGTTGATGCCTTCGTTGACGATATGGCTGAAGCCTACGGCTGGGCCGATGTGGTGATTTGTCGTGCCGGTGCCTTGACGGTGGCCGAGTTAACCGCAGCAGGTAGTGCAGCATTATTGGTGCCTTATCCCTATGCGATTGATGATCACCAAACCAAGAATGCTATGTGGCTTGTGGATAACCAGGCCGCAGAAATAAAACAGCAGCGTGACTTAACTGCTGAAGTGATGACAACATTTATTACCCATGCCATGCAGGACCGCAGTCGCCTGATTACGATGGCTAACAATGCACGCAAACTGGCTATGCCAGATGCGGCGGATAAAGTGGCGGCTGTATGCCAGGAAGTGGCAGGAGAGATGGCTAATGTCTAAGAACACAACAGAGCAGGCGGAAATGGAAACTCCGGTATTTGAGATTCCAGAAATGCGCCGTATTGGTCGAATCCACTTTATTGGTATCGGCGGTGCGGGCATGAGCGGTATTGCCGAAGTTCTGCTTAACCAGGGTTACAAAATCAGTGGTTCGGATTTACGAGAGTCGGCTACCACGCGGCGCCTGGAAAGTTTGGGCGCGACCGTATTTATCGGTCATAAAGAAGATAATGTTGTCGGTGCCGATGTGGTGGTGAATTCCAGTGCGGTGGATAATCACAACCCGGAGATGATCGGTGCCCGTGAGCAACGTATTCCGATTGTGCGCCGTGCAGAAATGCTGGGCGAATTAATGCGTTACCGTCACGGCATTGCCGTTGCCGGGACCCACGGTAAAACCACCACGACCAGTTTGCTGGCTTCAGTGATGGCAGCCGGTGATCGCGATCCGACTTTTGTTATCGGTGGTCTGTTAAACAGTGCGGGCAGTAACGCCAAGCTGGGTGCCAGTCGCTACCTGGTAGCAGAAGCTGATGAGAGTGATGCGTCATTCCTGCATCTGCAGCCAATGGTTGCAGTGGTGACTAATATTGACGCCGATCATATGGACACCTATGACGGTGATTTCAGCAAGGTTAAGAAAACCTTTGTTGAGTTCCTGCACAATTTGCCATTTTATGGATTGGCGGTGGTGTGTGGTGATGACCCGGTAGTGCAGGAAATTATTCCTGATATTGCACGACCAACTCTGACTTACGGGTTTGATGAAGGCAATGATTTTCAGGCCTACGATGTGCAGCAGGATGGTATGCGCACACGCTTTAAAGTGAAGCGTCCGGATGGCAAGCCAGAACTGGCGATTACCATCAATATGCCGGGCTTACACAATGTATTGAATGCAACGGCGACTGTCGCGGTTGCAACCGATGAAGGTCTGGACGATGTAGCGATCCAAACGGGTCTTAGTAACTTCCAGGGTGTTGGTCGTCGCTTCCAGGTTTACGGTGAGTATCCGGTTGATGGTGGTGGCGCCATGTTGGTGGACGACTATGGTCACCATCCCCGTGAAGTGGCCGCAACCATTCGTGCGGTGCGTGAAGGTTGGCCCGAGCGTCGCTTGGTTATGGTTTATCAGCCGCATCGTTATACCCGGACACGGGATTTATACGAAGACTTTGTCGATGTGCTGTCACAGGTGGACAGTTTGGTGCTGCTGGAAGTGTATGCCGCTGGAGAAGATCCGATTGCCGGTGCCGACAGTCGTCACCTGTGTCGCAGTATCCGCAATCGCGGTCAATTAGATCCGATTTTTGTTGAAGGCATCGACGGTGTGCCGGAAGTGATTAAAGACATTGTTCAACCTGGGGATATTGTGATTACCCAGGGGGCCGGCAACGTAGGGTTGTTGGCGGTTGAATTGGCAAAGCGCAAGCTGACCCAGTAGTAAATTAAGTAGTTACAGGTAGAAACATGGCAGAAGCCAAAAAACAAACATCCGCAGGCAACACGCAAGCACTCAAAGACCAGTTACAAAAGCTGGGGCGTATTGGTGTGTTGTTTGGTGGTACATCGGCAGAGCGTGAAATCTCTTTGCAGAGTGGTTCAGCAGTCTTTGAAGCACTGCAGGGGCTGGGAGCCGATGTGGTTGCAATAGATTTACAGGAAGATGCCATTGAGCAGATTAAATCTGCCAAGTTGGATCGCGTCTTTATCGCCCTGCATGGTAAGGGTGGGGAAGACGGTCGTATTCAGGCTGTACTGGAATTTATGGGTTTGCCTTATACCGGCAGTGGTGTGCAGGCCTCATCTATCGCCATGGATAAATGGCGTAGTAAACAGATTTTCAGCGCTTCCGGTTTGCCGACGCCTGAATATGAACCGCTAAGTGCCGAAAGTGATTTTGCCAGCGTGATGGCGCGTTTGGGTACTGAGGTGATGGTTAAACCTGCGCACGAGGGATCCAGTATTGGTATGTCCAAAGTGAATGCTGCGGACACCTTGGAAGCGGCGTACCACACGGCAGCCAAATATGATGCCAGTGTATTTGCCGAGCGTGTTATTCACGGTGGTGAGTACACGGTAGCGATTTTAGGTGATGAAGCTTTACCGCCCATTAAATTGGAAACGGACAACACCTTTTACGATTACGAAGCCAAGTATATTTCCAACGACACGCGCTATATCTGCCCGTGTGGTTTGAAGGCTGAGACTGAGGCGCAGCTAAAAGATATCGCTCTGAAGGCATTTGCTGCGTTGGGATGTGAAGGCTGGGGCCGTGTTGATTTTATGGCCGATGAACAAGGCAATTTTTACATTCTGGAAGTCAATACGATTCCGGGTATGACCAGCCACAGTTTGGTACCCATGGCTGCAGCAGCTAAAGGCCTGAGCTTTGAGCAGTTAGTGGCAACAGTGCTTTTACAAACGGCGGGAGAAGCCTGATGGTTGATCGCCGCTACGCCGATAAACCGGTCAAACCCCGCGGGGCCGTTAGGCAACAAGCCAACACCCCAGTGAAAGGTAATGGCCGTATACGTGCGTGGATGGCGAGAATACTGGGTGCTGCTGTGTTAAGCACAATGGTCGCAGGTGTTGTGCAGTTGGCAATTACCTGGTCAGCCAAACCGGTAGCCCATGTGTCGATAGAAGGGGAGTTTACCTTTATCGATCGTGAACAGGTGGCAGGACTGGTTTACGAAGCCTTGGACAGCAGTTTTGTGCGTTTGGATTTACGCAAGATCCAGCAGCATTTACAGCAGCAAGCCTGGATTGATTACGCCGCAGTCAGTCGCCGTTGGCCGGACAGTCTGGAAGTGCGCATTAAAGAGCATCAACCCATTGCTCGCTGGGGCGCGCTCGGGGTACTGAACCAACGTGGTGAAGTTATCCTGCTGTCTGATAGCAGTGAGCTGAATGGCTTGCCTGTATTAACAGGGCCGGATGCATCATCGCAAAAGGTGATGGAACAGTATCAGGTGTTATCGCAGTTATTGCGCAAGTACGGCTTGGAAGTAAAAGGTTTGCAAGCGGATGCAACCCTGGCATGGACTTTAACACTGGACAATGATCTACCCATTGTTATCGGTCGTGATCAGGTGATGGAAAAAGTGGGGCGATTCCTGGTGGTCTATCAGCAGCAGTTAAAGCAGCGGTTAGGCGAAATAGAGCGAATCGATGTGCGATATAGCAATGGGGTTGCTATTGGCTGGAAACAGGTGACAGATAAATCTCTGACACAGTATTCAGTTGGCGGTAAACAGTTACATACAGCGTAAAGTGATTAAATCGACAGTAGGGATGCTGGTTACAGAGAAGTTAGCTAAAGAGGTTAGCTAAATATGGCTCAGTCAAATGAAAATAGAATGATTGTTGGCCTGGATATAGGTACATCCAAGGTTGTGGCAATCGTTGGGGAAATTTCAGCGGAAGGTGAAATTGAAATTGTCGGTATCGGCTCTCACCGTTCTTCTGGTTTGAAGAAAGGTGTGGTCGTCAATATTGAATCGACAGTGCAATCTATTCAGCGAGCTGTTGAAGAGGCAGAGTTGATGGCGGGATGCCAAATTCACTCAGTCTATGCGGGCATTGCCGGTAGCCATATACGCAGTATGAATTCCCACGGTATCGTGGCGATTAAAGACCGAGAGGTGCACGGTTACGATGTTGAGCGGGTTATAGATGCAGCCCAAGCCGTGGCTATCCCGGCGGATCAAAAAATTCTGCATATTTTGCCGCAGGAATATCTGATCGATGATCAGGAAGGCGTTAAAGAGCCTCTGGGGATGTCAGGTGTGCGTCTGGAAGCAAAAGTGCACCTGGTGACTGGCGCTGTGAATGCTGCACAGAATATTGAGAAATGTATTCGTCGCTGTGGTTTGGAAGTTGAAGACATTATTTTGGAACAGTTGGCATCCAGCTATTCGGTGCTGACTGAGGACGAAAAAGAGCTGGGTGTTTGCATGGTGGATATCGGCGGTGGTACCACCGATATTGCCATCTTTACCGAGGGGTCGATTCGTCACACGGGCGTTATTCCGATTGCCGGTGACCAGGTCACTAACGATATCGCCATGGCGCTACGTACTCCAACGCCCCATGCTGAAGATATCAAGATCAAATATGCATGTGCCCTGGCCAAAATGGCCGGTGCAGAAGAAACTATTAAGGTGCCCAGTGTTGGAGATCGCGAGCCGCGGGATTTGTCGCGCCAGGCATTGGCTGAAGTGGTCGAGCCACGTTATGACGAACTGTTTACCCTGGTACAGGCTGAGCTGCGCCGCAGTGGTTTTGAAGATCTGTGTGCGGCGGGAATCGTCTTAACCGGCGGTACGGCAAAAATGGAAGGTGTTGTGCATTTGGCTGAAGAAATTTTCCATATGCCAGTGCGTTTGGGTACACCACAAAATGTACGTGGCCTTAGCGATATTGTTAATAACCCGATTTATTCAACCGGTGTGGGTTTATTGCAGTATGCGGTAAATCACCAACGTGAAGGGCGGGCTGCAAATACCTATGTCAGCCAGGAATCTTCGAATGGTTGGTGGGATAAAGTGAAAGTGTGGTTCCAGGGAAATTTTTAACGTTTTTCTGAAACAAAATTGTTGTTCAAAAATTTGTATTTTTATTAATTAGTGTTAGTTTTTTTATTAGGGAAAAGAGGGGAAAACTCATGTTTGAACTGGTAGATAGCGTACCGCAAAATGCGGTTATTAAAGTTGTCGGTGTTGGTGGCGGTGGTGGTAACGCCGTTAAACATATGATCGCCAATGAAGTTGATGGTGTTGAATTTGTTTGTGCCAATACGGATGCTCAAGCGTTAAAAGATATTGATGCTCGCACCGTTCTGCAGTTGGGCAGCAACATGACCAAGGGTCTGGGCGCCGGTGCTAACCCGGAAGTGGGTCGCCAGGCGGCTATGGAAGACCGTGAGCGTATTGCTGAAGTATTAAGCGGTGCCGATATGGTCTTTATTACTGCCGGCATGGGCGGTGGTACCGGTACCGGTGGTGCTCCGGTTGTTGCTGAAGTGGCTAAAGAGCTGGGCATACTGACCGTGGCGGTTGTTACCAAACCTTTCCCGTTTGAAGGTAAAAAGCGTTTGGCGATTGCCGATGCCGGTATTAAAGAACTGCAAGAGCGTGTGGATTCTTTAATTACTATTCCAAACGAAAAGCTGCTGGCGGTGTTGGGTAAAACCACCAGCCTGCTGGATGCCTTTAAAGCGGCCAACGATGTTCTGTTGGGTGCAGTACAGGGTATTGCCGATCTGATTATCCGCCCAGGTATGATCAACGTCGACTTCGCCGATGTGCGCACGGTTATGTCTGAAATGGGCATGGCTATGATGGGCAGTGGTAGCGGTACCGGTGAGAACCGTGCCCGTGAAGCGGCTGAAGCGGCGATTCGCAGCCCACTGCTGGAAGATATCAACCTGCAGGGCGCGCGCGGTATTCTGGTTAATATTACTGCCGGTATGGATCTGTCTTTGGGTGAGTTCTCCGAAGTCGGCGACACCGTTGAAGAGTTTGCTTCTGCCGATGCGACCGTGGTTGTGGGTACTGTAATTGACCCAGAGATGACCGAAGAGCTGCGCGTAACGGTTGTTGCGACTGGTTTGGGTGTTCCACAAACCGCTGAGCGACCACAGCCTACCAAGGTTGTTGTGGATAATACCAAGCGTTCAGCGGCTACCGGCCAGCCAGACTATGCCGAGCTGGATAAGCCTGCAGTAATGCGTGCGGCGGCCAGCCAGGGTTCTGCGGCGACTGCCCAGCCACTGCCGGAAGATCGTGATATGGAATATCTGGATATCCCGGCATTCCTGCGTCGCCAGGCAGATTAAACTTTTTTGCCTGATCCTGGTCTTATTGGGCGGATGCAGAATCCCTAAGCTGCATTCGCCTAATAAATAAGTACCAGGACATAGTAAAGGACTGGCAACTGCCTATTGATGGGTAGTGGTATGGCCCTGGGTAGTGGTTTGATCAATAAGTGGACAGATTGACGGCAGAATCCCCTCCAACAAGGACGTTCAAGTATGAGACTTTAGTATTGGTTTCACGCTGCTAACTCTGCTAACATTCGCCGTTTCATCTGCCCCGGAAAAAGACAGACGCTTCTATGATTAGACAACGTACACTGAAGAATGCTATCCGCGCTACTGGCGTGGGCTTGCACACAGGCGAAAAGATCTACTTAACCCTGCTGCCAGCACCTGTTGATACAGGCATTGTGTTCCGTCGCGTTGATCTGGATCCTGTGGTAGAAATCCAGGCCAAGGCTGAAAATGTGGGAGATACCACCTTATCCACAACCCTGATGAAAGGGGATGTGCGTGTATCTACCGTTGAGCATTTATTATCCGCCATGGCGGGCATGGGCATTGATAATGCCATTGTCGAAGTCAGTGCCGCTGAAGTGCCTATTATGGACGGCAGTGCTGGTCCTTTTGTCTTCCTGATTCAATCTGCTGGTATAGAAGAGCAGAATGCAGCGAAGAAGTTTATCCGTATCAAACGTCCTGTGGTGGTTGAGGATGGCGATAAAGTTGCCAGTTTCCTGCCATTTGACGGTTTTAAAGTCTCTTTTTCCATCGATTTCGACCATCCGGTATTCCAGGATCGCACTCTGGAAGCGGCGGTTGATTTCTCAAGTACGTCCTTTGTAAAAGAAGTGAGCCGCGCGCGTACCTTCGGCTTTATGCACGAGATAGAGTACCTGCGTTCCCAGGGCCTGGCCAAAGGCGGCAGTGTTGATAACGCTATTGTTGTCGACGAGTACCGTATCCTCAACGAAGACGGTCTGCGCTACGAAGACGAATTCGTAAAGCACAAGATTCTGGATGCCATCGGTGACCTGTACCTGTTGGGCAATAGCCTGA
Organism: Maricurvus nonylphenolicus; assembly: GCF_042854845.1. GTDB lineage: Bacteria > Pseudomonadota > Gammaproteobacteria > Pseudomonadales > Cellvibrionaceae > Maricurvus > Maricurvus nonylphenolicus. The sequence goes on along the minus strand of NZ_AP031498.1, from coordinate 4,040,172 downwards.
TTGGTGAATTCAAGGCCCATAAGTCCGGCCATGCACTGAACAACAAATCCCTGCGTCAGCTAATTGCGCAAGAGGATGCCTGGGAAGTGGTGACCTTTGAGGACGAATCTACGGCACCAATCTCTTACATTAAGCCTGTTTTGGCGATGTGATTGATATTTGACGTGCTGTGTTGCTCCAGCTCAAGGCTTTGAGCGATACCTCAATAACTGTTGGTAATTCCTTGTTTTATATGCCATATTTAGCCTAGTTATAAGGCTAATGTGATCTTATAGGCAGATCTAATCAAAAAATTTGGTAGATTTGTCTTGTACAAAAGAAGCCCGTGCCAAGGGACGACATCAGGGCTAAAGGATTCGGTTGCTTGTAGGAAAGGATCTGCACAAGCATCTACTATAAGAATTGAATGGGCCGTATAGGCATATCGCCGTCATACCGCAATGAAAGTCATCGTCGTCAGTAAGCGTCATGGTCGTACGCGCAGCTTTACCTTTGGGGGCTGGACGCGTGCACTTGTGTCTGTATGTTTACTGGGCATCCCCGTCGGCATGGGGGGCTGGTTAGGTTACCAGTCTACCAAAGGCGATGGCGCCGATGTCTTTACCAATGATTCCACCAAAATCTGGAATCGCGCCCTCAAAGCTCAAAAAGATCAGGTTTCTGATACCCGTCGCCACGCTGAAGAGCAGTTGGCAGCCCTGACCCTGCGTATGGCTGAGCTACAGGCCCGCCTTGTTCGCCTCGATGCACTGGGTGAACGTCTAACGACTATTGCCAAACTCGATAAAGGCGAATTTGATTTCAGTCACCCGCCGGCCATTGGTGGCCCCGAGTCCAACGATTTGGGCGAAGCCTACAGTGCACCAGGCTTCCTGGGAGTGATTGATAACCTGACCGATCAAATTGAAGACCGTGAGCAACAGCTGGAAACCCTTGAGGCCCTGCTGGCCAAGCGTAAAATCCAAAGTGATATCTTTATTGCTGGCCGTCCGGTGAAAAAAGGCTGGATGTCTTCCCGCTTTGGCCGCCGTACTGATCCCTTTAACGGTCACATTGCCTGGCACAGCGGCGTGGATTTCGCCGGTAAGATGGGCTCTGACATCATTTCTGTAGCCGCCGGTGTTGTTACCTGGTCAGGCGAGCGCCATGGTTATGGCGATATGGTTGAAGTGAACCACGGTGGTGGTTTCTCTACCCGTTATGCACACAATTCCAAGAACCTGGTTAAAGTTGGCGACATCGTCAAGAAAGGCCAGGTTGTCGCCCTCATGGGTTCCAGTGGCCGATCCACCGGCCCCCATGTCCACTTTGAAGTCTATAAGCACGGCCGTGCGGTCGATCCTGCCGCTTATATTCACCGCGCAAGCCGGTAGTACTGTAAGATAGTTCTGCAAATTGCTTGCTTCTGCAGGCACCTTTCGGTTTACTTGCATCCTTTGTTAATACCCAGCTGTAACCGGTAAATACCGGGCAAATAATAAAATTCGGACTGTTTCATGATAGGCAAACTGATACGGGGCATTTTCGGCTCCAAGAACGACCGCGAACTCAAGCGGATGGGGAAACTGGTTAAACGCATTAACGAGCTGGAAGGGGATATCCAGGCTCTGTCGGACGACCAGATTAAGGACAAAACCGCCGAGTTCAAGCAGCGCTTTGCCGATGGTGAAACCCTGGACAAAATCTTGCCCGAAGCCTTTGCGACCTGTCGTGAGGCCAGTCGCCGGGTGCTGGAAATGCGCCACTTCGATGTACAGCTGATCGGTGGTATCACCCTGCATGAAGGTCGTATTGCCGAGATGCGTACCGGTGAGGGTAAAACCCTGATGGCCACCCTGGCCGCCTATCTCAATGCGATTTCAGGTCGCGGCGTACACGTAGTAACCGTGAACGATTACTTAGCCAGCCGGGATGCCAACTGGATGAGCCCCCTGTATACGGCTCTGGGCCTGGAAGTCGGTGTGATTCAGTCTCAGCAGGATCCTGAGCTGAAACGTCAGGCCTATGAAGCGGATATTACTTACGGCACCAACAACGAGTTTGGCTTTGATTACCTGCGCGACAATATGGCGCTACGTAAGGAAGACAAGCTGCAGCGTCCGCTGAACTTTGCCATTGTCGATGAGGTGGACTCCATCCTCATCGATGAGGCGCGTACGCCGCTGGTTATCTCTGGTGCTGCGGAAGACAGCTCGGCGCTCTATAAGCGCATGAACCAGTATATTCCGATGCTGAAAGCCCAACCAATGGTTGAGGACGGCATTCCCTCGGAAGAGGAAGTTGGTGATTACACTGTTGACGAGAAGTCACGCCAGGTAGAACTGACCGAAGCCGGTCACGAAAGGATCGAATCTCTGCTGGTTAATGATGGATTGCTGGAAGAGCACGATAGCCTCTATGCCGCAACCAATCTGACGTTGTTGCATCACGTTCATGCGGCACTGCGTGCTCACATGCTGTTCCGTCGCGATGTGGACTACATCATTCAGAACAATCAAGTGGTGCTGATCGATGAGCACACCGGTCGTACCATGGCTGGTCGTCGCCTTTCAGAAGGTCTGCATCAGGCTCTTGAAGCCAAAGAAGGTGTTCAAATTCAGCAGGAAAGCCAGACCCTGGCATCCACCACCTTCCAGAATCTGTTCCGCCTGTACCCAACCCTGTCGGGCATGACCGGTACTGCGGATACTGAAGCCTTCGAATTCCATCATATTTACGGTTTGGACGTGGTGGTTATTCCACCTAACAAACCTGTCGCGCGTCAGGATATGAATGACCTCATCTACCTGTCGATCGACGAGAAGTTTGATGCAATCTGCGAAGACGTAAAAAGCTACCGTGATCAAGGCGCCCCGATTCTGGTGGGTACTGCTTCAGTTGAGTCTTCTGAAGAAATGTCCCAGCGTCTGAAAAAGGCCGGTATTGATCACAAGGTACTGAACGCCAAGTACCACGCTAAAGAAGCGGAAATTATTGCTCAAGCCGGTCGCCCAGGTGCGGTAACCATTGCTACCAATATGGCCGGTCGTGGTACCGATATTGTATTGGGCGGTAACTGGGAAGCTGAAGTAGCAGAACTGGAAAATCCTACCGATGCACAGACTGAGTCCATCAGAGCTGAGTGGAAACAACGTCATCAGCAAGTATTGGATGCCGGTGGTTTACATATTATAGGTACCGAGCGCCACGAGAGTCGCCGTATTGATAACCAGCTGCGTGGTCGTGCCGGTCGTCAGGGGGATCCGGGTGTTTCCCGTTTCTACCTGTCGATGGAAGATAACCTGATGCGTATCTTCGCCTCTGACCGTGTGCGTGGCTTTATGCAGGCACTGGGTATGGAAAAAGGCGAAGCCATTGAGCACCGTATGGTCTCTAACGCCATTGAAAAAGCCCAGCGTAAAGTAGAAGGTCGTAACTTCGATATTCGTAAGCAGTTACTGGAATTCGATGATGTGGCTAACGACCAGCGTCAGGTGGTGTACCAGCAGCGTAACGAATTGCTGGAGTCTGAAACCATCGCCGAAACCATTACCGCCATTCGCGCCGATGTGATTAACGAAACCGTTAACGGCTATATTCCTCCGCAAAGCCTGGAAGAACAGTGGGATGTTAAAGGTCTGGAAGAGCACCTAACCAATGAGCTGGGTCTGCAAATCCCTGTTGGCGAGTGGTTGGAAAAAGACGATCACCTGCACGAAGAAACCCTGCGCGAGAAGATTCTGACTGAAGTACAAACTGCCTACGATCAAAAGGTTGAGCAGTTTGGTCCTGTCATGCAGGAGATTGAAAAGCAGATCATGTTGCAAGTGCTGGATGGCCTGTGGAAAGAACACTTGGCCAATATGGATCACCTGCGTCAGGGTATTGGTCTGCGTGCATTTGCACAGAAGAATCCGAAGCAGGAATACAAGCGTGAATCCTTCGAGCTGTTCCAGGAAATGCTGGATAGCCTCAAACACGAAGTGGTTAAAATTCTGGCCCGTGTTGAGCCGGTAACCCAGGAACAAATGGAAGAAATGGAGCGCCAGCGTCTGCGGGCTTTAGCCGAGCAGAAGATGCAACTTGAGCACGCCCAGGCCAATGCCCTGGCAGCTGAAGGGGCAGATGCCGAGGCTGAACCTGATCCTGAACACACGCCCTATGTGCGTGCTGATCAAAAGGTTGGCCGAAATGATCCGTGTCCCTGTGGCTCTGGTAAAAAGTACAAACAGTGTTGCGGTAAACTGGCGTAACGCTTCAGGCGAAACGCGAGACGTGATACCAGGCCAAGTGATAGCACTTGGCCTTTTTCGTTTATATAATTTGTTAATTTTAAACAGTTAAAAGATTTCGAGGCGCTTATGGCCGTTGGACATTTTCCATTTCCCCCCATGCATCCCGTAGCCGGTGTGCGTTTAGGTACGACCAGTGCTGGTATTAAAGCGGGATCCAATGTCGGCGACCGTGATGACCTGGTGGTGATAGAAGCCTGTTCTGGCTCCAATGTCGCCGGTGTATTTACCCAAAACGCCTTCTGTGCGGCACCGGTAACCTTGTGCCGTGAACACCTGGCCAAAACCTCTGCTCGTTACCTGGTCATTAACTCTGGTAACGCCAACGCCTGCACCGGTGAACAGGGCATGACTGATGCTCGTGCCAGTTGTGAATTGGTGGCGCAGCTAGTTGGTGCCAGAGCCGAACAGGTATTGCCATTTTCAACCGGTGTGATTGGTGAGCCAATGCCGATGCCACGTATGACGGCAGCTCTACCGCAAGCGGTAAAAAACCTCAGTGAAGGCGGTTGGGAAGCGGCAGCCAAGGGCATTATGACGACCGATACCCGGCCGAAAGGTGCCAGCATGCAATTTGAGCATGACGGTGAAACCGTAACGGTAACCGGTATTGCCAAAGGTTCGGGCATGATCAAACCCAATATGGCGACCATGCTGGGCTATATCGCCACCGATGCCAAAGTGGCACAGCCACTGTTAGAGCAGCTGGTCAAGAAAGCCGCGAATCAATCCTTTAATCGCATTACCGTCGACGGTGATACCTCCACCAATGACTCCTGCATGCTGATTGCTACCGGCAAAGCCAACTTGCCAGAAATTGCCGATCCCAGTGGTGAATTATTTGCCAAGTTATACAACGCGGTAGTTGCCGTCCATATTCAGCTGGCGCAATCCATCGTTGGTGATGGCGAAGGGGCAACCAAGTTTGTCACCGTGCAAATTGAAGGTGGCGCCGATCGCAGTGAGTGTACGCGGGTTGCCTATTCTGTCGCGCAATCACCGCTGGTAAAAACAGCGTTGTTTGCCTCTGATCCTAACTGGGGACGTATTGTCGCGGCGATTGGTTATGCGGGCATTGATGGTTTGGATGCTGAGAAGGTTCGTGTCCATCTTGGTGATGTGCTCATTGTTGAAAACGGCGGTCGTGCTGCCTCCTACACTGAAGAAGCGGGTCAGGCGGTAATGGATCTGGAAGAAATCACCATCCGGATTGATCTTGGCCGTGGCAAGAGCAAAGACCGGGTATGGACCACTGATCTGTCTCACGAGTATGTCACCATTAATGCGGAATACCGCACTTAAAACAGAGCGGTAATGGTTATGGAAAAAAAGCGTATCCATGTAGCGGCTGGCGTGATTCTCTCGGCTGGCGGTAATATTCTTCTGGCGTTGCGACCACAGACTGCGCATCAGGGTGGTTTGTGGGAGTTTCCCGGTGGCAAAGTGGAAACCGGTGAACCCGTTGCTGATGCCTTAGCGCGTGAGTTGCGAGAGGAGTTGGCGATTTCTGTAACTGATTGTGAACAGTTAATCGAAGTTAGTCACGATTATCCTGACAAGTCGGTTTTATTGGATGTGTGGTTGGTCACGGCTTTTACTGGTGAGCCTGTGGGTAACGAAGGGCAAACCGTGCGTTGGGTTAGTCCGGAGAAGTTGTCTGACTACCAGTTTCCCGCTGCGAATGTTCCCATTGTTGAGGCTGTAGAAAAGCACTTGGGTGTACAAGCACTTTAGTCTTCCAAATCATAGTCTTAAAAATAGTTTGAAATTTCTGGCGTCAATCACGTCTTTTTGAATGTTTCAGTTATTTTAGCCTGGCACTACTATATCCAGTGTCCGGCTTTTTTGTATTCTACCATATACACCTTTCTTCCATTTGCTGGCTTTACTTAAATGTAAGATAAAGCGCCAAAAACGGCCTTTGCAGTAAAGTGTTGGTTGTCATTGCTCTTGCTCACTTAAGACTATCGAATTTCTTCGGCGCGATGGGCCAGACAATAGGGGATGCAGGGATTAACTGTTCCTGCAACAGCAGTAACAGGTGTTGTGATTCGGTTTTATCTTGCAGTGGTCCCAGTGCCATAACATACCACTGGCGTTTGATATCTGTGGCTTTAAAAATGGTTGGCAGCTGGGATAACGTGATGTCCTTCCGGGCCAGCTCATAGGCCGCTACACGGGCATCTGCCAACGTAGCATAGATGCCGATTTGTATAGCCGGTTGGCTCTTGTCCTCCGAGGATTCATCAAACGCATAACTGGAATACAGGTACAGATTTTCCTGCAATGCTTGCTTGAGTGAATCTTCCAGAATCACAAAGGGTTTGGGGTTTTCTCCTGGAGGAATATACTCCGGAAGATAAAGAGTCAGCCCGGTTCCACTGGTCAGTAGTACGAAGATAAAAAGCGCAGCTTTTTTTAGCATGATGATGTGGTAATAGTCACTAAAACGATTACAGTCATCTTGCAAGGTTCAGACCATGCTGTTGTCTTTTTACCGCGCGATTACATGGGTTGTTAGGGAAATTAAGTGGGTTAAAGCTGCACAACAGTGGGTGAATTTGTGCCCGCTAAAAGGCGTAAATAAAGCGTAGATGACGTGTTGAACTTAATAGGTGTTTGACCAGGCTGTGTCTGCATGAATGGCGTGAAATTTTGCATCTACCTGTAACACATCCTCTTCGATCGTAGAGACATCATCCGTTTTGCCAATCACCAGAATTTCCAAATAGGGGAGCTTTTCGCCGTGTTGTAGATAAAGCGCATTGCGTAGAATATTGTGGGCTTTTTCCGGGGTAGGGCTGTAAACGGCTACACGTGTAGTTTGGGTGGCTCCCAGGCTTAACATTTGCGCCAGCTGATACGCATCAGCCGAGGGATCGCCTAGAGGGGTGAGTTTGACGAATTCACGGTCGGCAATCCAGCCGTAAGACGGCACATAAAAGAACTCGAAATGAGGACCAAAGTAATCTGAAGCAAGCCCGAACTTCTGCTTGAAATCGTCTTTAGGAATGCCGCTGCAACCTAACATTGCCAATAGAGTTACAGCTAGCAGTAATCGTGTAGAGAGAACGTTGGCCATAAGGGATACAACCAGGGCTAATAATATTCTAAGTATAGTCTCTATCGCTGAACCATAAATGAATCGAGTTGGCACCTAGTAAAAACTACTTTAGACGGAAAGAATATCTATGGTCAGCCTTAAGCTTGGGATTCGGTATACCCTTCCAGGACCCTCTGAGGCAGGACGCCGAAGGGGAGCGGCCAGGGATGGCGAACAGCGTTCCTGGAAGGGTATACCGGATCGCAAGCGCCACTCACTTCTTAAGAACTGTTGTCATCGTAGTTTTAAATTTAGATTGTGGCGGCCACAACCCCGGAGTCCCTTTAAAGACACGCTTTTCGGCATCCATGCCCGCTCTGCGTCGGCGTCCTGCCTCCGAAGGTCTTTAAAGGGACTCCGGGGTTATGACCTTAAGTCGAAGCAATTTACTTCGAACGAGATGAATTAACAGCATGCTTGCTTTTGTGATGGGCAACAGTTGGTTGGCGATAGTTCATTTAATCCTGTTGCTTCCGCAATATTGGCGACTTCCATTGACAGTGTTTTGTTCTCACTAAATCGCTCGGTCAGAAATTCACTGTGTTCACGCATTAACAGCGTAGTTTTAAATAACTCTTCAACCACATCAATTACACGATCCCTGAAAGATGAGTCCTTTAGGCGACCCTCTTCATCAAACTCCTGCCAGGCCTTGGCGATGGATGATTGATTGGGGATGGTAAACATCCGCATCCAGCGTCCAAGTACTCGCAGTGAATTCACAGTGTTGAATGATTGTGAACCGCCGCTGATTTGCATAACCGCTAAGGTTTTTCCCTGTGTGGCTCTTACAGCAGATTGATCCAATGGCAGCCAATCGATCTGGTTTTTAAAGACCGCTGAGATATTGCCGTGGATTTCCGGACTTATCCACACCTGCCCCTCTGACCATGCCGACCACTCACGTATCTGTTGTACTTTGGGATGCTCTGTATTTTCACCGTCGTAAATGGGTAGACCCTCTGGATCGAATAGCCTGACGTCGGCGCCATAGCTTTCGAGCAAGCGAACAACTTCGTTTGCCAACAAGCGGCTGTAGGCTCCGCTGCGTAGTGAGCCATAAAGCACCAGGATTCTTGGCTTATGGTCCTGTTGAGGAGTGGTTTGTAACTGCTGTTGTACCTGATCCTTTGAGAGTGTTGGTATGTGCATAGTGATTATCTCTTTTAAATCTATATTTCCAGAAATATGGAAATAATAGTGAAAAATAAAGGGCCATGTTTTGGCCCAGCCTGCGGCAGTGTTATCTCTGCCTGTGTTATTCGCTGCAGCAGGGTTGGTCTGCGCAGCATTCTTCCATTAAATAATCCACCAACTGGGTCAGCGCGGGGTAACAGGCTTCACAACGTAATACCCGGCCCTGACGTTCCTGGGTCATCAGCCCTGCTCCCACCAGCCGGTTGATGTGGTGAGACAGGGTTGAGCCGGGGATGTCCAGTTGCTGCTGAATATCACTGACAGCAAGCCCTTCAGGGCCTGCTTTAACCAGCAGACGATAAATGGCCAGGCGGGTGATATGACCCAGCTCGGCAAGTTTTTTGGCGGCATCGGTATGTTCCATGGTACGTAAGGTAGCGGGGTTGGGCTGCTTTTGTCAACTATATTTCCAGAATAGTCGAAATTTAAGTTGAACAGACTGGATGGTCGATAATGACAGGCAAATGACCGAAACCGCTCTGGTGTTACTGAACTGAGGCGCTATGATGTTTGCCGATTCGTAAAAGGCTATGGGGGAAGGCAATGGATTTAGGTATTCACGGCAAGACAGCACTGGTCACTGGAGCCAACCGCGGCACCGGGCAGGTGATTGCTGATTCCCTGAAAGCTGAAGGTGTGAAGGTATTGGTGCACGCCAACAGCGCCGAGGATGCGGATATTGTTGGTGATCTGGCCACAGAAGAAGGCTGTGAGCAGGTGCTGGCGCAGCTGCAGGATACCGAAGTCGATATTCTGATCAATAACTACGGCACCACCGATTTCCACAAGTGGCGGGATACCGATACCGCCAAATGGCTGGAGATGTATCAAAAGAATGTGCTGTCTGCCACTCGTCTTGCCCAGGGGCTCGTCTCGGGGATGAAGTCCCGAGGCTGGGGGCGCATTATCAATTTGGGCACCATTGGCTCACATGCTCCAGGCCATATCATGCCCGCTTACTATGCTGCTAAAGGCGCCCTGGCTACTGTCAGTGTCAGTCTTGCCCATGAACTCGCCAATACCGGCATTACGGTTAATACCGTCGCGCCAGGGTTGATTTTGACCCGTGAGGTTGAGGAAAGTTATCGCGCTCGAGCGCAAAAGAAAGGCTGGGGTGATGATTGGGAGGCCATGGTGGTTGCACAGGATTTCCCTAACCCCTGTGGTCGTATTGCCCGCTGCGAAGAAGTGGCGGATCTGGTCGCCTTTTTGTGCAGCGAGCGTGCAGCCTTTATCAATGGTCAAAATATCCGCATTGATGGCGGTGCGGTGAAGTACGTCTAATGGCCCAGATTAAAGGTGATTTAATCCTGATTCTGGTCACCCTGGCGGCGGCTTTTGGCTGGTTGTGTTCGCAACAGATTTTACTCGAAGCTGCGCCCATGCAGTTTATGGCGGTGCGCTTTATCCTTGCCGGAGGTTTGTTGGGATTAATACTATATCCTCAGTTGGCGGCCATGAATCGGCAACAGTGGCTAACGGCTATAGGGTTGGGATTGTTTTTTGCCGTTGCCATGTTGGCCTGGGTTAAAGGCCTGGCGATGAGTAAGCATCTGGGGGAGAGCGCATTTATTTGCAGTCTGGCGGTGGTGTTTGTGCCCTTGGCCGGTAGGATTGTTTACGGCACCAAGTTTCCGCTATTTATGTTGTGGCCTTTGCTATTAGCCGTGCTGGGACTGGCGGCTTTGGCGCTGGATGGCGATGTTCATTTTGAGGCGTCCCAGCTGTATCTGCTGCTATCGGCGGTAATCCTGGCCGGACAATTCGTGATGACGGCCAAACATTCCACCCTGATGCCACCAATGGCACTGGCGGCCATTCAGATGTTTATGGTGGGCGCGGTGTGTGCGGTATTGGCTGTGTTTACCGAAGGTGTGCAATTCACCTGGTCTGAAAGCACATGGCAATGGTTGTGGGCCAGTATTGTGGTGGCCTCACTGCTGCGTTTTGCGTTGCAAAACTATGCTTTCAAACATACCAATGCCAATAACGCAGGGATGATCATGATTCTTGAGCCCATGTGGACTGCTCTTCTGGGAGCAGCATACCTGGGCGAAACTCTGGCACCGAATCAGTGGGTGGGTTGTACGCTGATTTTTACAGCCATTTTGGTCTACCAAATGATACGCTTTTTTCATTGGCGCAAGCTGGCCAATACCCCGGCTACGGGGAATCTTGAGTCTGTGGGTTAAAAAATTTTCCCCCCGTATTTGTACTACAGTAAGAAAAGTCGTGCTTATTGCGCGGCTTTGCGGTAGTTTTAGATTGATTACTCTAAAACAAGAAACTGAAGGGAGAGTTTAATGGCGAATCAGCGTGAATATGGCATCGTGGTATACGGTGCTACTGGCTATACCGGTCGTCTAGTATGTGAATATCTCAACAACCAATACGGCGTAAACGGTGACGTTAACTGGGCGATGGCAGGCCGTAGTCTGGAAAAGTTACAAGCCGTACGAGATGAAATGGGTATTGGCAAAGACGTTCCTCTGGTGGTGGCCGATGCCAGCGAGCAAAGCTCCATTGACGCGATGGTGGCTAGCACAAACGTTGTGCTGACAACCGTTGGTCCTTACCAGTTATATGGCTCCGATCTGGTGAAAGCTTGTGCAGAAGCCGGTACTGATTATGTGGATCTCTGCGGTGAGCCTGCCTGGATGCACGAAATGATCGGCGTCAATGCTGAGGCTGCTAAAGCTAGCGGTGCACGTATTGTCTTTTCCTGTGGCTTTGATTCAGTGCCGTTTGACTTGGGTGCTTATTATCTTCAGCAGGCTGCGAAGGAAAAGCTGGGCGGGCCTGTGTCCCGTATTAAGGGGCGAGTAAGAGCCATGAAAGGCACTTTCTCTGGCGGCACCATGGCGAGTTTTAAAGCCACTATGGCGGCTGCAGGCAAAAATCCAGAATTAATAAATGTCCTAATGAACCCGTTTGCATTGACCGAAGGTTTTGCTGGCCCACAACAGCCCGATGGTATGGCGCCGCTTTTTGAAGAAGATCTAAACAGCTGGTCTGCGCCTTTTGTGATGGCAACCATCAATACCAAAAATATTCACCGTTCCAATTTCCTGCTCCAACACGAATACGGTGAAGACTTTGTCTACGATGAAATGATGCTGACCGGCCCGGGTGATGAAGGCGAAGCAATGGCGAAGTTTGTTGCTGAAGACAAGTCTATGGCCGAGAGCAAATTAAAACCCGGGGAAGGTCCTTCAAAAGAAGAGCGTGAAACCGGTTTCTACGATGTTCTGTTTGTAGGTAGTAATGCCTCTGGTGATGTTGTTAAGGCCAGCGTTAAAGGTGATAAAGATCCAGGATATGGATCGACTTGTAAAATGATCGCAGAGAGCGCCGTGACTTTGCTTAAAAATCCAGAAGCCGCTAGCGGTGGTATTTGGACTCCGGCTTCGGCAATGGGTTCTTTATTGATCGATCGTTTACAAGCTAACGCCGGATTAAGCTTTCAGGTAGAAGCTTAATCCGAAATCTACGTTCGAAGTAAATTAGTTTGGATTGAAGGTCAGAGTCCCGTTGTCCCGTTAGAAACCTTCGGAGGCAGGACGCCGACGCAGAGCGCTGCTTGTAAACGAGAGTGGATGGCGCAAAGCGTGTTTCTAACGGGACAACGGGACTCTGGCCGCCACGGTCTGGATTTAAAACTTCCAAAAAACGTATGCTAAATAAGTGAGTGGCGCTTGCGATCCGGTGCTGCCTTCCTGGAACGCTGTACGCCATCCCTGGCCGCTCCCTCGTCGGCGTCCTGCCTCCGAGGGTCCAGGAAGGCAGCACCGAATCACAAGCTTAAGTCCAAGTAAGGTGTTCTTTTCGAGGGTTTTGTAACGTTAGCTTTGATGCAGGTCTTGGATTAACGCTGGGATTTCCTCTGGGCGCATAACCGTATGGTGCGGATTGATACCCAGTTCTGCATCCAGTGGTTGTTGGTGTTGAATCCACACAGCAGTGATCCCACTGTTTAACGCCCCTGCCACATCAGCTTTTAAACTGTCCCCAATATGTATGGCCTCATGGGCTTCACAGTTGGCAAGCTTTAAGGCTTTTTCAAAGATAGAAACGGCAGGTTTTTGTTCGGGTTCCTGGCCGCCGATAATAATATGATCAACGTGATCGGCAAGGTTAACGGCTTCGACTTTGGGAACCTGGGAAAACTCAGGACCATTGGTGATAACAACCAAGCTAAAGAGCTTGCGAGCTTCGCTTAAAAACTCCATCACGCCGGGATAGAAATCAAACGCATCAAGGCGATCGCTGTCGAACTTATCTTGCAGTAGTTGTGCATCGGCCTCAGAAACATTTTCGATGCCTTGTTCGGCCAACAGGTCGCGTATTAATTGCACGCGAAAGGCGCCTTCGCTTTGTTGCTCGATTATTGGCATATAACGTTGGCGCTGGGCATCGGTCCATTCACGGTAGATACCGGTCACGTAAGCGCTGGCAAAGGTTTGGCCGTCAGAGCCTTGATACAGAGAGCTAACTTTATCGCCCAATAGCTGCTGTGCCTGACGGTTGGCCGCCGTGGTATCACACAGGGTTTCATCCATATCCAGGAACAGGGCTTTTAGCATGGTGGCTCCAACTCAAAAAAATTTGTGGGCCGGTATTATACCTTATTCGGTAGCCAGATACTGAAGCAGCTGCCTTGCTGCCATTCGCTTTGAACGTCGATAAAACCTTGATGCAGTTCCGCGAATTCCTTAACCAGTACCAGTCCCAACCCAGTACCTTCAATGAAGCCTTTGCCTGGGCTGTTGATTTGGCTGAATTTATCGAAGAGTTTGTGCATATCTTCGCTCTTAATGCCAATGCCCTCATCCTTAACACTAAAGCTAACTCCTGGTTTAGCTTCATAGGTTTTGGGCTCAATGGTCAGGGTTATGGTGCCGTGGTCGCTGTATTTAACCGCATTGGACAGGAGGTTAAGTAACATCTGGGTTAATCGTTTGGGGTCAGCTTGAATGCTGTCGGCGCCGCAGTGGGTGACAAGATTAAGCGAAGTGCCTTCTGGAATAAGCGCCAGGGCTTGCTGTTGCAGCTGTGCGGTTAATGCAGGCAAGGCGATGGTTTCGGTACTGATGGACATTTTACCGGCCTCAATCTTGGATAAATCCAAAATGTCATTGATAAGATTGAGCAGGTGCTTGCCATTGCGATGAATGGTTTCCAGTGAATCTACCAGGCGCTTATCCTGATTATCTTGTGATTTGTGAATCAGTCGATGGGTAAAGCCAATAATGGAGTTAAGTGGTGTGCGCAGTTCATGGGACATGTTGGCCAGAAATTCACTCTTGGCCCGGTTGGCTTTCTCTGCTTGCTCTTTGGCTTGTTTGAGTTGCTGAGTTTTTATCACAACTTCATTGGCGATGGATTGGGCTTTCCCCTGGCTGGTGATGACAAAGGCTGCACAGAGAATGGAAAACATCAGGCCTGCCATTAAAACAAACCAGACGTTCCAGTCCATTTGGCTGTACAGGTCCTGATCACTAAGGCAAAAATCAATGGCCCAGGTGCGCTCGCCAATGGTTAAGGTTGATCGCCAGGTGTTGGAGCCAAGTGGTTGATCCCAGCGGCGGTAGAGCAGGTCGGGTTTGTCGGGTTGGGTGATATCGCTGACAAAGATATTATAGGCGTCAGTGTTGAGCCCCACGAGTGCGCTTTCGACAAGATCACCAACGTGATAGACCCCCAGGGCCAGGCCTTTTAAACGAGTGAAATCATCGCTCTGATAGACCGGGTACATAAGCAGGAAACCTGCTTGCTCTTGTCCTTGATTGTAGGAGTCCTGTACCAGCCGTATTTTTTCCGTTGCTACCAGCTTGCCGGTTAGACGCGCTTTTTCCATCGCCTTGCGACGGTTTTCCTGTGAAGCCAGGTCAAAGCCAATGGCTGCCTGATTGCCTTCGATAGGCGCGACATAGTAAACCGGGAAATAACTATCACGCCGTTTGGCGGTGATCATATTGCCGTTGACATCGCGTTCGGAAATTGTCCAGTTCCCAGGGTAGATTTGGCTTAGCTTTTCTTCAAAGTCATTACGTTCTTTGTGGTTAATGTGCGGAATCCATTCGATAGCTTGTAAGCCTTGGTAGTAGGGTAAGCGGTTGTAGTAATAATCCAAGAATTCCTGTGAAGATACATCGGTGTGGCTGTTAACCAGGGCATGCACAGAGAGTACGATATTGGTCATCGATGTCATGTGCTTTTCCACACCCAGGGAAAAGACCTTGGTTTCTTTTTCTGTTGTTGTGCGTATTTTCTCCTGCTCGTTATCACGGGCGTAGTCAAAGAAGACAATAACTGCCAGCAGGACCAGTAGCACCGGTGAGGTAGCCCTTAAGCGTGCCATCAGGCTCTTGGCATTCGAGTTTAAACGCAGAAGCACAAAAATAGGGTAGATTGTCATCACGCCAACAGAATCACCTACCCACCAGGTAATCCAGGCTCGGACGAGGTCTTCGGTGGGGAGGATATTGTTTAGTGATAGACCTGTGCAGGCAATGGTTGACGATATCAGGCAGCAACCTGGGCCTATCATCAGCAGTAATTTGAGCAGCGCATATTCGCTGGTATTGGTTCGTTTGGCATAGCGCCTAACAATTTCGGCTCCCAGCAATGCCTGCAGGGTTGAGCCGATGGCAATCGGTATATCAATCAATGCAATTTGAGCGAAATCAAAGCTGTTATCACGGAAAAACAGGTTAAATGATAAAACACCCAGAAACACTCCCCAGGCCATGGCGCGTCCAAGTACAAGAATCATCACCAGGGCGAATCCGGCAGCAGGCCAAACGGCGCTGGCAGAGCTGGGAGGGATAGATAAATAGCTACTGCCCGCACCAATCAGATAGTAAAAGGCGGCAGTAAGGGCTATAAAAATAAAGGTTGTAAGGGGGCGGTAAGTCTTGCTCGCGTTTTGTGGGAGGTATAGCGCTTTTTCCATCCCGTTTTTACTCCCTGGGTGGGCATTTGGGGCGTTGTGAAGCTTGCTTTAATATTGGGCCCAGACAATTCAAATAGTTTAGCAGAATAATGAGTGCTTTGAGAGTTATGATTGACGAACTGCAAACTTTCCAAGTACAACATAGTAATTGCTTTAAGGGAAAAAGGAGATAAGGCTATGGCCAGGGTTAGTATCAGTGTTACCGCTGTTGTGGGATTGGTGGGGATTTGCCTTGGGGGGCTGATTTCTTACTATCAGATGACCAGTCAGAAACCGGATTATTACACGGTCGGGGAAACCGCTGCTATCAGTGTTCCGGAAGTAGGGCTTACTTACTTGTCGCGTATTGATACCGGGGCACGAGTCACTTCGCTACATGCACTGAATGTCGAAGTCGAGGGCGTGATCAGTGATGCTGGTGTTGAGGATGAATCAGAGGCTGTGGATAAAAAGGCCTATATTGGTCGAACCGTACGTTTTGTAACACTGAACGAAAATAATCAACAAGCTAACCACACCGCAGAGATAATAGATGTCTCCCGCATCCGCAATGCTCAAGGGGTTGAAGAGCGCTACGTTATCGAGCTCGATCTGGAGTGGCAGGGTCTAAATAAACGTGTGGCGGTTAATCTTCGTGACCGGTCGGCCATGACCTACAAGCTGTTAATCGGCCGTAACTGGCTGGCGGGGGATTTATTGGTGGATGTTGCACAATCAGAAGGAGTGATTCAATGAGCGCAGTTAAACGTTTTTTCCGTAAGGGCTTTGTACTTGGGGGCATAGTGGTGTTATTGGCGGGATGTGAAACCATAACGAAAGCACCAGATGGCACAGTGGCGGCTCCCGATTGCCCGCCAGTTGGCAAGGTTGCGCATATTGGTGAGGTGGAATGGGTGACGGTAGCGCCAGAAGCTATTCGCCAAAAAGCACGTATTGATACGGGAGCACAGACGACCTCCATTGGCGTGATTAAGCAGCAAAAATTTGAACGCGACGGTGATACCTGGATCGCGTTTACCATCCGCAACCGGGAAACTGGTAAAGAGGTCGACATGAAGCGGCCCCTGCAGCGTACTGCCAAAATTAAACGCCATAATGCCGAGTCGGTGGAGCGTTATGTGGTAATGCTGGATCTGCAACTGGGGGATCTGAATATTCCTACGGAAGTCACTCTGGCTGACCGTGAGCAGTTTGAATTCCCGGTATTGATTGGTCGCAATTTCCTCGATGGTATTGCGGTTGTGGATGTCAGTAAAAAATTTATGGCGCTAAATCCCGAGCAAAACAATAACTAAACCTCAAGGAGTGAGTGGTGAATTCACGTAATCAAATTATCATATTGGTGCTGTTACTGATTGGGCTCGGCGGCAGCGCGGTTATTTATAAACATCAGGTTCTGGGGTTTCCGTTACTGGCCAGTGAAAAAGAAACGGTTTGGGACATTGAAGCCAAGATTGAGTTTGCAGCCGAGGGTGGACCTGTATCGGTAAAAATGAACCTGCCTGATCCGAATCCGGCCCGTAAGGTGGCTTTTTCCAAAGCGGTAGCATCTGGCTATGACTATAAAGTCATTGAGGAAGAGGGAACCCGCTACGGTGTTTGGAGCAGTGAATCTGCCGAGGGGCCTCAAACGCTCTATATGCGGGTGGAGACCTATTTTGTGGATAACCCGGATACCGGGGATAAGTCGACAGAATTGGCGAATCCTGATTTTCAGGGCGCGTTCGCTCAAGCTGCCGAGCGTTATGTTGCTGAGCTGGATGCTCAGCAGTTGGCATTGGATGCACGGGTTAAGCAGGTATTGTCTGATATTAATGCCAAAGGCAATAGCGATATTGCCGTGTTACTGCAGGATTCAGATAAACGCAGCGATCAGGTTGCATTGGCTGTTAATCTGTTGGCTATGCAGAACATTCCGGCCGAGCTCAGTCGCGGTATTTTCTTGGCCGATAAAAAGCGCAAGCAATCCGCCTTGTTCTTTTTGGAAGTGTTTGATGGCCAGCAATGGGTGCTATTCGACCCTCGAGAGGAAGATAAGGTTTCCTGGCAGGAAGTCATTATTCTGCAGAGTTCGAGTGAGCCACTGGTGGAAATTTTCGGTGGCACGGATTCAAGTTTCACCTTTTCAAGCTTGAAACAGCAACGTCCTACCTTCGAAACGGCTGTTGATGCTGCTGCGCGCGAGCACAGTGCATTTGTCGATTTCTCGATCTACAGTTTGCCACTGGCAGAGCAAAATGCATTTAAATTATTGCTGTTAATCCCTCTTGGGGCATTGGTGGTGGTGATTCTGCGCAATTTGGTGGGTATCAGAACCTCCGGTACTTTTATGCCCATTCTGATTGCACTGGTATTTTTGCAAACCAGTTTGCTGGCAGGTTTGGCGTTGTTCCTGATTGTCGTGGGTGTCGGCTTGGTGATGCGTTCCTATATGAGCAGGCTCAATCTGTTGTTGGTACCACGCATCGCCTCGGTGCTGGTGTTCGTGATTATTATTTATGCGGCCATTGGCATCACCAGCCATAAGTTGGGGATTGCCTGGGGTATGCAGGTGACGTTTTTCCCGATGATTATTTTGTCCTGGACTATCGAGCGCATGTCGATTTTGTGGGATGAAGAAGGTGGCCATGAAGTCATGATTCAAGGTGGCGGCAGTTTGCTGACAGCCATTCTTGCCTTTGGGGTCATGAGTAATCAGATTATCGCCGATACGGTTTTCCTCTACCCTGAAATGTTGTTGATCCTATTGGCCATTATTATTGCTATTGGCAGTTACAGTGGTTATCGCCTGTCGGATCTACGTCGTTTTGAACCCATGCAGAAACTATAGGGGGTCGATATGTTCGGATTAGCAAGCCCCAAAAAACTGCGTGAGTTGGGCATTGTGGGGATGAACAAGCGTAATGTGCATTACATAGCGCAGAACAATCCCCGCCACTTGTACCCGTTGGTGGACGATAAACTAAAAACCAAAGAGCTTTGCCGTCAGCACGATATTGCCACCCCACAGCTGTTGGGGGTGTGCAAGGTGCAAAGTAACGTCAATGAACTGGGCGATTTCCTGGCGGATATCGAGCAGTTTGTGATTAAGCCTGCCAAGGGCAGTGGTGGAAAAGGTATTTTGGTGATTGTCGGTCGTGACGGCGAGGACTTCGTCAAACCCAGTGGCGCCAAAGTAACCCTCACCGATATTAAACGTCATGTTTCCAATACACTCAGTGGCTTATATAGCTTGGGCGGTAAACCGGATGTAGCTCTGATTGAAGCCCTGGTTATATTTACCGATGACTTTGAAGGTTTTAGCTTCGAAGGCGTACCGGATATCCGGGTGATTATCTATAAAGGTTATCCGGTTATGGCCATGACCCGTCTGTCGACCCATGCTTCCGATGGCAAGGCAAACCTTCACCAGGGCGCGGTAGGCGTAGGCATTGATATCGCCACAGGCAAGGCATTGAATGCCGTGATGCATGCGAGGCCGATTGAGCAACACCCAGATACAGGCAAGGTGTTGAAGGAGTTGCATGTCCCTCTGTGGCATGAATTGCTGACGTTGTCTGTGCGGGGCTTTGATACTACCGGTTTGGGTTATATGGGGGCCGATATTGTGCTGGATAAAAACCAGGGGCCGCTGTTATTGGAGCTTAATGCCAGACCCGGGTTGGCAATTCAGGTAGCGAATGGCAAAGGCTTGGAACCCCGTTTAGCCTGCGCCGAAGAACAAGCCCTCCTTCACCCAAATCGCAGTGTTGAGGAACGGGTGAAATATGCGGTGGATGTGATTGCCGGGTTGTAATGCTTTTGTGATTCAATGTGTGAACGTCTATTGATGTAGGCGTTCACTTTCCAATAACAAAAGCGCCTGATGCGCGGGAATGGGTTTGCTGAAGTAAAAACCCTGTGCCAGGTCACATTGGTTGGCTTTAAGAAAGACCAATTGCTCGGAGGTCTCCACCCCTTCGGCGACGACTTTAAAATTCAGCTGTTTGGCGAGGAAGATAATAACCGAGGATATTTGCATATCACTCTCGCTGTCAGGAATGTCCTTAATAAACTCACGATCAATTTTCAGCGTATCAACAGGTAGCTTTTTCAGGTAACTGAGGGAAGAGTAACCGGTACCAAAATCATCAATGGCAATGCGAACGCCAAGCTCCTTAATTTGCTCAATGACCTCAAGACCAATACTCATATTTTCCATCAACAGGGTTTCGGTAATTTCCAATTCCAGTCGGCTGGGATCTATGGGGTAGCGATCGAGGCAGGATTTCAGGTAACTGATAAAATTTCTGTCAGTGAAGTGAGTCGAGGAGATATTCACCGCTATGGTGACATCCTGATAGAGCTTTTCCAGCACCTTGAGTTGTCGGCAGCTGGCTTCCAGGACGAAGTTATCCATTGCCTCGATCATGCCCAGGCTTTCCATTGCCGGAATAAATTCATTGGGCGGTAAAATGCCGCGTTCCGGATGATCCCAGCGGATTAAGGATTCAAACCCTTGAATATGACCTTCCATATCCACCTTCGGTTGCAAGTACAGGGTGTATTCCTGTTCTTCAAAGGCGCGGCGAATTTCACCTTCCAGTGACAGGGTCTCACTGGCTTCAGTGGCCATATTGCGTTGGAATATCTGGTAGTTATTGCCTCCAAGGCTCTTGGCGCGATACATGGCCAGCTCGGCATGTTTAATCAGATCATCTTCAGCAGTATTTTGCTGGGTGGTCACCAGGCCGATACTGCAACTGGTGACCAGTTCCCGCTTATTGACTGTGATGGGTTTGCGGACAAACTCGAGGATCTTTTTACAAATCAGTTCGGCTTTGGCTTGCTGACGGATATTTGGTATCAGGATGGCAAATTCATCGCCGCCTAAACGGGCTACTAACCCGAGCTGACTCAACGCTTGCTTAAGGCGTTTGGCAATATGGCTAAGCAGAAAATCCCCCTGTTGGTGCCCGAGGGAATCGTTGATGCGCTTAAAGTTATCCAGGTCCAGCATAATGACACACAGGTACTGACTACCGGGTTTTAAACGTTGCAACTCGTTTTGCAATTCGTATAAAAACAAGTGTCTATTGGCCAAGCCGGTTAGCGAATCGAGCAGTGACAGGCGCTCCATTTCCCGGGTACGGGTGTTGACCGCTTTTTCCAGGGATTCCAGTTGGTAGGACAGGGTGGTGGTGGCATCATCCAGAACGTCGATCTCGTCGCGAAAAAAAGCGCTCTTGCGTATACCGTCAATCTTTTCCCGAGCTTCCTGAAACAGGCGTTGCCCTAGCATGGGAAAGGTACTGGTTAACGTATTCAAGCGACTGACGTTACGCCAACTGATCCACCACAACAGCAATAAGCCAATGATAATACAGCTGGCCAAAATGGTTATCTGGCGTTTGATATAAAGGCTGAGATCTTGTTGTTGCTTGTCGAGATTGTAGGCAGTGGCAAAATACAGTGTTTGGTTGGCTGCTAATTCAGAGGTTAACAGTGGAACGCTCCAGCGATTACCGCCAAAGTTGAGCTGACGATCAGCTTGTGTTGCCTGGTGCAAACTATAGTTGAGGGCGAGTTCAGCGAGCAGGGGACGCAGCAGGGGTTGTGGTGTTGTTTCAAAGGAAAAAAACTGTGCCTGCCACTCTTCGATGTCGGGTTTTTCATAGGGCGATGGGGTGAGTTGCACAATACTTAACGGCAGGTTGGTTTGTTTGAAGAATCGATTGCCAGTAAGTTCCAGCGGTGCTCCTAACAATAAATAACCCAGAAACTTTTGCTTGCTCAGTAAGGGCGCGGCAACCAAATGCATACACTGTTTTTGACAGAGCAATGTATTGCCGATGGTTTGTTTGAGGTTATTGAGCCAGGGAATGAGAGGTTCTGTATTACCGAGCTGCCCTTGCTGGCCACTGACCTGCAATTGTCGATCAACTAAGGCCATGCCGGTTAATTGCCACTGCTCGTGAAGTGTTGGCCACAGTGCTTCCAGTGAGCCATTCAGACCGCTAAGGGTTAAATTACTTTTTTGTGTCAGGACCAGCGTATGGGCCAGTTTACTTAGGGCCCTCTGTTCAGTGGTCAGAATGTCTTCGAGGGAAAATTGTATTTGTTGATGGCGAGCTGTCGACTGCTCAGAGAAATACTGGCTGGCATGTTGATAATTGTGCCAAGCCAGCGCGGCAATAGTTGTGATTGCCAGTAAGGTCAAGGTGATGAGCAACTTCCAGTGCAGACTGAGAAAACGCTTTGGCGCCTCAATACCTTCGCTCATGGGGTTCCTTCAGATGGCCTTGTAGTGCGAAAAAAGTTCGAAATTTAGTGCGGAAAATTCCTATACCCCCTATCTGCGGGGCGCTCATCAAGTATAGAACAGGCTGGCATCAAATGTAGGGTTTGTATTCGATATGGGTGATATAGAGGTG
Source organism: Maricurvus nonylphenolicus (assembly GCF_042854845.1). GTDB lineage: Bacteria > Pseudomonadota > Gammaproteobacteria > Pseudomonadales > Cellvibrionaceae > Maricurvus > Maricurvus nonylphenolicus. The sequence goes on along the minus strand of NZ_AP031498.1, from coordinate 4,018,233 downwards.
TTCAGTTTTTTCCGGTGTCTTCAATACCACTTCATCATCCAGGTGCTTGCCCAGTAACAGCTTGGCCAGCGGCGAGTCCATACTGAGTTTACCGTTTTTGATATCAAATTCATCGGGACCAACAATTTGGTAGCAGTGTTCCTCGCCGTCATCATTTTCTACGGTCACATAGGCGCCAAAGAACACTTTGCTACGATCGTCGGGGATACGGTCGACGACGGTAAGCTCATCCAGGCGTTTGCTTAAAAAGCGTACCCGGCTGTCGATTTCACGCAGGCGGCGTTTGCCGTAAATGTAGTCCCCGTTCTCGGAGCGATCACCGTTCTTGGCGGCTTCGTGGACAACTTGCGTAACCTGAGGCCGCTCGACTTTCCACAGTTGGGTTAACTCCTCCTGCATGCGTGCTGCGCCTGCAGGGGTGATATAGGTGGAGCCTTTTTTACGGGGGGGACGCCAACGGCCCATACATTAAATGCCTTAACTTTTGATGTTTTAACGTGGGGTCTGACTCTGCGGGTCAGACCCCGTATTCCTAGCTATTAGATATTTTTGATTTCTACGGGTTCAATAGCCGAGTCACCCTCAAATCCAAACACCTGACTATAGAAATAATACTCCGCTTCCAGCGCCCGTTGAATATTCGGCCCTTGGCGGAATCCATGGCCTTCCCCGGCAAAGGGCACATAGGCAACGGGAATGCCTTTATTATCCAGGGCAGCCACCATGGCTTCAGCCTGGTTGGGGGGCACCACCTTGTCATCCAGACCCTGGAAGAATATCGCCGGGCAGTTGAGTTGATCGATATGATTGATCGGCGAGCGCGACTGATATGTTGCTTGATCTTGCGGGTAGGGACCGACCAGGCTGTCGAGGTAGCGGGCTTCAAACTTGTGGGTATCACGAGCCAGGGTTTCCAGGTCTCCAATACCGTAGAGGCTGGTGCCGGCTTTAAAGGTATTGCCAAACGCTAGAGCTGCCAGCACGGTGTAGCCACCGGCGCTACTGCCTTTAATCGCCAGTTGCTCGGGATTGGCCAAACCTTGCTTCACCAGATACTCGGCACCGGCGCACACGTCTTCAACATCGGCAATGCCCCACTGGTTTTTCAGTTGCTCGCGATACTCGCGGCCATAACCGGTACTGCCGCGGTAGTTTACGTCCAGCACGGCAAAGCCGCGGTTGGTCCAATACTGGATTTTCAGATTAAAGCTGGTTTCTGTTGCCCCGGTTGGCCCACCGTGGCCGAGTACAATTAGGGGCGGCTGCTCGTCGGCAGGCCCCTGGCAAAGAGTGTTGGTGGGCGGGTAATAAAATGCGTGGGCTTGTGCTTGACCATCGGGCCCGGAAGCAAAGCTAATCGGCTGTGGTAGGGATATTTCCTCGCGACCAAAATCCAGTTGCGCCGATTCAGCGACGGCTGAAAGCTCGCCCTGCTGGTAGTGCACAATTTGGGCGGGCTGATCCGGTGCGCCACCGATAAACAGGGCCTGATTGGCGGCGCAGTTTATTGTGCTGATGTCAGAATAGTTTTTGCTAACTTGGGTAAGGGTTGAGTTCTGCAGATCTATTAATCCCAGATACCAGCGCCCCTGTTGGGTATAGGTGGCTAACACCTGTTGGCTATTGAGAAAACCGAAAGTCGACATACCAAACACCCACTGTGGAGTGGCAAATTCAGCGTCTTTTTCTATGACGGTTTCAAGTTCTCCATTGCGGTAGCGGTATAGGTTCCACCAATTGTTGCGATCAGATACCAGATACAAATCCCCATCGGGAGACCACTGCGGTTGGAAAACCGATTCCTGGTTTGCAGCTGCGGGATCTCCTGCGATCAGGGTTTTGTTCGACAGCTTGCCGTGCTGGTCCAGATCGGCGATATAACACTGGGTGTTATCCCAGGGCATGGATGGGTGGTTCCAGCACAGCCAACTGAGCTGCTGATGGTTGGGAGAGATTTGTGGGTTGGAATAAAAATCGTCACCTTCTACCAGAACGCTGACTGCCTGACTGGCATCCAGGGGGACGGCCACCAGAGCATTGGTTTCTTCCTCGGCCTGGCCCTGCTTTTTTAAGGTGTGATCTTCACGAACACAAATCAGGCGCTGATGTTGGCGATCGATACGCAGATCCGCATAGCGGAAGTCACCTTCGGGCGTGAGGGGCTTGAGGTCGCCGCTTTCTTGCAGCTGGTAGACCCGCTGGTCATCCTGCAGGATGACATAAACCTCTCCCTGGTCGACGCAATAACTGGCTCCACCGTATTCATGGGCTTTCGAGCGAATACTGTAAGGGGGTGGCAGTAGATCGGTTTTTTGGCCGTTGACTTGTCTAACCAGAGCGCTGCGTCCTTGTTCCTGAGGACGGGATTCCAGCCAGTACAGGGTGTCTCCATCCAGGCGGGGCTCGGCCAGACGCAGGTTTTGGCTGGTGAGTAATTCTGCGCTGATAACAGAGGGCCAGCTACCGTAAGGGGCTGTTTGCTTGGTGTTCGAGGTGTTGGCCATAACAGATGATCCATAACTGATAATGGGCGTCATTGTACCCAGCTTTAGCTGGATCTTGCAGGCTTGAGGCTGCCTGGGGGATTGGAAAAATCATGTATAATCCCGCGTCAAAAACAACAATATATCGAGAGGCGTTGGGGTTATGCGGCAGTTTTTGGGGTGTATGGGGGCATTAATGGCCGCCGGGTTTAGTCTGTCCGCTACTGTTAGCGCCCAGGGAACGCCAGCTGAATTTGCTGAGTTGAGTTTACAGGATTTACTGCATATTCCTCTTTATGAATCTGGCGTTGCAGCTGAGCGCTGGACCTTCTCTTACCACTACAGCCGTCTGACGTTAGATGGTTATCAGGATGGCGATAGTAAAATCGCTAAATCCGAACTACTCTGGCGCCCAGGTCAAACCCGTAGCCAGGATAATTACCCGGTATTGCCCACTGAAATTACCCAGCAGGTACATCTGTTGGCAGCGGCTTACCAGTCAGACGGTTGGGGGCTGACCTTGTCTTTGCCTTATATTAAGCAGTCTACCGATCATATCAGTAGTATTCCCGGCTATGATAAGTTCACCATTCATTCCGAGGGTTTGGGTGATGTATCTGTGGTGGGGTCCTATAGCTTGTCCCAGACATTACTCAGCAACTGGACACTCACCGCTGGTTTGAGTTTTCCTACCGGCTCTATCGATGAAAAGGGCGATACACCTCGTGCTCCAGGCAATCAACAGTTGCCTTATACCATGCAGCTGGGTTCTGGAACTTATGACCTCCCATTGTCCTTGCGTTATCAGAGCTGGGGACAGCATCAGTGGAGCCTGGCTCTGTCTGCCAAGTTACGTACCGGTAAAAATGATCGTGGATATCGCTTGGGCAATTACTGGCGGTTAAGCGGCCAATATGACATTCAGGGATTCGATTGGGGTCAGCCATATATTGGCGCGGCCTATGAGGACCGTCAGGCTATCCATGGCCAGGATGATGATTTAACCGTAGCCGGTGCTTACCCCTATCCAGCCAGTATCACCAACCCGGATTTATTTGGTGGCCGCCAACTGGACCTTAAAGTGGGTATGCGTTGGTCAGTAGCCGGACACCGTTTTACCTCAGAATTGGGTGCGCCTTTATACCAACATTTAAATGGCCCCCAGCCCCGAGAGCAGTGGCAGCTGCGTTTGAAATATGAGTTGGGCATCTAAGCTCAATGGGTTTTCTGGCCAACAAGGGCTTTCTTACAAGACTGGGTCTGAGTGCAGGACTGGTCTGTGGATGGCTGCTCTCCGCTCTGCCAACCCAGGCCGCAGAATTAAGTCGAGAGGACAAACTTAAGGCCGCCTATCTGTTTCACTTCACTCGCTTTGTGCGTTGGACGGAATTAGGCTTGTCGGCATCGCAGCCGATTAACCTGTGTGTCGACAGTGAGGCTGCCTTCGTGAACTTTATCACTGACATGTCGGATAGAGCCGAGTACAGGGGATCACCGAACAGAGCTGTGAAGGTTATCTCGCTTACCCAGGTGTCTGATGCTGAGCCCGTATCAGATTGTCATATGATTTATATGCGCCAGCCAGGACTGCACGCTTTGTTGAGGGATGATGCTTTAGTGGTTGGTGATCTTGGTGGTCCCTATAGTGGCCAGGCGACTGTGTTGTTTTACCCTGATAAGCAGCGCTTGCGTTTTCAGGTGCATGTAGATCGCTTGGAAGCTTCCGGAATACCTATCAGCTCTGAGCTGCTTAAACTGGCCAAACTGGTTCCTTAGCTAGCGTTTATACCGCCTCTCGATATTAAGTTTTTATTTTCTTGGCCGACCCTCTTATTTCCGCAGACTGATATCGCGCGATACTGAGTAGGTATCTCATACTTTATGATGAAAATCGTGCCATTTTGTTTGTGGCGGGTTTCGTGTAGAATAGCCCGCCGTTTAATCGGGTTGGTTAATGATTGACCAGTGGGTCGGCCGTTAACAATAGGCGTGTAATCGCACTGATAGTGGCTGGCTTCAGCCCGTGGTGCCAGGCGCAAATACAAAAATAACGATACTTAGAGTCGGGTCATACCTGATAAGACTGCCATAGAGCAGCTGATCCCCACTCACAATCAGTAGGGCTTTAGACCCGCCAGGGTCTGGAAAAATATGTTTCTTTTTGGGTACCAATCATTGGATTCGGCTATCCGCGTATCTCGTGTGAGAGATAGGGCGGTGTTTTACCCTGCCCGTTGGTTATCTTTTGCCCTGAAATGGGGCGTGTCATGAAGCGCTGGGGAATGAATCTCAAGGCACGTATTGCTGCGCTGTCATTCCACCACAAGCAGGTGGTGCTGGTTGTAGCGATTAATGCTTTATGTCTGGCACTGGCATCTGTGCTGTTTTTCTCCACCAATATTATTAGCTTTGAGCGAAACCTTAAGGCCGAGCTGGCCAGTAAGTCAGCGCTGGTGCGTCGCTCTACCGCAGCGGCGTTGGCATTCTATGACCGTGATGCGGCGCGGGCATTGATTGATGCCTTTAGTTCCGATCACACCGTACGTCAGGCCAGTGTTTTCGATGCATACCACCAGGTATTTGCTCAGTACCGTCGCGATGGTGTGCAACTGATTGCTTGGCAGGATCTGAGTTCAGATTTTTATGCCGAGCAAGATGGTGTTATTAGCAGCTTCGAACCCATTGAGCTGGATGGCCAGACAGTGGGCTACTTCTTTATTTCCGCTGACAATACCGCGTTAGATGAACAGACCCGCAGTTATGCACAGATTATTGTGGGGGTGTTTTGCTTAAGTCTGTTTTTGGCTTATATCCTGTCTCTATACGGCCAGCGTTTAATGTCCGGGCCCATCAGTAAACTGGTGGAAGTGGTTGGTCATGTCACACAAAACCAACGCTATGATCGCCGTTTAAGGGTCGAGCGCAAGGACGAAGTCGGTACCCTGATCAAGGGCTTCAATGCCATGCTGGATGTGATTCAGGATCGGGAAAAGCAGCTGAAAAAGAACGGTGAGCGGCTGGAAACCCTGGTAGAAGTGCGTACCCGACAGCTATACCAGCGCGCTAACTACGACGCCTTAACACGTCTGCCCAACCGTCATTTGTTAATGGACCGTATGGAGCACGGTATTGACCATGCCAAGCGCAACCCGAAAAACCTCGGTGTACTGTTTTTGGATCTCGATCGCTTTAAAGTGATTAACGATAACCTCGGTCATGCTATCGGTGATGAGTTGTTGAAAAAAGTTGCGGCGCGGTTGGTAAAAGCCGTTCGCGCCGATGACAGTGTCTGCCGCTGGGGTGGGGATGAATTTGTCATCTTCCTCGAGCATTTGCGTCGGCCTGAATATGCCGGACGTGTGGCGGAAAAAATTATTGATGCGTTAAAGGCGCCGTTTGAACTTAATGGTCACAGCCTGCATATCTCCACCAGTATTGGTATCAGTGTTTATCCAAAGGACGGGGAAGATTCCACCACCCTGTTAAAACACGCCGATATCAGTATGTATCAGGCCAAAGGCAAGGGCGCGGGCCACTACTGCTTCTTTGAAAGCCATATGAGCGCCATGTCGTTGGAGCGCCTGGATATGGAAAGCAAGTTACACCGGGCACTGGAAAATAATGAATTCAGTCTGCATTACCAACCCAAGGTAGATTTGAAAACCGGCACCGTAAGTGGTGTTGAAGCGCTGCTACGCTGGGAACAGCCGGAGTTGGGGCGGGTATCGCCGGCGGAATTTATTCCCTTGGCCGAAGAGGTCGGGCTGATAAACCGTATTGGCCTATGGGTGTTGGCTGAAGCCTGCCAGCAAAATAAAACCTGGCAACAACAGGGTTTTGATCCCATCAGGGTGGCAGTGAATTTGTGTGCATCGCAGTTAGCCGATAACAAACTGGCGGATGATATCTTGTCGCTGTTAAAAGCTTACCAGTTAGATCCCTGTTATCTAGAAGTGGAAATTACCGAAAACGTGTTTATTGATGCACCCAAGTCGGTATATCGAACCCTGCAACGTTTGCGTAATGTCGGTGTGCATATTTCGCTGGATGACTTTGGCACCGGTTATTCAAGTATGAGTTATCTACGTGATTTACCCGTCGATAGCCTGAAAGTGGATGGTGGTTTTGTGCGAGGCTTGGGTAATGATGCTGCCAGCGATGGTATTGTGCAGGCAACAGTAACCTTGGCCCACAGTCTTGGCTTGTCGGTGGTGGCTGAATGTGTGGAAACACCTGCACAAAGTGAGTACTTGCGCGAGTTAAATTGTGATTATGTGCAGGGATACCTCTATGGTCGTCCTGTCCCTGCTCAACAACTACCTTTGACCCGTAGGGCCGATCTCGATCAGCCCCTGTCGCCTGCTGCCGAACTTTCCTAACTTAACCCTTCCCGCGTACACTTAGCATTTCACTGAACTCTTTATCCGATTAGCTTATGGGTGATGCCATCAATATTGTCAGTCATACTTTACGCCGTGAGCTGCCAGCGCTTGAAGGGGTTAAGCGCTGGGTCGTCGGCTTGAGTGGCGGTTTGGATTCCAGTGTTCTGTTGCATGGCTTGAGTCTGTGCGGTTTTTCGCAGCCGATTATCGCTTGCCATATTCATCATGGATTATCGGATCACGCTGACCAGTGGCAGGAGCACTGCCAGTCTTTCTGCGCCGAGTTGGGGGTGGCGTTTGTTGATCGCGCAGTAGCGGTCAGTAACCTTGGCGGCGGTGTGGAAGAAGCCGCTCGTCAGTCTCGCTACCAGGCTTTTGAGGATTTGCTGGAGCCCGGTGACTGCCTGTTGCTGGCCCATCACCGCGATGATCAGGCTGAAACCCTGTTGCTGCGTTTAATGCGCGGAGCGGGACCAAAAGGATTGGCTGCTATCCCCGCACAGCGCCCCATTGGAAAAGCCCAGTTGTATCGGCCGCTGCTGGAATTATCCCGCGGTGAGTTGGAGGCTTATGCTCAGACCCACGAGCTGCGTTGGGTGGAAGATGATAGTAATAGTGATGAAGGCTTTGATCGCAACTACTTGCGCCGCCAGGTGATGCCCTTGCTGCAGGCCCGTTGGCCGGAGTTTTCCCGCAACTGGCAGGCCAGTGCTGAATTGTGTCGCCAGCAGTCAGAGTTGAGTGAGGCCCTGGCGGTTGATGATCTTGCGGAGATGGATCCACAGCGGGATAGGGCGGGCCACAATCTGAGTCTGAAGGCCTTGCAGCAACTTCCCTCATCCCGACGTCAGTTACTCCTGCGTGTTTGGTGTGAACAGCTGAATATCGCTTGTCCGAGTCGCGCCCAGTTGCTGCAAATTGAGCAACAATTGATCAGTCACCGCCAGGACAGTGAAGCTGAGGTACAGTGGGCAGGGTACAGTATGCGCTGCTATCAACAGCGCCTGTACTTGTATCTAACTCCTGCTACCCCGGAGCCTGGTTGGACTACAAGCTGGGATTTGACCCATTCACTCTCCCTTGGCAGCAGTCAGTTGCAGACTGAGCAAGCTGATGTTGGTTTGCAGGCTGGGCGGGAGTACGGGGTCTGTTACCGATCCGGCGGCGAGCGTTGCAAGCCCCAGGGGCGAAATCACTCGCAAACCTTGAAGAAGCTGCTACAGGAATATGGGCTACAGCCCTGGTTGCGTGACAGGGTGCCTCTGCTGTATCTGGGGGATCAATTGGTGGCGGTAGGGGATCTGTGGATCTGTGATGGTTATGCCGTCGAAGGCGGCCTCAAAATTGACTGGCAGACCAGGCTGACCCAGGATTCACAGCCATCTGTAATTTCACCATCAGGCCAAGATCTGGATTGAGCTGAGAGCCACTTTCCGGTAGACTGGCGTCCCATCTTGAGGACAGCTTTAGAAACGCACAAGAGCCCCACAAAATACCTCTGTGGGCCCCGATATACAGGGGGTCGTCGCTAAAGCAGCTCCTAATCGAACTGTTCGAACAATCTAGCAAGGCTATACATGACGCGATTTATTTTCGTTACCGGCGGTGTTGTTTCTTCTTTGGGTAAGGGCATCGCCTCGGCTTCTTTGGGCGCCATTCTTGAGGCCCGTGGCCTGAAGGTAACCATCCTCAAGCTGGACCCGTATATCAACGTTGACCCGGGTACCATGAGCCCGTTCCAGCACGGTGAGGTTTACGTCACCGAAGATGGTGCTGAAACCGACCTGGATCTGGGCCACTACGAGCGTTTCCTGCGCTCGAAAATGTCCCGTCGTAACAACTTTACCACCGGTCGTGTCTACGAAACTGTGCTGCGTAAAGAGCGTCGTGGTGACTACCTGGGCGGCACCGTACAGGTGATTCCGCACATTACCGACGAAATCAAACGCCGTGTACTGGATGGCGGTAATGGTTATGACATTGCCCTGGTAGAGATCGGTGGCACCGTGGGTGATATCGAATCCCAGCCATTCCTGGAAGCTGCGCGTCAGCTGAAAGTTGAACTGGGCCGTGAGCGCGCTCAGTGGATCCACCTGACCCTGGTGCCGTATATCGCCACAGCTGGTGAGACCAAGACCAAGCCAACCCAGCACTCTGTGAAAGAGCTGCGTTCCATTGGTGTTCAGCCTGAAATCCTGCTGTGTCGTTCCGAGAAGGAAGTGGACGCCGACTCCCGCCGCAAGATTGCCCTGTTTACCAACGTGGAAGAAAAGGCGGTTGTGCCGCTTCCCGATGCCAAGACCATTTACACCATTCCCAAGCTGCTACAAAGCTATAACCTCGACCAGATCGTGCTGGATAACTTCCGCCTGGAAGCCCCGGTTGCCGACCTGTCTGAGTGGGATGTGGTTGCCGATGGCAAGCTGAATCCGGAAAGCGAAGTGACCGTTGCCATGGTTGGCAAGTACATGGAGCTGATCGACGCCTATAAGTCGTTGAACGAAGCCCTGGATCACGCCGGTATTTCCAACCGCACCAAGGTCAACATCAAGTACATCAATGCAGAAGATGTTGAAGAGCAAGGCTTGGACCTGATCAAAGATGCCGATGCCATTCTGGTTCCGGGCGGCTTTGGTGAGCGTGGTCTGGAAGGCAAGTTGATGGCGGTTCAGTACGCCCGTGAAAACAAAATTCCTTACCTGGGCATCTGCCTGGGCATGCAGTCCGTCGTAATTGAATTCGCCCGTAACGTACTGGGGCTGAAAGAAGCCAACAGTACCGAGTTCAACAAAAGCGGCCCTGATCCTGTGATCGGTCTGATCACCGAGTGGGTAACTTCAGAAGGTGGTGTTGAGACCCGCGATGAAACCTCTGATCTGGGCGGCACCATGCGCCTGGGTGCGCAGGAGTGTCGTCTGGTGGCTGACAGTAAAGCCCGTGATATCTACGGCGCTGATGTGATTGTTGAACGTCACCGTCACCGCTTTGAAGTGAACAACAATTACGTGGCACGTCTGCAGGAAGCCGGTTTGAAAATCGGCGGCTGGTCCGCTGACGATACCCTGGTAGAAATGGTGGAGATCGAAGATCACCCCTGGTTCGTGGCCTGTCAGTTCCACCCGGAATTTACCTCTACGCCACGTGATGGTCACCCATTGTTTGGCAGCTACATTAAAGCTGCCCTTGCCAATAAGAAGTAGGGTTGTAGCGTGACACAGAAAGTCATAAATGTAGGCGACATTGAAGTTGCCAACGACAAGCCCTTCACTCTGTTCGGCGGAATGAATGTATTAGAATCCCGCGATATGGCCATGCAGGTAGCCGAGAGCTACGTGCAGGTCACTGAAAAGCTGGGTATTCCTTATGTCTTTAAAGCCTCTTTCGATAAAGCCAACCGCTCCTCGGTATTTTCCTACCGTGGCCCTGGCATGGAACAAGGCTTAAAGATTTTCGAAGAAATCAAAAACACCTTTAACGTGCCGGTGATTACCGATGTGCATGAGCCGCATCAGTGTGCCCCGGTTGCTGAAGTTTGTGATGTGATCCAGCTGCCAGCCTTCCTGGCGCGTCAGACTGACCTGGTGAAAGCCATGGCAGAGACAGGTGCTGTGATTAACGTGAAAAAACCACAGTTCCTGAGTCCATCACAAATGAAAAACATCGTCGAAAAATTCGGCGAGTGCGGCAACGACAAGATCATGTTGTGCGAGCGCGGCAGCGCCTTCGGTTACGACAATCTGGTTGTGGATATGTTGGGCTTCCGGACCATGAAAGAAGTCAGTGGCAATGCACCACTGATCTTTGATGTGACCCACGCCCTGCAGTGCCGTGATCCTGGTGGTGCCGCTTCCGGCGGTCGCCGTCATCAGGTGGCTGAACTGGGACGTGCTGGTATGGCCCTGGGCCTGGCCGGTTTGTTCCTCGAAGCACATCCGAATCCGAGCGAAGCCAAGTGCGATGGCCCCAGTGCCTTACCGCTGGACAAGCTGGAGCCGTTTTTGGCCGAGATGAAAGCCGTGGATGACCTGGTGAAATCCTTGCCGCCACTGGATATTAATTAAAACTATATTTCTTACTTATTTTTTCTTTTTATTTTTCTTTACAGGACAAAATTTCTGGAGCCATTGTTACCATGAGCAAGATTGTTGATGTAAAAGCCTTTGAGGTCCTCGACTCTCGCGGCAACCCTACCGTAAACGCTGACGTTATTCTGGAAAACGGTATCGTAGGTTCAGCCTGCGCTCCTTCCGGTGCGTCCACCGGTTCTCGCGAAGCTCTGGAGCTGCGCGATGGTGACAAAGGTCGTTACCTGGGTAAAGGCGTGCTGAAAGCCGTAGAAAACGTAAACACCACCATCAAAGATCTGCTGGTAGGTAAAGACGTAACTGAGCAGCGTGCACTGGATCAGGCCATGATCGACGCTGACGGCACCGACGCAAAATCCAACCTGGGCGCCAACGCCATTTTGGCTGTTTCCCTGGCTGCTGCGAAAGCTGCTGCACAAGCCAAAGGCGTTGCACTGTACGAGCACATCGCCGATGTAAACGGTACCCCAGGTCAGTTCACCATGCCTGTTCCAATGATGAACATCATCAACGGTGGTGAGCACGCCGACAACAACGTCGACATTCAAGAATTTATGATTCAGCCAGTTGCTGCCAAGACCTTCACCGAAGCTCTGCAAGTAGGTGCTGAAATCTTCCACGCCCTGAAAAAAGTACTGAGCGCCAAAGGCCTGAACACCGCTGTAGGTGACGAAGGTGGTTTTGCTCCAGACCTGGCGTCTAATGCTGATGCACTGGCTGCGATCAAAGAAGCCGTTGAAGCCGCTGGCTACAAGCTGGGCACTGATGTGACTCTGGCTCTGGACTGTGCTGCTTCCGAGTTCTACAAAGACGGTCAATACGATCTGTCCGGCGAAGGTAAGGTATACAGCGCTGAAGGTTTCAGTGACTTCCTGGCTGAGCTGTGTGACCAGTACCCAATTATCTCTATCGAAGATGGTCTGGACGAGTCTGACTGGGACGGCTGGAAATACCAGACTGAAAAGCTGGGCGACAAAGTACAGCTGGTAGGTGACGACCTGTTCGTAACCAACACCAAGATCCTGAAAGAAGGCATCGAGAAAAACATTGCCAACTCTATCCTGATCAAGTTCAACCAGATCGGTTCTCTGTCTGAAACGCTGGACGCCATCAAAATGGCCAAAGACGCAGGCTACACCGCTGTGATTTCTCACCGCTCCGGTGAAACCGAAGACACCACCATTGCTGATCTGGCTGTAGCGACTGCTGCGGGTCAAATCAAAACTGGTTCTCTGTGCCGTTCTGACCGTGTATCCAAGTACAACCGTCTGCTGCGCATCGAAGCTGAACTGGGTGCTGAGAAGGCGCCTTACCGTGGCATGGCTGAGTTTAAGTAAGTTACTTAAATACGCCTGACACGTTTTTAAAAAGCCCGGATTTATTCCGGGCTTTTTTGTTTTTGCTTGTTTTAGTTTGGTGTTAATACCCCGGTTTACCCATGGGGGGAAGGCCATATTCCCGGCTGCAAGACTTGTACTGGGGCGGTCGCACTTGCGGAACTCGCTGTAAAACGCTCAGACAGTCCTCGTAAACGCTCCTCGCCCCAGTACAAGTCTTAAGCGCAGCCTGATTGGTCATAGGGCCTTCCCCCCATGGGTAAACCTACCTTCGGATAAATAAATATAGAATGATGCCGCACAATGCGAGGAGTTAGTTGGGTGGGTACTGTTCGTAGCAATCAGCCCATGCTTAAGCGGCAGGCAAAAGTCAGGGTAGTCGCGGAGGTTGTTTGAGCGTTTTTTGCGAGTTTACGTAGCGCTGACTTTTGCCTGCCGCTTATGGGCGCGAAGAACAGTACCCACCCAACTAACTCCGGGTTAAGAACTCTGGCCTCTTTTATGTCTAGCATCTCACGTCATTCACAATGTGATATGTTATTCTACGATCTCACTTTTTAGCGTCCCGCGTATAACATGAAATGGCTTATCCCCATTCTGCTGATTCTCTTTATTGGCCTGCAATATCGCCTGTGGATAGGTGAGGGCAGTCTGGCAGATGTGGCGCGCCTGGATCGTGAAATCCAGCAGCAGCAAGTCGAAAACGGGCGCTTGCAGGAACGTAACCGCGTGTTAATGCTGGAAGTCGATGCCTTAAAATCCGGCTTGGGTAGTGTTGAAGAACGCGCCCGTGAAGATATGGGCATGATTAAACCGGGTGAAACATTCTTTATGGTTGTGGAGCCGGAGCAGGATAATTGATCGCTAGAGTCTTATATGGATAGTGCAAACTATTGGGCAATAGTCCCCGCTGCGGGTATTGGCTCGCGCATGGGAGCGGAAATCCCCAAACAGTACCTGCAGCTTAATGGCAAAACCATTCTTGAGCATACTCTTGAGCGTTTACTTGAGTTGCCTTTGCTGGAAGGTATTGTGGTTACCATTAATCCCTTTGATGAGCAGTGGGATTCATTGGCAATTGCTGCGCACCCGAAAATTATCCGTGTTGATGGTGGGCAGGAACGCAGTGATTCCGTCTTAAATGGCCTACGCTACCTACAGGATAAACTCGACAAACTGGATTGGGTTCTGGTGCATGATGCGGCACGTCCCTGTGTTGATCTGGATAATATCGAAGGCTTGTTTAATGAGTTGGAAGATCACTTGGTCGGAGGCATTCTCGGTGTACCTGTGAGCGATACCATTAAGCGTATTAACCGCGAGTATGGTATTGAAACCACGGTAGATCGCCAGGTGTTATGGCAAGCACAAACTCCACAGATGTTTCGTTATGGTATTTTGCTGGAGGCACTTGAGCGCGCAGCCAAACATGGTTCGGCGGTAACCGATGAAGCGAGCGCTGTAGAGCAAATGGGCTACTATCCACTCATGGTAGAGGGCCGCCGTGACAATATTAAAATCACTCGCCCGGAAGATCTGCCCATGGCAGAGCTTATTCTAAACTCCCAGAACAATTCCCAAACGGGGTCTGACCCTGCGGGTCAGACCCCATAAAATAAGCAGGAAATAAAACATGCGAATCGGCCACGGCTACGACGTTCATGCATTCGGTGAAGGCGACAAGATTGTGATTGGCGGATGCGTTATCCCTCACGAGCGCGGTTTGATAGCTCATTCCGATGGTGATGTATTGCTGCATGCCTTATGTGATGCACTGTTGGGTGCTGCTGCTATGGGTGATATTGGCAAACACTTTCCCGATAACGACCCCACCTACAAGAATGCCGATAGTCGAGCGCTGCTGCGTATGGTCTATGGCAAGGTTAAAGCCGCAGGTTGGAAACTCGCCAATGCGGATATGACAGTGGTGGCCCAGGCCCCGAAAATGGCCCCTCATATCTCTCACATGGTGGAGCGCATTGCAGATGATCTGGAATCTGAAATTGGTCAGATCAATGTGAAGGCGACCACCACTGAAAAACTGGGTTTTGCCGGGCGTAAGGAAGGTATTGCTGCCCACGCTGTTGTTTTGCTGATTTCAGCCTGATTTTTAGCCAGGCTTGAGCCCTCAAGCCTGTTCTCTCTTCACTCCTTTCACGATTAACTTGTCGTCAATTGGCCAAAATTTGCCACAAAAAAGTGGTAATAGTGGCTCATTGTCATGAATTTCTACCTCATTTTACCGAAAATGATATTTGGTAATACCAATTGTGCCATTTCTAGTACTTTTCTATAGCAATTTATTGACATAATCGTAGCTCACCCTTAAATTGGTCTTACCATTTTTCCGGTTGTGTGGTTTGAGGCTGGAAAGTGGGAGGGAGTATTAAAAAGATAATAAAAGCGAGTTAGCTCAAAGAAGCTACTGGAGAGTATTCATGCAATATATAAAAACAAAACAACTTAAACGGAAAACCCTATCGTCAGCTATAGGCTTGGTTACGGCAGGTCTATTGGCTAGCTCACCTGTAATGGCCGAAGGTCTGGTCTTGGAAGAAGTTGTGGTGACCGCGCAAAAGCGGGCAGAAAGCGCCCAGGATGTACCAGTTGCCGTAACTGCAATGCAGGGTGATGACCTAGTAAATCAGGGAATTCAGAACTTTAGTGATCTCTCTAAGGTTTCGCCTTCCCTGACAATCACCCAAGGGGCCAATAAAAACAATTCACCCATTGCTCTGCGTGGCATTGGTACCCGTGCATTTAGTATGTCAGTCGAGCCAAGCGTCGCGGTCATTGTTGATGACGTACCCGTTGCCCGCTCAGCCCAGGCATTTTCTAATCTGGTGGATATTGAACGTGTTGAGGTATTACGGGGGCCCCAGAGCACGCTATTTGGTAAAAGCGCTTCTGCCGGTGTGATTAACATAGTAACTAAGGCGCCTTCGGAAGAGTTTGAGGGATCAGTAAGTTATACAAAAATTGTCGATGATGAGGATCGTGTTTCAGGTTCTGTATCTGGCAAGTTGACGGATACCTTGGGTATTCGGGCCAGTGCTTATTACAGTGATGTCGAAGGTAATATCGATAATATCTCTACCGGTGAAAAGCTCAATGGTGGCGTGACCAAAGGTGGTCGCGTTAAGTTGAATTGGGATGTCAGTGATGATCTACAGGTTAGCTTTATTGGAGAATACAATGAAGCAGATGAAGATTGTTGTGCAGGACCTTATTCCTACGTTGAGGATGGCGCATTATTAGGCGGCGTACTACTGGGTTATCCTTCATCGCTGTGGTTGACGGGGTTAACACCCTCGGATGATAACACCGATGTTCGCCTGGATACCGATATTCATTCCATCTCCAAGGATTGGTCTGGAACCTTAAAACTGGATTACGCATTGGGTGAATATACCCTGACGTCCATTACCGGTTACCGGTTACCGGTTACCGGGACTGGAGCTATTCATTTATGCAGGATATGGATAGTACCGATGCGCCATTACCTTCTCCGCCGTTTGCTTCCGGTCTGCCTGTTCTAGAGCAGTTTTCTTCTACGGGGACCCGGTTGTTAACCCAAGAAATTCGCCTGACTTCTCCGGTTTTTGAAAACTATGAATATGTAGCCGGGTTGTATTATTCAAAAAACACAACCGATAAAGACTTTGAACGAGGCCCTGTTTTCTTTTACGCCGATTGGGAAGCCGAAACTGAAAACGAGACTTATGCAATTTTTGGTCAAGGTAAGTTGAATCTTTCTGATCAGTGGGCCTTGATTGCTGGTTTACGTTATAACGTAGAAGAAATTTCGGTTAGCTACGATAGGGAAGATAATCCATTTACACCACCTTTAGGGCCCGCAGGTGATCAGTCTTTTGTGGTTGATAATGAATCCGATAAAGACAAAGTCGTAACAGGTAAATTGGCATTACAGTATTTCCCTAATGACGATTTGATGTTCTTTGGTGGTTACAGTCGTGGTTACAAAGGCCAGGCTTATGATGTGACATCATCGTTTTCTTCCTTCAGTGTCGACAACCCTGTTGCTCCTGAGACATCAGATGCCTATGAGTTAGGTATGAAAAGCACGTTGCTGGACGGCAGAATGCAGTTTAATGCGGTTCTGTTCTATTCAGAATACAGTGACTTTCAGGCGCAAAGTCGTGTCGATGATCCCAGCACAGGTTCTACCGAGCTGAAGCTCAATAATGTGGGTGATCTGGAAACTATGGGGTTGGAAGTTGATGCCATTTTTCTCGTATCTGAAAATCTGCGTTTGACCTTGGGAGCTGCTTATATTGATGCCACCATCAAATCCTTCGAAGAAGCTGATTGTTATGCGCTGCAAACCGCAGCTCAAGGTTGTGTGGGAGGTACTCAGGATCTAAGTGGGGAGGATCTAAATAATTCTCCGGATCTTAAATATACCCTGGCAGGTGAATACACTTTGCCGTTCGACAATATGCCGTTTAACGGATTTATCGATTTCTCCTATCAGTGGCAGGATGATGTTCACTTTGATTTGCTTGGAGACCCGGCGATGAAGCAGGATGCTTACGGTATCTTTAATTTAAGCATGGGTATTGATGCGAAAGATGAAAATTACCGAGTGACTTTATTTGCCAATAATCTATTCGATAAACAATACGTGAGCAATATGTCGTCTTCTCAGGCCATTTATGGCGGTGCTGATGTTCGTGTACATCAGATACCTCGTGGGGCTGAGCGTCAGGTTGGCTTACGGGTTAATATGGACTTCTGAGGAGAGTGAGCCTTACAGTAAAACAGGATTTATAGTGATATGGATCCTGTTATTACGGTTTACATAAGGCTTCTAATCTAATAATTACTAATCAATGGTGTAACAAGATGTTAAGAGTGATGAAAAGCTTAAAACGAAAAGTCTCGTTGGGACTATCGATATCGGCAGCATGTTTTGCGTTTAGTGGTCATGCAGAAGAAAAGGAAGGAGAAGGTGATGATTTAATGGCTTTCTTCTCAGGCCAAAAATACGATTTTTCGGAGCCGGATCCACTTTTAATCAATATTGATAGCCGTAATCGTCAAATGCTAAACGGTGATTGGGATATTGTTATCGATGAAGCAGGTAAAGCGTTGAGGTTCGCCTTGGGGCAAGGGTATTTCAAAGACGGGATAAAACCTGGCTCGGGTATGTCGCTTTATGAAATCAGTTTTGACGATGGACTGCAATTACGCGTACCTGGCGACTGGAATAGTCAGATGGAAGTGCTGGACCGTTATCGTGATGCAGTAATTTATCAGCGCCCGCTGGAAGTGAATAAAAAAACAGGAGAGCGCTACTACCTGCATTTTGATGGGGCTAACTATATCACCGAAGTTTTTATTAATGGTAAGCCAATCGGTCGCCACGAAGGTGGTTATGTTGCGTTCAATTTTGATATTACTGACCATATCGCGTCAGGCAAAAACGAGTTAATGGTACGGGTTGATGCGTTTTTGGATGATACAACGGTTCCTACCAAAGGCTCATCGGATTTCTGGAAGTATGGCGGCATCACCCGTGATGTCAGTTTGGTCTCCGTTCCTGAAACCCATATCGGCCAATACCATGTTTATCTGGCCGACCGTGAAAAAGGTTTGATCAAAGGCTGGGTTCAGCTGGAAGGCGGGGAAAAAGCAGCTCGTCAGAAGGTGACTGTAAAAATACCTGAAGCGGATATCGTCGTTAACACAAAAACGGATGGAAATGGCCGTGCAGCGTTTTCTGCTAAAGCCAACTTGCTGCTGTGGTCTCCTGAGAATCCGAAGTTGTACACGGTTCAGGTAGCTCATGGCGACAAGATCCTGAAAGATAGCATCGGTTTCCGTACCATCGAAACCCGCGGTAAGCAGATTGTGCTTAACGGTGAGGTGGTTAAGTTACACGGCATCAGCATGCACGAAGAAACCCTGCTGCGTAAAGGTATGGCTAATAGCCGCGCCGATGCTGAGGCGCAATTCGCACTCATTAAAGAAATGGGCGCGAACTTTGTTCGCCTGGCCCACTACCCACACAACGAACATACTGTTCGTCTGGCCGATGAAATCGGTTTAATGGTCTGGAGTGAAATTCCTATCGTTTCACTGATTGACTGGGATAACCCGAAAACACAAAAAATAGCCAAGACACAAATTACTGATAACGTGAGTCGTGATCTGAATCGTGCGTCCGTCGTACTGTGGTCTATTGCTAACGAAACCTTTCCTCGCACTACAGAGCGCTACAATTTCCTGAAAATGCTGGCCGACACCGTGGAAGAGCTGGACGAGAGTGATCGTCTGATTACCGCGGCGTTGATTGGTAATATCTCTGAAGAATTCGAAGAAGTTATCAAACGTTTGGTAGCCAATATTTTGATGGACCCTGAAGTTGCAGCGGCGGATAAGCAAAAACTGATGGCGTTTGTGCAAAAGCAGCATGCAAAAGAAGGTGGTACTGCAGGTAATCCTCAAGAGGCCATGGCTGCCGTGCTTCGTGAGCCAGCAGTGGTGATGATTGATGACCCTCTGGGTAATATCGTCGATGTGGTGGGTTATAACGAATACTTCGGTTGGTACTACTCTTCTTTTATTGCTCGCATGTTACCCGTAGGTGAAGATGTGATCCGCAAGGCCATGTTTGATGTTATGCCGAGTATTCGTTTTGCCAATAGCTTTGGTAAGCCGATGATTATTTCCGAATTTGGTGCTGGTGCCAAAGCGGGTTTAAATTCTGATAAGGCGACAATCTGGTCTGAAGAGTACCAGGAGAAAGTTTATCGTGCTCAGCTGTCTATGCTGGAGCAGAGCGAGTTTGTGCAGGGCATGTCGCCGTGGGTGTTGAAAGATTTCCGTTCGCCTTACCGTCAGTTAAACGGTATACAGGATACCTATAATCGTAAAGGCTTGGTGTCTGATTCAGGCGAGAAGAAAAAAGCGTTCTTTGTGCTGAAGGACTATTACCACAAGCAGAAAGAATCTCGAGTTTCGCAGGCAACGAATTAATATATTTTCCTTTTCTTTATCTCATATCTCTTTGGCCCCTTTTCTGGGGCCTTTTTTTGTTTGTGCTATTACCCCGGTTTACCCAAGGGCGGGTAGTACCTGCTCCCGGCTGCAAGACTTGTCCTGGGGTGCTCGCACTGCGGAACTCGCGGACAACACTCAAACAGTCCTCGTAAACGCTCCCGCCCCAGGACAAGTCTTAAACGCATCCTGATTGGTCGCTGGCACTACCCGCCCTTGGGTAAACCTACCCTCAGATATATAAATGATTGTTAGTAGTTGCACAGAGGAAGGAGGCAGCCGGTGGAGCTGTTCGTAGCAATCAGCCCATTGCTTAAGCGGCAGGCAAAAGTCAGGGTAGTCGCGGAAGTTGTCTGAGCGTTTTTTGCGAGTTTATGTAGCGCTGACTTTTGCCTGCCGCTTATGGGCGCGAAGAACAGCTCCACCGGCTGCCTCCGAATTTAAATAGACGAACCTCCAGTTGGCACCGGTAAACATGGTAGATTCACCAATGGTTTGGCAAAATGGCAGCTATTATCGATAAAGTTGTATTGGGCCCCTGTATGAATGATGATCAACTCCTCCGTTATAGCCGCCAAATTATGCTACCTCAGATGGATGTGGAAGGGCAGGAGAAGCTGCTAGCAGCAAAGGTTCTTATTGTGGGGCTCGGTGGTTTAGGATGCCCGGTGGCTATGTATCTGGCGAGTGCCGGAGTAGGTACGCTGGTATTGGCCGACTTCGATGAGGTGGACCTCAGCAATCTGCAGCGCCAGATTGCCCATACCGGCGACCGCATTGGTCACAATAAAGCTGAATCGGCAGAGAAAATGATTCAGGGCCTCAACCCAAGTATCAATACTGTGTGTATTACCGAGAAGCTGACGGGTGATGCCCTGCAGCAGCAGATTGCTGCGGCCGATGTGGTGGTGGATTGTACCGATAACTTCACTACTCGCCACGCCATCAATGCGGCGTGTGTAGCGCAGAAAACGCCTCTGGTTTCGGGGGCCGCGATTCGTCTGGAAGGACAGGTATCTGTTTTCGATCCTCGTCAAGGCAATACCCCGTGTTATCGCTGTCTGTATGAAGATATTGATGACGAAAATCTCAGCTGTGCCGAAAGCGGTGTATTGGCCCCGCTGGTGGGCATTATTGGCTCGGTGCAGGCTTTGGAAACCATCAAGTTGATTGCCGAATTTGGCGAGCCGTTATCCGGGCGCTTATTGACGCTGGATGCCCGTTCCATGCAGTGGCGAGAGCTCAAGCTGCCTCGGGATCCTGGCTGCCCGGTTTGTGGGTCTGCTGAGAAGCGCTAAACTTTTGTAAAGTCTGTGGTTTAGCGCGGCTCTCGCCGATTACACTATTGTCATGAGTACTCAGAAATTTCCCGACGAACCTTCCTCCCTCAGTGGCTGGGTGGTAGCTGTTGTGCGCACCATCAGTGCGGCTGGTGTAGATCCTAAGCCGTTACTGGAAACCGCTGGCATTGACCCTATGGTGTTAGCGGACCCGGAAGCGCGTGTGCCTATTCGCAAGATGCGTATTCTCTGGCGTCTGGCTGTGGAGCACACCGGCGATAGTGCTATTGGTTTACGTGTGCCGGAACATCTCAGTAATGCTTCCCTTTACGCCATTAATACCTTGATGGAGGTTGCACCGACCTTTATCGACGGTTGGAAACACCTGTTGAAATACTCGGCGGTGATCAGCACCGGTATTGAGTTGGATTTACACAAAATTCGCGAAGACGAATATGAGGTGAAGTTCGATTCGCTAATGCCAGATGCGGAAGAAGAGCCCATGCCAGAGGCTGCCGATGCTGTCTTGGCGTTGTTTATTAGCGGTATGATGCTGCGTATGGGAAATCGTATTTCGGTATTGGAGATCTATACCCCGCGTCTGGAACCTGATAATGCCGCTGAGTATGAGCGGTTATTGGGTGGGCCTGTGCGTTTTGGGCAGAATCGTTTGGGATTCAGGTTGCACTGTAGTGGTAGTGAAACCAAATCCATGCCTTCAGCCAATTCCAATCTGGAAAGTGCGCTGCAATCGGTGTTAGCGGATTATTTGAAGCGCATGGAAGATAATAACCTGCTGAGTCGGGTAAGAAGCGAGATTATGTCGCTGATGACGGTGGAGGAGCCTTCACTGGACCGAGTGGCAGAGAGTTTTAATATGAGTGGTCGCTCTTTGCAGCGCAAGCTGGTGGCGAAAAACAGTGGTTATCGGCAGTTGGTCGATGAAGTCCGTCGTGAAATGGCCGAGCAGCTGGTGCAAAAAAGTGAACTGAGTTTTACCGATATCGCTTTTCGCCTGGGCTTTCGTGACGCGAGTAATTTTAGCCGCGTCTTTAAACGCTGGGTGGGGATGTCACCCAGCGATTTTCGTCAGCAGTCGGCCTCTTAGCGGTGCTAATTCCTTCCAAGTATTAATTGATCTTCTGGATAGCAGGCAAATTCCAGTCGCCAGCCAATACTGCCTGTTGCGGCAGGTAGATGCGCATGGTCAGCGAAAAGGGGGCTTCAGGGCTGGGTAACCAGTTTTCCTGTCCTGACACTGGTTGACCTCGCTGAACATAAATATCCAGAGAGCCGTCATCGTTATAGGTGAGCTGATTTCTGTCACCGATGGCGTAACGCTGAATCGGGTTGTTGGTCATAAAGCCCTGTTCGTCGTACAGGGTGATGGACCAAAAGGCATCGACCGGTGGTGTTTGTCCGGCGGCAAAATGGATGCGGTAATTATGTTGGCCGTGTAGTGCCTGGCCCTTACTGTCATTGTCCGTATTGGGGTACATGGCTTCCCCCGGTGGTAGAGCCCCCAAGCCTATTTTGGCAACAAAGGCGCGGGTCTTGTAATCAGTGCCGTAATTACCGATGCCTTCGCGAATTAATTCCCAGCTGGTTTGGCTATCGCTTTTTGAGGCTATAGTTGCGGCAAACTTATCTCGCGCCAGTTCTATGGCTTTGTTCATCAGCATCAGGGTAAAGGTACTATCGGTGAGCTTGGCATTGGGGCCTATACCCAGTGATGCGACACGATCAAGCAATGGCTGATCAGCTTTGGCTGGCGCTTGTTCGCCCATAATCTGATTGAGTGCAGTAAAGAAGGTTTGAGCATCCATGGCTTCAACTTGATCAACCGGCGCGATCTCATCGTTGTTCAATGTCAACTCACTATTGTTGGCTGTAGCAGTCTCAGTGCCAGCTTGCCACTGCGTTAAGCCGGTAAGGCGGAATTGCTGCTGCAGTTCAGCGACAACGTTAATATCGTCGTGACCGTTGGTTTGTGTGCGGCCAATTAACCACACCATATTGGTCGGTGCGTTAATGGGTGTTAAGCCCTCCGGCAGCTGGCCATGCCAGTCTGGGCCGACCAGGGCGTATTCTCCAGCCTGGTTACCGGTGGTGCGGGTGCCTACGCTGGCAAAGACATTGGTCCAGGCATCCATAAAGGGCATCACATAATAGCGGTCCCCGGTATCGGGAACGCTGAGTACCTGCGGCTCCTGGGTCAGATCAATCCAGCTGGTGGAATAGAGGGTGTCATTATTGGGGCGCACCACGGCACGGAAGTTATGGTCGGGGAAGGTGCGGTTGTGACTCAGTATGTTGGCAGTGGTCGCGGTGGCTTTACGGGTTGCCTCCATGATAACCAGGGGATAGCCATACACATAAGCTTCTGCTGTGGTTTTCAGTGTGGATACCGTATGTTGCCCAAGGAGGCCCAGGGCTCCAGCGGCAGCGGCAAGCAGGACAAACTTTTTCATAAGCCTTATTTCTCTGTAAGTCTCTCTGTTGGTTTTTTATATGGCGCTCTTTATATGAACAGGCGTTTAGATCGATTTTACGGCGATAGCACAGGATTCCTTGCTTTCAGGCGACAGGGTAGTGGTGTGATTGTCGTGTAATGAAGAGACGTGCAGATATGGCCAGATAAACGGCTGACTGGTACTATTTAGCGACTGATACACATCAGGAAATCGCCTGGAGAGGCATCAGTAGGGAAGCTTATAACGAAAATCTGGATTCTGGAGGGGCGCTATGTCTCAAGATCGCTATGATGTAGTTTTTTATGGGGAAATCCTCGACGGTTTTGACCTGCAGTCGGTCAAACAGGGGTTTATCAATTTATTCTCTCTGACGGAAGAAAAAGTCGAGCAGATTTTTGCTTCTTCCAAAGTCACCATCAAACCAGGGCTGGACCAGCAAACGGCTGATAAGTATCAGCGCGCACTGGAAAAGGTGGGCGCCCTTACTGTGATTGAGTCTCAGGCAATTGCCGAAGAGGTCTCTTTGCCAGAAGAAACAACAGAGGACGAGGCTGTTGCTGAAGACGCAGCCGATATGGCGGCCGTCGCAGAAGCTGGCGAAGATGTCCGTGAAATTCCCTTCCAGTTCTCCGGTAATGGTAAGGAATACTTTAAGATTTGGATCGTCAATATTTTCCTGACCATTGTAACCCTGGGGATTTATTCTGCCTGGGCCAAGGTGCGTAATAAACAATATTTTTACGGCAATACCCAACTCGATGGCGCCAGTTTTGAATACCTGGCCAATCCCGTCAAAATTCTGCAGGGGCGGATTATCGCCTTTATCTTCTTAGTGCTCTACAGTGTCTCCGGTCAGGTCAGTGTTGTTGCCGGTATGGTGATGGGTCTGTTGTTATTAGTCTTGTTACCCTGGTTAGTGGTGCGTTCATTGGCCTTTAATGCCAGAAACAGTGCTTATCGCAATATTCGTTTTAACTTTACCGGCAAAATTGGTGAAGCGGTAAAAGTCTTTATCGGTTGGCCGTTGTTAGTGCCGCTTACCTTGGGTTTACTGGCTCCTTATGCCTTCTACCGTCAGAAGCGATTTGTGGTGGAAAACTCCAGTTACGGCACCAGCAAATTTACCTTCGACGCTGAAGCGAAAGATTTTTACATGTTATTCCTTATGGTACTGGCGATTGCTGTAGGTGGTGGTATAGCCGCGGCTGTTTTAGGCGCACTGACTCCCGCATTGGCGGCGATTGGTACGGTGATTGTTTACCTGGCGATCTTTGCCTACTTCGCGGTTAAACAGGCCAATATTATTTACAACGCCAGTGGTATTCGCACCCACGGTTTCCACTGCTTCTACGATGTGAAGTCCTACGCCCTGTTACTGTTGACCAATACGTTGGGTATCATTCTGACGTTAGGTTTGTTTATCCCCTGGGCCAAGGTGCGCAGTGCACGTTATAAGGCCGAGCACTTAACCTTTATCGCCGATGGTGATTTGAACAGCTTCGTTGCCGAAGAAGCCGAGCATGTCAATGCGCTGGGTGAAGAGATCGGTGAGCTGTTTGCCTTTGATATCGGTTTGTAACGAGTCGTTAAGCGGATGTATACCTTAAACGGCAAATGGTTTGATGGAAAAACCTCACAGCAGGTAGAGGCCAGTTGCTATATTGATGGCAGCGGCATGACCAAGCTCTACCTGCAGCCGGATCGCCGCTGTGTCTTCAGTGGCGATTTTTCTGCCTTAAAAGTATCGCCGCGCCTCGGCAATACCCCCCGCTATGTGTACTTTCCCAATGGTGGCAAGTTTGAGTGTGCAGATAACGATACGCTTGATCAGTGCTGCCAACAGATCAATCCCAGCCCGGTCCAGCAGTGGATTCACAAACTCGAGACCCATTGGCACTATGTACTGCTCACCTTAGGGGTGGTGGTGTTGTTTAGTTGGGCCGTGGTGGTTTATGGCGTGCCCGCGACGGCTAAACATGTTGCCAAGATGTTGCCCCATCAGGTCAGTGAGTTTGCCAGTGAGCAGACACTGGACATGCTCGATAAAACATTTATGAAGCCCTCGACCCTGGATGAGGATGTCAAACAGCGGCTGGCAGAGAGTTTTGCGCCCGTGCTTGCGGCGCATCCGGGGGAGCCGTTGCGTGTGTTATTCCGTGATGGTGGGCGTGTAGGTGCCAATGCATTTGCCTTGCCGGATGGCACCATGATTTTTACCGATCAAATGGTTCAGTTGGCAAAAAATGACGATGAGTTGATTGCTGTCTTGGCCCATGAAATTGGCCATGTTGTGCATCACCACGGCATGAGGTTGGCTATCCAGGATTCTATACTGGCCTTTCTTCTCGTAGCGATTACCGGCGATATCTCTACCACCTCAGAGCTGTTGGTGGCATTACCGTTGATTCTTACACAGATGTCCTACTCCCGGGATTTCGAGCGTGAATCTGACGATTACGCGCTGGCATATATGAAAGCCAATAATATTGAACCTATCCATTTTGTAAATTTAATGACGCGCCTTGAAGCAAGCATTGCCTGTCAGGTGAAATTTGATAAGGCTGATGAAGAAGAGGCCGCTGAAGAGGTTATTGAAGAAAGCGCAGAGGCAACAGAGCAGAAGTCTACATTGGAACACTGTGAAGAAAATAATGGTAGTGATGAGTCTTCTGATTCCAGCATGGATAGTGTGTTGGATTATTTCTCTTCCCACCCCACAACGGCGGAGCGCTTACAGCAGTTTCGGTAAGTTCTATTTAGATTAGCGTTATGGCCAGCTCCAAATACCCAGAAGACCCTTCAACCCTGAGCAGTTGGGTGGCAACAGTGATCAGAACTGTCAGTGCCGCCGGCGTCGATCCCAAACCGCTGATTGAGGAGGTGGGGATTGATCCTATGCTGCTGGCCGACCCAGAGGCCAGGGTGCCGATAAAAAAGATGGAGCGCTTTTGGGGATTGGCTGCTACCGCGACTGATGATCCTGCTTTTGGTTTACGGGTGCCCCAGTACTTGGCAAATGCCTCTCTCTATGCGCTAGATACTTTGATTGATGCAGCACCCACTCTTGAGGCAGGGGCCCAGTATTTACAAAAATATCTGGATGTACTGAGTACAGGAATTGATGTGCAGTTGCATTTGGTTGGCCATAACCAATTGCGTATAGATGTCGATACGTTTCTCAATCATATCCCCGAAGCGGTGGATGCTACGGTTGCCGCGGTAGTGAATGGGATGTTGGCTCGTATGGGAACAAGGGTCGTGATCGAATCTATAGATATGGCTCGGCCACAACCTGTAGATGCCAGTGAGTATGAGCGCATTTTAGGGGCTGAGGTTCGGTTTGATTGTCTTAAAAGTCAAATTATCTGCACCACTAAAGAGGATGTTCGAGCGCCTTCTCCCCATGCCAATCCGCCGCTGGAAGCGGCACTGCAGAAAACCCTGTCCGATTACCTGGATCGTTTGGGCGGTAGCCCGTTAATACTGCAGCTGCGGCAGGAAATTATGAGCTTAATGTCTTTGCAGGAGCCAACACTGGATATGGTGGCCAGCAAACTTAACATGAGTGGGCGTACCCTACAGCGGCGACTCATTGCTGAAGGTAGCGGTTATCGTCAGTTGATGGATGAAGTGCGCAAGGATATGGCCGAACAATTGGTGGTGAACAGCCAATTAAGTTTTACCGATATTGCTTTCCGTCTGGGTTTTCGGGATGCCAGCAACTTTAGCCGCGTATTTCGCCGCTGGTTTGCCATGAGTCCGACTGACTACAGGCAGGAAAAATCAAAAGCAGGAAAGGATATTACATCGTGAACAAACCTCAAGCCATTTGGTTTGGCCCGTTGGTGGCTGTGGCTACCTTTATGCTGATGCAGGCTTATGGCTGGTCATCCCAGGCTTCGTTAGTGGGGGGCGTCACAGTATTGTGCGCGCTCTGGTGGATTTTTGAGCCCATCCCTATCCCAGCAACCTCACTGATCCCTATGGGCTTTTTCCCGATCGCAGGGGTTCTCGATGGCAAGCAGGTGGCCTTGGCCTATGGCAGCCCTATTATTTTACTGCTGGTCGGCGGTGCGATTATGTCCAAGGCCATGGAAAAAAGTGGCGTACATCGGCGTATCGCGTTAATGATGTTACATGCCTTTGGTAGCCATAGTCCCAAGCGCCTGGTGTTTGGCTTTATGGCGGCTTCGGCATTCCTGTCTATGTGGATTTCCAATACCGCCACGACGGTGATGCTGCTACCGGTGGCGCTGGCAATTATTGAAGGAGTAAAGGGCGCTGACAGCGAACGCTTAACGGTAGCCTTGCTGTTGGGCATTGCTTTCTCCGCCAGTATTGGCGGCATGGGAACGCCAATTGGTACACCTCCCAATTTGGTGTTTATGAGTGTCTATAAAGAGGTCACCGGGTTGGAAAAAGATTTCCTTACCTGGATGGGCATTGGGTTACCGGTGGTTCTGTTGTTCCTGCCCTTGGCAGGTTTGTGGTTAACCCGAGGGCTTAAATCGGCCGAGAACATTACCATCCCCCAGCCAGGCGTTATGTCTATCGCTGAAAAGCGTGTACTGATTATTTTTGCCTGCACAATTTTAGCGTGGATGACGTTAAAAAATCCCTTTGGCGGCTGGAGTGGCTTTTTTGAATTACCCACAGCCAACTATGCCTCTGTGGCCTTAATGGCGGTGGTGGTGTTATGTATTTGCCCTGATGGTAAAGGTCAGCGTTTACTGGATTGGCCCACCGCCAGCAGTATTCACTGGGGCGTAATGCTGTTGTTTGCTGGCGGCATTACGCTGGCCAAAGCCTTTATGGAAGTGGGGCTGAGTCAGGCGCTGGGCAATCAATTGGCTGAGCTGGCAAGTTTGCCTGTGCTGCTGCTGATTTTCTGTATTTGCCTTGGGGTCACCTTTATGACCGAGGTGACCAGTAATACGGCGACGACAACGTTGTTGATGCCGATACTGGGGGCCGCAGCCATAGGAGCCAATATTGATCCTGCGCTGTTGATGATTCCTGCCGCCTTCAGTGCCAGTTGTGCCTTTATGTTACCGGTAGCAACTGCACCTAATGCCTTGGTAATGGCATCGGGGCGCCTGACCGTGGCGCAAATGTCTCGGGAAGGGATTGGATTAAATTTACTGGGAGCGGCTGTGATTACCAGTGTTATCTATTTTCTGGTAGCGTAGACGGGCCAAGACTTATTCATTATTCATCATTAACAAGGAAATATTATGGACAATAAGTTAGTACTCATTATCTTGTCGTTGTTGTTACCACCGGTGGCGGTATTTCTGAAAAAGGGCGCAGGTAAAGATCTGGTGATCAATATTGTATTGTGTCTACTGATGTTCTTCCCGGGCGTTGTACACGCTCTGTGGGTAAACTTGAAGTAAGCGTTACCTGCTTACTCTGGCCTACGCTTAATTGAGAGATGTTAATAGTAGGTCAGAGTGATGCTTTCAGCGTTCGATCCCAAATCCTCAATCCGGCTATTGTGAATCTTGTTGTTGTGGACAATGGGATAGTGCAGCACGATTTCTCTGCCTCGGCTTTCGATGCTCAGTTGGGCACTTGCCGGGGTTCTTGAATTGAAATGCAGAGTATTGGTTTGCTCGTCTTGCCCAATACTTGTGCCGCTTTCAACAAATTCAACTTCTACGGCGATCTGCTTACTTGCGCTCCAGGCGGTCACACAGGTTAGTAGCAGTGCTACGCCTGACAGTGTTTTCTGCGTCAATAACAGCCTTGTCATATTGTCCCTGAGTATTGAGATTGGATTGCCAGCAGGATAAAGAGTTCGCCAACCTGCGTCCAAGAACCATGGGGAATAGATACCCCTGCTTCCATACAGGGGCGGCTAAAAAATAATCAGGTGTGTGGGTTAAACAGGTGCGACCAGAAAATGCTTATCCATGCCTGCCCAATGCAAAGCCTGATAGACTTTGGGTTGGCAGTTACTCAGGGTGATTTCTACTTTCCGTTCAGCGGTGGCTTCTTTTAACAGCAGTAACAGGCTAATGCCGGTGACGGTGATCAATGGGCATTGTGCCAAATCCAGATCGTAGTGTTTGGTCGTGCCTTCGCGAATGTCGCGGATAAAGTGATAGATAAGATCCCGGGAGCTGAAATCGACCTTTCCTTTAAGGCGCAGTAATAGCCCGTCACCGCCGTCAATGGTTTCCAGTGTATAAGGTTTTTGCTTGGCTGGTGCTGCCGCTTGGGGCCTGGCTGGCGCAGCAGGCTTTGTCGCAGTTGGCGGTGTTTCCTGCTTCAGCGTCTCCAGATCCTGGCTGAGTTCAGCGCTGATAGTATCGGAACTGTCATCGAATACATCCAGTTCATCGCCCCAGTCATCGAGCTCTTCAAACTCATCTGCGATGAGCGCTTCGAGCTCATCAAAGGCATTATCGAGGGATTGGTTGCTGGCATCCTTTTCTCGCACAAGATATTCCTCACCGATAAACGGCACTAGCTTGGTCATGATTGTTGCCCCGGATCCCTGTGGGACCCTCGTTATTATTGTAGTTGAAGGCGGTAATGCGTTGAGCCGCAATTGATCGCGATACCCTGAAGGATGTCGTTCTGCTCATTTTACTGGCATTTATTTCCTTGCCTCAAGTTGATTGGGTGTGAGTATAGCCCTTTTCAGAATAGCGTTAAAAACTATATTTCTAGGAAATATGTTTTAAATCAAATGGTTATAGGTCTTTTGTGATAAATCGCTTTATAAGTCTTGAGCTGTTACCTATAAACGGGCTATAGTGAATCGTTCTAAAATTTTGAGCGTTTCATGCATATAGGCGATATAACCTGTTTTAAACAGCTCAAATAATTTGTTGTGTATGTTTTTTATGCAATATGGTAATATATTGACCGCCTTATAGAAGCGTTATGACTATTGAGTCATAAAAGTCCTAAGTCTCAAAGGCTGCGAGCTTCTACTAAATAGGTTGCGAATATTTTTATCGTGTTGGAGTGACCTTTTTACGGTGATTCCAGCGTGGGAAAGGCGCCAAACACTGTAAGCCAGTGTAAGAAGCGTCTAACCATCAAGTAGTTGGGCATCAATGCAAAGTAAAAGCGGTGCAGTTGATCTGATACGCAAGTTTCAGCAGCTGTTTAAAGATCTAAATCAAAAGCAGATAGCTGAGAGGCTTATCAAGCTTGTCATGGCAAAACCGGCGGTCAGTCGCGCGGTGCTTGTCGTTGACCGTGATGATCAGCTAATTGTTGAAACCGTTGGTACTTCCTCCTCTGATAAAGTTGTTTCCCTCTCCCGCCCGATGGCACAGTTGCAGCACTTGCCGGCCGACACTATTCGCCAGAGCTTTGTGACCGGTAAGCAGTGGATGGCCAATGTGGCCGATGTTGAAAGCCTTACTGAGCGTGATTATCTTGCGGGAACCCGCTCAATCCTTATTTATCCTATCCTGGATTCCGGAAAACCTATCGGGGCTTTCTACTGTGAGTCACAGGAAGACGTGGGTTCACTGATTAAAGCGGCCAATGATCTGGAAACCGTGTGGGTGTTCAGCACCTTGCTGATCCGCCAGCTGATCGAAATGCGCCACCACGAAGAGCAAGCGGAAAAGTACCGTGTTGCCGAGCAGGCGTTGTGGGCCAGTGAAACTTATTTGAAAGCCATTCTCTATCATTCTCCGACCCTGATTGCCGTAAAAGATCTCGACGGCAACGTGATACTCGCCAGTGAGTATTACAAGCAGCTGATGGCTGTGGATGATGAAGAAGGTTATGTCGGCAAGAATGTCTTTGATGTATTCCCAGTCGAATTGGCCAGGGAATTGTGGCAAGAAGATCAAGGTATGTCGCAGGCCACTCAGAACGTCGAGTCTGAGCTGGAGATTATGCACAAAGATGGCAGCCTGCATACCTACCTGATGGTTAAGTTCCCACTCAAGGACAAGAGCGAAAAAGTCTTTGGTATCTGCTCAATTTGTACGGATATTACCGAGCGCAAACAGGCCGAAGATGCTCTGCGTGAACAACAGTCGCGCCTGAATTATATGGCGTTTCACGATGCGCTTACCGGTTTACCCAACCGCGCCCTGTTTTACGATCGCCTTAATCACGGCTTGGCACGCGCCAAGCGCAGCGGTGGCAAATTAGTGGCCATGTTGCTGGATTTGGATCGCTTTAAGTATATCAACGACAGCTTGGGGCATGATGCTGGAGATCTGCTGTTAAAAGCGATTTCCCAGCGCCTGAAAGAATGTGTCCGTGATATGGATACCGTTGCCCGTTTGGGTGGTGACGAATTTGTTGTGGTACTGGAAGGCATTCACGACATTGAAGATGTCGGCTTTGTGGCTCAGAAGATTCTGGCGACTATTTCGCGTCCGATTACGATTCAGGGGCATGATATCTCCACCACGGTGAGTATCGGTATCAGCGTCTACCCCGATGACGGTACCCAGGCCGATGAACTGCTAAAAACCGCTGATATCGCTATGTATAAAGCGAAAGAGAGCGGCAAGAACAATTACCAGTTCTATGCCGAAGGTATGAATGCCTCGGCCGTGAACTTCCTGTTACTGGAAAACGATCTGCGTCGTGCCATCGAGCAGGATCAGTTAACCCTGTTTTATCAACCGCAATTTGATCTGCAAACCGATAGCCTTGTGGGTATGGAGGCGTTGGTACGCTGGCAACATCCAGAGCGCGGCTTGGTATCGCCGGCGCATTTTATTCCGTTGGCAGAAGAAACCGGCCTGATTGTGCAGTTGAGCGAATGGGTATTGCGTCGTGCTTGTGAGCAACAAAAGACCTGGCTGAAGTCAGGGCGTTATGCGGGCAAGGTGGCCGTCAACCTGTCGCCACGGCAGTTTAGGCAGGCGAATTTCCCTGAGCGTGTTGCTGAGATTTTGGCCGATACCGGTTTGCCGGCTACACACCTTGAGCTGGAAATTACCGAATCTTCGGCCATGGAGCATGCCAGCGAAACCATCAATATGATGAATGTGCTCAACCAGATGGGCATTTCTCTGGCGATTGATGATTTTGGTACCGGCTATTCATCTCTGGCTTATTTAAAGCGTTTCCCTATTCATAAGCTGAAAATTGATCGCAGCTTTATTTGTGATGTTGCGACCAATCAAAACGATGCCGCTATCGCCAAGTCGATCATTAACCTGGCGCACAATATGTCCCTCAATGTGGTTGCCGAGGGTGTTGAATACGATAACCAGGCCAAGTGGTTGCGTGAGCGTGGTTGTGACCAGGTACAAGGCTTCTTCTACGCCAAACCCATGTCTGCTGAACAGATCGAGCAGCACCTGGTACACGGCGGCTTTGAAAGCGACAACAACGTCGTTCATTTAGAGCTGGCCTAGTCTTCCGGGGTCTGACCCTGCGGGTCAGCCCCCACTTTCAGGCACCAAATATCTTACTCTGTCACCTAAATTTCTATTGACCCCCCGGTCGCAGATTTTAGTCCTCTTTTGTCTTTGTCCCTCGTCCTCATCCTCGTATGGGCCCGAGCAGTTGGGGCTGGGCTGATGTTTTTGCCCGCAACGTTTAATAAAAATAATTAGGTACCCATAATGAAAATGAGAGATAGTCTGCGCTCTGTAAAGCGCATGGTGACGTCCGTCGCCAGTATTAGTTGTTTATTAATTGCCAGTCATGGTCATGCCGGTTATACCGAAACCAAAAACCCCATTGTATTAGTGCACGGTTTAAGTGGTTTTGATTCGGTCGGTGGCCTGGTGGATTACTGGCACAATATCAGTTACAACCTCGAGCGTTCTGGCGCCACGGTCTACACAGCGCAAGTTTCTGCGTTTAATCACAGCGAAGTACGTGGCCAAGAGTTAGCCGATTACCTGGTCAATCATGTGCCTGCCAACAAGGTAAATATTTTTGCCCACAGCCAAGGTGCGCCTACCGCACGTGTGGCGGCAACGTTTGTCCCTGAGCGTATTGCTTCCATCACCTCCATTGGTGGTGCCAATAAAGGCTCACCGGTAGCCGATGTGGTGCGTGGCACTATTCCACCGGGCTCACCTTTGGAGAGTGTGGCTGAAACCATCTTTAACGGCTTTGGCAGTCTGCTAAATCTATTGTCTGACGGCGATGGAGAGCAGGATGCTTTGGCGGCGATGGAAACCTTAACCATTGCTGGTTCGGCTGATCTGAATACTCGTCACGGTTGGGGCGTAAATACCCAAAGCGCCTGTGGCAAGTCGCAGGAAAATATTGATGTCTTTGGTCATAACATCAAGATGTACTCCTGGGTCGGAACCGATGTGTTTACCAATATCTTTGATCCCAGTGATTATTTCCTGTCGCTGACCAGTCTGGCCTTTAATGGTGAGACCAATGACGGCCTGGTAAGTCAGTGTTCCCAGTATATGGGACAGGTGATTTACGACAATAAAGCCATGAACCACCTCGATGAAGTCAACCAGATGTTGGGTGTCAGGTCGCTGTGGTTAAACCCTGTGTCGCTGTATCGGGCACATGCCAATCGTTTAAAGCGCAAAAATCTCTAAGTGTCACACACATAACGGGCAGTTAGCGCTGCCCGTTTTTCGATCTGGTGTCTTTTGATGTCGAAGCGAATCTTTATTTCCGTTGCGTTAGCTGTCACTACTATCAGTGTCTTTTTCTATGTCCAACCTCCGTCAGGAGGCGATAGTAATAGGGCTGTTAGTACTAAACTTATCAGTACAAAACCAGCGTTATCCCAGCAAACTGGCGTTGTTAAGTCGAAGGGCTCAAGTGTTGAGCTGCTGTCGGACGTACCGCAGTTAAAACGGCAAGATATAGCAACCTGGGCGGGCACCGAGATTGATGGTGAGCTTAAGGTAGATGAAAACGGTCAGTTAATTATTGATCGCCAGTTACGGGATTTTTTTGATTATATGCTGAGTGCCGTAGGGGAGCTTGAACCCCATGCGGTATTTGATGTTATTTCTGCTTATGCCCAGCAGCAGTTACCGGTCCATGCGGTTGATGAGTTAATGGCGTTGCTGGATGATTACCTGGCCTTCAAGGAAAGCGCTCAGGCTTTGCGCTCCACACCCCTCATCGCTCGTGCGGCGCAGACGCCCGCGTATCATTACAAAATGCTGCAGGATACATTTGATGAATTAAAGCTGCTGCGACGTACCCATATGTCTGCGGAGGCGGTTAGTGCATTCTTTGCCGATGAAGAGGCCTACGCCGAGTACAGTCTGGAAAAAATGCGCATTACCCAGGCAACTGATTTATCGGTAGCACAAAAACAGCAGCAGCTTGATGCGTTGGTGTGGCAGCTGCCGCAGCCGCTGCAAGAGTCTATTGTGCGCAAGCAACGTTATCAGCAGAGCGTACAGAAGACGCAAGCCATCATGAACTCGTCACTGTCTGAACTGGAAAAACGTCAGCAGTTAGCCTTGGTGCATCCCGAAGTCATTGCAGAGCGGATCATGCAGCATCAAACCAATAAAGACAGTTTACGTCAGCGGTTTGAGCGTTATCAGCAGGAAAAGCAGCAATTGCAGTCACGCGATGCCAGTGAGGAAGAGCAACAGGCCCTGCTACTGCGTTACTTCCCTACGGCACAGGAACAGACGATTGCCAGAACCTTTATTGCCCAGCAGTGATGATGGTGGGAATTAGTATTTCAGCGCCAGATTTTGCACGGATGGTGTAAGGCTGAAAGTACCGGCGATATTTAAGGTGAGATCCAGCAGGTCATCCCAGGGATCGGCATCGCGCATACCTTTAATGGCTTTGTCGATGGCGTTGGCTTTGCGCAACAGCATTTGCAGTTGCTGCAGCTTCAAACGGCGCAGGGCGCCTTTCATTAATGGCTTCCGCTTATCCCAGACGCCGGCATTTTTGCAGGCCCAATCGAAGTTCTGCCCCTGACTGGTCGCGTGAGAAATTTGTGCCAGGCTGCGTACTTCCCGGGCCAGTGCCCAGAGTACCACCGTGGCATCGGTGCCTTCACCGCGCAAGCCATGCAGGGTTTTAATCGCAGCACGGGCGTCGCCATGTAGAGCCTTGTCAGTCAGGTTAAACACATCATAGCGGGCGCTGTCGGCCACGATATTGGCAATGGTGTCAGCAGTGATGGTGCCTTCGGCCAGCAGCTTGAGTTTTTCGATTTCCTGTACGGCGGCCAGCAGGTTGCCTTCCACGCGCGAGGCCAGCAGTTCAACTGCTGCACGTTCGGCATTAAGGCCTGCCTGGTTTAGACGTTGCTCGATCCAGCGCGGTAATTGCTGGGCGGTAATAGGCCAGACCTGTACTACCGCGCCGATTTTTTCCAGTGATTTAAACCATTTGCTGCGCTGGTCGGGTTTGCTTGGGCAAACCACTAACAGGACATTATCCTCGCTGGGGGCTTCACAATAGGCTTGTAAGGCTTTGTTGCCCTTGTCGCCGGGTTTACCGTTTTCAATACGGATTTCCAACAGTTTGCGCTCGGCAAACAGCGACATACTATTGGCGGAGGTAAGCAGGTGCTCCCAGTCAAAACCGGGTTCATTGTGGTAGCGTTCGTGTTCGTTAAAGCCCGCGCTTTTAACGGCTTTACGAATGGTATCGCAGGATTCCTGAACCAGCAGGGGTTCTTCGCCGCAAACGAGGTAAACAGGCGCCAGCTGTTTTTTCAGGGCGCCTGCTAATTGATCAGGACGCAGTTTGGCCATCGGCCGCTTCTGCTTGTTCTGACTCTTCAGTGGTGGTGCTTGGCTGTGGGTTAGAAGCCAGGAAACGCAGACGGCGAACGATTTGTTGAATCAACTCGTTACGCAGCTCGCCACGAATAATATTTTCTTCTTCGTTTTTGCCCAGCACCTGATTGCGATCGTAGTCGTAGGTGCGAATTGCACGGGCAGTGTCTTGCTTCAGCAGAACCTCTTCACCGCGTTCGATGCTGTAGTCCACTTCCATGGTCAGTTCGTATTCGCTGACCAGGGCATCACCACCTACGGAAGCAGCACGACGCTCGCTACGCTCATTCAGCAGTTTAATGCTGTAACTGGCATTGCTGGCGCTATCGACAATGGCGATATTGTTGGATTCCAGTGCGCGACGCATATCGGTTACCAGAGTGCCATGGGTATCCTCAGCGCTGAGGTAGATGCTGTCGAGATCTTCCGGCAGGGCGATAGAGCCGCGCAGGTGCCAGCCGCAGGCAGTTAACAGGGTGGTAGATAACAGCAGAGCAATCAGCTTTTTCATAAATAGTCCGTTTAATTATTATCTTAGCTTTTTATCTTGTGTTCACTCAGTGTTGGCCGAGGCCAACACTTACTTCACTGCAAAGGTAACCAGTTTACCCGGAATTACCTTGCACATCTTGATTTCTTTACCTTCGAGGAATTTCTGCACATTCACGTTGGCCTTGGCCTCTTCGATAATGCTGTCCTCAGAAGCATCGGCGGCTACGTCAATTTTTGCGCGAACCTTACCGTTCACCTGCACAACCAGCTGGATGCTGGATTTAACCAACGCAGCTTCATCCACTTGTGGCCAGCCGGCATCCAGAACTGAGTCAGTATTGCCAAAGGCAACCCACAGGCTGTGGCAGATATGCGGCACAATCGGTGACAGCAGCAAGGTAGCTGTTTGCAGCGCTTCACGTTCAACGGCCAGACCTTGTGGGTTGCTGCGATCGGCCAGCTTGCCGACTTCGTTGAGCAATTCCATGGTGGCGGCAATGGCGGTGTTGAAGGTTTGACGGCGACCGTAATCGTCGCTGACTTTGGCTATGGTCTCGTGAGTCTTACGACGCAGTGCTTGCTGCTGGTCGTTCAGACTGGCGGCATCCAGTTGAGCTGCATCACCGGCATTGAGGTGGCCGTGAGCCGTCTTCCAGAGTTTTTTCAGGAAGCGGAATGCACCTTCAACACCGGCGTCGTTCC
The DNA here is from genome assembly GCF_042854845.1 of Maricurvus nonylphenolicus. Taxonomy (GTDB): domain Bacteria; phylum Pseudomonadota; class Gammaproteobacteria; order Pseudomonadales; family Cellvibrionaceae; genus Maricurvus; species Maricurvus nonylphenolicus. Next base: position 3,981,289 of record NZ_AP031498.1, on the reverse strand, counting down.
ACTCCAGCGATTGCTCCGGAGGTGCAGCAAACATGGTGAACAGGCGCACGGTGTCGGCACCGTAGGTGTTGATCAGCTCCTGTGGGTCAACGGTGTTGCCCTTGGACTTGGACATCTTGGTACCGTCTTTCAGCACCATGCCCTGACACAGCAAACGCTTAAACGGCTCGTCACTGCTGACCAGACCTTCGTCACGCATCAGCTTGTGGAAGAAGCGCGCGTACAGCAGGTGCAAAATGGCGTGCTCAATACCACCGACATACTGGTCAACGGGCAGCCAGTAGTTGGCGGCTTCAGGATCCAACATGCCCTGGTCGTAGTTGGCGCAGGTGTAGCGGGCGTAGTACCAGCTCGATTCCATAAAAGTATCGAAGGTATCGGTTTCGTGCTCACAGGCCTGGCCGTTGTGTTCGGTTTTACGCCACTCGGGATCCTGTTTGATCGGTGAGTGCACGCCGTCCATTTCCACATCTTCGGGCAGCAGTACCGGTAGTTTTTCCAGGGGTACCGGAATTTCTCCGCCCTCAGGCAGATTCAGCATCGGAATCGGTGCGCCCCAGTAACGTTGACGGGAGACACCCCAGTCGCGCAGGCGGAAGTTGGTTTGGGTTTTACCTTTACCCAGGCTTTCCAGTTTGTTGGCAATGGCATCGAAGGCGGCTTCAAAGGCCAGGCCATCGAACGCATCTGAATTTACCAGAGTGCCTTTTTCAGTAAAGGCTTCTTTAGCCAGATCAATCTCTTCGCCGTTTGAGGGTGCAATCACCTGCTCAATGGCTAAGCCGTATTTCTGGGCGAATTCAAAGTCGCGCTGGTCGTGGGCAGGTACCGCCATCACAGCACCGGAACCGTAATTCATCAGCACATAGTTACCAACCCACACAGGTACTTCGCGGCCACTGATTGGATGGCGGGCAGTCAGGCCTGTGTCCATGCCTTTTTTATCCATGGTCGCCATATCGGCTTCGGCAACAGACTGTACTTTGCACTCTTCAATAAAGGCCGCCAGCTCTGGATTGCTCTTGGCAACTTCCTGTGCGATCGGATGCTCGGCGGCCAGGGTCACATAGGTGACACCCATCAGGGTATCCGGGCGGGTGGTGTAGATATCAAATGCGCTGTGCTCGGCAACAGGGCTGGAGAGGTCAAAGGTCATCTCCACACCGCGGCTCTTGCCGATCCAGTTGCGCTGCATGGTTTTCACCTGCTCGGGCCACTCGTCGAGTTGGTCCAGATCGTTCAGCAGCTCTTCGGCGTAGTCGGTGATTTTAATAAACCACTGCGGAATTTCCTTGCGTTCAACCAGGGCGTCGGAGCGCCAGCCGCGACCGTCGATAACCTGCTCGTTGGCCAGTACGGTTTGGTCAACCGGATCCCAGTTAACGGTGGCCATCTTCTTGTAGACCAGGCCTTTCTCGTACAGGCGGGTAAAGAACCACTGCTCCCACTTGTAGTAGTCGGGCTTACAGGTGGCCAGTTCGCGGGACCAGTCAAAACCAAAGCCCAGTTCTTTAAGCTGGGTACGCATATAGTCGGTGTTGGAGTAGGTCCAGTTGGCCGGTGCGGTGTTGTTCTTGATGGCGGCGTTTTCTGCTGGCAGGCCAAAGGCATCCCAACCCATGGGGTGAAGAACATTCTTACCCTGCATACGCTGGTAGCGGGCAATCACATCGGTGATGGTGTAGTTACGCACATGGCCCATGTGCAGTCGGCCGCTGGGGTAGGGGAACATCGCCAGGCAGTAGAACTTCTCTTTGCTGGCATCTTCGGTAACTTCGAAACTACGGTTGTTGTCCCACTCGGTTTGCGCTTGGGCTTCAACGGCTGACGGTTGGTATTGCTCTTCCATCTGTCCTGACATTTCTTCTGAGGGCCTATACTTAATCTTGAGAGTTATATTATGGATTGCGCCGCTGACTGCTTTTTGAGCAGGCCTGTGGCGGCAAGCAAAGGCGCTAATTATAGGCGCTGAGCGTCCAGAATGCGACGGATGCAGGAGGAAGAAAATGGCGAATTTACCCCCAGACAACAGTCAATCGCCCCAAGACCTGGGCAATTTGGGAGTGGAAGCTGTGAAAGCGGCCTCTGGAGCCCATTTGGAAACGCTGGAACTGAAGCCGCCCACCCACTCAGGAGCTTCATCGGCAGAGGGATTTTGGCAGGAATTACGCGATGAGCTGTTGCTGTTGGAAACCCGTACTGGGCATTGGCTGTTACAGGCGGCAGATCCCACCTGTCTGGCCCGTATTCAGCTCCAGCAGCGGATTGATAGTGGTGAATCGATTGTGATGAAAGGCGAGATCATCTGTGACCGGGATATCCAATGTCTCGACTGCGGTTCTACCTTTCATGCCCACGGCACGGTGACTCTGGCAGCCTGTCAGTCCTGCGGGGGCGATGCCTATGGTGAGCTGATCAGTCACTGAATATTGATTCCTGCTCAGACAACGCGAATAATCCGTTTCCATGGTTATTCGCGCGTTGATTAAAAGCTTATTACTGCCCCCGGCTCTGAACTTACTGCTCTTGTTGGCAGCCTGGATCTGTTGGCGCAGTTTTCCACGCTTGGCTCGCTTGATGGTGGCGTTATCCCTGTTGAGTCTCTATGCCATGTCGACCCCTTGGGTCTCGGTGGCATTGATGGGGACCTTGGAGCGCCAGCACCCTGTGCTTTCGCTGGAACAGACCAAGGCGCCGGACGCCATTGTTATTCTCGGCGGTGGCCGCAATCCCGATGCCCCTGAATTTGGTGGAGATACAGTATCGCCACCTACATTACTGCGTTTACGCTATGGGGCCTATTTGCAGCGGCATTCCCAGGCACCGGTTTTGGTATCCGGAGGGCGAGTCTACGGTGAATTGGCCAGCGAGGCGGATTTGATGGCTCAAGCCTTGGCCCAGGACTTTAATGTGCCCACCCGCTGGCGTGAGGATCGCAGTCGCAATACCCACGAAAATGCCAAATACAGCGCTGAACTGTTATTGGCTGAAGAGCGTAAGCATATCTGGTTAGTCACCCAGGCCTGGCATATGCCGCGCAGTGTGGTGGCTTACGAGGCTTATGGGGTAGAAGTGACACCAGCGCCAACGGCCTTTAGCCGTCACTCGTCGGCGAAATCGATATGGCTCAGGTTTCTACCCCGAGCAAAGAATTTAGCGAAAAGCTCGCAGGCAATACATGAATGGTTAGGCATTGCCTATTATCGAGTTATGGCGGCTGTGGCGGTTGATGCCCTTTAAGGGCTTTTGTTACAGGATAAGGCGTTTAGTCACTAATATGCCCCATAGGGGGGCGCTTTTGGCCTTAAATGGGGCGAAAGCGATGTTTTTGTGTTTGGCACACGCTTTGCTCTATTGAGCATTAATAGGAATTAGAGAAGTAGAAATGATGTTGGAAAGTGCGCCTTTACTCAAACAGGAAGATGAGGTTGTGGATCCCCAGCTGGAATTAATGAATCGACGTTACCGTGACCGGTTAACGGCGCTGACTCTGATTCGACAATTAAACACCCTGATCAGCACTGTGCAGCGTCACCGAGGTGTGACCATGGCGTTGCTATCGGGTGGTGGTGAAGTATCGTCGGATCGAGCCCTGCCTGGCGAGGTGTTAAGCGAGGACTTACAGCAGCTGCAACAACAAGTGCAGAAGCGTTTACAGTTTTTGATGCAAACCTGTATCGGCAGCGACTACCTGTTACCACGAGTCGAGCGCGAACGTATTCTGCATGCCTGGCAGACGATCTGTCATGATTGGCAGGATGATGCACTGTTGGATAACTTTGAGCTGCATTCCCACTTTATCGAGCAACTTCTACAGTTAATGGCCAGCCAGGCCCGTTCCATTCGTCCGCCGTTGGTTGAAGAACAATTAGGTGAAGAGGTGGGCGCCGGAGTCCTGTCCCCCGAGGCCGAAGAGCAGTTAAAGCTGCAGGGCTTTATCTGTAAAAAGATTCCTGAAATTGTTGAACAGTTTGCAAAGATTCGCGGTTTGGCGACTCACTGTGCGGTACTGGGTGAATGTGACAAACATGAAATCCAAAAGCTGCGTTTCTGGTTGCAGTGTGCCCGTGATTTGAATGCCAGTATGTTGGACACTATCGAAGCCCTGCCAAGCGCGATTAAGCGTGAACTGTCGTCCCTGGCAGACTTAAAATCCTACGAATTTAAGTTGATGTTCTTCCTCAATAGCATTGAGCGTGATGTGTTGGGGGGAGACAAGGTGGTTGCCCGTGCCTCGGATCTTTTTGAGCTGGGCAGTGAAATTATTGATGCCTATGTTGTGGGGGTGCGTGATGGTATTGCGTTCCTGCAGCGTGGGTTGGATGAAGAGCTAGAGCGTTGGTTGGAAGGTTGACAGTGTGGGGTCTGACCCTGCGGGTCAGACCCCATTTCTTGCGATAATCTTAGTTCGGTAGTTCTAACGTGGGGTACGACCCGCAGGGTCGGACCCCGATCGTGCCAGACCTCGGCGGTGCCAGTGTTAGGTTGATTCTTTTTTTTTCTCGGCGTCTGTCAGTCCCTGGCGTGCCAATATTTGAAAATCTTTTATATAGCCCTGTAGTCGCTTCTGGCAGTGGCGTTTTTGTTTATCGCTAAGCGTGGGGTGCAGCGCCAGAATCAATTGCTGGTTAATGCGCTGATTGTGCTTCACCTGCTCGCGATAACTGTCTACCCAGCGCTCCGGCGGGTAGTGAAATAGTTCGGCTAATTGCGGGGCAAAGTCTTGGGCCTGGCGCTGCGCTAATAAAGTGGCAAATTCCTCTCGCCAATGGCGCCGTTGTTGCAACGCAGTGGGGCCAAAGGGTTGAGACTGTTCATGCCAGTGGGCAATGATGGTTTCCTGTTCTTCAGTTATTGATCCCAGCCAGGTTTTATAAAACTTGTGACGGTTTTGCAGGCTGCGCTGTTTTAACGCTTCAGTATCCGTATCGGCGTATTTTTTGGCGAACTCTGTTTCCTGATATTTTTCGATATTGCTGAAAAGCTCTGCGACCTGTTTATCGCTCAGGCTTTGTAACAGGGTTGCGCTGTCATCCAGCAAGGCGTTCAGCAAGGTTGTCCACAGATCAAAACCCTGGTCCAGTAACTGGTTTAGCTGCTCCTCGCTGAGCTGATCACTGGTCAGAGTTTGGCTTAGGTTGTCCAGATAATCCGCATAAAGCGGTAGTTGCTCATGGCGGTGCCACTGGTGCAGTCGATCAATGGCTTTGGCGGTGCTGGCCTGTTGCTGTTTGTCGAGGCTGACGTAATCCTCAATGGTCCAGTCCAACCACCAGTCGAGGTAGTTATAGGCAAAACGGGTAGAGCATCCCGCGCAGAGCAGAATGGCCAGGGCAAGGCTGAGTGTGCGGTAATAAGTCATAAGCGGATGACCTTTAACGTTTATCTAATTGTAGACCTCATGGTGGCTATAAATGTTCAGCCAGAGAAAAGAAACGTTAACATAAAGAAAAGGGGCCATTCAGGCCCCTCGATATCTGTTGGGTTTTAAGGCACTGTTTTACAGCGTCTTCAGGTATTCCACCAACGCCAAGCGTTTGTCGTCGGTAATCGGTGGTAGCCACTCCAGAACCGGTTTACCGTCTGCGCCTTTCACCGGCTTGCCATCAGCATCCAGTTTGATCATCGGCGTTTTGCCCACGGCGTATTCATGGCCAGCATTGCTGTTGCTGGGCAGGCTGGTGTCGAAGACAAACAGTTCAGGGTAGTCATTCACGTCCAGCTGCTTAAAGCCCACTTTAATCGGGTCAAATTCGCGGTTGCCCAGCGTAAAGGTGTTGGAGCGACAGGCCTTGCCTTGTGCAGCTTCCTCCTCACTACAGGCGGGCAGGAATAACTCGTAAAGGTTAGGCACGGAACCGTTATGCAGGTAAGGGGCTGTGGCCCAAATACCGTTCAGCGGGCGGCCCTTGTAAGCCAACAGGTCTTCAAAGCCGTTATCGACAATCTCGAAGTCGAGGTGACGATGGGTTTCCTTTATCGGGTTGTCGAAGAAGGATACGGCAATATCGTAAATCTTCTCTGCCCAGCGGCGTACCAGTGATTTGTCGTGATTTGGCTCAATAATGACCCCTTTGGTTGCCTTACTTAATGCGGGCAGGACAATGGTCTCTTCACCAAACTTGCCGGCATCGTGATTCAGGACATCAATATACTTGCCTTCGAAGTAACCGGATTTACCTTTGTCGTTGAAGGCGTTTTCCGCCATAAAGCGGTCAGTGCCGATCAGGTCCAGGCTGGAGAATTGTGAGATCACGCGGCGGTTGGGATCGCTGCGATCAATGCCTTCATGGCACTCATGGCAACGGTATTCCACAAACACCTCTTTACCCTTGGCGGCCAGGCCGGTATCAATGGCGGGTAATACCTCAGGCCATAGCGGGGATTCCAGGGATTTCAGGTGACGCTCCAATCGCACCAGGTTGCGTGCGTTAGCTGACGAGCGGTAACCGACATCACCTTCACGCTTGTCCAGGTCGAAGGTGGCAAATACACCGATGACTTCACCGGTATTGCGGCCCAGGCCGCCGATACCGGCGTTATTACCGACACCGTTCCACTGTACAAAGTCCGCTTGTGGGGTATCCCACAGGAAGGGGTAGCTTACCGGGGCATTGGCCGGATTAAAGTTATCATCTTGCGGGGTCAGGTGAGACAGTACTCGGTTAAAGATACGGCCAAAGGCATCGAGACGGGCATAGCCGTAACGTACGGCCTTGTCACCGTGCAAGGGGTCATTGGTGTAATTGTATTTAACCTGGTCGTTATATACCTGGGTCAGCTCAGCGCGGAAGGCTTCCTGGGCGTTGATATCGGTACCGGCCACCTTGAGTGCCAGACGTTCGAATTTGGCATCGTCATCCAGGGTCGTTTTCAGGGCTTTTTCCAGGTCCAGCAACATGGCTTCCATATCTGCCAGAGCGGGGGCACCATCAACACGGATGCCATAGCCATCATAATTGATCTGGCTGGTATGACAGGCGGCACAGGTGAAACCGACGTAGTCTTTTTCCTGGTAGTTGTTGGCTACAAAACCTACAGGCAAGCCATGGGGGTTATCCCATGAGCGCTCCTGGGTCAGGTAGCGATAGCGGCGCATATTGGCCTCATCGCTAAACGCTGTCTGGTTATCGGCCTGCTCGAGGTGCAGGAAGATATCCAGAGGCATTAAGTTTGAGCCCTGGGTGGTGTTGTAGAACCACAGGCTGTCGGCGGCATCCCAGTTTTGGTCCAGGTAGACGATTTGTTCGGCCTTGTCACCGAAGAAGTCGTCGGGAGCCGTGAGGGCGCCGCGGTCTTCATCGTTTAAAAAGCCTTGGGATACGTAGGTGCAGCTGGCCAGTGTCATCACTGCCGGCAGCAGGTAGGCGGTCTTTAGGTGTTTCATGGTTGCATATCCTATGCTTGGGCGGTGGGGCGCCCTGGTTGTTATTTTTATAAGATCACTGCGGGCCTAGAATGAACTGCCCTGATCATGTCGGTTATTGTCTGGCGTGAGGGCGGGTGAGACAAGACTTGCAGAAGATTTTGGCATGTAAAGCCTCATAACGGCGGTTAAATGGCGGCTAAGATAGCGTCAATAAGTCCTGTAGCACGCCACAGCCCCCAAAAATACTGACCTCAAAGTCATCATTTGGTCATATTTACCCTTGGCGCTGGAGAATCGTGTGGTAATATACGCCACCCGCACGCCAAAATAGGCACTTAAAAAAGCGGGAACGATAATAATAATTAAACAAAAACCATAAATAATAAGAATAACAAAGCAGTAATACCCCCTATGATCGACCTTCATTCTTTGGACTTTGAGTCCGTACGTTTACAAAACCGTCTTGGGCGTTTAGTTGATGTTGATGTCTGTTGCCTGAACCTGGGCCAGCGTTTCGTTGTCATTCTTCAGGCCGCGGAAGGTGCACCTGCCGCTCTGATTGGAAAAAATGCCGAGCACTTTGCCTTTCAATTGCGTGAAAAATTGAGCGCGACTCCCGAGCAACTGGACTTTTTGCAAGTCAACAGTGGTGATGATGACCGCTGGTTACGCTGGCGCTTTCAGTGGGCTGGCAATACGCCATTAAAAGGCCATTGCGAAGTGCTGTCTGAAAAAGCCCGCAAGGGTTTGGTATGGGCGCATTTGAACCAGGACGAGATACGTTTTCACCGCTTTACCGCAGAGCGTGCTGCTGTCGCATAATCTCTGATGATACAACTTGATTCGTAGTGAGCTCTGTTCTTATGGGCTCACATAACAATAATAAAAACGATAAGAGGTGGCTATGAAACAGAACCTGCTTCCCGATATGGAACTACTGAGTGTCAAGGATCGTGACGGTAACCCCTGTGATATTGGTGTACAGGCGTTACGCCATGACGATGATACTTATATCTTTTTATCGGATATGAGCGAAGAGACGGTGATTGCCCGCAACTCGGCGGTGATTATCAATCAGTTGGTAAAGCGCTTGCGTTTAAACTATGAAAAAACGCAATTTGTTCGCCATGTTCATACCGCCCAAAGTGGCAGCCTGTTTGGCCGCTTCAATATTCAATGGGATGGTCTGGCAGTTGGTAGCTATACCTTCAACATGCTCAACAATTTGGATGAAGCCGATAGCATTCGTGAAGTCCTGTTTATGGGCGATGCGATGCCTATAGCGGCATAACCGATTCGCTTAATCGGATTTACTTTGTGGTCTTCTCTCTGCGGCTAACATAGCCCAGCAATGCCAGGAGTAGACCACAAAGCAACACCACCGGTGTTGATTGCCAATTCATAAACGGCGTTGCACCACGATAGGGCTGCACATTTCCCGTCAGCGTGGTTTTCACAAACTGTTCTGTTTCTACCTCAACCTTACCCTGTGGATTAATAATGGCACTGATACCGTTATTGGTGCCGCGAATCATATAGCGTCCGGTTTCCAGTGCTCGCATGCGTGCCATTTGCATATGCTGGATGGGCCCCAGTGAATGGCCAAACCAGGCATCGTTGCTGATGGTTAACAAGACTTCAGTATTGTGCGCGCTACTGGCGACCAAATCCGGGTACACCACTTCATAACACAGGGCAGGGGCCAAACGGTTGGCACCTATCTGTAGGCCGCGTTGTTGATCGGGGCCGGGGTAGATAATGGATGTCGGTAAATTAAAAAACTGAATGGTACCGCGCAGTAAATCCTCTAACGGTACATATTCACCAAAGGGAACCAGGCGGCGTTTGTGATACAGGCCGGTTGCTGTGCCCAAGCCGTTGATACTGTTATAAACCTTGGCGGCCTGGCGATCATCATAGAGTATGCCGGTGATTAATCCGGTATTGGTTTCAGCTGCGCGGCGGTGCATATCTTCCAGAAACGGCAGCGCGCGGTGGTAGGTCATGGGGATCGCGGCTTCTGGCCAAATCACCCAATCCTGCTGCCATAAAGGCTCGGTCAATTCGGTATAGCGCTCCAGTGTCGGCAGTAGGAAATCCGGTTGCCACTTTTTTTCCTGCGGAATATTGGCCTGCACTATTCCGACTGAGACTGTCTGGCCTGTCGGCTGGGTCCAGCTTTGCGTTTGCAGAGCCGCGCCTGTTATCCACAACAATAGGGGTAAAGCTAACCACAGGAAGCGACGATTTAATGCGCTGTAAACCACAGCGCCAGCGCTGAGGCTAAGAACCAGGCTAAGACCGAATACGCCGGTCACAGGTGCCCAACCCGCCAATACCGTATCCAGTTGACTGTAGCCGATAAATAACCAGGGAAAGCCCGTTAACAACCAGCTACGCAACCATTCCCCCAGTACCCAGATAACCGGAAAGGCCAGCGGGATGCTCCACCGATGCTGGTTAAACCAGCGGCCATAGGCATAAAAGGGTAGGCTGAATACCTGCGCCAGGCCAGCGACAAACAGGGCGGTTAACACCGTGGCAAGCCAGATCGGGGCATAACCAAAATCATGGATACTGACCCACACCCAGGAGGCACCGACACCGAATAATCCAACCCCACTCCACCAGCTGCGCCATAGGGCCTGCTTGCCAGATAATCCTTGCAGCAGCCAGACCAGCAGGGCGGGCCCGAGTATTGCCAGGGGCCAGAGATCAAACGGCGCCAGCGCCAAGGGGATAAGTGCACCGCTGAGAGTGGCCAGGCCATTAGCCTGCCAGGTCTTAAGGCGTATAACGGAAAGGCTGGAAGTGGGTGTAGAGGTACTATTAATTGGGGTATCCATCCGTGTATGGGTATTTCTTATTCAGAGACTGTAGTTATTCAGTGACGACGTTTTGCTAAATTCTATACTTATTCTGTTGCAGACTGATAAAATTTTCGCCCTTTGCCGTTATTGATATGATTCGAGGCCACTATGTCCGACACCCCTATGACAGATATCAATCCAGAGATTCCATCCTTACGTGATGCCACCCTGAGCCTGGAAGCGGGAGTCGCTACCCTGACCTTCCAGCGTCACGATGTACGCAATGCCCTAACCGGTACCGGGCTGGTAGATGATATTGTCGATACTGCTGAATGGGTTAATCGCAATAGTGATGTTTCAGTCCTGATTATCACCGGAGAGGGATCGGCTTTTTCAGCCGGTGGTAACGTTAAGGAAATGGCTGATCGCTCAGGTGCTTTCGCCGGTGATGTTGCCGAACAGGCCGAACGCTATCGCCAGGGCATCCAGCGTATGCCATTGGCGGTGACAAAGATCGAAGTGCCGGTGATTGCGGCAGTGAATGGGCCAGCCATTGGCGCCGGCTTTGATCTGGCCAATATGTGTGATATTCGCCTAGCCTCGAACAAGGCAAAATTTGGTGAAACCTTTGTTAATTTAGGTATTATCCCCGGCGATGGAGGTGCCTGGTTTTTACAACGTTTAATTGGTTACCAAAAAGCCGCCGAGTTGACCTTTACCGGCCGTGTGATTGATGCCTTAGAGGCACAGCAATTGGGGATAGTGCTTGAGGTGACTGAGCCAGATCAGCTGCTCGATAAAGCACGGGTGATGGCGCAAGAAATTGCTGCCAAACCTGCTGGTGCACTGCGTTTAACCAAGCGGCTGATGAAAATGGCTCAACGTCAGGAACTACCGGATTTCCTTGACCTGTGTGCTGTTTTCCAGGGCATCTGCCATAACGATCCGGATCACCTTAAAGCCGTTAATGCCATGTTGGAGGCAATGAAGAAGTAATGCAGAAAAGTATCATCCTGGTGGGAATGCCCGGTGCTGGTAAAAGTACCCTGGGTATACAACTGGCTAAAAAACTGGCACTCAATTTTGTGGATACCGACTTGCTGATTCAATTGCAGGCCGGTTGTCCGTTACAGCATATCCTTGATGAGCAGGGCTATCAGGCGTTGCGCGATGTAGAAGAAAAAGTCCTGCTGGATAATAAATTCCCCGGCTTTGTCGTCGCTACCGGTGGCAGTGCCGTCTATAGCGAAAAGGGTATGCAGCACCTGAAACAGTACGGCCCGGTGGTATTTCTCGACGTACCGCTGGACGAATTGCGCAACCGTATTGATGACTACGAAACCCGCGGTATTGCCAAGCGTCCAGAGCAAAGCTTTAACGAGTTGTTTGAAGAGCGCCTTTCTCTGTACAACAAATACGCGGATATCACCATTAACTGCGATAGCCGCGATCAAAACAGTTTGCTGGCAGAAATCGTACGAAGCGCCCAAGCCGGGGTCTGACCCTGCGGGTCAGACCCCATTGCTTGCGAGAATCTGGCTTTAGTATTTTAAATACGGGGTACGACCCGCAGGGTCGGACCCCTAGCTCCCCTTCTTACATTGTGCTAGAGCGGGAGTTGGGTTGTGTATTTAACTTGTTTTAGGGCGAAGGTGGAGTTTACTGACGCCACATTAGGTAAGTGCACCAGGGTTTGTTTTAGCAGCACTTCATAATCACTCACACTGTTTACCACAATGCGCAACATATAATCCTTGTCGCCGGTGGTGGAATAGCACTCAACGATTTCCTTGATATCCATCACCGCCGATTCAAAGGCGTTGAGGGACTCTTCATCGTGGCTTTTGATGGTCAGGTAGGCGTGAACGGTAACGCCTCGATTAAGTTTGTGTGGATCGAGCAGTGTGACTTTACCGCGAATATAGCCTTCACTTTCCAAGCGTTTGATACGTCGCCAGCAGGGAGTATGGGACAGGCCGACAATATCGCCGAGCTCATTCATGGAATAGTCAGCGTTTTCCTGCAGAGCGCGTAGGATTTTTAAATCAAAATCATCAAGTTCGTTGGAGATTGTCATGGTGAGGCGTTCTTCAATATCGGTTATCCTTTATAATAACCGAGATTTCCATCTGTTGTGAGTAATACCCCATGTTTGAGCAGCTGCAAGCACTTCCCGCCGATCCTATTTTGGGTTTATCTGCCGCCTACCAGCAGGATACCAATCCTTTAAAAGTGGATCTGGGGGTGGGAGTGTATAAAGATGAGCAGGGTAATACTCCTGTACTCAGCGCTATACGCAAGGCGCAGCAGCGTTTGCATACTGAAGAAACCTCGAAAGCCTACCTGCCACCTGTCGGGCCCGCGGGATTTAATGAGCAGATGCAAAACCTGATTTTCGGTGCTGATCATACTGCTCAACAGGATGGTCGTGTGCATACCGTTCAAACCCCCGGCGGTTGTGGTGCGCTGAGGGTGGCTGCCGAGCTGATTCAATTGGCCAAACCCGGCGCCAGTATTTGGGTAAGTACACCCACTTGGGCTAACCATGTGCCATTGCTGGGCAGTGCCGGTTTGCAGCTTAAGGAATACCCTTACTACGATGCAGATACTCAGGCGGTTAATTTTGATGCCATGATGGCAAGCCTGGAAAAGGTGCCTGCGGGTGACCTGGTGTTGTTGCATGGTTGCTGTCATAACCCCTGTGGTACGGATCTGGATCAAGGTCAGTGGCAACAGGTAGCGGAGCTTGCCAACAAAAATGGTTTTACGCCGTTTATCGATATGGCCTACCAGGGTTTTGGTGACAGTGTCGAGGAAGATGCTTATGGTGTGCGCCTGTTGGCGGAAAAGGTGCCTGAGTTATTGGTCGCCAGTTCCTGCTCGAAGAACTTTGGCCTTTACCGTGAGCGCACCGGTGCCATCAGTTTTATGGGCAGTAATGCCACCAATGCCGACAATGTGAAAAGCCAGATTTTAAAAGTGGCTCGTGGTATTTATTCCATGCCACCGTCACACGGTGCTCAATTGGTTGATATCGTTTTGGGCGATTCGGCGTTGCATCAACAGTGGTTGAATGAAGTCGCAGAGATGCGTGAGCGTATTAAGGATCTACGTGAAGCTTTAGCCAGCGCGTTGGCGTCCACCGCGGACTTTAGTTTTATCCCGCGTCAGCGTGGCATGTTTTCCTTCTTGGGTTTAAGTCCACTGCAGGTACAGCGTCTGCGTGAAGAATTCAGTGTCTATATGGTGGATTCAAGCCGTATTAATATTGCTGGCATTAACCAAAAGAACTTGGCCTATCTGGCCGATTCCATTGCCAAAGTTCTTTAGTCAATGCTTGGGGTCTGACCCTGCGGGTCAGACCCCGCTGCTTGCGAGACTCTAGCTTAAGTTTTCTTAATTCGGGGTACGACCCGCAGGGTCGGACCCCTCGCTTCGATCCCTCGTTTCGATCCCTTGCTTCCTGCAAAAACCTTATCCTCGCCTATACTGAAGTTAAACGATACAGATTAGCTAGCGACGGGATACCCGGGATCTGACCCTGCCTATCTTTCCAATTTCTCCCGCCCAGCATTCAGCAGACAAGGACATCCTGTGGGGGACCTACTTACCGATATTTATTTAAGTGAACCGGCTTTACGTCTGGTTATTGCGGTGTTTATTGGTGGCGCTATTGGTTTTGATCGCGCCTACCGTGGACGCGCGGCGGGCTTCAGGACCCATATTCTGGTTTGCCTAGCATCCACCGTCTTGATGTTGATGATGGACTTTCCCTGGTTAGGTATTCACACCGACTACACCGAACTCGTTCGTGTCGATCCCACCCGCATGGCCCAGGGCATTATGACTGGCATTGGTTTTTTAGGTGCCGGTGTGATTATGCAGGATAAACAAAGTGTTCGCGGTTTAACGACGGCGGCCTCTATTTGGGTAACTGCAGCCATTGGTATTATGATCGGTGCCGGTTTTTATTCTGCAGCATTTGCGGCCGCCATTTTGACCTTGATTACGCTGGCTGTATTTAACCGTTTAATTGATGTTTTGCCCATTCGCCACTATGCCCTGCTGGTCATGAGCTTTAAACGTCATGAATGTTTAAGTGAAGACGAGGTGCGGCAATTATTAAAGCAACAAAAAACCGTGATCAGTAACCTGACCTATAAGCTCGATGACGATGGTAATGTGATGACTTACCGAATGACTGTGCGCTCGACCCATCGCGATTATATTCGCAATATTGCCCAACAGTGTTTAAAGCTGGATCACCTGCAAGGCTTTACTCTGCAACCTCTAGGCGACTAACTTTCCGGGGGCAGACCCTGCGGGTCTGACCCCACTGCTTGCGCTACACTAAAGACGGGGTACGACCCGCAGGGTCGGACCCCTTAGTTTTTCAAGACCCCTTAGTTTTGGGGATCGTTTTTGTCTTGGGTGCGGTACGCGCTGGGGGATAAGCCAGTCCATTTCTGAAATGCGCGGGTAAATGATCGACCTTCGGTAAAGCCGACATGCTCTGCAATTTCATCAACGGTAAGTTTTTCCTTTAACAGTTTTTCAATGGCGGTATCCCGACGCAGGTTATCTTTCAGGGTTTGGAAGTGGGTGCCTTCGGCGCGCAGTTTACGACGCAAGGTTTGCGGGCTGGTGTGGAGTTGCTTGGCAATCGCATCAAAGGTCGGCCATTCATGAAAGGGTAGCTGACGCAGGTGGTTGTTGATTTTACTGGTGACACTGCTGTCCTGGCCGGGGATGGTCATCAAGTCCATGGGCGAGCGCTGTAAAAACTGTTTGATTTCAGCGCGGTTGCGAATCAGGCGCTCGGATAAATACTTGCGATTAAAGTACAAGCGGTTGTGGGAAGTGTTGGCTTCGTATTGGCAGCGAAACAACAGATTGAATTCATCCTCGTAATCACTCGGCGAGTAGGTGAGTGTGGTTTTATGCAGGGGGATGGGATGACCGATATACCAGCAGGCGAAGCGGTGCCAGATCACCAGCCAGAACTCCAGGTAGAAGCATTTTTCGTCCAGCGCTTGCTGATGTTCAAAGACAATATCCAAATAGACCCAGTCGCCGTCGGCATCGCTTTCTTCACCGAGTGTCATAGTGAGCTCTTCGGTGATGGTGTTGTAAAAGCGGCAACCTTCGCTCAATAGGCCGTGCAGGGTATCGCAACGGTGTACCAAGTCGACCATTAAAGCAAAGGTGCCGTACTTACTGCGTTGCTGGGTAAAACCCATAAATTCGTCGTCGAGCTGTAACCAAATGGCTTGAATCAGCTTGGTTAGCTGGGTTTCTCGTACCCGAGCCTGGGGGATGCCCAACCATGCCGGGGGAATACCTGCGTCTTGCAGGAGTTTATCCGTGTCCAGTCCCTGTCGCTGAGCGCCATACAGGGCATTGGCGACGTAATGTATACCGATAGTTGCCATTGCTGCATTCTACGCCCTCACACGCTGTGGGGGTAGCCGTGATCGTTTTCGCCTGTGCAAACGGTGCTTTTTGCCCTGTCGGCAGTGAGCTAGAGTTAGATAATGGATGTGAAATAAACACTGTACGAGATAGCGCTATGAACTTTACGCCGACCGAAGAGCAACAAATGATTCAGGATACCGCCCGCCAGTTTGCCGAGGCAGAGTTGGCGCCTGTGGCGGCTGAGCTGGATGTAACCGGCGGCCGGGAGATTTTACTGGCTAACCTGAAAAAGCTCGCTGAGCTTGGCTTTATGGGGCTCAATGTCAAAGCCGAATACGGTGGTACAGAAGCTGGGGTGATCGCGTTTAGTTTGGCGATGACCGAAATCGCTCGCGGCTGCGCCTCGACAGCGGTGACTATGTCGGTAACCAATATGGTCGCAGAAGTCATTCAGGCTGTGGGTAATGAAGAACAGCAACAGCGTTATATCCCTAAAATCTGCAGCGGTGAATATCCTGCCGGCGGTTTTTGTTTGACCGAAACTACGGCAGGATCTGATCCGGCGGGCATGAAGACGCGTGCGGTTCGCGACGGTGATGAGTATGTACTGAACGGCAGCAAAATGTTTATTACCAGTGCAGAATATGCCGGCGTGTTTGTGGTGTGGGCGGTTACCAATCCGGATGCGCCTAAGGGTAAAGGTATTTCCTGTTTCCTGGTTGAGCGACAAACACCGGGCCTTATCGTTGCGCCAGCAGAGCACAAGATGGGACAAAAGGCCTCGGCCACAAACGAAGTGCGTTTTGAAAACTGCCGTGTACCTGCCTCCGCATTAATGGGCAAGGAAAACGATGGTTTCCGTATTGCGGTGGGCGAGCTGGCTGGTGGTCGTATTGGCGTTGGTTCTATGGCCTTGGGTATCGGATTAGCGGCGATGGATTACGCCACAAAATATATCTCTGAACGCGAACAGTTTGGCCAACCGCTGGCCAACATGCAGGGCTTGCAGTGGATGCTGGCCGAACGCTATACCGAACTGGAAGCTGCGCGTTTACTATTGCTTAGCGCTGCCCACGAAAAAGAGCAGGGTGTGTATTTCGGCACCAAAGCGTCGATGGCAAAACTGTTTGCCAGTGAGAAAGCCAATCAGGCCTGTTATACCGCACTGCAAATGGCTGGGGGCTATGGTTATACACAGGAGTTTCCGCTGGAGCGTTATGCGCGGGATGTTCGTATAACCTCGATTTATGAAGGTACCAGTGAAATTCAGAAAGTGATTATTGCACGCGATATATTAAAAACTGTGGGGTAATTCGATGGGGTCTGACCCGCAGGGTCAGACCCCGGACGGTGCTGAACTTTTGCTTAAGTGTCTGACAATAAAGGTGGAACCCAGGACGCTACTTAACAAAATGGTTGCGGCAATCGGCAGTAAGGTATCACTTTGCATATAGGTGCTGATACTGCCCAGGATGGCGCCCATCAAAAAGGTTGAACAACCAAACAGGGCATTGGCCGTACCGGAATGGTGTGGGTAGTGATCCAAATACAGGGATTGGTTATTGCCGTAAATAAAACCAATGCTGCCAATAATCCACATAAACAAGGCGATAATTATCACCAGGCTGGGCGTGGTGTGATATACCGTTAAAAACAAGGTAACGGTGGCCAGTAACTGGGAAATACAGCCTGCGCGCAAAATAGTTTCGCGACTGTAGTGTTTCAGCAGATGAATATTGATGCGGTTGGCCAACATAATACTGGTGACGATGGTGGCAAAATACAGCGCGAATCGATTGGTATCCACTCCATAATAATCGGTCATGATATAGGCGGCGTGGGTAATAAAGGTAAACAGAATACCGCTGATTAACGCCTGACCGATAAGATGGGGAAGTGCTGCCCGCTGGCGAAAAACTTCGGTGTAACCCTGCCACATATGTTGAATCAGTGAGCTTGCACTTTTATTGGGTGGATGGCCTGAGGGAATATAAAAGGCGAGTACCACGAGTAAAAGCAGGGAATAGGCTAACAAAAAACCGAAGATCATTTGCCAATTACCCAGCGCAAGAATTGCTGCACCCACAGCCGGAGCAATAAGCGGTGCGACCATCATAATCATGCCGATCATGGAAAAGATGGTGGCGCTGTCGCGACCGGAGTAGTTATCCCTGACAATGGCTGCTACAACAACGGTGGCAAAGCCTCCACCCAATGCTTGTAAAAAGCGCCAAAGAACCAGTTCCGACAGGGTATCACTGTGCATTATTTGCAGCGCGCACAGGCTGAAAAACACCAATCCACAGCCAGCAATAATTTTCCGGCCATACCGATCAGATAGCGGCCCGCCAAACAACTGGCCCAGGGCAAAACCCAACAGGTAGCTGCTAACCGTTTGTCCCATGGCCTGCACTTGAATATCCAGCTCACTGGCCATAACGGTAAAGGCTGGCAGATAGGTATCAATGGCAAAGGGCGTGAGTGCTACTAGCAGCGCTAACTGAAAGGCAAACAGCTTGGGGGGCGGGTTAGCGCTGGACATGGTTTTATGAGGCAGTCTTGGAAGCTTGGATTAAAGTGAGCCAGTGTAGCCCACTTTTAAAATTTAGACATCGCTAATGCAGCGGTTGCGGCCTTCATCCTTCGCTTGATAGAGCAGTTTATCGGCGCGGCTGATCAGTTCTTCAAATTCCTGGTCACCGGGTTGCAAACTGGTCACACCCATACTGGCGGTGAATTTAATGGCATTGCCTTCGTAGTCGAAGCTGGCCTCTTCAATGGCCTGGCGAATACGCTCGGCCAGTGCCAGGGCGCCTTTGCTATCGGTATCGGCACAGCAGATGGCGAATTCTTCGCCGCCAAAGCGAGCCAGAATATCCGATTCCCGGCCGGTATCCCGGCAGTATTGGGTCAGTTTAACCAGGGCCTGATCACCGGCGCCGTGGCCGAAGTTATCATTGATCTGTTTAAAGTGATCGACATCCAGCATGATCACCGATAATTGGCGGTTGTGGCGCAGGGATTTGGCAAATTCGGATTTTGCCAAATCGAAAAAGTAGCGGCGGTTATAGGCTTCGGTCAGTGGGTCGAGAGATGCCAGTTTACTCAGGCTCAGGTTGGCTTTTTCCAGGGCTTCCTGGCTTTCCTTCAAGCGCAGAGCCGAACGCATGCGGGCGGCTAATACCGGATAGATAAAGGGTTTGGCGATATAATCGTGAGCGCCGATGTCGATAGCGCCAATAATGGCATCGTCGGCATCATTGGCGGAGACCATAATCACGGGAATTTGGGCGAGAGAAGGTTCTTGCTTGAGGCGCTCAAGGGTTTCAGCGCCACTCCATCCAGGCATCATCATATCGAGCAGGATGATATCGGGCTTGTGGGCGAGAGCCTGTTTTAAGCATTCTTCGCCACTGTTGGCGGTCAACACCTCATGATCATCATCTTCGAGGTTGAAGCACAAGAGCTTGATATTGTCTTCGATGTCGTCAACTACCAGGACTTTCGCCATTAATGGCTCTCTCTTATCGGGCGTATAGCTCTTTTCAGTATAAGCGGAAATAGCTTATAGGCCAAAAATTACCACCAGTATTTGCCCCAGTTTTCGGGGTTGGCCCAGTGTTGGGGGTTATTCCAGCTGCGCTTACGGTTGTAATTGGCGATATGGTAACCATAGCTTTCCAGTTCTCGGCCTGTCTGAGTGAACTTCTGCAGGCGTTTAAACCCCAGGCCGATAAAATCATTGAACTGCCACTGTGAGCCAGGTTCGACCAGCAGCCAGATGTGGGGGCTGTGGTAATTGCGCAAGCTGGCTAATAGTTGAACACCCTGGGTTTTATCCTGCTGCTCTAAAAAATTACTGACAATGGCAAGGTCACAAGGCGGTGATGCCTGTAGTGCTTGCAGGTCGTTAATTTCATGCAGAGTGATGTGGTGTTCCTGGCAGTAGTGCTGCAGTGCTTCAAGCGGTTCGGCACTGCACAGAAGGATACTCGATGGGCTGGAGGCTTCCAGCAATGACAGCAGGGCGGTACTGGGTGTTTGACTGTCAGGTGGTTCTACTGCGTTGCTCAACTCTAACTCCTGTTCCGCTACGGTCCCTGTTCACATCATAATTCCTGCTCAAGATAGTTCAGCAGGGCGCGGCAAAAACAAAATACATCGTGTTCATCGAACAAGTCGTTGTTGGGGAACAACGGTGATACGCCGTCCTGGCGGGTAAAATAGCGTGTTCGTTGACTGACATTGTCACTGGCTTCGAGTAAAAATTCCAGTACATGATGAATAATGGTTTGCCAATCACCCTTATTAAATAAAGGGGCAGGGCAGTTAAACACCAGATGATCAATCATGTTGTTGGTCGGTTTTGCCAGTACTGGATCGGCTCCGTGGAGCTCATCGCGCAGGTATTTTAAAATGCGGGCGACCTGCTTGTATTTCTCACGACCATTGCGGCCGCTGGAATAGAACTGCTCTGGTTCACTGATATGGTGAAACCATCCCTGTGTGCACGTATTCACGTGTTACCCCCTTACCTCAACCCCTTGCAGCATTGCAGCTTGGCAATACTGATCTGCTTACACTTGCTGTGTTTGTTATTGGTCCCTGTGTGATCACTTAACGGCTAAGTATCACTACCTAGAGTGTAGACCGGTTTGCTAAAAACACAGGGCAATAACGACGTTTTTTAGTGGACTTTTTGTGGCGTAGTCGACAATTTTTCGTCACGCTTTGACGATTTTTTAGAGGCAGTGTTGGGGGGCGAATTGGGGATTGAGTTGGAGATTGAGTTAGGGAGTTTTTCGAGATCGATTTTTAAACGATTGACGACCCTGGACATGACTTCCATGGTCTGGGTAAGTTGATCAAGGGCCAGCAGAATATCTTCTTGATCGATAATGGTTTTATTCACAGGTAAACACCTCGGTTGTCGTCATCAAAAATGTCTAAAACTGTTATGTGGCAATAGGTATAACAGTCTATTAACGCTGGTCAGCGCAAAAGGTTGACCAGTGTTAATGACACAGCGTTACTTGCACAGTGCAATTTGCACCCAGGCTGCCTGTACGGGCAGGCCTTTCAAATTTCGCTTGTTAGGATCAACGACAACGGGGCTTGGGTGTTCGAACCTCAGCCCCATTTAATCCTGTGTGTTAGTCCCAGCTCAGTGCACCTGATTGCTGGTACTCGGTGACCTTGGTTTCAAAGAAGTTCTTTTCTTTGCGCAGGTCCATAATTTCACTCATCCATGGGAACGGGTTTTGAATGCCCGGCCACATTTCTGCCAAACCGATCTGGGCCAGACGACGGTTACCGATAAACTTCAGGTACTCGATCATCATGGTGGAGTTCATGCCCAGTACGCCGCGTGGCATCATGTCACGGGCAAACTCGGATTCCAGCATTACCGCTTCGGCAATCATCTTGCGCGCGGTTTCCTGCATTTCGGCATCCCACAGCTCGGGGCTTTCCAATTTGATCTGGTTGATCAAATCGATACCGAAGTTCAGGTGCATGGACTCGTCACGCAGAATGTACTGGAACTGCTCGGCGACACCGGTCATCTTGTTCTGACGACCCATGGACAGAATGGCGGTAAAACCACAGTAGAAGAAAATACCCTCGGCGCCGACGTAGTAGCTGATCAGGTTCTTTAGAAACTCGGTGTCAGCTTCCTTGGTACCGGTTGTGAATTCTGGACGGTTGATCGTCTCGGTGTGTTTCAGGCTCCAGGCTGCTTTACGGGCAACGCTGGGTTGCTCCTGGTACAGGTTCCAGATTTCACTTTCGTCCATACCCATGGACTCAATGCAGTACTGGTAGGAGTGAGCGTGAATCAATTCTTCACGGAACTGCAGACCGATGTAGAAGCGAGCTTCCGGTGCGGTAATGTGCTTGTAGATAGACAGCAGCAGGTTATTGGCCACAACCGTATCAGCGGTAGAGAAGTAACCCAGGCCCATTTTCACAATGCGGCGCTCGTCGTCACTCAGACCATCCTGACTTTTCCACATGGCCACATCTTTGGCCATATTGATTTCCTGCGGCATCCAGTGGTTTTGGCTGCCGTCCAGGTATTTCTGCCAAGCCCAATCATATTTAATGGGGACAACCTGGTTGACATCGCTGTTGCCGTTAATGATGCGCTTGTCTTCCGCGCGCACACGGGTGCCGGTCATTTTCAGATCGGCCAGGCCAGCGGCCAGCTCTTCGGCGTTCAGGTCAACGTCATTAAATACATCGACAGCCGGTGGTACAGAGTCCATGGCGGGTTCTGCAGCAACAGGTGCCGCAGGTGCAGGGTTCTGAACCTGTTGTGGGGCTTCTACTTTAGGTGCTTCCGCTGCAGGGGCAGAGGAAACTACCGGGGCGAGTGCAACTTCTTCTTCAGAATATTCGTCCCAACTCAACATGGTCTATTTGTCCTTCCAGAGTTTTTGTTTTTGTAGTTATTCGTGGTTTGTCTTGGCTAAAAGCTTGGCAAAAGTCCAGCTAGGCGTGCCTTATTGGCACGCCTCACAGTCTGGATCATCCAGCGAGCAGGCCTTAGGTACAGGCGCTGCCTGTGGTGCCGCTTGAGGTGCCGCTGCTGCGCTGCTTGCTGCAGGTGCAGTTGCTGATACCGCATTCATCGTACCTGTCTCAATGGTGGACTTCTCGGTAGATGTTGCTGCCAGAGCACGCAGGTAGTAAGTGGTTTTCAGACCACGGAACCAGGCCATGCGATAGGTGATATCCAGTTTCTTACCGTTAGCTTCGCCGATGTACAGATTCAAACTCTGGGCCTGATCGATCCACTTCTGACGACGGCTGGCGGCATCAACAATCCAGCGCGGCTCGATTTCGAACGCGGTGGAGTACTTGGCTTTCAGGTCGGCCGGGATGCGGTCGATCTTCTGTACAGAACCTTCGTAGTATTTCAGGTCGTTAACCATCACGCTGTCCCACAGACCACGATCTTTCAGGTCGTGAACCAGGTATGGGTTAACCACGGTGAACTCACCGGACAGGTTGGATTTCACATACAGGTTTTGGTAAGTCGGTTCGATCGACTGGGAAACACCGGTAATGTTGGCAATGGTTGCGGTTGGTGCAATCGCCATCACGTTGGAGTTACGCATACCTTGTTGCTTAACTTTTGCACGCAGGCCGTCCCAATCCAGGGTTTGGCTGCGGTCAACTTCAATAAAGTTCGGGCCACGGCTTTCCACCAGCTTCTTGATGGAGTCGATAGGCAGAATGCCCTGATCCCACAGCGAACCTTCAAAGGTAGAGTAGGCACCACGCTCGGCAGCCAGCTCACTGGAAGACTCGATCGCATGGTAGCTGATGGCTTCCATGGAGCGATCGGCAAACTCAACGGCTTCATCGGAACCGTAGGCAATGCCCATCTTGTAGATGGCATCCTGGAAGCCCATCAGACCCAGACCAACAGGGCGGTGGCGCATGTTGGAGGTACGCGCCGCTTCAACCGAGTAGTAGTTAATGTCGATAACGTTATCGAGCATACGTACTGCGGTTTTAATGGTTTTTTCCAGCTTGGCGTTATCCAGCTTACCGTCAACAACGTGTTGTGCCAGGTTCACAGAACCCAGGTTACATACCGCGATTTCGTCGTTGGCTTTGGTATTCAGCGTAATTTCAGTACACAGGTTTGAGCTGTGAACAACACCAACATGCTGCTGCGGGCTACGCAGGTTACAGCTGTCTTTAAAGGTGATCCATGGGTGGCCGGTTTCAAACAGCATGCCCAGCATCTTGCGCCACAGGTCAACGGCTTTCACTTTCTTGGCCAGTTTAATCTCACCGGCAGCCGCTTTGGCTTCGTACTCGGCGTAGCGCTCTTCAAACGCGGTGCCGTACAGATCGTGCAGATCAGGTACATCGTTTGGTGAGAACAGGGTCCATTCCTTGTCTTCGAAGACGCGCTTCATAAACAGGTCAGGCACCCAGTTGGCGGTGTTCATATCGTGGGTACGACGACGGTCGTCACCGGTGTTCTTACGCAGGTCGAGGAATTCCTCAACATCGATGTGCCAGGTTTCCAGATAGGCACATACCGCACCCTTACGCTTACCACCCTGGTTTACGGCAACGGCAGTATCGTTGGCGACTTTCAGGAAAGGTACAACACCCTGGGATTTACCGTTGGTGCCTTTAATATAGGAACCCAGACCGCGAACAGGAGTCCAGTCGTTACCCAGACCACCGGCCCACTTGGACAGCATTGCGTTGTCTTGCATGGCGCCGTAAATACCGTGCAGATCATCAGGTACGGTCGTCAGGTAGCAGGAAGACAGCTGTGGACGCAGGGTGCCAGCGTTAAACAGGGTTGGGGTAGAGCTCATGTAATCGAAAGAAGACAGCAGCTGGTAGAACTCAATTGCGCGCTCTTCTTTGTTCTCTTCTTCGATTGCTAGGCCCATGGCCACACGCATAAAGAAGACCTGTGGCAGTTCGATACGCACGCCTTCTTCGGTGTGGATAAAGTAGCGGTCGTACAGGGTTTGCAGACCCAGGTAGGTAAACTGCAGATCGCGCTCAGGCAGCAGTGCCTGACCCAGTTTTTCCAGATCGTAGCTCAGCAGGTTTTCTGCCAGCAGCTCCAGGCGTACACCCAGCTTGATGTAGGACGCAAAGGCTTTCGGATAAACCTCAGTCATTTCCTCTTGGGTGGCGCTGGTGGCAGTACCCAAACGATTCAGGGCTTCGGTACGCAGTTTGTCCAGCAACAGACGGGCAGTGGCGAAAGAGTAGTTAGGCTCTTTCTCTACCAGGGTACGGGCGGTGATCACCAGCGAGGTGTTCACATCATCCAGAGATACACCGTCGTACAGGTTACGCATGGCTTCGTCGAGGATTGCATCGGCATCCACATCGGTCAGGCCAGCGCAGGCTTCGCTAACGATGGTACGTACGCGGGCCATATCCAGTGGCGCAGTGCTGCCATCGGCCAGGGTTACCTTAACGCTTGGGTACTTGCTGTCGGCTTCTGATTGTTTGGTATCGGCACGCAGACGGGCGTGCTCTTCACGGTAGAGTACATAGTCACGGGCAACCTTGTGCTCGCCACCACGCATCAGGGTCAGTTCAACCTGATCCTGTACGTCTTCAATATGAATAGTACCGCCAGAAGGCATACGGCGTTTAAAGGTCGCAGAGATTTGTTCTGTCAGACCGGCAACCGTCTCGTGGACACGACTGGAGGCTGCAGCAGTTCCCCCTTCAACAGCCAAAAAGGCTTTTGTCATTGCCACAGCGATTTTGCCTTCGTCGTAAGGTACGACGGTGCCATTGCGCTTGATAACGCGCAGCTGGCCAGGGGTGGTGGCGGACACCGTAGTAGCGCTGGTTTTTGCGCCTTCGGTCGCCGGGGTTGTGGTGGTTTCTGCAGTCACTCCAGTGTCTGTTGTGTGCATGTACGTCTCCGCGTGCTTTGCGATTTAAGTCAATGTGTAAATGTTGTTACGTCCACAAGGGTTATCCCATGTGGTTTATCCCCAACCTTTCAATCAGCAACGGCCAAAGCACCCAAGACCGGAATCTAAATCACACCGTTGTGATATAGAGCCCCAGGGCAGTTGCTGGCAAAAGGTAGTAATTTGTTCGGCCTGAGTTACGTTGTTAACTCTCTGGTCTGAAATACTCTTAGAGCGCAGAAGGTGATATCGGATTAGACACTTGTTCTTTTTATAACCGATCACTCTAACAGCCCATCCATTTGCAATAATTGAGTAATTTCAGTGGCTTACACGCCGTTGTGTAAGTCCAACCTTAATTTCCGTACCGTTTCTGTCGTAACCCCTATATCTTGGGGTGCGCCAGATAATGGATACAAGATAATGCGGTTTAGCGTCTTTTGCAAGGCAATGAATCTGGTGGTTTCTTGTGGATAAAATGTGAGTAACAGCGTTTGTCAGTAGCCACTAATCTGCGGATGCTTGTGCTTATTAGGTTGGGAAATTCACTGATTATTTAGTGATCAGATATAATTTTTCTTTCTATTGTGGATAGATATTTATAGCGTTTCATTTTTGTTGCGGTTTTATAACAGCGCTTGGCCAATCTACAGGTAGTGTTTGGCCAATTTAAATCCACAAGATATAGGGGGTTAAAAATGACTATCCACAATTCAATCTATGCTGTCTTTTAAGTGTCTGATTTGAAGACGGACGGGGTCCGACCCCACCTAACGGGAGAGTAACAATGACAAAGGCCAAACCCACCATCGCCGCCAAAACCCCTTGTGCCGTCGACGTGAAAGAGGGCAAGAAGTATTGGTGGTGTGCCTGTGGATTAAGTAAAAAGCAGCCTTTCTGTGATGGTTCTCATAAAGGAACGGAGTTTGAGCCGAAGATATACACAGCCGATAAAACCGGCACCGTGTTTTTCTGTGCCTGTAAACACTCGGCCAAAGCACCGTTGTGCGACGGTACCCACAACAAACTCTAGAGATGGCACCGTCGGGGTCCGACCCTGCGGGTCGTACCCCAGTTAAGAACACTCAACTCAGGTGCCACTACGTGGGGTCAGACCCGCAGGGTCTGACCCCGAACGCTAAGTGAGCTCCAGCGTTTCCTGATCCGTGTTGGTTTTCTGTCTGCGGAACAGGGGTTTTAGCAAGGTCCCACTGTGGTAGGTCACCAACGCCCCCAACACCAAACCCGTACCCGCTAACAACTGTGGCGATAGCTGTTCGTGTGCAACCTGGGCGCCCAGCCACAATGCCAGCAGAGGCGTGACCAGGGTAATCAACGAAATACTCATCGCTCCTAACTCCCTTAATAAATAGAAGTACAGGCTGTAACCCAATAAAGTGCCGCAGGTGGCCAGGTACACGGTACTGCCCACGGCTGCCATATTGGTATCTACCTCTGGCAGTGTGCCATCCAGTCCATACCAGCAGGCAATCAAACTGGGTACTGCAAACATCAAAGCGCCGGTGGTGTGTTCCAACGGTGGCAAGTGATGTTGCTGTTGCTGTAACCAGATACTGCTCCAGGCTAACAACACACAGGAGCTCAGCATGCCGATCACACCAAACACAGCATTACCCGGCTGGTGTTGTTGATCTGCCAGAATCACACCCAACCCCAGCAATGCCAACAGCAGCGCCATAATACGCGGCAGGGTAAAGGGGTTTTCCTTTAGCATAATCAGGCTCAGTAAACCGGTGACAAACGGGCTGATACCCATAATCACAGGCAGTAAACCTGACGGAATAAACTGCGCCGACCAGTACACCAGTGGCATATAGGGGAATATGCCCAGCGAGGCGATAAAGTAATTCTTCAGCGATTTATCGTCGGTCGGCAGTTTTCGGCGCCATAGGATTAGAATCGCCACGGCAATCACCAGCGCCAGACACATGCGTGCGCTAACCGCGGCGATAAAACTAAAGCCGCTATTACTGAAGTTGATAGCCAAAGGTGTAGTGGTCCAGATTAAAATCAGGACGCCGTAAGCGATTGCAATGGCCATGGGGTTTGCTCCTCTGTTATAGACAGCAAAACCACCGGGGCCAGATACGTTTTGAAAGGGATAAAACGAAAAAGGCCGCGGCGATTGTGCTGCGGCCTTTAAAAATTCGGTTACTGGATTACCGTCAATTCAGAGACACAGCACACTGCCTACGTTTGGCCACTCGGACCCAACGCATCGCATAAATTGGTGCTGTACACAGAAATAACATGGTCAATAAAATTCCAGATTCGTTACAATTGTCTAATAAGACGAGTCGAGAGTGTGGTTGTTCCTGTAACTGCCGTCAAGGGGTAACCGGAAAATAATTGTGGGAATCTGTGTATGGGTGATGTTGTTAAATTCAAGCGGCCGACCGCCGCCGAGAAACACAAGGGCAAGTCTCTGTGCCGCAGTGGTTTTCACAAGTGGGAAGTGGTGCAAGAAAAGCAGTTTGATGTGAAGCAGGGCAAGTTGGTGACCATCTACAAGTGCAAGCGCTGTGGCAAGCAAAAAGTCACTGCTCATTAAGTGCGAATTTAAACAACCGTTTGATAGGTTGCTGGAGAAGAGGTGACGTGGATTTTCCACGCTATACTGACATTAATCACTGGTGAAGTTACGAGGGTTGATGCCCTGTGTTATAGGTGATTCCGGTAGGGAAGCAGAGGTTAAATTCAGATCGCCTTGGTTCTCTTTTGGGCTAATTGATTGATTCCTGTCAAGCTGCCACAACAAACTTACAGAGAAGGTAAAGAAAGACGACAAACTGGCGATAATTCTTGTGATGTTACGGTTATGCTGTTTGGTATTGGCGTAAACAGAAGAAAAGCAAGAGTATAGGTCTGTTATGTTTTTGAAGACACGTGTTGCCAGCTATGCCGTGTGCCTGGCTGTTATCCCCCTACTGCTGGCCTGTGCTGTGGTCGGTATTCAAGCTTACCAGTTGAGCGAAGAGGCCCTTCAGGATGAAGTGATGGCCAACCTTGTCTCACGCCGCAACCTGAAAAAAAGTGAAGTGGAAGGCTACCTGAGGAATATTCAGGAGCAGGTCGCAGCCCAGGCGCAAAGTGTTATGTTGCGCGAAGCCAGCCGCGAATTCTCGGATACCTATGACGTTTACGTGGCTCAACTGGAAGAGAATGCGGTTAGCTATGATTCCTCCCGAGTGAAGCGTTACTACAGTGAACAGTTTGATGAGGTCTATCAGGAGCGTAACCTCAAGTCAGCCAATACCGATCAGCTGTTTTCGCAATTAAGCAATACGGCCATCGCCCTGCAGGATGCCTATATAGGTAATAACCAGCATCCACTGGGAGAAAAAGATAAACTCACTCTGCCCAACGACGGTTCTGAATACCAGGATATGCATGAGCGTTACCACAGTACGCTGCGGGATTTTTTACAGCGCTTTGGTTACTACGATATTTTTATCGTCAGCCCTTCCGGTAATGTCGTTTATTCGGTCTATAAAGAATTGGATTTTGCCACCTCATTGGTGTCGGGCCCTTACCGTCAGTCGGGTTTGGCTGAAGCCTATCAAAAGGGCAAGGGGCTGAATGCTGGCCAGGTCTACTTTACCCAGTTTGAATCTTATACCCCGTCCTATGAAGCCGCAGCGGCGTTTGCCTCTTCACCCATTTATGAAGATGGCACCTTGGTGGGTGTTCTGGTGTTTCAAATGCCAGTGGATGAGATTAACCGGGTAATGACCTTTAACGGCGATTGGGATGCCCAGGATATGGGTGAAAGTGCCGAGGTGTATCTGGTGGATAGCCGCAGGCGTATCCTCAATAACCGGCGCCAGTTCCAGGAAGATAAAGAAGGCTTTCTGGGCGTACTCTATGACCTGGAATTCAATGAAGATCTGATTACCCAGATTGATGTCTATGATACGACGGCTGGAATTTTACCGGTTAACTCTCCGGCGGTGGATGATGCCCTTGCCGCTGGTGAAGGTTTCCTGACCTTTACCGATTACCGCAATGTCGAGGTTATGTCAGCATTTGCACCACTGGATTTCGCCGGCATGAATTGGGTGATCCTCAGTGAAGTGGATGTTGAGGAAGCGTTGGAGCCGGTTGCGATATTGCGATCCAGTATGCAGGTCAATGTGTTTATTTTTGCCATGGGTGCATTGGTTCTATCCGTGGGCTTGGGTATCTGGATTGCTCGTTCTATTACTAACCCCATTCAGCTGGTCAGCGATCGGGTGCAACAGGTAGCGCGCGATTTGGATTTTCGTGAGCAGTTGCCCGAAGAAGGTGATCACGAATTAAAAGAGCTGGCCGTATCGGTAAACACCCTGGTCTCCGGTCTAAGGGATAATCTGTCTTCGGTACTGGAGGCAACACACAAGCTCAGCAGTAATGCCGAAGATATTAAAGCGATGACCGGTGATATTGCCCAGGCTGCCGATCAACAAGCGCAGGAGTCGACTATGGTGGCCACTGCCGCCACTGAGATGCAATCTACATCCCAGGAAGTCGCCCGCAATGCCGCCACCACGGCGGATAACACCCGTGATTCACTGGAGTCTGCGCAGCAGGCCCAAAAACTCTCAGCGAATTCTTCCGAAATGTCGGAAGTCTTGTCGACAGAGATGGAGCATGTATCTGAACTGTTACAACAGGTGGCGAAGGAAAGTGAAAGCATTGGTGCGGTACTGGATGTGATTAATGGTATTGCTGAACAAACCAATTTACTGGCGTTAAACGCTGCGATTGAAGCGGCGCGTGCCGGTGAGCAGGGGCGCGGATTTGCGGTAGTTGCCGATGAGGTTCGCCAACTGGCTCAGCGTACCCAGTCTGCCACCACAGAGATTGATCAGATGATCAGCAGCTTGCAAGGGCGCAGTCAGGAAGCGGTAACGGCGATGGAGAAAGACAAACAAATTACCGCCGAGTTTGTAACAGGCTCACAAAATATTGCCGAATCCATTGGCCATGTGGCAGAGCTGGTGTCCAGTATTGCGGATATGAACATTCAGGTGGCAACGGCAGCGGAAGAGCAAACATCGGTTGTTGATGAAATTAGCCACAATGCAGAAACCATCAGTGAAGTGGCAGGATTGAACTCAGAACGTTCCAGCCGTTTGTTGAGTAATGCTGACCAGTTGGATCAACTGGCCAAACAGTTACAGGATGTTGTGGCGAATTACCGGGTGTAATATCCCAGAGAATATCAGGGCTGAAGTTATCAGCCCTGATGGAATGATCAGCTTTGATGGTAAGCGTCAAGATTTAAGTTTCGGGTACGCCACAGATATTCAAAACTGAAGCCAGGCCACATGGTTGAGTTGGTACCGTCTTCATTGAGATACCAACTGGCACAGCCTGACAGCCAGGTACTGTTTTTCATGCGTTTTTGCGCCCACTGGAACATGCCATCCATTTCTGCTTTCTTGATATCCAGAGACTTAATGTCATTGTCGATGATGTGCTTGGCATAGTTTGCCAGGTATTTGTACTGGGCTTCCTGATAAATCAATACTGATGTATGACCTGGGCCGGCATTAGGGCCCATAATTAAACCCATATTCGGGTAATCGCTAACGTTCATGCCGTAATAGGCCTTGGGTTGTCCGGCCCAGTAATCCGTCAGGTTGGTGCCATTTTTGCCATGAATGGTAAACGGGAACATCGGCTCGCCAGTCTCATATCCTGTTGTGTAAATCACCACATCGACGTCAATCTTATCACCACCGGCAACACTGAAACCTGTGCTGTCCATGCTCTCGATACCGTCAGTTACCAGAGTGACATTGCTGCGATTAAAGGTTGGGTAAAAATCGTCAGATACCAATGCGCGCTTGCAGCCCAGTTGATATCTGGGAGTTAGCTTGTCGCGTAAAACCGGATCCTGGATGGCTTTATGCAGATGGCGACGATGGGCAAGTTGCCCCAGCTTAAGTAACTTTGGAAACCAGATGAGTGCTGGTGCAGCGACTTCCATAGTCCAGTAAATAAAGTAGCGGCTGAGTTTCTGGGTGATGGGATATCTAGTCCAGGTACGCTTCTCCGCTTCAGAGTACTGGCGGTTCATTTTCGGTAGCACCCAGGAGGCGGTACGCTGGAATACATACAGGTGCTCGACATCGGCGGCAATAGAAGGCACTACCTGAACGGCACTGGCACCGGTACCAATAACGGCAACCCTCTTGCCTCGTAGATTGATACTGTTGTCCCAATTCGCGGCATGTATCTGTTCACCTTTGAAGGACTCTCGACCTTCAATGTCCGGGAATTTGGGAAGGCTCAAAGCGCCGGTGGCAGGGATAAGAACACGGGCATTCACGCGTTCGCCGTTTTTGGTGGTGATTTCCCAGACGCCTTTTTCTGCATTAAAGTTTGCTGCACTTACCGGGGTTTTAAAGGCGATGTGACGGTACAGATCAAATTTTTCAGCACAATCCATAATGTACTGATGAATTTCACTGTGGCTGGAATAGGCTTGGGTCCAGCGTGGGTTAGGCGCAAATGAATAACTGTACAGATGGGAAGGCACATCGCAGGCGCATCCCGGGTAGCGGTTGGTCAGCCAACTACCTCCAACTTCATCCCCGCCTTCAAAGATAACAAAGTTCTCAATTCCTTTCTTTCTCAGGGCTATTCCCACGCCGATACCACCAAAGCCAGCACCGATTACTGCGACATCAATTTTCTTTACATCTTTGGACATTGTTACCTGCCTACCTGGTTGAAGAAACTTATTGTTTCGGTATTTATCCGGTTTTAATTCTTAGCCTGGAAGATAACCAGGCTGAAACCATGAAATGCTACACCTAGCCCCCATCCCAGTGCTGGCCATATAGACCAAATGACATGGCTGCTTGTCGCCATATTGATCGCGACCAGCAAAACGGTAATAACGATGTAGATCAACGCATGAAACATGAACGCACGATTAGACATAACGTTTACCTCTTCTTTGGGAGTGTTATTCAGGGTTACAGATTACTGGCCTTAAGGGAGAGAAGATTGGTGGAAATCGCCGAATTATGGTGATTTTACGCCAAAGCCAGGTTTTGCATTGGTAAAGAGAGAGCGTAAAAAAGCCGGCTTTAAAAGCCGGCCAAGGAGAGACGTTGTCCAGGAACAACATTAACAGGAACTATCCTGGAATCTTTAGATTAAACCAATGCGGGTATGCCATATTGGTGTGTGGCGCCAAGTATTGGTGTTTTTACACGCAAAGGGGAATATAAGAGAGAATAAAAAAAGCTGGCAAAACTGCCAGCTAAAGAGAGATGATAGCCTGCTAATGGCAGGAGCTCACAAGGGATGTAAAGTCTACCTGGCCAAGCACCGGGATAATTGGTTTTTGGTGCCCAAATTTGGTGAGTTCCTGCCGTCAGCGAATACGTTATGTTTAGGATGAGGCGGGTACCGCTTGATCGTGCTGCTTTTTCAGATCTTTAAGCAGCGCCTTACCGGCGCTATCGACATATTTAAGATATTGTTTGAATTGCTCGCCAGACATCAAGGATTTGATTTGGTTCTGCTTTTCTTTATTCAGGGAACGGGCTTTACGGATCTTTTTCCAGCGCGACACCTCTTCTTCAGATAATTGTTTGAACTTATCCCCGTAAACTTTATTAAGGGTTTTTATCTCAAGCACCTGGTTGTCTGTCAGCGACGCTGCTTGCTGCATATCCTGATAGTAGAGATCAATCTGTTCACTGGTAACTGTGGAGGCGGCAGAGGACCATTGGGCAATAGCCCATAAGCTGATAATCTTAATGGCCGTGACTGCACACAATGTTTTCCAGTTTAGACGACGGTAGAGTTTAAATTTACCCATGATTAATTCGCTGCTTGTTTACGGTGATTTTTGAATTGCTCTCGCTTTTCAGCTTGCAGTGCCAGGTAGGTTTTATATTGCTCGGCGCTAAGCAGTTCTTCAAATTTCTGGTCCTTGGTCTTGGTCAGCTTGCGTAAAGAGCGCATTTTAGAAAACTTTCCCGCATCGGATTGAGATATAGCTTCAAGTTGGCTGAAGTGCTCGGTCAGGATTCTCTCGGCGGGTTCCTGTTGGGCCTCGGTAAGGGAGAGTGCTTCAGTCATTTTTTTCATAACCTCATCCATTTTCTCAGTGGAAAATGCAGAGGTGGATAACACCAATAGGGTTATTGCTGAAAATAATATCGATAGCTTTTTCATGGTATTGCTCCGAGTGGGGGTTAACCGCAAGTGGCAGGTGATAAGAGTTGATACTGCTCCATGGTGGAGACTGCATTAAGCAAGTCTGTCGGGCCGTCGACCAGTGTTCGTCCCAATAACCAGGCTTTATTCTCTGGCAGTCGAACGACATGCTTGAATTCACTGACGCAAGCTTGTGATTCTGGGCCAACAAGCAGTATGTCGATGGCCTGCTGACCCGTGGTACGGGTGCCAATCACATTGGATACTGATGTGTCGGTATTGAGAAACTGAAATGAGTAATAGCGCTCATCCATATCAGGCAGCTTCAGGACTAATGGCCCTTCACTTAGATCCAGCCAGGCGGTGGAATAGAGGGTGTCATTGTTCGGCCGTACAACATCCCGGTCGACATAGGTCGATAGAGTGGATTTATGCATCAGAGTGTTAACTCCGATTTCCTCATGCATCCTGAACTCGACAGCCTTCATAATTAGTGCCGGGGTAAAGAAAACGCTGATAATGGAGCCTCCCAGCCACACAAAGAAAACGGTTGCCCAAAAAATACGTTTATTAATCATTGTGCTTTACTCAACTGTTGGGATGCGATGTGGTTGCTGTCGTAGCGTTCAATTCCAGGGGGGAGCCAGGCTCCAGACAAGAGTTGCTCGGAAGGGAGGTAAGCTCGCAGGGTTATAGAAAACTCGCCTTTGGGTGCGGGCAGCCAGTTAGAAATGCCTTCCGCGGGTTCTTTATGAGAGATATAAATATCGAGAGAGCCATCCTCGTTGTAGTGCAAGCCTTCGGTGCGGTTACCAATGGCGTAACGGTTTATAGGGTTCCATACCAGAAAGCTGTCTTTGCCGTACATGGTGATTGACCAGAAGGCATCTACGTCAGGTAACTCGCCTGGAGCAAAGTGCAAACGGTAATTACCATTTTCACCACGCAACAAATTGTCTTGATCATCGCGGAAGGCGTTGTAATACAGAGCCTCTTCCGCCACCAGTGCTCCCAGTCCTATCAAAGCGACCTGGGTTTTTTCAAAGGCGCCGCCGGCTTCATCATAGCGACCCAGGTTGTAGCTAACTTTCCAGCCACTAGGTAAGTAAAGGGAGGTGGTAAAGTAAAGCCCCCAGCCAATGGCAATGAGTAGCGCGTTACCGGCTAGCCAGCCCAGTCCTATAGAAAGTAATGTTTTTTTCATCAAGTTGTGCTCGTTTACGACTAATGGTTTTTATGTTTAAAGAGGTTATACGGCGGCAGCGACCGGATTGTTTGTCTCACCGCGGATATGTTCAAAAATGAGATTAACCAGACGAGGTATAACCCCGACAGGAAGATCATGTCCCCAACCTTCAATCACTTCCATTTGGGCGTTGGGTACCCGATGCCACAAATCGATACCGTTGGGCAGTGGCAGCATGGGATCGTCATCGCCATGAATTACCAGCGTTGGACGATCTATTTCCCGCAGGCGCGCACAACGTTCAGAGTCCGCCATAATGGCGGATAACTGGCGCATGATGCCGAGCGGGTTATAGCCACGGTCGACACTGCGCGTGACAAAGTGGGTGACCTCCGCTTCGGTTGAGGGGTAAGACTTTCCGGCCAGTTTTTTCCACACTTTCACGCCTTGATTAATGCAGGCTTGTCGATCGCTGGGTGATGGATTTCCTAGCAGCGCCATGCGGACTTTAAGGTTAGGGCCGGGCAAGCCTTTTCTGCCTGAAGAGGTCATCATCAAGGTTAGGCTGGCAACCCGTTGTGGATAGGCTATCCCCATCCATTGGGCAATCATGCCGCCCATGGATGCACCGACGATATGGGCTTTATCGACCTGTAGAAAATCCATCAGGGCAACAGTGTCTTGGGCCATATGTCGAACGGTATAAGGCGTATTGGCTGGTCGACCTAATGAGGTAGCGATGCCAATACGCACCAGAGAGGGTTTACCCAGGCTGATAAGATTGGAAGATTTTCCAACGTCGCGATTGTCGAAGCGAATGATGTAAAAGCCCAGGTCTGCCAGTTGATGGCACAGACTTTCTGGCCAGCCAATCATTTGCGTTCCCAAGCCGTGGATAAGCAGGATCGCGGGGTTGTCTTTATCGCCAAAGGTTTCGTAGGCGAGACGAATTCCGCTGACATTAGCAATTTGATGGTGCATTACAGTCCTCCGGCTGTATGAGGGTGATTGAGCATATATTCCGGCGTCATATCCTTTGCTTTTCCGGTGGCGCTTGGTGGCTTTGGCGCACCAAGGCGGTTGAGAATACGGTTTAGATCTCTCAGATTGCGCAGATAAAAGTGCAGGCTTTTGGAAGACAGATCGGCGGCTTCAACCAGTTTCAGTCCCATAAACATAACGGCGTACATAACCATCCAGTGTTGGGATAGCTGTTGTTGTATGGGCGTGGTTGAGGAGACATCCAGGGCTGCCAAACGCGCAATTGCGTAGCCGCCTTCCTGATACAGCGGGCCGCCGCCGGTGCGGGCCTGGCCGATGCCGGCAAAAAAGATACCGCGGTAATCGGGGGACATGGTGCGCAAAAAAAGTTTAGGGTGTTCATTATCTACAGGCAGTATGTTGTCGCTATTACTGAGCATGGGCAGGGATAGCTTGTAACCCGTGCAGTAGACCACCAAATCGTAAGTTTCGCTGGTGCCATCGACAAAGCGGACCTTGTCGCCTTCAAAGCATTGAATATCCGCGCGGGGTTTAATTTTGCCGTGTCGAATAGCGTGAACCAGATCGGTGTTAACAATTGGGTGACGATCCAGAATTCTATGGCTAGGGCGGGGCATACCGTAACGGCGTAAATCCCCAACCGCTAAATAACTGATGAAACGCGCAACCAGTCGCTCCAGCCATTCTGCTTTTACCGGTGTCTTGGCCAGCAGATCAGAAACTGGAATGCCCATAAACATTTTGGGGAAGAAGTAATTGCCGCTGCGCATGCTGATATCGCTGCAGGCCCCTTCGCGAGATGCATCTACTGCCAGATCACAACCGGTATTGCCATAACCCACAATTAAGACCCGGCGGTTTTTAAAACTGCTGGCATCGTAATACTCGTCGGATTGCATAATGTCGCCATTAAAATGGCCGGGGTGTCTGACAATATTGGGAGACCAGTTGTGTCCAGAGGCAATGGTCACGGTTTTATAGCGGCGCTTTTCTCCGCTCGCTAGCTCGACTTCCCACAACGAAGGTTCCTTGCCATTGGTGAGTGGCGTGACTCCCGTCACCAGAGATTCAAAGCGGATATGCGGGGTGATACCAAAGTGGTCTGCATACTGTTTGAAATACAGTTGCATCTGTTGTTTGCTGGGAAAGTCCGGGTAGGATTCCGGCATGGGGAAGTCCGGGAACTGTGTGGACAGTCGCGAAGAAATTAAATGGGCATCACGGTAGACACCCGTATGCCACAGGCCACCAACGCCACTGTTTTGATCCAGCACTTCGATCTCTTGTCCCAGCTCCAGCAGCCGCTTGGCGATGGGGAGACCGGAAAAACCAGCCCCGATGATACAGTGCGTCATATGCATTTCTCCTACTTCCATAGCCTTATGCTAGCAAGCAGCTAAATGCCAATATGGTTAGACGGCGCCAAGTTTTAGGTGGATTACGCCTTTCACGCCTGGTGCTGCTTGCGATAGTCTGCCGGGGACTGTGACTCCCAGCGTTTGAATGATTTGGTAAAGTTGCTCTGGTCTGAAAATCCTACATCTTGAGCAATTTGGGAGATTGAACGGTTAGTTGTACGCAAGGCTTCACAGGCCAGGGCGTGGCGTACACGGTTTAGAATATTGGTGTAGGTTTCACCTGCATCGTTAAGCTTGCGCTGTAACTGCCTTAAACTCATGTGCAGATCTGACGCCAGTTTCTCCTGTCGGGGATTAATGCCTTGGCGTAAATTCGACATCAAAATATCGCCTGCTTTAATGATCAGCGGGTCCTGGGTTGATCGCGATATATAATCTTTCGCCATTTGCTCATTGAGTGTCGCCAGTTCACTGTTCGCAGCGGGGTTGGCGTAGAACAGAATCTCTTCCTCAATTTGCAGCTGGTCATACTGATGCCCGAACACTACCTCGGTCCCAAAATAATCTTCATAGAACTGTGGGTTGGGCGGAGTTTTCTGCATCATATACACCCGCGAGAACAGTGGTACATCCGAGGGGCGAATATTGGCCACACTTTGCATAATGGTGTGATACAGGGTCGCAAATACTGCATTCACCTCACTGTTACTGACAAATGTACGTAAACCCCAGGGCAGTTCATAACGCAGATAGTATTTACCCTTCTCTTCGATCAATTGAAATAAAATGGCTTCGTTGATCATGTCCAGGCATCTGGCCATACAGTCCAGTGCTTCCTTCAGGTTGGCACTACTTTGCATCGCCAGAGATAAACTGTAGAACGAGTTTTGATAGAGGTAGGGTGGCACTAACAGACCAAAATGTTGGGTGTCAGCCAACAACTCTTCGGCTTTAAACCACAGCTGGACTTCATTGAGTGCCGGCACGCGGTTGGTCAGATCATTTAATAACTCGGGGTCAACGCCACAACTTGAAAATAGCGCGTCGGCGTCATGCCCCTGGGCGACCAGAAAGCGATATAACGCTCCCGGCCAACTTGCTAAAACACCAGGACCACTGTCTTTCATCACAATCACTGCCTAACGTTGATAATGCTAGTCTAGCATTGTTTCTGATGGGCGGCTGTGCCTTAACGGGCCAGCCGTTTCTCGCTAAAACTTACGGTAAGCTCTACCACTTTTGTATAAAGGGAGGGTAGCAATCTAACTAAACGATCTATCTTAATAGCATCGGAACCGATCAGAATACGTTTGCGGTTACGCTTTACTCCATCGAGAATCACTCGCGCGGCTTCTTCTGGAGTGGTTTTTAAAGATTTGGCGAACTCCTTCTTTTGTGCCTCCATCAGTTCTGTACTTACGTCGCTATTTTCTGATGCGCGAGCGTTACCGATGATGTTGGTTTTGATTCCACCCGGCAATACACAGCTGACATTGATATCGGTATTACTGAGTTCTTGTTGCAGGGATTCTGTGAAAGCACGAACAGCGAATTTCGACGCGTTATAGGCCGATTGGGTTGGCAATGCCATCAAACCGAAAACACTGGAGACGTTAACAATATGCGCGTCGCTACTTTTCTTTAGCAGTGGCATAAGTTCTTTGCAGCCATAAACGACACCCCAAAAGTTAACACCCATGACCCATTCGTAGTCTTTGTATTCGGTATTGGCCACTTCACCGCGAAAGGCAACACCGGCGTTGTTGATCAACAAGTCCAGCACGCCAAACTCAGTTTCAATACGCTGATGCAAGACCTGGATATCTTCCAGGTTCGCCACATCTGATACTTGCCCGATAGCTTCGGCGCCGAGATTCTGGCATTGCCGCAGCGTTTCGTTCAGGTTATCCGGGTTGATATCCGATAGCACCAGTCGGCTTTTTGCTTTCGCCAGCTGCAGGGCCAGTTCTCGGCCAATGCCCGATCCGGCACCGGTGACCAGCGCAACGCTATTTGCTAATTTCTTCATAATTCAAATCCATACAACATCGATAATTCACGTAATTCTGTTTCTCTGTTACCAGTGCAATAAAATGGCACCGACAATCACCACATTTGTCCAAAAATAGACGATCGCACTCCAGAGCGTTCGGTTATGGCCAATGGTGTCAGCCACATCAGCCTGAATGCCTACACCGCCCTGTCCGGCGGACAGTTCCAGTTCGACTTTTATCCGGTCAAGCAAGCGGCTGACTTTATAGTTCATAAAAAAGTTAATGTACGAAAAGGTCAAAACACAGGTACACACAATCAGTTTCTCGCTAGTAGAGAAATCCTTGCCTGCCGTAAATATAAAACCGCAAACTCCGAGTATCACCATGGTGAAAAAGTACCAGTAAGAGTGGCTGCGGTTTTCCGCCATATCCCATAGCATCACTAAATCAACTCTAGAGGGTTTAATAGAGCTGTTAAAACGTTCTGAGCGCTCCGTCGGCCCACCCGGTTC
The DNA here is from genome assembly GCF_042854845.1 of Maricurvus nonylphenolicus. Classification (GTDB taxonomy): domain Bacteria; phylum Pseudomonadota; class Gammaproteobacteria; order Pseudomonadales; family Cellvibrionaceae; genus Maricurvus; species Maricurvus nonylphenolicus. Next base: position 3,942,040 of record NZ_AP031498.1, on the reverse strand, counting down.
AGAATGCCACCGTTGTTCAGAATATAAGTGTCTGGGGATATAACGTTGAAAGTCCATAATGGTTGACCTGTCTAAAACATCAGGGGGCGAAAGCCCCCGTCAGTTGAGTTGGCAGAGAGAGATTCCGCCTTAATAAAACAGCTTAAACTGAATCGCCACGCTGCGTGGCGGTAGCACATAGGCAATCTGGCCACCGCTGGTACCGGGTACATCATCGGCAAAGCCACGCATCTCCTCGTCGGTAATATTCTTGCCGAGCAGGGATACTTCCCAGCCGCCAGACACCGCAGCCAGTCCCAAGCGTGCATTGACCAGAATATGGGCTTCTTCTTTGGTGAAATCATCCTGATCCTGAGTCAGGTACATATCATCAATATAGACAGCGCCAAGATAGCTCAGTAACTCCATATCCTCATTGAGGCGGTAACGGTGATCGAGCCCCAGGCTGATATTCCATTCAGGCGCATAGGCCAGATCTTCGCCGGATAGATCCTGGGTACAGTTACTGCCTTGTGGCAGGGCGTTGATTTGATCCAGGGTGCAGGAGGCATTTTCGAACTCCCGGTAATAGGCTTCGAGCCATGTGGCCGCGCCGCTGAGTTTCAGATCCGGGGTGATATTCCAGGAGCCGTTAAACTCAATACCCTGGGTTACGGCCTGGGCTGCGTTGGTAATTTCAAAGCTGCCCACTTCAAAGGCACTGACCTGCAGGTTATCGTACAGGTTGTAGAAGGCTGCTGCGGAAACGGTGGCTTGTCCGCCTAACAAACTGGATTTGGCTCCCAGTTCATAACCAATCACCTCTTCGTCTTCAAAATCAAAGCTGGTGTCACTGGTGCCTACCGCATTAAAACCACCGGATTTGTAACCCTGAGAGATAGACGCGTAGATCATGGTGTTGTCATCCCATTGGTATTGCAGGTGCAATGAGGGGGATAGACTTTCGGGTTCGTATTTGTCTTTGATCTCATGGGCTTCAACACCCAACAAGTTACTGAAGGCAATTATGTTGTTAGCGTTGGCACTGGAGGTTCCCAGCGCGTCATCAGACTGGAATTCGTTGTAGACCAGCGTGCGCTGGGCTGTTTTATGTTCTTCGGTATAACGGAATCCCGCGGTAAGGCTCCAGTCTTCATCAATATTCCAGGTGACCTGGCCGAAGATAGCCCAGCTTTCTGAATTTTGAGAGAAGTCAGTGAGAGTCGCATAGGGGGCGGTAAAAGCATCGACCGCATCCTGCCCGGCCTGGTTGGCCGCCGCACTGTTGGCAATACGACAGGCGTTATAAGCCGGCGTTAAAGGGCTGGGAGGAGCACCACACTGACTGAAAATATAGGCCGCCCCTGTGGTGATACCCACCTGAGCGACATCGGCGGGATCCAGCACGGGATCATAATTGCGATTGACCTGTGCTTGATTATCTAACCAGGTGCGTTGATAAAACACACCGGCAATATATTCCAGGGTTTCACCTTCTGGTGAGGTAATACGAAATTCCTGACTGAACTGTTCGTAATCCTGCACTTGTGTTTGGTTGAGGACTTCCAGTGGGCCGAAATCCACATCCTGGTCAGTACGATAGGTGTATTCGGACCAGCCGGAAACGGATGTGAGTGTATAGTCATCCAGATCCCAGTTAGCCGTTACACTCGCCAGCTTGCTGCGGGTTTTGGAAGTTTCCGGCTGGGTGAAACGATCGTAACCGCCGGTTGAAAAATCACTTTGTGCCGCTTGATAAATCGGTAAATACTCACCGGCATCATCCAGGCGGTTTGGCGCCCCCTGATCTTCAAACTCGGAGATTTCCAGTTTGGCGATCACTTCCAGATCGTCGGATGGCAGCCACACCAGACTGGAGCGCACGACGGTATCATTCGCTCGTGGGGCATCTTCGTTAAGCAGCTTGTTGTCCATATAACCGTCGGATTCGGATTGTTTGATCGCCAAGCGACCGCGCAGGGTTTCCGTTAGGGGGCCAGAGACAACGGCTTCTGTGTTGTATTGGTTGTATTCCGGAGTGAAGTCAGAAATTAAATGTGCTTCAAAAAAATCTTCCGGTTTGGCTGTGGTAATACTGATGGCACCGGCGGTGGTGTTTTTACCGAACAGTGAACTCTGTGGCCCCTTGATAACCTCAACGGCTGCGACGTCCACAAGGGGTTGGCGGAATAACTGATCGCGACCGTTATAGATACCATCAATAAACATACCGACAGATTGTTCAAAACCCACATTGGGGCCGGAACCCATACCGCGCATACTCACACGGGTAGACTGCGCGCCTTCCTGAACCACCAGGCCAGGTACCAGGGTGGAGAGTTCATCCAATGCACCTATACCCAGGGCGCTAATTTCTTCACCCTGTACAACATCGACTGAAATAGGCACGTCGAGAACATTTTGTTTCCGCTTTTGTGCGGTAACAATAATTTCTTCAATCAGATTGTCGTTACCAATGCTCTCATTTTCGGCTTCCTCGGCTATTGCTAAACTTGCTGTCGTGATTGCCAGTGCTAAGGCACTGTGGGCAAACATTTTCATATTCTCCTCCAGCTCTCATCTTATTGTTGTATTGCTGATAGTGTTGATAAAGGATGTAGCTATATCTTTTGGTGCTACTTTTTCATGGTATCCAGCCCTCCCGATACGCTATTGGTACCTACCGCCAACAATTGGTGGTTTTACGCCAATGGCAGCGGGAAAAGCAGCAGGAAATGTAAGGGGAGATTGGAATTGGTTCTTGGGCGCCTATCTTTGGGTATCTGGCGCCAAACGGCTGTTGTAGGCTAGAGCGATAAAAACCGAGTGGCTATAGTGCCTCCTCCATAGATGAGGAGACCTTAGAGATGTACTCACAGCAGCTTTATTTTTCACCCCATGGCCGCATTAATCGTGAAATTTATTGGAAGAAATGGGTGATACCCTTTTTACTTTGGGGCAGTGTTATTAATCTGCTTTGTTACAGCATGGGATGGCTTGATGGAGAGATCTGGTTGGTGGACGGCTACGTCGAAGACTTCTTGCTGCTTATGACTATTTTGGGATTTGAAATATCTGATCCAACAGCCGTGGCACAAATAAAGTTCTGGACGCTGATGAGTACACTAACGGGTGGTGCCTGGTGGGCTGTTCTGGTTAAGCGCCTGCACGATCGTGGACGCTCAGCCTGGTTCCTGTTTTTGGGTTTGATTCCTGTTATAGGACCCATCTGGATAACGATTGAATGTGGTTTTTTAAGCGGCGATCAAGACGAAAACGAATTCGGCTTGCCCGAATATCAAATGTTATAGCTATTGGTGCCAGCGATTAAAAATTTCCAAAATGAACACCTTTTGGTTGTGGTTTCGACTGCAACCAAAAGGTTAAACCGATTTGCTTTTATAGTTTAAAGCGCCGCACTTCCTGATTGAGGTTGCTGGCCAGTTGGCTTAAGGACTCGGCAGCAACCTCTACCTTATCGCTATTTTCCGATACTGTATCGCCAATCAACTGGAAGTTGGTCACATCACTGGTGGCATTGGAGACTTGCTGTTGGGCCGAGTTGGACATGGCGGCTACCTGTTTACATTCATCACTTAATTCCAGAATGGTATTGCGAATATCCGCCAGGCTGGAGACGGTGCCTTCAGCCAGTGTTACCGACGTTTGCGCCTGCTCCTGGTTTTTGGTCATGGTATCAACAGCGGCGGTAATGGAGTTGACGATGGTTTCCAGGATGGTATTAATCTCCACCGTGGATTGATGGGTCTTAGTGGCCAGGGTACGCACTTCATCAGCTACCACGGCAAAACCGCGTCCCGATTCACCCGCGCGGGCTGCTTCAATGGCGGCATTTAATGCAAGCAAGTTGGTCTGGTCGGCAATCTCTGCAATGGTGCCCACGACAGATGATACCTGATCACCGGATGAACGCAGATTCAGTAGCATAGTAGCGGTGGTTTCCAGATCACTGGCCAGTTTAGCGATACTGTCAGAGGTATTGGTGACTTGCTGTTCACCGTCTTTTACCTCGCTGGCGCCTCGTTCGGCTATATCGGCAGCAATGACGGAGCGCTCAGTACCGCTTTGAATTTCAGTTTGCAGGTTTTGCATTTGGCCGACCAGTTGATGGATCGAACTTTTCAGATTGTTAACCGCCTGGCTGGAGTCATAACTGGTTTTGCCCAGAGTGGTGACAGAATGACTGATACCATCGATTGCGCCGAGCACTTCGGTAAGACCGTTGCGGAAACTGGCTAGCAAGCCATTTACGCTGTCTGCGGACTGGCCCACTTCATCATTGGTATTGCGAGGCAGCTGGATGGTGAGGTCGCGGTTGTCGGCAACTTGCAGCAGGGTGTGTGACAGCGCCTGAATAGGCGCGGCTACCTGGCGGCGAGCCAGCACATAGGCAATTACGGCAACAACAATAATAATGCCAATCATCAGGGTAATAAGCAGTGCCGCGCCGGACAGATCGTCAATCATCATTTTCGAGCTAGCCTGGCTTTTCTGTTCAACGTTTGCGGTCAGGCGACGCAGCTCCTTGTTAATATCGCCAGCTTTACCAGAGAGTGATGCCAGGCTATCGCGTGCGGCATCCCAATCCACGGAGCCCGCTGACATAATGCGGTTGATATCCTGCAGCGCGCTGTCGAGTTGCTGCTGTTGACTGTTAAGGGCATCGAGGGCCAAACCACTGGAACGCAGGGATTGAATCGTGGATTGGATATTACTCATGCCTGCCTGGTAGCTGCGATTAAATGCAGCACTATCAGTGGTGGTGCCGTACAGAGAGTAGGCGGCAATTTCGAGTTCCTTAACTGTCTGTGCCAAAGACTGTAACTGGCCAAGTTGCGGCAAGGTCTGCTCAACAAATGCCGAGACTTCCTGCTGCACCTGGCGGTTGGTATTGCTGATGGCAACGGTGGTGACGATGGTCACCAGGAGTACCGTGGCATAGCCAAGAAAGATTTTGGCACTGATCGACGATAGGAACTTGGCCATAAGCAATGTCTCTGTGTAAATAAATTGTATTGTGTTCAGACTGGCTTCAGTTGTGATTGTTGGCCCTGATAGTAGGAGGCCATAAATTCAGCATAGTCCTGGGCCGATAATGGGCGGCTGATCAAGTAGCCTTGAATTTCGGCACAGTGAATGGATTGCAGGGCTTGTAATTGATCCTGTGTCTCCACGCCTTCAGCCACCGTCGCCAATCCCAATGAATGGGCCAGTTGTATAATAGTTTCGACCAACATCTGATCTTCTTTATTATTCGTCATATCCATCACAAAGCTGCGGTCAATTTTCAGCTTGTCGATAGGGAATTCCTTCAGGTAACTCAGTGATGAATAACCGGTGCCAAAATCATCGATGGACAGGGCAAAGCCCATGTCCTTAATGGCCTGCATGGTACTTATGCTGCAACTGACATCCTGCATTAACAGACTTTCGGTGATCTCAAGTTCGATAAAGGGCTCAATCCCTGGATATTTGTCTTTCAGGCGTTGTAGCAGGGGCAGAAAATCGTGATGCTGGAATTGCCGTTGCGACAGGTTAATGGCGGTGACCATAGGCTGGTGCTGGCGCCAGTGGTTGGCTTGGGCAAAAGCAGTTTCCAATACCCATTCGCCCAAGGGAATAATCAAACCGGATTGCTCGGCGACGGGAATAAACTCGACCGGTGAGTAACGTGGCCTGCCTTCATCGTTTAGCCAGCGCAGTAGGGATTCACAGCTGTGGATCTCACCGTTATGGCTGTCCATTTTCGGTTGATAAAACAGTTCCAGTTCATTGTTGTTTATGGCCTGGCGCAGTTCCGTTTCTATCTTCAGGTGTTGGGCGTGGATGCCCTGCAGCTGGCTGTTGTAAAAATGCACGCTGTTGCCTTCTTCGCGACGGCTTTCCATTAATGCGCTATCGGCGGCTTTTAACAGGCCGGCGACATTACCACTATCGCTGGGGTAGTGACTGACCCCCATGCACAGAGACAGATAAAACTCGTTATCGTTGAGGCAGAAAGGTGCGGAGAAGCTGTCGATCAGTGTCTGTGCCAGTTGTTGGGTGCGGTGCTGCTGGGTATTGCTCAGACCGGATGCCGGTACCATAAAGGCAAAGTTGGAACCGTCCAGGCGACACAAACCGGGACGTGGAAGATCAGCGTCTTGCAACAGCTGGTTGATACGCTCTGAGGCGTGGCACAACAGCATATCGCCATATTGATAGCCGTAAGTAGCGGTAATACGCTCGAAGTGGTGTAGATTTAACAGCACCAAATGGAAACTGTTGGAGTGCTGGGTATTTTGCGCCAGCCAGACTTCCAACTGGCCACGGTTTGGCAGTTGGGTGAGTAGATCGTGTTTGGCTTGATGGAGTAACGCCTGCTCGGCCTGGCGCTGTTCGGTAATATCCTTAAAGTGAATATGTGCCAGTTCCAGATCCCTGAGAATCGACAGGTTAAAATCCAGCACAATATCATTAAGTTGAATATTGCCACTGGCGGTGTGGCCGCCGCTCTGCCACACATCTTGCAGTACCTGGGGAATCAGCTTTTCTGGCTCGGATTCCAGCTGCAAGTCTTTCAGTAATTGGCTAGCCGCAGGGTTGAGGTAGTGAATACGGCCGTGATCATCGGCGCTGATGACCGGGCTGGGATTGCGTTCTACAAACATCGCCAGGCGTTTGCGCTCGGCGGTTTCGCGGATATAGCGGTTAACAAAGAAGGCGACAAACAGGGCGATGGTGACAATGGCGACACAGAAACCTATCACCAACTGAGCACCGAGTTTACCGCCGGCGCGGCTGGCATCTGACTCGAGTTTGGCTTCGGCTTCAATTTCACGGACAAAACTGTCGAAGTAAGGGTCTATACGACGCCCGGCACTGCTCAACTCAATTAAATGGGTTCTGGCTAAATCCCAATCAACCCTGTCTTTCATCAGGTTTTGATCCAGCTTGTGAGCCGTTTGTTTGATCGACTCCATCGTATGCAGGCTGTCATCTAGCATGGCCAAAGGCTGACCTTCCAGCTGCCGAAACAGAGATGCCATTTGCTGTTGAGCTGACTGAATCGCGGGCAACAGGCGCAGGCGGTCAGTCGTTGCATAATATTCATACAGTAAACGTTCGTGTTCTACTTTGGCGCTGCGCAGTTGGTTGACGGTACGCAGCAGCGGCAGGGTTTCGTTAAACAGATGATCGGAGGTGGTCTGCAGGCGCTGATCGTTGAGATAAATAAAGCCCGACAGCAGCACTGCCAATAGCAGAATAGCGGCATAGGCGAGGATAAAACGGTAACGATAGGGCATAAACGATTCCAACAGCAGGCGCCAAGATGTAGATGCCCGCAAGCGTGATTGGTTCCCGAGGGCTGTTTTATAAGTTGAATTAAGCAAGAGTATAGTTCATAGGTTGGCGTAGCAGGCCAAGCGTAGGGCGGCCGTCTTTGTTATAGTCTAAGCCGAATTTTTTGGTAGTTTGGATGACGATAAATGACTGAGGCTGTAGCGGGAAAAGTCGCCATTGTAATTGGCGCCACCGGGCTGGTGGGCAACGCATTGGTTGAGCAGCTGGCGCAAGCTCCACACATTGGGCAGGTGATAGCCATCACGCGACGTCCTGTCGACTATGGCAGCGACAAGATTTGTAACCAGGTGGTGGATTTCGATCAGCTGGAAAAGACTGCGGACGTGTTTAAAGGCGATATTCTGTTTTCCTGTCTCGGTACTACCCGCAAGCAAGCCGGCTCTCTGGAGGCTCAACGCATCGTTGATGTCGATTACCAATACAGGGCGGCGCAATTGGCGGCCAAGCAGGGTGTCAGCCACTATTTACTGGTGTCCTCATCCGGAGCCAATGTCCAGAGTTCCAGTGGTTATATGAAGATGAAAGGCGAACTGGAGCAAGCCATTGAGAAACTCGGTTTTCCCCGTGTCAGTATTCTGCAGCCGTCGCTCTTGTTGGGCACACGCGATCATTTACGGGTGGGAGAAATGATTGGCAGTTGGCTATTACCCGCACTGTGCCTGTTGCCGGGCTTAAGGCGCTATCGCCCGATTCGCGGTGAGCAGGTGGCGGCAACAATGGTCAAACTCAGTGGCTGCCAGGGGCAAGGCCTCGAGCGTCTGGTGTTGGATCAGGTTTTTTCCTAGGGCTTGAGTTGTGCCGATTTAGTTGTGCTGATTTTAATTATGATAGTACTGAAAGTACTTTTTCAGTTGCGACTGCACCCAACTCTGATGTTTCTCCGGCGGAATCCCCAGCAGGTTTTCCTTCACAATACCAACATAGGCAACATCTTCGGTCATGATGTGCTTGATCAGCCACTCCTGTAGCAGGCTGGCCAGTTCCTGGGCAATGGCTTCACCTTGATTGAAGCGCTGTTGCAGCCCCTCGATTAAGTGCGAGAAGTTTTGGTGTACCAGTTGGTGTTCCTGAAGATCTGGATACTGGGCTTCCTCCATCAGGGATTCTTCAAAAGCAAAGTGAGATAGCGTGTAATCGACCAAATTGTTCAGCACTTCCTTTAGCTGTTCCTCGCTCGCGCTTTCCTCGGCAACGTCGTAGAGATCGTTGATGTAATTCACAATCCGGTGGTGTTGATTGTCGATGACCTCAAGGCCCAATTCATACTCCGGGCTCCAAAGCATTTTAGGCATAATGAATTCCTTTACGCATCCGATTGATTTCCGACTAGCCAAATAAACGGCTCATCCAACTGCCTTTCTTGGCTTTTGCACGTTTGGTCGCGGCGTTCATATTCTCTTTGACTATACCACTGTAATCACGATCATCGTGTTTAATGTGATTGACCAGCCAGGCTTTTAAGGTGTGGGTTAACTCTTCGGTAACATCTTCACCCGATTTGGCTCGCTGTTGATAACCGGCAATGCGGCGGGTAAACAGTGCGTGAACTTTTTTATGGGCCTTGATAAAAGGGTACCCGGCTTCTTCCATCAGGGTTTCTTCAAAGGCAAAGTGCGACAGGGTGTAATCCACCAGTTCATCGAGAACCAATAACAGCTCTTCTTGGCTGTGGTGTTGGTGGGCCAGCTCGACTTTATTGATGTATTCGACAATACGCTGGTGCTGGCTGTCGATAACTGGAATACCTATCTCCAGTTCGGCGCTCCATTCCAGAGTCATGGTTATTCTCCATCTACGATTTGCAGCAAATGGTAGGAGAAGCTCAGCAGAGAGTATTAGATATAGATCAATTGCACGCAGGTTTGTCGTGCGGGTGTGGGGTAAAGGCTGCGTGTATTACGTTATTTGTTTTTGGGCGCCAGGCTTGGCTGTGTCTGGAGGGGTAAACGTTCCCGCTAGACGGGAACGTTTTGAAGGGATATCGCTAGGGATTAGCAGCAACTGTCGTCGTTACAGCTGTCATCACCACAACCGCCAGCGGCGTGTACATGGCCGTGCTGTAGTTCTTCTTCGGTAGCGTCGCGAATCTCAAGGACTTCCACATCGAAGTTCAGGTTCATACCCGCCAGTGGGTGGTTGCCATTAATGGTGATGGTGTCTTCTTCCACATCAATCACTTCCACGACCTGCATGCCGTTTTGAGTTTGGGCGTGGAATTCCATGCCGACTTCAATATTGTCGACACCGCCGAACATATCACGAGGCAGGGCTTGAATCAGCTCTGGATCCTTCTCGCCATAACCTTCTTCACAGGGAACGCTAACACTCAGTTTGTCACCAATGGTTTTGCCTTCCAGTTCTTTTTCCAGTCCTGGTACCAGGTTTTGATGGCCGTGCAGGTAAGCCAGAGGCTCCTGGCCTTCGGAAGTGTCGAGGATGTTGCCTTCGTCGTTTTTCAGCGTGTAGTTAATAACGGCAACTTTATTTGCAGTAATGCTCATAGGTTTTTCTCGGGTAGGATCTCACGTAGAGAAAGTATAGGGGCTGAGACACTGAATCAGTTGCCCTGTAAGGATTGGCCATCGAGCTCAGCGCGGGCCAGATTAATTTCGTAGTGCTTGCCATCCTTTTCCTGCTGACGCAGACGTACCACCAGGTAGTTCCAGTCCTGGGCTAACCAAAGGTAAGTAATGCGCTTTTTATCGGCTGCGCGAATACGTTTGATCTTGACGGTATTTACCTTACCGATGGGTGTTTGCAACACTTCTTCACCCATCAGTTCAAAACTGTAATCTTTTAGGCGACCTCCATCAGCCACCTGGTATTGCAGGTCGGGGCTGGCATTGAGCAGGTCGTTGCGCAGCTGTAACTGGTAGCTGAGTTTATCCAGCGTCGCCTGGGGGACATCCATGGACCAGGGCTTTTGCTGCACATTGTTGGTGACCTTGCCTTCTTGCCAGTCAAAGGTCAGCACTGCGTGGCGGTCTTTGCCCAGGCCTGTGCGGTGGTATTCGTACAGCTGGGGTACCAGCTGGCCGCTGTCGTTCCACTGAAACTGGCTGAATTCTTCGATCGAGGCAATCCAGGATTTAGCGCTAAAACGTAACTCATGATTGCCATTGGGCAGCTTTTTCAGGCTGCGCTTGGCAGTGACTTTCAAACCACTGTAGTTAGCCTGGTAAACGGCTTCAAAGGGCAGTGGCTGGCTGGCCAGGCTGTGGCTGCTGGCTATCAGGGTTGTGGCCAGCAGGCTAGCGGAGGCGACAACTTTAATCAGGCTTTTCGGTATTATGTTCATAGAGATTTTGCTGTCCTTGGCATGCTTCACGGTTTCCGGTGCTTCCTTAAATGGTCTTCCTTGTACCAGATTATAAATTACTGACTTTATTGGGTTGTGTCTATTAGATGGCCACTCGGTGGTAAGGGTTCCCCATCCAATAAGGTTTTACCATCCGCCATACTCAGGCGTCCCTCGGCAAACCATTGTACTGCCAATGGGTAAATAATATGTTCCTGAACCTGAACACGGGCTGACAGGCTGTCGGCGTCATCGTCGGCCAGTACAGGTACGGCGGCTTGAATGGCATTGGGACCACCGTCGAGCTCGGCTGTGACAAAGTGTACAGTCACGCCGTGGCGCTCATCACCGGCATCCAGGGCGCGCTGGTGAGTGTGTAAGCCTTGGTACTTGGGCAGCAGGGACGGGTGGATATTCAGCATGCGGCCCAGGTAGTGGTTGGTAAACTCCGGGGTCAGAATACGCATAAAGCCGGCCAGAACCACCAGGTTCGGGTTAAAGCCATCAATCAGTTGCATCAGAGCCTGATCAAAGCTTTCACGGGAATCGAAGGCCTTGTGATCCAGCGTTTCGGCTTGAATGCCCGCCTGTTTAGTGCGCTCCAGGCCATAGGCATCGGGGCGGTTACTGATAACCGCGCTGATGGTGATCGGCAGATCACCGCTTTGGGTTTTATCGATCAGGGCTTGCAGATTGGTGCCGCTTCCGGAGATCAGCACCACCACATTGCAGTTGGTTGTCATGTCTGTTGTATCAGTAGCCATGAAGCTTAGGCCAGACCTTGCAACTCAACTTGCTCTTCGTCGCCTTGCAGCTTGGCAATGGTGCCCACAACAAAGGCGTCTTCACCGGCATCTTTAAGGATAGCCAGGGCATTGTCTTTCTCGCTGGCAGGTACGGCGATGATCATGCCTACACCACAGTTAAAGGTGCGGTACATCTCATAGGCTTCGACATTGCCTTGCTCTTGCAGCCACTGGAATACCGGTGGGAAGGTCCAGGCGCTGGTGTCGATAACCGCTTTGCAGTCATCAGGCAGAACGCGAGGAATATTCTCCTGCAGGCCGCCACCGGTAATGTGGCTCATGGCGTTAACCTGGGATTCTTTCAGCAGGCGCAGCAGGGACTTCACATAAATGCGGGTAGGCTCCAGCAGGGCTTTGCCCAGTGGCTGGCCAGCCAGATCGTCGTCCAGCTTGGCACCGCTGACTTCGATAATCTTACGGATTAAAGAGTAGCCATTGGAGTGAGGGCCGCTGGAAGCCAGGCCAATCAGTACATCGCCGTCGGCAACTTTACTGCCGTCAATCAGCTCGTCTTTTTCGGCAATGCCGACACAGAAACCAGCCAGATCGTAATCTTCACCTTCGTACATGCCTGGCATTTCAGCGGTTTCACCGCCTACCAGGGCACAGCCGGACTGCTCACAGCCGGTACCAATACCGCTAACAACATCGGCAGCAACGTCAACGTTGAGCTTGCCGGTGGCATAGTAATCGAGGAAGAACAGCGGCTCAGCGCCAGCTACCACCAGGTCATTTACACACATGGCCACCAGGTCGATGCCGATGGTGTCGTGCATGTTCAGGTCCATTGCCAGACGCAGCTTGGTGCCGACACCGTCGGTACCGCTGACCAGAACAGGGTTCTTATAGCCTGTAGGTAATTCAAACAGGGCGCCAAAACCGCCCAAACCTGCCATGACGCCGGGGCGACTGGTGCGTTTGGCGACGCCTTTAATGCGTTCAACCAGGGCATTACCGGCATCGATATCGACACCTGCATCTTTATAGCTGAGGGATTGTTTCTCGGTCATGGCACTCACGGGTAGCTACAGATTTATAGGGGCGCGTATTCTACCAGTTTAGCGGCATGTTATTAAACAGATTATTAAGGGAGAGCTGGCGCACGGATTGACGAAAAATCGCCTGCCATCAGGTTGTAGGGCTTTGCAGGGCCAGCTTGGCTGTTACAATGCTCGCTCATTGAGTGGTTGAGCCCCCTAAGGAGAAAGGCATTGCAAGGTCTTGTTGCCAAGAGAGCTGCCAAGAGAGCTGCCGAAATAGCTGCCAAAGATGTAGCCAGGTCAGTACGCAAAACAGTTAAGCGTGTGGCAGGCGTCACGGCATTGCTGGTGCTGATATTAGGCACTGCCTCCGTGCGGGCAGAAGTCGTAACCACACTGTATCAAGCCGAGGTTTTGGTGGCCTCACAGGGTGAAACTGCACGCCGGGAGGCAGCCAGTAAAGGTTTGGCTGAAATCGTTGTGCGTGTATCCGGCGTCCCGGCGGCGGTGGAGATCCCGCGTATCCAGGGTGCCATGGCCAAGCCTCTGAAACTGTTGGAAGCTTTTCACTACGAATCAACCGATGAGTTACTACAGCTCGGTGAGGTTGAGGTGCAGGCTTCCCGTTTGATCCTTAAATACTCCCCCTCGGCGATTGGTCAATTATTGCGCGATGCGAGCTTGCCGGTGTGGCCAGCCAACCGTCCTTCCCTGCTGGTTTGGCTGGTACAGGACGATCCAGTCGAGGGCCGCCGCTTGGTGTCTTCCGTGGAGCAGCCTGACGTCCTGGAAGCGATAGATTCCGTGGCCGAAGTGCGAGGCTTGCCGCTGGTGATGCCGCTGCTGGATTTACAGGACCAGATGAGTATCGATGCCGAACAGCTATGGAGCCTGGATCAGCAGGCCATTCTGCAGGCATCAAGCCGCTATCAGGCCGATGCTGTGGTGGTGGGGCGTTTTACCCAAACCTCAGCTGGGCAGTGGCGTTCAACCTGGTTGTTATTACATAAAGACAGCAATGAAGTCTTTGATAGCCGTGGTTTGGAAGCCGCTGCCTGGGTCAACGAAGGCCTGGGTGAGGTCGCTAATTATCTGGCGGGTTTGTATGGCATTGTGCCACAGCTGGGAGGCACTGATGCGGTTGTGATGGAATTGCAGGGTGTGAATAACTTTGCCGATTACTTCCAGGCGCTGAAATATCTCGAAAGCCTGGCCATGATTGATCGTGCCGAGCCCAAGCAGGTGGCAGATAACCTACTGCGTTTGTATTTGTACAATGAAGGCAGTGTCTCTTTACTGTTGGATGCCTTGGCGCTGGATAAGAAATTGATGCCACAAACTGAGACGACTTCCTTGCCGATCGCAAGTTTGCCCGGTTCAGTGCCTTCGCCTTCCGTGCCTCAATGGCAGATTGGTCCGCAGGGTAGCCCGAATAACCCACTGAAATATGTATGGGGACATTAAATAGCCCCTGAAATGTAATAAATAGCCGCCTGTGGCCTTTTGTTAAGGGCTGCAAGCCGTTATGCTACGCCCCTGAAATCTATGAGTTCCGTGTTTTACTGCTGCTGTTAATCATGAGTCAGTCTTCACCACAGCAATTGTCCTTAGGCGTGTCGTTGAACGATGACGCTACCTTTGCCAATTTTTATATCACCGAAGGCTCTGCCAATGCGCAAATCGTCCATGCTCTCAATCAGCAGCTGACGGATTTTGGTGAACAGTTTATTTTCCTTTGGGGTGGTGCCGGTGTTGGTATTACCCATCTGTTACAAGCTTCCTGCATCGCAGCCGAACAGTCTGGTTTAAGTGTGCAATATTTGCCGCTGAAAGATATGGCGGGCTTTGCACCGGAATATCTGTTGGAAGGCTTGGACCAGTTGGATCTGGTGTGTCTGGATGGTTTGCAGGCTGTAGTGGGCAATCCCGCTTGGGAACAAGCCCTGTTTAATTTCTTTAACCGCATGCGCGACAGTGGTCGTCGACTGCTGATGGCTGCCGATCAGGGGCCGCACGAATTATCGATACAGCTGCCGGATCTTAAGTCCCGTTTGAACTCAGGTTTGGGTTATCAGGTGCAGCCCATGTCGGATGACGAGAAAAAAGCTGCGCTGCAATTGCGAGCTCGTGCCCGAGGGCTGGAGCTGAGTGATGAGGTGGTGCAATTTATTTTGCACCGCGCGCCGCGGGATATGAATGAGCTTTTCTGTTATCTCAATCGTTTGGATGATGCTTCGCTGGCGGAGCAGCGGCGGTTGACGATTCCGTTTGTGAAGCAGGTGCTTGGGTTTTAAGCCTTTGCTTCTGCACAAATAAAAACGGGGCCTATGGCCCCGTTTTTATTTGGTCGTTGTTTAGTATTGGTACCCTCTGTAGATGGCACCTTGTAGATGGCCGGGGTACGACCCGTAGGGTCGGACCCCTTCGTGCTGTGGTGCCGGTCCGGGGTCTGACCCTGCGGGTCAGACCCCATTGTGCGAAGTGCTTAGTGTACGCCGGCACACTCCAGGCACTGGGCATAAACACCCTGCGGATCATTCATCTGTTGCAACAGTTGCAGCTGTTGCTGAACAGGCGCAATAGCTTGCTGCCAAAAGGCGGGCAGTTGCCAGCTTGCTGATACCTTCTCGCCAATACTCACCATACCACCACTCAGTTCGAGCAACAGTTGCTCGCCTGGGGTCAGTGCTTTGCGAACTTCTTCAACCTGATAGTCGGTCAGCTCAGCTTTGGCCGCGGCGGCGGCAATGGCATCTTCCAGTGTGCCGAGGTTGTCTACCAATCCCAGCTCCTGCGCAGCAGTGCCTGTCCATACACGGCCTTGAGCCACCGTGTGAATTTGCTCAGGGGTGGACTGGCGAGCATCGGCCACAATGGTCAGGAAGCGCTGGTAAATATTGTCGACACTCTGTTGCAGCACATTACTGGCCAGCGGTGACAGCGGGCGATCGATACGCAGGGCGCCAGCCAGTTTGGTGGTGCCTACGCCATCGGTACTGATGCCCAGGCGTCCCAGGGTGTTTTCCACGGTTGGGAAAGCACTGAAGACACCAATCGATCCGGTGATGGTGGTAGGGGTGGCCCAAACTTCATCGGCGCCCATGGCAATCCAGTAGCCGCCGGATGCAGCCACGCTACCCATGGATACCACAATGGGGATGCCGGCTTCACGGGTTACATTCAGTTGCTCACGAATAACCTCTGAGGCAAAAGCGCTGCCGCCCGGGCTATCAACGCGAATTACCAGCGCTTTGATGTCCGAGTCTTCTCGCGCATCTTCAATCAGTGCTGCCAGGGTATCGCCACCGATAGTACCTTCGGGTTGCTGGCCATCAAGGATTGCCCCTTTGGCAATCAGCAGACCGATGGTATCGGCGCTTTGTGGTTGCTCGCGATCGGTAAAATCCAGGTAGTCCCAGTAGTCGATAGCGTCATAACCGCCGTTGTCGTCCTCACCCAGGGCTTCACGCAGGTGTTGATTAATCCTATGGCGGCTGGCCAGTTCATCCACCAAACCTTTGGTCTTGGCCAGGGTGGCACTGTCGCCGGCATTGGCGGCCATATGCTGATCAAGGTTGTTGATGTAATCGTTAAGGGTATCTGGTGTCAGGCCGCGCTGCTGTTCAACCTGCTCATGGTAGGTTTGCCACAGATCGGTCAGCCACAGTTGATTGTGCTCTCGCGAGGCATCCGACATATGATCCTGCAGGAAAGGCTCAACAGCATCTTTATATTCACCAACACGGAAGACGTGGAAGTTCATATCCAGCTTGTCCAACGCGCTTTTGAAATAGTTACGGTAGCTGCCGTATCCGGTTAGCAGCACGGCACCCATGGGGTTGAGGTAAATGGTATCGGCGTAGCTGGCCAGGTAATACTGATCCTGGGAGTAGTTGTCGCTGACCGCATAGATTTGTTTACCGCTGGCTTTGAAGGTTTGCAGGGCCTGACCGATTTCTTCCAGTTTACTGATGCCGCCACCGTAGAGGTTACTCAGGTCCAGTACCAGTGCGGTAATACGTTTGTCTTCGGCGGCACGGGTGAGGCTGGTGGTCAGGTCGCGTACCAGGGTTTCGGCATCTTCCGGGCTGCTCTGCTCCAGAAATTGCGTCATGGGGTCAACGTAGCTGCGTTGATCCACTAAAAAGCCGCTGGGTGCAATACGCAGTGCGGTGCTGTCTGGCATCACAGCGGTGTCTTCGTCGGATAGAGACACAATGATGGCCAGAATAATGACCAAAAAAAGCAGGTTGAACGTTGTGGTGCGAAGCCAGGTGAGCAAGCTCCAGACAAAGCCAAACGTACGGCGAATAAAACCAGGTTTCTTTTGTTCTGACATAGGTGGTGAATCCTTCTACCAATTACCAATAATGGCTAAAAACATGGTGGCTAAAAACGTTGGCTAAGCTGTTAGGTTTCTTGCTCGTTGATCATCTGACGCTGGCGCCAGCGACTGGTCATCATGGCGCTGTTAAACAGGATAACAACCAGCACCAATTGTAGCCAATGCCATCCGCTAGCCGCATCGGACATCACCAGTGGCACCAGGGCGGTGAAATAAATCAGGGTAACAAAACACAGCCAGCTGTAGGTTTTGTAGTGATGGCCCTTCAGACCGGGAATAAAAATCAGCAGTGGCACACTTTGAATCAGCCACCAGCGCATATCACCGGTTTCACTCAAATAGTTAAATATGCCGTAGAACGCCAACAGGGCACCGTAAGCGTGCAGGGTAATCAGGCGGGCAATCTTCACGCGTTTATTGATCGCGTCGGGGGATAATTCTGTTGCGCTGCTCATATTAGTTGTCTTTATTGAGTTTAAGGGCCAGGTTGGCTACTCGCTTACCGAGTGCCTGGCACAGTTGCTGTTCGTCTTCCGTCAATGGCGCGTGATTGTCACCGGCATGGTGGGATGCCCCATAGGGGGTGCCGCCGGATTGGGTGCGCATCAGGGCCTGTTCACTGTAGGGCAGGCCGGTTAACACCATACCGTGGTGCAGCAGGGGAATCATCATGGACAGCAGCGTAGCCTCCTGGCCGCCATGCAGGCTGGACGTGGAGGTAAACACCGCTGCCGGTTTGTTGATCAGGTTACCGTTAAGCCACAGGCTGCTGGTACTGTCGAGAAAATGCTTGAGAGGCGCTGCCATATTGCCAAAGCGCGTGGGGCTACCAATGATAAGGCCGCTACAGTGCTGAAGATCTTCAAGCTCACAGTAAATGGCCCCGTCTTCTGGAATCTCCGGTTCGGTCTGCTCGCTGGTGGGGGATACGCTGGGTACAGTGCGAACCCGGGCTTCAATCCCTGTGACCTGCTCGACACCACGGGCGATGGATTGAGCCATACTGAGGGTAGATCCGGTACGGCTATAATAGAGAACCAGGATATATGGCATAGATGCGTCGCTCTCTTACTAAGACTTAAATCAGTGACTTAAATGAGTTCTAAGGCGTTTTCTGGTGGTCGGCCCAATACGGCTTTGTCGCCTTTAACCACAATAGGGCGCTGAATCAGCTTAGGGTGTGCCACCATGGCCTCAATCAGCTGTTCGTCGCTCAGGGCTTTGTCTTTCAGGTTGTTTTCCTTGTAGGCGTCTTCGCCGCTGCGCAGCAGCTCACGGGCACTGATACCCAGTTTACCCAGCAGGTCTTTCAGGGTGGCTGCGCTGGGAGGTGTGTCCAGGTAGAGAACCACTTCTGGCTCGATATTGTTTTCTTCCAGCAGTGCCAGGGTTTGGCGAGACTTTGAACAGCGCGGGTTGTGATAAATAGTGACCATTGAGGGAAATTCCTTTATGTTCAATAACTTGAAAAACAATTGGGCTGTATTGTACCCGAAGTCGGCCGCTAAAGTGGTTGGTAATTAAAAAGTTGGTTCGGAAATTAAACACACTAATGGAAGCTCGATCATGATGACGCATCTGTGGCGCTTTTTGCCTTATTTGATGGAACAGTATGGCGCCAAGGGCTGTCGCCAGAGCGCGGCTGCACTGACCTATATGACGCTGTTTGCCATAGTGCCAATGATGACAGTGACCTATTCCATGTTCTCACTGGTGCCAGCTTTCCAGGGAGTGGGTGAGCAACTGCAAAGCCTGATATTTGATCACTTTGTACCCAGTACGGGGCAGGAGCTGGGGAGCTACTTAAAAGGTTTCTCCGATCAGGCGCGAAGCCTGACACTGGTCGGCGTAGGTATGCTGGTCGTGACAGCCTATCTGATGCTGAAAAATATCGAGCAGGTCTTTAACGATATCTGGGGGGTGAAGGAGCCACGCAAGGGGCTGTCGAATTTTCTGTTGTATTGGGCTGTGTTGAGTCTGGGGCCTATTCTGCTGGGCGCCGGTGTGGCAATGAGTACCTACTTACTGTCCTTAAAGCTGTTTGTGGCTGAGTTTGATGCTCTGGGCATAGTACCCTTTTTGCTACAGTTCCTACCCTGGGTTCTGACCGCGTGTGCTTTTACCTTGTTGTTTGCTGCCGTTCCCAATTGCCGGGTACCTGTTCGTCATGCGGCTGTCGGTGGGGCAGTGACCGCGCTGTTGTTTGAGATGCTTAAGGATTTGTTTGCCTTAATCGTTGCGCAGTCAGATTTACAGGTCATCTACGGTGCCTTTGCCGTAGTACCGCTATTCCTGCTGTGGATTTATATCTTGTGGATGGTGCTATTGGGTGGAGCCCTGATAGTGCGATCCATGTCTACCTATCAAGTGGAAGTGGTTGGTAAACGCTTCCCAGATCTGGTTGCCGCTCTGCTGGCTCTGTGGGCCCTGCGTGAGCGCCAGGTAACCGGTGAGTCCGCTACCGATGCCGATATCGTCAAAAGCGGTGTAGGCGATGAACAGTGGCAGCAGTTGCGTCAGTGTCTGTTAAAGAAAAAAGTGATCGCCAAAACCCTGGGGGGTGAGTATGTACTCAGCCGCGACCTCTACCGCCTGAGTTTGCGTCAGCTAGCCGACGTGGTGGAGTTGGAAAATCAAATGCCTGGCGTTAGCGACTATTTACAAACCTTTGCCTGGTTCCCGCCGGTGGCTGCACGCCTGCTGTCGATTGATCAGCATACAGAAGTGCAATTCGATACCTCTGTAGGTGATTTATTTGCCGTAGAAGCCGAACCGGAACCGGAGTACCCCGATGAAGGTGAAGGGCTGGAACAATTGCGTGAAGAGCTTAAAACCGAGGCAGGTGCTGAAGAGAGTTCTGAAGAGAGCGAACTTCAGGTTTCTGAAACGGATACACCTGTCGGGGCAATAACGGCCAGTGCTACCGCGACTGAAGATATGGCAGAAACCGATAGCCAGGAAGACCAGCGTGATGAAAACAGCAGGATTCAGCATGGCTAAGGTTGCCACCCCATATCGGTTGATAACCCTATTGTGTGTCGGTCTATTGTTGAGTGGCTGCAGCCGCCCCCAGTTGAGCTTGTTGGATGAAAACGCGCTCGACTGGTCATCGCTGCGCGGTCAGTGGGTGGTCATCAATTATTGGGCCGAATGGTGCAAACCCTGTGTGGAAGAAATTCCGGAACTAAACCACCTGGAGCAGATGTACCCGCAGCAGGTGAGAGTTTTGGGGGTGAATTTTGATAATGAGCCTGAAAGTATTTTACGTCAGCAGGCCAGCCGCATGCAGATAGGCTTTTCCCTGTTGCAGGAAGATCCTGCAGTTTTGTTACAGCTTGAGCGGCCGAAAGTATTACCGACAACCTATATCTATTCTCCCGAGGGGGAATTAGTCGCGTCTCTGGTCGGGCCGCAGTCATTTAAGGGATTGGTGAGTCGCATGGGGTTGCCTGCCGTTGAGCTGGCAAATAAGTCATCTGCTGCTCAAGTTTTGCCCTAAGCGGCCGCTAATTGGGCTGGCAGGCTTGTTAAGGCGCCAAATTTCAGTCGATGACAGGCGGTGTCGATTAAATTTATCCGTTATAATCATGCACTTGGCTATAATTACTTGTATTTAGACTGGGTAGCAATTTTTTCCGATGACCATTCCACTGTTAATTTGTGATGATTCAAGCATGGCCCGTAAGCAGGTGGCCCGTTCACTGCCTGCCGAGTGGGATGTCGATATTACCTACGCTGTTAATGGCGTAGAAGGCATTGCCGCTGTCCGTGAGGGCAAAGTGGAAATGGTGTTCCTGGACCTGACCATGCCCGAGATGGATGGTTATGAAGTGCTGGAGCTGATCAAACAGGAAAAGCACAAGGCCATTGTGATTGTTATTTCCGGTGATATTCAGCCTGAGGCCCGCGAGCGGGTGATGAAACTTGGCGCCCTGGAATTTATTAAAAAGCCCATCAATAAAGAAAAGCTTGAAGACGTATTACGCACCTACGGGTTGCTGTAATCGGCTGTAATTTTTAGTTGTACTATATTCAAGTTATTTATAGTTAGGGATCTATTATGAGTTTGCCGCTGCCGTTTACCGAAGATCAACGTGACGCCCTGCAAGAAGTGATTAATGTGGCCATGGGCGCTGCGGGGGAATCCCTGGCGGCATTTGCTGAAGTGTTCGTACAGCTGCCTATCCCTGTTATCCGTTATATCGAACCCGGCGATCTCAAAAGCGCTCTATCGGCGGTGGATGAGGGTGAGAAAGTTTCTGTCGTTGCCCAGCGTTTTTCCTCCGATGCCAATGAAGGCTTTGCGTTGGTGGCAATTACTGAGTCCAGTTTTCGCGATCTGTCGGAGTTTACCGGACGCGAAGTCACCAACGATACGGTAGCAGCCGAGTTGTTAACTGATTTGTCCGCTACCATTGCCACTACCTGTCTGAATCGCCTGTCGGAGATGGCAGAGGTACCCATGACCCCCGCTGAATCCCCAGAGGTGGTCACCCTGCACTCACCACTCAATGAGTTTTCCTTTGCCGATATTCTGGGCTGGGATGCCGTCGTCAGTGCCGAGATTAACTACCACCTGGAAAATCACCCCTTCAACTGTGATCTGGTTTTACTGTTCCCGGAAAGCGGCGTAGAAGATATGAAAATGCGGTTAGATGCCCTGTTGGCCTGATCGATATTTTCTGCTGCTATTTGTTTAAACCAAAGCGGCGTCCAATCAGTGGCGCGATAATCACCGCCACCAAGGTACCAATAATCCACTGGCGATCTATTCGGTAGGCATTGAGAATGCTGTCGGGGAAGTTTGCCAGTGCCACCAGGCCTATCACCAATACGACCAGCAACAGATTGCGGTATTGTAAAAAGCTGGTGCAGACAATCACAAGCAGCGTGATAAGCAGTGTATCGGTGCTTATGTCTCGTGATTGCAGAAATGGTTTGGCGACGGTCACCGCCAATGTCAGCACCAATAGCAATGCTGACAGAATATATTTCATAGGCGTTTGACGCTAAAGCCCTAACACATCATTGCGGACGCTATTGGCAATACCGGCGGCCTCCTGAATTTTATTCGCGGGTACCCCCAGTTCTGTCAGTGTGGCGCCCAAATGCTCAACAATCCGGTCGAAGTGGTTTTCATTAAGGCCATGCGCTACCTGACGCCGGTGTGCATTGCGCATATTTTGTCCG
Organism: Maricurvus nonylphenolicus; assembly: GCF_042854845.1. Taxonomy (GTDB): domain Bacteria; phylum Pseudomonadota; class Gammaproteobacteria; order Pseudomonadales; family Cellvibrionaceae; genus Maricurvus; species Maricurvus nonylphenolicus. The sequence continues at coordinate 3,920,077 of NZ_AP031498.1, read as the reverse complement.
CTATACTGATTAGGTCCGCCGAAAGCAAAGATGAGGAAGTGCTCCAGCATTTTCTTTTGCTTTGACATGACTAAGCCGTCAAAGAAGTGATTGACGCTAGGGTCGGCGAGCACTTTGTCGTAGAACTTATCAACCGCAGCGCTGACGGCAGGAGTGCCGCCCAAATCATTGTAAAGGCTCATAGGTATCGCTATCCCTGTGATGAGTAATGGTGATGAGCACATATGAAGAGTGCTTGCACTTCTCAGCCTAGACGAGGATTGGGTGTTGTTCAAAAATCCAGGGAGCTTTTATGCATATTCTGATGTACTACAGTGAGTTGTTGCCAGAGTTGTATGACCGCAAAGGGCAGATACTGGACGATATAGAATCCACTGCCAAAGGCCACAACCCGGACGTTAAAATCAATGGTGTACTTTTCTTTGATCGTGGCCATTTTATTCAACTGCTGGAAGGTGAAGAAGAAGAGGTGTGGGAGCTCTATCAGAAAATTTCCATGGATAGACGCCATCACAATGTTCAATTAATCTTTTTTGATGCCGTCAGAAAGCAGGAGTTTAGCTGCTGGAATATGGATGTTTTTGATCTTGAAGACATGGCGTTTGAGCCATTGTCGGCAGAGGATTTAAAAAAATTCCGGCGAGTATATTTGCACAATGAAAAGCCATCGACCGAAGAAGTCTCAAGATGGGTCAAACGCTTGATCACTCAACCCGAAGCAAGGTTTTAGGCGGGTTACGAGCATCGAACAGGCGAAATACTTTTATGGCTTGTGCTGATACAGCCTCTGGTTTGTGATCGATGATATGAAAAAAACGTTCACTGACGCCCATTGCCAGCTCGTCGGCTTTTGATCCTAGTCGCTGGTGGGAAAAACACAGTATGACATTGACATGGCCAAACAGCTTTCGGGGTGTAAGTTTGAGGCCAAGTTTTTTGTTCCAGTAGGCCACATTCACAGGAGAAGAGGCCGCCCCGTTTATACGGCCAGCCTTTATACTTTTAAATATCTGCGATGGCAGAGAAAAGTCCTGATAGTGTGTAATGTCAGAAACCTGCGCCAATGGCAGGTAACTAATCCTGAAACCGCCGACATTCAGTTTATCCCACGGAATAGGTTGGTTTTCAGGAAACTGATCTGCTGAGAGATAGAGCCCATAGGGGATCGAAAGGAGTGTTTTACTGCAGGCAAGGCCCTGTGGGCGTGACAGCCCTGGGGCATCGAGAATAACCGCGCCGTCTAATTGATGATTACCCGTTAAGGCATAGAGTCGGGTAATCGGTAAAATAGACATGTTTATTTCAGTATCCAGTTCTCCAAATACGGTATGCATCAATTCGATAGCGATGCCGGAAGGTTCTTCTTCATCTGTTGATACCCAGGGCGAGCCGCTGGCATTGATGCCCAGTTGAATGGGCGCAGTGGCCTCTACTCTTGTGATTAGACAAAGCAAGAGTAAGGTGAAGTAAGCGGTACGCAAGCGTGGTAGGTCAAAGCAAGGCAAACCTGATGCACCGGTTGATGAGGATGCATTAAGTATAAATCAAATCAGCGCCAGTGCTTTTCCCAGGCAGTCATTACACGGCGCGGATACCAGTATTGTCCGTAGCTACCGTTATAGCGTGCCAGTGCTTCCATCAGGCGGCCATTACTGCGATCGAGGTAGTGTTTGAGGATGGTACAACCGTAGAGCAGGTTGGTGTCTATATCAGTGAGGTTATCTTCCGGGCGGCCAATTTCGTTTTTCCAAAACGGCATCACCTGCATCATGCCCTGCGCACCCACACGGGAAATGGCAAAGCGGTTAAAGTGGCTCTCAACTTCAATCAGGGCCAGTACAATTTCCGGCTGTAGGCCTGCTTTTGTTGCTGCGCGGTGAATACGTCGCAATAGATCCATGCGTTCTTTGGGGTCTTTAACAAAGCGTCCCATGGCATCGCGTTTTGAGACCAGCCAGACTTCGGCATCGTAGCGATCTTCAAAGCTGTCACTTTGGTTAATGGTGTCTATCAACAGTTGGCGTAGTTCGGCGTCTACTCGATGCCGAGTGGAATCGCCAGAAGGGGAGGGCTGAGCAAACACCGCGGCGCTCAGCGATAAGCCAAGCGCACATAACAAATACATTGTCGAGCGGTGAATGTTCAAACCTTATACCTGTCTTACTTCACGTTCTCTTTAATAAAGTCTAGCAGCTGGTCGACAGCGATTTCCTGCTTATCAGCATCACGTCGAGCCTTATACTCAACGGTGTTGTTTTCCAGACCGCGGTCACCCACAACCACACGGTGTGGAATACCCATCAGCTCGGTATTGGCTAGCATCACACCCAGGCGAGCCTTTTCTTCGTCCATAAACAGCACATCATAACCGGCTGCGGTCAGGGTGCTATACAGCTCTTCACATTTGGCGGCAACGGCTTCAGATTTATGCATATTGATGGGCACCAGAGCAATCTGGAAAGGTGCAATCGCTTCTGGCCAGATAATGCCATTGTCATCAAAGTTCTGCTCGATGGCTGAAGCTACCACGCGGGAAACGCCGATACCGTAACAGCCCATGGTCATGGTGCGTTGTTTGCCGTTTTCATCCAATACGGCGGCATTCATGGCTTCACTGTACTTCTGGCCCAGCTGGAAGATATGGCCGACTTCGATACCACGTTTGATTTCGATAGTACCCTGGCCGCATGGGCTTGGGTCGCCAACAACAACATTGCGGATGTCGACAACATTAGCCAGTGGCAGATCGCGCTCCCAGTTAACACCGGTCAGGTGGAAGCCGTCTTTGTTGGCACCACAGGCAAAGTCCGCCAGGTGGGCAGCGCTGCGGTCAACAAACACATCGATATCCAGGCCAACAGGGCCCAGGGAACCAACGCCAGCGCCCAGTTCTTCTTTAATGCGGCCTTCCGGGGCGAATGCCATAGGGGCAGCCACGCCAGGAATCTTTTCCGCTTTAATGTCGTTGAGTTCGTGATCACCGCGTACCACCAGGGCAATCAGCTTCTGGTTACCGTCTTCGTCGGCTTCACCCAGTACAATCAGGGTCTTAACGGTTTGTGAGGCCTCCAGTTTCAGGAACTGGCTCACTTCTTCAATGGTGTGTTGGCCTGGGGTGGCCACTTCGTGCATGTCCTGGCTGGCAGCAGGGCGCTCACCGGCTGGTGCCAGGGCTTCGGCCAGCTCAACGTTGGCGGCAAAGTCACTGTCGGTACTGAAAGCAATATCGTCTTCACCGCTGTCGGCCAGTACATGGAACTCGTGGGAGCTGGAACCGCCAATGGAACCTGTGTCGGCCAGCACCGGACGGAAATTCAGGCCAATGCGGGAGAAGATGTTGCAGTAGGTCTCGTGCATCACATCGTAGGTGTCCTGCAAGCTGTCCTGATCCATATGGAAGGAGTAGGCATCTTTCATCAGGAACTCACGGGCACGCATAATACCGAAGCGTGGGCGTACCTCATCACGGAACTTGGTTTGGATCTGATAGAAGTTAGCTGGCAGCTGCTTGTAGCTCTTCAGCTCGTTGCGAATCAGGTCGGTAATGACCTCTTCGTGGGTTGGGCCCAGGCAGAAGGGGTTGTTGTGACGGTCATCGATTCGCAGCAGCTCGGGGCCGTATTGCTCCCAGCGGCCGGATTCTTCCCACAGTTCGGCGGGTTGTACCACCGGCATCAGTACTTCCTGGGCGCCAGATCGGTCCATTTCCTCACGTACGATATTCTCCACCTTACGCAATACGCGCAGGCCCAGCGGCAGCCAGGTGTACAGGCCAGAGGCTAGTTGGCGGATAAGACCGGCTCGCAGCATCAGCTGGTGGCTGACGGCAACGGCATCGGAAGGGGATTCTTTGAGGGTGGCAATCAGAAAACGACTAGCGCGCATGGCAATACTTTTCTCTAATGGGTAAAAAAGCGTTATTCTACGGTGGAAGCTTTATGGAAGGAAGGAGCTGTAGCTATGTCAGAGCTAGATGTACAACTACAATTTGAATTGGACCCGCAATTGAGCGCCGATACCGTGGTATTGGGCGAGTTTCCACTGTCTTTAGTCCTGATGAGCCGGGATGCCAACTACCCCTGGTGCATTCTGGTACCCAAGTTAAGTGACAAGTTTGAAATCCACCATTTGGCCATTGCCGATCGTGAGCAATTAATGCGCGAATCCTGCCACCTGGCGGAGGTTATGGCTGACCTGTTTGTACCCGATAAGATGAACGTTGCCGCCCTGGGCAATATGGTGCCCCAGCTGCATATGCACCATGTGGCGCGTTTTAAGGATGATCCCGCCTGGCCGGGGCCCATGTGGGGTAAGGTGCCTGCCAAGGCGTTTACTGATGAGGAGCTGGCGGATCGCGTGTCACGTTTGCGCAGTGCGCTGGCCGGTGGTGACTTTACGCCTGCCGAATAATCGTGCCAGGACGGGGTATGACCCGTAGGGTCAGACCCCACTCTATCGCAAGCTTCTAGTTTTACGCACAGCCGGGGTCTGACCCTGCGGGTCAGACCCCATTTAGAACACCACAATAATAACGATTAAGGAAAACCCATGACCATTATCGCCGGCAGCGTCATCTTCGCCGCCCTGATGCTTATCATCACCAAAATGCCCATGGCCATCGCCATGAAAAATATGAGCGGCGCCTATGACAATAAACAGCCGCGTTTACAGGCCGCCAAACTGGAAGGTTTCGGCAAGCGCGCCATGAGCGCCCACGAAAACTCTATTGAAGCTTTCCCGCTGTTTGCCGCTGGTGTCTTGATGGCACTTTATGCCCAGGCATCTGTGTCTATGATAGAAAATCTGTGCCTGGCCTTTGTCGCAGCCCGCATTGCCTATGTAGTGTGTTACTGGCTGGATTGGGACAAGGTGCGCTCGTTGGTGTGGGGCGTAGGATTTGTGTCTTCTTTATGGCTGATGTGCCTGGCGTTGCCGTAACCAGCAGTATTTTTCAGACATAAAAAAACCGCGCTCATCTACAAAAGAAAGAGCGCGGTTTTTTGTCTTCAAAGAAATGAAGCTATGACTTATACAGCCATATCCTTCAGCTTCTTCAGAGGACGTACCTTAACCTGAGTGCTGGCAGGCTTGGCTTTAAACATGGTCTCTTCACCGGTGAACGGGTTGATACCTTTGCGAGCTTTAACAGCAGGCTTTTTCACGGTGGTGATTTTCAGCAGACCTGGCAGAACGAATTCACCGCAAGCACGCTTCTTAACGTGACCTTCAATGATATCGGTCAGCTCGTCGATAACAGACTGAACCTGCTTCTTGCTCAGCTCGGTGTTTTCGGCGATTTGATTCAGGATTTGAGTCTTGGAGTAACGCTCTGAAACAGCTTTGATTTTCTTAGCTGGAGCAGCAGCGGCTTTTTTTGCAGGTGCTTTTTTGGCAGGGGCTTTTTTCTTTGCAGCAGCTTTTTTGGCGGCCATAAGGAGTTCCTTCCTATGTGGTTTTGATAATTGTTATATAGCGACCTATTAAACGGCCAAAAAAGCCTTGTTTTATAGTGTCGAGCTGCGGTTCGTTGCAGCTGGTGCTATGTATAAAGGATAAAACCCTTATCGGCAACAGGTTTTTTAAGAAAAAAGCGAAAAAAGCCGTAATTTATAGTGTTTTTTAGCTTCAGGTGACGTTTGGAGCCATATGGCCCTTAATGAACGGTGAAATTGGCCTTGGCAACCTGGTTAAAGATACCCACCCAGTACTGGCTGAATAGTTCGCCTGCGTGACGGTTGATTTCCAAAATAGCGCGTACCAGAGGACGTTTTAAGTCGGTGCGATAGGCGCGAGCGTAGCGACAGGCATCGAAGGTATCGGCAATGGCGAGTATTTTGGCACCGTCGCAAATCTCGTCTTCATTCAGGCCTTTCGGGTAACCGGAACCGTTACAACGTTCATGATGTTGTAACACGATTTCGCAGGCTTCTTCCCAACCGCCCATTCTGTGCAGTAAATCGTGGCTAACTCGCACATGGCCATGCATAAGTTTTTTATCGTGACTGTTAAAGGGGGTTTCCTTATGCAACACCTCCAGCGGCAAAAATGCCATGCTGATATCGTGCATATAAGCGGCCATGGCCAACTGATTGGGGTCAACCGGGCGATTGGCCTGCTGGTTCATACGCAGTGACAGATTGGCAATACGGTGAATATTGTTTTGCCAAAACTGCGATCGCTCTTCGACGGCGGGGCAGAGTTGCATAATAAAGTGCATGTCATCGTTGGGGGTTACCCCCAGTTCTGCCATGGCTGATATAGCTTCGTTGGCTATATCGACAACCGGTACCTGTATCTGAGGTGGCTGCAGGTGGGTATTGGGATCCATTAGCACAATGGCATCGTAGATAGCCTGGGACAGGTCGTTATCGGTGTGTTTGGCAATATCGCTAATGGTGATACAGATGCGATCAAACATGTCCTGGTCGATATCGCAGGGCTGGTTGTAAATATTCTCATCGACCAGCAGCTTGGTTTTATCCATGGCCAGCAGCACTACATCGCTCAGCTGGTCATCATAGGTGAGTTCACCCAGACGCAGCAGTTCAAGCAGGTCTTCAATGCTTTGCAGCAGGGGGCACAGCTCTTTTAAGCCGATATAGATGAGGTTGCCTTTGATGGTATGTACGGAGCGAAACAGGTCATTACTCAGTTCGCGGTTGTCGGGATCGGTCTCCAGGGCGATCAGGGTGCGTTCGCAGCGCTCGTAGGATTCGTTAAAGTCGTAGAAGAAATCATCGATCAGATCCCTGGATATCTCATCACGCGTGGCTACTTGCATGGATGCCTCCCTGTAGGCTGGTTTTTTCAGCATAGCATAGGGGGCTAATTTTGCTGTTAGTGGGTGCTAACATTGGCCGTCTAAGAGGTTTAATAGTAGCGGGCTGCTAGGGTATAATGCCGCCCCTTTCGGTTTTGTAGGTAGAAAGAGGTTAGCTGTAATGCCTATATATGAATACCAGTGCAATGCCTGTGGCCACCAGATGGAGGCGCTACAGAAGATGAGCGATGCTCCGCTGACGGACTGTCCGGCCTGTGAGCAGGCTGAGCTACAGAAGCTGATTTCGGCGGCAGGTTTCCGTCTGAAAGGCGGTGGCTGGTACGAGACTGACTTTAAAACCGGTAGTAAGAAGAATTTGGCAGGCGGCAGCTCAAGCGATAGCAAGGCTGCGTCTTCCACAAGCACTGCTTCAGCAAACGCTTAACCTGATAGCGATTTAAAACTTTTATACTCTTTATCTATAAATAGGAATCTCCACTATGCGCACCCAGTATTGCGGCGCTCTGAATGCCTCTTTTATTGACCAGGAAGTTACCCTCTGTGGTTGGGTCGACCGTCGCCGTGACCACGGCGGTGTGATTTTTATCGACCTGCGTGACCGCGACGGTATTGTGCAGGTGGTATTTGATCCGGATGTAGGCACCAACTTTGAGCTGGCCGACAAGGTGCGTACCGAATACGTACTGCAGGTAAAAGGTAAGGTTCGCGCCCGTTCTGAAGCCACCGTTAACCCGAACATGGCCACCGGTGAAGTTGAGGTATACGGCCTGGAGCTGGAGATTCTGAACGAAGCCGAGACCACACCTTTCCCACTGCACGATGAGAATGTGGGTGAAGATATTCGCTTAAAATATCGCTACGTTGACCTGCGTCGCAAGGACATGCAGCACAACCTGCGTTTCCGCTCTAAAGTGACCAACGCGATCCGTAACTACCTAGACGACAACGGCTTCCTGGATATCGAAACCCCAATCCTGACCCGTGCGACCCCGGAAGGTGCCCGTGACTACCTGGTACCTTCCCGTACCCACGAAGGTAAGTTCTTCGCACTGCCACAATCCCCACAGCTGTTTAAGCAGCTGTTGATGGTGTCCGGTTTCGATCGTTATTACCAAATCGCCAAGTGTTTCCGCGATGAAGATCTGCGTGCTGACCGTCAGCCAGAATTTACCCAGATCGATATCGAAACTTCCTTTATGGATGACGAGCAGGTGATGAGCATCACCGAAGGCATGATTCGCGAAATCTTCCAAAGCCTGAAAGACGTAGACCTGGGTGACTTCCCACGTATGCCGTACGCCGAGGCGATGGAGAAGTACGGTTCCGACAAACCAGACATGCGTATCCCGCTGGAACTGGTAGAAATTAAAGACCTGCTGAAAGACATCGACTTTAAAGTGTTCGCTGGTCCAGCTAACGATCCTAAGTGCCGCGTAACTGCACTGAAAGTACCTGGTGGTGCGGAAATTTCCCGTAAGCAAATCGACGGCTACACCAAGTTCGTGGGTATTTACGGTGCGAAAGGTCTGGCCTGGATCAAGGTCAACGAAATCGAGAAAGGTGTTGAAGGCCTGCAGTCCCCAATCATCAAGTTCCTGGGCGATGAAGTGACCATGAACATCATGGAGCGTTTAGGCGCTGCCAACGGTGATATCGTTTTCTTCGGTGCTGACACCATTAAGGTTGTTACCGAAGCCCTGGGCGCACTGCGCTGCAAGCTGGGTGAAGACCTGAACCTGTACACCTGCGAGTGGGCGCCACTGTGGGTTGTTGATTTCCCAATGTTCGAAGAAGTGGACGATGGCGTGCTGACCTCTCTGCACCACCCGTTCACTGCACCAAGCTGTACCCCGGAAGAGCTGAAAGCCAACCCTGCAACAGCCCTGTCCCGTGCTTACGATATGGTACTGAACGGTTGTGAGTTGGGCGGTGGTTCTGTGCGTATCCACAACCAGTCCATGCAGCAGGCAGTATTTGAAGTACTGGGTATTGACGAAGAAGAGCAGCGTGAGAAGTTCGGCTTCCTGCTGGACGCTCTGAAGTACGGTGCTCCACCGCATGCTGGTCTGGCGTTTGGTTTAGATCGCCTGATCATGCTGATGACCGGCGCCGATTCTATTCGTGACGTAATTGCCTTCCCGAAAACCCAGACTGCAGGTTGTGTGATGACTGACGCACCGGGTCAGGTTGATCTGGAGCAGCTGCGTGAATTGAATATTCGCGTGAAGAAAAAAGAAAGCAACGCTTAAGTTTTACTAAAAGCGGTTTTCGAGAAAGGGCGGCCAGTAGGTCGCCCTTTTTTATGAATTACGGCGGGGTCTGACCCTGCGGGTCAGACCCCATCTCTCTACAGAGTGCTTTCATTAGAGAGCGGTGTTCTTAAGTGGGGTACGACCCGTAGGGTCGGACCCCGTCCGTGCTAGCCGATTCTTACGGCATTGCCGGCATAACTCACGGTTTTCTTCACCGGCGCGACCACTTCCGGTTGCGGCGCAGCGATCAAACGCAAACAGGTGTGCTGAATCATTGCCCGCACGCGCTCCTTGGTTTCCGCATTGTCACCGTGCAGTAATGACTCCTCACTCAAGTACCAGCAGGTAGGCAAAATCATCATCGCATCCGCTTCCGGATCCGGTGAGCCCAAGCGCTCAAAAAACTTGGCGAAGGTTTCGATATCGTGTTTGTCGCTGGCGCCAATCAACTGTGCCAGGCGCGGGTTGCGTACCGCTTCGTGACGAAACGCCTGATCGACAATCTGATACGTGCGATGACTTTTTACCAGCTCGGTATAGTCAGCAATATAGTCGCCCAGCAGTTTGGCGATAGAGCGGCGTACCTCGGGAATTTCCAATTCCGCCCGGCTGCGGTTACTCAGCAGGTTGTTGGTCTTGTCCCGAATCGCCTGGGTGTATTCATGGGTATGTTCGATATAGAACATAAACGCATCGGCAATCAGGTCCGACTTGTTTTTAAAGTAATAGGAGATGGCACCAATCGGGACGCCAGCGCGTTTGGCCACTAACCTGTGCCTGATGCCACTGATCCCTTCTGCAGCAATAATCAACAGGGTCGCCTCTAGGATTGCGTTGAGGGTTGCCTGACTGTCGGAGCGTTTGGCCTTGCGGCCCAGATACTCAATATTGGTTTGCTTAATCACGGTTGCCACCTTCGCTATGTCTGGCTTTCTTCCGCCTCCTTATTCGGTTGGGGGATAAGATCGCCGTTGCTAATGTTTTTATGTTTTAAATGAGTCAAAATTGTCCCATAAGGGGCGCTAATGATTCTATATCCAGTGTCACAAAAATGAAAGTCTTTATTTGGAGGGGGTTTTTTGAGCGATTGCGCAAGATAGAGTTTGCATGATTGAACGTACGATCGCAATCCCTGCTGCTAGCCTCCCACCTGTTACAACCTAAGCCCTGCCTCTATTGAGAGCCTCTGAGTGCGCCACTAAGGTTCGGTTGTCCAGATTGCCAGTACAACCATGATGTATCCGTCGTGCCGGAAACACTCTCACAAGGAGTGATCTGTTCGCCCATTTGTGGGGTGCCTGACGAACGCCTTGCAAGTCTCTTTGATAATAATGACTGGTGGAGAGAATAACCGTGAATATTCTTAAAACATCACTGAAGCTGATGGCTGCAGGTGCCGCAATGGTGTCGTCTGCACAGCTGTTTGCACAACAGTCCCCGTCGTTTGTTGCGTTTGAATCTGCTCCTGTGCGCCCCATCGCCCAGGCCGGAAACAAGCTCTATGTAACAAACACGCCGGACAACACCCTGGAAGTTTTCAATATTGGCGCCAACGGTAACCTGACGCCTTCAGCCTCTATCCCTGTGGGTATGGAGCCTGTTGCTGTCGCCGTGCGCAATGCCAATGAGGTATGGGTTGTAAACCACCTTTCCGACTCGGTAAGTATTGTGGATACCAGTGCGGCACAGCCACACGTATCACGTACCCTGTTGGTAGGTGATGAGCCGCGCGATATCGTCTTTGCCAAAGGTAAGGCTTTCGTAACCACTGCACACCGTGGTCAGCACCGTGAGCATGGTTCTATTAAAAACGTTGATGGTGCCGGTGGCCCGGATACACATACCCCAAGCGTTGGTCGTTCCGACGTATGGGTATTTAACACCAACAATCTGGGCAATGCGCTGGGCGGCAAGCCAGCGAAAATTTTGTCCATGTACGGTGATACCCCACGTGCTCTGGAAGTGAGTGCCGACGGCAACACCGTTTACACCGCGGTATTTAACTCCGGTAACCAGACCTCTGTGGTTCACCAATCGGTGATGTGTCTGGGCTTTGAAGATACCCCGGCAGGTTTCCCGGCTGACGGATCTCAAGGTACTGGCGAAAACCGTAACGGCAACCAGCCCTGTGTTGCGGGTAATATTCCTCGCCGCGATGCTTCTGCTTCCCCTAACGGTATGAGCCGCAAGCGCTTGCCAAAAGGTCGTCCACTGCCAAGTACTGATGCCAGTGGCGAGCAGCAGCCGTGGGAAGGCATGATCGTTAAGTACAACAACGAAAATGGTCGCTGGGAAGACAGCCGTGGCTTGAACTACTCCAACGCCATTCGCTTTACCCTGCCAGACCACGATGTGTTTGCGGTTAATGCAAACACCCTGGAGCAGGTTGCCGACTACGAGCACGTAGGTACTACGTTGTTCAACATGGCGGTTAACCCGGTTAACGGCAAGATCTACGTATCCAACACTGATGCGCAGAACCATATCCGTTTTGAAGGCCCAGGTATCCGCGGTGGTTCAACCGTTCAAGGTAATATTGCCCACGCGCAAATTACTGTGATTGATCCCGCTGACGAAAGCGTTAAGCCGCGTCACCTGAACCGTCACATTGATTACTCTGTGCTGAAAGCCGATCCGGAAACCAAGCGTCACTCCGTATCCACACCTATGCAAATGGCAGTAAGCTCCGACGGTACTACCCTGTACGTGGCAGCTGTAGGTTCTGACAAGGTAGCTGTTTACAGCACCGCACAGTTGGAAAACGACAACCTGTGGGACGGTACCGGTAACGAGTTCGATCCAACTCAGGCTTCTGCTTATCACATTGATGTTGAAGGTGGTCCAATGGGGCTGTTGCTGGATGAAAATTCCAACGGCAACAACGGCCAGCTGTATGTACTGACCCGCTTCGACAACAGTGTGAAAGTGATCGATGCCACCACCGGTGCCGAGCGTCAGGAAGTGGCCATGTACAACCCGGAGCCAGAGCATGTGATTGCCGGTCGCTTTATGTTGTATGACGCCAACCGTACTTCATCCAATGGTGAATCCAGCTGTGCCAGCTGTCACGTATTTGGTGACATGGACCACCTGACCTGGAACCTGGGTAACCCGGATGGTAGCAACGGCTTTAACTCGAACCCGTTCTTCGGTGATCACCTGGCGGACCTGGATTGTGACTACGATGAAAATGATCCTGGTTGTTTCTTCTTCCGTCCGTTGATTAACGGTAACGGTGATCTGCGTACCATTGCCGCCCAGAAGGGCCCAATGAACACGCAAACCATGCGCGGTATGTCCACCATGGGCCACATGCACTGGCGTGCTGACCGCGTGACCGGTTACTTCGGTACCGATTACGATGCAGACGGAAACGGTGATCCGGATACCGGTGACCATGAAGCGCTGGATGAGAAGTTGTCGTTCAAAAACTTCATCGTGGCGTTTGAAGGCCTGCTGGGTATGGACATTGATTTGGAAGGCGGTGTTGAAGCCGAGAACAAATCTGCCGAGCGTGTAGCGCTGGAAGAGGACATGGATAAATTTGCTGACTTTATGTTGGCCGTCCAGCTGCAGCCAAACCCACTGCGTAAACTGAACAACGGTTTCAGTGAATCAGCGCAGCGTGGTGCCGCTTTCTTCCACGGTGATCGTCGTTCCGATGGTTCTGCAACTGACTACCCTGAAAATGGCCCAGAAGCCGATGGTGTGAACTGTGAAGGTTGTCATACTGTTGATCTGGCTAAAGGTCACTTCGGTGGTGACGGTACCGTATCCACCGGTGGTGAAATGCAAATCCTCAAAACCCCGCATTTCCGTAACCTGTACCAGCGTGTAGGTATGTTTGGTCTGCCAAGTCGTAACGGCTTCCGTCCATCTATTACCGATGAGCACCAGGGTGACCAGATCCGTGGTTTTGGTTTCCTGCATGACGGTGCTACCGATATGCTGTTCAACTTCCTGGGCGGCGGTGTATTTGATAACGGTCAGCTGACCTGTGCACAGGAAGGCCTGCCTGACTGGGCTGGTTGTGACACCAACTTCGGTCGCGTGGGTATTCCTAACGACACTGTACGTTTGGGCTTGGCTGACTACGTATTGGAATTCGACAGTGATATGGCGCCTATCGTTGGCCAGCAAATCACCCTGGATGACAATGCCAACAACGCGCGTCGTAACCGTGTAAACCTGCTGGAGAACCGCGCTGGTACTGGCTTTATCTCCAAGATCCTGGGTGGTCAGGTAACCGAGTGTGATCTGGTTGCACAAGGTGTGGTTGATGGTGAGTCTCGCGGCTTCCTGTTTAACCCAGGCAGCGACAGCTACAGCACTGACCGTGCCGGTGAAGCAGACATTTCCAAAGCGGATCTGAAAGCTTGGGCACAGCAAGACGGCAACGCACTGACCTTTACCTGTGTACCTCCAGGTTCCGGTTACCGTGTGGGTCTTGACCGCGACGAAGACGGTCAACTCAATGGTGACGAGGCTTAATCGCCTTAGATTTAACGATTATTTTAAGTAAGTTTCCTCCCTAGCCCGGTCTTCGGATCGGGCGTCTCTCTCAGGCCGGCTTTTGCCGGCCTTTTTTTGTATCGCAAGTGTCACATCCGTCACCGTTTAGCCTGCTATCCTGAATATAAGGAAAATGGAAACGCTTTTCGCCATTCCCGCGCAGGCGGGAATCCATGAATTACAGGCGAATAGCAAAAGAATCTATAAAGTGTCGAGATTCAGAATTCTATGAAGGATAGCCCGTTCCGAAAATTCGATTCCCGCCGCGTGCCGTCGCCATGCTTTGTGGTAGACGAGGTATCCCTTGAGCGCAATTTAAAACTGCTCGATCGTGTGCATGTGGAAAGCGGGGCCAAAATACTCAGTGCATTAAAAGCCTTTTCCATGTGGAGCCTGGCCCCCCTGGTAGGGCGTTTTTTAACCGGCACGTGCGCCAGCGGTTTACACGAAGCGCGCCTCGGGCGTGAAGAATATGGCGGTGAAGTGCATGTATTTTCCGCTGCCTATAAAGAAAACGAGTTGCGGGATATTTTAAAACTCGCCGATCACGTGGTATTTAATTCCCTGCACCAGTGGCAACGCTTCCAGCCACTGATTCTGGATGCATTGGCAACACGCCCATCACTGCAATTTGGTTTACGGGTTAACCCGCAGCATTCGGAAGGCAAGTTTGCCATGTACAACCCCTGCGCACCGGGATCGCGCTTGGGCGTAACGCTAGAGCAGCTGGAAAAAGGTTTGGCTAATGGGATTAGTCTGGAAGGGATCAGCGGTTTCCACTTTCATACCCTATGCCAGCAAGATTTGGCGCCACTGATTCGTACCCTGGAAGTGGTAGAACAAAAATTCGGCCGTTGGTTTTCACAACTTGAGTGGATTAATTTTGGTGGTGGTCACCATATTACCCGTCCCGACTACGACGTGTTTGGTTTGGTGGGCTTAATAAAAGATTTTCGCCATCGGCATAACCTGGATGTGTATTTAGAACCCGGCGAAGCGGTAGCCATCAACACCGGCGTATTGGTAACCGAAGTACTGGACTTAAGCTTTAACGATTTACCGCAAGCCATTATCGATAGCTCGGCCACCTGCCATATGCCCGATAGCCTGGAGATGCCGTATCGCCCGGATATTCTTACCGTCGATGGCATAGCCGGGGCTGCCGATGAAAAAGCCTATACCTATCGTCTGGGCGGTATGACTTGCCTTTCTGGCGACGTGCTGGGTGATTACAGTTTTAGCAAACCCTTGCAGGTGGGGGACAGGTTGATATTCGATGATATGTCCCACTACACCATGGTAAAAACCACCACCTTTAACGGTATTAACTTACCGTCGATTGCGATTTGGAATGCCGACACCGATGAGCTGCGCCTGGTGAGGGATTTTGGTTACCAGGACTTTAAGCACCGATTATCGTGAATTTAATTATTGAATAGAACTACCCAGAAATACTCGCCGTCTTACATTGACACACACCGTTCCCCCCTGTAAAACCTATCCCTTTAAGAATTTTAAGAAATTGGTACTAGTTGTGAAGTGGTATAGGTCATTTGGGGTAGCAGTTGCATTATTGGGGTGCGCATTTTCTGCTAGTGCACAAAATCAAATCAAACTGTTAATGCTAACCCCGGATTACTGCCCATTAATATGTAGCGATGCCGACCTCGCCAGCCAGGATAGCGGCCGCTTAGCCTCACACCTGAAAGCCGCCTTTGCCGACATTGGTTACGATTTAGACATTAAGTTTGATCGCCTGTCACGCAGCCGCGTAAAAGTCTCCCTGGGCCAGGCCGATATTGTGTTGGGCCCTTACCCGGAATTATCGAAAAACTCCAAATTAAATCTGGTACAGGCCCCCGTTGCCGGCCTGGAAATTGGTGCCATCAGTCGCGCCGATGCCAGCATCGATATTACTTCCATCGATGACCTGATCAACTACCACATCGTCTGGAACACCACCGAGCAGGTCAGCCCACAGCTGGCAACGGCTTTCCAAAAGCAGCAGGAAGCCGGGCTGCTAAAGCGCTTGCCCTCCATCACCTTCAAACAAGATGCCACCCGCATGATTGGCGAAGGCCAAGCCGATATTATGTTGGGCCAGGTAGATGACCTGTACGAAGCCATGGAGGCCTACCACACCCACGGCGGTACCACCGACTTAATGATCCATGTAGTATCCGACCTGCCACTCTATGCTCTGCACCTGGCACTGTCGAAGAAGTCTGTCGTAGACGAACAGCAACTGGCCCAGTTAAACCAATACTTCCTTGATAATCCCTTTAAAGATAAGCAATAACCCATCAAGTAGCGACCAGCCAAAGATTGTGCGACACTGTTTCAACACTAATTAATTGCGCCGATCCAGAACCTCGATAATCCTCCACTACCGCCATTCCCGCGAAAGCGGGAATCCAGAGAATTACGCGAGAATCTAGACGCAATAAGACACAGCAACAATATGGCCCTAATCCTAGGAATCGACCCAGGCTCCCGCAAAACCGGCTTCGGCATCATCAACCACGTCAACGGCAAAAGCTCCTACGTAGGCAGCGGCGTCATCCGCGTGCCCGACGTAACCCTGCCCGAACGTTTAAAGGTCATCTTCGATTCCGTCAGCCAAATCATCGAAGAATACTGCCCGCAGGAAGTCGCCATCGAACACGTCTTTATGGCCAAAAGTGCCGGATCCGCACTAAAACTAGGGCAGGCGAGGGGGGCAGCCATAGTTGCGGCGGTAAACCACGAACTGCCGGTAGCCGAGTACGAAGCCCGTAAAGTAAAACAGTCAGTCGTAGGCAATGGCGGGGCGGACAAGTTCCAGGTCCAGCATATGGTCAAAACCTTGCTAAAACTGCCCAGCACACCCCAGGAAGATGCTGCCGATGCCCTGGCTATCGCCATCTGCCATGCCAATACCCAACAGCACCTGATCAAGTCGGCCAAGGCCAAAAGCTTCCGCCGCGGGCGTATGGTCTAGCCCCTCAGTCCACAGGCCATTGTCTATACTGAGTAGGTAAAGTACTGCTATAGACGTTGTGCAATGGCAAAGCTCTGTGGTTTTCTTCCCCGTTGGTTATTGTTGCTAAGCATCTGGGCTATTCATCCCTCGATGGCCGATACCGCTACGCCTGATGCCAGTGATGAAGAGCCGACCGTACTGCGCTTTATGACCATCGAACATCCACGAGCCGAAGCCGCCCGCGAGATGATCGAGTCAGCCTATAACCGCATCGGCCATTACCGAATTCAACTGATCCCGGCCCCACCCAAACGTAGCCTCTATCAAGCCGGTTTAGCGCAGTTTGCCGATGGCGAGCTAGTCCGCGCCAAACTCAATGAAGAAGATTACCCAAGCCTAATCCGCGTTGAACACCCCATCAGCTGTGTTGCCGTGGTAGCGGTATCGCAGAAGAAGGATACCTATCCATCCATGATGTTTTTAAAACATCAAACCGTAGGAGTAATCCATGGCCGCTTTGGTTTTTTTGAGTTATTGGAGGATTCTGAATTGATCTACACCACCAATGCCAAAGCGCTATTAAAAATGGTGGCGGCGGGGCGCTTGGAAGTGGGGGTAATGGATAAGCATGAAGCCATGCTGAATATGAAAGCACTGGCGCTTGATAATATAAAAGTTAATGAACCGGATTTAATGGAAGGTAATGTCTATCACTACCTGCATATTAAGAATCGGCATTTGGTGGAGCCGTTGACACAGGTGTTTATTGATATGCGGGGAGAGGGGCTGTTGGGGCGGTCTTGTGTGCTGGATTTGTAGGGCAGAGGTAATCTACGGTCTTAAAAGCCGTTATACAGCTTATCAATATATTCCTGTCTTATTTTTGCTATCTCGCCACTGCTTTGCATATCTTCCAGGACAGACGTCAGTTTGTCTTTTAGGGCAAGGTGTTTTACATGAAGGTAGTGATACAAGTCGTGTTCTGTAAGAACGGGTTTCAGTATTTTAAGGCCGTGTGAGCGATAAATTTCACTGTAGTTACTCTTTCTTAAATTCTCCAACGCACTAACGTAGGGAATGACAATAATATCTACCCGCCCACCCATTAACATTTTAAACAACTGCTCATAGCTATTACTGGGGGAGACATGCATGCCTTGGGTACCCCGCTCGGTAAAAATGATTCCCCGTACAACACCAATGCGATAACCTCTGATACTTTCCCATCCAGAGACAGGAAAGATAATGTCCTTCGTCATCACGATAATTTCTACTGAGTTAATAGCAATGGGAATCATCAGCAGGTTTTCGTACTCAGCATTAATGCCGGCAATGCGGCTTAGTTCGCCATCCACGGCGCCGCTATTCGATGAATGCAGAGCTCTCTTTCCGGGTTGCTCTAAGACTTCAATATCCAACCCTAGCCGGGCGTAGGCTTTTTCAAGAACCTTATGAGAAATGGCTTGTACTGAGCTTTTTTGTATTGTCGTGAAAAGCAGCTTCTTACTTGCATAGCTAGGTGATGAAGCAAGTAATATGATGAGTAGTCCAATATAAGCGCTCTTTATAAGCATGCAGCTCTCAGAAGTTTATAGGTTAAATAGATATAGTTTAGAACACCGAGTACGGTTTGGAGTTGGACTTTAGAAACTGCTGCCGGATATTATTGTGGTGATGGGGTCTTCCCTTTAGATTAGTAAGATATCAATCACTAAGCCTTATGGTAAGCATGAATTGCTCTTACCTCTTTCGCATTAGCCGTTTCTGTTGTCAGTTCTTGTGAAGGATGTGCGCGAAATACCGTGGATTGGCCTAGCTGCTTTCCACTGGAGTCAACCACTTCATGAGGGAAAAGGCCTCCTGGTTTTTGGCCGCCAAATGGCACCCCTGGATTGCCTCCTACCATACTGTCTGGGCCAACATATTCGCTCATCATGGGACCACACTGGGCACAGATCTGGTTAGGAAAGCTTTCCATAATGCCCACCATCTCACTGGATTCTCTCAGAGAAGGCTTACCCAATTTTGCTCGCTCTGTGTTGTGGAAAGAGATCGCCATCGGTTCTGAGTGAAAAGCCTGAGAGGGGTTTGGTTTTTTTCCTCTGTCCTGCATGCTGGCAATGCTGGGGGCAAACAGATCGGCTCGCGCGTCTTTACTCACACTACGAGCTAAGCCAGTGCCTGAGACCGAGGTGGCGTTGGTCGCTTCTGTTAGCTGGAAGGCGTTAAAACCAAGAGCATAGTCAGAGCTGGGTGGGATGTACTGTACCTTACCAAAATCGCTTAATACTGCATTGACCGATTGCTTAGTGCCGCGCGTGTTAGTGGCCGCAGTTGCTAACTCAGTAGCCTTTAGATGATATTTGGCCTCCGCATGATCCTGAGTAGACTCTTGTAGCGCTTCACTGGTTGCATGAGAACTCATTCGCCATACTGCGTGGGAACCATCACTACGTTTAACCAAACCACCAATTGAGCCGCGACGCGAGCGCATCACAGCGTGTTTGGTGTCAGTTCCCCAGCTTTGACTTACTCCGGTGTCTTCGTTCAGCCCTGTTGATGCAACATACTGTTTAGCCTCGGCTTCATCTTTTAACACTCTGGTGGAAAAAGCGTGATACTTCAGACCTGCCGAGCCTCCTACTTTGGGGCCAGCTAGCTCTGGAGCGGAAAATGTCAGGTTGGGGTTGCGTAAAGCGGTATCCATTTTCAACTGCTACATGATTGATATACCCCTGATATAAAAAATCTGTGCCAATCTTATGGCTGACAATAAATTGGACAAGACACAGTACTGCTGCAGGCTTTGGAACAGAGCAACCATTAAGGGTAAGTAGTTAATGGGTATTTTGTGCTTTCAATTGGGTGGAAAAATACCCATGTAATGTAGCTTTTTAACCCTGTACGCAAAAAGAGCGGGTGCTATAGAGATGGAAAGGCTTTCATTATATTCCGCGGTGATTTTTCTGGCTTGGTGTAGTGCGGGATCAGCCCCTAGGGGTTGATCCCATATATTTTACTTGATCGCAGAATCTTTAATTGATTGAGGTATTTCCAATTCATCGATTTTAATGCAGTGATGAAATCTGGGGTCAATACGATCTAGAAAAGTCGCTTTGCAGTGATATTTAACATCTGATGAAATTATATATGGCTCAACAACAATCCACTCATCTTGGTAGGCTATATAAAATACTGAATCTTTTTCTTCTGCTGCACATTTACCATGTGATGTGCAGTTTAAATCAGCTAATAGGGTCGGAAGTTTCTTGTGCTTCTTATAATAAAAGTGCACAGAATTCATAAGGATAATTGACCTATTACGAAGTTCCTGCGCTAGATGCAATTCTTCACCCTTTCTTTTGTTTTCGTAATTTATCAATTTCATAGATACTATCTGAATAGTCAGTAATCCTATAATTACTCCAGCAGCTATCTTAAATATTAAACCCATATCACCTATCCTTGGTTGTATAGCACGGCCCAAAAAGGCCGAGCGGTAGAGAGGTCAAACCGCGATTTTCGTGGCGTGTTTGATTGGCTTTGTTATTTTTTACTTGTAATGCGCGCATATGGTGTCAATTTTTACTCCGTTAGAGAAGGCTATTTTATGGCTAATATTCGACACCTGTACCACGGAATTTAGTTCGAAGTACTGATTCCGTGTTTGCCATGATTTTGTTGAATAGCATTTGGTAACACGATCCAGGTCGCAAAGCACCTCGAAAGGCTTATTGGAACGAATGTCATTGCAACCATTTTTCCCGAACTCACTTAATTCTGTTTTATAGAATTTTGCTTTGTGAATTGGTGGATTTTGATTGAGGCACGTTTTTTTGTGTTTTTCAATAGGCTTCGTACTTTCTTTAAATGTGAAGTTATTCGCCATCGCACAAGAAGAAAATATTAGAATAAAAAATATAAATCTCACAACACTACCTTTGAAACATAAGGCCCGGTTTAGGGGCTGTTTATGGGGTGCAGAGGAATAAACAGTTCCAGCCGCTTATTGTATTTTTATATCAGCTTGAATAAGAGCTAATTTACCTTCTTTGAATTGGTATTTCAGCTCAGTCTGATAAATCTTATGATCAGAACAATCTCCCACAGAGGCAAAGCTAGCTGGCTGCTTGCACGTGAACGCATAGTTCACTATTAAAGTACCGTTCTTAACTTCAGATACTGGTTTGTAGAGGCTATAAGTAGCACCCTCATGTTTGATTTGGTATGGAGTAGGCAGCTCAATACTCGAATGCTCAAATTTATCTCCAATCCTAGAAATTAAAGCAGAGCCATAGTTAATGACTGTCACATTAAATGTGATGTGATTTACTAACAGTAACTCTCGGTCTTTATGCATGCCAAGACTAAAGATACCGTCATTAGGCATTTCAACATTCACTGAGGAATAGATGCCTTCAGGGTTATTCTTGTTTAGAAACTCTGTTATTTTAGGGTACTTATATTTGCTGTACTCGTAGCTTCCTTCATAATCTGCTGCCACAAAAGACGATAATATGGATAAAAATGTTAATAATAAAACATTTCTCATTTATACGAGCCTAAATGTAGCGCCCGGCTAAAGGGCGCACGCAAGTGCGTCCTGTGCCGGCGTGGCCGGCATTGAGCCGCTGGTTAAGTTTCCGACCATATCTGCTGAACCCAGAACAGGTGAGACTTCAATTTCGCCATTAGCTTTGTGTGTGAGGTTAACCATTACAGCGACAATATCTCCGCCCAGAGCGGCTAGTTCGCCAGTTGCTGGTATCACACGTGTTAATTTTGCTTCGAATGTTGTTGTGGCTGATTTGCATTGAACGCTGTAATTAAATGAAACAGACCTAAAAATTACATCTTCTTTTTTTAGTGTTTGTTCGAAAACGACATATTTTCCTTCTTCGAGAGATTTATAGAATAAATCTTCATATTTTTTTACATCGATTTCATTTGGCTTAGGAATTTCATTTGCGGTTACAGGAAATGCAAAAATCATTGTTATGAATAATATTAGATGTTTCATGATTCTCCTTAGAGAGCTTAACGCCCAGATAAACCGCCGAAATGGAGTTTATTGTTTTGTGCTAGCGTAGCGTTAAAGCGCAAAACGAGCAACGCAATGGAGGTCGGCTTGAGGTGTTTGTTATGGCGCTAATATCGCCTGCTTTACTAATTCAGGATTGGCCCCGCCACTTCGTTTTAAGCAGTGACCAACTTCAATGAAGTTTTCTGGGCGAAGCATGACTTGTTTTATACTCATACATTGCGCAAATACCATAAAATATTTTTCAGCTTCATGCTTACTATTAATTGCTGGTTGCTTTTCGTCTGCATAATTAATACATTCAACCTTTAAAGATTCTGCCTCTTTCAAGCAAATATTTTTTGTAATATCTACACATTCAAGAAAACTTGGTTGGCTGCAAGTAAGGTTTTGTCCATTTTTCTTTATTTTTGACTTGAATATAGTTCCAATGACTTCATTTTTTAAATCGTCAATGCCTTCAGTTGTTGTACTTGATGCGCAGCCGGTTAATGCAGCCAGAATACTTGTCAACTGTAAGAATCTTTTTATTTTATTCATATTTTCTATTTATCCATAACATTTGTATAAGAGCCCGGCGAGTTATCATTCTGGCCGTTTTGGAGAGGAAGCGTAGGTCTTTGAAACAGAAAGGAAAAATAGACTCATCAATTTTCCTTTTGATGCAAAGTGAGCCGGCTCGCTTATCTAGATAATGGGTTTCCCCTTATCTCCCTCCTTGAGCCCGTTAGTAGGTTGATTTTGCTATAGATTCTTTCTTTTGGCTAGAGATAAACGAGCTTGGTTTAAGAGTAAAGTGAGCCATTTGATCACTTATTTTGCGATATACTGTATAAAAATCAGGCTTTTGTGGGGAAAGATAGGCTAACGTTTTACAGGTTTTTTCTGAAGTTTCCTCTGCAACGTCCGCCGATGCATCCCCAGCGCCCGCGCCGTAGCTGAAATATTCCCGTCATGTTCCGCCAGTACTTTCTGAATATGTTCCCACTCCAGGCGGTTCACAGAGGGTGGTTCGCGGTTAACATCCGCTTCGGGGTTACCTTCGCGGTGGGCGAAGGCGTTGAGGATATCTTCGGCGTCGGCGGGTTTGCACAGGTAGTTGATGGCGCCGAGTTTGATGGCTTCTACGGCGGTAGCGATGCTGGAATAGCCGGTGAGCATAACGATATCGAGTGCGGCCTGGCGTTCGATCAATTGCGGGATCAGTTGCAGGCCGGATTCGTCGGCGAGTTTTAAGTCGACGATTGCTTTATCGAAGTCTTTGGTTTCTGCCAGTTGCAGGGCATCGCTGATATTGCCGGCGGTATCTACGCTAAAGCCGCGGCGAGTAAAGGCTCTGTCCAGTACCAGGCGCAGGGTTTCGTCGTCGTCGATAATCAGCAAACGCTCTTTCACTTGTCCTGATATTTGTTCTGTCACTTAAGCGACTTCCTGTGTGTGCAGTGGCAGGTGTAATACGGTGCGGGTGCCGCCTTGGTCGCGATTTTCCAAACGCACTTCGCCGCCGTAACGGTTAACGGTGGAGTGGGTTAAAAATAATCCCAAGCCACGGCCGCGGCCTTTACTGCTGGTAAAGGCTTGGCCCAGCTGAGTCGACAGTTCTGGGGCTATGCCGGGGCCATTATCATCAATCCCCCAGGTCATGCTGGAAACACTCCAGCTAATATTGATGCGGATATTGTGTGGGCAAGCATCGGCGGCGTTGTTTAGCAGGTTGCCAATGGATTGCGCGATAGTGGGGTCAAAGCGGGCAGTCACTTCTGGGGCGTTTTCATCAATGGTGATGTCGGTGGAGACATCCGGGCGCATCAGTAGCCAGTTGTCGATAATGTCTTCACAGTAGTCACGTACGGCTTGGGTGCTGAGTGTGGTTTCCTTGCTGCGATCGGCGCGTTCATGCAGTTGGTGCAGGGTGTTGGTGCAGTGCTGTATTTGATGTTTTAGCAGTGCCAGATCACTTTGCAGTTCCGGGTCGTCGGTATGGGTTTGTTGCAGTTCACTAACCAGGGTTTTAATGGTGGTCAGTGGTGTACCCAGTTCATGGGCTGTACCGGCGGCCAGGGTGGCTACGGCCATCAGTTGTTCATCGCGCATGGAATCTTCGCGCAGGTCGGCCAGCTGGGCATCCTGCTCGCGCAGGGCTTCGGCCATTTTTACCACGAAGTAGGTGATCAGAGCCGAGCTAATCAAAAAGTTAAACCACATGCCGATGGTATGCAGGCTTACACCGTTACTGCTGCCGTGGTGCTGATGACCGCTACCGGGGGCCAAATCAGGCAGTGGCACTTTGAAATAAAACAGCAACGTGTACAGCGAGAGTGCGGTAAGGGCCAGCGGCAGGGTATAGCGCCAGCGCAGGGTGGCCGCTGAAATACACAGCGGTACCAGGTAATAGGAAACAAACGGGTTATCGGCGCCGCCACAGAAAAACAGCAGCAGGGTTACCCCCATCACATCCACCAGCAGCTGGACAAAAAATTCCACCTGGCTGGTGGCATGGGAATGTTTGAGCCGCCCCCAGGCCAGAATATTAATCAGGGTAAGGGCTGAAATTATCCACAGCAGTGCCGGGTAGGGTAGGGCCAAATCCACCGTCCAATAGGCGGCTGCCAGTGCAGCACACACACCTGTAAGAAACAGGGTTCTTACCAGCAGCAGGCGTTGCATATTTTGTTGTGGCGGGGAAAGGCTAAGGGTGTTCATAAAAGGTCGTATGCCGCGTTGTAACCTGAAGCATACTCTAGTTGTTGGTGGGTAGTCACTCTTAAGCGGATCGTGGCGATCGCGACCCCTTACGGCCTTCCAGAACACGCTTTTCGGCATCCATGCCCGCTCTGCGTCGGCGTCCTGCCTCCGAAGGTTCTGGAAGGCCGTAAGGGATCACAATCTTAAGGCCACTGCTTGTGTACTTTTCTAGAAGGTTGACTTCTAAGTTCACAAGCTCTTGTTTATGTTAGAAGCTATAGGTCACTCCAACATTGACCGAACGACCAGTGCCATACAGGCGCTCGCCCACAGCGATATCGTCGTTACCACTTACACGGTTAACACCTGCCAGGTGATCCTGATATTTTTTATCTGTCAGGTTGTCGATACCGGCACGCAGTTGCAGCTGCTCGTTAATATCGATTTGGCCTTGCAGGTGCAGTAAACCGTAGCCTGAAGATTTTTGCTCTTCGTTAAACTCGGCAACATGGTTTTGGGCATCGAAGATTTCGCTAACGGCACTGACCTTCCAGTTGTTGCTGTTGTAGGTCAGGCTTAGGCGATTGTTTAGCGGTGCCAGGCGATACAGGTCGTCGCTCTCATCGGTGCGCTTACCACGGGTGTAGCTGAGGCTACCGTCGATAGACCAGTTGTCGTTCAGTTGGGTGCCGTAGGTCAGTTCTGCGCCGTAGAGCTTGGCGTCTACGTTGTTGAATTGCAGGGCTGTGTTGCCACTCATCATGTTGGCGACCATGTTCGCTGCCATGTTGGTGGTGGTTGTGCCCTGAATATAATCATCTACCTTGCGGTAGAAGGCTTGCAGAGACACGTAGCTGCTGTTGGCTTTGTAATCGAAGCCCAGGTTCACTTCGTTAGCAGTTTCGCTATCCAGATCCAGGTTACCGATATAATTACGGCCATCGGCCAGACCACCGGTCGCGGCCATTGGCAACCACAGGTAACGCTGCTGATAAGACGGTGCGCGTTCTTTGCTGGACAGAGAGGCGTTCAGTGTTAGCTCATCGCTTAATTGGTAAGCCGTTTTGAATACCAGGTCTCGGTTGTTGTAGGTTTCTGAGCGGTCGGCGGCGTTAAATGCATCAGATAAGGTGTCAGCGTTGTTCTGCATCATCATCATGGGCATCCCGGTTGCGGATACAGTATCTGCATCCATTTCAACACGGTTCAAACGTGCACCGATTTCCCAGCTCCAGGCTCCAGATTGTTGTGTCAGCTCAGCAAAGGCACCAAGGATGTCGCGTTCGCTGTCGTTGAAGTTGGTGATAAATAGAGCGCTATTCGGATTAACCACATCGGCGTTGTGGATTGATGCAGAGTAGTCGGCACCGGTGCGTACTTCGCCGTTGCTTACAGGAATGGTGAACATCAGTTTATGACTTACTTGCTGGCCTTTAGCCTGAGTCAGGCGCTCACCCATCATGCCTGGGCTTGGGCGCAGTTCGTAGTTATTCATATCGTGGTTAACGTGGGAATAACTGCTGGACCAGGTCACTTTTACATCACCGATTTTGGTGGTGATATCACCGCTCAGCAGGTCGCTGTCGATGGAGCTAATGTCCATAGCCAGGGCAGGGGTGCCGCTCAGACCGGTGTTGTTCTTGCCGGCTTTCAGGTTGATGCGGGTATCGCCATTTTGGTAGCCGTAGAACAGGTCGTGACGGCGACGTTCGTATTCGGTGCTGTCGATATCACCACCGTCAAATTCGCTGTCGTCGGCATTGTCGTAGCTGGTGGTGGCGGTCAGTTTGTGGGTGTCGTTGGCCACGGTAACCAGCACACTGCTGCTGGAACCTTTGTTTTGGCTGGTGTAGTTGCTGTGGGCACGGCCGCTGACTTCAAAGGCATCACCGCTGCCGAACTCGCCTTTATAGCTGCTGGCTTCAATATGGCCGCCGAAGGTTTCCTGGCCTTGACTGACGGAGGCTGCACCGCGGCTTACCTTGATTTCATTTAGCAGACTAGCGGGGATATAGGACAGAGGGGCGTCCATAGCGTTGGGGCCACCGGTCACAATGCTGGCAGAATCGATGCTGACATTAACCTGATCACCCTGCAGGCCACGGTACTGGGCAATACCTGATAGGCTGCCATTGCGGGTCACGCTGGCACCTGGCAGTTGCTTCAGGGCTGCAGCGGCATCGGGGGCGGAAAGCTGGTTGCCGTCCAGGGTGTGGTTAACCTGCAGTGGCCATTGGGCCTCTTCTACTTTAACTTCTGGCAGGTTGTTTTCTGCGGCCTTGATTTCGGCAACCACGTTAGCGGTGCTGGCAAGCCCTATAGCAGTAACCAATAGACGACGTGTAAACATAGCTTTCTCCTAAGCGTGTCCTTTCTGGGCGTTAGTTTTTAGACGTAATTAGCCCAAGCGTAGATATAGATGGCTATGGTAGTGGTTTAGGGCGCGCGGCGGGATGCGACACGTTGTCGCACCCAGTGTCGCAACTGTTGTCGCATAGAGGGTACATCTTGACGCAGCGCCGGGAGGTTAAAGGTGAGTGTTTGTGGTTTAATGCTGCGGTTGTCTTTTTAGAGTGTTATTTAGGAAATGGCTGTATCCCAGGCTGTAACTGCACCACCATCGTTTACGGAAGGTCCGCTCGGGCCCATGTTGTACCGTATGACCCTGCCCATGGTGTGGGGCCTGTTGGCCACGATGTCCTTCAATGCCATTGATACCCTGTTTGTCGCACAGCTGGGTGAAGATGCCCTGGCAGCGATGAGTTTTACCTTCCCGGTTGTGATGGTGATGACCAGTATTGGTATTGGCTTGGGTGCTGGGGTTTCCTCAATTGTATCTCGTTCCCTGGGCAGTGGTGATCATCACGAGGCTGGTCACCTTTTAACCGATTCGGCGACCTTCTCGCTGCTGCTGTCAGTCATCGTTACGGCGCTGGGCTTGCTCACTATGGAGCCTATGTTCTTGCTGTTGGGGGCTACACCTGAGCTGCTGCCGCTGATCGTTGAGTATATGGAGATCTGGTATTTCAACGCGCCTCTGTTGATTGTCGGTATGGCGATTATGTCGGCACTGCGGGCCCGTGGCAGTAGTGGCATCGCGGGTTACCTGATGTTGGTCTCGGCACTGGTAAATGGTTTGTTGGACCCGTTACTTATTTTTGGCTGGCTGGGCTTCCCGCGTTTGGAAATTGCCGGTGCGGCCTGGGCAACCTTGATTTCCAGAATGCTGTTGATTGTTGTGGCCCTGTATTATGTACAGGGTAAATTCCGTATGTTGGAATCACCCTTTCAGCCATGGAGCAAGATTGCGGCGTCCTGGCGCTCGCTGCTGCATATTGGTTTGCCGGCGATGGCGACTAACGTGATTATTCCGTTGGCCAGTGGTGTCGTCGTAGCGCTGGTTGCGCAGCATGGTCAAGGCGCTGTGGCTGGCTTTGGTGTTGCCATGCGAATAGAACCGGTGGCCTTGATTGTTTTTTATTCTCTCTCCAGTGTGGCCGGGCCTTTCTTTGGCCAGAACCTGGGCGCTAAAAACTTCGACCGTTTGTATAAAGGCCTTCTGGTGATGGGGCGCTTCTGCCTGGTATGGGGTGTTTGCATGGCGGTGGTTTTATGGATCACCGGCGAGTGGTTGGCCGGTTGGTTTAGCCGTTCCGATGATGTACTACCGGTGGCGGTGGCTTACCTAAGTACTGTGCCTTTAACTTACGGTTTTTACGGCATTGTCATGTCGGTTAATGCGGGCTTTAACGGTTTGGGTAAACCCATGCCGGGTGTGGTGATCTCGGCTGCCCGTGTGTTTATTATTTATCTTCCGATGGCCTGGGTTGGGCAATACTTTTGGGGTTTGCAGGGGCTGTTTGTAGCCACAGCTTTGGCTAATGGTGTTGTAGGCATTATGGGCTGGTTATGGATGCGGCATCACCTCAAGTTGTTACGAAGTGAAAATAGCTAGTTATTTCGTAAATAACCGTATTTCTCATTCGAGAGACTTAGTTCAGTTTTAAGGCCAGAGTCTTCATTAAGAATTTTTTACAGTGTATTTCTAAATTAGTACGTGGCGCTTGCGATGTATCATTGCCTTCCTAGGCACGCTGTTCGCCATCCATGGCCGCTCTGCGTCGGCGTCCTGCCTCCGAAGGCCTAGGAAGGCAATGACACATCACAAGCTTAATTCCAGTTTCAGTTTTCTTTTTACACTTCTTTTAGTTAGTTAAATGTTCAACCGCTTTTTGGGTTAGAGGCATGAGTTCGTTGTTTTCTTGTTGGCTGTATTCAACGATCTGTTGCTTCATCGGGCGGGCCCAAAAACGTTTTATATGGTTGGCAATTTTTTCGACAGCTTCTTCCTCGCTGCCTTGTAAGGCAAGGTTGGTGGCGATTTGGTTGGCCATGTCGATTAAGCGTTGTTCTGGATTGCTCATGTTTTTCTCGTGTTCTCATATTATGCGCTGTTGTAGATAACGTGGCGTCCGCGGCGGCCAAAACCGATTAGTAGTAGTCCAGCTTCTTGAGCCATATTAATAGCGAGGCTGGTGGGGGCGGATACGGCAACTAATGCACCTATGCCGGCGTAGCAGCATTTCTGCACCATCTCGTAACTTAGGCGACTGGAGATAAGGGCGAAGCCGTTGTTAGGCGGTTCTTGTGTGGCTAGTGCGCCGATAAGTTTGTCGAGGGCGTTATGGCGACCGACGTCCTCTCGCAGGGTGAGAATGTTGCCATT
The DNA here is from genome assembly GCF_042854845.1 of Maricurvus nonylphenolicus. Lineage (GTDB taxonomy): Bacteria > Pseudomonadota > Gammaproteobacteria > Pseudomonadales > Cellvibrionaceae > Maricurvus > Maricurvus nonylphenolicus. The sequence continues at coordinate 3,891,118 of NZ_AP031498.1, read as the reverse complement.
TAAGTCACACCAAGCGGCACCGTGGCTGGCGCCGGTGAGTTGTTGTAGCGGTTGGTGCAATTGCAGTTGCTGCAAGGATTGTTGAATCGCCTGGTCTGATAACTCCGGTGCAGACACTTTTGGCGTGGGGCGGATAGCTTGTTCTAGTGATTCGGTGCCACACAATCCACAGCCGCTGCGCCCGGTAAGGTTGCGGCGTTTTTCTTTTAATGCCTGAAAGCGTTGGCTGCTTATTTGCATTTCTACGCTGTAACCGAGGCCGTCGGGTTTTACCTCCAGCTCATAAATTTCACTGGCGTCTTTTACGATACCTTCGCTGATGCTAAAACCCAGGGCAAAGTCTTGCATATGTTCCGGGGTTATCATCATTACAGCGTGGGAGATGCCGTTGTATACCAACGCCACGGGCGCTTCTTCCAGAATGGTGTCGGCCCGCGGCGTATGCGGTTGACCATCTTCACATACAACCACCGAGCTTGATAGTGTGGCTTGTGGAAGAGCATTCTCAGATCGCGCTTCCTGAAAGGCGTTTGGCTCTCTCATTTATTTCACCGTGCTGTTGGCTGCCGAGGCTTTGTGCTTCAGTTGTTGCTCGTTGAAGCGCTTAAAGCTTTGTTGCCATTCGGAAGGCTGGCTAACTTTTTCCACCTGTACGGCGGTGACTTTATATTCCGGGCAGTTGGTGGCCCAGTCGGAGCTGTCGGTGGTAATCACATTGGCGCCACTGCCGGGGTGGTGGAAAGTTGTGTATACCACGCCGGGTAACATGCGTTCGCTAATCCGCGCACGCAGTACGGTTTGGCCTGCGCGGCTGCTGATGCCGAGCCAGTCGTTGTCGTGAATACCGCGCAGTTCGGCATCGCTGGGGTGTACTTCCAATACGTCTTCATCGTGCCAATGTTGGTTGTCGGTGCGGCGGGTTTGGGCGCCGACATTGTATTGTGACAGGATGCGGCCGGTGGTGAGTAGCAGCGGGAAGCGGCGGTTGGTGCGCTCGTCAGTGGCTACGTATTCGGTAATGGTGAAGTTACCTTTGCCGATGGGGAAGTCCACTTCGTGCATGGTGGGGGTGCCGTTGGGGTGCTGCTCGTTACAGGGCCATTGGATACTGCCGAGTTGTTCCAGCTTGTCGTAACTCACACCGGTAAAGGTGGGGGTGAGTTGGGCAATTTCATCCATGATTTCACTGGGGTGGTTGTATTCCATGTTATAGCCAAGGGCGTTGGCTAAACCGACGGTTACTTCCCAGTCTTCTTTGCCGGCAATCGGTGCCATGACTTTGCGTACGCGATTAATGCGGCGCTCGGCGTTGGTAAAGGTGCCGTTCTTTTCCAGGAAAGAAGAGCCGGGCAAAAGTACGTGGGCAAACTTCGCTGTTTCGTTAAGGAAGATATCCTGCACGATTAAACATTCCAGCGAGCGCAGTGCTTCTTCAACATGTTGGGTGTTGGGGTCGGATTGGGCGATATCTTCACCCTGCACATACAAGCCTTTAAAGCTGCCAGCGATGGCCGCATCAAACATATTAGGAATGCGCAGACCGGGTTCGTCATCGATGGGCGCTTGCCATACGGCTTCAAAGCGAGCGCGAACTTTCGCATCGGATACGTGTTGATAACCGGGCAGTTCGTGTGGGAAGGAGCCCATATCACAGGAACCCTGCACATTGTTTTGCCCACGCAGTGGATTAACGCCCACGCCTTCACGACCGATATTGCCGGTAGCCATCGCCAGGTTGGCAATGCCCATCACCATGGTAGAGCCCTGGCTGTGTTCGGTTACACCCAGGCCGTAGTAGATGGCACCGTTACTGGCATTGGCATAAATTCTGGCGGCACGGCGAACTTGCTCGGGATCGAGGCCGGTAATCTCTGCAGTGGATTCCGGTGCGTGGCGAGTATCGGCAATAAACTCTCGCCATTGTTGATAAGCGCGTTCGTCGCAGCGGTTGTGGATAAAATCGGTATCTTCCAGTCCTTCGGTAATCACTACATGGGCCAGGGCATTAATCAGCGCGACATTGGTGCCGGGTTTTAGTGGCAAATGCAGTGCATGATCCATATGCGGTGTATTGAGCAAATCAATTTGGCGTGGATCGGCAACAATGAGTTTTGCTCCCTGGCGTAAACGTTTGCGCATCAGTGAGCCGAACACTGGGTGGGCGTCGGTGGGGTTGGCACCGATCACAATAATGGTGTCTGACTTGAGTACCGACTCAAAGGTTTGTGTACCTGCGGATTCTCCCAGGGTGGTTTTTAAGCCGTAACCGGTAGGCGAGTGACAAACACGGGCGCAGGTATCGGTATTGTTGTTACCAAAGCCGGCACGAATCAGTTTTTGGGTTAGGTAGGTTTCTTCATTTGTGCAACGCGAAGAGGTAATGCCACCAATACTTTCACGGCCGTACTTGGCTTGAATGCCTTTGAGTTTTTGTGCAGCAAAGTTAAAGGCTTCTTCCCAGTCCACTTCGTGCCAGGGGTCATCAATACTGTCGCGCACCATCGGTTTGGTCAGACGATCCGGGTGGGTGGCATAACCAAAGGCAAAGCGGCCTTTAACACAGGAGTGGCCCTGATTCGCCTGGCCGCCTTTATAGGGCACCATGCGTACCAGTTGATTGCCTTGCATTTCAGCTTTAAATGAACAGCCCACACCGCAGTAGGCGCAGGTGGTGACGATACTGTGATCCGGTTGGCCCTGTTCTATCACGCTGTTTTCCATCAGGGTCGCGGTGGGGCAAGCTTGCACACAGGCACCGCAGGATACACAGTCGGAATCCATGAACGCTTGGTCACTGCCAGCGGCAATTTTTGAATCAAAACCGCGACCATCCACAGTCAGGGCAAAGGTGCCTTGCACTTCGCTGCAGGCGCGCACACAGCGTGAGCAGACAATGCACTTACTAGGATCAAAGGTGAAATAAGGGTTGGAGCTATCTTTTTCTGCGCTTAAATGATTTTCACCCTCGAAGCCGTAGCGTACTTCTCGCAGTCCTACGGCACCGGCCATATCCTGTAGTTCGCAGTCACCGTTGGCCGGACAGGTTAAACAGTCCAGCGGGTGATCGGAGATATACAGCTCCATAATATTGCGGCGCAGTTTGGCGAGTTTTGCATTTTGGGTGGTGACCTGCATTCCTTCTTCCACCGGCGTGGTGCAGGATGCCGGTGTACCACGGCGGCCTTCAATCTGTACAGCGCACAAGCGGCAGGAACCAAAAGCTTCCAGATTATCACTGGCGCAGAGTTTGGGAATATTAATGTCGGCCAGTGCAGCGGCGCGCAAAACCGATGTGCCTGCCGGTACGGTGATATCTACACCATCGATATTCAGCGAAACAGATTCTGTGGATAAGCTAGCGGGGGTGCCGTAGTCCTTATCGTGATCGAATGTGTGCTCTTGAGCGGGATCAAAATAATTTATCATGTTAGCCTCAATCACACTTTAGCTTCGGTTTGGTTATTAATAAAATCTTCGGGGAAATGTTTAACCGCGCTTTGCACGGGAATTGGTGTCATGCCACCCATGGCGCACAGTGATCCATCGATCATGGTTTCACACAGGTCACTGAGTAATTCCAGATTGTCTTCGGTATTTTTGCCGGCACGAATACGGTCAATAACTTCAACGCCGCGGGTGGAGCCAATCCGGCACGGTGTGCATTTACCGCAGGATTCCGCTACACAAAACTCCATGGAAAAGCGTGCCTGTTGCGACAGGTCGACGGATTCATCAAACAGAACTATACCGCCGTGACCTACACCGGCGCCAATGGCGGTAAAGGCTTCGTAATCCATGGGGGTATCCCACAATGACTCGGGTAAGTAAGCGCCTAGTGGGCCACCCACTTGTACTGCGCGCAATGCTTTGCCGTTATAGGTACCATCGCCAAAATCTTCGATCAGTTCTTTCAGAGTGATTCCGAAAGCTGTTTCAACCAGACCACCACGTTTTACATTGCCAGCCAGTTGGAAGGGCATGGTGCCTTTGGAGCGGCCCACACCGTAATTGGCGTAAGCCTCGCCACCTTTATCCACAATAAACGGTACAGCGGCAAAGGTAAGTACATTATTCACAATGGTGGGCTTGCCGAATAATCCGACTAGCGCTGGCAGTGGTGGCTTAGCACGAACCAATCCGCGTTTACCTTCCAGACTTTCCAGTAGCGAGGTTTCTTCGCCGCAAATATAGGCGCCGGCACCCAGGCGTACTTGTAATTCAAAGTCGCGACCGGAATTTAAAATATTTTTGCCCAGCAGGTTTTCTGCCTCGGCATTGGCTATGGCTTCGTTTAGGGTTTGATGGGCGACGGGATATTCTTCGCGCAGGTAGATATAACCTTTGGTTGCCCCTGCGGCGAGGCCAGCCAATGTCATACCTTCAATCAAACACAGCGGATCGCTTTCCATTAACAGGCGGTCGGCGAAGGTACCGGAGTCGCCTTCATCGGCATTGCAGACAATATATTTTTGCTCGCCGGGCGCGTCTTTTACGGTTTGCCATTTAATCGCCGTGGGAAAGGCCGCACCACCGCGGCCGCGAAGGCCGGATGTTTTTACTTCATCGACAATCGTTTGTGGGTTATCGCCAATGGCTTTCTTTAATGCGGCGAAACCGCCATATTGCTGGTATTCAGAAACCGATACCGGGTCTGTGATACCGGCGCGTGAAAACGTCATGCGCTGCTGTTTGGCTAAATAGGGAATATGTTCAGTAAGGCCAAGACATTTGGGGTGATCCGTTGGGCCTTGGTTGTAATCGGTCGCCAGCAAGCTATCGATATCGTCTTTTACCAGTGGCCCATAGGCAACTCGGCCCTTGGTGGTTTCAATTTCCAGCATGGGTTCCAGCCAAAACAAACCGCGTGAACCGTTGCGCACCAGTTCTATGTTGTGTTGTTGAGTTTGAGCGCTTGCTTGAAGTTGTTGCGCCAACGCGTCCGCACCCAGTGACAAGGCGGTGGTTTCCCGAGGTAAATAAAAACGGCTCATGCCTTCACCTCCGTGGCGAGTGTCAGTGGCTGTGTTTGCAATTCATCCACAATCTCGCTGACACGCTGCTTACTCACGCGGCCGTAGATTTGGTTATCCACACGAATATTGGGCGAGCAGGCACAGTTGCCTAAACAGTAAACCGGTTCCAGGGTGATTAATTGATCTGGCGTGGTTTGGTGGTAGTCGATGCCCAGCAGTGCTTTGACCTGTGCTTCCAGTTCGCGACTGCCCATGGCCTGGCAGGCTTCAGCGCGACACACCTGCAGGGTATGTTTACCGCCTGGGCTCTGCCGAAAGGTGTGGTAGAAACTGAGAACGCCCTGGATATCGGCACGGCTAAGGCTGAGGGATTGGCACAGAGGCTCGATGGCTTCTTTGGGCACATAACCAAAGTCATGTTGGAGGGCGTGCAGTATCGGCAGCAGGGGGCCTTCAAGCGGCTGGTGTTCTGCAATGATGGACTGGATGCGCGCCTGGCTGACGGCTGCGGGCATGGCTATCTTCCTAAAACGGTTACTTTCAATAATAGTTAATATCTAAATATGAACTATTGTGCATATGTTGTTATGCTGCTGTATATATAATGTTAGCACCGGTCTGAAAGAGTAAAAATATGTACAAAAGTACCTATTTGGAATAAAAACTAAACCTATATTGTATGAATATCAAACGTATCCATATCGACCCCAGTTGGTCATTCAGTGATGAAGCTGGCAACCGGGTAGATCCACAGTTGTTTCGCCTGTTAAGTGCCCTGCATCAGCACGGCAAGCTGACGACGGCCGCCAAAGCGATCGATATTTCCTACCGTCATGCCTGGAACTTGTTAAAAAAGTGGAGCGGCTTTTTTGGGGCAGAAGTGGTGGTTTTGTCGAAGGGGCGTGGAGCTCAATTAACTGCCTTTGGCGAAAAGCTGTTGTGGGCCGAGCAACGGGTGATGGCGCGCTTAAAACCGCAGATGGATAATCTAGCCTCGGAAATAAATTTAGAACTGCATCGGGCCATGGCCGATGTGACGCCGTTGTTAAAAGTGCATGCCAGTCACGGTTATGCGGTTGCCCTGTTACCAGAATTTGCCGAGCAGTTTCAGCTGGATTTGCAGTACCACAGTCCCCTGGAAGCTCTGGCGGCATTAAATCGCGGAGCATGTGATTTGGCAGGTATTCATGTACCCAGGGATGTGGATATTCCCGCGTTAACGGAAGCCTATCGACGCGAGATCAGTTCACATATCGCGATTCGGTTTGTTAGCCGTGAACAGGGACTGATTGTTTGTAAAGGCAATCCTAAAGCTATCCACAGTCTTGAAGATTTGCAGCAACCGTCGGTGAAGTTTATTAACCGGCAGAGTGAATCGGGTACACGGTCTATCTTCGATCAGCTACTCAAGAACCACGGAATCGAGAGTAACGCGATTGTGGGTTACAACGATCAGGAGTTCACTCATGGCGCCATTGCTGCCTATGTGGCGGCAGGCATGGCCGATGTAGGGTTTGGGGTAAAAGCGGCGGCCAAGCAGTTTGATTTGGATTTTATTCCTATGGCGGTGGAAGATTATATTTTCCTGTGTCAGAAGCAAAAATTAAACGATGCCTCGGTACAGCAATTTCTTTCCGCCATAGGTAGTGATGAGTTTCATAAGGCGATTGCCGCTTTACCGGGTTACAGCAGCGACGGCAGTGGTGAGCTATGCCCGGCAATAGATTTGGTTTTTTGATATGGGTGATAGGTATAGCTATTTTAGCGCGGCAAACTGATCAATCGCGAATTGTCGGGCGGCTTTGTAATCCACCACCGGTTCCGGGTAGCCGGCCTGTAACCTTTCTTCGCTACTGGGATTGTGGATAGATTTGTTGCTCAGGTCGGCCAGCTCCGGTACAAAACGACGAATGAATTCACCCTCGGGATCAAATTTTTCCGACTGTCGCGTGGGATTAAACACGCGGAAGTAGGGGGCGGCATCACAACCGGTAGAGGCACTCCACTGCCAACCGCCGTTATTGGCAGCAAACTCGCCATCAATCAAATGCTGCATAAAAAAACGCTCGCCCTCGCGCCAATCGAGAAACAGTAATTTAGTCAGGAAACTTGCGGCTAACATACGCAAGCGATTGTGCATCCAACCGGTTTGCAGCAGTTGACGCATGGCAGCATCAATAATCGGGAAGCCGGTTTGGCCTTTACTCCAGGCATCAAGTCCGGTTTTATCCTGGCGCCAGATAATACGATCCGTATCTTGTTTAAATGCCTGGTTTTTATTGATATGGGGGAAGTGTGTCATTAGTTGGCGATAGAAATCCCGCCAGGCTAATTCACGCAGCCAGTCATCATCCAGCCATTCCTTGCCCGCCTGGGCGCAGCTGACTTGCACGGCTTCCAACAAGCGACGAGGGCCCAATACCCCCTGGGCCAGATAGGCTGAAAGTGTGCTGGTGCCGGGGGTGGCTGGGTAGTCCCTTTGCTCGGCATAATCGAGTAAACGCTGTTGGGAAAACTTGCGCAGTTTTTGGCGGACGGCTTTTTCTGTACCCGGCCACAGATCGTTACGAAAATCACCAGCCCAAGGGAATGACTGCATTGCCCAATCAAAAGCATCAGCCTGTTTTTTAGGTCCTTTAAGCGGTAACTGCTGACTCGCCAGCAGTTGCTGTAACCAGGTTTTGTAGTAGGGCGTAAAGACCTTAAAGGGCAGCGCCTGTTTGTTTAACACCGGTTGATTAACGATAAGATCAGGCGGGAGACTGTTGACCTGGATGCTATGTTGACGAAGCAGGTTGGTAACTTGTTTATCGCGCTGTACTTCATTCCAGGGTGTTTCTTCGGTAAACCATATGCGCTCAAATGTATGTTGCTGACATAACTTCAGCAGGCTTTGGGGAATATCGGTAAAGGTGTCCACAGTCAGCAGGATGAGTTCAATCCCCTTTGCGGCCAATTGTTGACCGATGTCATTCAGTAAAGCTGCTTTAAGGCCTAGCTTAGCGGGGGACTCGTGATGTTGTTGCCACTGCTTGGGGGTAGCGTAATGGACTACGGTTACAGGGCCTTCTGCCTGTGCCTGGCTAAAAAGCGGGTTGTCATCCAGGCGTAAATCATTGCGTAGCCAAATGAGTTGTTTCATAAAGAGTATATGGGCTAATGGTCTTTAGATCAGGATTGAATATAGCATGTTAATACTTATACGTAGTGCGGCGCTATTTGGACCTTGTCTATACTGAATAAATCAGTTTCCACCGGCTCAGGGTGGATGTCGATTGGGGTTCAGTTCCTATGGCGTTGTCACATAGTCCTGTTACAAGCCTGTGCTATCGCTTAATTGTTGCTGTTATTGGAATCCTCTGTGCGCCGGCATTATTCGCCTCAATATCCCTAACGCCTTCTGAACAGCGGTATATTGCCAGTAATCCCCAAGTTAGATTCAGCACCTTATTAAGTACGCCTCCTTATGTCATGAAGGCGGGCGATGGTACGTTTGAAGGGATTTCTATGGATGTTGTGCAACGTATTGAGGCCACAACGGGACTGGATATTAGTGTAGAGATGGTTGAGGAGGGGACCTTCAGGCAACGGAATAAACGCTTTGACGGTATGCTGATAGCAACACCGGAGGTTTCTCTCAAACGGAATTTTTTAATCTCACCGGCCTATGCCAAAGAGCAGGCCTATGTGGTCGTCAGGAAAGGCAATCCCAAACAAATCATGGGGTTGGCTGATTTATCCGGTAAACGTATGGGGGTTGTGGCCTCATTCAAGTTTCAGCATAAAGTTGCTGATATTGTCCCGGGTGTAGAGTTAATTGCCTACGCCACCGTGGCCGACATGTATCGAGCAATTATCAGTGGAGAAGCAGACTATACCGTTGCGACCATGCCAACCTTATTGCATGCCAAAGAGGAAGGTATCGATTTATTCGATATCAAGTTTCCGTTAGGGAACCCTGTTGAAACGGTTATTGCGATCAAACCTGAAAATCCACAACTCGCCGGCATTATTAATAAAGCGGTAGCGGCTATTTCACAGCAAGAGTTGCTGGCCATCCGGGAAAAATGGTTTTCAGGTATCAGTTTAACGAGCCATGCCATTCGGTTTTCGCCAGAGGAAATAGCTTTTATTAAAGATAATCCCGTGATTACCTTCGGGGATTCCAATCAAAATGTCCCTTTCTCTTTAACCGATAACGAAGGTAACGCAGCGGGGATAGTACCAGATTACCTTAATATAATTTCTCAGAAGACGGGGCTGACATTTAATATTCATCGGGATAGATGGGTAGAGGTGCATCAAAAAGTAAAGCAACGACAAGTAGATGGCATCACAACCTCGGTTAGGCAAGAGAACATGGATTATATGCTTTATTCTGAGCCTTACACCCAAGTCACCCCGGTAGTATTTGTCAAACAAGGTAATCCTTCCAAGATTAAACATGTTACAGATTTAAAAGATCGGATAATGGTTGCCCCCAGAGGGGCTTTAGAAGCACAACGTTTTATTAAACAAATGGGCATAAAAAAAGTGCTCTGGGTGGATTCTTTAAGAGACATGGTGGAGGCTGTTATTTCGGGGGAAGCTGAGTACGCGGTTTACTCGGAAGGTTTACAATTTGCTGCGATTCGTGAAGGCATCCCCTATATCGAAGTTGCCATGGTATTGGATTGGCCTATCGATTTAACCTTTGGTGTTCGATCGGACTGGCCTGAGTTAGTGTCGATTATTAATAAAGCATTGGCTTCAATGTCTGAACATGAGAAAACCCAAATCAGGCATCGTTGGTTAAGCTTTTTAAAAACTGAAAGTGAGTTAATTACAAAAAGAAGGGAGTCAGAATTACTTCAGGCTAGCAGTACTCTCGATCTCTCCCAGAAAGAGCAGGCATATTTACAAGCAAAACAAACGTTAACCTACTGCGCTGCTCCAGCAGCAATGCCCATTTCAGCAGTGGAGAATGGAGAGGTTAAAGGGTTGGCTGCCGATATTGTAGATCTGTTAGGGAAGAGTATTGGTGTGCCCCTAATGCTGTATGAATCGCCTACCTGGAAATTGGCAATAGAAGCATTTAGAGGTAATAAATGCGATTTTGTACCAGTGGCAATACCGACTCAATCCAGATTGGAGATTATGGATTTTGCTGATTCCTATATGAGGCTGGATGTTGCTATGGTAACCCGAGAAGATGATCTGTTTTTTTCTCGGCTTGAGGACTTCGAAGGGCGTTATGTCGGTGTTGTAGGAGGTTATGCTTTTAATGAGCTCTTACAGGCTGCTCATCCTAATATTAATCTTGTCATAGTTGAAAGTGAATTTCAGGGGCTTGAGTATGTTTTGGATAAACGCTTGGATGGCTTTGTGACGACATTGCCCGCAGTTAATTATTTGACCCAGGTTGGTGGTATAGATGGCATTAAGGTCGCGGGTGTTTTAGATGTCGATAGTGATCTGGGGGTCGGAGTACAAAAAGGTAATCAACTCCTGCTATCCATTATCCAAAAAGCCTTTGACGATATCGGCGAGGAAGAGGTTCAGGCAATCAAACACAAGTGGTATTCGGTGCGCTATGAAGAGTCGGTGGATTACCGCTTAATTTGGCAAATAGTCTTGGCTGGTGCCTTGCTAATGATTGGCGTTTTATACTGGAATCGCCACTTGTCTCGCGTCAATATGGCCTTAGCAAAGGCAAGGGAAAACGCAGAGCAGGCCACTCAGGCCAAATCTGCATTTTTGGCCAATATGAGCCATGAGATACGCACACCCATGAACGGTATCATAGGTATGGCGCATTTGGTTTTACAGTCTCCGTTAAATGACCGCCAGCGACAGTATGCACAGAGCATTGAAAAGTCGGCCAAGTCGCTGCTGGGTATTATTGATGACATTCTGGATTTCTCCAAAATTGAAGCGGGAAAGCTAAATATCGAACATATTCAGTTTGATTTATTCGATGTTGTCGATAGTGCAATTGAGCTGGTGCAGTATATGTCGGGGGATAAAGATGTCGAAGTACTGGCCTCCTATACACCCAATGTTGAGCGTTATTTTGTTGGCGACCCTTTACGATTAAAGCAGGTGGTGACTAATCTTCTGGCCAATGCGGTGAAGTTTACCCCTATTGGGGAAGTGCATATTGCGATATCGCGCCTTGGCGCTGACAGGATTTGTTTTGAAGTCAGGGACTCCGGTATCGGCATGACGCGCAAACAGCAGGAGAGCTTGTTCCAATCGTTTGAACAGGGAGATTCCAGCACCACTCGTCGATTTGGAGGCACTGGATTAGGCTTGACCATTGCCAAAGAGCTGGTCGAACTGATGGGGGGGAATATACGCGTCGAGAGTGAAATCGGTGTGGGTAGTACGTTCACGTTTGAAATTAATCTCGAACATGCCGATAACCAGTCTTTGGCTCAGGGTTTTGAGGGTAAACGTATTCTCATCGTTGAAGATAATGAAGAACATCAAGCCATTCTGTTACAACAGCTAAAACGTTTTAACCTGCAGATAGATACTTGCATGGATGGCTACGAGGCCTTGGAAAAGGCCTGTGGCGACGGGGAAGGTTATGACCTTATCCTTATGGACTGGAATATGCCTGGTTTAAATGGCATAGAAACAACGCAGGAAATTAATAGTCGTTTTAAAGGAGAGTCTTCATCGACGAATGTAACCCCGCCAACCGTCATCATGGTCAGCTCCTATTGCCAGGAATATTTAATTAAATCGGCCAAGGATGTCGGTATTGATATCTTTTTACAAAAGCCTGTTGATCAGTCGACGCTGTATGATTGCCTGGTGAAAATCTTTTCCGAATCTTCCGCAATCTACGAGTTGGCGTCTTCGGATGAGGATAGTCTGGAGGTGTTGAAGGTTAGGCTAAAAACCCTGGCCGGTAGTCGAGTGTTATTGGCCGAAGATAACCCTACCAACCAGGCTATTGTGATGGGCCTTTTGGAGGGCAGTGGCATTGTGCTGGATGTGGCTGACAACGGACTTGAAGCGGTGGACTTCTTTAAAGCGTCCAGTTATGAATTGGTGTTGATGGATTTACAAATGCCATTAATGGACGGTTATGCCGCCGCCGCAGAAATCCGCAAGATTAATCCTGAAGTGCCTATTATTGCTCTAACGGCTAATGCCATGAGTGAAGAAGTTCAGCGTACCCACGATGTGGGTATGAGCGAACATATCACCAAACCTATTGAAGTGAACAAATTCTACCGTGTTCTTTTGGCGTATTTGAAAGCCAAACGCCAAATGCACCAGATCTCGCTGATGGTGGAAAGTAACGAACAAACACCCGCAAAGACTGCTGTTGACTTTCCGGGCTTTGAGAACCTGGATATCGACAAGGGTCTGTATTTTGTCGGCAATATGGCCCTATATAAAAAAATACTACTGAACTTCTGTGATAAGCATGAGGGGATGGAACTTGCCTCCCTGACTGATGAGGATCGCCAGCGAACCATACATACGATTAAGGGCCTGAGTGCCAACCTGGGCGCTATGGCGTTGCATGAAACGGCCAGACAACTGGAGCTACAATGGACTCAGGCACTGGAAGATACGTTTCAGCATCAGATGATGGCTTTAATTAATGAGGTTCGCGAAAAGTTAACTTATGAAGACCTTGTTGAGGTCGAAGCTGAAAGTTGCAGTGCAGAAGATATTGAGCACTTGTGGCAGGAGTTTGGCGAAGCCATCGCCAGCAAACGCCCCAAACAGTGTGATCCCATTGTTGCCAAACTGAATGCAGTGAAGTTACCTGAGGCCTATGCAACACACTTTTCGACGTTGAAACCTTTGCTGCAAAGCTACAAGTTTAAAGATGCTTTGGCTTATTGGGAGCAACACAATGACCACTGAGAATGATCCCCTGTTCTTGGCTGAATCGAAAACTATTCTGGTTGTCGATGACAGTGAAGACAGCGTCTCGATATTGCTGGAGCTGTTGAGTGACTATGATCTATTGGTGGCTCTCGATGGCGAATCGGCACTGGAAATGCTCATTGAGGAGCAGGTCGATTTGGTGTTATTGGATATTCAAATGCCGGGTATTGATGGCTACGAAACCTGTCGGCGATTAAAGTCGCAACCTGATATTGCCGACATTCCGGTGGTATTTATTACCGCCGAAACGACGGCTGAAGCCATAGACAAAGCCTACGAGATGGGGGCTGTTGATTATATATCCAAACCCTTTAAGCCCCGAGAAGTCCGGGTTCGGGTACACAATCATTTGTCACTGCAGGTGCTGACCCGGCAGCTGCGTGGTTAGGGGGGCTTTTAGCCGCAGAGCGCTATAGCTTTGCCGCAATTACCGCTATAATCCCGTCCCTTTTAACCGCACCTTTCAACCGTTTTAGCCAGTACCGTCTTATGAGCCAGTTTGAAGCCGATATTTCCAAGCGCAGAACCTTCGCGATTATCTCTCACCCGGATGCCGGTAAAACCACCATTACCGAGAAGTTGCTGTTGTTAGGGCAGCTGATTCAGGTTGCTGGCTCAGTGAAGGGTAAGGGCGCAGACCGTCATGCGACTTCCGACTGGATGGGCATGGAGCAGGAGCGGGGCATCTCGGTGACCTCATCGGTGATGCAGTTCCCCTACAAAGACCGCATGGTCAACCTGCTGGACACCCCCGGGCACGAAGACTTCTCGGAAGATACCTACCGTACCCTGACCGCTGTGGATTCCGCCCTGATGGTGGTAGACGGCGCGAAAGGTGTTGAGGAACGTACCATCAAGCTGATGGATGTTTGTCGCCTGCGCGATACCCCGATTATCAGTTTTGTGAACAAGATGGACCGTGATATTCGCGATCCTATCGATCTGCTCGATGAAATTGAGGATGTGCTCAAGATCGAAGGTGCGCCCATTAACTGGCCGATTGGTATGGGTAAGGAGTTCAAAGGGGTTTACAACCTCTACACCGACACCATTCATGTGTTTGAGCGCGGTTCCAACTATGTGATCCCTGAGGATATTCAGATCAAGGGTCTGGAGAGCGATGAAGCCAAAGAGTTGCTCGGGGTTTACCACGAGGACTTTATGGAAGAGATTGAGCTGGTACGTGGTGCCAGTCATGAATTCGATCTCGACGCCTTCCTGGCCGGCAAGCTGACTCCGGTGTTCTTCGGTACTGCACTGGCCAACTTCGGTGTGCGGGAAATGCTCGATGGTTTTGTCGAGTGGGCACCGCAGCCACTGGCTCGCCTGACTGAAACCCGTGAAGTTGCGCCACTGGAAGACAAGTTCTCCGGTTTCGTGTTTAAGATCCAGGCCAATATGGATCCCAAACACCGCGACCGTATTGCCTTTATGCGTATTTGCTCCGGTTCTTACAAAAAAGGCATGAAGATGAAACACACCCGCCTGGGCAAGGATGTGAAAATTGCCGATGCGGTAAGTTTTAAGGCTGGTGAGCGAGTGTTGGTAGAAGAGGCCTTCTCTGGCGATATTATCGGTCTGCACAATCACGGCACAATTCAGATTGGCGATACGTTTACCGAAGGCGAAGTGCTGAAGTACACCGGTATTCCGCACTTTGCGCCGGAGCTGTTCCGCCGTATCCGCCTGAAAGACCCTTTGAAAACCAAGCAGTTGAAAAAAGGCCTGCAGCAGTTATCGGAAGAGGGTTCTACCCAGGTGTTCTTCCCTATCAATAACAACGACATCATCGTTGGTGCCGTGGGTGTACTACAGTTTGAAGTAGTGGCCTATCGCTTGAAGGACGAATACAAGGTTGAGGCCATTTATGAGCCGGTTAACGTCAATACCGCTCGTTGGGTTGAGAGTGATGACACCAAGAAGATGGAAGAGTTGAAGCGCAAGTGCAGCGACAACCTGGCCATTGACGGCGGTGGTCACCTGACTTACCTTGCGCCAACCCGCGTAAACCTGTCGCTGTCTGAGGAGCGCTACCCGGAAGTGGAGTTCCGTGCGACGCGCGAACACTAAGCGCATTGTTAGAACTGCAAGGCCGCTATGCCGATACCTGAAATACCCGATACCATGCCCTCCATGGGCAGCAACTTTAGCCGCGGCCTGGGCCGCTGGCTGTTGCGGGTCAGCGGTTGGCAAGTCCGCGGTGAGTTACCGAAAGTGAAAAAAGCCATGTTGGTGGGTGCGCCCCATACCTCCAACTGGGACTTTATCTATGCCTGTTTTGCCATTATGGCTTTGGGTTTACGCATTTCGGTGATGATGAAAAAAGAAGCCTTTTTCTGGCCCATGAAAGGCTTGTTTGAGCGCTTGGGTTTTATCCCCATTGACCGTGAGCAGGCCCAGGATGTGGTGGGGCAGATGGTGCAATGGTACCGCGAGCACGATAAGTGCTGGATAGGCATTACCCCTGAAGGTACCCGCTCCAAAGTCGATAATTGGAAAAACGGCTTTTTGCGAATAGCCCATGCTGCCGAGGTGCCGGTGTTATTGATTGGTCTCGATTTCCCTTCCAAATCCATTGTGGTGGTTGAGGAGCTATTTACGCCTACCGGCGACCACGATGCTGATATTGCTGCCATTCGCGATTATTACGACGCCAACTTCACGGGTAAGAACCCCCGCCTCCAGTAGCTAATCACACGCCTTAGCGGGTACACTGGGCGCTCTTGATCAGGAGGTATAGCCATGGTTGTACCTAATATGACAGTGCCCAGAATCACCCATATTGCCCTGCATGTAGACAGGCTTGAGGCCTGTATCGACTTCTATCAGCGCTACTGCGGTATGCAGATTTGTCACCGTCGCCAGAGTGGCGATAAGGCCATTGTCTGGATGGCGGAGCCCGGCCGCGAAGGCGATTTTATCTTTGTGATGATGAATGGTGGCCATAATCTTCCCCTGCCCAATAATGACTACCGCCACTTTGGTTTTGCTGTAGAGTCCCGAGAAGCCGTTGACCGTATTGCTCTGCGAGCAGAGGCTGAAGGCTGTTTGCTGTGGGAGCCGCGCGACGAAGCTTTCCCTGTCGGGTATTATTGTGGTTTGGTTGATCCATCTGGCAATCAGGTGGAATTCAGTTATGGGCAGCCATTGGGGCCTGGGGCCGAGCAGTGGCAGCAATTGACGTGAGCGGCCGGTGATTTAAACGGCTATACAGGTTCACGCTAAGGACGACTTATCGAATTTTCATGGTGGGCATTTTCGGCCCTGGTTGGTGTAGGTTTTTTTGCCGGTTTTATCAGCGCGATAGCCGGCTCAGGAGGCTTGGTGGTATTGCCGGTGCTGTTGGCAGCAGGGGTGCCACCACTTAATGCCTTGGCCACCAACAAATTTCAAAGTGTGTTTGGCACCTTATCTTCAACCATCAACTTCTTTCGCAAAGGTCACCTGGACCTTAAGCCCCTGCGGCCAGCTTTAGTTTATGCCTTTATTGGGGCAGCCATAGGAACCTTGGCCATTCAGCAGCTGGATACGGCAATTCTTAAGCAGTTGCTGCCATGGGTGCTGATTGTGATGGCGATCTATGTGGCGTTTTCACCACGGATGTCGGATGAAGACAGTGAACCGCGCTGGAGTGAAGGGCGTTTTAATCGGCTGATTGGTGGCGGCATAGGTTTCTACGGTGGCTTTTTGGGTCCGGGCATGGGGTCGTTTTTTGCCGTTGCTTTTTCAGCGCTGCGCGGTTTTAACTTGCGTAAAGCCACAGCCAATACCAAGCCGCTGGTACTCGTGACGAATACCACCTCGATGGTGTTATTTATGATCGCCGGTCATGTGTGGTGGAAGCTGGCAATTGCCATGGCGATTGCACAAGTTATCGGTGCGCGACTGGGATCACAGCTGGTGATCAGCCGCGGTGCTAAGCTGGTGCAGCCCGTGATGGTGGTGATTATTTTACTACTGGCCATTAAGCTGCTGATTGAGGCGTGAGCATGATTGTCTCCCTGCTGGCCACCGTCATTATATTGTTACTGGTGATTGTTATTCTCGCCAAATCCAAAGATGCCTACTATCGACCCGAGCGGAAAGATATTAAGCGGTTGCTGGAATGGGTGCTGCTGGGGCAGGCGATGGAAAATGACTGGCATATCTTTTGTGATATGCCTATTCGCCACGACGACTTTTTGGAATCGATACGCTTACAGTGCATGGAAATCGAAGAGGCGTATTTTTTAGGGGAAGATCACCCCTATTTATTTACCCAGGAAGGCTTGGTTAAAATACGCGAGCTGTTGGACATAATAAATAAAGAATTAAGCTAATAAAAAAGGAACCTGTATCGTGGCTCAAGAGTCCCCCTTTGTTCGTTTTCTTATTATCGCGGCTGCTTTTGTCGTTGTTGTGGCCGGTATGAAGGCTGCCGAGTCCTTGCTGGTTCCTTTCCTGTTATCGCTGTTTATTGCGGTTCTGTGCTCACCATCATTGGCCTGGCTAAATAAACGCGGGCTGCCCAATGGTGTGTCGTTACTGATTATTATCTCTGTGATTGTTGGTGGTGGGTTTATGGTGGGGGCTGTAGTAGGTTCCTCCCTGAATGATTTTCGCGATGACTTGCCTCTGTATCAGGAAAAACTGCAGGGACAGAGTGAGCAGTTGCTCGCCTGGCTATCGAGCAAAGGGGTCACGTTGGATGAAGATCAGTGGCGGGATATGGTTAACCCGAGTGCGGCCATGAATATGGCCGGCAATACGCTGGCGTCATTTGGCAATGTCATGACTAATGCCTTTATGATCTTGCTCACGGTGATTTTTATTTTGGCCGAGGAAGTACGCTTTACCGACAAGCTGCGCTTTGGCATGAACAGTGACAACCTGGTACCCGAGGAAGAGTTGGGTACTGAGCGTACCATGGATGCCCTGGGGCGCTTTTCCCTCAGCGTGAATCGTTATATGGCGATCAAGCTCGGTTTGAGTTTGTTGACCGGCGGCTTAATTTTCTTCTGGCTGTTATTTCTCGACGTACGTTACCCGGTACTCTGGGGGCTGTTGGCATTCCTGTTAAATTTTGTCCCCACCTTAGGCTCTATTCTCGCAGCCATTCCTGCTGTGCTCCTGGCCTTGGTGCAATTGGGCTTAGGCGATGCGGCCCTGGTTGGACTGGGGTATCTGGTGGTGAATGTTGTGGTTGGCAATGCACTGGAGCCCCGAATTATGGGCAAAGGCCTGAATCTATCTGCCCTGGTGGTTTTCCTGTCATTGGTATTCTGGGGTTGGGTTCTAGGTCCTGTGGGCATGCTGTTGTCGGTGCCTCTGACCGTGATGGTCAAAATTGCCCTGGAAAGCTTTGACGACACCCGCTGGATCAGTGTCATGCTGGGTTCCGGTAAAGGCGACACCTGATTTTAGCCCCTATTTCTTGTCTAGGCCGGGAGTCATAGCTTCCGGCAATATCTTCTTCCGGTTTTAGAAGAAACTGGTTTTACCGTCTCACCTTCATCGTTATACGCATCATCTATCCTTTTAAAGGTGCAGTGTTCCTGTCTCTGGGAGGAGACTCCCACAGGGCGCTGTTCGCCTCAATTATTCAATCAGGAGAGATATGATGAAGACCCAAGAAGTCTGGGATTTTATGCGTCAGGAATGGAATCAGGCTGTTCATGGGCTGGCAGATCAGTGGAATCACTTTCGCCAACGTATGAACCATGCGTTGGTGCACTTTAAAGATAAAGATGCGGCAGCTCAGGAAAAGCATCAAACCTGGGGTGTTGTGCCTGTCTGCATGAAAGAGCGCGGCGATAAGCTGATGATCAATGTCGAAATCCCTGGGGTAGAGCAGGATCAACTCTCAGTGACCCTAGATAATCATGCGTTGATGATTCGCGGTGAAAAGCAGGCTACGGAAGAGTGGCATAGCGAAGATGGTCGTTGGCATATTATGGAAACTGCGTACGGCGAGTTTGAACGCCGTATTCCGCTGCCACACCGTTCGGTAGGTGCTGGTGATATCGAGGCAAAATACAAGAATGGTATTTTGACCATTGAAGTGCCTCTAAAAGAGCAGCCCGAGGTGCCTCCACGAGAGATCAGCATTCACTAGTGGCTTGATTGCGGCAGCAAGGTCTGAAGGGTTAGAAGGCGTACATTACCCGGATCTGGACTTGCTTGCTGCCCACTTCAGTCATATAGCGCAAGCCTTCGGTATCGTATTTTGAGCTGGGCGCAGCCGATTTCTTCAGCTTAAGTGCTGACAGGAGGCGGTGCATGTCGGTATCGGTCAGGCTGACGCTTTCTTCAGTGGCATCTACTGACTGGCCAACCCAGTGGTTGGCAACCGCACCGGTTTTTAAGTGAGATAACCAAGTCGCCTCATCAGCACTGCCGCTATCGGCCTGAGCTGATACGGCCACACAGGCAGGTACAACGATCAACAGCGCGCGCAGGGTATTGAGCAGTGACTTGTTCATGTTGGCCTCAGCAATCTCAGCTACGTTTATTTGTTAGTGCTTTTGTCGCGTAGCCACCATCCCTGGGGCGTGAAGGTTATTCCTTGACCATGGAACAGATTGTGCCGAAAGCCCCTGCCAAAAGCTGTTAAGCCTGCCCGCTTTTAATATCGATTCTGTCTAGGTTTTGGATTATCTATGGGGTAATTGCGCGGTTTAGGGAAAACCCTTACAGTACCCGGCCCTAAAGTGAGAAGCTGATCACAGCTTGGTAGTCCCATGTCCGAAGTTGTTAATGAATCCCTGGCCCAGCAGTTACTGGATTATCTGCAGCGTACCGTGCCCCACGGCCATTTGCTGTCCAGCCCGTTGCCGGAAGTTGAGGGTAAAACAGCGGATATGTCCCTGTGGCTGGTGGACCCTTCGATAATGGATGCTCGCCTGTCCGAGGAAGTGATCAGCGCAATTTTTGAAGAGCCTGCTTACTGGTCCTTTGCCTGGGCCAGCGGTCAGGCATTGGCCCGACAGTTGCTGGATACCCCCGAGTGGGTTGCCGGTAAAACTGTGCTGGATTTTGGCTGTGGGTCGGGTATCGCGGCTATTGCCGCCGCCAAAGCCGGCGCCAAGCGGGTAATAGCCTGTGATCTGGATCCTGGGGCCTTGTTGTCGACCCGTGCCAATGCCGAGCTCAACGGCGTTGAGCTGGATTATCTGGATGACTTCTTTGCCCTCGAGGAACCCGTCGATGTACTGCTGGCGGCCGATGTTCTCTACGACTGGGAAAACAAACCGCTGCTGCCCAAGTTTTTGCAGCAGGGCAAGCGTGTGATTATTGCTGATTCCCGGGTGCGGGATTTCAGTGAACCGGGTTACTATCATACCGGTTCCATGTGTGCGGTAACCTTCCCGGATCTGGGGGAGTTTGAGGAGTTTAAAACCGTCAACTTCTACGATTCAGAGCCTTTGGCTGAAGCATAGTTGCCTTTAGGCGGCGCTGAACGGCTACATAATTAATTACTTCTTGGTATGTAGCGTTTTCATTGCACTGTTCCACTCACCTTTAACCACTTCATCCATCACTTTGGTGGCATCGTAGGAGGCATCATCAATCAGTTGCTGGTCACTTTGCGACGCTTTCTTTAACACGTAACCTGATACCAGTTTGGCGTTCCCCGGATGGCCAATGCCCAAGCGCAGGCGAGCAAAGTCTTTATTGTTACCCAGGGCTTTAATGGTATCACGCAGGCCGTTGTGACCACCGTGGCCACCGCCGTGTTTTAAGCGGGCAATACCGGGATCCAGATCCAATTCATCGTGGGCAACGAGAATCTCTTCCGCTTCAATTTTGTAGAAGTTGGCCATCGCGGCAACGGCCTGGCCGCTGCGATTCATAAACGTGGTGGGAATCAGCAGGTGTACCGGGCGGTGGTTGATACTGATTTTGGCGCACAGACCAAAAAACTTTTTGTCGGCGCTTAGGCTTTCGCCAGCCTGACGAGCAAGCTCGGTAACAAAATCGGCACCGGCATTGTGGCGGGTGCGGTCGTATTCCTGACCGGGGTTACCCAGGCCAACGATCATCTTAATAGGGGTGTCCATAACAGGTTTAGCTTATCCGGAATCTGTAGGGCGCTATTGTGAACCAGCTGAGGCTTGGATAAAAGTCTGCAAAAATGACAGGCAAAAAAAACGGCCAACCCAAGGGCCAGCCGTTTTTCGCGGTGGAGAGTAAAACTTACTCTTCGCCAGCTTCTTCAGCAGGAGCGTCGTCTTCGTCAGCGGCAGCACCTTTCTTCTTGTTCACAGTAGCAACAGCCAGATCGTAGTCTGCACCGTGGCTCAGAGCAACAGAAGTTACGCCTTTAGGCAGCTTCAGGTCAGAGATGTGAACAATGGTACCGGCTTCAACTTCAGCCAGGTCAACTTCGATGAACTCAGGCAGGTTAGCAGCAGTACAGCTGATTTCCAGTTCGGTCATGTTGTGCAGGATGTTGCCACCTTGCATCTTAACGCCAATACAGGTGTCTTCGTTGATGAAGTGCAAAGGTACCTTGGTGGTAAACTTCTTGGTTTTGGAAACGCGCAGGAAGTCAGCGTGCATGATGATAGCTTTCGCTGGGTGACGCTGCAGGTCTTTCAGGATTACAGTCTCAGTTTTTTCACCGATGTTCAGGGTGATAACGTGAGAGTAAAACGCTTCGTTTTCCAGAGCCTTAACCATGTCCTTGTGAGGGATGGTTACGTTTACAGGCTTCTTCTTGCCACCATAAACGATAGCAGGCATCAGGTTTTCCAGACGACGCAGGCGGCGGCTCGCACCTTTCCCCATGTCCTCACGGATTTCGGCATTCAAAGTAAATTCATTAGACATTTGTCTATTCCTCTAGTTAATAACTGCTTATGTTCCGCGACCAGAAACGTAAGCAGGGTACAAAAACGCTAAAAGCCGCAACGCGATGTTGCAGCTTTTAGCGGCTTTTCTGAGGCAAGTTCTTTTAAGGTTTAGACCTTAGCGGAACATAGCGCTCAGAGATTCCTCATTGCTCAGGCGGCGCATGGCCTCTGCCAGCATTTTCGACAGGGTCAGCTGACGAATACGTGGGCAGTTTTGAGCTTCTTTACTCAGAGGGATGGAATCGGCCACAACCATTTCATCCAGCACAGAGTTATTAATATTGTTCATGGCGTTGCCAGACAGTACCGGGTGAGTACAGTAGGCAACCACTTTCTTGGCTCCGAACTCTTTCAGGGCCTTGGCTGCACCACACAGGGTGCCAGCGGTATCGACCATGTCGTCGACCAGTACACAAGTACGGCCATCAACATCACCGATCAGGTTCATAACTTCCGCAACGTTGGCTTTCGGGCGACGCTTATCGATGATCGCCAGTTCAACGTCCAGTTGCTTCGCCAGAGCGCGGGCGCGAACTACACCGCCGATATCCGGGGAAACAACAATCAAATCTTCGTGCTTCTGCTGGGTAATGTCATCCAGCAGAACAGGGGAGCCGTATACGTTATCCACAGGTACATCGAAGAAGCCCTGAATCTGCTCAGCGTGCAGGTCAACGGTCAGTACACGGTCAACACCTACGCCAACCATCATGTCGGCAACAACTTTGGCACTAATAGGTACACGAGAAGAACGTACGCGACGATCCTGACGGGCGTAACCAAAGTAAGGCACAACGGCAGTAATGCGACCAGCAGATGCGCGGCGCAGGGCATCTACCATCACGATCAATTCCATAATATTGTCGTTGGTAGGTGCACAGGTAGGCTGAACAACAAAAACGTCGCGACCGCGAACGTTCTCGTTCAATTCTACAGTGATTTCACCATCGGAGAACTTGCCGACAGTCGCATCACCCATAGGGATGCCCAGACGGTCAACGATTTTTTGTGCGAGTTCCGGGTTTGCGTTCCCGGTAAAGACCATTAAGTCAGCCACGTTCTATACCTGTCTTAGGATGGAGTCTGCAGTGTAGAAGTATATACATAATAAAAAGCCGCTGAGCGTAACTCACCGGCTTCTTATAAAAAATATGGCTGGGGTGGAAGGATTCGAACCTTCGCATGACGGGATCAAAACCCGCTGCCTTACCGCTTGGCTACACCCCAGTGGCGTTTTTGTGGACGGGGATTTTACTCAGTGCGGGCGAATTATCAACCCCTTTTGCAACAAAACCTTCAATGTTTTCAGGAAGTTGCTGCAACACCGCTGTAGCGGCTGCTTCTGAGTCAAATGCTGCGAATACGCTGGCACCTGTTCCCGTCATTTGAGCATGTCCAAATTGGCCTAGCCAATCCAGAGCTTCCCCTACCGCTGGATACAGCTTTTGTACCAGTGGTTGGCAGTCATTTCGACCACCCCGCTCAAGGAAGGCCGCTACTCTAATGGCGGAGGTGTCCCTTGTCAAATCTTTATGGGAAAAAATTTCGGCCGTGGAAACGTGGCAATTTGGCGTCGCTACCAGATACCATTTTTCAGGAATATCAATAGGTTGCAGAACCTCACCGACACCTTCGGCCCAGGCGGTTTTACCGCGTACAAACACGGGTACATCGGCCCCCAGAGCTACGCCAATATCCGCCAGCTGATCCTGATCCAGGCCACAGTTCCAGAGAGCATTTAGCCCCAGCAGGGTAGTGGCGGCATTACTGCTGCCACCGCCAATACCGCCACCCATCGGCAGGCGCTTATCCAGGGCAATATCAGCCCCCAGTGATGTACCACTGGCTTGTTGCAGGGCGCGGGCGGCCTTAACAATCAGGTTGTCCTCATGGGCGACCCCCTCAATCGCTGGGCTGAGGTGGATCTCGCCGTCCTCGCGCAGGGTAAATGTCAGCTCATCACCACGATCCAGCAGTTGAAACACCGTCTGCAGATTGTGGTAACCGTCCTCACGACGGCCAGTGATATGCAGAAACAGGTTGAGTTTGGCGGGAGCGGGGAGGCTGAGGTGTGTCATAAGGGGTAAATAGAATATTGGAACTTGGCGCTACTATATAGAAGCGCCCTGTATATAAGAAGGGGGAGGGTTGGCACTAGTCCAGCTGCCAGTCCTTGATCACCAGCGTTAGGCGGATATTGTCCCGCTCGGCCACCAGTTTGCCGGGCAGTTGCCAGTCGTTGACCTGTTGGTAGCGGCTGTAGGACAACTGCCAGCCACTTTGTTGCAGCTGTTGCAGGGTGCCTTGCTCGGTTTGGCTCTGGGAGATAATAGGGCTGTGAGGGGCAGGGATACCTTTGATCCAGTAGCTTAGGTCATTTATGGGGAGCCACCAGCCCAGGCTGCGGTACATAAGTTCTTCGGGGTTACTGGCCTTGAGGGCAGGTTTGCCGGCTTGTTGCAGTTCTACCTGACGACCATCACTTTTGATCCAGGTGCTGCCCTGACCAAAGGGGCCGTAAAGGCGAATATTGTAGCGGGGGGATTGTTGCTGCCAGTTAAAATTGGCGCTACCGCTATTATTGCCCTCGGCAGTTTGCAGGCGAAAGCCGATTTTGCCTTCAAGCTGCCAGTCTTCAATGACGGCTAGTTGTTGCTGGTAGTCATTCCAGTTTTCGATGTTGGTGAGTGGCTGCTGGGAGGCACAGCCACTGAGGAGCGTGGCCATCAATAGCCAAAAACAACGAGATAGCCTGAAGCCGAGGCGTTGAGGTGCTGTCATGGGTTAGTTTGTCTCTTCCCCAGCATCAGCCGTTTTGGCGGTTTCTTCAGGTTCGTCTGCCTGATTAGGTTGCTCAGGTAAGGCCTCTCCAGTCATGCGCTCGATTACACCGGGAATAATATGGCTATTGGGATTGAGCTTTAAGCCTTCTGCCCAAATAGAGCGGGCTTCCTCTTTTTCACCGGATACCCACAGGACTTCACCCAAATGGGCGGCAATCTCGTGATCGGGGAACATTTGCATGGCCTGGCGCAAACGCAGCAGTGCCTCGTCCAGGCGACCCAAGCGGTATTGCACCCAACCCATACTGTCGATAATGGCGGGATCATCCGGCTTGATGTTCAGAGCCTGACTGATCAGCTCATAGGCCTCTTCGTAGCGATCGGTGCGATCCGCCAGGGTATAACCCAGCGCATTGAGGGCGGTGGCATTGTTGGGATCGTATTTGAGGATGGTGCGCAGATCACTCTCGGTCAGCTCAATCAAGTCTCGCTGTTCATTGATCATGGCGCGCCCGTACAGCAGTTGTGTACTGGCGGGGAACTGGTCGATGCCCTCGGTAAGAATTTTTTCGGCGGCATCCAGCTGGCGGTATTTGCTCAAGACTTCTGATTCGAGCAGGTAGAAACGCTCGGCTTGGCTGGGGAATCGTTCGCGGGCAGCACTGAGGCGCTTATTGGCGGCTTCCACTTCATTCTGGCTAACCAGAATATCGGTGGTTTGCAGCAAGGCGGGCATAAAATCCGGGCCGGGTTCGACCTGAATATAGTGCTCCAATGCGGTATTGATATCGTCTTCTTTCTCGGCAATACGGCCTAAATAGTAGTGAGCTGAAGAGCGTCGGCTATCCAGGCTGATCAGCTTCTCAAAATGTTTTTTGGCCTCGGTCAGCATACCGCGCTCATTGCTGATGAGTGCCAGCGAGAAGATCAGCTCAGGATCGTTGGGGTTTTGTTCCACCAACATGGCAAATTGTTGCTGGGCTTTTTCCAGATCAAAGCTGGCCAGAACACGGGCGTACTGCAGGCGCAGGCGTTTGTTTTCCGGGTGTTTGCTCAGCAGCAGGGCCAGGCGGTCCAGTGCCTCGTCGGTTCTATCCAGTTGATGAAGTAGCTTGGCTTCCAGTACGGCGGCGGGAATCAGCGCTTCGTCTTCGTCCAGCGCTTGGCGAGCATAGTTCAGGGCGGCATCAAGATCTTTGTGCTGCTGTTTTAGCAGGCCCATGCCAACCAGCAACTGGGTGTTTTGAGGGTACTGTTCCAGCAGATGCTGGAAGCGGACCATCAGTTGCTCGCGTTGGGTATCGGTGGCGCGTGCAGCCGAAGCGGCAATGCTTTGAAAAATCGGGGTGCTGTTGTTATTGAGCAAGTACTCGGATTGATCCGTTGCTTCAATCAAGCGACCACTCTGGGCCAGCTCGGATGCAGCCACAAAGCGGGCTTCGTTATTGTCGGGTTCCAGCTGGATCCACAGCAGGGCACCGTTTAAAGCAGCCTGGCGAGCATTCAGGAAGCGGGCAATACGGGTGGCCCGTGCGGTCACCCCAGGATCCTGGGTTTTATGGGCCTGTTGCATATAGTTGCCCAGGGCAATGTCGTAGCGTTCACGACTACCCGCCATTTCTGCGACCAGCAGGGCATAGAGTGTTTCGGCCTCAAAGGGGCGGGTGGGCACTTCCGGTTCAGCGACTTCTTCAACAGGAACCTCGGGTTCCGGAGCTTCCACAGTTTGTGTGGGTTGCAGGCTACAGCCAACCAGTGAAAGACTGCTGATCAGGGTGAGGGTAAGTGCTTTGCGAGTGGGCAAATGCTTATACAGGCAAGAATTCATGCGTAGGTCGCGGGTCCATTTATGGGCTTTATTTAAATACTGGGGAAAGCAGTAACAATATCCTTTAATGGATAACCATAGAGGCAAAGCCGATTTCACTCAATGGTTCTTCTTATTTATTCACTTCCATTATAGAGCCTGGATAGGGGCTTGGGGTTCCCGAGAAGTATGGTTAGCTCGTATAACCACCAAAAACTCTACTTTTTGCTCAATTTATTCATCACGAGAGCCTGAATACCATAAAATTGTGTCATAAAAGCCCTTTGTCTCTTGTAAGTAGATCTCTCGCGGTTGAAAATTAGCTCCTTTGAGCATTCACCCGGTAACGCAGTAGTTTAGACCCACGCATGACGCTTCTGGCCTTCGGCATTAATCACAATACCGCCTCCCTCGATATTCGCGAGCGCGTAGCCTTTGCGCCCGAGCAAATGGAAGAGGCGTTAAGCGAGTTATGCCGTCAGGGCGCTGCCGATGAAGTAGCTATTCTGTCGACCTGTAACCGTACTGAAATCTACGCGTACAGCCAGCAATCGGCGACGTTGATTGTGGAGTGGCTGGCCGGTTACCACCGCTTGCCCCTCGATGAACTGCAGGGCTGTCATTACTGCCATCAGGGTGAAGAGGCTATTCGCCATATGATGGCTGTAGCCTGTGGATTGGATTCTTTGGTTTTGGGCGAGCCGCAAATCCTGGGGCAAATGAAATCTGCCTATGCGGTGGCCAATGGTGCAGGTACCGCCGGTACCCATTTACACAGTGCCTTTCAGCAGGTATTCAGTATTGCCAAACGTGTTCGCACCGAAACGGCCATTGGTGAGAACCCGGTATCGGTAGCCTATGCAGCGGTGAGTCTGGCACAACAGATCTTCTCCAACCTAAAAGAAGATACGGCGCTGTTGATTGGTGCCGGCGAAACTATCGAGCTGGTTGCCCGTCACCTGCACGAACAGGGTGTAAAGAAACTGCTGGTGGCCAACCGTACTCTGGGCCGAGCCCGGGATTTGGCAGAGCAGTTTAATGCTGAAGCGATTTTGCTGGCTGATATTCCTGAATTTCTGCACCGCGCCGATATCGTCATTTCTTCCACCGCCAGTCAGTTACCCTTGTTGGGTAAAGGTGCGGTGGAATCGGCGCTGAAAAAGCGTAAACACAAACCCATGTTTATGGTCGATATCGCCGTTCCCCGCGATATTGAGGCCGAGGTGGGCGAGCTTGATGACGTCTATCTGTATACCGTGGATGATTTGCGGGAAGTGATTGATGAAAACCGTCGCTCCCGCGAAGAAGCCGCCGCCAAGGCCGATGAAATTGTCGGCGAAGGTGTACAGGCCTATGCCCGTGAATTGCGTGCGCTGAGTTCTGTATCCACCATTAAAGCCTATCGTCGCAAAGCAGAAGACATTCGTGATCAGGAATTAGAGCGCGCGCTGAAAACTCTGGAAAAAGGCGCCGACCCCGAAGCTGTGTTAATGCAACTGGCTCGTGGTTTAACCAATAAACTGCTGCACGCCCCAACGTCTAAAATCAAACAAGCTGGAGCTTCAGGCCGCGATGATATGATTGGCCTGACCCAGGAACTCTTCGATCTCGATGATCGAGATACCAATCCTTAGCTGTTTTACACTTCAAAAACCGTAAAACACACCGCCTTTTTTGTGTAAGTGAGAAACCATGAAAGCCTCTATATTGGAAAAACTCGATAATTTGCAAGATCGCTACGATGAAGTGGGCGCGCTGCTAAGTGATGCCGAGATTATCAGTGATCAAAATAAATTCCGTGATCTTTCCAAAGAGTACGCCGAACTGGAACCGGTGGTGAAATGTTACGCCGACTACCGCCAGGTGCTGGATAACATCGAAGAAGCCAAGGTGCTGCTAGAAGATGATGATCCAGATATGCGCGACATGGGCAAGGAGGAGCTGAAAGAAAACGAAAGTCAGTTAGAGCCTTTAGAGCTGGAGCTGCAAAAACTGCTGCTGCCGAAAGATCCTAACGATGACAAGAACGTCTTCCTGGAAGTGCGCGCCGGTACCGGTGGTGATGAAGCGGCGATCTTCTCCGGCGATCTGTTCCGCATGTATTCCAAATACGCCGAAAAACGCGGCTGGAAAATTGAAGTGCTTAGCGAAAACGCCGGTGAGCACGGTGGTTATAAAGAAATTATTACCCGTATTGTCGGCCAGGGCGTTTATTCTCAGCTGAAATTTGAATCGGGTGCTCACCGTGTACAGCGTGTGCCAGAAACCGAATCCCAGGGCCGTGTTCACACCTCGGCTTGTACCGTGGCAATTATGCCTGAAGCCGATGAGCTGGAAGAGGTGGAAATCAACAAGGCCGACCTGCGTGTAGATACCTTCCGCGCCTCCGGAGCCGGTGGTCAGCACGTCAACAAAACTGATTCCGCGATTCGTTTAACTCATATCCCTACCGGGATTGTGGTGGAGTGTCAGGATGAGCGTTCCCAGCACAAGAACAAGGCTCGTGCCATGTCGCTGTTGGCGGCAAAACTGAAAAGCGGCCAGGAAGAAAAAGCGGCTGCTGAAATTGCCGATGAACGTCGTAGCCTGGTGGGCAGTGGTGACCGCTCCGAACGTATTCGCACTTACAACTATCCACAGGGCCGGGTAACTGATCACCGCATTAACCTGACCTTGTACAAACTGGCCGAAGTCATGGAAGGCAGCTTGGATGAAGTAGTGCAGCCATTGGTGAACGAATACCAGGCTGATCAGCTGGCTGCGTTGGCTGAATAAACGTGTCCGAATCACCTCTGACGATCCAGCAAAATCTGGCCAGAGCCAGCGAGCTGGATCAGATCAGTGATAGCGCTCGGCTCGATGTCGAGCTATTGCTCGCCGAGTGTGTTGAGCGCGAGCGAACCTATTTATATACCTGGCCAGAAAAAGAACTTACGCCAGAACAACAAGCCCGTTTTGAATCTTTATTTTCCCGCCGCCTAACTGGCGAACCCGTTGCTCATATTCTTGGGCAACGGGAGTTTTGGTCTTTACCTCTACAGGTTAATCCCTCAACCCTGATTCCCCGCCCCGATACTGAGCGTTTGGTGGAAGTGGTACTGGACTTGGATTTACCTAACGACGCTCGTGTGGTCGATCTGGGTACTGGCACTGGTGCAATTGCCTTGGCATTGGCCAGTGAAAAACCGGGATGGAACATTACCGGTGTTGATCAATCTGTTGATGCAGTAAAGCTTGCGGAAGCCAATCGACAAGCGTTGGGTTTTAACCATATCACCATTAAACAAAGTGATTGGTTTGGCGAACTGGCGAGTGAGCAATTTAACTTAATTGTCAGTAATCCCCCTTATATTGATCAACAAGATCCTCATCTCGCAGAAGGCGATGTGCGCTTTGAACCCTTAAGTGCGTTGGTGGCAGACGCTAATGGTTTGGCGGATATTCAACATATAGCCGAGCAGGCCAAACAGCATCTATTACCGGGTGGTTGGCTGGCTCTGGAGCATGGGTTTGAGCAAGGTGAGGATGTACGAGAGATTTTCTCTGCTTGTGGATATGTCGATGTGGTCACCGAACAGGATTACGGTGGCAATGACAGGGTAACCTTGGGTCGATATAGTTAAATAACCCGGAAGGTAAGAAAGAAATTCTTAAGCCTCCAGTGCGACAGCACTGGGGGCTTTTTTATGTGAACACCAATGCGTGCTCTATAGTTTCAATCGTGACTTGTTTATGGGTCCTTTATTACTCTTCTCTATAACCTGTACTGTGTTTAGTTAACTAAGTTGTGACCAGCACATGAGTGGTGATTCAGTCCGGGAGCTGCTTGTAAGAGAGCAGTTCTTTCCTATACTCATTATCTAGGGGAAAGAACCCTATCTTTTGGTGGTAAATCTAAAGCAGGCATGTAACTAGGGATCTAAGCTGTATCCTATTCAGCTCTGGCAAGGAGTGTATTCATGGCCAAATCACGGGCAAAACAAAAGGACGTAGAGGCCCCTGTTAAAGGCAATGGAGGTGATCCTGAATCTCGGTTACGAGATATTCAAAATTTGCTCTTTGGCGAGCAGCAATCCCATCTAGAAGACGTCATCGCCGAGTTTCGCGCAGCAAGTGACTTTCGTTTTAATCAGTTGGAAAAACAACTCCATGATACGGTTAAAGAGCTTAAGAAAGAACTTGAGAAGCATGTTCGGACGCTTAATAAGCGGATTGACAGTGATGGCGATAAGCAAAGTAATCGTTCAGCATGTATTGAAGGTGAGCTCGGTGACCTGGATTCGCGCTTAGAGCAATTTAAAGCGGAAACCGAGTCTGCCCATCAGGCTGCGGAAAATCAGCTCTTTGCAGAGCTTCGCCAGTTAACTGAAGCGATGAACGAGCATTTTGCTGCTTTGGAAAACTCGGTGCAGGAAAATACCGATGAGCTTCGCCACAGTAAAACGGATAGATCTGCTTTATCGACTTTGTTAAAGCAGATGGCCCAACAAATAGACGATCTTTAGGTGAGCAATGGCAAGCGACTCCACGCCTCAGCCTCCCTGCGAGTCACCCAAGCCTAGCTCGCCGTCAGAAAACACTACCCTGACTGACTGTGACAACGACTATCTTCGCCTTAGATCCCTTTTATTAGGTGATGAGTTCGAAGATGTTCTCAAACAGCAATTACAAGATAGATCGGGTATTGAGCGTGTTTCAGCCATTATCAGTGAGGCTATTGCATTACGATCGGCCCAAGATGATTCCATGGGAAAAACCCTGGCTCCCCTTGTCAATACAGCCATTGAGCGCTCAATTGAACGCAACCCTTCCCGTATTACCGATGTTATTTTTCCCATTTTAGGTCCGGCAATTCGTAAAGCTGTAGCGGCTGCCCTGAGTAATATGGTGCAAACGCTCAATACTCTACTGGAGCAAAGTTTAAGTCCTCGAGCACTCAGTTGGCGCATTAACGCGTGGCGCAGTGGCATGACCTATGCCCAATATGTAATTGCCAGAACTGTCCTATATCGTGTTGAGCAGGTGTTTCTCATTCACCGTGATACCGGTCTGCTTATTCATTCTATTGCTGCTGAGGGTATTACTGCGGAGGACCCTGATTTAGTCTCGGCGATGCTGACAGCCATTAGCGACTTTGTCAGTGATTCTTTTGTTAATGCATCGGCAGACTCTCTTGATGGTATTCGAGTGGGGGAGTTGTCGGTGTTAATCGCAGCGGGCCCATCCGCTGTTTTGGCGTTGGCGATTCAAGGTACGCCTACCGATGATGTACGCTCACAACTGGATGCTTGCTGTGAAGATATCCATCGTGTTTTCAATTCACTATTAAAGGAATTTAACGGAGATCGTGATTCCCTGTTATCTGTAGACCCATATCTTCAGCAATGTTTGTTAAGCCAATCAAAGGATGATTTACCAGAAAAGGGGCGTCCATGGTTTGGTTTGATTATCGTTGGCTTGGTCGTGATAGGGGTAATGATTAAATCTATAAGTTGGTTTCTTATCGAGCGGGATGTGAACAGTTTTACTCATTTTATCTCGCAGCTACCGGGATTTGTCCTGATACGTGAAGAGCTGCAAGGCAATCAGTTGAGTGTTCATGTCTTGCAGGAGAATGGTCGGCCTCCATTAACGGATAGCTTCAGCGCTGAACAGTACAAGTACATAGATATACATGTAGAGGCAACACCAATTCATATTGGAGAGCTGCCAAATAATGATCCTACCGCTAATGAATTGCGTGAGAAGATTATAGACAGTATTAATAAAACCGCACTTTACTTTCAGCCCAAGAGCGATGTGTTTACAGAACATTCTCTGGCAGCATTGTCAGATTTGATGGGACTGATTGCTCGCCTGCGAGAAAGCATTAAGCAAGATCAAACTATGGATATTCAGGTTATGGTGCTAGGTTTTGCAGATCCTACAGGCAGTCGTTCGGTCAATGAAAAGGTCAGTCAACTAAGGGCCGATAGGGTTAGGGAATTACTTATGGAAAATGGAATGGCAGATGACGCGGTAATTGCCTGGGGCGTTGGATCTCGTGATCTGAAGCATGTCCCTGCAAGCGAACAACGCAGAGTTCAGTTGTTTGTCAAAGCATATAGGATCAACCGAGAAAATATTTGAGGTTAGATCGTGTCCAAGATATCGAAAAAAGTGTGTATGTTGGGCCCCTTTGCTGTGGGGAAGACAAGCTTGGTTAGGCGCTTTGTTGAGAGTATTTTCAGTGATAAATACCACACCACAATAGGAGTGAAAATCAGTAAGCGTGTGGTCAATCTTCACGATATGGAAATACTCAATATGATTTGGGATGTTGAGGGGACAGATGACTTCACATCACTGAAACCCAGTCATCTACGTGGAGCGGCAGGTATACTTCTGGTTGTCGATGGAACAAGGCCAAAAAGTGTAGAAGGTGCAAAAGAATTAAAGCTCATGATTGACGAACATCTGGGGAAGGTGCCTCTGCTGTTGCTGGTGAATAAATGTGATTTACGGGATGAATGGAAGATTCAGGGTGGTCAGTTTGATAACTTTATTGATGATGACAATGTTATTCATACTAGCGCCAAAACGGGGGAAAATGTCGAATCTGCTTTTACCCGATTAAACCTGAAGATGATGGATGCTAAAGCGCAGGAAGAATAGCTATGTCCGAAATCTCCACCGTGCTTAATGTGCTCGGAATTGTTGCCTTTGAAAAAACAACGGAAGGTAATTTTAGCCTGCTCCATGATCAGCCCGACTGGTTTACCCTGCTGTATTCAAACGCTATAGGCCAATCACAATCCCAGACACAAGGTGCGACAGAGTTTGATCTGGCGCTAGCATTCCCCTATGTCGAGAATTTCTTGGAAGACGCATGTGAAGTCTGGAATAAAGATACATCAGAGCAAATACTATCTGGAATCTGGACTGAAACCCTCCCTGGCGATGATGACATGCAGCTTGAAGCTCGAGCATGTAAGCATGGATCCTCAGCATTGCTGATCATTGAAAATAAAACCGCTAGTTTTGCAGAGCAGCATGCTGTTTATCAAAAGGCTCGAAATATTGCATTAACCAATGAGCGGTTGTTGTCTGAGCTTAACAGTCGCCAGCGCCAGCTTCAGAGTGAACTGGAGCGTAACATACATCAGAGAATGTCCCTTGAGTATGTTTCAGATGCCATACAACGTGATACCTCGGCGGTCATGATTTGCCAGCCTGATGGCAATGTTGAAATCATGAATAAAGCCTTAGTAGATATTTACCAAATGGATGATTGCGAATCTTTAAGAAGCCAGTCTTTATTGGATAAATGGTTAAAAGAAGCACAGGAGACATACCCCGAAATAAACCGAGTACTCAAAGCGGGAGCCTATTGGGAGGGCGAATTTGAAAGTCTGGATTCTAGGCAGCGGTCTCGATGGATACGCTTGACCATCGGTCCTGTTCGAAATGATAGTGGCGATGTGCAGCATTATGTCTGTGTTGCTAATGATATCAGTGAGTTTCGGAGTGTAGGAAGCACTTCCTCTGACAATCTCGTTGATTATGACTTTACTACTCACTTGCCCAATCGCCGGCATTTTTGGAAACACCTTAAAAACGTTATCGAAACCGTCGGAGAGGCGGCAGTAGGGATAGCGATTTTATACATTGATTTGGATTATTTTAAACGGGTGAATGACAGACTAGGTCATAGCTCGGGGGATTTCCTCTTGAGTACCATTGCTTCTCGTATAGCTCGGGGGGTTAAATCTAATGATTATGTAGCTCACTTGGGGGGGGATGAATTTGTCGTTATTGCACAATACATAAATAATGCTGAAGATGGCGTGAGGCTTGCGGAGAGAATCTTGTCTGTCATTAAGGAACCCCTGGCCTTGAGTGGAGAATCCTTCTGTATCACAGCGAGTATAGGAATATCCTACAGTACCGCAGGTTCCATAAGTGCAAGTGACATGCTTAAGAATGCCGATTTAGCCATGTACTCGGCTAAAGAGCTGGGGCGTAATCAAGTACGGCTGTTTACAGAAACGTTAAGTGATACAAGACCGCGCCGATTACAGCGGGAGCATGAAATTCAAGACGCTATAGATCAGGATCAATTCCTGTTGTTGATGCAGCCGCAAATAAGCATCCATGAAGAATCCTTATTCCGTGTAGAAGCATTAATCCGTTGGCAGCACCCGCAGGAGGGTATGCTATCGCCACTAGAGTTTATTCCAATAGCTGAAGATTGTGGGCTTATTATCCCCTTGGGACGTTGGGTGCTACGCTACGCTTGCACAGTAGGGTTGCAGCTTTTAGAACAGGGGATTCCACTGTTCATGGCGGTAAATGTATCAACCAAACAACTCAACTCCCCTGATTTTCTTGAGGATGTTCGCAGTGCGCTGGAAAAAACGGGGTATCCTGCGACCAATTTGGAATTGGAGATTACAGAAAGTAGCTTTTTGGAAGATATGGATGGTGCTATTGCTAAACTGCAAACCCTAAGAAATATGGGTATTTCCATTTCTTTGGATGACTTTGGAACAGGGTTTTCATCGCTTCATTATCTACGTAAGCTTCCCATCGATTATTTGAAAATTGATCGGTCTTTTATAAGTACGTTAGATGAAGACCGCGAAAGCAAGGCGATAACGGCCTCGGTGATTAAACTGGCTCATACGCTCAATATAAAAGTTATTGCTGAGGGCGTCGAGCAAGCCTCCCAGCTTGCTCTTTTAACTCAATGGAATTGTGATTTGGCTCAAGGGTTCTATTTTCATCGCCCGTTAAGTGTCCAGGCGATTGAAGAACTTTACTATACTAAGTACCGCGCCAACTAATCAGTTTGTCCCTATCCTTATCAATTGATATCGAGTGTAAGCGGCAACCGCTTCATAACGGCTTCAGTCACCTCATAAACTATCAGTTGATCAATTTCACCCTGAGCCCACATACCGGCGACACGACGTTTGGTTTGATCAGAGGGGACACCAAACTCATCACCAAAAGGGTCCAGCTTGCCAATTTCTTTGCCTTCACTGTTGAGGGCATAGATGGCAACCAGAGCAGATTCATCGCCGTTGATGCTATAGGTCTGGCGATTACCGTCGAGTTTTATAAGTTGCAGATCAAAGCCTGACAGCTTGGTGTTTTCGCCAAGCTGTAGAGCGGGAATACTTGTTGCCTTAATTTGCGTGGGCAGCGCCAGGTTTAAATCGCCATTAAGTGAAACAAGTTTTGTGTCTTTGACCTTCTCGTAAGTAACATCATCCAGCAGATATTTAATATCGACTGAGCCTGCCAGATAGCCTTCTTCACGCATGGCCTCATCGCTCAGGGATAGATTCCAGCCGCCTTTGTAGTCGAGCGTAATAGGACTTACCCAGGGTGTACCGGTTGGCTTTATCTGCTCGCCATTATCAAAAGTCAAGGAATGGGTTGTGAGGTTCAGGCGACCACTGGCTTTAAGCAGTGAACGGATAAAGGGCAGGTTGACGACCATATGGCTATTGAAGCGTCGCTCTGGGCCAAATCGCTGCAGTTCAGGTTTGAACAGGTAGGTTTGTATGGGGCCGGAGCGGGTGTTTGCTACGGGTTGCCCTAACCAGGAATTAAACTGATCCTGTGGATAATTTTTTTGGCTGAGTTGCACGACCTGTTTCCAGTCAGCCATATCGTAAGCAACGGGAGGCTTATGCTCGGGACTGAAGCTATTGGTATTGCTTGGTGGGCTTAGGTCGGTAATATTAAATGTATACTCTTGAGCCTGTCGCTGCGTGGCGTAGGTGACTTCTACCGCACTGACCTGGCCTTGATAACTGGCATTGTGCGAACGCGGTCCGCTACCGATAGCACCAAAAGAGCTGCTACCACTACCTGATAGATACTGTCCCTTGGCGTTTAACCCTCTGACATTCAACAGTGGTTGCTTGGCTCCACTAACCAGGTAGCTGATGTTATTGCCTGCAATTTCCTTGATACGCAAATAAGCGCCTTGGGTTTTGACAATTGCTTGGTTGATGGGAGCGGTAAATCGTTGCGTTTCAATTTGCGTGGCAATATTAAGGCTTACGCGACCTTTAATGCTGGCAATATCGGCAATTTTAGCGCCGGGCTTCAGGCGAATTTTTTTGCTGGCTTTTAGCTCGCCTTTGCCGAAACTATCCGTTAGGACAACGGGATCGCTGTTGATGTATTTACCACAGGTGGCGGGGTCCATCAGTGATTCACCGTTGGCATTGGTAATGTCATCAATATGCAGTTGGCTAGCACTGGCAAATGAACTTGAGGCTGTATTGGGAATGCCGGATGTAACCGCTTCCAGACTTATTTCCTGAATATCGTCGACGCTATGGTGGAGTTCAGTGATACGGATAGCTACCGGGCCTTGTTGCCAGTGAATTGTCTGGTTGTAGGTATTTTCGAAGGCTGGAAGTTTTGCCAGGCTGGCAGGAGTAATGGACTGATAGGTCTTGGGATTCTCTTCCAGTTTTTCAGGGGGGATTTCACTTTTACTGTTGCTGCTGGACATTGAGAAGAGGGAACCCAGGCCTTCTTCAACCGTTTGTTTGATTTGATCGGTAAGCTGGTTATCGATGCTAAACGCCAAATTTAAGTTTTCAGATTCACGCTTGATATCGAGATTATTAATAATGGCGCTAAAGAGTTCTGAACTTTGATTATTTTGTTTTGCAGCCAACAGACCGGCATTCAGTGATGCCTCAGAGGTAGTTAACCACTGTTGGTCTTGACTAATGACGGTAGCGTCAATAACCGCCTTAGGGGGTATGGCCGTGCCAGCCAGCCCCATAAAGATACCATCTACCGAGGGGAGGGCGCTACGTAGGCCACTGAAAAACAGCACAGCTCCCAGGCTGTCATATTTATCGAGGTGTTCTGGCTGTAAAACGCCAACGCTAACCAGGTGGTCATTTCTGTATTTGATCCATTCGCTGTTAGTTTGTGTCAGGTTGGCTGGTGGATTATTAATGGCATCAACCAGCTCCAGTACTTTTTTGTCCTTACTGATAACAATAAAGCCTTGGCCGAATGCTAGCGCCTGAGAAGGTGTGTATTCACAGGTTTCCCGAATTTGCTGGGTAAATTCATAGTAGGTTTTGCCGTTGTGGCTTCGGTTGGTGACTTCATAATGTTGCTGCAGAAATGCAAGAATCTGTTGTTGATTGAAATCACCGATGAGAATGTTGTTGAGATAGGCTTTGGCTTTTCCTTCGGTTTGATCCATGGCAAGAGAGAAAACCACTTGGTGCAGCGATTGGCGTAGATCTACACCTGCGTTCAGCAGTTTGCCAAGTAAGCCGTCGGCATCGGGATCTGGCAATATTTCTTCGCTGTTAAAGCCTTTTACCAATTGTTCTATCTCGACCAATTTATCGATATTGGCGTGGCCAATGGCAATGGTGTTGTCGTTAAGTAACACGGCTTCTGCGGTTTTTACTTGCTGAGGTACAGAGTAATCCAGTAATGACTGGCTGTAGAACCACAAACCAGCTCCGATGGCGACAATAACAGCCAAACAGATGGCTGCACCATAGACCAGTGGATTGCGTTTTTTGGGAGTAGCAGGCGGAATGGTTTCCGGTTGTTGCGATGATGCTTGAGTCTCTGGGGCAGCTTCAGCCTCAGCTTCTGATTCCGATTCTGACTTAGGTGTAACAACGGCTTCGGTAGGGGCGGCTGTTGCTTCCGCTTCCAGTGCCCGAATTTCGGTTATCAGACCCGCTTGTGCCAGTCGTGCACTAAAATCCTTGGCTTGTTCATGGCTGAGGTTGCGTTTGATACGAACGGATTTGCCGGCAAAGAAATGGGCTTCAATTTTGGCGGGTGTTAGTCCGGTGATTTTCTGAAGGACTTCGACAGCCTCTTGCTGCGAGACGCCTTCGGCCAGTTCGCCGTGAAAATAAATATCGTATTGCATCAGCCCCATCCTTATCCTTGGCTTAACATAGGTGACTAATGTTAATCCAATTGTTGGAGCTTGGTAAGTGTACAAGCATGTGGGGGCTGACCTTAGAGTCAGTCCCCACATAAAAGCAATGGCTAGATTTTACAGCTCAACGCTAACGGCATTGGACGCCTTGATCGCCTTTTCAGTAGCCGCCTCAACCGTGTCAGCTCTTGCCATCACCACACCCATGCGACGTTGCCCGGCGACTTCCGGTTTACCGAACAAACGCAATTGAGTGTCAGGCTCTGCTAATACTGCGCCTAAATTGCCAAAAGTGGCTTGCTGAGAATGACCTTCTACCAGAATAACGCTGGAAGCACTGGGGCCATGTTGTTTGATATTGGGAATGGGCAAACCCAGAATGGCGCGCGCGTGCAGGGCAAATTCAGACAGATCCTGGGAGATCAGGGTGACTAAACCGGTATCGTGTGGGCGTGGTGAAACCTCACTGAAGTACACTTCATCCCCTTTAATAAACAGCTCGACGCCAAAGATGCCGCGACCACCTAATGCCTCAGTAACTTTTTGGGCGATGTCCTGTGACTTGGCCAGTGCTGTTTCACTCATCGCTTGTGGCTGCCAGGATTCGCGATAGTCGCCACTTTGCTGGCGGTGGCCAATAGGTTCACAGAAAGAGGTGCCGCCCTGGTGGCGAACGGTCAGCAGGGTGATTTCATAATCGAAATCGACAAAGCCTTCGATAATCACTTTGCCCTTACCTGCGCGGCCGCCTTCCTGAGCATAATCCCAAGCTGCTTCCACTTGGGATTCCTCAGTAATGGTGGATTGACCTTTGCCGGATGAACTCATAATAGGCTTGACCACACAAGGAATGCCTATGGCGTCGATGGCAGCCAGGAAGTCCGCTTTATTATCGGCAAAGCGGTAGGGCGATGTGGCGATACCCAGGTCCTCTGCCGCCAGGCAGCGGATGCCTTCACGGTTCATCGTTAGCTGTGTTGCTTTGGCCGTAGGGATAACGGTAAAACCTTCCTGCTCCATGGCCACCAGGGTATCGGTGGCGATGGCTTCAATTTCTGGCACGATTAGATCCGGCTTCTCTTCGCGGATCACCGCTTCAAGCGCTTCGCCATCCAGCATGGAGATAACATGGGAGCGATGAGCAACTTGCATGGCCGGTGAGTTTGCATAGCGGTCGACGACTACAACCTCTACCCCCAAACGCTGTAGCTCAATAACAACTTCTTTGCCTAATTCACCGCCGCCGCAAAACAGGACTTTGGTGGCGGTTGTTGATAAGGGGGTGCCGATAGTTGTCATAGGGATCCTCATAGGCTGCAAATACTGATTTGGGGGGAGGATAAACCTTTATCTGGTTTCGTTCTACAGCAATATTCGGAGAAAGTAGCGGCAGAACGGAAGTCATGGCGTAGTGGGTTAAATTTGAACGAAGGTACGACTTCCATTCGGTTTTTACTGGATTTAACGTGGGAATGCACGCGCCAAGCGATCAAACTGGATTGCTTGAGATATCTCTTCAGCAAACGTCTCTGAACTTAATTTGGCCAATAGGGCAAACGCAGACTGATAACTCACCGGGCCACCGTTTGAGGTGATCACTCGGTTATCAACAACAATATTCTGATCATACTGAACGTCAACCTTGGGATAAGCTCTGGCCAGTGATTTTTCGCCGCCTGCCCACGTGGTGGCCTTTTTACCGTCCAGCAAACCCGCTTCCGCTAACAAAAAGGCGCCGGAGCAGTTGCTGGCCATCCAGGAAGCCGTACGCCCCTGAGTTGTAATGAAGCGGATTAATTCGGTGTTGCTGATGTAGTCATCCATCTCATAGGCGCTTGGCAGTATTAACACGTCCAGCTGCAAGTCATCATAGATGGTGTTGTTTGCCACAACTTGTAGGCCTTCCTCAGAGGTGATCTTATGTTCACGGGTGGCCGAGACCAGAATCACCTCATAGGAAGAAAACCAGGCTTTGCGGCTGGCAGCACCGAACACTTCGAGTGGTGCGGTGACATCACTGGTGAGAAAGCCCGGGAAAACCAGAACACCAATTTTTTCTGTCGCAGCTTGAGCTGTGTGGGTAGAAAGCAGTGTTATCAATAACGCATACCTTATAAAGAAGGTTATAGGTTTCATTTTTTATCCTCTAGCTAATGTGATGGCGTTGTTCACATTATTGCCTGAAGTGTGGAGGATCGAATTGTAAATTTGCGTCAGTTTACAGAGGAGGAATTATCGCGCTTCAACAGCCATTTCTTGCCG
Organism: Maricurvus nonylphenolicus; assembly: GCF_042854845.1. Lineage (GTDB taxonomy): Bacteria > Pseudomonadota > Gammaproteobacteria > Pseudomonadales > Cellvibrionaceae > Maricurvus > Maricurvus nonylphenolicus. Next base: position 3,850,628 of record NZ_AP031498.1, on the reverse strand, counting down.
AGCGACTTTATCTTGTTGCTGTTCTTTGTAGTTGCCGGGAGTGAGCCCCACCAGCTGGCGGAAGTGGCGATTGAAATGTGCCTGATCGAAATAGCCGCACTGGATGGCTACCTCTGTAAGGGGGAGCTCGGGGTTGGATTTGATTAGGTAGCGTGCCTGCTTAATGCGACGTAACATTTTGAATTTGTTGGGCGTTATCCCTGTTTGCTGTCTAAACAGGCGTTCAAAACGACGGCGACTAATGCCTTGGCCTTCCAAGTCTTCAGGTATGTCGGTTTCAAAGCGCAGTAATCGGGGCCACAGATGTTGCACCGGACCATTGTCTTGTCGCAGGTGGGAGTAGTTTTCCAGCCATTGTTCGAAACATTGAATACGAGTTTGTGTATCGTTGTCCAGCATTGCCTGGAACAGGGAGTCGCATGGAGGTAAGGCTAATTCGGAGACCGCCTGATCTCCCTCGCCCTTATGCGTTTCACAGTCCAGCCCTAATAAGGCATAGATGCCTCCCGGGAAAAATCTCACACCAAAGCGTTCTACCTTGCCTGAAAATGTTGTGTGGATAAGTTTTTGTGTAGCGTTAAACCAGATACCTTTATCGGCGTTATCTTCGAACGTAAAGGTGAGAGAACTGCCGCCATCGGGGTAGTAGGTTTCGGTTGTGGGCTCGTGTAGATCTGCGCTTATTGCCCAATAGTGATCAATCCAATCTGAATAGGCTGGCGCTGGTGAAAAGGTGGTATAACCCAGGTGTAGAAGTTCACGAATAGTGGTGTCGGACGATATGCCAGGAGGTTTTATCATCTTGGTTAACGGCTCGTGCAGAAAGGCATTTATTAAGCTGAGTTAGACTGGACATATTATCTTACTGGCCTGGAAACTGATATTAGGGATGATGGATGTGCCCCTAATATCAGTAGTCGTTAGCAGTATGTTAGTTACTGGCTGGCAATTTCTGCCGTGGTTTCTTTTGCCGGACTAAATGCCAGATACAGCAATGGCCCAATGCAGCCTAAGGTTAAGGTTAACAACACCCAGGGCACCGGATTGCGCCCACTCTGACGTGCATCTGGCACCATCCAGCACATCACCAATAGCAGGGCAATCACCAGATCGGTAAACACCTGCCAGCCGGCCGGGCTGTGGATATGGTATTCAAATATACCCAGATAACCGACTTCAAGCACGGAGTAAACAGTTAAAAAACTGAAGGGAATCAATAAGATAATTGCAAGCATACGGATATTCATAGCGGTCAGACCCTGTTGTGAAATGTCGTATTCAGTCTGATCCTGCTTGTGAATAGCCGCAATTACCTCAGATGTAATAGCCGTGAATAAGTTTAATCTGCCACAATACAGACCATGCCCTTGATTCTGACAGGAGATGGATTATGACATCCGCCATGGCTGCCCAGAACTTCCCCAGTGTTTTCCGTGAATGGCGAGCCTTTCGCAAGTTATCCCAGTTGGATTTAGCCCTGGCGGCAGATGTCTCCCAACGCCATGTCAGTTGGTTGGAAACCGGCCGTAGTCAGCCCAGTCGTGAAATGGTGGTACGTTTATCAGAAGCCATGCAGGTGCCTCTGCGGGAGCGCAATGTGTTATTGCAAGCGGCAGGTTTTGCACCGATGTATCGCGAGTCGGATTTGGATGAACCTGCTATGAAACCGGTTTACGATGCTTTAAGCCAAATGCTCAAGCACCATGATCCTTTGCCCGCTATTGTGGTGGATCGCTTCTGGAATGTGAAAATGAAAAATCAGGCGGCTGATTTGATGTTGAGTCTGGGTGGTGATATCGAGGCCATGCAGGCGAGTATCGGTACCAACAGTGATGAAATTAATTTGGCGTTACTGACGGTTCACCCCGAAGGTATGCGCCCCTTTATCTCCAATTGGGATCAGGCGGCGCCCTTGTTTATCCAGCGCTTAAAGCGTGAAGCGGATGGTGATCCTGATATACGGGATCGTATGGCCGCGATTATTGAACTGGCGGGACCGATGCCAGATATAGCGCTACAGGCTGAAGGCTTATTACCGGTGTTGCCATTGGAGTTAAACGTTAACGGTTTGGAGTTAAGTTTGTTTTCCGTGATGTCCACCTTTGGAACGCCGATGGATATCACTACTGATGAGTTGCGTATTGAAAGTTTTTATCCTGCCGATACCGCAACAGAAGCATTTTTCAAAAGCATGTCAGCATAAAATCAAAAGAGGGGAGTATTTCCCCTCTTGCCGATAATTTACTTAAGAGGTCGAAACTTAAGGTCGAGAATGTTGATCACATGTGCGGGCTCTGATAGTTGAGTGATACCGCCCCATTCACTACGAGTGCTGTGAGGTGGCACAGTCACTTTCCAATCAAAGTTTTTATGGCTCATATCACCACTAACGCGCCCGTTCAGGATAAATTCAATGGGTAAATCGGACTGGTTTTCGATACTGAGGCTAATTTTGTAATTATCACCAAGCAGATGTTTAGAATGCCACTTCATTTCCCATTTTGCTGGTGGTGCTGTATTCATACACACTCGTTCGGGCTTCGGCATGGTATCGTCGAAATTGGTATGCCCACATTCCTTTCGAATAAACCACGGATTCTCTTCCGGTTGAGAAGCTCCAGAGGAGCTCGTTTTGTTCATCACAATGGTGCAGTTATTACGAGATGCATCAAATTTTCCACCTTTGGCCTCACAAGCCGTTTTCTGTGAGGTAAGGTTAGTAGGCTGAGGAGTACTCTTAGCTGCATAAGTCTGCGAGCTAGTTTTTTTCTGCTGTTGTCTAATTTGTTTTGTTTTTTCCTCAATTTGCCGCTGCAGGCGCTGTAATGATACTTGGTTTACCACAATATTGTTGATGGCTTTATGGGACTGCTGAAAGGTTTGATGTACTTCGTCAAAACTCGATGATGTGGAGCTTGCAGCTTTTATCACTCGGCCCCATTGAGCTTTATAATGCTCTTCCTGGCCACGTTCTTGGGCGCGTTGAGCGTCATCGCGCATTTCATCCATTTCTCTGAAGGGTAAACTATAGAGAGATGCTAAACGGTCTACAGATGTTTTGTGCTTGTTTGAGCGAGTACGAATTTCGTTCTTAACCGCTTGTTTTTGTAGTGGGTTTTCAAAGATGGCTAGGGCTTTTGATTCTACACTCTCATAGTCTCGACACACAGTCCCTTTGTATTTGCTGACTATTGGAGTAATTTGATCTCGAGTATTTTCGCAGGCCTTGGATCTGCCGAATTCACGGTAGCGACCATTTTCGGTCATATATTCACAGTCAAATTTTCTGGCTTTGCGATACAGTGATTTATGCGCGATGCAATTAGCTTTGGCTTTACCTAATTCAGTTATCAAAGTCTCCATATCCTTGGAAGTCTGGATCAGGTTTTGTACAACTGTCTTGGCTTCCTGTTGCTTTCGTCTCTGTTCTACTTGGGCTCGTTGACGACGCTGTTCAGCTATGCGGGCCTGTTGTCTTTCTTTTTCCTCCTTTTGTGCCAGGAGTTTGGAGCTATTTAGTTCTTTATCGGCGCGTTTTGTGGCCGTTTGTCGTGCGCGCTTTTTAGGTGTTAATTCGGACGGTAACTCGCTTACGAATTGTTTGTAGGGTTGGGTGTTTAAGCGGTAGCTCAGCACAAAGTCTCTGACTGATGGCGAGACGTAGGGCTGTGCGTTGATCATGGCCTGGCGCTGATCCTTATACAGGGCATGTAAACCACCGGCGCTGCTGATCAGTGTTAGAGGTTCTCCGCCGTTTAATGCCTTGGCAACCGGCGGTTGTTTTTTACCATCGCGTGCGTATATATCAGCACCAGCCTCTATCAGCTGAGCGATGCAAGTGGTGCAGTTATATTCTGCGGCCAAATGCAGTGGGGTTTCACCCAGCATGGTTTTTTGATTTGGGTTGGCACCGGCATCGAGCAGCGCTTTTACAAAGGCCGGTTTTACTTGCTGTACTGCAAAGTGCAGCGGGGCTTTCATGCTGGGGTTCGCATGGGAACTGGCACTGCGGTTGTAATGTATATCCGCTCCGCCCTTAATCATTAGGTTGATCGTTTTACTGGCTTCAGCAGCATTAGGGGAGGTGTTTGCAATATAGTCACTAATGGCAGAATCGTAACCCCAGTCAGCGGGTTTGAAACTAACACCTTGATGCACCATAAATTCCAGTGCGACAAGGTTACGATTTGGAGAGGTGGTCCAGCACTTAGCGATAGGTGCGCCATTGATATGATTCCAGACTACATTGTGCTGGGTTAGCAATTTAATGCTCTCAAGCTTGCCTACTTGTAAGGCCTGGCAAAGTGGTACTGAAGGCATACCGTGCCACGCAGACGTTTCAATTGTTGCTGAAACTGCATTGGGGTTTGCGCCGCCTTCCAGTAGGGCTTGTACCATATCGTTACGGCCCATTTGCACCGCCCGCATCAGTGGCGATACCACGCGGGGATTGAGACCATTGGGATTGTACTTAACTTCCATCAGGCCTTTTACTTTTGCCAGATCGCCATCCTTGATCGCGTAATCCAGAGGGGAGTGTCCGGCAAAGGAGGGCATATTGGGAAGGGTTCTACAGGCGGAAAACAATAGGCAAAGTAAACCTATCAATGCGATTCGCAAGACTGACATCGTGATAAATCCCTTAATACAAAAGTCTGAGAGCAGGGAGTTTATCGTGCTATAGGGGAAATTCAATGACAGTCTCTAATGACTGTGTAGTCGAAGAGTGAGTTTCCTTAATTGAGAACCCGCAGATGCGGGTTCTGATCTTTTTAAGTTAACTGCGATCGCTAAACACCGGCGTACGCTTTTCCAAAAACGCCATCATGCCTTCCTGGTTTTCACTGCTACCCATGGTGTTGAGTACTGCTTCGCGTTCCATACGCAGGGATTCTTCCTGCGACATATCCGAGCCTTTAATAATCACCGGCATTATTTCGCTCATGGCCAGTGGTGGGAAGTTGGTGGCCAGTTCCAGTCCCAGTTCAATGGCGCGTTCTTTGAGTTTGTCGTTATCCACAACTTCATTGACCAGGCCAATGCGATAGGCTTCCGGGCCATCAATTTTTTTCGCGCGCAAGATCATATCCAGTGCGTGCATACGGCCAACAATACGGGTCAGGCGAGCACTGCCACCCCAGGCGGGAACGGTGCCCAGATCCATTTCCGGCAGGCCAATTTTACACCCCTCTTTGGCGGCCAGGCGGAAGTGGCAGGCCATGGGAAGTTCCAGACCGCCGCCGAGGCAATAACCGAATAGGGTGGCAATAACGGGTTTGCCCAGGTTTTCAATGGCAGATAACACGCGCAGGCGTTGATCGAACAGGGCGCTGAGGGCAGCTTGATCGCCAGCTTTGCCAATCAGCTGTTTCAGGTTCATACCGGCGGAGAAGTTATCGCTGCCTTCTGAGGTAAACAGTATGGCGCGTACGCTATGGTCAGCTTTGAGTTTAGGCAGCAGGGCTTCCAGTTCGTCCATAAACTCCATGCTCATCATATTCCAGGGCGCGTCGTTGATGGAGATGATGGTAAGGCCTTTCTCTTTGCTCACCAGGAATGGACTATTGCTGCTTTGGTCTTGGGTGCTGGCTTCGGACATATCGGCCTCCTTAGGGCGCTTTTAAAGTGGTTACAGATAAGATATTTTTATATGAGTGGCTAATCAATTTAGTAATAATTAGCTTTGGTTAAGTAATTCTTATCTATTGGCTGGTTTGAGGAGCGTGGATAGTGAGTCAGCATAGGGCACCGCCGATACAGTGGCTGGTGGTATTTGACGCGGTGGCGTCAACGCTAAGCTTCAAAAAGGCAGCAGATCAGTTACATGTGTCGCCACCTGCGGTCAGCCAGCAGATCAAGTCTCTGGAAGACTGGCTGGGGGAGCCTCTGTTTGAGCGACATGCTCGGCGTATCAGCCTGACAGCTGCGGGCAGTTATTATCAGGACGTAAGCCATAAGATTGTTCGGGCTCACAAGCAGGGCTATCAGGAGTTTTTGCGACGTTTTCAAAGCCGTTCATTACATGTCAGCGCGCCCCTGTATATTGCTCAGGAACTGATGATTCCCCATTACCTGACGTTTAAGGACTACCTGCCCGAGACAGAACTGCGTATTGAGGCCAGAAGTTCCTATGTGGATTTTGATATCGAACCCTTGGATGCCGCCATCCGGTTTGGCAATGGTGACTGGCCTGAACTCAATTGCAGGCCTTTATGTAACATTGCGTTGTCCCCTGTGTGCAGCCCGGAGTATGCCCGTACCCATAGGTTGGAGAGCCTTACAGATTTACATGCCCAACAGTTAATATCGCCAACCGCTGATTTGGCGCAGTGGCGTTTACTGCTAGGCGAGTCCGCCAGCCAGGAGGCCGACATATTAATTTGTGACTCCTATTTAGCGGCCCTCAAAGCGGCATCGGAAGGTTTGGGGGTGACATTGGCACTGCTGCCAAGTACCAATGCCTGGATTGACGATGGACGGCTGGTGTTACCTTTTGATATCAAGATACCCACCGTATCAGGCTACTGGCTGGTTGCACCTAAACGGTCTCAGCGTGGGGACTCCCTGGAAGCCTTGTATCAATGGGCCTGCTCGCTGTTTGATGATCTGGGTGATGTAGACCAACGCTTGACGGAGATTTCTATCCCAATCTCGGGTGATACTGACAGCTAGTTGTCAGTAGGACGAGAAGACAATACCGCCATCTTCGACAACGGATTTTGGATTAACAACTATCATGGCAGAACCTTTAAAAAACAGTTACAACCGCGCTTATATCACCCGCTTGGCAAAAGCGCTGAAACAGCACCATCCTAAGTTCGATAGCAAGGCATTCTCGAAAGCCGTGTTTGATAAACAATGGCAGGAACGAGAACTAAAAGCCCGCATGTCCCATATTCGCGGCTGTATTTACGATTGCCTCGATTTACCCTATGAAGATGCGTTAACCGTGTTATTACCGGCGGCGGAAAGTTTTGGTGGTTATGAGGCCATGTTTTTCCCGGAGTATGTTGAGGTTTATGGGCAGGGGCATTGGGATGCCTCGATGCAAGCGCTGGAGGTGTTAACCCAGTATTCCAGTTCTGAATTTGCCGTACGGCCTTTTATTGAAATGGATACCCAACGCATGATGGGGCAAATGATGAGCTGGGCTCAACATGACAATGAACATGTGCGGCGTTTGGCCAGTGAAGGCTGTCGACCAAGGCTGCCCTGGGCCAAGGCTTTGCCAGCATTTAAACAAGATCCGGCTCTTATCGTGCCGGTACTGACACAATTGCGTTGTGATCCTTCTCTGTATGTCAGGCGCAGTGTAGCTAATAACCTCAATGATATAGCCAAGGATAACCCTGAAGTTACCCTGGACTGGATGCAGCAGTATTTTGGCGATAACGAACTTACCGATTGGATTATCAAACACGGTTGTCGCACCTTGTTAAAACAGGCACATCCTGAGGCTTTAAGCCTATTTGGTTATGGCGATGTCTCGGCGATCAAGGTCGCCAGTTTTACAGTTGATACGCCCAGCTTGCGTGAAGGTGAAGACCTGGCGTTTTCCTTCGATATAAAGCGTCGAGGCGGCGAGTTGGGGAAATTGCGCATTGAGTACGGTATCGATTATCAAAAAGCCAATGGCAGCTTGTCACGCAAAGTGTTTAAAGTAGCAGAAGGGCAGTACAATGCCTCCAACCTGAGTTTTCAGCGTCGCCAGAGTTTTCGCCCGATGACAACACGCAAACACTATCCGGGTACACACAGAGTAGCCTTACTGGTGAATGGTGTGGAATTGGCGCTTGAGGAGTTTGAGCTGGCAGCAGTTGGACAGTAGGGTTTTGCGAAATTTAAAAAGGTTTAGATATTGCCCATGGGCAAAACACAACGGCATTTTCAAATAGTTCAAACCCTTCGCAGTCGTAAACGTGTTACGGCGCAGCAGCTGGCTGAAACACTGGAGGTTTCAGTTCGTACCGTCTATCGCGACATACAGCAGCTGTTGCTAAGTGGTGTGCCCATTAATGGTGAGCCCGGCACGGGTTATTGGCTGGAGGCTGGTTTTGATTTTCCACCCTTGATGTTTACCGAAGAGGAGTTGGAAGCCCTGGTAATAGGTATGCGTTTGACCCAGCAGTGTACCGATAAACATTTGAGTGAAGCGGCTACCACCTTACTGGCAAAAGTGGAGCATGTGCTGCCTAAGCGGCTTGTGGAGACATTAAATTCTTCCGCTCTGGATGTGCCTTACCCTTTATTGAATAAAGATGTAGACAATATTATTACATTGTTGCGACGTGCCATTGCTCGCAAGCAAAGGGTTGAATTTGCTTATGCCGATGAAAAAGGACAGTCGAGTGAGCGACGGGTACGACCCTTGGAGCTGAGCTTTTGGGGCAAGGTTTGGACGCTGACTTCCTGGTGTGAGTTACGGGATGATTTTCGGAATTTTCGCCTTGATCGGATCGATAACTTGGAGTTGACTGGGCAGTATTTTCTGGAAGAACCCGATAAAAGCCTGGAGGCTTATTATCGAGTTTTGCAGGCTGAGGGGCATTGTAAGGAGTAACCTTGGATAAGCCGGAGTTTACCCTACGTTAACTTTCCATATGCTCCGCAAACAGATCATCATAACCCCCATGCCAACGTGACAATGGTGGACGATTCTCAGCAATATCCTGCGCTCCCCAAAGAATACGCTTGCGATCCATCTCTTCAGTTACTTCGCCATCCGGGCAAACAATATAAAAATCTTCCTGTTTTAATCGCTGCAGGAAGTAATCAATCGTTTGTTCCGGCGTCCAGGCAAAGCCGGGTTTTTCTGGCAGGAATTTACTGACCATTTCTGAATAGACAAAACCCGGCACCAACAGATGGGCGCTGACATGGTTGCCCGGTTGGTTTCGCAAGTCATGTTGCAGAGTTTCAGTTATGGCTTTAACGGCGGCTTTGGAGACGTTGTATGCCGGGCTGCCAGGAGGGCAGGTGATACCTTGTTTGGAGCCGGTGTTGATAATCATCGCCGGTGTGTTTTGAGCGAGCAGTGAGGGCGTGAAAATATGTACGCCGTTAATCACCCCCTGCACATTAACATCCAGCACTTTCTGCCAGGCATCCAGGTTCCCCCAGCTAGTACTCATGGCAATAATACCGGCGTTATTCATCAATACATCAAGCTGACCGAATCTGTCATAAACCGTATCGTGCAGCGCCTGTACCTGGTCTGCCTGGGTGACATCGGTTTTTACCGTAAGGATATCCTCCAGGCCGTTGGTACACAGTTCGGCGAGCTTGACCGCAGTATTTTCCAGGCGCTTTTCATCAAGGTCGGCCAGGCAGAGCTTTAAACCCATCTCTGCATAACGCTGAGCGGCGGCGAAACCTATGCCGGACGCTCCGCCAGTAATAACGGCCACATTTCCGGGCTTGAAAACTGCATCAAATTTGCTGGTCATAATGAGATTTCCTTATGCTGGAAGAGCTATTGGTAATAATTATCGAAGGCAGAGCTGTGGTTACCTTAGTTTATTCTCTGTGAAGGCAATACAGATGAGGATAGCTTTTTCGGGATGGATTCTGGTCATTTTCGCTAAGTCTCGGTATCCCGTATTAACCCTGTTAATTTTATGGAATTGATTCTGCTGTTATCTGACGCCGTTTTTTGGGAAAATTAGCCTCTTTTGTTCCCGTTTCAGGTTTACTCCATGTCCTCAGCCAAGGCCTCCTCCTTCGTTCACCAGCCGATTGCGGCCCCGAACCTGTTTTCCTACCCTAAATACTGGGCGGAATGCTATGGCACGGCCCCCTATCTGCCCATGACTCGGGCAGAAATGGATGAATTGGGCTGGGACAGCTGCGACATCATTATTGTCTGTGGTGATGCCTATGTGGATCACCCCAGCTTTGGCATGGCGGTCATGGGCCGTTTCCTGGAAGCCCAGGGTTTTCGTGTGGGTATTATTGCCCAGCCTGATTGGCGTACCTGTGATCCCTTTAAGGAGCTGGGTAAGCCGAATCTGTTCTTTGGCATTTCCGCCGGAAATATGGATTCCCTGATTAACCGTTATACCGCGGATCTGCGCCTGCGTAGTGACGATGCCTATACCCCCAACGGTGAGCCGGACAAACGCCCGGAGCGGGCGGTGATTGTATACAGCCAGCGCTGTAAGGAAGCTTACCCGGATGTGCCTTTGGTATTGGGGGGCATTGAAGCCAGCCTGCGCCGGATTGCCCAGTACGATTACTGGAGTGACCAGGTACGCCGCTCTGTACTGTTGGATGCTGCCGGCGATATCCTGCTGTACGGTAATGCCGAGCGCGCTATTGCTGAGGTGGCCCATGCGCTGGCCTCCGGTCGTGATGTGCAAGACCTTACCGATATTCGCGGTACTGCCATCGTTCGTCGCCAGGATGAAATGCCCAAGGGCTGGACGGAAGTAGATTCCAGCCGGGTGGACTGGCCCAAACATATCGACAAGATTCCCAACCCGTATGACTTTGAAGCCAAAGACGATGGTAGCTGCTCTAAGCAAGATGATATTGCAGAGAATGAAGAAGAGCTGCAAGCGGTAAAAATTATCCCCATGCCTCTGCAGAGCAAAGCGGATTACGAGTTTGAAAAATCCTATATCCGCTTGCCGTCGTTCGAAAAAGTTAAAAACGATCCTGTGCTGTATTCCCACGCCTCACGGGTACTGCATCAGGAGGCCAACCCACACAACGCTCGAGTATTGGTGCAGCGCCACGGTACGCTGGAAGTGTGGGTTAATCCACCACCGATTCCGTTAAGTACCGAAGAGATGGATGGTGTGTTTGCGCTGCAATACCAGCGTCGCCCACACCCCAGTTACGGTGATGCCACCATTCCCGCCTATGACATGATCAAAACCTCGGTCAACATCATGCGCGGTTGTTTTGGCGGTTGTACTTTTTGTTCTATTACCGAGCATGAAGGCCGCGTGATTCAAAGCCGCTCGCAGGAATCGGTACTGGAAGAGATCGAAAAAATCCGCGATATGGTGCCGGGCTTTACGGGCGGCATTTCTGATCTGGGTGGGCCGACGGCGAATATGTATCACCTTAATTGTAAGGACGATACCATTCAGGCTAACTGTCGACGTCTGTCCTGTGTCTACCCAACCATTTGTAAGAACCTGATTACCGATCATTCTCAGACCACACAGCTTTATCGCAAAGCCCGAGCGATCCCTGGCATTAAACGAGTGGCTGTGGCGTCCGGCTTGCGTTACGACCTGGCTGTGCGTGATCCGGAGTATGTAAAAGAGCTGGTGACCCATCATGTGGGCGGTTATTTGAAAATCGCTCCTGAGCACAGTGAAGATGGCCCGCTGACCAAAATGATGAAACCGGGCATGGGCACCTACTATGCCTTTAAGAAAATGTTCGAGAAATTCTCTAAGGAAGCCGGGAAAGAGCAGTACCTGATTCCTTACTTTATTGCTGCCCACCCAGGCTGTGAAGATGAGGATATGTTGAACCTGTCGCTGTGGTTAAAGAAAAACAAATTCCGCGTCGATCAGGTACAAACCTTTTATCCCTCACCCATGGCATTGGCAACGGCCATGTATTACTCGCGCAAAAACCCGCTGAAGAAAGTCACTTATAAGAGTGAGCAGGTCAATACCCCGCGTACGATTGATCAGCGCCGTTTGCAGAAGTCTTTCCTGCGTTACCATGACCCTAAAAACTGGGGCTACCTGCGTGAGTCGCTGCTTAAGATGAATCGCCGCGATCTGATTGGCGATGGAGCTAACCAGCTGGTACCTTGGGAGGAGCAAAGCGGGCGGCGTCAGCAGCGGGGTAGTAAACCCGGATCGCGTAATAACCAAAAGACACAAGCCAAAGCGGGTAATGGAGCGGGTAATAGTAACTCGCGTCCAAATAACCGCAACTCGCGTAAAGGTACTTCCAGTAAACGCGGAAAACCTTCACGCGGTCGCCGCTAAATTACAGCCTAATCATTCCCGCAATAGCGGGAGTGATATTTCCAATATCTGCTAAAATTAAAGCTGTGTAGCCCTGTTCGGGGTGTATCATGGCAAACGTCGATTCTGCAGTATCTTCTTCACCTGGCGAGAGAGATCTTGAGCAATTAGCGCAAGATCTGCTTAACCTCACCCGAACCATGGTGCAGGAATTACGGCGCGATAAATCAGCTGCGGTTAATGTCTCTCTGGATTGTACGCTGGATCGGGATCTTGGGTTTGACAGTCTAGCCTTGACGGAAATGATCCAGCGGGTGGAGCAGCACTTTAAGGTGCATCTGCCACAACAGATAATCCACACCCTTGAAACCCCGCGGGATTTTTTACGCGAAATTGTACGGGCGGGTAGTGCCCTGGTGGCTAGCGCACCAGAGAGTCATATTCAGCGGCTGAGTCTGGGTGAGGCGGATCCTGCCCCCGATCAAGTACGCACATTGCAGGAAGTGCTCGCCTGGCATTTGCGGGTGCATCCAGAGCGCCCACATATCTATCTTTACAACGATGACGATCAGCTTGAGACCATCACCTACGCTGACTTGCACCGCGGGGCGCAACAGGTGGCTGCGGGTTTGCTTCGTAATAATCTGGAACCCGGTCAAGCCGTTGCCTTGATGTTGCCAACCGGGCGAGATTATTTTGATAGCTTTTTTGGCATCTTGCTGGCGCGGGGAATCCCCGTGCCTATCTATCCGCCTGCGCGTCCCTCACAATTGGAAAGTCATTTACGACGCCATGCCAATATCCTCAACAATGCCCAGGTTACTATGCTGTTGACGGTGTCTGAGGCGAAAATTGTCGGCCAGTTGCTTAAGGCACAGGTACCTGAACTGAAGGGGGTTTATACCCTGGATGATATTCGGCAAGAGGACCCTTCTGCTTACAGTGCTGCCATCACCGGGGAACAGGCAAGGGAGCTGGATATTGCATTTTTACAGTACACCTCTGGCAGTACCGGCTCACCCAAAGGCGTAATACTCAGTCATGCCAATTTGCTGGCCAATATCCGGGCCATGGGTAAAGTGATGCAAGTGGATGCCACCGATGTGTTTGTCAGCTGGTTGCCGTTGTATCACGATATGGGATTGATTGCTTCCTGGTTGGCCAGTCTTTATTTTGCGATTCCGCTAGTGTCTATGTCGCCACTGCTATTTTTAACCCGGCCGCAGCGCTGGCTGTGGGCCATTCATACCCATCGCGGCACTTTATCGGCTTCACCCAATTTCGGTTATGAGTTGTGTCTGCGAACGTTGGAAAAACAAAATCCTTTTGAAGGATTAGACCTGAGTAGTTGGCGAGCGGCATTCAATGGTGCAGAACCAGTAAGTCCTTCCACCATTACACGTTTTACCGAAGCTTTTGCCTGTTACGGTTTCCGCCCTGAGGCGATGGCCCCGGTCTATGGGTTGGCGGAATCATCTGTGGGTTTAGCGTTACCGCCTTTGGGGCGAGCCCCATTAATTGATCGTGTGCAGCGGCAGCCGTTAATGAATAACGGTCAGGCGCAACCGGCCCATGCAGAAGACTCTGAAGCGTTGCAATTTGTTGCAGCCGGTCAGCCACTGCCCAATCATCAAGTGCGTATCGTCGATGAAGCGGGGCGTGAATTACCGGAGCGCACTGAGGGACGGCTGGAATTTTGCGGGCCTTCGGCCACCAGCGGGTATTATCGCAATGCCGAGGCTACCGCCAAGCTCTTTTCCGACAAGTGGTTGGATTCCGGTGATCGAGCTTATATGGCCGAAGGTGATATTTTTATCACCGGGCGCAGTAAGGACATTATTATTCGCGCTGGACGCAATCTTTATCCCCACGAGCTGGAAGAGAAGATCGGTAATATTGATGGCATTCGCAAAGGTTGTGTGGCTGTGTTTGCCAGCAAGGATAAACACAGTGAGACGGAAACCCTGGTGGTGTTGGCCGAGACCCGTGAGGATGACGAAACCGTTAGAGCACAATTGCGAGAGTCAATCACAGAGCTCTGTATTGAGCTGATGGAAACGCCTCCAGATGATATTGTCTTGGCTCCGCCCTATGCCGTACCCAAAACATCCAGTGGTAAAATACGACGTGCAGCCAGCCGCGAAAATTATGAGAAGGGCGAGATCATCAAACCCCAACGGGCTGTTTGGTTACAGCTGCTACGGGTGAGTTTCGCGGGCATTATGCCGTTATTGCGCGGTAAATTACGTCAATCTGCAGATTTGATTTACGCCGTTTATTGTTGGTTGTTGCTGGTAATAATAGCGCCACCGGTATGGTTAATACTTGCGTTACTACCTTCGCCAAGACTTGCGCGCAGATTGGTGTCATTGGCCAGCCGTATGTTGTTAAAGCTATCTGGAACCGCGGTAGAGCTATCCGGTTTGGACAAATTATCTAAAGGCATGTGGGGATCATCCAATACCGAACAGAGAAACTGTATCCTGGTGGCTAATCATGCAAGCTACCTGGATGGTTTAGTGTTATTAGCATACCTGCCTTTGGAATACAGTTTTGTCGGCAAGGTGGAATTGCGACGAAACTTCTTCGCACGCATATTTTTGTCGCGCCTGGAGACAAAATTTGTTGAGCGTTTTGATCTGCAAAAGGGTGTAGCTGATGCACGTGATTTGGCCAAGGATGCCGTATCGGGCCGATCTTTGTTGTTCTTTCCCGAAGGCACTTTTACCCGTATTCCCGGCTTGCGGGAGTTTCACATGGGGGCCTTCGTGGCGGCCTGCGATGCGGGAGCGGCGGTGATACCTGTCACCTTGCGGGGCACACGATCAAAGTTGCGTGAAACAAGTGGTTTTCCGCGGCGTGGAGGCGTTGGTCTTATTGTTGGCGATGTGATAATGCCTGAGGGTAAAGACTGGAATGCCGCTCTGCGTTTAAGTGATCGTGCGCGGGCAGAAATTCAGAAACGTTGTGGGGAGCCGGATTTGGCTACTTAATTTGATTTTGACCAGGGGCTGGAATTAAATTTCTTTCTATAGCGTAACTTTCAAAATCACGGGTGTTTATTGGACGGGAAAACAGGAAGCCCTGGTGGCAATCACAACCGCTATTACGCAGATACTCAAATTTTTTCTCAGTATCTACGCCTTCTGCTGTGACAGCGATATTCAGACTTTTAGCCATATTGATGATGGCAAGTATTATGGCTCTATCCTGGGGGGTATTCTGAATTTTATCGACAAAGGATTTGTCGATCTTAATATGGCTAATAGGATATTGAGAAATGTAACTGAGAGAAGAATAACCAGTACCAAAATCATCCAGCGATATTTCGATGCCTCGCTCACTGAGGCTATTTAATATCCTACGAGTAACATCCGTATTCGTCATCATGACTGATTCGGTTATCTCCAGAATCAAGTTCTCTGTAGAGAAAGAAAATTTCTCCAAGATGTCTAGTAGAATATTGAAAGATTGTTCATCAGCGAAGTGTTTAGCTGAAAGATTTATCGAAAGCTTACAATTTTCGGAAATTACGCCGCGAGTCATCCACTCCTTCCATTGGCAAATCGTGTACTCAAATATCCACTCTGTTACTCGAACAATTAATCCGGTGTCTTCTAACAGGGGGATAAAGTCTATTGGGCTGACATAACCTATTTCAGGATGATTCCAGCGCAATAGGGCTTCGGCGCCCACTAGCTGCGAGCTATCGCCGGAGACCTGTGGTTGGAAGTAAATAGAAAGTTCAGCGTTTTCTATGGCCTGGTTGAGCGAGTTGGACAGCTCCATCCGATAGAGATTTAAGGCGTTCAGTTCATTGGTATAAAAGAAAAGCCCGTTTCTACCACTTTCCTTGGCTCTGTACATAGCCATGTCTGCATGCTTGATCAGCGTTTCTGCATCCATACAGTTTTCGGAACTAATAGCGACCCCAATACTGATGGTCATATACAGTTGCCGATCTTTGATCAAAAAAGGCTCTCGGAAGCTATTTACAATATTCTCAGAAATCGTAGCGATAAAAGCACTATCGACAAAATCATCGAGAATAATCACGAATTCATCACCGGCAAGGCGCGCAACAGTATCGCTACTGCGTACTTGGTTCTGTAGACGATCAGCAACCGAAACTAATAATTCATCTCCTGTGCTGTGGCCGAGTGTATCGTTAACAGCTTTGAATCTATCAAGGTCTATAAAAAGTAACGCTATAATACGGTTGGCTCGCCTGGCGCGACGTAATGATTGTTCAATGCGATCAAGGAAAAGTGCTCGATTGGGTAGTCCGGTGAGCGTGTCGTACTGTGCGGTATACTTTAATTGCTCCTCCAGGGATTTCCTTTCGGTAATATCACGCATAATTCCCGTATATAATACGTTGTGTTCATTCTCACAGCGTGTGACCGACATTTCGATAAACTTTTTTGCACCCGACTTACTGTAATAGTTATATTCGATAGCGTGGGTGTTGTCTTTGGCAGAAGGGTTATTGCTATCTGATTGATGTGGTGAAATGGGGGATAACAGCTTATAGATATTCTGCCCAATCACTTGTTCAACACTCATCAGGAAAATCTTTGCTCCGGAGCCGTTGATACTGTAAATCATACCTTGCTGATCAAAAGAGACTATCCCATCTTGAGAGTTCTCTCTTAATGATATTAATTCTTTATTCGTGCTCTCCAATTGAGTGCGCATTTTATGCATCCGTTCAATACCGGAGAGATAGGCATTAAATATCTGCTGGTTTAGAGGTTTTACAAAGTAAAAATCACCACCAGCATCAAAGCCTTTTTTGTAATAATCCTCCTTGTTTATGGTGCTCATAAAGATGATGGGGGTCCAGCGACTTTCGGTTTTTCGAACTGAGCGGGTAAATTCAAACCCGTTAATTTCGGGCATCTCTACATCACACACAACCAGATCAAACGCGTGTTTTGAGAATAAATCCAGACCTTTGGCGGCAGAGGTGGCTGTTTTTACCTTGTAATCCCGTTCTTCCAACCAGGCTTTAAGCAGCATCAAAATGGCATTTGAGTCATCTATGACCAGTACTTTCACGACTAAGCTCCGTGTCTGACTAGGTGGTACTAGTAGTCAGTCTAGTACAAATAATAGGCTTGTCTTGTACCGGAAGTATGTCGATAAATACGCCAAAGATGTTCAACTATGCATATGTCGTTTAAATCTACGTTTTGGGGTGTTATTAACCCTCCCACCGGCTAGTGGTGGGGAGGGTTATATTTAAGTGATTAGAAACCTTTGCTGTGAATAAAGTCGATAAGGGCGGCGTAAAATTCCTCTTCATCGATATCGTCTGGCCCCAGAGACAGCATATCAGTGTGGTCAGAATCCAGTACGCCTGCTTTGGAGGTCATCTGGGTTGCGTTGGCTGCATTTAGATCGGCAACGTAACCTGTTGAGCCAACTTCAGTAAAAGTATCCAGCGGATCGCCAAACAGACAAAAGAGGCCAGCGCAATCGTCAGGGTTGTACTGTAATCGATAGCCCATCTGCTGGGAGCTTAGGTCAACTGCTCCGTCATCATCGCTATCGTAGATAATGCCATCACCCGTGCCGGCGGTACCGTTATTGTTGCAATCATCCTGGCAATAGCCATCCCCGTCAGCATTATAGCTTAGAGCCAATTCAATGGCAGAGTATATGGGATGCCTTTTACTGTTATCTTGCGCAGTGACAATAGAGGCATAATACTTCGCGACCGAATTACTGACATTATAGCGTTGGTTAAAATCCTTAAGTCCGGTTGTTACTCCATCGTTAGGGTCATAATCTTTGTAGATACCACCTAATCCAGCTGCTATCGCATCATTGGTACCTTGGCTATGACCGTTAACGAAATCAAACAGGGTATCAGCCAACGCCAGGCCGGCAGACAAGCAGGGATCATTGCCATTCGCTAAAGGTGGCAGCAGTTTACAAAATACGTTGTTTTCATTTCGGGTATATAAATCGAGAGCGCGTTTAGCGTAAGAGGTGCCTCGGTGAGGGGAGGAGATACTGATAAGTGCTTTTACTCGCCGTTCTCCAACATGCTCATTGAGGCGATAGGCAACTTTACGGATATCAAAACCGCCTTGAGAGTGCCCGACCAGATTTACATGAGTGTGGCCAGTGGAGCCATAAAGCTGAGTATGTGGTTAAACAGCTCTTCACCTCGAACTTCAGAGCTCTGCAACGATGTCACGGCAAATGCCGCAGCCTTGTTGTTTGTCTGTTGACCTGAACTCAACCAGTCATTACAACCATTAAGCTCAAGAAACTGACAAGAATCTCCAATAAACGTGCCCCAATAGTCTTCGCCAAAATAGTGGTAACCACCTATAGAGTCAAAACCACTAAAACCGTGTGCAAAAATAACGGGATATCGTGTTTCATCTGCCTGGTATTCCAAGGCGTTAGCCGTGTGCGATGAGAATAAATAGGGCAATAGTGTAATTATCGATAAAGTTTTTTTTATTGTATTTATACTTTTCATAGTAGACCTATGTCGAGTTGTGTTGTTGACAATACTTATAGAGCTAAGCACAGAGACTGCATCCGGATTTATTATTTTGCTGGAAACTTCTTATTTCGCTTGACGGTATCGTCGATGGGGAAAAAGTAATATTGAAGTGATGAATTTCGTAATGCAATAAATGTCGATTGGCAAAAGGTAACATTTTATTTGCATATTCAAAGATGGGACTGATTTGATATCTAAGCTATTGCAGTTATCGACTGTCGCCAGTAGTCTCATTGAGGTGAATTATATAATAAAAATAATAAGAAACCAGGTGATAAAAAAGTGACTAATAGAAAAGAGGTGACCGCCATCCTTGTGGTTGTTATCGCGATTTTTGTTGTACTTATGGTTACGCTGCTTGGTTGGTGGCTTGTAATACATGCTGGTAACGAAAAAGACGATAACGCGGGCATTTCATATAAATCCTCTGTGCTAAGAAATATAGTTTCAGAAGAGGTTGTCCCTAAATCGAGAGTGGCTACTGTTCCTAAGGGGGATGTTAAACGCCTGGCTAAGTTGGCTGTATTCTATCAGGACCGATATAGCCCAAGGCTTTCGGCTCCCTATTGGCAAGTAAAGATGTTGGAGAAACTGGTGTCTGATTTTCGGCAGCATTATCCCGATAATTGGTTTAATCAGTTGCAAGTATTTTTGCAGGCCGCATTTCCGGATAACTATCTTGTTTTACTAAACCGTTTGGAAGATTTTTTGGCCTATGATACCTGGTTGGAAAATCTGTCATTGGTCGAATTTAAACATGCAAGTGAGCGTCAAGAAGCGATTTGGCAAGCGCGTTTGATGATATTTGGTGAGGATGCCTGTCAGATTTGGCCACAAGAGCATCAGGAGCAGCAGTTTGCTGAAGCTATTGCACAGCTGGAAGACAATCATGAACAGACGGTTGGTGATAGTTTTTCCGCTTACCTTAATGCCTATGAGCAGACACTCGGTCAACAGGCGAACATAGAGAATGATGGCGATAGGGGAAAATTATTAACACGATTCTTGTCGTTACAATCTGTGCAGCAGGATTTAGAGGCGCTTGATACGGAGTTACGACTAGCGACATTGACTCAGTTAAGAAAGGATGTCGGTATGAGTGATGCAGCAATTGCCCGTTGGCAAGCGCTGGATAAGAGACGCGAGGATCAGCGTCAGCAAGGCACAACTTACTTACAGGCTGTTGAAAAGATTAGATTCAGTGTAACACCGGATCAGGTACAGCAGGAGCGAGCCCGTATACGCCGTGAAATATTCGGTGAACAAGTGGCTGAACGTATTGAGCAGGAAGAGGCGGCAGGTTACTTTCGTTTTCAGCGTCCAGTGATACACGGGGTAAATTAAGCAGAATATGCTCAAATAACCCCTTGGCGAAATTTTGCCGGCGTAAACCCGGTCCAGGACTTAAACGCCCGAATAAAAGCGGCGGGTTCGGAATAACCGGCCTGAATCGCAACTTCTTCGATACTCAATTCAGGGTTGCCCAATGCGTGCATAGCAATATCTCGTCTTACCTGTGATTTGATATTGTTAAAACTCGTGCCTTCTTTAGTAAGCTTGCGACGAATAGTTTGTGTACTGATACCCATGTCCTCGGCAATATCTTGTAGCTCTGCTGGTTGTTGCGACTTGGTGAAGCTAATGCGCAGCGCTTCGTGAATTTCGCGGCTCATTTCACCCTGTACATCCTGTGGTAAAAAGATGTCCAATGGGGCACGACGAATAAATATCTCCGCAGACGCTTCGGTTTGTACGATTGGTAAATCCAGATAATGTGCATCAAAGGTGATTCGATTGAGATTGCTGTTGAATTGAATCGGTGCGCCGTAGAATAGGTAGTGATATTCCTTATAGTAGGTAGGAACAGAAAAATCGAGTTCGACGTTATTAAGAATAATCAGTTCATTGCATAGCCAGCCGGTCAGTCTGTGGAAGACCGCGATAGAGCACTCAATGGCAATATCATCTTTAATCTTGTTATTGATATCACGGGTGCAAATAATTTCAACAATCTGTTTCTTTCGTTTGAGTTCAAATCTCAAACTGTTGAAGAATATATTGCTGAACTCAAGGTAGCGTGCCAAAGCGAGTCCCAAGGTTGGTTGATGGACAGTGCTGAGTACAGATTGCCGAAAATAGCCCGGTGGAATAGGTGCAGCCAAAAGCCCTAGGAATTCATCTTGCATTTGAAAACCGCAGCGTTGAAGAAGTTCGACTGCTGTAGCTACAGGGATGCGGTAGTGCGGTTGTTTAAGCGTCTCGGGATTTACATTACAGCGCTCAAATAGATTGTCGATATCAACACCGGCTTTTCGGGGCCTTTCAAGCATACGCAGGATCATCTCAGAATTGATAGTGATCTGCCTTTTATGGCTGCTTTTACTCGTCATATTCTAGTGTATAGAAAGTTTAAGGGGGGCTTGTTTTGGGTGATTTACATTATAATCTCATGTGTTGATGATTCTTACAATCTTATACAGTTTTAGAAAATATTAATTGCTGAGCGTAAATTGATCATGGCTTTGTCACGATTAAAAAAGTAAACTAAGTTGTTGTATTTTTAATTCATAAGAAATATGGATCACTCTTTTAAAAAGCTTTCTGGTTTGGCGTGGCGCTGGATTATACGTTGAATTTGGCCGCTTTCTTTTAGTTGTATTATTACCTTGTCAATTGCAATAGCCTTTTCTGCTGAGATGTCTTTATAGAAGACAAGGCGGAAGGTGCTTGATTTAGTTTCTTTAATGAGTTTTAGGTTGTTTACCTGGTAAGTATCTACAAAGCTGTTATAAATAGCGAAAGAGCTAAAAAACAGATCAAGCCGACCTGCTAAAAGTGATTTAAATCCGGCGGATCTGTTGATGAATCCCTCGGGAGTAAATGCCAATCCGGTATAGTAACGATAACTTTCTGGGGAAAATATTGATACCTTGATAGCCCCTATTTTATAGTCAAGTAAATCTGACTCTGAATATATTTTTCCTGAAAAATCTGACTTCGCAAAAAATCCAAGACGAGAATGGAATAAAGGTGGGGTGGTGTGACGAATTCTGGCTGATACTGTTTCTTTGGATATTCTAGAGGGTAAACGATTAACAGTTTCTATAATTTCTTCACCATACGGAGTGACGAAAATACTGGCATCGATTTGGTTGTTACTTAAATGGGCAAACAACCTTGCTATAGGTAGAAAGGTACTGGTGAGTTGGCAAGGCTGTTGGTCGGAAATAGTCTTCAATAAGTCGGGAACCAAACCTTTAGTATCGTCATCATTGTGAGAAATTACTCCGTCAGAATACCAGGTTACCACCTTGCTATGGCAGTCTTCTGAAGAATGCACCATTTGGTTTATTCCCAGGCTGAAAAATATCGCGATTGTTGTGATCACGTAGATCGACATATTTTGAAACAATACCAGCTACCACCATTTTGAATGTTATTCGACGCTTAACAGACTTAGTCTAGCAGATAGAGAATCCTGAAGGTTTGCAATTTTACCTTGTTAGTTTTGGTTCTATTTACGCGGATATTTGGCACCTTTGAGAATAAGGGTTTGAAAGTCGATATGTACAGGTAAACCCATAGTTAATGGATCATAGGAAGCTGGTATTGGATATATGGATGTGTAACTTTTGATCAATTTTCTTTGATTTCCACCGTCATAGTTCTGCTGTCCGGGGCTCCATATACTTTGGCTGAGCTCAATGAATTGATTTCCCTTTTAACGGATAGAGAACTATGACTAATCACGCCTATATTTACGACGCCATCCGCACGCCGCGCAGCAAAGGCAGGAAGGATGGTGCTTTACACGAAGTGAAGCCCATTGAGCTGGGTGCAGGTCTACTTCGTGAACTTCAGACTCGCCATGACCTGGATACCTCATACGTCGATGACGTTATGATGGGCTGTACGGCCGCGGTAGGCGAGCAGGGAGCCGATGTGGCCAAAACCATTGCAGTACACGCCGGTTGGAGTGAATCTGTTCCCGGTGTGCAAATGGACCGCTACTGTGCATCCGCTTTGGATGCTGTGAACTCTGCGGCACAAAACATTATGTCTGGCTGGAACCAGATGATCGTTGCCGGTGGTGTAGAGAGCATGTCCCGTATCCCTATGGGTACCGCCGGCGGTGCATTTCTGTTTGACCCGGAATTTGTGATGAAACGCACCTCCGTGCCTCAAGGTGTTGCGGCGGATATGGTTGCGACTATGGGCGGCTGGAGCCGCGAAGATGTGGATGCCTACGCGCTGGAATCACAAAAGCGTGCCGCTCACTCGCTGGAAAACGGCTACTTTGACAAGTCTGTTGTACCGGTAGTTGACGCCAACGGTGTGACCATTCTGGCGAAAGATGACTTTGTAAAACCTGACACCACCATGGAAAAGCTGGCCTCTCTGAAGCCGTCCTTTACCCAAATGGGTGCCTTGGGTATGGATGATCACCTGCTGCAAAAATACCCGCGTTTTGCTGAGGTTAATCATGTGCATACGCCCGGTAACTCCTCCGGTATTGTCGACGGTGCCAGTGCGGTACTGCTGGGTAGTGAGCAGGCCGGTAAAGACCTGGGTCTGACCCCGCGCGGTCGTATTCTGGCCGGTGCTGTTGTAGCTACCGATCCTTCCCTGATTTTCCTGGGCCCAGCACCTGCTGCTGAGAAGTGCCTGAAAATTGCAGGCTTGACGCACAAAGATATTGATCTGTGGGAAATTAACGAAGCCTTCGCCTCTGCGGTTCTTCGCTATATGGAAGATCTGGATATTAGCCACGAAATCACCAACGTTACTGGTGGCGCTATTGCCTTGGGTCACCCACTGGGTGCAACCGGTGCCATTTTGGTGAGCACCATGTTGGATGAACTGGAACGTCGCGGCTTGAAGCGCGCCATGTTGTCACTGTGTGCTGCTGGCGGTATTGGTATTTCAACCATTATCGAGCGTGTATAAGACGAATTCATAAGATGCCATACCCGCGAACAAGGTGAATTGCTCTGCAAGAGAGGGCAGCCTGGGCTGAGCGGGTATCCAGAGACTTCGAAAGAAGACTGACATCTCGTATAGATTATTAAGTGGGAAAGAATGATGAGTGTTTTTAAATACGAAAAAGATCAAGATGGCATTGTAACCATCACCATGGATATGACGGGCCCTGTTAATGCCGTCAACGAAGAATACGATGTGGTAATGACCGAAACCGTTAATCGTCTTGAGGCAGAGACAGATTTGACCGGTGTGGTATTTACCTCAGCTAAAAAGACATTTTTTGCAGGTGGCGATCTAAATTTATTGTTGGCCGTTCAACCCGGTGAAGAAGCTAAATTATTTGAAAAGTTGGAAGAAGCCAAAGCGTTATTCCGTCGCTTGGAAAAACTACCTGTACCCGTTGTTGCTGCTATAAACGGTGCTGCACTGGGTGGTGGTTTTGAATTAACGTTGGCATGTAACCACCGTATTGCGTGGGATGACAAGAGTGTTGAGATTGGTCTGCCAGAGGTACAGTTGGGTCTATTGCCTGGTGCCGGTGGGGTGGTGCGTTTGACCAATCTATTAGGTTTGCAAAATGCATTACCGTTCCTGATGGAGGGTAAGAAGGTTCGTGGTGTCAAAGCTAAAGACGTAGGTTTTATTCACGATACGGTCGCCAGTAAGGACGACCTGCTACCTAAAGCGAAAGCCTGGATTCTGGAAAACAAAGACAATACTGAAGCCGCAGTACAGCCGTGGGATAAAAAAGGCTTTAAAATTCCAGGAGGCAACATTATGCATCCATCTGTTGCTCAGGTCGCCATGATTGCCCCACAAATGCTGAAACAGAAGACCCGTGGTTTGATGCCTGCTCCGGAGAGCATTGTGGAAACGGCTGTCGAAGCCGTAACTGTTGGTTTTGATGCAGCGTTAACCATCGAATCCCGCAAGCTTGCTTATCTGGTTACGACTCCACAAGCGAAGAATATGATCAGTACCTTATTCTTCCAGTTAAACCAGGTAAATGGTGGTGCCAGCCGTCCGCAGGGTTTTGAAGAATCCAAAGTGAAAAAAGTCGGTGTGATCGGGGCCGGTATGATGGGCCAGGGTATCGCTTATGTGGCGGCTAAAGCAGGTATCGAGGTTGTATTGAAAGATATGAGCATGGAGGCAGCTAAGAAGGGTAAGGCTTACTCTGAGAAACTTCTGGATAAAGCCATTAGCCGTGGCCGTTCTGACGATACCAAGAAAGCTGCATTACTTAATCTGATTACGCCAACTGATAAAGATGAAACGCTGGCCGGTTGTGATCTGGTGGTTGAAGCTGTATTTGAAGATATGGGCCTCAAACACAAAATCACTAAAGACTGCGAACCGCAATTGGTCGAAGGCGGCGTATGGGCAACTAATACGTCTAGCTTGCCTATTACAAAGTTGGCAGAAGGCAGTGCAAAACCTGAGAACTTTATTGGCCTACATTTCTTCTCTCCTGTAGATAAAATGCCTCTGGTAGAAATTATCTGCGGAGATAAAACCAGCGAGGAAACTTTGGCAAAAGGTTTTGACTTTGTTCAGCAGTTGAAGAAAACCCCTATTGTTGTAAACGATAAAGTAGGCTTCTTCACTGGTCGAGCTTTTGCTGCGCAATTAGGTGAAGCAGCCATTATGGTTAATGATGGCATAGATCCTATCCGCGTAGACAATTTGGGTAAAGCGATTGGTATGCCTATTGGTCCTCTGGCCATCAATGATGAAGTCAGTTTAAAGTTATTACTGCAGATTCGTAAAGCTCACCTGGAAGCGGGATTGATTAAAGCAGAGGATGAGAAGCGTCCGGACTCCTGGAGTATCAGAGAAACGTTAGTCAACGACTACAACCGAGGTGGCCGTTATCATGGTGACGGTGGTTACTTTGATTATACCGACGAAGGCAAGGTGATTTGGCCGAAGCTGAAAGAGCTGTACGCCAATGATGAAGTAGATGCTTCGGTAAGTGATCAGGATATTAAAGATCGATTGATGTTCAGCTGTGTGATCGAAACCCTGTGCTGTCTGGAAGAAGGTGTTTTACGTAATGTGGCTGATGGTAATATTGGCTCTATTATGGGTATTGGTGCTCCACCTTGGACCGGTGGTTACATTCAATATGTCAATACCTACGGTTTGCAGAATTTTATTGATCGCTGTGACGAGTTGGCAGAGCGTTATGGTGAACGCTTTAAAGCGCCAAAAATTGTTGCTGAGACTTTGGCTAAAGGTGAGACATTTCAATAAGTAAACCTTAAATGCCCGCTATCGATGCACTCGATAGCGGGCTTTTTTATACCTATAAAATACGTCTGAAGTATCAAAGCGACATGAGGGATATAAAGCAGAACGCATGTATAACGGGGTTGCTCTAAATCAACTGTTACTGGTGAGTACATTGCTAGTGTAATGATATTTCTTATATATCCATTCTGAGGTGGATTTTTCCTTCACAAACAAGCTATTATTCGAGGTTATCAGTCTGGTGATCCTCATTTTATTGGGGTATTTCCAGCTAATGTGGCTTGTATCCATGGCATATGTGGATAAGGTGTGCGTTAGAGTAAGATGAACTCATTAAGTGAAAATAGCAATGGCAAGACTAACTCGAGCAGAAAGTAAGGCATTAACTCGGAAGAAACTGTGTGATTCCGCACGAAAACTAATAGCTGAAAAAGGCTACTCTGGAGCTACAGTTGATTTGATTGCTGAAAGTGCTGGCTTTTCCCGAGGCGCTTTCTACAGTAACTATGAATCTAAAGATGAGCTTCTTATTGATCTGCTGGATGAGTATTTTGTTTACGAGTTGGACTCCCTATCTAATGTTGTTGATGAGCATAGCGACCACCCTGACGAGATTGTAAAAGCTCTGGAGCGGTTTTATAACAGAGGCAAAGAATCCAATGAATGGTGCCGTTTGACCTGCGAGTTTTTTTTGCATGCATTCCGTAGTCCTCCATTTAGGAAGCGTTTTATTAGCTCCTACAGCAATCACCGTGAACAAATGGCTAAATTATTAGAGCAATACCTAGAGTCTACTGGTGCTGATGCAAGTTTTTCAAAACTATTAACACCTATGGCTATGGGGATGTCTCTCGGTTACAGTTTACAGGTACTGGCCGAACCTAAATATTTTAGTGATAAGTCTTTGGGTAAAGCCTTAGGCAGTCTTTTAGAATTGGCTGCGGGCTAAGGCTTTACCCAAGAGTCGCTAAAGACTAAATGGATTCAACAATCGTGTGATCAACAATAAAAGGGTGCAAGATGTCTTCAATTTGTGCCCTTTCTGGATCTGACAAGTTACGGCCTGTTGTGATGGTTACGTTCATTCGGCGATGACCAGAACAGTCGGCTTCAAAAGTAAAGTCGGATGTATCAACACCTCTATCTCTAAGCGCTTCTTCTAGTGCGGATTCTGAGGCCATACCCCTAAGATGAATTTTTGAAATTTTTCCTACCCCTGTCAGTGGCATGGTGTCTATCACGACCACAATCTTGGGGATAGCGGCTCGTTCACTTATCTTTTCGGCGATGTAGTGTTGGATATCCTCCCCTGTTGATGAGGCATTTGGTCGCAAGGTAACGTAGGCAACAGGCATTTCACCTAGGCGTGAATCTGGCTTACCGACTGATGCACATAAGGCAACATCAGGGTGAGTGGATAGAGGTGCTTCAATCATCGCTGGGTCAATGTTATGGCCACCTCGAATAATCAGGTCTTTTTTACGGCCGGAGATATAGAAATAGCCATCTTCATCCTTATATCCAAGGTCGCCAGTATTCAACCAATTTTCAGCGGGGAAAAGATCAGCATTAAATTCTGTTTGCTTGTACCCCTGAATAATATTTGGTCCACTTAAGATTAGAACGCCAGTTTCATTAGTCTCACAGTCTCGTTCTATCTGTCCATCATCATCTAGAATAACAACTCTGATTTCCTGGTAAGGCATACGCAGGCCAATGGAACCAATCTTTTTTTCGCCATAGAGGGGATTGCCTGTTGATGCACAGGTGGCTTCTGTGAGGCCCCATCCCTCTAATATATGTATTCCAAATCGATCGTGGAATCTTTTAATGGTTTCAATGGCTATAGGAGCGGTACCGGAATAAGCATGCGTTAAACTTGATGTATCTTCATTGGTTTGAGGAATTTCAAGTAAAGCAGAATAAATAGTCGGGACTGTTAAAAAGGTTGTTACTCGATAATGATCTACTGTTTTCCAAAAGTTTTGAACAACAGCCGGATCTCGATAACCGGAAGGCCCCATCAAGACAATCGAAGCCCCGGTCGCAAAAATCATGATGCCTGACATTCGATAGGCATTAGCATGAAACAGTGGTAGTCCAGCTGCAAATATGGTTTCAGGGCCAATATTACCTGTGCAAGCCATCATCCAGCTTTGTTTTAATTGATTACCATGGGTATGTTGAGCAAGTTTTGGTGCTCCAGTAGTGCCGCCTGTATGTAAATAACTAGAAATATCATTCAGTTCTGCATCAAGCTCAAAATTCAGCTGATTTCCCGGTTGTGAATCGCAGGCCTGAAGGAAGTCTTCACCAAAATCTACCTGGGAACCAGGAACCCAGTCTATATAGTAGCGCTTTGTAATCCGGGATACGCGGTCGGCAGCCTGCTGAGCTTTCTTGGCGTAATCATCAAATATACCCCCCCTAACTGTAATAAGCACATGGGATTGTGCGGCTTCAAGAATTGAGACTATATGGTCTACTTCCAGGAAGGGGTTGATAGGATTAACTATACCTGCGGCTTCGCCTCCCCAGATAATCGCGTGGGTCTCAGGGAGATTTGGCAGGATAAAGGAAATAGCGATATTTCGTTCTACTCCTATTGACCTAAATAGATTTGCAGCTTGGGTGACTTTGGCAAATAGTTGATTGTAGCTATATGTCTTGTCATCACTACTTGGGAACCCCTTTGGCATCCAGTGGATTGCTGGGGCATCAGGCATTACGTTTGCGGTTTTGCTGATAGCCTCATAGGTTGATTTGGAGTCGATCCGGTCTGTTATTGGGGTTTTTTCAATTGCTTCGATAGAAGCCTCGTCAGAAATTCTAATATCAAGGGCATTCATCATATATGGGCTCTCCTGCGATTTAGGTAATAGTTAGTTACCGATAATCTTTGCTCGTAGTATTGATTTTATAATACATAAGTGTATTCTAAGTCAATGATGTATGTTTTGGTGTGGAGGTTGAGATGGATATAAAAGTACTTGCCAGAGATGTTCAGTACCCAGAGGGGCCAATCATAATGCCTGATGGATCAGTCATTTGTGTTGAGGTTGCCGCAGGTCGGATCTCTCGGTTTTGGGGGGGTAAGCGAGAAGTTGTTGCAAATACAGGCGGTGGGCCAAACGGTGCTGCCATAGGCCCTGACGGAGCATTGTATGTCTGTAATAACGGTGGAATGCAATTTAAGAAATTTGGTGACTTCACCATTGCTGATGGGGCTAGTCCTGATTATAAGAATGGTTGGATAGACAGAGTAGACCTAGTAACTGGTGTTGTGGATCGGATCTACCAGGCATGTAATGGTGTAACGTTGAAAGGCCCGAATGATATCGTTTTCGATAAAGAAGGAGGTTTTTGGTTTACTGACTTTGGCCATGCTCATGACAGAAAGGTAGATCAGGGAGCTATTTATTATGCCAAACCCGATGGGAGTATGATCCGGGAAGCTAGGTTTCCGATTATGAACCCTAATGGTATTGGCATTATGCCTGATGGAAATCAAGTAGTAGTAGCTGAGACATTTACTTCACGGGTTTGGGCTTTGGATATTGTTGGCGAAGGAGAGCTTGCGCCGGAAATTCCAGGGCTCCCGGGCGAATTAATTCATGGAGAGCCTCGTTACCGGCTTTTTGATTCTCTTGCAGTATTGGAGAGTGGACGAATTGCTGTTGCAACGTTAGCGGATGGTGGGATTACAGTTGTGGGAGGAGGTAAGGATCCAGAATTCTTCCCCGTAGATTGTGATCCCATGGTTACTAATATTGCATTTGGTGGTGAAAACCTTAAACGCGCTGTAATAAGTGCTTCGGGTACAGGTCAATTACTTGAATGCACCTGGCCTGAATCAGGGCTTCAGTTAGCCTTTTAAAAGGTGAGCCAGGTTATAAGGAGTAACTTTATGATAGATAAAGATTTTGTAGGGGCAAAGACAAATACGCGTTACTGCGATGTGGAAGCAGGTAGGCTTCGTTTATTTGCCGTGGCAACAGGAGAAGATGATCCTGTATATCTGGATGAGAAGGCTGCTATTGCAGCTGGTCACCCAGCATTGCCTGCGCCGCCCACATTTATGTTTTGCTTGGGTATGATTCATCCCGCAGAGAAAAACGCAATTGAGCATATGGTAGATAGCATTGGTGAAGTATTACATGGTGAGCAGGGGTTTGAATACTTCAAAATGATTTATGCAGGAGACCGCATTGCAATAACAACAACAACTGTAGCCATAGATGAAAAGAAAGGTGGTCATGAAGTCGTGCGTCAGGTTACCGAAGCAATTAATCAGCATGGCGAGTTGTGTGCAAAAGCCTACTCTTCAATTGTGATACCTAACCGGGGGTGATGTATGGCTGAATTAATAGAACACAAATTCTCGAAAGGAAATGAACTTTCTAATCGTTCTTATGGGCCTATAACACGTTGGACCTTAGCCATGTTTGCGGGTGGATCAGGTGATCCAAGTCCGATACATATTGATACAGACTTTGCTAAACAATTTGGCTTTGAAGATGTATTTGCGCATGGGATGTTGTCGATGGCTTACATGACACGTTATCTGAGAACGATTGTTCCCCAGTCCGATATTCATAGTGTGGATGTTAGGTTTCTAAATATAACCCCTGTGGGAGTTAATGTGTGTTGTAGCGCTTTGGTTGATGAGGTTGTTAGCATTGATGGCCGTAAAGCCGCCAGACTTAACCTGACTGCAGAGATTGATGGCGGCATCAAAACTTTACAAGGGCATGCCATCGTCTTCATTGATAGAGAATATAAACAATGAGTGACACCTATAAAGCTGCTGTTTGTACAGCATTGTCTGGGCCCAAGTCAATTCAGATAAAAAATCTTCCATGCCTTGAACTTGAACCTAACCAGATAAGGATCAAGGTATTCGCGGCTGGTGTCAACTTTCCAGATTTACTGATGACAAAAGGGGAATATCAACTGCGTTTGGATCCACCATTTGTACCAGGAATGGAGGTGGCCGGAAAAATTTCTGAAGTCGGACACGATGTTTCATCTGTTTCGGTTGGTGATAAGGTGATAGGTGTTGCAAGGATGGGATCTTATGCCGAAGAAATTGTCCTTCCAGAGAGCAATATACTTCCTTTACCAAGTATATTTTCATACGAGCAAGGGGCTTGCTTTTTTGTGGCTGCGCGTACTGCCCATCATGCACTTATTCAAAAGGCACAGTTAACATCTGATGATGTTGTATTAATAAGTGGTGCCACGGGGGGCGTTGGGTTGGCGTGTGTACAAATTGCCAAGCAGGTAGGTGCAAAAATTATTGCCACTGGATCAAATATCGAAGGATTAAAGCTGGCAAAGGGTTTAGGGGCAGACCACACAGTAAATTATCAAAAAGAGAGCATTGTTGATAGTGTGAAATCCTTTGAGTCTAACGGGGTTAGTGTTGTTGTTGATTGCGTGGGTGGGGATTTTTCTAAATCGGCATCCAAACTTCTAGGGTGGGGCGGTAAGTATCTAATCGTTGGGTTTGCGAGTGGAGAAATACCGACATTTTCTGCGAATTATGCCTTGTTAAAAGGACACACCATTATAGGTGTTAGGGCTGGAGAGGCGGCAAGAAAAGAACCAAATTCTCTTCGGGATAGTGTTAAGTACCTACTAGCAAGCGCTGAAAAAGGGGAGGTTACTCCACACGTGTCAGCAACATTTACGTTATCTCAGGCAGATGAAGCGTTAACCACTTTAGAGCGTCGTATATCGAATGGGCGTATAGCCATTACATGCGAGAATGGTAACTAAACATTGAATGAATAATTCAGTCGAACAAATGACACTACGGGGAAAGAGATGAACACGATAGACCTTATACCTATGTCAGAAAGTGCAAAAAAGATCTACGATCAGGTTTTTGACTTTATTGAAACACGTATTAAACCATCTGAGGCATTGTTTAAAGAGCAACTTGCGCAAAGTGAAAGGCTGAGAGATGGGAAGTGGATGATTCCTCCTGTACTGGAGGAGCTTAAGCAGGAAGCAAAAAATCTGGGGCTTTGGAACTTATTCCTGCCAGATACACTCCATGGACGTGGATTGGGTAATGTAGACTACGCTCCTATTGCTGAACTTACAGGTCATAGCTTTATTGCGCCTGAGATTTTTAACTGCCAGGCCCCAGACAGTGGCAATATTGAATTGTTGCATATGTATGGCAATGAAGAGCAAAACGCTACATGGCTTTTGCCATTGCTAAGTGGAGATATTCGTTCTGCCTTTTTGATGACGGAACCAGAAGCGGCATGTTCCGATGCAACGAATGTATCGACTCAAATAGTGCGTGATGGTGATGATTACGTCATCAATGGACGTAAGTGGTGGATAACCAATGCTGGTGATCCTAGATGCAAGATATACATCGTGATGGGTAAGACGGACAATAATGCTGATCCTTACCGACAACAGTCAATGATTCTTGTTCCCGCTGATACAGAGGGTGTAAAAATTGAGCGCATGTTGTCTTCAGGTGGTTATGAGCACGCACCTCAGGGGCATGGGGAAGTAGTGTTAAATAACGTTCGAGTGCCCGCAAAGAATTTAATTCTTGGTGAGGGTAGAGGTTTTGAGATTGCACAAGGCCGACTGGGACCTGGTCGAATCCATCATTGTATGAGGTTGATTGGGGCTGCGGAAAAATGTTTATCGCTTATGTGTAACAGATTGGCCAGTAGGGAAGCGTTTGGAAAGCCTTTGGTCAAGCAAACTATTTGGCAGCAGCGTGTTGCTGAGTTAAGGATGGATATCGATATGGCCAGATTGTTAACTTTGAACGCAGCTCACGTGATGGATCTTCATGGGGCAAAAGCCGCTCGGAAAGAAATTGCCATGATTAAAGTGGTCGCCCCTAAAATGGCTCAAAAAGTAGCAGACATGGCAATTCAATCATTCGGTGCTGCTGGACTTACTCAAGATACCGACCTACCTGAAATATTTGCCGGGGCACGAGCGTTACGCATAGCAGATGGGCCGGACGAAGTGCATGAGTTAACGATTGCAAAATATGAGCTAAAGAGCCAACTTAGCCGTCATGGGGCAAACTAATATGAATAATTCTAATAATGAGACAGCAACTTATGCTAAACCATCAGAAAGTATGGCTGTTGATCAAGATAGATTACTTGCTTACCTCAAACAGCATGTAGAAGGGATAGAGGGTCCGCTAGATATTAAGAAGTTTTCTGGAGGTCAGTCAAATCCTACCTACCGAATTAAAAGTGGAGAACGCGTATATGTATTGAGGAGAAAGCCTCATGGTGAAATTCACAGTTCGGCTCATGCTATTGATCGCGAAGCGAGAGTGATGCAAGCACTTGGCTCTTCTGCCGTTCCGGTTCCAGATATTATATCGCACTGTGAGGATGATAGTGTCATAGGTCAAGAGTTTTATATAATGGAATTCCTTGATGGGAGGATTTTTTGGGATCCCCTGCTCCCGGAGTGTGACATGGAAGAGCGTAAGGATATCTACTATTCCCTAACAGATGCATTGGCCGATCTCCACAATATTGCACCTGAAGATGTCGGGCTTGAAAAATTTGGTCCTACTTCGAATTACTATAAAAGACAAATTGACCGTTGGTATACTCAATATAAGGCAGCAGGTGATCCCGTTGACGGTATGGGTGATCTTTTCGATTGGTTAATCAAAAACTTACCAGAGCAGGAAACAATCTCCATTGTTCATGGCGATTATCGTTTAGATAATGTTATTTTTGATAGAGAGCAAGGAAAAGCAACTGGTGTAATTGACTGGGAGCTATCTACCTTAGGTTGTCCGTTTGGAGATTTAAGTTATTATTTGTTGGGGTGGCTTGTTCCGATTAGTATGAAAAGTGGATCATCTCTGGCGTCTAGTAATTTAGAGGCCTTAGGCATACCTTCTCTGGAGGAAATCACGGCTAGATATTTTGAGCGTTCTAAGTTAGAACCGCCAAAAGATTTTACCTACTATCATGTTTATAACTTATTTAGACTGGCGAGTATTATGCATGGTATATCCGCAAGAGCTAAGGCCGGAAATGCATCTAATACGGGGGCTTCAAGGTTTGGAGGCCTTATTCCTTTTGTTGTATCTTTTGCTAAAGGTTTAATCGAGCCTGTAAATAAAACTGTGTAACCACCCAGTTTAAATATGAGGGGCTAGCTGCTCCTCAAACTCGATCATAAATCGATTCATCGCCGCCTTCCAGTTTCTGATAGGCATTGTCCATTTTTTCGAAGCCGCCTGAATGGCCAAGTAAACAACTTTCATTGCTGACTCATCTGTGGGGAACAGCTTACGTGTCTTGATCGATTTGCGGATTACACTGTTTAACGATTCTACGGCGTTGGTTGTATAGATCGCTTTGCGGATGTCTTCAGGGTAATCGAAGATTGTAATCAAGTTGCTCCAGTGGCTTCGCCAGGATTTACTAATCTGCGGATACTTGTGATCCCATTCTTTGGCAAACCTCTCCAGTTCCAGACTGGCCTCTTGCTCTGTGGCTGATTGGTAAACCCGTTTCAAAGCCGCTGTGACGGCTTTGTAGTCCTTCCAGGACACATACTTAAGAGAGTTACGAACCATGTGGACTATGCATAGCTGAACCTTAGCATGAGGGTAAACGGCTTGTATCGCATCAGGGAAGCCACTGAGGCCGTCAACGCAAGTAATCAGGATTTGCTCTACGCCACGATTCTGAAGCTCGGTAAGGACGCTGAGCCAGAACTTTGCACCTTCAGTTTCTGAGATCCATAGGCCAACAGTTCTTTCTGGCCTTCCAGATTGATACCCAGGGCAAGATAGATGGATTTGTTTATCACCCGCTTGTCTTGCCGGATTTTGACCACAATACAGTCGAGATAAACAATGGGATACACCGCTTCCAAGGGGCGGTTTTGCCACTCTACGACCTGATCAATGACAGCGTTAGTAACCTTTGAAACAAGCCCTGCAGAGATATCGGCATCGTACATTTCCTTGAAGGCAGCGACAATATCACGGGTACTCATCCCCTTGGCATACAGACTCAGAATCTGATCGTCCATGCCAGTGATACGAGTTTGACCTTTACGGACGATCTGAGGCTCGAAGGATGCATCGCGATCACGAGGTGTGTCGATGTCAATTTCTCCATGATCGCCCTTGAGGGTTTTCCTGGAGTAGCCATTGCGACTGTTCCCCTTGTTGCGCCCCTTGGCTTCGTTGGGGGCATAGCCGAGATGCTCCTCCATCTCGGCATTCAGGGCGGCTTCTACAGTGATTTTGGTTAGCTGAGCGCTCAGAGCACTCAGGTCTTCAGGGGTTTTAAGGCCTTTGGCCAGCTCGA
Organism: Maricurvus nonylphenolicus; assembly: GCF_042854845.1. GTDB lineage: Bacteria > Pseudomonadota > Gammaproteobacteria > Pseudomonadales > Cellvibrionaceae > Maricurvus > Maricurvus nonylphenolicus. The sequence goes on along the minus strand of NZ_AP031498.1, from coordinate 3,815,586 downwards.
CCGCCATGGCTTTAATTTTGTCGTTATCCATTGTGTTGCTCATTACTTCACTCCACTGGGGAAAGCACAAGTTAATGAGTCGTTACACAATTAGATTTACAGCCTCGTTTAATCAAATAAAGGTAAAACGCTTTCTTATATTACTCATCATATTAGGGGGCTGTAGTCCCCCTCTCATATCCATCAACAATGATATCAAAACTCATTTTATTATTAATGAGTTGCCTTACTTTCCTGTTTGTTAAATAACGACATCTAGCTCGTTATCCTTACTCTGTTTAAGGGCTTCATAATTGTCTCCTTATTCTAATTTGTTCTAATGGTTCTTATTCTTTATCTCTGAATAAAATCCTTATTTATCAATCGGTTAAGTTTTTACTATTCGCGACATTCAGCAATCTAACTTTTATATTAAAAATACCCATTGAATTTGAAATACACAAATGTATTATAAGTTGTGTCTGGATGTTAATTCTTAAGTGAATTGTTTCAGTGTCTGTTGTTAATGTTTCGATCTGTACCGGTGGTCAAAAAATAGCAGAGGATTTCTGATAAAAGTGCTGTTATTCGACTTTGGCTGATGAAAGGTACTAATTAAAAAAACAATAAGTTTTACGTTTTAAGATTAGAGAGGACTATGTCATGAAAGGCATACCATTTAGCAAGTCTGTTTTACATACAGGAATTATTGCCTCGTTACTCCCCTTAACGGAGTTGAATGCAGAGGAATTTAAGCTGGAAGAAGTGATTGTTACCGCTCAAAAACGGGCAGAGAGCTTACAAGATGTCCCGGTATCCGTTGCTGCAGTAGGAGGAGACAAACTAAGAGAAGCGGGTATTGAAAATATCCAGGATCTATCCTCTTATGTACCAAATTTAAAGGTGGTTGAAGGTGGTTTGGTACCTATGTTGTTTATTCGTGGCATAGGGTCGGGCTCTAACCAAGGTTTTGAGCAGTCGGTTGGTGTTTACACCGATGGTGTATATACAGGTCGAAGCCTGCAAGCGAGAGCTTCCTTTATGGATATTGAGCGTGTAGAAGTTTTGCGAGGCCCTCAGGGGGTGCTTTTCGGGCAAAGTTCAATTGCTGGTGCAATCAGTCAAACCACGGCAAAACCGACTTCAGAGTTTGAAGGGTTTGTCAGTGCGAGTTATGGGGCGGAATATGATGAGAAAGAAATCAATGCTGTAATCTCTGGACCATTAACCGACAATATTAATGCCAGATTAGCGCTGAGAGACCGTGAGGAAGGGGGTTACGTTAAGAATCAAACGCTCGATAAATACGGACCTTCGTTGGATGAGAATATCGCTCGGATAGTTGTAGATTACGATGTGAACGATAGCTTAAGTGCCTCCTTTAAAGCCGAATACTCTAATTTAAAACGTAAGCGTAGGTCTCTTTCTACTTTGGATACCGGCGCATACGATGACTATCTTGCTGCTGCAGCTTTGATGGGCGGTTCCCCATTACTGTATAACGGAGGAGTATTGAATCAACCAGGTAAGGTCTCTATAGATCACAATAGCTGGGTAAATGAGGAGGCTAAGCTAGATTTTGAAAATAAAGCTTATGTGCTGACACTGGATTACGAATTTGAAAATCACAGTTTAAATCTTATTAGTGCCTACTCCGAGTACAAGTACGTTGAAGATGGATTTGACGCTGATCATACAGAGCTTCCCTTGGTAAAAATTGATATGGAAGAAAAATTTGATCAATTTAGCCAGGAAATCCGTTTGACCTCCAATGGTGATAGCGATATTAACTACATCGGTGGAATTTTCTATCAAAATTCAAAGCAGGATTATCGAGAGGTAACAGATCTTACTCCTTCCTCTATGGGCTTCGATATTCTGAGTAGTTTACCCGTAGGTGCGTTAGATATCGCGGTTGATAGGCCATTTATACAAGAGTCGGAAACTTTAGCCGCTTTTGGTCAGGTAACCTGGGATATGTCTTACGATCTTCGGTTATTAATGGGGTTGCGTTTCTCCCGTGACGAAAAAGAAGGTCAGCGTTCGCAAATACAAACTTCTGCAATTACAGGTTTACCTCTTGATCCTCTCGTATCAGCTTCACTTTCTGAGGTGGCTGCGGTAAACGGTTTTCAGGTGGCTGAGCACGATTTGAAGGGTTCATATAGTAAAAATAACTGGACACCGGCTGTTACTTTGCAATATGACGTTAATGAAAATGCCATGTTATATATCAGCTATTCAGAAGGTTATAAGGCCGCCGGCTTCGACGCAAGAGGCATTAATGGATTCTCACAAGGAGATACAGGCCCCATTTCTGGGTTGGCTTATGGCGCTTTAGCGTTAGGTGCAGATAACTTTTTCTACGATCAGGAAGAGGCCAAAACCTATGAGCTGGGTGCTAAAATGTCTTTGCTGGATGGATCTGCAGAGATGAACGTGGCTCTTTATTGGACCGAGTTTTCCGATATGCAAGTTAGTGTATTTGATGGCATATTTGGATTTGCGGTAACGAATGCAGGTGAGGCTGTAGTACGAGGTTTCGAAGTTGATGGTCGTTGGCAAGCTGGTGAAAACTTGCTTATCACCGGTAATGTTGGTTACCTGGACTATGAGTGGCAAGATTACTCACAAGCATCTTGTCCTGCTGTTGGGGCCCCACCACTAAATATACCTAGTGATCCAAGCTTTAACTGTAATTTTAAAGGTTATGAAGGCCAGAATACGCCTGAGTGGTCAGCTAACTTGGCTGCAACGCATACCCTCAGTCTTACAGATACTACTAACTTGGTTAGCTCTATAGATTTCAATTTTAGAGATAATCACTATACCGCTGGGACTTTAGATAAACGTTCTGAAATGCCTGCCACCACATTCATCAATGCCCGTCTGGCGTTAGCAGCGTCGGATGATACTTGGACCGCTGCTATCGTTGCGAAAAATATTACCGACAGAAAACTATATGCATACAGTGGCGCTACTCCACTAGGTGAAGAGGGTTTTGCGGGTGAGATGTTGCCGCCTCGTAGGATTTCTGTTGAGGCGTCGTATAGGTTCTAGTATTCGATCTCTCTCCTTGTCACTCTGGAGTTTTGAGTGAGCGCCCCTATTATATAGGGGCGTAATTTTACTTATAGCTTCAATATAGAGTTTAGTTGCATAGTTTCCGGTTTTTGGGTGTAAATTGAATATTCATATTGAAAAATTTGTCTGTACACTAAAAGAAAGTGTAAACAGTGGAAATCTTGATCCTTTAACTGAACTTGTTTCTGAAAATGTTGTTTTGATCTCTCCACGTCATGAACAGCCTTTCCATGGAAAGGATTACGCAAAACTAATTCTTCAAGCTTTGTGTTCTATCATGGATGATTTCAACTATCAGCGTAGTTGGATTCATGATGACGAGGTAGCACTGGAGTTTAAAGGAACACTTGACGGGAAGTTAGTGCAAGGAATTGATGTTTTCTCGCTAGACGAAAATGGTATGTTCGTTAGTATCGATATATTTGTCAAAATGAATTCGGGATTTAAAGAGTTGATAAAGTGTGAGGATAACTATATTCGAGATGTTTTAGCTCGAAATAAAGCCTCGTAAGGTAATAGAACGTCTATATTCACCAGGTGTTAACCCTGTCCATTTTTTGAAAGCCCGGTTAAACGTGCTGGAATCTGAAAACCCCACATCGATCGCTATCTGATTAATAGGGGTGTCAGTTTTTTGCAGCAGATACACCGCCATATCATGGCGCACACTTTCCTTGATTTCCGCATAAGAACTGCCTTCGTCTTTCAGCTTACGGCGAATAGTTTCCGGAGTTCTTCCAAACGATTCAGCGATGACCTTTAATGGCAGCGCATCGACATTATCCACATTTTGTAACATGCGACGAATGCGGCCGGTCAGGCTGTTATCGACCCTGTGGGTGGTCATCAGATTAGGGGCGATAGCCAAAAAGTCCGGTACATCCTTGGCGGTTTGTTTGATATGTGTATCCAGGTAACGGCTGTGAAAGATCATCTCCAGTGTCGGCTGATCGAAATAAAACCGGCTGGGAAACATATTGGGGAAGTCTTCCGCTTCATGGCAGTAGGTAAAAGGTAAATGCAGGCGATCAACAATAAACGGCTGATTGATTATCCAGCTGCTCCAGCGGGTGAAGAAAAACACAATCCAGACATTAAAGCTGACATAGCGGTAAATCTCCGGACGGCTAAATTGGATCGTGAGCTTGGTTTCTTCACCGGAGGTAGTGATATTGAAGTGACACTCATCGTGCATCAGCATCCAAAAGCGGCCAAAGCGCATAAAGGCTTCGCCCAGGGTTTTGCTGTGAATGCTGGCGTAGAGTGCGGTCTCTATAGAACCAAAGCGACTGGGGCGCTGAAAAAAGCCCAGGGTTTCATCTTTTAACGCGCGGGTAATAGCTTCAATAAGCTGGCCGGCTTTTTCTGCCGGCGCACGGGCATCGGCTTGATTAAGTAATGCAGGATCCAAGCCGATGTCGTGAAAAATGGTCTCGGCGCTGATGCCCTGTTTTTTACAGCCTTCAAGGAAGGATAAAACAGAATTGATATGCAACGAATCAATCGAGACCATTATTTGCCTTAGAACGAGTACCTGATATATAGACGACTAAGGCTATATATTAGTTGGCTAACAGGTCTCTGGCGATAATTAATTTCATAATTTCGCTGGTGCCGCCATAAATGCGCTGTACACGGGAATCGGCAAAGGCGCGGGCAATCGGGTATTCCCACATATAGCCATAACCACCGTGTAACTGCAGGCACTCGTCGGCAACTTTACACTGCAGTTCAGAGCTTAGTAGCTTGACTTGTGAGGCGCCGGTAGCGTTCAGCTGTTTGTTCAGGTGCAATTCTACACAGCGGTCAACAAAGGTTCTGGCCGCAGCAATCTGGGTGGAGAGCTCTGCGAGTTTGAACTGGGTATTCTGAAACGCGGAAACCGGACGATTGAAGGCATTACGCTCTTTCGTATAGTTGATGGTTTGCTCTAGCATGGATTCTGAAGCGGCTACCGCAATGGTACCAATGGTCAAGCGTTCCTGAGCCAGCTCTTGCATCAGGTAGATAAAACCTTCGCCGGCTTTGCCCAGCAAGTTGCCCTTGGGTACACGTACATCGGTGAAGAACAGCTCGGAGGTATCCTGGGCTTTCATGCCGACTTTTTTCAGGTTTTGACCTTTCTCAAAACCCGGTGTACCGGATTCTACCAGAATCAGGCTCACGCCCATGCCACCGGCATCAGGATCGGTTTTGGCCACTACAATCACCACATCGGCGTGTTGACCATTGGTGATAAAGGTTTTTGAGCCGTTGATGATGTACTCATCGCCATCCAGTACAGCCGTGGTTTTAATGTTTTGCAGATCAGAACCGGTACCTGGCTCGGTCATGGCAATGGCGGAAACAATATCACCGCTCACACAACCGGGCAGGAATTTGTCTTTGATCGCATCTGAGCCGTAGTTGTTGATGTAGGGCACAGAAATATCGGAGTGCAGGGACCAGCCAATGCCTGAGAGTCCCAGACGAGAAACCTCTTCGTTTACAATCACGTTATAGCGATAGTCAACACCAACACCGCCAAAGGCTTCTGGCACGGTAGGAGCGAGGAAACCCTGAGCGCCAGCCTTGCGCCATAACTCGCGGTCTACCTGACCGTCTTCTTCCCATTGCTCGTGGTAGGGCACCACTTCGGCTTCCAGGAAGCGGCGGACGGATTCACGGAAAAGCTCGTGTTCGGATTCAAAAATCGTTCTTGGTATCATGATGGTTACTACCCAGTGTCTTACGCAAAATTTGAGTATATCTGGGTAGATCAGGAAGACATTGACAAAAACAGAGATTCGCTTGGCTATTTGTCAATATCAGGGGCATATCTCATGCAAAGAGGCGGTGCAACTCGTTCTATCAGTTTGGCAACCTCTCCATTGTTAATCATGGATTCCAGCATGCCATTGAATCGGGCAATGGTAGCTTGAGGGATATTATTGCTGTAGATAAAGACAAAATTGTCTAGGGAGGCTATATTACAGCGCTTGTATTTGATTTCACTACAATCAAATGACATCTTATTTGCCGCATAGTTAAGAGTTGTCGGGCCCATTGTGACGATATCGCCACGGCCTTTTATAAGAAGCTTAAACAAAGCCAGGGTATTGGCTGCAGATACTCGCTGGGAAAAGCCTCCATCTAGAATTAATTGAAGCTCCTGATCTTGAATATGTTTGGGTAAAATAATTCTGGCATTCGAAAAGTCTTTGTCAAAGTCTTCCCACCGCCTGTTTTTGTGAATCATGTAGTGGCAATCGAAAGGGGCGATATCAATTGACATATTGGAGCTGAAATCAAATCTTCCCCCAAGCAGCTTGACCAATCCCTTTATGCCCCAGGTTACCCAGGGCACATCATCTTCACGTTTAAACGTTGATATAGCGCGATTACTGGGGATAGTAAGAACTTCGAGTTTTATGTTATTCGCCTCAGCTACTTGAGTGAAAAGCTGTAACATAATGCCATTGTATGGCGGCTGGGGAGGCTCGTGCATAGACCAGGGCGCGAGTCGATTGGGATTGTTGTAATAAACAATCTTATCGGTGGCATATGCTTGCACACTGCAAAGCAGCAGAACTATTGGCCAAACCCGCATCTTTATCCGTCCACATTGGTGATACCGCTTGAGTATAGTTCAAGCGATATCGTTATGTGGAAAGATGCATAAAGAGTAAGGGGTTAATTGCTATAGGTAATATTGGCGCTTAAGGGCGTTTAGGTAATTCATCGTCAATAGAGACAATGCGACGGTCGTAGAAAAAGTGCATCTGCGAAGACAGTTCTTCCGGTAGCTTGCCGTCATAGTTCTTGCGAATAAAAAGCTGGGAGACAATCTTCCAGTTCATGGCATTGGTGTTATACAGGGTTTCACCGCATTGCTTGCAGTAAATTCGTTGCATACGCTTGGTGGGATGCTGAAAGGCAATAGTTTCTGGTTCACCTTTGGTAATAGAAACCTGATCTGCTTCCCAAGCGGTTACCGAGTGATAGGGAATCTTCAGAAGATCGCGGCAGTCTTCACAGTGACAAAATCCGCGTACCTTTGGAGCGCCGGAGAGTGTAAGGTTGACTGCACCGCAGTCACATTCGACATGGTATTGATCGGACATAGCACCACCTGAGCAATAAGGGTTATTGAAAGATATAGACCATTATTCTCGCTGGTGGCATTAATTCAATTGGTATACTTTTGGTAACCTCTATTTTCTACTCTCAGATACTAGGCGGTGGCGACTTCTTCACTGTCTCCGACATGGTATTCTTCTGACCATTCTTTCAGCCGCTCAAGTATGCATAGAGCGGACTGACCAAATTCTGTTAGCTCATAGGTAACAGCGATGGGGCGGTCGTTGATGACTTTGCGCAACACCATATTTTCTGCTTCAAGTTCTTTCAAACGTTGATCAACCATTTTTTTACTGGCACCACCCAGCATGCGGGTTAAATCATTAAAACGGACCGGTTCGTCTTTTAAGTGCCAGAGGATGGAGCCTTTCCATTTACCGCCAATTAAACGCATGCCTTTTTCAATTGAGCAGGGCTCGGTACAAGCGTTTAACACGGTTTTACGGCCTTTCTCGTCGGTTTTTATAACACTATCCATTCGTTGTCTCCTGGTTACAGAAGGAGGGGGGCTATGAGAAGTATAGCCTCCGAAATTTATGTCAGGTTACCATAATACACTTACTACAAATAGTTTACGGGTAATCATCATCCTTTGAATATCTCAAGGTGTCGTTGCGACGGCCAGTAATTGTTCCCGTAACCACTGATGCAAAGGATCCTGAGAAGAACGGTTATGCCAAACGGCAATCACTTCAAATCCAGGCACATCAGCGTCTAATTCAATAACTCTTAAGCGTGCGTCTGGTAATAACCTGGCTGGAATAAAACCGCAAATATCGCTTTCAGCTATACAGGCTTTAGCGGCAGAAAAGGTTGGTACAGACAGGACTACGTTACGTGGATGCCCCTGTTGCTCAAACCAACTATTGGCGGCGCCGGAAAAGTCACCGCGAGAAGGTGAGACAACCACTTGGGGAATCTGGGCAATCTGCTCTACGGTCATCTGCTTGCGCACAGTTTTGTTGGCTTTAGAGGCAACACAGGCATAATGCTCAGGATATAAACTGAGCGATGGATAACTGGGAGGCGCAAAATCGGGGTTGCTGATGACCAAGTCCACTTCCCCGGTCAGCAGGGATGTAGAGAGTTGATCCAGTTCTAACTTTTTAACCGCCAACCTGACCCCAGGAGCTTCTCGGCGAAGTATTTTCAATAGCTTGGGCAGGATGACAATTTGTTCCAGGTCAGTGGAGCACAGGGTGAGGGTTCTGGTGACGGTTCTCGGGTCAAATGTTTGCGGAGTTAGTAAATCCTCTAGTGCCGCAAGAATATGTTCAACCTTAGGTTGCAAGGATTCCGCATAGGGCGTTGGAATTACGCCGTTACTCGTACGGATAAATAGACGATCGTCCAATGTTTCTCGTAGTTTCTTCAGCTGATCACTGACCGCTTGTTGGGTGACACCTAATTGATCTGCGACCCTGGATAAATTCCTTTCCTGTAGCAAGCTGCTGAGTATACGCAGTTGGCGAATGTCGATACGGCTTAAAAGTTTCACTTGTATCTCCTACATCTATATCTTGTTTTTAATTGTATCTTGTGGTGTCTAAAATCGCACCCATTATGAAACTGTTGTCAGCACTGATTTCCATTCTTTGAAACTTACTTACCCCAACCGAATAGGTGAGCTGGCACGCATGCAATTCTTTGATCAGTCATTCAGTAAGTCGGTTGTTACTCGCTAAGTTAGCAATTCAGCGGGTTGATTTCTTTAAATTTTGTAACCGCCAATAGCGTTTGGTGTTGTGGTTACAAAAAGGTGACTGGTTTATTTCCGCTTTTATTCCTCGCTACTGTAGCTCAGCAAGGGAGAGTTGAAGTGAGCTTATCGTCAAGTTGATATCTGGTTTATCTCCCGGAGTAGAGTACATCGTGGCAAATCATCTATCTCACGTACTGTCGGAATGGTTCGATCTTAAAGATCAAACCGAGTGGGTGCTGGGCACTGTCTATGACACCGTCGGTTCCAGCTACCGTAAAGCGGGTGCCATGATGATGTTCAGTGGTATGGGACATCAATTGGGCCTATTAAGTGGCGGTTGTTTAGAGGCTGACATTAAGCGCCATGCCCGTCGTGTTATGCAAACCGGTGAGTCCGCAATTTTGGTCTATGACGGCAATGATGAGGACGATATTTCGTTTCAGCTTGGGATTGGCTGTGGCGGCGTTGTACGTATTCTGCTTCAGCCCGTGACCCGGGAAAATCGCTATCTGGACCTGGATAAACTCTGCCAATCGCTACAGGCTGGACACAGTGGAACTTATCACGTTGATTTGACCAGCGCAGTACAGGCTTCTCACAATTATTTTGAATTTACATCTACGCCTCATCAGGCGTTGGCCGTTGTATCTGAGCAAGCGGGCAGAGAGTATTTAGCCATACAAACAAAACCCGTTCCCCATCTTTTGATTGCCGGTGGCGGTGTTGATGCCAGACCCTTAGCGCGCTTGGCCGCTGAGATTGGTTGGCAGGTGAGCATTTGGGATCCACGTCCTGCCAACGCCAGGCGAGAGTTTTTTGAATTGGCACACTATTTAATTCGTGGGCCTATAGAGCAGCTGGTTGAACATCTCGACGCTCATCCCATCGATGCTGCGGTAGTGATGAGCCATAGTATCTCGCTGGATGTTAAAGCCGTTAATGCATTAGCTACTTCCAGTGTTAAGTATTTTGCATTGCTCGGCCCCAACCACAGGCGCCTGGAAGTGCTGGAAAAAGCCGGGCTTAGTGACTTGTCATCTTTTCAGTGTCTCGCAGGCCCTGCAGGTTTGGATCTTGGCGGTGATCTGCCAGAAACCATAGCCCTGTCAATCCTTGCCGAGTGTCAAGCGGTGTTATCAGGGCGAAGTGCACAATCCTTAAGTTTGTCCTTACCGCTACAGATGCAATCACAACAAAACCAATCCCTTCAACATAAGCCCCTTCAAAAGGTTAGTTAGATCAGGAGTTCAGAATGATCGAGTTTTATCTTAATGGTGAAAAAGTTAGCACCAATGTAGCTGATGACACCCCTTTACTGTGGGTGATTCGGGATGAATTTAATTTAACCGGCACCAAGTTTGGTTGCGGTATCGCCATGTGTGGTGCTTGTACCGTACATATTGATGGCAATGCCATTCGCTCCTGTTCCTACCCTGTGAGCCTGGCTAAGAATACCAAGGTGACGACCATTGAAGGCTTGAACAACCAGCACCCCATGCAGAAGGCCTGGGTTGAAGAGCAGGTGCCCCAGTGTGGTTACTGCCAGTCTGGGCAGATTATGCAGGCGGCAACTTTGCTAGAACATAACCCCAACCCATCGGATGAGGATATTGTTAATCATATGAGTGCTAACCTGTGTCGCTGCATGGCTTACAAGCGGATTCATAAAGCGGTTAAACGCGCGGCAACGGATAGCGGCGTGGGGTATTTTGATCCAGCAGCTGACAGTCAACTGGGGGCATAATCATGAAATCGATAAAACAACAAAAAAATAAGTCCATGAACCTGTCCCGCCGTAAGTTTCTGGTGGGGTCTGTCAGCACATCGTTAGTCATGGCGTTCGCGCCCGGTGTGATGGCCTCTTCGGTATCGGCTAAAGACTCCCTGCAAAATAAAGTATTCTCACCAACGATTTGGTTTGAAATAACTGCCGACGGTGAAGTGCTTGTCAATGTGGCCAAAGCAGAAATGGGGCAGCATGTCGGCAGTGCTCTGGCTCGCATTGTCGCCGATGAGCTGGGTGCTGACTGGCAGCAGGTAAAAATTACCCATGTGGATACTGATCCCAAATGGGGCTTTATGGTTACTGGTGGTTCCTGGTCGATTTTTACCTCCTACAAGCCGCTTTCACAAGCCGGTGCAGCTGGGCGTATTTCTCTGATTGAAGCCGCCGCTAAACTCAAAGGAGTCTCGCCCTCTGACTGTGATACCGAAAATGGTTTTGTTATCACTCCTAAAGGCAAGTTGAGTTTTGCAGAGGTAGTAAAGCAGGGAGAATTTAACCGCACTTTCAGTGAAGATGAGCTGGGTAAATTACCGTTAAAAAGCAGTAAACAACGTAAACTGATTGGCGGTGATTTCAAGGCCCTGGATATTCCGCCAAAAACCAATGGTTCTGCCAAGTACGGTATTGATGTCGAAATCGAGGGCATGGTTTACGCCCGTCCTGTTGTTCCGCCAACGCGCTACGGTAGTCGGGTATTGAGTGTTGACGATAGCCAGGCCAAAAAACTGGCTGGTTATTTGGGCTATGAAATCCTTAAGGACCCCAGTAATACCTTGCAGGGATGGGTATCTGTACTTGCCAAGGATTATCCCACCGCGATAAAAGCGGTGGATGTGATCAAGGTTAACTATCAAGCTGGCCCTACGGCCAAAATTTCTGAACAGGATATTCTCAAAGAAGGTGAACGTCAGGTTCACGATAGCAACGAGGGTTATCTGTTTGTTGATGACGGCAATGTGGATCAAGCCAGAAACGCTGCCAAGGGCCAAGTGGAAGGGGTCTATCGCACCAATACGGCTCTGCACTTTGCCTTAGAGCCTCTGAACGCTACCGCCCATTATCAAAACGGCATGTGGCATATCCATGGTGGTAACCAGTGGCAGTCTTTGACCATGCCGACCCTGGCTCAGGCCTTGGAAGTTGAGCAAGATAAAATCATTATGCATCAGTACTACCTGGGTGGCGGTTTCGGTCGTCGGCTCTGGGGAGATTATTTGGTACCAGCGGCATTAACGGCTAAACAAATTGGCAAGCCGGTTAAATTAATTTTTACCCGTGCGGATGATTCCCGTTTTGATCAGGTACGTTCGGCGTCGGTTTCCCGCTTACAGGCCAGCCTGGATAGCGATGGCAAGTTTAGTGGTTTGGAACATGCGTTCTCAGCGGGTTGGCCATCGAAAGATATGGCACCGGGTTTTATGCCTGAAAGCGTGGATAAAAAAGGCAAGATCGATCCTTTCTCTGCCAGTGGTGCAGACCATTGGTATTCCATGCCCAATCACCGGGCGCGGGCCATCAACAATAGTGTTGCGCAAAAAACATTCCTGCCGGGGTGGCTGCGCTCTGTAGGTCAGGGCTGGATTGTCTGGGGGCTTGAGTCATTTATTGATGAGATTGCCCATAAGGCAGATATCGATCCTCTGGATTTCCGTTTATCCATGCTGGATGGCAAGGGCAAACAGGCGGGTAAAGCTCCGGAAAGTGTCGGTGGTGCAAACCGTGCGAAAAATACCTTGGAGCGCCTGAAAAAGCGCATCAACTACGGTGCCAAGTTGCCTGCCGATGAAGCCATTGGTATTGCAGTGACGACCGGTCAGGAACGTACTATGCCAGCCTGGATTTCAACCGCTGTGCACGTCAAGGTTGATCGCAACAGTGGCAATATTCAGGTGAAAAAAATCACCATGGTGGTTGATGCGGGCATTATTGTTCATCCCGATGGTGCTTTGGCGCAGCTTGAAGGCGGTGCCTTGTGGGGCATGAGCCTGGCGTTAAAGGAGTTCACCGAAATCGAAAAAGGTCAGGTGCGTGACGTTAACCTGCACAGCTATCTGCCGCTCAGAATGAACGATGTTCCTGAGTTGGACATTGAATTTGTTGAGAGTAACGAATTCCCGGTGGGCGTGGGTGAGCAGGGCGTTATCGGTATCGCACCAGCCATTGGTAATGCGATCTATCAAGCTGTCGGTGTTCGCCTGCGTGATCTACCGATGAAACCTGAGCATCTACTCGAGGCTTTGTCTAAAAAATCATAAGAGAAACTACCCGCCATTCCCGCGAAAGCGGGAATCCATGAATCACGTAAGTACTACAATCAGTGGAGTTACCATGAAGCAGTTAGGTATAATATTTCTAATACTGGCAGGTATAGCGATACAGCAAACCGCAATAGCGGATGCATATCAGGATTATAAACAATCAGCCACACAGACAACGGCATTCGCTTACCTGCATCAGGTAGCAACCCACCCGCGCTGTGCTAACTGCCACGGAAAGATTGCAAATGGCAAACACAGGCCTACGGTGGGTGACAATGCCCGTCCACATCCAATGAATATTACCAGCGCCAATAATTTACGTTTAATGGTGGCTGATCATAAATTTGTGCAAGTACCAAATTCATCGCAACCGGTAAACTGCCGCAGCTGCCATCAAAACAGCAACGGCGTCAGCCCAGGTATGCCACCAGGGGCTGCTAATGAGTTAATGCCGGGTTTTGTTTGGCATATGCCTCCGCAAACTATGGTGATTAAAGCTGGCATGACACCGCAGGAGCTTTGTGACAGTTGGCTGGACCCTGCCAAGAACAGCTTTTTGGTTCACCGTGGTGGCAAAGATGATTTGAAAACCTTTGAAAAAGAATTTGTCCATCATGTCAGGGATGATCCTCTGATTCGCTGGGCCTGGCAGCCAGGCAAAGGGCGAACCCCGGCGCCGGGTAAACACGCTGACTTTGTAAAAGCCATGCAGCTGTGGATCGATAAAGGCGCGAATTGTCCTGATGACCTGTAATTTTTCTTAACTCCTCGTCCTTCTGTATTTGGAGCCCGGTATAGCGCTTTGTTATACCGGGATTTTTTCATTCTTCATGAAAGAGAATCAGGCAGGAATGAGATTCAATCAGAGATGTTTTCGATTTCTTGTCAAGAATATAGTTACTCAAATCTTATAAATAATCTTTCTCTTAGATTTATTACTGCATTTAGGGTGGTAACAAAAAAGTGACTAATTGAATCCTGTCTCGAGGTTACCATAGTATACCTGCAGAAGATAATTAACCTTCAATCATTATTAAATCACCAAAAGGTAACCGCTATGAGCAATGTATTAATTATTAACGCCCACCATCACTATCCATTCTCTGAAGGCAAGCTGAATGGTGCTTTGGTTCAGATGTCTGAAGAGCTGATCACAGCTAAAGGTCATGAGGTTCGTACTGTAAAAATCGATGACGAGTGGAATGTTGAGCAGGAACTGGAAAACCACAAGTGGGCCGATATTGTTCTGCTGCAATCGCCGGTAAATTGGATGGGTGTGCCATGGACCTTTAAAAAGTATATGGATGAAGTTTACACCGCGGGTATGGGTGGTGATCTGTGTGTGGGTGATGGTCGTAGCGAAGCAGAGCCGAAAAAGAACTACGGTGCTGGCGGTACCTTAACGGGCAAGAAGTACCTGTTGTCTCTGACATTTAATGCGCCTGAAGAAGCCTTCAACGATAAAGATGAATACCTGTTCCAGGGCAAAGGTGTTGATGATCTGTTCTTCCCTATGCATATGAATTTCCGCTTCTTTGGTATGGAGCCTCTGGAAACCTTCGTTTGTTACGATGTGATGAAAAACGCTGATGCAGAGGGTGACTTCAAACGCTTTGCCGATCACATCGAAAAAATCTTCTAATTGGCAAAAGCATCTGTCAAAAGGCTTATTGTAGGAGCACCTGTTGGGTGCTTCTATATCCTGAAATAGGGTTATGGTGAATTCTATGTCATTTACAAATCTTTCTTTAAAAGCCGTGCTGGGCATTGCGTTGTTGTTCTGCGGATTACATGCATGGGCTGGCGCACCTGTATATGCACATCAAGCTTCTCCTGATCAATACACGTTACTGACTGAAAATGAAGAAGTGCTGGTGCTGGAAATGTTATTGCAACCAGGCCAAGCCGATATTAAGCACTCCCATCGCAATGAGACTGTCTATTTTGAAAAGGGCGGTACCTTGCGTATTACGCTGGCTACCGGTGAAGCGGTTGAAGTCACTGTACCCGATGGCCATGTAATGTGGCATGAAGCCTGGACCCATCAGGTAACCAATATCGGTGAGACCGTAGTAAAGGCGATTATTGTCGAATCTAAACTGGCGAAGTAATCACCGAGAGTTGTTTTACGTCATATTAAAACGGAGAAGAAAATAATGTTTACTTATTACGAACCTGATACCGCACCAGAAGAATCCAAATCCATTATGGAACAGTCGCAGAAGTCTTTTGGCATGATTCCCAATCTGCATAAGATCCTGGCTGAAGCCCCGGCGACCTACGAGACCTACAATGCGGCTTTCTCGACATTTATGCATAAAACTACCTTGTCGCCTATTGAGCAGCAGGTGGTATTTATGACGGCTAACTTTGAGAACAATTGTCACTATTGTGTGCCTGGCCATACCTGGATGATGAAGTCTGCCAAAATGCCGGATGCGGTTATTGAAGCCTTACGTGAAGGTACAGCTATTCCTGATACCAAATTACAGGCGCTACATGACTTTACCAAGGTATTGTTAGATCAGCGTGGGCATATTGGTGATGACAAACTAGATGTTTTCTTAAGTGCTGGTTTTACCAAGCGTCAGGCATTGGAAGTATTGACCGGGTTGGCGTCGAAACTGATTTCCAATTTTACCAATGCATTGGCTCACACCGAAGTGGATGCGGCGATGCAGCCTTACGATTGGACCCGTCCGTCCGAGCGATAATCGCCAGGCGTGAAGGCCTGTAAGGTTAGAAGAAGTAGAAGCAAAGGTAGAAAGAAAGGTAGTTAAAATGATTTCTGATCTGTATAAAGACAAATCGCGTCATGCAACCTGGTTAGAGCTGTTTTTTGACCTGGTATTTGTGGCCGTTATTGGCGTGGTTACCCATGATCTCGCCCACACGCATGACGGCCATATCGGCAGTGAACAGTTATTGCGCTTCCCCTTGGTGTTTATCCCGGTTTGGTGGATTTGGATTACACATACACTGTTTGCCAACCGCTTTGACAGCGATAGCCGCAATGAGCGTTTATTGTCATTAACGCTGATGGCCTTGCTGGTGGTTTTCTCTACCTTTGCTGAGGAAAGCTCAGGGTCAGGCTTTGCTCCCTTTGTGGTTCTCTATGGCTTAATTCGTCTGGTTCTGGCAGTGCAATATCTCTATGTGCACGGTAAGCATAAAGAAGAAGTGGATTTTGCCAAGGGTATGGGGCTGTCGATTGGCCTGGGTGCCGTTATCAGTGTCTCTGCCATTGCCTTTAACGGCCCAATGAAGATGGCGCTATTTTACGGCGGCATCATGCTGGATATGCTGTTGCAGATAGCTTTGCAGAAAAAGGCCATGAGTCGACCCGTTGACCGCCGCCATTTGGTTGAACGTATTGGCCTGCTGGCGATTATTATTCTCGGTGAATCGGTCATTGCCATGGTCGCGGCATTAAGTGATGTTGAGTGGCAGTTTAACTCTATTCTTGGCGCTGTCGCTGGCTTTGCATTAATTGGCTGCGTATGGTGGGTTTACTTTGACAGCTTCGAAACCCTGGAGCGGGGTAAAAAACTCGATAACCCTAATGTGTTGATTTTCAGCCACCTGTTCCTGTGTATGGGATTGTTGATCCTGGCTAACCTGATTCGCCATTCCATTCTGGGGGATCTCGACAGGCCCACATTTGGCATGTTGTCGGTAGTCGGTCTGGTGTTCTTCTATTTAGGCAAACAGATACCCTATTTTTATGCGTTCCCGCCATGGCGCTCGGCTATTGTTGGCAATACCCTGGTCTGTGTGGCTATCACTGTGGCCAGTAGCTTTTTGCCTACCATTGAATATTCTTTGGTTGGTATGACAGCAGGTATGATTGTCTATGTGGCATTAACTCACTTGCGGGTGTTAAGTGTCGGTGTGGATAACTATCTGGATGCTCATCATGCCTAAGTAAGGATATCTAGAGTCACTGCTGTGTTTGTGGTGGCTCTAGTGCCTGGGCAGGTTGTTGAGAGGTACTGTGCAGCTGACTATTCAGGTGGCGGTTCATTATTTCCTTATAGATTAACCTGCCGTTTATCTTATCCATGGCCTTGTCGTAACGCTCCAGCAAGCCTTTATGTTTCGGGTGTTTGGAGAAGAGGGTATAGAGTTTTTGTGGCGGTTCAGGCAGGAGCAGTATGCGGATCTTTTTCTCCACGCCGGAATCTATTGCGCCATAGATGATATTGGCTACCTGTGGTGAATACACTGCCTCAGCTCTGCCAGCAGCCAGTTTCTGGAGATTCCTGCGCCAAACATTATTGCCCGATGTCCATTCCCAATTAAGATTTTGGTCCTTAACGAATGGGGTCAAAATAGCGGCTTGTACATAGGTGATTTTTAAGGGGTATAAATCCTCTATTGTTTCAATCTGCTCTAAAGGGTGATCCTTTCTAACCGCAATAACCGCTTGCATCTGGGCGAAGTTGTTTCTGGGGTAAAGGTGGTTATGGGCCCTGGCTTCGGTATAACCAAACATGGCCGCTCCGGCTACCGTGCCTTTTTTCATCTCTGTTAGCACCCTGACCAGGGGCATCTCAATAAAGACGAAGTTCATTTCGGTATTCATCGCCGGTGCAATATGCTGTGACAGGAATTCAACCAGTGGGCCTTCGGCTTGATGGGTTTTAGTGTTGTAGACAATATGTGGTCCCATGGTGAAATAGCCCAAGCTGACTTCCTCTGCCTGAGCTGGGGCGGAAATAGTTATCAGGGATAAGCAACAGATGATGATATTTCTGATATGTATAAGGGCGTTAAAAGTCTTCAGCTTCGTCTCCTGTGTCTCGTTAAATTGTCACTTTATATCAATTACAGCTGTGCTTTTAGGTCATGGGCAGTAGTATCCCTTGTTCTCTAGAATTAAAGCAGGTTTTCTGTATAACAAATAGGTAATGATATGAGCACAGGTCCCCTCGCAGGTATTAAAGTTGTCGAAATTGCGGGTATTGGCCCAGCTCCGTGTGCAGGCATGATGTTTGCCGATATGGGAGCTGAGGTGATTGTGGTGGATCGTAAAACCGCCAACTGCAACGCTCCTGATTTGGCGGCTGGTGCTGAAGCGGCCAAGCATATGTTTATGAACCGCGGCAAAAAATCTATTGCGGTGAATATGAAATCCGAAGAGGGCGTTGAGACAGTTTTAAAACTCATTGATGATGCGGATATTTTGCTGGAAGGTTTTCGTCCCGGTGTAATGGAGCGCCTGGGTTTGGGCCCTGAAGTCTGTCATCAACGTAACCCCAAACTGGTTTACGGTCGTATGACCGGTTGGGGGCAAACCGGCCCTTTATCTCACGCAGCGGGCCATGACTCCAATTATATCGGTGTATCAGGTGCTTTCTGGTATGGCGGTCGTAAAGGCCAGGTACCGACAGCTCCCTTAACCGCTGTAGGTGATTTAGGTGGCGGTACCATGATCCTGGTGTGGGGTGTGATGTGTGCTCTGACTCATGCTAACAATACCGGTGAAGGACAAGTGGTCGATGCTGCCATTACCGATGGTTCGGCCTATATATCCAGCCTGTTAATGATGATGAAAAACACCGGCTTGATCGCCGATGAATTTGGTACTGGTTGGGCCGACGGCGGAGCCCCCTGGAATGAAACCTATGAATGCGCCGATGGTGGTTTCGTCAATATTTGTGCTTTGGAACCGCAGTTCTACCAGGAGTTGCTGGAGCGTTTGGGATTAACCGATAACCCCACCTTTACCAATCAATGGGATATCCCCAACTGGCCGCAGGGGAAATCCGAGTTGGCGGAGCTGTTTCGCAGTAAAACCCGCGATGAATGGTGTGAGATGTTAGAGGGTACAGACGTTTGCTTTGGGCCCGTACTGAATTTCACCGAGGCTGCCAAACATCCACATAATGTCGCTCGTGGTACCTACCTGGATATTAATGGTGTACTGCAACCGGCGCCAGCGCCGAAGTTTAGTGTGAGTGAAACTTCTGTCGGCGTTCCCCCCGCAGTGGGCGCAAATACCGATGACCTGTTACGGGCTGCCGGTTTGGATGAGGCAACCATTGCCGATCTCAAAGCCAAAGGCGCTGTTTAATTTCCTAAGCCTTGAAAAAGACCATGATGGTAAAAGCGCGGACATTACCATCATGGTATCAACCCTGTTAAGACTCCATTTCGTTACGCACAATACCCGGCGTTTTAGCCGCGCCTTTAATACGGTCGGGATGGTCACGTTCATTAAAGCGGCGCAAGCCTTCCTTTAACTGACCGCTGGAATCAGAATTGGTTAAGAGGCGGTTAAAGCACTCGGCCTCAATACGTAAACCTTCACGCAGATCCTGGCCAAAACCACGGATAGCCGCTTCTTTATCGGCATGAATCGCCGGTTGTGGCAGGGTGGCAATAAATTGCGCCATTTCTACCGCGCGCTCCAATGATTGGCCTTTTGGTACTACTTCGTTGGCCAGGCCGATACGATAGGCTTCATCGGCGTCGATAACCTTGCCGGTGATAATCAATTCCAGAGCGCGGCCCATACCCACAATACGCGGTAAACGCTGAGAGCCTCCATCGGCCAGGCCAATATTCCAGCGGCGACAGGTGATACCGAAAGATGCGTGCTCTTCAACAATCCGCATATCGGCAAAACAGGCCCACTCAAAACCACCGGCATAGGCAACGCCGTTAACGGCGGCAATAATCGGTTTGTAGATATCGGTCCAGCGAGAGGGGCCGAGGATGCCTGGGGCTTCACCGCGATTGTGACGGGCTACATCGGCTTCTTCCACTGGGCACAGAGTGGCCACTTCAGGATCTGGGTGGCTGGTGGGTTCTGTAGCCTCGAAGTTACTTTTTAGATCGCCACCGGCACAAAAGGCGGAATCACCGGCGCCGGTAATCACGGCTACCTTAGCCTCATCATCAGAGCGGAAGCGGTCAAAGGCATCCACCAGTTCACGGTGGGTACGGGTACCAATGCAGTTTTTTACCTCTGGGCGATTAAAGGTAATAATGGTGACCGGCCCTTCCTGGTCGTATTTGATATGCTGATATTGCATGATAAGTACTCCTGGTTTGTCGTGTGTAAGTTGT
This sequence comes from Maricurvus nonylphenolicus, assembly GCF_042854845.1. Classification (GTDB taxonomy): domain Bacteria; phylum Pseudomonadota; class Gammaproteobacteria; order Pseudomonadales; family Cellvibrionaceae; genus Maricurvus; species Maricurvus nonylphenolicus. Next base: position 3,795,584 of record NZ_AP031498.1, on the reverse strand, counting down.
GTTCGTAAAGACAGTAGGGCTACGATATAAAACACCGGGCCTTCATATAAGGTTACGAGCTGGCAACAGGGGGGTACTTAGATTGCCTCAGGGTCTAAGGAATAGGGTAAAGGTGCAGATCGATATATGGCTGAAGTAGATACGCTGCGGGATAAACTGCTGTATCCCACCATTCCGGTGGGATTCCTGGACGATGTGTTTCAGGCCGCCTATGCCCGAGATCTGGATGTTGAGGCAATATTGGCCGCTAATGGTCTATCGCTAGCGGTGCTAAAGGAGCCGGGGTTACGTGTTTCCGTTGATAAATACGCCGAGGTGTTACGTCAGCTGGGTAATCAAACCCAAGATGCTTTTTTAGGTTTCTTTTCCAAACCGGTACCACTGAAGGCCTATAACGTGTTCTGTTACAGCTTGGTTGGCTGCCGTACGCTCGAGGAACTCATACAACAAGCCAATGATTTTTATGCCTTATTTACCGATGAGTTTTATTGGCAGTATAGGCAGGAAAAATCAGAAATAATTATTCAGGTGCATATCACACCGGTATTGGATGTTGATTATCGCTTTATCGTTCACAGCTTGCAGTTAATGTGCATTCGCTTATTTGCCTGGATCTTGGGAGAAACGGTCGAGCTTAACTCCGTGGATTTTACCTTTAGTAAAAATGCCACCGATGAAAACCTGACCTATTTGTTAGGCGATCATATTAATTACGACTGTGATGAAAACCTGATTCGCATCAATAGCCGCTTTGGTAAGGCCCGGTTATCTTGTACCCGAGATCAGATCGAGCCGGTTCTACACAATTCTCGTCGGCTGTTTTTAGTGACCCATAACCGGCATCCGGTTTCTCAACAGGTACGTCGCTTATTACTCGCCAATAAATATGAAGAATGGCTGGGCGGTGATGAGGTGGCTGAACAGTTGGGCATTACGCCTAACCTGTTGTGGCGTAAGCTTAAAAAAGAAGGCAACAGTTTTCTGGATATCCGTGATGATATCAAACGCGATTGGGCCTTGGTGTTGCTGGAAGATCCTGCCAATACTGTCGAGATGGTCGCTGATCAGCTACGTTATTCCGATGTCAGTGCGTTTCGCAAAGCGTTTAAGAAGTGGACGGGTTTGCAGCCCGTGCAATATAGAGCGCTACTGGGGTAGCTCGTGCTTACTGAGCTTCTAGTGTTTACTGAGTTCTAGGGCCAGTGTCATTTCACAAATTTCATCGCCCAGTTGTGCCGGGTTGTGGATAACATCCAGTGTTACGCCTTGATCATTGGGTTCCAAACCCTGGCTCAGTAAATATTTATAGAGTGCATCCCAGGCAGCAAGATAACCCCCTTCAGTGGATATACGGACTCTGCAGCAGAGAAAATCTGCTGCCGGGAGTATGGTGTTGGCCTGATCCTTATCGCATTCAACGCCAATGCTAGAGGTGATTTTATAGATGGGCCTTTCCAGCTCACTGTTGGCGGTGATAATGGCCAGATCCTGTTGCGGATATTGCTTCAGTTTCTCCCAACTATTCTTTAACTGCTTTTCACTGGCATTGGTCTTGATTTCCATTTTAAAGTAGCGCGTGTCGAAACCTATCACCTCGAAGGGAATGGCCGCAGCCAGCTGATCTTCCATATTCTCAGGAATGGCTTTTTGTGGATAACTTAACAGGTATATCAAGCGCTCCAGTTCATCCTGATCTTCAGTGACCAGGGCACGAACCTGTGACGGCGAATAACCAATATCCCGCTTCATGGCCTTGGCTAAGGCCTGAGATGAGGAGAAACCACTGGACAGTGCGATATCGGTGATGCTTTGGTTTTCGTCTTCCAGCAGTTTTTCAAACGCAAGGCCAATGCGCAGACGGCGAGTATATTGTCCGGGAGTTTCGCTGAACACTGCCAGGAACATACGGTGAAAGTGGTGTGGCGAGATTGCCGCTTCGCACGCTATTTGGTTCCAGGAGATGGGTTGCTCAATATGCTGGAAGATTATCTCCAGCGCTCGCTCAAAGCGTTGTTGCCAGATGGGGGAAACTTTCTCCAGCAAGAACTCTTCCGGCACCAGGCTAAACGCTTCGGTGCTAGCTGTTGAGTGCATCGTGTGAAACTTCAGGTGCTCGGCCATTAAGTCGCTCCGTTATCTCGTGTAAGCGCGTCCACTGTTGCAGGGTTAACGGTAGCATAAACGCGGACTGAACAAACTCCCAGGAGTAGCTGACGATTGTAAAAATCTTACCGGCACTGATATCGGGAATATCGGCACAAATAACCAGGTTACCCAGTATAAATGCGGTCATACCCAGGAAAATCAAGCCATAGAGTATGGCCTCACTATCTGACAAACGAATCTCCCAGTGATTGAGGGCTCTTAAATGTTTAAGAATCAATAATGGCCGACGGGTTTCCAGTACCGAAACCTGCTGTTCCATTTGTTCATTTAAACACTGATTGCCGTGAAAAAAGCGTTGATGGAACAGTGTATATATCAGTCCCATAGCGATAAGGGCGACGGCGGCCGTGGTACCCAAGCGAAGGTCAAAGCTGAATAGAATCGCGATGGATACCACAAGCTGGACCACGGCCGTTAACAGCTCTGGCAGGTGTTCTTCCAGAAAGTCCACCAGTTCTCTGCCCATGGTTAAGCGGGCATTTAACTGGGAGACGGGCAGGTCACGTTTCCGTTTGGTAATTTCCTGACCGAGATGAACACGGATATAGCCGTAAGCGCGGGTATCATAAAAACGTCTGCCGGCGGCGAGCAGGGTAAGGCCACTTAACACTGCGGCAGAAAGCAGCAGAGGCCGGTAATCGCCTGCGAGTAAGCCGTCGATGCTATAACCTATCAGTAACGGAATCAGCGCCATTAACAGGTTTTCCAGTAATACCAAAAACCAGGTAAACATGACCTTGCTTGGAAACTTGCGCAGTATATCCATCACGCTTAATGTTGAATTACTTAGCACTGACAACCTCCTGTTTGATATCTGGTCGAGGCGTAAAGCGTGCTTTTACGTCGGCGCCAATATGTATTAATAAAGGAATCAGGATGAGGGTAATAGGCGTGGCAAAGAGTTCACCGAAGACCAATGAGACGGCTGCGGGTTTTAGGTACTGTGCCTGTTCAGAGGTCTCCAGTAATAACGGTAATAAACCGCATACGGTCGTAACCGTGGTGAGAAAAATAGCGCGCAAGCGATCGCGACCTGCCTGTAGCAGGGCCTGATCAAGTTCCAGCCCTTCCTCGCGAAGCTGATTGTAGCGGGACAGCAATACCAGGGAGTCATTCACCACCACACCCGTCATGGCCATCATGCCAAACAATGACAAGACGCTCACCGGTAAATCCATTAAACCGTGACCAAAAATGGCTCCGGCGAAGCCGAAGGGTATAACCGACATAATCACCAAAGGCTGAAAATACGATTTTAATGGGATGGCTAGCAGGGCAAAAATCAGTAACAGGGTAAGTAGTAAGGCTTTTTTAAACCCGGTTTGCACTTCACTGATTTCCTGGAATTCACCAATGGGTGAAATTTGAGCCAGAGGGTAGCGCGCCTGTAAATCAGCTATCACCTGTTGTTTAAGTACCGACAACACATATTCCGGTGAAGCGATATCCCGGTCTTGACGCCAAAACACACTGACTACAATATCGCGGTTACGGCGGTATAGGGCTTCAGCTTCCCAGCTTGGTTTCAGTTCTGCCACTTCCCGTAAGGGGATTGTGCGACCATTATTAAGGTGTATCGGGATATTGAGCAGCGCTTCGCGAGACTGTCGTTGCTCTTGACCAAAGCGAATCATCACGCGGGTTTCCTCGCCGTGATCGAGCAGGCGATGTAATTCAAGCCCACCAAAACCACCACCAACAATAAGCGCCAGTTGTCGTTGGGTAATCCCTAATTGTCGACCACGGGGCGTTACACTGATCGTCAGTTGGCGTTGCCCCCCCTGGGCGTCATCGCGAATATCATTAATGCCGTAGCCTTGATTCGACAGGTTTTTCAGGGCTTGTTTGAGTTCTTCCGCAATGGTTTTAGAGAGATGCCTTTCCGGATGGCTGATGCTGATACCGACTGCTCCGGCAATATTATCGGCTGCGCTAAATTGGCTGGCGTAGGCGCCTTCCAGATCGCCGGCCAGCTTCTGCCAGTGTTCAATAATGCGATTGCCTGGAATACGTGCCAGGGCTTCAGCGGACAATTCGGCGGTGGATTCCAAAGCTTGGGGACCATCTACCGAGGTGATCAGTTTTTGAATTGGGACATTGGCAAGTTGATATTCCTGCTGCAGGGATAGATTTACTTCGCTTACTGCAGTCTCCAACAAATCAGCATTTCGTACGGTCAGTGCTAAAGGGGCGTCTTGTTGCATGGTCACTTTTGCGGTGAGGTATCGACCCGGGATTTCGGGAAAAAATGCACTGCGAATTTGACCTGTGCTTACCAGGCCATAGGCCAAAACCATGGCACAGATAAATAATGTCAGCGCGCTATAGCGGTGCCAGAGAGCTTTTCGCAATAGGGGGAGATAGATTCCCTGAGCGAAAGCATCTAACCCGTGATTGCAACGCTTCTGGATATTTTCTAAAAATCCAGCAAGGGGTTTCGATGACGAGCTTGCGAGGTGGCAGGGTAGAATAAATTTACTTTCAATAAGCGAAAAGATTAACGCAAAAATAACCACCGCTGAAAAACCAGCTAACAGTTTGGCCAATTCGTTATCGATCCACAGCATGGGTGAAAAGGCGGCAATGGTGGTGAGCACACCAAAGACAGTTGGTACTGCCACCCGTTCAACACCATCGAAGGCGGCATCCTTTGCATTGCCAATACGTTGGCGACTGCTGTGGATACTTTCACCAACAACGACTGCATCATCCACTAAAATGCCCAGAACCAGAATCATGCCAAACAGGGTGATATCGTTAAGGCTGTAATCGAGTTTCTGCAGCCCCATTAGCCACAGTGCACCGGCAATGGATACGGGAATACCCAGAGCAACCCAGAAGGCTAAGCGCACATTCAGAAACAAACCCAGCAATACCAGAATAATCAGTAGACCTTGCCAGGCACTGGTACTGAGTAACCCCAATTGTTCTTTAATATAGGGGCTCATATCAGCCATCACATCTAACTCTACCCCGTGAGGTAGTGATGGACGCATATCCACAATGACTTGCTGGATGGCCTCACTGACTTTTAATAAATGATCGCGACTACTGGTGGATACCATTAGGGCTACGGCCGGTTGGCCCTGATAGCGAACCAGGCTGTCGTCCTCTTCAAAATTCCTGTGCACATTGGCCAGTTGCTCCAGGCGTACCCAGCCATCAGCGCTATTGATAATAGGTAGATTACGTAAACTGTTGAGATTGTCGGCGTAACCATCGGCTTTCAGGGTAAGACGACCGCTGTCACTTTTTAGGTTGCCGCTGCGATAAGTCAGCGACCATGACTGAATACGATCGGCGAGGGTTTCCAGATTTAATTGATAGCGACGCAAAGCTTCTGGGTAGGGTTCAATCACCAACTCAGGACGGCGCTTGCCTAAATTGGTGACCTGAGAAATATCCGGATGGCGTTTGAGTTGGGTTTCCAGTCGTGTTGCCAGTGCTTGAAGAACCTTGTCACTGGTATCACCAAAAACCTGTACGAAGGCTGCCAGGTTGGTAAATTCATCGCGATAAATTTGCGGTCGTTCTGCCTGTTCGGGAAAACCGACAATACTGTTGACATTAGTCCGCACATCTTCGATCAGCCGGTCAAGTTCTGTACCGGAACGCTTGCGTACTCTGACGTTAGCCAAGCCGGGATAAGAGACACTGTTAATGCGTAAAATACCGGGAATACTGCTGATGGAATCCTCAATACGTTGAGTAATGGTTTCATCAACCTGTTGAGCTGTGCCGCCGGGATAGGCAACAGAGATAACCAATTGATTGGCGGGCATCTGTGGAAAACTTTCCACCCGGATATGGGTAAAAGATAGTAAGCCTGCGGCCAGGATCATGACCATTAGCAGGTTGGTGGCCACAGGGTTATCAATAAACCAGCGGGTAAGGAACTTCATCGTATCTGTTTCCCTTATTCCGATTGAACGCTGACGGTTTGACCTTCCAGCATGGAGCGCAGTGGATAGCGCACAATGCGTCGAGGTGTTTCAGAGGGGGAAGCAAAACGCACCAGGGCTGAATCTTTTTCCTGCGTAATAAATTCAACGCTTTCCCGTGCCAGACGATCATCGGTATCCACAAGCCAGAGGGTTTGATCACGGGTAAGTGCCGACGCAGGAACTGTGGAAAAGCCACGGGTAGGCATACCGGTAAAGACCACTTCCACTTGCTGGTCCGGTAGTAGTGGTTGTGGTCGATCGAAGGGCGCCTCGACACTGAGCACCATACGGCGTTGGCGAGTATCCCGATCCCGAGAGGGGCTAAAGTAGCGAACCGTGGCGGGCCATGTTTGCCCGCTATGACTGGTAATCTCTGCTTGCCAACCTTCGGCTAACTCGGTGATTAACTGCCACTGGCTATCTGACAGTGCCACGCTGATATCCAGGCTGTTACTGGACGCGACTTGAAACAGTATTTGCCCGCTGTTGACCCATTGGCCGGGGGCTAAATGGTTTTGCAGTATTACCGCATCAAACGGGGCTTCGATACGGGTATCAGCCAGGCGTTGTTCAGCCAAAGAAAGGCTAGTCTCGGCGGCTTTTACATCCGCCTCGGCAGCGGCCAGTTGGATTTCATAACGGGCAAATGGTGTTTTTAGCTGGCCGTTACTGAGTTTGAGCGATACGCTGCGTTCGTGTTTTATCCTTGCCAGCTGCACACGTGCCTGAGCCAGCCGACTTTCAGCCTGGGCAACCTCGGCCTGGTAACTGACCGGGTTAAGTTGTGCCAACAGACTCTGGCCTGATACTTTGGCGCCCACATCAATCGCCTCAGGCAGATTAACCACCTGACCATCGATAGTTGCCGTGATGTCCACCTGCCAGCGACTGGCTGTGATACCGGTGGCCTGAATCGATAGCGGGCGAATGCTGGGGGAGACGCTGACCACGGTCACCGGTAAACGGCTAATTGCGGGTTTAGTTGCCACCGTTTGCGGAGATTGCCAATAACTGAGCAGATAGACAAATAGGCCGATCAGTAACAAACCGCTGGCTGCCAGCCACCGCAGGCGCTGTTTGCGGCTGGGTGGTGAGGGCATGTCATTGGGTTTTGATGACAGGGCGATCATCGATTGTTCGGGCTGCTGCGATGCGGTCATACACTTCTCATTGACAGTGAAAATGCCACTCTAGAAAATATGCGCGCAGCTGGCGTGTCCGTAATTGCTATTCTGCGACTTCTTTAATTGATGGTGTATGGAGCCTCAGATGTCCGATGTATCCCCTAACTTCCCTCTGGATTGGCCCTATGCCTTGGGTAAGCCCCTGGCCAGTGGTGATTTTCGTACCACACCAGAGGATTTTGTGGTTGATGAAACCTTGGGTTTCGAACCCTCGGGGGAGGGCGAGCATGTCGTACTGCATATCCGCAAACGCGGGGACAACACCGCCTGGGTAGCCAAACAGATCGCTGAGCTGGCGGGAGTAAAGCCCATGGATGTGGGCTATTGCGGCTTAAAAGACCGCCATGCGGTGACAACCCAGTGGTTTAGTGTCTATCTGGGTAAAAAGCCGGAAGCAGATTGGCAACGCTTAAATACCGAATCGACCCAAGTGTTGACGGTTGATCGCCATGCCCAAAAGCTGCGCCGTGGTATGCATGAGGCTAATCAGTTCTGCATCACCCTGCGTAATGTCGATGGGGATAAAGACGAGTTGGAGCTGCGTCTTAAGCAGATAGAAGCCCAGGGCGTACCCAATTACTTTGGCGAGCAACGCTTTGGTCGCGATGGCGGTAACCTGACCCAGGCGCATCGTATCCTGGTAGAAGGCCTGCGCATGCGCGATAAACAAAAGCGCGGCTTGATGCTATCAGCTGCTCGCTCCTATTTATTCAATACGGTATTGGCCGCCCGTGTTGAGGTGGACAGCTGGCTCACGCCCTTGGATGGTGAGGTGTTGGACAAAGGTTTACCGACCGGTCCGCTATGGGGACGTGGCAGGCCTTTGGGGACTGACGACGCTTTGGCACTGGAACAGCAAGCCTTGAGTGACTGGCAGGCTTGGTGTGATGGTATGGAACACAGCGGTTTGTCGCAGGAGCGACGTAAGCTGGTATTGAAGCCCCAAGGGCTGCAATGGCAGTGGCAGGAGGATGATTTGGTCCTGCGTTTTGCCCTGGGTACCGGGGATTTTGCTACCTCGGTATTGCGAGAGTTGATCATATTACGATCAGTGGCTTAACCACTAAGCCCTGGCCACTAAATATGGTATAGTCGGCGCCTTAAAGCAGTATCAAAACGACAAGAAAACAATAGACAGACCAGTGTTCATTTGGGGGAACCAGTGAGTAGTTTGCACTTAAGTGGTATAGGGATGACCTCCCAGCGTACCCGTCAGCGCCTGATTGAGCGTTTGATGGATCAAGGGGTGACAAACCATCAAGTGTTGGATGTGATAGGCGATACCCCGCGCCATATTTTCCTCGATGAAGCCTTGTCCCATCGTGCCTACGAAGATACTGCTCTCCCTATTGGCTTTGGCCAAACCCTGTCCCAACCCTATATTGTTGCGCGTATGACTGAGGTATTGCTCGGCGCGGCGGGTTCTGTGGATAAAGTATTGGAAGTCGGCACCGGCTCGGGTTACCAAACCTCAATCCTGGCCCAACTTGTTGGCCAGGTATATTCCGTCGAACGTATCAAACCTCTGCAGGATAAAGCTCGTGAGCGTCTGCGCCAGATTGGCCTGCGCAATGTTCAGCTGCGCCATGCCGATGGCGGCTTTGGCTGGCCAGAAATGGGGCCGTTTAATGCGATTTTAAGTACTGCCGCGCCACGTGATGTACCGCCAGAGCTGTTACAGCAGCTGGCGCCAAACGGTGTGCTGGTCATCCCTGTTGGTGGTAATACTCAGGAATTACGCCTGATCATCCGTGAAGGTGATAGCGATAACTTTATGACCCAGGTGCTGGAGCCAGTGAAGTTTGTACCACTGCTTTCCGGTACCACCCGCTGATAGGTCCGCACCTCATGGAGCAGGACAACAGCCGGACGCTGAGAGACTATCTGTTTCTTGTATTGCGTGGCATGGCGATGGGTGCTGCCGATGTGGTTCCCGGTGTTTCCGGTGGCACAATTGCTTTTATTACCGGTATCTACGAAGAATTAATTGATTCCCTGCGGCGCATCGACCACAAAGCGGTAGCTTGTCTGTTTCAACAGGGCATTGCGGCCGCTTGGCGACACATTAATGGCAACTTCCTGTTGGCGATATTTGGTGGTGTGCTGTTTAGCGTGTTCTCGCTGGCCAAACTGATTACCTATTGTCTCGAAGCCTTTCCTATTCTGGTGTGGGCGTTTTTCTTTGGTCTTATTTTGGCATCTGGTGCCTATATAAGCCGTTCCATTTCTCTGCGCGCCTGGACAACCTTACTGGCATTTGCAGTGGGGATTGCCTTGGCCGTGGCGATCTCGGTGATGCGCCCAGCGAGTTTGCCCGGTGATTGGTGGATCGTCATGCTGTCAGGCAGCCTGGCGATTTGTGCAATGATTCTGCCGGGGATTTCCGGCAGTTTTATTCTGCTGATGATTGGTATCTATGGCGTCATCTTGGAGGCGGTGTCCTCCTTTAATTTGGTGCTGCTGGCCTGTTTCGGTTTTGGCTGTGTGATTGGCCTGTTACTGTTTTCCCATGTGTTGTCGTGGATGCTGCGCCGTTTTCACGATATGACACTGGCGTTGTTAACGGGTTTTTTGCTGGGCTCGCTCAATGTGATTTGGCCCTGGAAGCAGACATTAGCGACCACGGTAAACCGTCACGGTGAGGCTGTGCCTTTGGTGCAGGAAAATATTTTGCCTTGGACTTACCAGAATCTAACCGGCAATGAATCACAGTTAATAGCGGCTCTGGGCACTGCGGCAGTGGGTTTTGGGCTGGTACTCCTTTTGGAGTATGGGTTAAAGTCGAGCACCAAATTGGTGGATTAAGTTCAATTTTGGATCTTGAGATTGACTTGCCTATCTCGGAAAAATCTACCAAATAGTGCGTTGAATGAGCAGATTCAACGCAAAATATTAGACATTTTTATAATAAAGCCGTACTAGTTAGCACCATTTTCTATATTGGTTGCCTACTTTTTGTGCAAAGTCTACCGGGGTGGAGTAGTGAAACGAACCAGCGGGCAGCGTAACAAACGAGCAAAAGTGATCAATATTTTGATCGCTTTTCTGGTGTTGTCTGCCTGTAGCAGTGCTCCCCATCATGCGCCGGTGGCAGATCGGCGTCAGCCTCCCAGCGATAAGCTCACCCATCACGTTGTCAGCAAAGGCGAGACCATGTTCTCCATCGCCTGGCGCTACGGCATAGATTATAAGACGTTGGCTCGATATAACGGAATTGCACGGCCTTATACCATTTACCCAGGGCAAAGGCTTCGTCTGCATTCATCGCGAGTGACCTATAAGTCGCCTGTGAAATCCGTCACAAAAACGGCGCCTAAAACACCTGTTTCTCGTTCAAAAACACCGACAAAAACCGTTGTAAAAAAACCTTCATCAGCACCTTCCTATTCGTCATTTAAATGGCGCTGGCCCGCCAAGGGTAAGTTGATCAACGGTTTTTCTACCTCCAAAGGGTTAAACAAAGGTGTTGATATTGCCGGACGTTTGGGGGAGTCTGTAAGCGCAGCCGGTCCCGGTGTCGTTGTTTACGCCGGGAACGGGTTAAGGGGATATGGCAATTTATTGATCATTAAGCACAACGAAAAGTTCCTCAGTGCTTATGCCCACAACCACCGTTTATTGGTGGCAGAGGGAAATCAGATTAAAGCTGGTCAGAAAATTGCCGAGATAGGTTCCAGTGGAACTGACCAAACGAAATTGCACTTTGAAATACGTCGTGATGGTAAACCGGTAGATCCATTACGTTATTTACCAAAACGATAGAGGTGTAAAACTTTAATCCAAATTGCAGTCATCACTGCTGCAGAGAGGCTTAAGAAGAGTGGTCCACGAGGGGGTAGTAGGGGTTCAGCGCTACAAGATTCTCAAAGAAGATCTGTAACGCATGCGTCATTTCAACCGTTAACTCACAGGACTAATAACAATGGCAGTACAAGAAGCGAAAGTAGATCGGGATGCCAATAAAGAGTTTGCTGTACTTCAGGATGTTGATTTACCCGATGTAGAATTAGAAAACTCTGCAGGCGAGACAAAGACAAAACAGACAAAAGCAGCGAGCCCAAAAACTGTTTCTAAAACAACGGGCCGAAAGACACGTAAAAAGAGTGAAGACCCGGATAAGTTCCAAAAGAATCTGGATGCCACTCAGCTCTATTTAAATGAAATAGGCTTCTCGCCGCTGTTAACAGCGGAAGAAGAAGTGTATTTCTCCCGCAAAGCCTTGCGCGGCTGTGAAGCTTCCCGCAAGCGTATGATTGAAAGTAACCTGCGATTAGTTGTGAAGATCGCTCGGCGTTACGTTAACCGCGGCCTGGCCCTGTTAGACCTGATTGAAGAAGGTAATCTGGGACTGATTCGCGCGGTAGAAAAATTCGACCCTGAGCGCGGTTTCCGATTCTCCACTTATGCAACCTGGTGGATTCGTCAAACCATTGAACGCGCCATTATGAATCAAACGCGAACCATCCGTTTACCGATTCATGTAGTGAAAGAATTAAATGTGTATCTGCGCGCGGCGCGTGAGTTGGCTCAAAAGCTGGACCACGAACCTACGCCGGAAGACATTGCCGACCTGCTGGATAAGCCTGTAGAAGATGTGCAAAAAATGCTGGGCTTAAACGAGCGTGTGGCGTCGGTGGATGTGCCAGTTGGCCCATCGTCTGACAAGGCTTTGGTCGATACCATTCCCGATCAGCATGTTTCCGATCCGGCGGCACTGCTGCAGGACAGTGATCTTAGCGAAAGCATTGATAACTGGCTGTCTGATCTGACAGAGAAACAACGTGAAGTGGTAGCGCGTCGTTTTGGACTGCGTGGTTATGAAACCAGCACGCTGGAAGAAGTCGGTCGTGAAATTGGTTTAACCCGCGAGCGTGTGCGTCAGATTCAGGTGGAAGCTTTGAAGCGTCTGCGTGATATTTTGGAGAAGCAGGGTTTAAGCAGTGAGGCGCTCTTCGGAAACCTGTAGACCTTTTATCTTCAAGCATAAAAAAAGCCGCTTAACGCGGCTTTTTTTATGGCTGCAATCTAGAGTGATTAACGCTCTAGCTTTTCTTTTAGCGCTCTAGCAGTTTCAGCTTACCTTCAACACCGTCCCACTCCTCAGCATCGGCTGGAGAGTCTTTCATCTCGGTGATGTTTGGCCATACTTCGGCCAGCTCGGCGTTCAGTTCCAGGAATACTTCCTGACCTTCTGGCAGCTCGTCTTCAGAGAAAATTGCATCGGCTGGACACTCTGGCTCACACAGGGCGCAGTCAATACACTCGTCTGGGTGAATTACCAGGAAGTTAGGGCCTTCATAGAAACAGTCAACGGGGCACACTTCAACACAGTCAGTGTGTTTACATTTAATACAGTTTTCCCCAACAACAAAAGTCATGTTTCCGGACTCCAATTTAGACAGTCATTTTTGAATGACGCGCATTCTATCAGGATTTCTATATCGATGTAGAGTGTTTTTTGACTATAGCAAATCGGTTTTCTTGATAAGAACGGTCGCGAAAATCGGGGAATGTGCTGCTATTTGTTAATGAGAATTGTTTTCTTTTGTGGGCTGTCCAAAGACACTGGATTCCTGCCTTCGCAGGAATGACGAACTATAAATTTTTGCCATTCTTCATTAATGTCGCTCCCGCGAAGGCAGGAGCCTAGTGACTTTCCAGGAGGGGGCGTGAAGCTACACCAGCCCTTTAAGCTTATAAAGTAAATCCAACGCCTCACGCGGACTCAAATCATCCGGACTCAATTGCTCCAACTCTTCAACCGCCGGATGCGGCGCACCCGCACCAAACATATCCCCCTGAAATGGATCATCCAATACTGGCTGAGGAGCAGGAGCAGGAGCAGGAGCAGGAGCAGGAGCAGGAGCAGGAGCAGGAGCAGGAGTAGGAGCCTCGGCAATCGGTGTGACCGCATGTTGGCCCGCTTCCAGTTGCGCCAGCTGCTCTTTCGCCATATCAATCACATTGCCAGGAATACCCGCCAGCTTGGCCACCTGTAAACCGTAACTCTGGTTGGCCGGGCCTTCCTGAATATTGTGCAGGAAGACAATATTGTCATTGTGCTCGGTGGCATCGAGGTGAATATTCGCCACTGCCGGCAAGCTGTTGGGCAGGTCTGTGATTTCAAAATAGTGAGTGGCAAACAGGGTAAAGGCACGCACATTGGCGGCCAGCTGGTTGGCACAGGCCCAGGCCAGAGACAGACCATCAAAGGTACTGGTACCACGGCCAATTTCATCCATTAGCACCAGGCTGCGATCACTGGCGTTGTTAAGGATATTGGCAGTTTCAGTCATCTCCACCATAAAGGTTGAGCGGCCACCGGCCAGATCATCGGAAGAGCCGATACGGGTAAATATACGATCTACCAGACCAATACGGGCGCTGGTAGCCGGCACAAAACAACCCACATGGGCCAGCAGGGTGATAAGTGCTGTCTGACGCATATAGGTCGATTTACCGCCCATGTTCGGGCCAGTTACAATCAGCATACGACGGTCATCGCTAAAGCGCAGATCGTTGGGCACAAACGGATGTTCAGCAACCTGCTCGACCACTGGGTGACGGCCTGCACCGTATTCAATGCCCACATCGGCGTGCAGCTCTGGGCGGCAGAAGCCAAGGCTATCGGCACGTTCAGCAAAAGTGGTCAGTACATCCAGCTCCGATACCGCCGAAGCCGCATCCTGTAATGGCAGCAGTTGTTCGTTAAGTTTTTCAAGCAGCTCGTCGTAAAGGGCCTTCTCACGAGTTAACGCGCGGCTCTTGGCTGACAGAGCTTTGTCTTCAAACTCTTTCAGCTCAGGGGTAATAAAACGCTCGGCATTTTTCAGGGTTTGGCGACGAATATATTCAGCCGGTGCTTGCTCTGCGTTTGAGCGGCTGATTTCAATAAAGTAACCGTGGACACGGTTGTAGCCTACCTTCAGGGTGGATATGCCTGTGCGCTCACGCTCGCGGGTTTCCAGGTCCACCAGGAACTGGCCGGCATTGGTGCTGATATTACGCAGTTCGTCCAGTTCGTCATCGTAACCTTCGGCAATCACGCCGCCATCACGAATTACCACCGGCGGGTTTTCAATAATGGCGCGGCCCAGCAGGTCTTCCAGATCCGGGAAGGTACCAATGGTCTTTGCCAGGTTCTGCAGCTTTCGCGCCTGCATGGGGGCAAGCTGGGTTTGCAGTTCCGGGTAGGTGGCCAGTGAACTGTACAGGCGAGACAGATCGCGAGGGCGGGCAGAGCGCAAGGCTACGCGGCCCAGAATACGCTCTAGATCACCCACACGTTTCAGGCTGCCGTTAATCGGCTCGAACTGATAATTTTCCTGCAGATTAGTGATGGCATCCAGGCGGTCTTCCAGTTCGTTCAGATTACGCAGAGGGCGGTTCAGCCAGCGGCGCATCAAGCGAGCACCCATGGCGGTAGCGCTTTTATTCAGAACGGAAAACAGCGTGTTTTCTTCACCGCCATTAAGGTTGATGTCCAGTTCCAGATTGCGGCGGGTAGCGGCATCCATGGCGACGGCATCGTCACGGTTTTCAAAACCGATTTGGCGAATATGGGGCAGGGCGGTGCGCTGGGTTTCCTGGGCGTAGGCCAGCAGACAGCCAGCAGCGGCAACGGCTACATGCAGGTGATCACAGCCAAAGCCCGCCAGATCCTGGGTACCAAACTGTTGGGTCAGCAGGCGTTGAGCGGTTTCCAGCTCGAACTCCCATGGCGCACGACGGCGTACACCACGGCGGCCCTCGGTAATCTCATTACTCATAAGATCTTCGGGCACCAGCAACTCGGCCGGGGACAGGCGTTGCAGTTCACCCAATGCAGCTTCCAGGCTGTTGATTTCCAACACCTGGAAACGACCGGAACCGATATCCAGAGTGGCAATACCAAAGGTGGATTGATCATCCACCGTCACCACATTCAGGGCCACCAACAGGTTATCGCGACGGTCATCCAGCAGGGACTCATCACTGACGGTACCTGGGGTAACGATACGTACAACCTTACGCTCAACAGGCCCTTTACTGGTGGCTGGATCGCCAATCTGCTCAGCAATTGCCACCGACTCGCCCATACGTACCAGCTTGGCCAGATAACCATCGGCTGCGTGGAAGGGGATACCGGCCATGGGAATAGGCTCACCACCAGACTTACCGCGGGAGGTCAGGGTGATATCCAGCAGCTCAGCGGCCTTTTTGGCGTCGTCAAAGAAGATCTCGTAGAAGTCACCCATGCGGTAGAATACGATCTCGTTCTTGTGGTCAGCCTTCAGTTTGAAGTACTGCTGCATCATGGGGGTGTGAGTCGCTTTGGCGCTGGCTTGGCTCATAGGAATAATCGGTTTTTATAGCTATAGGGAAAAGCTGGCTAGGATAGCAAAATGAAGGGGGGAATGCAGCCGGGCCAGGGTCATAGGTATGGGCAATGATATTGGCCTTCTAACGGGGGGATTCAGGCCTTGTGACTATGCATTTCCCGCATTAAAGACGGTGATAAACCGAAGCGGTTTTTAAAGGCTGTTCTGAAGGCCGCTTCTGATTTAAACCCCACCAGGTGGCATGTGCGCTTGATGGTATTGCCGTCCACCAGTAATTGCCGCGCCCGTTCCAGGCGTTGAATTTCCAGATACTTGGCGGGAGATACACCCATGGTTTCGGTAAAGCGCCGGTAAAAGTTGCGTTCCGACATGCCCGCCTGATCGGCCATCTGCTCTACTTTGATTGGCTTGTCCAGGTTGGCTTCCAGCCAGTTGATTAAGGCGCCGAACTGGTCGCCCGCATTAAGCTGCTGATCCAGTAAACTACTGAACTGGGACTGGTTGCCTGGGCGGTGGGCATAGATAACCAGCGCTTTGGCGACCTGCCCCATAAGATCACTGCCATGATCCTGTTCCAGCATGGCTAGCGCCATATCGATACCGGTGGTTACGCCAGCGGAGGTCCAGACATTATCGTTTTGCAGATACAGCGCTTCCTGATCCAGTTCGATATCAGGGTGTAACTGTTGAAATTGGTTACATGCTGCCCAGTGCGTAGTGGCTTTAGCTTTTTCCAGAATTCCGGCTTCGGCGAAGATAAATGCACCGGTACAGACAGACGCCATTTGTCCAACTTTGGTTTTGGCTTTTTTTAGCCATTGAATCAGTACCTGATTGTCACAGGCATCTTGCAAAAATGGCAGATTGGCACCGGGTACAAAAACCGTATCTGTAGCTTTAAAGCGGTGGGATTTCAGCGACTGAGTCATCATCTCAATGCCACTTTCACTGGCGATAAGGTCGCCTTCAACCGAGAGCAGTTTGATCTTATACAGAGGTGCTTCAGCAATAGCATTAGCGCTGCTAAAGACTGAGGCCGGGCCGCTGTAATCCAGTGTCATAAAGCCGTTATAGGCGACAAAACACAGGGTGCGAGTGGATGTAGTGGTTGACGTCATAATGGCGGAATATAGTCGGTTGTTGTCATTTCTGCAAATGGGCGGCGGGTTTACTATGAACTTACATTATTCAGGAAATTGCCTCAGGAGAAGCAGTCATGGATTCAGTTACCAAACGCGTGTTAGCGATTTTTCTCTACCCCAATATGACCACGCTGGATTTTGTTGGGCCCCATGAAGTACTGTCACGCATCCCCGGTATGGAAGTAAAAAAAGTCGCCAAGGTTAAGGGCCCGGTAACGGCCGATACTGGTCTGCAGATTGTGGCCGATTACAGTATCGACGAAGTGAGTGAGGCAGACTTGCTGTTGATTCCCGGTGGCACAGATACCTTCACCTCCATGGAAGATAAAGCTGTGGTGGATTGGGTGAAAAAGATTGATACAACGACAGGGCGCACTGTTTCGGTTTGTACTGGATCGCTGTTGTTGGCTAAAGCTGGCTTATTAGAAGGTCGACCAGCTACGACCCATTGGGCCACACTGGATATGCTCAAGGAGTTTGGCGCTGAGCCGATGCAGGAACGTATGGTCGAAAGTGGAAAATATTTGACGGCTGCAGGTGTGTCGGCAGGCATTGATATGGGCTTGGCATTGACCGCGCAATTGACCAATGATGACTTTGCGCAATTGATGCAGCTGTTTATTGAGTATGACCCCGCGCCGCCTTTTAATGCGGGCTCGCCTAAAACCGCACCGGCGCATATTTTGGAAATGGCGAAAACGACTTTTGGTGTTCAGTAAAAAATAGCGATAAAAGAATAGGGGCTGAAGATATCAGCCCCTATACGATTAAGCTAAAGCCACTTCATCTTGAGTGGCCGTATGAACGCCACGTTGTTTTTTCATTAAACTTCCCATCTTAACCTTACCCAGTTTCTCACCAAACTGATTATCTTTCCAGGCGGTATGACCGTTAATTAATACCAATGGCACAACATTGTCCGAACGGTTTACCAGTTGTTGATGTTGGTATTCTTCACGGAATACACGTTGAACGTTGGCTTCACCTTCGTATTGATTAAGCTGTTTGGGATCAACCAAAATCAGGTCGGCCTGGTCACCGATATTGATGGTGCCACCGGCTACACCGAAGACATCGGCCGCATCTTTGGTTAGGCGTTTGACCATATAGCTCACATCGTTATCACCACCTTCGGCAGCCATTTTCAGGCAGCGCAGGTTAACATCGTAGAAGGCCATATTGGTCAGGTGAGCACCAGAGTCGTTAAAGCCTGGGAGTAACAGGGGATCCATAATCAGTTCACGGACTCTTTGCGGGTTGCTGTTGGCGGTGGTGGTGCACCAGCTTAACTGGGTGTCGAAGCTGCGTAGCATTTGCAACATAAAGTCAGCTTCGTCGGCAATCCAGAAAAATTCTTCGCGAACCAGTGTGAGTTCTTTTTCGGTTGCATCTTGAGGTGTATTGCCGGCCTTGATAGCTAATACACGGTCCATCAGGCTTTGAAAATCTTTGCCTTCCCACTCCGTTAATGGGCAAACATCCACATACATTTCTGCCAGGGTGCGGTGGAAAGCGTAGTCTTCCATATCGAGAATGCGTTTCAGGCGGGCGATGGAAAATCCTTGTTTGCCTTTCAGCCACATGGCTTTAAAGCGCTGGATAAAGTCGGGATCATTCAGAATCGCGCGGCGGGCTTCACGATCCTCCAAATCGGTTTCATTAAGGAAACGCAGCTCGGGGATTTCTTCCGACAATGGTGTAATCGCGCCGTCGGCCCAGGTTTTAAACGGTGCACCAAAAGCCTGGAAATGGAAGTCACCATTGATAAAGCGGCTGTTAAGCATTTTGGCTAACAGGCGTCCCATCTTGGATAACTTTTTGTTGTTGTTGACATCCAGTGCCGCTACGACAGTGGTGGTTAACGGTTTGCCGAACAGGCGGCCACTGGTTAGCAGGAAGGTTTTTAACGTATCTACCACACTGTCCTTTGGTGGCGTCGCTTGCCAGATGCCGTCTTCTTCTCGTACTACCTGGGTTAAGGCTTTCATTTCCTTGTACTTGGCAAACTGCGTTGGAATGGTTTTGTGGCAGTTGGGTTGGTTAGCCAGATAGTGGAATGGCAGAGCGTCGGTAGACATACCAACGTAACCCATGCGAATAGCATCGCGCAGCAGGTTTTCCATCTTCTGTAATTCATCACTAGAAGGGTCGCGATTGATACTGTCGTTAAAACCCATGGCTTCGATACGCAGCATAGAGTGGGGCAGCAGGGTAACAACGTTGGGGCCCAGATTGAGTTCTTGTAAGTGTTTTAAGTACTCTTCTGGACTGTTCCAATTCACTTGGTCGGCGGCTTGACGTAAAACAGTTTTGGGAATGTTTTCTACCCGAGCGTAACAATCCACAATGGGATCAGCACCGTCTTTGCGCTGTGCGCCAAAGGCCAAACCTAAACTGCAGTTAGCAATAACAACGGTAGTGGTTCCGTGGCGAGTGGATTCCGGTAGGCCTGGTGCCACTTCCAATTCCAGGTCGTAGTGGGTGTGAATATCAAATAACCCTGGCATGGCCCACAGACCGCTAGCATCAATCACTTCTGTTGCATCTGTGTGAGGCAGATCTTTGCCGCGGGCAACGATGCGGCCATTGGCGATGGCGATATCTTCTATTACCGGTGTTTCGCCATTGTTAAAGACCTTGGCATTGCGAATTAAAGTATCGATTGATGGTATTGGCTCTGGGGCATTCATTATTGTTCTCTCTCTTTGGCTTTTAGAGTTGTGTTATTGGTATTGTTATTGGGTGTTATTTTCGAGTTTGTTCTTTGAAATAACTCGCCAGCATCTCAGCACCCAGTGTAATAATGGGTTCGCTGGGTGGGGCAATGCCCTGAATGACCTGACTCAGATGGTGATGGGCCAAGCCTTCGGACATGGCGAATAAGCTAAAGGCGACGGCTTCAGGGTCTTCAACGTTGAAGGTTTTTACAAAGTCTAAAACCTGTTGGCTGAGTATTACTTCGCCCTGTTTCAGTATCTCCTGCAGATGTGGGTCGCAATGGCGGCGCTGTTCCAGAACCTGATGCAGTTCGGGCGCTTCCTCATGAAACGTAAACACCAGAGCCAGGTTGTGTTTCAGTAGGGCGGTAATATCTGTGAGTGGTAGCCGCGATTCCTGCTCTTCGAACTGCTGTGATAATTGCTCCAGGCGCTCGCGAGCAATAACCCGCAACATGTCATCTTTGTTGTGAAAGTATTGGTAGAAGGTTCCGGTAGCCACTTCGGCACGATTGGCGATGCTCTTGGCAGTGGTGCTCTCGTAACCCAGGTGTTTAAAGTCCTCGGTAGCCGCCGCTATCAGGGCGTCGCGCTTTAATCGTGCGCGTGCCTGGGTGGGAATAGGCTTGCTGGGTGGCAGTTCGTTTTCGGTTAATTCTTCAGCGACCACGGTAACTCTCAGAGTAGGTTATTGGCTTGTTGTGGGTTATTTTTGTACAAACTTGAACTTGACGTCAAGTTCTTTTTGTTTGAGACTACCTCAAAATAGGTAGAAACCCGATAACGACTACAACAATACGAACGAGAGAGAAGGTGATGGGCAATTATTCCGAGGCCGATATCCCGGCAAGCATTGAGGTTGAGCAGTGGCGCCAGCGAGGTGAGCTGGTCAATCTGAAGGTTAACAACCTCGAACATGAGGTGTTTGTCATCGATGAGGAGGGCGAAGACAGCAGCAAACCGGTACTGCTGTTGGTACACGGCTTCCCGACTTCCAGCTGGGATTGGGCGCCTATGTGGCCGCAACTACTTAAGCAGTTTCGCCTGGTAGCCATGGATATGCTGGGGTTTGGTTTTACCGATAAACCCAATAAGCGTAATTACACCATTCATAAGCAGGCGGATTTAGTCGAGGCTGTGGTTCGTTATAAAGGCCTGCAGGCATGCCATGTGCTG
Organism: Maricurvus nonylphenolicus; assembly: GCF_042854845.1. Classification (GTDB taxonomy): domain Bacteria; phylum Pseudomonadota; class Gammaproteobacteria; order Pseudomonadales; family Cellvibrionaceae; genus Maricurvus; species Maricurvus nonylphenolicus. Next base: position 3,774,934 of record NZ_AP031498.1, on the reverse strand, counting down.
GCCCATGACTACGGGGATACGGTTTCACAGGAACTGCTGGCGCGTCAAAATGAAGGGGTAGGCGAAGGGAAATGGTTGTCCTGTTGTTTCCTGAATGGCGGTTTGTTTCCAGAAACCCATCGAGCGCTATTAACACAAAAGCTATTGTTGTCGCCAATTGGCGGGTTTATTAATCGTTTGTCAGGTTATAAGCAATTTCGTAAAAATTTTTCCCATGTGTTTGGGGCAAATACCAAACCGTCGGAAGCTGAGTTGGCGTCATTCTGGAAGCTGATTAATCACAAAGACGGCAAGCATCTTTTCCACAACTTGATGACCTATATTAACGATCGTAAAACCCATCGCGTGCGTTGGATAAAAGCATTACAGCAATCTCAGATTCCCTTGGCGTTGATAAATGGTTCTGTGGATCCTGTATCGGGTAAGCATATGGTGGAGCGCTACAAAGAGCTTGAGTGTCGTTTGGATTATTTAGGAGAGTTGGGAGCTATTGGTCATTATCCACAGGTGGAAGCACCGAATGATGTTGCTCAACATTATCTGAAGTTTCTTAATGCTATTAGTTGAGTCGGATTTCAGGCACTTACTAAAAAATAAAAAGAAAAAATGCCGGGGTGGAAGAGAATGCCCCGGCCAAGTGGTGTTGCTAATAAACCGTTTCTGAAAAGCAGGTTTCCAGCTTTTCCTTTAGCGAAGGAGAAGAATCCTTCGTGTCTTTAATGAGTTGTAAAGGCTTGTCGATGGCGTGGTGGCCATGATCAAGAATCGCAGTCTGATAACTTTCTCTCGCTTGTAGTGCTTGCCAGTATTTAGTCAGTATTGGATATTGGTTATCTGCCAGATAATAGTCCAGCCAATCTGATTCCCGTAGGCGTTCAAATACCGTCAACCAGCTAACATCGGCCAGCGTGAATTGCTCTCCCATAATCCATGGGCCATTCTTTTCCAGCTGGTCTTCCAGATCCCGGAAATGTTTGTGCATATAGTTGCGACCAGCGGCCATTTTTTTCATTAACGGCGTCAGCTTGGTAAAACCTTTTAAGCCAGAAATTTTTAACAGGGTAAAAAGCACGGCGCGGATCTTTAAGCGATGAAACAACAAGCCCACCAATGGATAGCGTAAAGGAATATAGGTCATACCTGCTGCAAATAACGGCAGGCTTAACATGCCGGAGCAGTACCCGGCGCTGATTTTGATACCTTCGATAGCGTCATCACCAATGATGGATGCCTTGTTAATCCAGTGTTGCATTTCTTCCTCGTCCTGCGGATTTTCCGGTACCAGCAGGTAAGGGGTTTTCGAATGGGCGGCGGCATAGGTAAGGATATCGTGGGATTCATACACCGGGTGACCGTTGTGGACTAACACCGGGAGAATGCCCGCAGGATTCACCTTGAGGAAATGGCGGCTGAGGGTTTCATAGTAACCGGTTTCAATCAGGTGAATATGATGGCCTTTATAGTCAATACCCAGCTCATCGAGGCAGACCCTGACTTTCTTCGAGCATAGCGACAGGGCGTTGTGGTAGAGCTCGAACTCTTGTTCGTGGGGGAGGTGGATATCCCGGTGGATACCGCCTGCCATAGCGTGGGTTTTGCGGTGTTTTTTTTCCCAGAAGAACCAGAGTGTAAACAGGCTGATCGCTGCGATTAAGGTCCAAAACATCATACTACTGCCTTTACGTTTTTGGCGGGGAGACCATGCGGTCTAACGGCTTAGGCATTAGTGTCTAACTAAAGTGATATAATGTCAATAATGTTTCTTGTGTCATTAGTGCTGTTTTGTCATATGCAGTAGCCCGCTAAGGGGCTGCTGCATAGGGTCGGGAGTTATACGGCAGGCTGGTCTGCCACCCCGTTAACCAAGGTACCTACACCACTAACCTCAACTTCAACAGTATCGCCAGCTTTGAGGATCACCATGGGATCACGCAGGGCGCCAACACCCTCGGCTGCGCCGGTAACGATGACATCGCCAGGCTCTAACCAGGCGAACTCAGAGATATAGCTCACCAGTTCGGCAAAACTGAAGATCAGGTCGTCCAGAGGCATGGTTTGCATGACTTCACCGTTCAGGCGGCATTCAAGTGTCATGGTATCCAGGTCCACTTCATCAGAGGTGACCAGGGCAGGGCCAAAGCCGCCGCTGCGGTGGGCGTTTTTACCGGCAGTAATCTGGTTGGAGCTGATTTGGTACATACGCGCTGAGGCATCGTTAAATGGGGTGTAGCCGGCCACATAGTCCAGGGCGTCTTCCACTTTGATGTTGCGGCCACGTTTGCCAATTACCAGGGCAATTTCCCCTTCGTAGTCGAATACTGGCTCAAGCTGTGGTTTTTCCAGATCTTCTCCAGAGGCTACCAGCGTAGCGGGACTACGCAGGAAAAGTACCGGTTTTTGTGGCTTCTCCTTCAGGTGCATATGGTCTTTGGCTTCTTCGTAGTGGGAGTGGGTGTTCATACCTGCACACCAGATAGTGCCTGGGTTGGGTATTACGGGTAGCAGTTGTACGTCGTCCAGGGCCAGGTCGATATCTGCTGTAGCCACGATTTCTTCAGCTTCTTGAAGACCTGCCGCGACAAGCGATTTCAGGTCTGGATAGCGGTCGCCCAAGCGGCGGCCCAAGTCGATGACGCCATCTCCCTTCTGTGCGCCAAAAGAGGGGGTGTTGTTAAAGGTATAACTGATCAATTTCATGGCTATTTACCTATTGGGATAAATCTCAGGGGGTAAGTTTCTGAACAACAATATTGTAATTGTAATAATCTTCAGTTTTGTATTTTGTGTCAATAGTGGTTTATGCTCATTTTTGTAAAGTGACAGAGGTGTTTACTGAAGGCCTCGCATCATCTGGCTTGCAGGGTGTTTCCGTATTTTCTGGTAAAGCGTTTCTTGTTTTGTGATTTGTATTCATGATTGACATAATGTCATTAAATGAATTATCGTCAGTTTGAGTTGGTCAGTATTCAGGCAAAACCTGCTATTGGCTGGGAGGAAAAGATGACGTTAATTCAGAAGGGGCAAGGTTTATGACAATGCTTGAAATGACACTGTGGGGAATTGTTGGGGCTTATTTAGTGTGGAGGTTTGCACGATTACCGGTGGGCATCACTCCTTTGGTGATTCTGATTAATGGACTAAGCGGATTTGTTATCCCGAAGGTACATACCGGCAGGCGAACGCCGGCAGTCAAAATTACTGACGACATGCGTTACCCGGTTACCACGCCGCCACCCAATACCGGTAACTTGCATGGCGAAATTGAATATCTTGACGGCGATATTCCAGTCACCCATTGGTATCAAGAGGCAAGGGGTAGCACCTATCACTTTGTGACGGCGGGCGATCCCGCTAAAGAGGCGATTCTGATTGTGCCTGGATTGCCAGAATCCTGGTGGGCCTTCCACCATCAAATTGCCGACCTGTCGCAGGATTATTATGTGGTCGCTATTGATATGAAAGGTTATGGACAGTCGGATAAGCGCTTACACCTCGATTATACCAACCCAGGTATGGCTCTGGACGTTGCCGAATTAATGGATAAGTTGGAGATCGACCGCTTCAATATCATGGGCCATGACCGTGGTACGGTGCTGACGGATCATCTAACCAATGTGCCCACTTTGAAAGGCCGCATCATACGTTATGTGCGTATGCAGCAGTCGTTCAATGAACCCCACGGTGAACCGGTACCACCGCATCATATTTTGAAAACCAAGTTTGGTGCCGCGTTGTTTAAATCCAAAAACTTTATCCCGATTATTTATCAGGCCTGGTTTCCTTCGAATTTGAGTGATGCCTGTTTGCAGCGCCTGGAGTATGAATTCAAATTTAAGGGCACCGGTGAGGCGATCAGTAAGTATTTTGAAACCACTAACTTCGATATTGAAATAAAAGATCGCGAGGATTATCTGTTTAAGTCAATGGATATGCCGATGCTGATGTTGCAAGCCTGGTATGACCGTGGCCAACACCCGGAAGAATACGATCGCTCGCCGGAGTTTGTGGCCGATGCGCGGGTGCAGTTTATCCATGCCAATCACTTCTTACACCTGGAAAACCCTGTTGCCACCAATCGTGCTATTCGCAGATTCTTTGCTGAAACAACCGTTTCCTCGAATGCAAGCACAGAGGAGGGAGTAGAAGATCTGCAATTGGAGGAGGCTTTATGAGTACGTTATCCAGCCCCGTGAATCGTTCGGGCTATTCGTTGGCACAAAAAACTCTTCATTGGTTGATGGCGTTGTGTATATGCCTCGACCTGGTGGTAGCCAGAAAATTCGGTGGTGACATGGAACTATGGGATCGTTTGGAATCCCGTGGTGATCACGCCAGTTTGAATTTAATTGTGCTCGGCTTGTTTATCTTGCGTCTCTATTTTCGTTTTAAGCAGGGATCTCCGGCCCCGCTTGCTGGGCCGGCCTGGCAAGTCCGGCTCGCTCAAGGCACCCACATGGCGATCTACTTTTTCCTGGCAGCTTTATTTGCGACTGGCTTAGCCACTGCTATGCACGCTACGTCAGCTGTTGTGGTATTTGGTGAATGGAGTTTATCGCTGGGTAATCTGGATGAAGGCTTGTTCCTGTCGATTCGGCAGTTGCATGAGTTTTCAACGCAGGCCATTTTAGTGCTGATTACATTGCACGTTGTAGGTGCGCTCTATCACCAAATCGTTCTTCGTGATGGTGTGATGTCGCGCATGCTCAAAAGCTCAGCCAAAGAGGCTAAAGATCCTGTTTTAAGCTAAAGCACTTGTTTGAATATCCATAGATTGGGCGAGTCTTGTTTCCTCAACCTATGGATATCCCCTCAGTATTATACATTGTGTCATTTGTGATATTATCGGATTATTGAGAGCCGAAAACGCTAACCTCTTGGTTTATATCGGCTTTTTATATCAATATACCGAGTTACCAACCGATAGTAGAAAGATGACCGAGACCACAACCACGCCTGCAGCCCCCAATCGTCAAAGCCGTCGTAAGCAGAAGACTCGTATGAAACTGCTTGAAGCGGCCAATCAGGTTTTTCTTGAAAAAGGCATAGAAAATACCACCGTTACCGATATAACAGAGACGGCGGATATGGCCTATGGCACTTTCTATAACTACTTCAAATCTGTTAGTGATGTTGTGCCTGTGGTGGCAGAAGAAATACTCAGAAAGTGCCAGCAGGAAATTAAAACGTTGCAGGAGCAGTATGATGATCCAGCAATGAAAATTGCGGTCAGTATTCATGCCTTGTTTAAAGGTGTTATGTCTGACCCGGCAACTAACTGGCTCACTCAAAAGCCGAATATTATGGTGGAGGAGCTGGCTCGTGTGGCGACGGATGATGCCATTGAGGATATGCGCAAGGGCGTTGAGAGCGGCAGTTTTCGCCTTCCCGCCGGGGCTTTAACCTTAAAGACATTCTGTACCTGGGCGTTTACCGGGGTGATGCACGAGGCCTCTAAAGACCCAGAGCAGCTACAGCAGTACACCCAAGACATGACCTTGCTGTATTTGCGTATCCTGGGGGTGGATGATCAAAAAGCCCAGGAGATGGTCAAGGTCTGTGCAGAACTGAATTAATCCGCCTGTTGTTTTAGCTGCTGACTTTGTTGAATAGCTCGGGTTTGTTTTATGGCCCTGGTTTGTTTTATAGATAGAAACAATAGTCCACTAAACAGCAATGTATCGATAATCGGCACCGCAATCACAACCAGCTCCATCATATAACCCATAACGGCAAGTGGCGGAATACTCAGTGAGATGCCGATCACCACTCTGAGGGTAATGAGTGGTGCATTGGTAAAACCCAGAGACAGTATGATTAGAAAGGTCGCCACAAAAAAGGGCGGCAGGATTAATTCTTCCAGAAAGTATAATTCTGACAGGGCGACAATATAAATCAGCAGAGCAGTAAGCCGCAGTGTCTGGGGATAGGTCATAAAGAGATTTCACAAAAATGCATTAACCCCGGTTAGAGGTTAATGCCAACAGTGCAGAAGAAGGGGTTAGGGTAGGTTTTTCTGAATGAGTGCGACGAATGCCTGTACTTCATTGGCTTCCAATTTGCCGTCCTTGTGGGCGAGTACTTTACCTTCGGTATCAATCAGCGTAATGCTTGGACCTTCTGAGGGCAGGCCCCAGGCGGTGCGCACACTGGCCTGGGTATCCAGAACATATTCGCTATCAGTGTGAGTGCGTTGCAGATCTTCGATCTGCAGTTTAGCCATCTGACGAAGAAACGACGCAACATCGGAAACATTCAGCACGGTTAATGTCGAGAACTCAGATGGGCTCAATTTCAGTGCTGTGACTGTATCGATAAAAGGCTTATTGATTTCATCGACACCCAGAGCCGCATTCAAGTGGTGGATAACACGTACCTTGCCTGTCAGATCACCACCTTGCCAATCCTGATAACTGATGCCCTCATCCTGCAAGTGTAGGCGTTGGGCGATAGAGGCCATCGCTGGAGCACTTTTTCCAATGGTCAGCTCATCAGCGTAGTTTGTGGTACTGAGCAGACATAATGCTGTACTCAGTAAAACGCGGTTTAAAAATTTCATCATCTTCTCCTACTGTCTTTTACAGATCTTTTACAGACGGAACAGTTTCTCTGAATTCAGGTGATAGATCTTTTCTTTGTCGGCATCGCTGATTGGTGCAGCGTCCATCATGCGAACAGGTTCACCGGCTTCTTCGGCTGGGTAATCTACCGCGAAAAGAATGCGGTCTGCCCCCATCACTTTATGAGCTAGCATAAATGGGTTTTCGTAATTCATGCCGCTAGTGGTGATATAGAAGTTATCCAGGAAATAATCGCTGGGTTTTTTCGTTAGTTTACGCACCGGTGGTTGGATCTTATGGAAGAGTTCCATTTTGTGATCAATACGCGGCAACCAGAAGGGAATGCCTTCACCCATATGACCAAGCACAATTTTAAGTTTCGGGAATTCTTCGAAAACGCCACCCAGAATCATGCGTAATGCATGCAGGCTGGTATCGATATTGAAACCGAATGCGGCGGCTTCCAGACCAAAGTATTTCTGGAAGGGTTTCACCATATCTGGCGCCGGTGTACGCGGATGAATGTAAATGGGGACATCCAGTGCTTGGGCTTTTTCCAGAATAGGCCAGAACTTTTCTTCATCCAGAAACTCACCTTTGGTATGGGAATTAATCATCAGGCCTTTCATACCGAGCTTGGTTACCGAACGGTCAAGCTCTTTGGCGGCTGCGATGGGATCCTGTGGTGCGACCGTGGCCAAACCGGCAAAACGGTCGGGGTGTTGTTGTACGGCACGGGCCAGGTGTTCATTCACTTTTTGCGCCAGCGCAGTACCTTGCTGAGCATCGTAAACCTGAACACCCGGTGACATCAGTGACAGCAGCTGCATATCAATGCCATCGCGATCCATGGCGGACAGGCGCAATTCGCCAATGTCCATCATGCGTTCGATATTGTCGGTATCACCTTTACCGGCCAACGCTTTCATGGTGGTGCCAAAAAACTGGGTAAAGCCGGGTTCGTCGGCCGGGTTTTGAGCCAGTAATTTTTGTTGGGCGAAAGCCATTTCCGGGGTTAGGAAAAACTCTTCGACGGTGATGCGTTTAAAGCGCTTGGCACTGACACCTGAGCTGGCCGATGCGCCTGAACTTTGTGTTGCACTTAACGGCGTTGCACCTAAAGTGGAGGCGCTTAACGACGAGGCGCCGAGCAGTGCAGAGCTGGAAAGGGTCGCTTTTAAAAGGGATCGCCGGTTGATGCTCATGTTGTGATACTCCTAACGATGGAACAAAGTATTGCGTAAAGTTTTTAGCAGGGCATTGCCCCACAGCACAGGGCTGCGGGGCTATTCTTTTAGTATATGTACAGTTTAGAAATTATAGGTGAGCTCCACACCATAGCGACGTGGCGCAGCGTAATACTGCATGCCGCCTCCACCAATCACGTCCGGATAACCGGAAACATTATTGATATATTCCTTGTCACCGCAGTTATTGCAGAAGGCACGCAGGCGGGTTTTGCCATCGGGTAGATCCCACCAGGCGGCGAGGTTCACTACACCAAAGGCATCTTGGGAAGCCTGTTCGGTATTGTCGAAGTCGAAGTAGTAGTCATCTTTCCAGGAGTAGTTACCCTGGAAGGACAGTTCACCGTTATTACCTAAATCCACAAGATAGTTAAAGCCCAGAGTGGCGGCATGATCGGGTGCATAGGCCATATCATTACCGGCGCGATCACCGTCAATGGAATCAAACTCGTCGAATACCGCATCCTGGTAGGTGTAGCTAAAGTTCACAGTCAGGTTTTCGGCAAGCAACGCAACCAGATCCACTTCCAGCCCGTCCATGGTGCTCTTACCGGCATTCTGGGTTAGACCGGTAGGTTGGCCATTTAATGAAACAATAGACTGTACCTGTTGGTCTTCATACTTGTAGCGGTAAATAGCGGCGTTTAACTGTAAACGCTGATTCCACAGCATGGACTTGATACCAATCTCGGCCATTTGCAGCTTTTCTTCATCAAAGCTTTCCTGGGCCGCTTCTGCAGTGGAAACCTGGAACTGTACGCCACCGCTTTTGAAACCACTGGCATAGGTGGCATACAGCATAATGTCGTCAGTCAGTTGATAATCCAGGGTTAAGCGAGGATCGGTGGAGGAATAGTTGAGCGTGTCACCCACCAGGAAGTCCGCCAGCATTGGGCCCCACCCAGGAGTATTGGTGGTACCGTTGTAGGTGTATTCCTTTTCATCATCGGTGTAACGCAAGCCCAGGGTTAAGCCCATTTGCGGGGTAATGGCGTAGGTTGCCTGACCGTAGATGGCGTAACTTTCCGTTTCCAGATCAACCAGACCACTGGTATTGCTATACGCCAGGCTAGTGTAATCGAGTGCACCCATTGTTGCTGCAAACGCAGCGGTGGTGCCCAACATACTGTCCTGACCAAACATCTGAATATCAGTACGGGAAGCGTCATCGGTGAAATAATAAATTCCGGCAACCCACTGCAGTTTGTCATCAAAGGTGAAATAGCCACCGTCTACCGAGCTAAAACGGAACTCCTGACTGTACTGGGTGGATTCCTGCTCGATATCGTGTACCCAGATATCCAGTGTCGTACCGTCAAGGTCGCGTGCTTCTGAGTATTCTTCATCGGTGCGACTGGTAATCGAAGTGAACTCGTAGTTCTCACCAAAATATTTGGCTTTTACAGCGAGCATATTACTGTCACGCTCAAGAAAACCTGGGGTACTGTAGGCGTTGCTGTATTCGTCTGTTTGGCTACCAGCGACAATAGCATTGACCGTAGCGGCCGGGATAAATGGAGCAACCGCAGTAATGCCGTTGGTGGCTACCAAAGGTTCGCCCAGCTGCGCATCAGATTCTACCGAACTGACATCGGCCGTGAAGGTAAATTCCCATTCATCACTGGGTGTTGCCAGCAGTGTCATACGGGCTGAATCGTTGCGGTTGTTGTTGTCTTTACCGCTAGTGGTGTCTTCTACAACGCCGTCAACATCGCTGGTTGACAGACTCATGCGACCCATCAATTTGTCTTCCACCAAGGCGCCGGAGACAGAGCCACTGGCCAGGTAGTAACCATCATTACCCACACCGGCTTTGACCTTGCCTTCGAATTCATTGGCTGGCTTTTTGGTAATCATATTGATGGCGCCACCAATGGTATTGCGGCCGTAAAGAGTGCCTTGGGGTCCTTTCAGAACCTCTACACGCTCCAGATCCATAATGCCGGTCAGGGTATTGCTGAAGCGGGCGTTGTAGATCTCATCGACAAAAACACCGATGGAACCGTCGGTTCCAATATCAAACTTGCTGGTGCCAATACCACGGACATACACATAGGGGCGGGCAGCACTTTCACCGCCTATGGATATGCTGGGCATAGCGTGCTGCAGCTGGTCAATATCGCCCCAACCTGCATTTTCTATGTCTTCTGCACCAAATGCCGAGATGGATGATGGTACTTCCTGCAGGCTTTCGGCTCGCTTTTGGGCGGTAACAATAACTTCTTCCAGTGCCAGGCCATCTCCCTCATTGGCATGGCTGATAGCTGGTAAGGCTGCTGCTATGGCTAGGGCTAAAGGGGTCAGTCTCACTTGAAACTTCATCAGTTTCACCTCTCTTTTATACGAAGTGTTTGCTCACTTTCATTTATAAGTTTGTTTATCAAGAGTCAGCTTTTAATTGATACTTGGTATTAAAATGATGCTCTGTATTTAAATGACACAATGTCATAAATGATGTTCTCGCTATTTTTGGCGGATGTCAACAGTCTATGTGTTATCAGGAAGGTTGCTACTCAGGCTGAAAGACGCTTAAACGCTTCTGTGGCGGGGGCAGATTTGTCATAATCCCCCCAGTTTCAGACACAAAATAAAACCAATAAAAATAAATTCAGGATTGGGTTTTGGAGAGAATGGAAATACCGGAAGAGGCCTTTTTAGTCCCCGTCAATCGGGTATTGGCTGATAACGGTCGCCGGGTCGTCTTAGCTTATGTGGGGTTGGGGGGCGTACTGGCCTATGTCAGCGGCTACCTTGAGGGTGAGTGGTTGCTTACCAGCTTGCTGTTGCTTTCCGGTGCCCTGATGCTGGGGTTACTTAGGTTATGGCTTTGTTGGCGCTTTGATACGGATAATCCCCGTGCCTGGCGCCGTCAATATAGTCTTGTGACCCTGCTCAATGTGATTGCCTGGAGTGTATTGGCCGGAGCAGTGATGTTTCACCAGGGGGTAAATCACATTACCTTTATCTGGTTGATGACCACGGCCGGTTTGGTGGCCGGTGGCGTGGCCTCTATGTCGGTATTGCCGTCATTGGCTATTAGCTATCAGACTATTCTGTTGTTGCCGATTGCTGTTCTTTGGTGGTTTCGCCCTGAATCTGAGTTAAATGCGGTGGCCTTTTTTACCCTGATTTTTTGGGGGCAGATGTTGGCGCTTAGTATGCAGCAGGCCCGTCATCATAAAGCCAGCTTGCGAGACAAGATGATGCTCGAAAGCCATGCTGCCAAGCTGAAAACGGCCAGTGAACAGGATGCCTTAACGGGCTTGGCCAATCGTCGTCACTTTGAGGCGATCTTGTCCCAGGAGTGGAATCGACTCCATCGGTCCTACGGTCATTTGGCGGTTTTGATGATTGATCTCGACCATTTTAAATCGATCAATGATACCTACGGCCACCAGATTGGCGACAAATGCCTGTGCCGTGTGGCTTTGTCACTGCGTGAATTTATCCGCCGCCCGGCAGATTTGTTGGCCCGTTATGGCGGTGAAGAATTTATTATTCTGTTGCCGGATACGGAATTGGAGGGCGCCGCTGCCGTGGCGCAGACTTTGTGTGAGGCCATGGCAAGACGCCCATTGCGGATTGTCGAACACCAGATCCCCGTGACGCTGAGTATAGGTGTCGCTGCTGTACGGCCGGTTGATGAAGGTTCGCGCGAGCAGCTGTTGAAGCGTGCAGACAGTGCACTTTATCGCGCCAAACAAAAAGGCCGCAATCGGGTTGTTTGTGATTACGCTGAGCGAGACATTGTCTCTGTTACAGAACATTTAGAGACCGCCTAGCGCGGTGTAAGTAGATTGGCAGGGTTGTCATGTCAGATAGAATCTTTCAATTAGCCAAACAGGTGGGTGAGGCGTTAAAACTGCGCCAGCAAACCGTTAGTACTGCGGAATCCTGTACCGGTGGTTTACTTGCCGGTGCCATCACCGAGATAGCGGGTAGCTCCGCTTGGTTTGAACAGGGCTTTGTGACCTATGCCAACCAGGCCAAACAGCAATTACTGGGGGTGCCGGGCGCAGCGCTTGAAAACCACGGTGCGGTAAGCGAACAGGTGGTAGAAGCTATGGCCCTGGGCGCCGTCAATGCCGGTGCCGATTGGGGCGTGGCGACCAGTGGTATTGCTGGGCCTGATGGTGGCACGCCGACCAAGCCTGTGGGCACTGTTTGGTTTGGCTGGGCCTGTGAAGGTGGCTCGAGCACAGAGGTTATCTGCTTTGCCGGGGATCGTCAGCAGGTTCGCGAGCAGGCTGTTATCCATGCCCTGCAGGGGCTGTTAAAAGAAATTCACAAAACTACTGTATAAATTTATAGGTACTGTTTGCTTATACAGTAAAACTGCTGTAAGCTTCATTTCAACGTTAACCAACAAATAAAGATCACTGCCAAGATCACAGACCACACATAAGAAGGTGACTCATGGATGCTAATAAAGAAAAAGCACTACAGGCCGCGTTAGGCCAAATTGAACGCCAGTTTGGTAAAGGCACTGTAATGCGTATGGGTGACAGGGAGCAGGTTAAGATTCCTTCGATTTCCACCGGTTCGCTAGGCCTGGACGTCGCTTTAGGCATTGGTGGTCTGCCAAAAGGCCGTATTGTAGAAATTTACGGCCCTGAATCTTCCGGTAAAACCACGCTGACCCTGCAGGTGATTGCCGAAGCGCAAAAGCAGGGCGGTACCTGTGCTTTTATCGATGCTGAGCATGCACTGGATCCTATCTACGCCGAAAAGCTGGGCGTAAACGTTGACGACCTGATCGTCTCCCAGCCGGATACCGGTGAGCAGGCCCTGGAAGTGGCCGATATGCTCGTACGTTCCGGTGCCGTTGATGTGCTGGTGGTAGACTCCGTAGCCGCACTGACACCTAAGGCTGAAATTGAAGGTGAAATGGGTGATCACCACGTGGGCTTGCAGGCACGTTTGATGTCCCAGGCACTGCGTAAAATCACCGGTAATATCAAAAATGCTAACTGTCTGGCCATCTTTATTAACCAGATTCGTATGAAGATCGGCGTGATGTTCGGTAACCCCGAAACCACCACCGGTGGTAACGCACTGAAATTCTACTCCTCTGTACGCTTGGATATCCGCCGTATTGGCGCAGTGAAAGAGGGTGATGAGGTGACCGGTTCTGAGACCCGCGTGAAGGTTGTAAAGAACAAGGTGGCGCCACCGTTCAAGCAAACTGAATTCCAGATTATGTACGGCCAGGGCATTAACCGCCTGGGCGAAGTGATTGATTTTGGTGTCAAGCTGGGTCTGGTAGACAAGGCTGGCGCCTGGTACAGCTACCAAGGTACCAAGATTGGCCAAGGTAAAAACAATGTAGTGAAATATCTGCAGGAAAACCCGGATATCGCCTTTACCATTGAGCAGCAAATCCGTGCTGAGCTGTTGCCTGAGTCAAATGCAGAGGCTGAAACTGCAGAAGCGGAAGAGGCCACTGAAGCCTAAGCGCTGGGATCCAAATTGCCTTCTTAATATGATTGCGGGGATTGGTGAGAGAATCCCCCGCATCATTTATCAAGCCCCGACCTCGGTCGGGGCTTTTTTGTTTATAGGCCTGCCTGGCAGAATTATGTCACTTTTGCCGTAAATGCAGGTCATTCTAACCAAAGATTATTTTCGTTAACCCTCCTAGACTAGATTCTCTGACCCGCACAGACTCGTCTATGCTTAGGCTGAGTCGCTGACATGTGCTGTCAATCCAAAATTATATAAGCCCTTGAGAGAGGAAGTTGACGTGGATATTACCTTTTCGGCGGAAGAGCTAGCTTTCCGTGATGAAGTGCGAGCGTTTTTGAAAGAGGCCTTTACCGAAGACCTCAAAAAGCGTCTGAAAGATAAAGAACTGTTTAAGGCCGCTTTTATTGAGTGGCAACGTGCCCTGCATGCAAAAGGCTGGGTAGCCCAGGGTTGGCCAACAGAGTACGGCGGTACCGGCTGGACCCCAACGCAAAGTTATATCTACGAGTGTGAGCGCGCTTTGGTTGGTGCGCCTGATGTGATTCCTTTCGGCCTGAAAATGGTTGCGCCGGTGATTTACACCTTCGGTAACGCAGAACAAAAAGAGCGTTTCCTGCCACGTATTCTGAACAGTGATGACTGGTGGTGTCAGGGTTATTCTGAGCCGGGCGCTGGTTCTGATCTGGCGGCGTTGAAAACCAAAGCTGAGCTGGACGGTGATGAGTACGTTGTAAATGGTGCCAAAATCTGGACCTCCTATGCGCAACATGCTGATTGGATCTTCTGTCTGGTACGTACCGATTCTTCCGGCCGTAAGCAGGACGGTATTTCCTTCTTGCTGATCGATATGAAGACTCCGGGTATTACCGTAAACCCAATCCCTTCTATCGATGGTGTTCATACCCTCAACGAAGTTCAGTTCGACAATGTACGTGTGCCTGTGGCTAACCGCATTGGTGAGCAGGATAAAGGCTGGACTTACGCTAAAGCGCTGTTGGCGCATGAGCGTACCGCAATTGCAGAAGTTGCCGGTTCCAAGAAGAACCTGGCAGAGATTCGCAAGCTGGCAAAATCTGAAGTTAATGGCGGCAAGGCTCTGATTGAAGATCCAATGTTTGCCAAGCGCCTGTCGGATATCGAAATTGAGCTGATGGCTCTGGAATACACCGAGCTGCGTGTATTGGCACAAGTGGCTGCCGGTGGTTCTCCTGGCGCAGAGTCTTCTCTGCTGAAAATTAAGGGTACCGAGATTCAGCAGGCGATCCAGCAACTGCGTCTGGATCTGGCGGGTTACTACTCCGGTGTAATCAACGGCGATTTAACCGCTGAGCAAGTGGGTCACGACTTTGGTAGCGATGCTCGTACTGCTTATATGTATGGCCGTGCGTCAACCATCTACGGTGGTTCCAACGAAGTTCAGAAAAACATTATCGCCAAGGCCGTTCTCGGTCTGTAAGTGTGCACAACGAATTGGAGTAATTAGAGATGAACTTAAGTTTCTCTGAAGAACAAAATATGCTCAAAGACAGCGTTGCGCGCTTTGTGGCAGATCAATACGATTTTGAAACCCGTCGTAAAATCGCTGATTCCGCTGAAGGTTTTAGCCGTGAAAACTGGCAGACTTTTGCTGAGTTAGGCTGGTTGTCTATTCCTTTCTCGGAAGAACTGGGTGGTTTCGGTGGTGGTGCCGCTGACACCATGGTGGTTATGGAAGAGATGGGTAAAGGCCTGGTAGTTGAGCCTTTCGTAGCAACCGTACTGTTGTTTGGTGGCCTGTTAAGCAAGGCTGGTTCTGAAGCTCAGCAACAAGAGCTGATTGGTAAAATTATCGAAGGCCAGTTGCAGGGTACTTTTGCGTTCCTGGAGCGTCAAAGCCGTTTTGAGATTGCCGACATCTTAACCACTGCCAAAGCCGAAGGTGACAGCTTCATTCTGAATGGTGAAAAAACCGTTGTGATGAATGGTGCCAATGCTGACAAGCTGATTGTATCTGCGCGCACCAGTGGTGCTCAGTCTGACGAGCAGGGCATTAGCCTGTTCTTGGTTGATGCCAATGCAGACGGTGTTGAAAAGGTTTCCTACAAACTGATGGACGGCCAGCTGGTTGCCAACATCAAGTTAAACGGTGTGACCGGTGAGCTGGTGGGCGAGCAGGATAAGGCGTTCGACGCTATTCAAGCTGTTGTAAACGATGTCATGGTTGCTGTGTCTGCCGAAGCACTGGGTATTATGGAAAAGCTGGTGATGACCACCATTGAGTACGCCAAAACCCGTGAGCAGTTCGGTATCACTATTGGTAAGTTCCAGGCCCTGCAGCACCGTATGGTGGAAATGTTTATGGCCGGTGAGCAAACCAAGTCTCTACTATACCGCGCTGTATGTTCCCTTGAGGGCAACAGTGAGGACGCACAGAAAGACATTCTGGCTTTGAAAGTGATGGTTGGTCGCGCTGGTAAGCAGATTGGTGGTGAAGCTATCCAAATGCACGGTGGTATGGGTATTACCGATGAGCTGGATGTGGGTCACTATGTAAAACGTCTGATGACTATCAACACGTTGTTTGGTGATGCAGATTATCAGCAGCAGCGTTTCGAAGCTCTGACTAATGCATAAGACGTTATAAATTGCTGGTGACGACTTCGTTTTGCAGCAATTCAATCAGTTGGTTGAATTGCTGTTGAGCCTCTTTCACCAGTCGATTTAACGTATCAGAATCGGCGGCTTTGGCCGCCGTTTCTATTTCGGCTGAGAGTTCATGTAATTTCAGTGCACTAAGATTGCCGGATACTCCTTTAATGGCATGGGCTAACTTGGCGGCCTCGCTAAAGTTCTGCTGGTTTGCAGCACTTATCATTTCTTCTACACGGTCGGGCATATCATCCAGGAAGAGCTGGATTAAATGATGCAATCGATCCTCCCGATTACGAACCCGTTTTAATGCCGAAGGTTTATCCCAAATAGCCGATGTATCATCCGTGGTGTTTGCTTTCTCACTTGGCTGCGCCGGGATTATCTCTTCTGTTACCTCCGCTGATGCTTTGAGGGGGAATCCTCCGTTGGTGTAGCGGCGAATATTTTGTTCCAAATCATCGGTGCTGATTGGCTTGCTCATATAATCATCCATGCCCGCTTCAAGGCATTTCTCTTTGTCTCCCTGCATGGCATTTGCCGTCATGGCGACAATAGGGATGGTTTTGTAATTTTCGCCTGCTGCACCTGAGCGGATTTCTGCTGTGGTTTGGTAGCCATCGAGGACCGGCATTTGGCAGTCCATTAGAATAATCTGATAGGGGGCATCGGCAGGACAGTTGTTTAACATATCAATCGCTTCCTGGCCGTTAAAGGCAACGTCTGCTTCGAGGCCCAAATCCTCCAGCATGCCAAGCGCGACCGCTTGATTGGTGCGATTATCCTCAACCATCAGAATACGCAGATTATGGTTGTAATTTGAGCCTGAAAGATCTTTGACGTTATGACGAGTTATCAGAGGAAGGTCTTGCCTGTTATGAGGTTTAACGCCGATGACAACACCTAAAGCCTGATAGAGATCCGATGTGGTGGCAGGTTTGGGGAAATAAGCGGCAAAGCCCAACTTGGAAAAGTGATTGGCATCGCCGCGTTCGCCAATGGATGTCATCATGATCATTGGCATACCGTCAAACAGGGGATTTTCACGAATGGTTTTTCCCAGTGTGGCGCCATCCATGTCGGGCATTTGCATATCCAGAATGGCGGCATCGAACGTCTTGGGAAGATATCGGCTGAGGAGGTTGAGTGCTTCTGGGCCACTGCACGCTGTGGTTATTGTTGCGCCCCAACATTGCAGCTGGCCTCTAACAACTTCGCGGTTGGTCTCATTATCGTCAACGACCAAAATATGGCTGCCGCTGATGTCAGCCTGTGGTTGCGCTTCCAAAGATTGACCGCTCTCTTGCAAGAGGATGCTGAATTTAAAGCTGCTGCCTTTACCTTCCTTGCTGTGCACGCTGATGCTTCCTCCCATAAGTTCTGTAAGCTGTTTGACAATAGCCAGGCCAAGCCCAGTGCCACCAAATTTGCGTGTTGTTGATGCGTCAACCTGAGTGAATGAATCGAATAGATTGTCGATTTTACTGGCGGGAATCCCAATGCCGGTATCTGACACTGAGGCATATAGAATCAACCCTGATTCACCTGCATGTTCGAGGCCGACGCGAATAACGATTTCGCCTTGTTCGGTAAACTTGATAGCGTTGGATACCAGGTTGGTGAGGATTTGTCGCAGGCGACCTGGGTCACCCTTAACCATCGTGTGTTTTACCTGAGTAGAATCCAGAATTAATTCCAGGCCTTTATCCTGTGCGCGATGCCCCATGGTCTCGACAAAATCGCCCAGTTGGCTGATTAAGTCGTAATCTATGTATTCCAGTTCCAGTTTGCCGGCTTCAATTTTGGAAAAATCGAGAATGTCATTGATCAAAATCAGCAGGGAATCTGCACTGGATTTTGCCAATCCGAGATAATGGCGCTGTTTCTGACTTAGCTGCTCGCGTTTAAGTAGATTTAACATGCCGAGCACACCATTCATGGGCGTTCGAATTTCATGGCTCATGCTGGCCAGGAAAGAGGATTTCAGCTCTGCGGATTCCTGTGCGGCTGTAACGGCTTCTTTTAACTCCTGTTCCAGTGCTTTGCGTTGGCCGATATCTTCGAAGGAGGAGAAGAACCCCTGGACCTTGTGCATGTTATCTATGTCAGGCGTAAAGGTGATGTGTACTGTGCGGGTAACATGGGGTTTGATCGTTAGAATATGATCGAATTCGACATGCTCGCCGGTCAGGACCGCATCAACATGTGGGGAGACTGTTGCATAGTCGTCAATAAAAATAGCGCTGATATGATGGCCAATAAAGTCATGGGATTCACGTTCAAACCACACTTCATAGTTTTTGTTGACGAACCTGAAAATACGGTTGCTATCGATGTAGGCCAGCAGGTGCGGGATGCCTTCTGTAATACCATCGATATATTGCCTTGCCTGTTGTATTTCCTTTTCTTGTATTCTCTGTGTCTGTAGCAGGTTGTGGAAACTCCTGGCCAGGACGCCAATTTCATCGCGAGATTTCAGCGGCAGGCTTTGTAGTTGGCCGGATTTTTCATATTCCTGAACACTATTCGTCATTTCGATTAACGGTGAAATCATGCGGCGACTCGCCAATATACTTAAGCCGAGAACGACAAAAGCCAGCGCCAGGGCAAGGATGACGGAGCGGTTACGGAGCTCGATCAGTGACTGGATGTTTTTCTTATCGCTATACTGCAGCAGCAGTCGAAGGGGGTCAGGCAGACCGAATTGATACAGCTGGATAACTGAATAATATCCTGCTTTTTGTTCTCTGACTTGTTGTCCCCGTTTAACAGTGGATTTCTTGCCGCGAAAGCTTACAGAGGTGGTGGCGTTTTCTATAGCCGGTTTCAGCTCGGTAAATTCCTCTTGCATCAAATAGCGTTGGCCCAGGTCGAAACCGAAGGTTTTGCTCTTATCCGGGTGAACCAGAAAATCCCCGTCGCTATTGGCCAGATAAAAGGTGACGTCCGCCAGCGCTTTTTCCCTAACACTGTCGATAAATGCATTGAAGTTAGTGCTGATGATGACGATGCCAAATGGTGTGCCGTCTTGAGGATCATAGATAGGGGTGGCAACACGCATAACGGGGGTGTGGGGGACTTGTATTTTTCCCTGGTCATGGCGAAGTTCAATCGGGGAAAAATAGACTGATCCCTCAATATGTTCGATCGCTTCTTTAAAGTAAGGGCGGTGGCCTTTTTTCTGCATCTTCGATGCGGGTACTATGGATACATTACCGAGGATGCGTTTGACATTGACCAGTTCCAGGCCGTCATTGGCCACGCCTATAAAGCGCATTTGTGAGTAAATTTTGCGGGATTCCAAAACCTGTTCGAATGTCAGCTCCAATCGCCGCTTCCATTCTTTAAGTTGTTGCGGGCGATTGTTTTTGGTGGCTTGAATAATGCCCTTGATTGCTGGCATTTTGCTGAAAAAACTGGCGTCCTGAAAAGGCACATCGTAGAAGTCGGACAATAAGGGGTGTATTAACTGGCTTTGGTGTTCCAGTTCTGTCAATTCCTGATCAATGACAAGGCGCTCACTTTCAAAGTAAAAGGTAAGGCCGACTATCAGGGCAACCCCCAAACTGAGTAGGAAAGAGGCGATGGGCAGCTGGATGCCCAGAGGTTGGCGGGCAAAATCAATATCAACAACGCCCTGATTGTTTCTGTCTGCTTTGGGGGAATCTGTTGCTGGTGTTTGTAAGAAAAACGATGGTTGGATAATTAAGTCGATAAGCACACCAAAAAATACTGTGCAGTAGGCCAAAATTTTGATGGCATGAGCAATATTAAAATGGTTGTCGAACAGCTGAGTCGAACCAAAGGCCATATGCAGCTGGGTGGCCACTTCGGGAATGATGCAGAGAATCAGCCCAAACTTTACCGCGCTACGCTTTTGTTTGTACCAGCTCCAAAACAGGGCTCCGCACAGTAGAAATAATGCCAGCGGCAACAGATCCAGGGGGCGAGTGATTAATGCGTTGGTGTACATGGTTTGCGGTAGTTCGGTGCTGGTGGCCGCGATATGAACTACCGCATATGACAGTCCGAGGAACACTAGACTGGTTATCCCAATAACCCGTAAACCATTCTGAAAGTGAGGCCCCCGATGCTGAATAACTTGTTCACGGGTCAGCCAGATACTAATACTGACGCCAATCAGCATAATGCTGGCGTTAAAAATTCTCGATATGGCCCAGGTAAACGGAATAAAGTCGGTATTGGGGGCATTGGCTTCAATAATGCGTGTGGCGGCCAAGGTATGGAAACTATCAACCAGGCCAGCACTGAGCATCGCCATACCAATGATGGGAATCGTGGGGTCACGTCTGACTGCGTAATGGATAAAGGAGACCAGGGCGGTTAATACCGCAATAGAAACGGCGCTCCATTCCAGCAGTGCGTGATGCATTGAGCCGGCAAGTGCACGGTAGAGGGCATCGTCGGGTATTTCATCGACACTATAGTAATGGCTGGATAAGGGAATGGAGTGAGACGCCAGATTCAGGCCAAGCAGATTAAGCGTTAGGGGCAGTAAACAAAGGCCCGCAACCGCAAGGGTTACCCAGGTTTTTGGTGTGAAAGCAGGTAGCGAGACGGGGGGGCGTCCTGTGGGGATCATCGATACTCCATTATTCTCTGCATGGCGGTGCCACTGGGCTTGCGCCCTATTTCAACTCTAGTTGATTCCCCCTATATCGCAATCAACTGGCGCGGTTTCCCCTCCTTCATGGCTTTAGGCTTTAGCGGTTGTAGTGCACGGGCACTTCAAGCGTATCTTTGACTTCCTCCATGACTACATAGCTGGTGCATTCCTGTACACCGGGCAGGGTCAGCAGGGTTTCGCCGTAGAACTTTCGGTAGGCGTCCATATCGGCGACACGGGCTTTTAACAGGTAATCAAAATTGCCAGATACCAGATAGCATTCCTGGATCTCGGGCAGGGCTTTGGCGGCTTCACGGAAGGCCTCAAAAATATCCTGGGCAGAGCGAGACAGGCGTATCTGTACAAACACCACCAGCCCAGCTCTTAAATAGTGCGGGTTGATCAGGGCGGTATAGCCGCGAATCACACCTTCCTTTTCCAGGCGCTTGACCCTTTCTACGCAGGGAGTGGCACTCAATCCCACCTGGCGAGACAGTTCGGCGAAGGTGGTTCGGCCGTCTTTTTGTAGAACACGCAAAATGTTGCGATCGATGCTGTCGAGGTTGTCCATGTTTGACGCCTTTTTCGAGGTTTATAGCAGGATGCTATTAAGCACCTGAATCACTACCATTAAGCGGATATATGGTTAGTGGAAATATGGCGTGTTAGATGTTTATTGTGGTTTATCTAACTGCCTTCAGATTAAATTCTATGATAATCAACTTTCCTTGGTCCCTACAATAGCGAAATCAAATGATGAAAACGGCTGGGGGTTCCCGCCTTTAAAAGAGCTGTAGGAGGCTAGTATGTTAGTGGGTGTACCTAAAGAGATTAAAAACCACGAGTACCGTGTCGGGCTGACCCCAGCAGGTGTGCGTGAATTGGTGGCCAATGGCCACGACGTGATTGTTGAGACTCAGGCTGGTGCTGCTATTGGTTTTGCTAACGAGCAGTATGAAGCTGCCGGTGCGACCATGATCGATACCGCCGCTGAAATCTTTGCCACTGCAGAAATGATTATCAAGGTAAAAGAGCCGCAGCCTGTTGAGTGTGAAATGCTGCGCCCTGGCCAGATCCTCTATACCTATCTGCACCTGGCTCCAGACCCCAAGCAAACCGAGCTGTTAGTAAAATCCGGTGCTACCTGCATTGCCTATGAAACCGTGACTGACGCCCGTGGTGGTTTGCCGCTGTTGGCACCTATGTCCGAGGTGGCCGGTCGTATGTCTATCCAAGCCGGTGCCCATCACCTGGAAAAAGCCCAAGGCGGTCTGGGTACCCTGTTAGGTGGCGTACCAGGTGTTGCGCCTGCCAAGGTTCTGGTTATCGGTGGCGGTGTGGTTGGTACTCAGGCAGCACGCATGGCTGTGGGTATGGGCGCTGATGTCACTATTCTGGATCGCTCCCTGCCACGTTTGCGTGAACTGGATGTTGAATTCGGTGGTCGCCTGAAGTGTGTTTACTCCACTGTTGAAGCGATTGAAGAATATGCCCTGGAAGCTGATCTGGTTGTCGGTGCTGTACTGATTCCTGGTGCTGCGGCACCTAAGTTGCTGACCCGCGATATTATCAGCCGTATGAAAGACGGTGCGGTTGTGGTTGATGTGGCGATTGATCAGGGCGGTTGTTTCGAAACCTCCAAAGCAACCACTCACCAGGAGCCAACTTATGTGGTTGACGGTGTTGTGCATTACTGTGTTGCCAATATGCCAGGTGGTGTAGCGCGTACCTCAACTATGGCACTGACCAATGCCACCATGCCGTTTGCTGTCGCTATTGCCAATAAAGGTGCCGCGCAAGCTATGTTGGACGATCAGCACCTGCTGAATGGTCTGAATGTTCACGCCGGCCAGGTAACTTACCAGGCGGTCGCTGATGTGCTGGGCTATGACTATGTCCCTGCTACTGAAGCCTTGTTGGCTAATCAATCCAAGCCTGAAGCGGCTTAATAGCTTATCGCTTTTCTGTTGTAGAAAATCTTTCGACTTTCTCCGTTGTTTCCGCTTAGTCCTTTGGGCTAAGCGGTTTTTTGCGTTATGAGAGTAGGGGGAGTGAGTGGGATGAGCGAGTAGGGTGAGCTTAGTTGTCTTCACTCAGTAAGGGGTGGGGCTCAGGGATTCGCTGATCAAGCTTTTTGCTAAAATCTTTACCGGCATCTGTAATGGGGAAGAAGGCGTGCATATAGAGCTGTGACATAGGAGACAGGCGCTCAGGATCGATCCCGGTAATGACCGCCCGGCTGGAGAAATTAACGGTTTCTCCATTCTTATCGGGAATTGAGATATCCATAGGATAAAAGGAGCGTGGGCCAATTTGGCGTGCCTGCTCTATCCAGTCATCGGGAATGCCGGGATAGGCTTGCAGCCATTCGCATAACTCTTTCAGGCGTTGATTACCCGTTAGCAGCTGTTGTTCCTGAATTTTCATGAGCACAATGCAGGAAAAAAGCTCCCAGTTAACAATGATCTCCTTTAGGCCGTGATCGGCGAAGAACATATCAAACATATTGCACTGTTCGGGCATATGGTAGTCAGAGCGAAAGTAGTGCAGCAGGTTCATCCAGCTCCTGTTGCACAGCACGATATCGCCAATATTGTTAACCACCACAGCCGGATAGGGTTGGTGTTTGATAAGCAGCAGCCTGGCGCTTTCAAGTAGGTACTTTCTCTCCGGCGTGTTTTCGTCCATGCCTTCGTTGGCAGGCATAAAGCCCGCAGAAACCCGCAGTAGATCCCGCTCATGGTTATCAAACACAAAGACTTCGGCCAGTCGGTCAATCATTTCCTGGGTGGGTTGCGAGCGTCCGGTTTCCAAAAAGCTGATATGGCGCGAAGCGGTGCCCAGTTGGGCGGCGAGTTCTGCCTGGGAGAGCTTTAATGCATTGCGCCAGAAGCGCAGAACAGGTCCAAATGCGTTATAGGTTGAAGAGCTGTCGTCGGAGGCCGGCATAGAAATTCGTGTGGGTTTACATCCTGGCGCCAGCTTAGCGTTCGGGCAGGCGCTTGGCAATGGTCTACTATGCTAAAAGGCTTGTCTGACTGTCGGGTCATACCAATATACTTCCTCGTAAGGGAATTGCCTGGATAGGGGGGGTGTGTCAGACTTTCGAACTTTATGCTTTGTACACTTGGGCTCCCATTGTTATGACCATTCACGAGCCGCTCGATGCAGCGGTGGAAGGCGTTCAGCCTGTTGATCAGTCGGCCAAAACGGCTGAAAAACCCTTACGCATTTGCCTGTTGGGCTATCGCAGTGCTCCGTTTGTAGGCGGACAGGGTGTTTATTTGAATTACCTGAGTAAAGCCTTGGTAGAGCATGGCCATCAGGTTGACGTGATTTCAGGCCCACCTTACCCCCACCTGGATCCTCGGGTGAAGTTGATTAAGATGCCAAGTCTGGATTTGTTTGCCCAGAAGAGCCATGTTATGGCTCTGCGCCCGCGTCACCTGAAATCCTTCTCTGACACCTTCGAGTGGTGGGCCATGCTAACCGGTGGCTTTGCCGAGCCCTATACCTTTAGTCGCCGAGTTGCCAAGTACATGAAAACCCATGGCCACAACTACGACATCGTCCATGATAATCAGTGTCTGGGTTATGGCTTGCTGAAGCTGCAGGAGCGTGGTATTCCCACTGTTGCGACCGTACATCATCCGATTACCCGTGACCGCGAGCTGGCATTAAAGGCAGCGCCTAACTTAAAGCATCGCCTCTTGGTGAGACGCTGGCATTCTTTTCTGGGCATGCAGCGCAAAGTTGTGCAGCAGTTAAAGCATATTGTGACGGTATCTGATGTATCCCGGCACGATATTGCCGATGCCTTTGATCGCCCGGCCGATAAGATTGAATTGATCTACAACGGTATTGATACTGAAGTATTTGCACCTCGCCCGCATATTTCGCCCAAACCTTTCCGCATTATGACCACTGCTTCGGCCGATCAGCCGCTGAAGGGATTGCGTTATCTACTGGATGCGGTGGCCCAATTAAAACCTGACTTTCCTGAGCTGGAATTGATGGTAGTTGGCAAGTTAAAAGAGGGCGGTCAGACAGAGGCCCAGCTGAAGCAATTGAAACTGCAGGATAGCGTGCAGTTTGTTTCCGGTATCTCCACCGAAAAGCTGGTGGATTACTACGCCGAAGCGGCAATGGTGGTTTCGCCTTCCCTCTATGAAGGCTTTGGCCTGCCTGCCGGTGAAGCCATGTCCTGTGGTGTGCCGGTTATTTCCAGTGATGGCGGTGCCTTGCCCGAGGTCGTGGGTGATGCCGGTAAAGTGGTTAAGGCCGGTGATGCGACTCAATTAGCGGCCGCTATTCGCGAGCTGCTGGAAAACCCGGAACTGCGTAAAGCCATGGGCAAGCAGGGCCGCGAACGTATTTTGCAGACTTTCTGCTGGAAAGTCGCTGCACGAGAATTTACCCAATATTACAACCAGGTTTTAGCGAATGCAGACCATTGATTTTGAGCGCCTGCAGTTGCGGGCGGGTGATCGTTTTTTAGATGTTGGTTGTGGCGAAGGTCGTCACACCATTGGTGCTTATCTAACCGCTGATGTTGATGCTGTGGGGGTGGATCTATGTGAAAAGGATCTGCAAACCGCCCAGGAGCGTGCCGAAGGTTTTCTGGATACAGATAATTCCAACAAGAGTCTGACCTTTAAGGTGGCTAATGCGTTGGAGTTACCGTTTGAAGATAACTCCTTTGACAAGGTGATCTGCTCGGAAGTGCTTGAGCATATCCCGGATTATCAAGGTGTCTTAAAAGAAATTGATCGGGTTTTGAAACCCAACGGTGTGTTGGCCGTGAGCGTTCCGCGCGCCTGGCCAGAAGAAATCTGCTGGCGCCTGAGTAAGGAATACCACGAAGTAGAAGGTGGCCATATCCGTATTTTTAACGCCATACAGTTGCGCCGCGATGTTGAACGTTTGGGCTGGAAGCGTTATGCCCGTCATTGGGCCCATGCCCTGCACGTCCCTTTCTGGTGGCTGAAGTGTGCCTTCTGGGGCAAAGATGATGAATCGAAAATGGTGCAGACCTATCACAAATTCCTGGTATGGGATTTGATGAAGCAGCCGTGGATTACTCGCACGTTGGAAAAAATACTCGATCCCTTAATGGGCAAGAGTGTGGTGATGTACTTCGTTCGCAATCCTCAACAATAACCAACGAGAGAATTTACACCGTGGAAGGACTGCTGCTGACCAAGGGAATATTCCCCGAGCAATATCTGCGTAAAACTGTTGACTATATTCTGTCGGTGCAGACAGAAGACGGCTGTATTCCCTGGTTTACCGGTGGTAAGGCTGATCCCTGGGATCACACCGAAGCTGCCATGGGTTTGAGTATTGCTGGCGAATACGCGGCTGCAGAAAAGGCTTACCAATGGTTAGCGGACAAGCAGTTGCCTGACGGCAGTTGGTGGGCCAATTATAAAGACGGTGATGCGCTCTATACTGAAAAGCGCGAAACCAACTTTATTGCCTACATTGCCACCGGTGTCTGGCATCACTACCTGATTACCGAAGATCGCCATTTCCTGGTGCACTTTTTCCCGGCGGTTAAAAAAGCCATTGATTTAGTTGTAAGTCTGCAAGCGCCTACCGGTGAAATTTATTGGGCCATCGATGAGTTTGGTCGTCCGTTGCAAGATGCACTGGTGACCGCCTGCGCTTCCGTGCTGAAGAGTTTGGAGTGTGCAATTTTAATTGCCCGCGAGTTGGGGCAGGACGCTAACAACTGGTCGCAAGCCTACGAAAAACTGGAAAATACCCTGCATCATCATCCGGAGTGTTTCGACCGTACCTGGGAGAGCAAAGAGCGCTACTCCATGGATTGGTTCTATCCGATTCTGGCGGGTGTGTATCGCGGCCAAGCGGCGCGCGATCGTATCAAGGAGCGTTGGGATACCTTTGTCGAAAAAGATATGGGTTGTCGCTGTGTCAGTGATCAGCCTTGGGTAACGGTGGCGGAGTCCTGTGAGTTAACCATGGCATTATTAGCTTGTGGTGAGCATGCCAAAGCGGTGACCCTGTATAGCTGGTTACATCAATGGCGTGACAGTGACGGCGGTTACTGGACCGGTTATCAGTTTGTGGAAGATGTGATTTGGCCGGAAGAAGAAAAGACAACCTGGACGGCCGGTGCGATTTTATTGGCGGCTGATGCTATTACTGAGCATACCGCTGCCGCCAAGCTGTTCCTGGAGTCCAGCCTGACGACGATCAGCAATACTGATCAGTTAGCGGCGACGGAAGAGGCCTAAAGTATTTACCGTAGGCAGCTCGTCAAACAGGCCTGAGGCCTTGGCGAGCTTCCAAATATTGTAAGGTGCCTGGCCGCCGTCTTCCGGATTCGGGAAGATATCGTGAATCGCCAGGATACCACCGGGTTTAATGTGGCTGGCCCAGCTGCGGTAATCGGTTTGAGCGGCTTCTTCACTGTGGCCTCCGTCGATAAATACCATACCCAGCTGTGTGCCCCAGTGGCGTGATGCGGTTGCCGAGGAAGACACAACAGGTACAACGGTATCTTCCAAATTGGCCTTGCGCATGGTTTGGCGGAAGGTGCGGAAACTGTCCATTAATTCGATTTGTTGATCGTACAAATCGGGATCGTGATATTCCTCGCCCAGCTGATGTTCTTCTGAGCCGCGGTGATGATCCAGGGCAAACAAGGTGTTGCCGGTTTGTTGGCAAGCGGTGCCCAGGTAAACGGTAGATTTACCGCAGTAGCTGCCGATTTCCAGGCAGGGGCCAAGGTGGGCAATTTCTTTGGCGTAGTTAAATAAAGCTGCGCCTTCATCGGCAGCTAAAAACCCCTTAATGGAATCAATATCCAGAGGGAGTGTCGGTGAAGAAGCTTGTGCGGTGGACGTCGACATAACAAATCCTGACGTGTATTTGAAAAGCCGTTAGGTTAACAGCCTTTAATAATTGCGCAACAGTATTTACGAGAAGAATTACAGAATGTCGAGTCATATAGATTACGGCTATCAGCGCAGACAATATGGTTAGTAGAGAGAGATCAGAGCGTGCGAAAAGAACATCGTCCATTTATTATCAAGGATTGGTTAAATCGATTTGGCCGTTGGTATATAGAGCGTTTTATTCGGCCGCAATTTGATTCGCTGGGTGTGTGTCCGAGTATTTTAAATCCCCGCAGTTTGGAAATTTTTGGCCGTAACATTTCTGCGGGCGATCATTTGCACCTGATTAGTGATCCGAATAACCCGGTGAAGTTAACCTCCTGGTCCGGCAAGGGCATGGATGGCCATATCACCATTGGCAACTACGTGCTGATTTCCCCCGGTACACAAATTATGTCCGCCGATCATGTCAAGATTGGTGATAACTGTATGTTTGCGGCGTCCTGTTATGTGTCCGATAGTGATTGGCACGGACTCTATAATCGTACCCGTCCCTTTCGCTGCACCAAACCCATTACATTGGGTGATAATGTCTGGGTTGGTCATGGCGCCAAAATTGGCAAGGGTGTGACGATTGGCGATAACAGTGTTGTTGCTGCCGGTAGTGTTGTTGTCAAAGATGTACCTGCCAATGTGGTGGTGGGGGGGAATCCCGCCAAGGTCATTAAAGAATTGAATCCCAAGCGCCGAATGTTAAAGCGCGACACCCTTTTTGCCGGCGGTGACTTCTATTGGGAAAATCAATCGGAGCTGGATCGTTACGTAATGTCTGGGAATACCTGGTGGGGATGGTTAAAATCGGTGTTTGCACCGACTCGTAACGATTAAAGGTATTGCATGGACGACTCTGGGCTAGAGCCTTCAGCAGAACAAAAGTCAGAAATAAAAGATATCCGTTTTGCGGCTATGGATCTGTTGGCGCGGCGTGAACACTCACGTCGTGAATTGCTAGCCAAGCTGCGCCGCCGTTTTAACGATGTCGATACGATTGAATCCGTAATTGATCGTTTGTCTGATGAGAATCTACAGAGTGATGACCGCTTTACTGAAGCCTATACGCGCATGCGCAAGCGTAAGGGTTATGGCCCGGTTAGAATTCTGATGGAGTTGCGGGAAAAAGGTATTGCCGATGACTTGGCCTCAGGCTGGGTGTATGACGAAGAGCACGATTGGTATGAGGCTGCCAGCCTTGCATGGCAAAAAAAGTTCAATCAGTTGCCGCGGGATCCGAAAGAGCGAGCCAAGCAAATGCGTTTTCTGCAATACCGAGGGTTTTCTTCCGACCATATAGCTGAAGCGCTATCTTGTTCGATCGATTAACTCTCCTAGCGGTTCTTGCTAGCATCCCTCCTAGAAACTCCTCCCGGTAAATCTCACCTTATATAGTATCTTGTTCATCCAGGAAGTTGGCGATGCCTCCCTGCAATGAGGAACGCAGCTTTTCACGCGCCAGTAATTTGCGTTGTACTGGCTCAGGTAATTCAGTAAATAAAATAATATTCTTGGCAATCAGCAGGTGAACCAGATCTTCGGTCACACGTGCAATATCGCGGTCAGATTCGGCCAGGATCTGCTTTGGGGTTTCGCTATCGCCCTCAGCGGACAGAAATTGCACAATCGCAGGGTCGGTGGCTGAGACATATTCGGTTGTACGATTATTCGCCTCCAGGTGCAGAGCGATAATTTCACCGTCGTGATTGCGTTCGATATATGGCATGCTTACCCCGTGCGCCCTTGGACGCTATGTTTCTTATGATACCAAGTGTATTTGTTACAAGAGATTCGTTTACAATATTTGTAAAACCCTAACAGTATGGAATTGGCATCTATGGGTCAACAGGATATTTCTGCATCTGCTAGCGTCTCTGGCGCCGTAGCCTCACCTTTCGATCCGCTGTTGCAATGTCTATTGCAGTTGGCGAAATTGGAGCAGATGCCCTGTTCGGCGAAGGCGGTGACAGCGGGTTTGCCCTTGGTTGAAGAGCGGTTAACACCTGAATTATTTGTGCGGGCTGCCGAGCGTGCCGGACTTAATACCTCCATCGTTGAGCGTAGCCTGGATGAGTTATCTCCCCTGGTGTTGCCTGCTGTTGTATTGCTGGAAGGTGAACAGGCTCGTGTGCTGGTTGAGTTGGATCACGAAGCCGGTGAGGCTGTGGTGCTGGATCAGGATACTGGCGGGCGTCAGGTCATGAGTCTGGCGGAGCTGGACGCCTTGTATATCGGCTACGCTATTTTTGCCAAACCCATTTATCGCTTTGATAAACGCACAGCAGAGGTCAAGGCGCAGCGTAAGAGTCACTGGTTTTGGGGGGTAATGGCGGGCTCCTGGCGGATTTACCGGGACGTATTGCTGGCCTCATTGCTTATTAACTTGTTTGCGCTGGCCAACCCTTTATTTGTGATGAATGTCTATGATCGCGTGGTGCCCAACGATGCGATTGAAACGCTGTGGGTATTGGCGATAGGGGTGCTGATTGTTTATGGCTTCGATTTATTACTGAAATATTTGCGCAGTTATTTTATCGAGGTTGCCGGTAAAAAGTCCGATATTCTTCTGTCTGCTTTTATATGGGAGAAGGTCCTGGGGGCAAAAATGGATCAGCGCCCGGCCTCCGTGGGGGCTTTTGCCAGTCAGTTGCGTGAATTTGAGACAGTGCGCAACTTTATGACCTCTTCGGCTATTACCGCCTTTGTTGATCTACCTTTCGTTGTTATTTTTCTCTTGGTTATCGCTTACGTTGGCGGCTGGTTGGTGTGGGCGCCGATCGTTGGTCTGTTGGTGATTGTTGCTTACGCACTTTATATTCAGAAACCCTTGTGTCAGGCGGTGGAGCAGACTTACCAGGCTTCAGCCCAGAAAAATGCGACCTTGGTTGAGGCGCTGTCCGGACTGGAAACCGTCAAGTCCATGGGGGCAGAAGGACGCTTGCAGCGTTTGTGGGAAAGTTCGGTTGGCCATTTGGCGCAATGGGGCCAAAAGACCCGCTTATTGTCGACATCTTCCTCAACGGTGGCCGGTGCCGTAACGCAGGTGGTATCAGTGGCGGTAATCGTTACCGGTGTATATTTGATCGCCGAAAAAGAAATGACCATGGGTGCCCTAATCGCCGGGGTGATGTTGTCATCGCGGGCCTTGGCGCCAATTGGGCAAGTGGCCAGTTTGTTGGTGAATTTCCACCAAACCAAAACCGCGTTTCAGTCGCTGGAGGAGATCGTCAGTAAGCAGCAGGAGCGTGAAGAGGGGCGGCAGTTTGTTCAGCGCCCTGAGCTTAAAGGCGGTATCCAGTTTGATAAGGTGAGCTTTAATTATCCGGATGAGCAGATTGCATCACTGGATAATATTTCCTTTAGTATTCAGCCGGGCGAAAAGGTGGCGGTTATTGGTCGTATGGGGTCGGGCAAGTCGACCTTGCAGCGACTGATTTTAGGCTTGTATCAGCCGCAACAGGGCAGTGTGCTTGTGGATGGCATTGATATTCAGCAAATTGATCCGGCGGATTTGCGTGGCAGCATCGGTTATGTGCCCCAGGATGTGATGCTCTTCTTTGGCAGTATTAAAGATAATATCTGTTACGGTGCGCCACATACCGACGATGATGAGGTAGTGCGTGCGGCTAATGCAGCGGGTGTAACGGAGTTTGTCAATAATCATCCCCAAGGGTTTGAGCGTCAGGTTGGTGAGCGCGGTGAGGCGCTTTCTGGCGGTCAGCGGCAAAGTGTTGCTGTGGCCAGAGCGCTGCTTAATAGTCCGCCGATTTATCTGATGGATGAACCCAGTACCGCCATGGATCACAGCACTGAAGAGCAGCTTAAGCGCAAGCTGGCCATTGAGATTCAAAACAAGACGGTACTGTTGGTGACTCATAAAACGGCATTGCTGTCGCTAGTGGATCGGGTGCTGGTATTGGATCGCGGTAAGTTAATTGCCGATGGTCCTAAAGATGCTGTGTTGGAAGCCTTAAGAAAAGGACAGTTACGTGTTGCACAACCTTAAAACTGCTCTGCAGGAAACATGGCGCGAAGAGTCCAAGGGGCAGCCCTGGTGGAAGAGAATGTTGAGTGGCCAGTGGTTCGAACAGGAGCATGCTGTTTCTGAGCAGGATCTTTCCTATATGTCTTCGGCGGCAGGTGCTGTGCTGCAACAGTCTCCGCGTGGTGGCCAACAGTTATTGTGGTCTATCGCGGCGTTCTTCTTTGTGGCTATTTTGTGGGCGGCCTTGGCGGAGG
Organism: Maricurvus nonylphenolicus; assembly: GCF_042854845.1. Classification (GTDB taxonomy): domain Bacteria; phylum Pseudomonadota; class Gammaproteobacteria; order Pseudomonadales; family Cellvibrionaceae; genus Maricurvus; species Maricurvus nonylphenolicus. The sequence goes on along the minus strand of NZ_AP031498.1, from coordinate 3,743,256 downwards.
TGGATGAGTTTACCCGCGGTGAAGGTAAGGTAATTCCATCCAGCCATGTTCAGGTTGTACAAAACCTGGAGGGCGGTATCGTTGCCGAAATCATGGTGCGTGAAGGTCAGCAGGTGACGGCTAATCAGGTGTTGTTGCGTATTGACGATACCCGCTTCTCGTCTTCCTTGCGTGAGGCTGATGTTACTTTGGATCAGTTGGAAACCAAGGCCGCTCGTTTGCGCGCCGAGGCAGAGTCCAGGGAGTTCACTGGTAGTGACTTAAAAGGCGTTATGCCTGAAGTGATTGGTGAGGAGTTGGCGCTATACGAGTCTCGCCGTCGGGAGTTGCGCAGTCGTAATCAGGTGTTGATTGAACAGGTGGCGCAAAAGCGTCAGGAGTTGGCTGAACTGCAAGCCAAGCACGAGCAGTTGCAGCGCAGTTATTCATTGCTCGACAGTGAATTGCAAATGACTCGCCCACTGGCTGATGAGGGGGCTATTTCACAGGTTGAGCTGCTGCGCCTGGAGCGCCAGGTCAATGATTTGGCGGGCGAAATGAAGCAGGCCAAACTGGCGCAGCCGCGTGCTGCATCCAGCTTACAGGAAGCTAAAGAGAAGTTGGCCAGCGCCGAGCTGGAGTTTCGGGTTAAGGCTCGGCAGGAGTTGAGTGAAGTATTGGCTGAGTTATCACGCCTGACGGAAACCAGTGATGCACTGGAAGACAGGGTAGAGCGTACACTGGTGCGTTCACCGGTTGCAGGTACGGTAAAGCAATTGTTGGTTAAAACTATTGGCGGGGTTATTCAGCCGGGGATGGATATCGTTGAAGTTGTGCCGACGGAGGATAGTCTTCTGGTGGAGGCGCGGGTAAGGCCAGCTGATATTGCTTTTTTACATCCGGAGCAAAAGGCAGTGGTTAAATTCACGGCCTATGACTTCTCCATTCATGGTGGTTTGAAGGGTAAGGTGGTTCATATTAGTCCCGATACCATCGTTGATGAAAATGGTGAGAGCTTTTATCTGGTGCGGGTGGAAACCGATCAGGGCTTCCTGGGGAGTGAGGCGCAGCCGCTGCCGATTATTGCGGGTATGACGGTGAGTGTGGATATTCTGACGGGCAAGAAAACCGTGCTGGATTATATCCTTAAGCCGATCCTCAAGACCAAGCAGTTGGCTTTGCGGGAGCGCTAAAATTAGCGGGGTGGCCGTCAATAACCCATCGGTCACCTCCGGGTACGCCCAACAATCGTGCATTTCGTCACAATCTAAAACCTTTTATCGTTCAAATTTTCAGACTTTTTCTCTTTTTTCTGTAAAATCAGAAACTTAGCGTATGGTCCTGTGGTCTTCTAATGTATAAACTTTAGCCGTATAATGTGTTTTTGTGATATGCGTCACACTTTTTAAGAAGGTTAACTTTTAATAAACCGGGATAAGGGACTTGGGGAGCTAAAGAAGCTATGGCGAACTGGCTGAAACAACTCTATGGGGGCGTTGTTACCGGCACATTACTATTAGGTAGTGCTGCTGCATCTGCGTTAACCCTTCCGGAGGCTGTCCGACACACCCTGGAAACCAACCCTGAAGTGCTGGCGACACGCAACCAGCTGTCCTCTCGTGAAGAGGAAATCAGGCAGGCCCGTGCTGGTTACCTTCCTACCCTGGATGCTGCCGCAGGTATTGGCAAGCAGGAGCTGGAAGCGCCTTCCACCGGCAATGAAAAAGTCCGTTTGACCCGTCACGAAGCTTCACTGTCTGCCCGTCAGCTAGTGTTTGATGGTTTTGCCACTCAAGAAGAAGTTGCTCGCCAGGAAGCCCGTCATAGTAGTGCCTTCTATAACTCATTGGCGACGGAAGAAAATACCGCGCTGCGTACCGCAGAGGTGTATCTGAACCTGCTGCGCCAATACGAACTATTGGATATTGCTCGCGAGACCCTCTACGAACACCAGAATATTCACGATCAGATGGTGTTACGCAATAAATCAGGCGTGGGTAGTAAAGCCGATCTCGACCAGATTGTTGCCCGTTTGGCCCTGGCCAACAGTAACCTTATTACCGCCCAGAACAATCTGCTGGATTCACAGACCAATTTTTATCGCGTCACAGGCCTGCAACCACAGCTGGATAACCTGCAGACCCCGAGTGTGAATCAACCGTTACCGACTACTCAGGAACAGGCTGAAGCGGAAGCACTTAAAGAGCATCCCACTCTGTTGTCAGCCAATGCCGATATCGATGCTGCCGAGGCGCAATACAACACCTCTGAAAGCCCTATGTGGCCACGTTTGCATCTCGAGGCAGATAAAAGCTGGGATGAAGATATTGATGGTGTAGAAGGTGAAAACCGTGACTGGCAGGTGATGCTGCGTATGCGTTATAACCTCTACAACGGTGGTGCTGATAGCGCCCGTCGCCGTCAAACCGCGCACTTATTGGAAGAGGCCAAGGATGTTCGCAATAACACCCAGCGGCAAGTTGTTGAGAGCTTGCGTTTATCCTGGGCTGCACACCAGGCGATTTCTTCGCAGTACAAATATTTGGAATTGCATGTAAGGGCGGCAACCGATACCAAGGCCGCTTACCTGAAGCAATTCAATATTGGGCGGCGTACATTACTCGACCTGCTCAATACCGAAAACGAACTGGTCGATGCCCGCCGGGCATTGATTAATGCCTCCTACGACAAGCTCTTTTCCCAGTACAGAATTTTCAATTCCATGGGGCAGCTCGTCAAAGAGATAGGGGCTGGCAAGTCGTGATCATCACCGCCTTCGGGCGGTTTTTGTGTTTTTAAGGATTACAAATTTCATCGTTTTAGAGAGACGTTTCTATGGCAGATGGTAGCAGCAAGGGTTACAAGGTTGTTGAAGGTCAAAAAGTTGTCGCGGTTGTCGCTGATGTTATGGGCAAGGCCCAGGCTCAAGTTGGCAGCGAGCAACCTCGTGAATTAACCCCTGGTGAAAATCTAGGCTTAGGCCAGACAATCAGTACCGCTAATCGCGGTGCGGTTTCGCTTCAGTTTGGCAATGGTGCCCTGGTAACCCTGGGTTACGACCAGACACTCACCCTTGATGACAAGCTCATCAAGCTGCTCGAAGAAATATCAGTCAAAGACTCCATCGGTGAAGCCGTCGATTTTGACCGTGTATCCCAAGCTCTGGAAGAGGGGTTGTCACTTGACGAAGTGCTACCTGCTCCTGCCGCCGGTGATCAAATCTTCAATACTGGCGGTGACGATAGCGCCGGAACCGAAGGTATCCGCATTCAATTTACTGGCGACCGCGTAACGCCGGATAGTGGTTTTGAAACCGAAGGGTTTAGTTACGGGTTTGATGATCCGAGGGAGTATCCTGGGCAGCCGCCTTTGGAGGAACCGGAGGTGCCTGTTCCGCCAGTGGTAACTCCACCTGTCAATGATGATGCCGTAATCGTAGTTCTGACCGCGACCGCGTCGACCTCCGAAGACGGTGGCAGCATCACCTACACCGTCGAGCTGCAAGACAGCCTCGGCAACGCCATCAATGCCGATGCCGACATCGTCGTGGATCTGGCCAACGGTGAACAACTGACCATCAGTGCCGGTAGCAGCAGTGATAGCGACATCGTAGCGGTGAACCGCGACGACCTGCTGGCGGAAACCGACAGCATCAGCAACAACATCAGTGCCATCACCCCGGCAGCGGCTTACGAAGATCTCACCTTCGACAATACGCCGGTAACCACCACCATCACCGATGACAACGATGCGGTGAACGTGGTGTTGACTGCGACCGCGTCGACCTCCGAAGACGGCGGCAGCATCACCTACACCGTCGAGCTGCAAGACAGCCTCGGCAACGCCATCAATGCCGATGCCGACATCGTCGTGGACCTGGCCAACGGTGAACAACTGACCATCAGTGCCGGTAGCAGCAGTGATAGCGACATCGTGGCGGTGAACCGCGACGACCTGCTGGCGGAAACCGACAGCATCAGCAACAACATCAGTGCCATCACCCCGGCAGCGGCTTACGAAGATCTCACCTTCGACAATACGCCGGTAACCACCACCATCACCGATGACAACGATGCGGTGAACGTAGTGTTGACCGCGACCGCGTCGACCTCCGAAGACGGCGGCAGCATCACCTACACCGTCGAGCTGCAAGACAGCCTCGGCAACGCCATCAATGCCGATGCCGACATCGTCGTGGATCTGGCCAACGGTGAACAGCTGACCATCAGTGCGGGCTCCAGCAGTGATAGCGACATCGTAGCGGTGAACCGCGACGACCTGCTGGCGGAAACCGACAGCATCAGCAACAACATCAGTGCCATCACCCCGGCAGCGGCTTACGAAGATCTCACCTTCGACAATACGCCGGTAACCACCACCATCACCGATGACAACGATGCGGTGAACGTGGTGTTGACTGCGACCGCGTCGACCTCCGAAGACGGCGGCAGCATCACCTACACCGTCGAGCTGCAAGACAGCCTCGGCAACGCCATCAATGCCGATGCCGACATCGTCGTTGACCTGGCCAACGGTGAACAACTGACCATCAGTGCCGGTAGCAGCAGTGATAGCGACATCGTGGCGGTGAACCGCGACGACCTGTTAGTTGAAACCGACAGCATCAGCAACAACATCAGTGCCATCACCCCGGCAGCGGCTTACGAAGATCTCACCTTCGACAATACGCCGGTAACCACCACCATCACCGATGACAACGATGCGGTGAACGTGGTGTTGACTGCGACCGCGTCGACCTCCGAAGACGGTGGCAGCATCACCTACACCGTCGAGCTGCAAGACAGCCTCGGCAACGCCATCAATGCCGATGCCGACATCGTCGTGGATCTGGCCAACGGTGAACAACTGACCATCAGTGCCGGTAGCAGCAGTGATAGCGACATCGTAGCGGTGAACCGCGACGACCTGCTGGCGGAAACCGACAGCATCAGCAACAACATCAGTGCCATCACCCCGGCAGCGGCTTACGAAGATCTCACCTTCGACAATACGCCGGTAACCACCACCATCACCGATGACAACGATGCGGTGAACGTGGTGTTGACTGCGACCGCGTCGACCTCCGAAGACGGTGGCAGCATCACCTACACCGTCGAGCTGCAAGACAGCCTCGGCAACGCCATCAATGCCGATGCCGACATCGTCGTGGATCTGGCCAACGGTGAACAACTGACCATCAGTGCCGGTAGCAGCAGTGATAGCGACATCGTAGCGGTGAACCGCGACGACCTGCTGGCGGAAACCGACAGCATCAGCAACAACATCAGTGCCATCACCCCGGCAGCGGCTTACGAAGATCTCACCTTCGACAATACGCCGGTAACCACCACCATCACCGATGACAACGATGCGGTGAACGTAGTGTTGACCGCGACCGCGTCAACCTCCGAAGACGGTGGCAGCATCACCTACACCGTCGAGCTGCAAGACAGCCTCGGCAACGCCATCAATGCCGATGCCGACATCGTCGTGGATCTGGCCAACGGTGAACAGCTGACCATCAGTGCGGGCTCCAGCAGTGATAGCGACATCGTAGCGGTGAACCGCGACGACCTGCTGGCGGAAACCGACAGCATCAGCAACAACATCAGTGCCATCACCCCGGCAGCGGCTTACGAAGATCTCACCTTCGACAATACGCCGGTAACCACCACCATCACCGATGACAACGATGCGGTGAACGTGGTGTTGACTGCGACCGCGTCGACCTCCGAAGACGGTGGCAGCATCACCTACACCGTCGAGCTGCAAGACAGCCTCGGCAACGCCATCAATGCCGATGCCGACATCGTCGTGGATCTGGCCAACGGTGAACAACTGACCATCAGTGCCGGTAGCAGCAGTGATAGCGACATCGTAGCGGTGAACCGCGACGACCTGCTGGCGGAAACCGACAGCATCAGCAACAACATCAGTGCCATCACCCCGGCAGCGGCTTACGAAGATCTCACCTTCGACAATACGCCGGTAACCACCACCATCACCGATGACAACGATGCGGTGAACGTGGTGTTGACTGCGACCGCGTCGACCTCCGAAGACGGTGGCAGCATCACCTACACCGTCGAGCTGCAAGACAGCCTCGGCAACGCCATCAATGCCGATGCCGACATCGTCGTGGATCTGGCCAACGGTGAACAGCTGACCATCAGTGCGGGCTCCAGCAGTGATAGCGACATCGTAGCGGTGAACCGCGACGACCTGCTGGCGGAAACCGACAGCATCAGCAACAACATCAGTGCCATCACCCCGGCAGCGGCTTACGAAGATCTCACCTTCGACAATACGCCGGTAACCACCACCATCACCGATGACAACGATGCGGTGAACGTGGTGTTGACTGCGACCGCGTCGACCTCCGAAGACGGCGGCAGCATCACCTACACCGTCGAGCTGCAAGACAGCCTCGGCAACGCCATCAATGCCGATGCCGACATCGTCGTTGACCTGGCCAACGGTGAACAACTGACCATCAGTGCCGGTAGCAGCAGTGATAGCGACATCGTGGCGGTGAACCGCGACGACCTGTTAGTTGAAACCGACAGCATCAGCAACAACATCAGTGCCATCACCCCGGCAGCGGCTTACGAAGATCTCACCTTCGACAATACGCCGGTAACCACCACCATCACCGATGACAACGATGCGGTGAACGTAGTGTTGACCGCGACCGCGTCGACCTCCGAAGACGGCGGCAGCATCACCTACACCGTCGAGCTGCAAGACAGCCTCGGCAACGCCATCAATGCCGATGCCGACATCGTCGTGGACCTGGCCAACGGTGAACAACTGACCATCAGTGCCGGTAGCAGCAGTGATAGCGACATCGTGGCGGTGAACCGCGACGACCTGCTGGCGGAAACCGACAGCATCAGCAACAACATCAGTGCCATCACCCCGGCAGCGGCTTACGAAGATCTCACCTTCGACAATACGCCGGTAACCACCACCATCACCGATGACAACGATGCGGTGAACGTAGTGTTGACCGCGACCGCGTCAACCTCCGAAGACGGTGGCAGCATCACCTACACCGTCGAGCTGCAAGACAGCCTCGGCAACGCCATCAATGCCGATGCCGACATCGTCGTGGATCTGGCCAACGGTGAACAGCTGACCATCAGTGCGGGCTCCAGCAGTGATAGCGACATCGTAGCGGTGAACCGCGACGACCTGCTGGCGGAAACCGACAGCATCAGCAACAACATCAGTGCCATCACCCCGGCAGCGGCTTACGAAGATCTCACCTTCGACAATACGCCGGTAACCACCACCATCACCGATGACAACGATGCGGTGAACGTGGTGTTGACTGCGACCGCGTCGACCTCCGAAGACGGCGGCAGCATCACCTACACCGTCGAGCTGCAAGACAGCCTCGGCAACGCCATCAATGCCGATGCCGACATCGTCGTGGATCTGGCCAACGGTGAACAGCTGACCATCAGTGCGGGCTCCAGCAGTGATAGCGACATCGTAGCGGTGAACCGCGACGACCTGCTGGCGGAAACCGACAGCATCAGCAACAACATCAGTGCCATCACCCCGGCAGCGGCTTACGAAGATCTCACCTTCGACAATACGCCGGTAACCACCACCATCACCGATGACAACGATGCGGTGAACGTGGTGTTGACTGCGACCGCGTCGACCTCCGAAGACGGCGGCAGCATCACCTACACCGTCGAGCTGCAAGACAGCCTCGGCAACGCCATCAATGCCGATGCCGACATCGTCGTTGACCTGGCCAACGGTGAACAACTGACCATCAGTGCCGGTAGCAGCAGTGATAGCGACATCGTGGCGGTGAACCGCGACGACCTGTTAGTTGAAACCGACAGCATCAGCAACAACATCAGTGCCATCACCCCGGCAGCGGCTTACGAAGATCTCACCTTCGACAACACGCCGGTGAACACGACTATTCTTGATGATATTGATCCAGTCACTGTGATGCTTGTTGCGACTGATTCGGTTGGAAATATTCTCGGCGGTGCCAGTGTCGTCAATGAAGGTGAGACTGCTTATTTCAAAGCTATTCTTGTCGATGGTAGTAACAATGAGATTGCTGGATCCACGGGTACTGTTGATGTCTCTTTCAGTGACGGTTCAACACAGGGAACATCAGACTTTAGCGCTGCAAATGGTACAGTCAGCCTTAACACTGTTTTCAGTGCCACTACAGTTGATGATGCTCTAGCCGAAAGTTCAGAGATCTTTAGCGTTTCTATTGATACTGGTACGGCTAATATCACAAGCGCGAATTATGAAGCTGTTCTAGAGGATACCTCTGCTCTCAATACAGAGATCAGAGACAACGACAGCCCAGTTCTCAGCATCAGTAATACAAATACTGATGAAGGTTCTAATGCAGTATTTGATATTACCGTTACTCAGTCAGTTACTCCTTATGATGTTACTTTTAACACATCTGTAAACGGCACTGCGGAAGCGAGTGATATAGGTTCCGCAATAGTTGTGCGTGACAGCGGTGGTAATGTCATCAGTCAAAATGGTGATGGCAGTTATACAGTACCAGCTGGTGAGACGGCTCTTACCGTAAGCGTACCAACTACTAGTGATGCGATTTATGAAGGTAGTGAAACCTTTGAGTTGAACGGTCGTACCGAATTTATGGGAAGTGATGTTGCCGGAATCGGTACCATCACAGATGACGGTAGTGGTCCGGATGGGGATGATCCTGGTACAGATAATGATAACGACATTCCTGTAATCAGCATCGCGTCGACGAACAACACGGCGGTGGAAGGCACGAGCAATGACACCGTGAGCTTCGTGGTGAGTCAGAGCAACGAAAGTGACTTCGCCACCGACGTGGTAGTGACGCTGAATCTGGGTACCGTGGAAGCGGCGGATATCAACGCGACCGTGACCTACCTGGACAGCGCGGGCAACCCGGCGAGCACGACAGTAGCGGCGTTGCAAGCGGGCTTGAACATCACGATCCCGGCCAACAGCAGTTATGCGCCAGAGTTTGTGATCACGGCGGTGGACGACACGATCTTCGAAGGCAATGAAAGCCTGAGCATGAGCGTGGCGTTGGGCGCAGGTGAAACGGATGCGACGCTGGGCACGAGCAGTGCGAACGCGACCATCCACGATGAAGACAGTAGTGATCCGACCGATCCGAACCCAGGTGATGATCGCGGCGATGCGCCGGTGGTCAGCATCGCGTCGACGAACAACACGGCGGTGGAAGGCACGAGCAATGACACCGTGAGCTTCGTGGTGAGTCAGAGCAACGAAAGTGACTTCGCCACCGACGTGGTAGTGACGCTGAATCTGGGTACCGTGGAAGCGGCGGATATCAACGCGACCGTGACCTACCTGGACAGCGCGGGCAACCCGGCGAGCACGACAGTAGCGGCGTTGCAAGCGGGCTTGAACATCACGATCCCGGCCAACAGCAGTTATGCGCCAGAGTTTGTGATCACGGCGGTGGACGACACGATCTTCGAAGGCAATGAAAGCCTGAGCATGAGCGTGGCGTTGGGCGCAGGTGAAACGGATGCGACGCTGGGCACGAGCAGTGCGAACGCGACCATCCACGATGAAGACAGTAGTGATCCGACCGATCCGAACCCAGGTGATGATCGCGGCGATGCGCCGGTGGTCAGCATCGCGTCGACGAACAACACGGCGGTGGAAGGCACGAGCAATGACACCGTGAGCTTCGTGGTGAGTCAGAGCAACGAAAGTGACTTCGCCACCGACGTGGTAGTGACGCTGAATCTGGGTACCGTGGAAGCGGCGGATATCAACGCGACCGTGACCTACCTGGACAGCGCGGGCAACCCGGCGAGCACGACAGTAGCGGCGTTGCAAGCGGGCTTGAACATCACGATCCCGGCCAACAGCAGTTATGCGCCAGAGTTTGTGATCACGGCGGTGGACGACACGATCTTCGAAGGCAATGAAAGCCTGAGCATGAGCGTGGCGTTGGGCGCAGGTGAAACGGATGCGACGCTGGGCACGAGCAGTGCGAACGCGACCATCCACGATGAAGACAGTAGTGATCCGACCGATCCGAACCCAGGTGATGATCGCGGCGATGCGCCGGTGGTCAGCATCGCGTCGACGAACAACACGGCGGTGGAAGGCACGAGCAATGACACCGTGAGCTTCGTGGTGAGTCAGAGCAACGAAAGTGACTTCGCCACCGACGTGGTAGTGACGCTGAATCTGGGTACCGTGGAAGCGGCGGATATCAACGCGACCGTGACCTACCTGGACAGCGCGGGCAACCCGGCGAGCACGACAGTAGCGGCGTTGCAAGCGGGCTTGAACATCACGATCCCGGCCAACAGCAGTTATGCGCCAGAGTTTGTGATCACGGCGGTGGACGACACGATCTTCGAAGGCAATGAAAGCCTGAGCATGAGCGTGGCGTTGGGCGCAGGTGAAACGGATGCGACGCTGGGCACGAGCAGTGCGAACGCGACCATCCACGATGAAGACAGTAGTGATCCGACCGATCCGAACCCAGGTGATGATCGCGGCGATGCGCCGGTGGTCAGCATCGCGTCGACGAACAACACGGCGGTGGAAGGCACGAGCAATGACACCGTGAGCTTCGTGGTGAGTCAGAGCAACGAAAGTGACTTCGCCACCGACGTGGTAGTGACGCTGAATCTGGGTACCGTGGAAGCGGCGGATATCAACGCGACCGTGACCTACCTGGACAGCGCGGGCAACCCGGCGAGCACGACAGTAGCGGCGTTGCAAGCGGGCTTGAACATCACGATCCCGGCCAACAGCAGTTATGCGCCAGAGTTTGTGATCACGGCGGTGGACGACACGATCTTCGAAGGCAATGAAAGCCTGAGCATGAGCGTGGCGTTGGGCGCAGGTGAAACGGATGCGACGCTGGGCACGAGCAGTGCGAACGCGACCATCCACGATGAAGACAGTAGTGATCCGACCGATCCGAACCCAGGTGATGATCGCGGCGATGCGCCGGTGGTCAGCATCGCGTCGACGAACAACACGGCGGTGGAAGGCACGAGCAATGACACCGTGAGCTTCGTGGTGAGTCAGAGCAACGAAAGTGACTTCGCCACCGACGTGGTAGTGACGCTGAATCTGGGTACCGTGGAAGCGGCGGATATCAACGCGACCGTGACCTACCTGGACAGCGCGGGCAACCCGGCGAGCACGACAGTAGCGGCGTTGCAAGCGGGCTTGAACATCACGATCCCGGCCAACAGCAGTTATGCGCCAGAGTTTGTGATCACGGCGGTGGACGACACGATCTTCGAAGGCAATGAAAGCCTGAGCATGAGCGTGGCGTTGGGCGCAGGTGAAACGGATGCGACGCTGGGCACGAGCAGTGCGAACGCGACCATCCACGATGAAGACAGTAGTGATCCGACCGATCCGAACCCAGGTGATGATCGCGGCGATGCGCCGGTGGTCAGCATCGCGTCGACGAACAACACGGCGGTGGAAGGCACGAGCAATGACACCGTGAGCTTCGTGGTGAGTCAGAGCAACGAAAGTGACTTCGCCACCGACGTGGTAGTGACGCTGAATCTGGGTACCGTGGAAGCGGCGGATATCAACGCGACCGTGACCTACCTGGACAGCGCGGGCAACCCGGCGAGCACGACAGTAGCGGCGTTGCAAGCGGGCTTGAACATCACGATCCCGGCCAACAGCAGTTATGCGCCAGAGTTTGTGATCACGGCGGTGGACGACACGATCTTCGAAGGCAATGAAAGCCTGAGCATGAGCGTGGCGTTGGGCGCAGGTGAAACGGATGCGACGCTGGGCACGAGCAGTGCGAACGCGACCATCCACGATGAAGACAGTAGTGATCCGACCGATCCGAACCCAGGTGATGATCGCGGCGATGCGCCGGTGGTCAGCATCGCGTCGACGAACAACACGGCGGTGGAAGGCACGAGCAATGACACCGTGAGCTTCGTGGTGAGTCAGAGCAACGAAAGTGACTTCGCCACCGACGTGGTAGTGACGCTGAATCTGGGTACCGTGGAAGCGGCGGATATCAACGCGACCGTGACCTACCTGGACAGCGCGGGCAACCCGGCGAGCACGACAGTAGCGGCGTTGCAAGCGGGCTTGAACATCACGATCCCGGCCAACAGCAGTTATGCGCCAGAGTTTGTGATCACGGCGGTGGACGACACGATCTTCGAAGGCAATGAAAGCCTGAGCATGAGCGTGGCGTTGGGCGCAGGTGAAACGGATGCGACGCTGGGCACGAGCAGTGCGAACGCGACCATCCACGATGAAGACAGTAGTGATCCGACCGATCCGAACCCAGGTGATGATCGCGGCGATGCGCCGGTGGTCAGCATCGCGTCGACGAACAACACGGCGGTGGAAGGCACGAGCAATGACACCGTGAGCTTCGTGGTGAGTCAGAGCAACGAAAGTGACTTCGCCACCGACGTGGTAGTGACGCTGAATCTGGGTACCGTGGAAGCGGCGGATATCAACGCGACCGTGACCTACCTGGACAGCGCGGGCAACCCGGCGAGCACGACAGTAGCGGCGTTGCAAGCGGGCTTGAACATCACGATCCCGGCCAACAGCAGTTATGCGCCAGAGTTTGTGATCACGGCGGTGGACGACACGATCTTCGAAGGCAATGAAAGCCTGAGCATGAGCGTGGCGTTGGGCGCAGGTGAAACGGATGCGACGCTGGGCACGAGCAGTGCGAACGCGACCATCCACGATGAAGACAGTAGTGATCCGACCGATCCGAACCCAGGTGATGATCGCGGCGATGCGCCGGTGGTCAGCATCGCGTCGACGAACAACACGGCGGTGGAAGGCACGAGCAATGACACCGTGAGCTTCGTGGTGAGTCAGAGCAACGAAAGTGACTTCGCCACCGACGTGGTAGTGACGCTGAATCTGGGTACCGTGGAAGCGGCGGATATCAACGCGACCGTGACCTACCTGGACAGCGCGGGCAACCCGGCGAGCACGACAGTAGCGGCGTTGCAAGCGGGCTTGAACATCACGATCCCGGCCAACAGCAGTTATGCGCCAGAGTTTGTGATCACGGCGGTGGACGACACGATCTTCGAAGGCAATGAAAGCCTGAGCATGAGCGTGGCGTTGGGCGCAGGTGAAACGGATGCGACGCTGGGCACGAGCAGTGCGAACGCGACCATCCACGATGAAGACAGTAGTGATCCGACCGATCCGAACCCAGGTGATGATCGCGGCGATGCGCCGGTGGTCAGCATCGCGTCGACGAACAACACGGCGGTGGAAGGCACGAGCAATGACACCGTGAGCTTCGTGGTGAGTCAGAGCAACGAAAGTGACTTCGCCACCGACGTGGTAGTGACGCTGAATCTGGGTACCGTGGAAGCGGCGGATATCAACGCGACCGTGACCTACCTGGACAGCGCGGGCAACCCGGCGAGCACGACAGTAGCGGCGTTGCAAGCGGGCTTGAACATCACGATCCCGGCCAACAGCAGTTATGCGCCAGAGTTTGTGATCACGGCGGTGGACGACACGATCTTCGAAGGCAATGAAAGCCTGAGCATGAGCGTGGCGTTGGGCGCAGGTGAAACGGATGCGACGCTGGGCACGAGCAGTGCGAACGCGACCATCCACGATGAAGACAGTAGTGATCCGACCGATCCGAACCCAGGTGATGATCGCGGCGATGCGCCGGTGGTCAGCATCGCGTCGACGAACAACACGGCGGTGGAAGGCACGAGCAATGACACCGTGAGCTTCGTGGTGAGTCAGAGCAACGAAAGTGACTTCGCCACCGACGTGGTAGTGACGCTGAATCTGGGTACCGTGGAAGCGGCGGATATCAACGCGACCGTGACCTACCTGGACAGCGCGGGCAACCCGGCGAGCACGACAGTAGCGGCGTTGCAAGCGGGCTTGAACATCACGATCCCGGCCAACAGCAGTTATGCGCCAGAGTTTGTGATCACGGCGGTGGACGACACGATCTTCGAAGGCAATGAAAGCCTGAGCATGAGCGTGGCGTTGGGCGCAGGTGAAACGGATGCGACGCTGGGCACGAGCAGTGCGAACGCGACCATCCACGATGAAGACAGTAGTGATCCGACCGATCCGAACCCAGGTGATGATCGCGGCGATGCGCCGGTGGTCAGCATCGCGTCGACGAACAACACGGCGGTGGAAGGCACGAGCAATGACACCGTGAGCTTCGTGGTGAGTCAGAGCAACGAAAGTGACTTCGCCACCGACGTGGTAGTGACGCTGAATCTGGGTACCGTGGAAGCGGCGGATATCAACGCGACCGTGACCTACCTGGACAGCGCGGGCAACCCGGCGAGCACGACAGTAGCGGCGTTGCAAGCGGGCTTGAACATCACGATCCCGGCCAACAGCAGTTATGCGCCAGAGTTTGTGATCACGGCGGTGGACGACACGATCTTCGAAGGCAATGAAAGCCTGAGCATGAGCGTGGCGTTGGGCGCAGGTGAAACGGATGCGACGCTGGGCACGAGCAGTGCGAACGCGACCATCCACGATGAAGACAGTAGTGATCCGACCGATCCGAACCCAGGTGATGATCGCGGCGATGCGCCGGTGGTCAGCATCGCGTCGACGAACAACACGGCGGTGGAAGGCACGAGCAATGACACCGTGAGCTTCGTGGTGAGTCAGAGCAACGAAAGTGACTTCGCCACCGACGTGGTAGTGACGCTGAATCTGGGTACCGTGGAAGCGGCGGATATCAACGCGACCGTGACCTACCTGGACAGCGCGGGCAACCCGGCGAGCACGACAGTAGCGGCGTTGCAAGCGGGCTTGAACATCACGATCCCGGCCAACAGCAGTTATGCGCCAGAGTTTGTGATCACGGCGGTGGACGACACGATCTTCGAAGGCAATGAAAGCCTGAGCATGAGCGTGGCGTTGGGCGCAGGTGAAACGGATGCGACGCTGGGCACGAGCAGTGCGAACGCGACCATCCACGATGAAGACAGTAGTGATCCGACCGATCCGAACCCAGGTGATGATCGCGGCGATGCGCCGGTGGTCAGCATCGCGTCGACGAACAACACGGCGGTGGAAGGCACGAGCAATGACACCGTGAGCTTCGTGGTGAGTCAGAGCAACGAAAGTGACTTCGCCACCGACGTGGTAGTGACGCTGAATCTGGGTACCGTGGAAGCGGCGGATATCAACGCGACCGTGACCTACCTGGACAGCGCGGGCAACCCGGCGAGCACGACAGTAGCGGCGTTGCAAGCGGGCTTGAACATCACGATCCCGGCCAACAGCAGTTATGCGCCAGAGTTTGTGATCACGGCGGTGGACGACACGATCTTCGAAGGCAATGAAAGCCTGAGCATGAGCGTGGCGTTGGGCGCAGGTGAAACGGATGCGACGCTGGGCACGAGCAGTGCGAACGCGACCATCCACGATGAAGACAGTAGTGATCCGACCGATCCGAACCCAGGTGATGATCGCGGCGATGCGCCGGTGGTCAGCATCGCGTCGACGAACAACACGGCGGTGGAAGGCACGAGCAATGACACCGTGAGCTTCGTGGTGAGTCAGAGCAACGAAAGTGACTTCGCCACCGACGTGGTAGTGACGCTGAATCTGGGTACCGTGGAAGCGGCGGATATCAACGCGACCGTGACCTACCTGGACAGCGCGGGCAACCCGGCGAGCACGACAGTAGCGGCGTTGCAAGCGGGCTTGAACATCACGATCCCGGCCAACAGCAGTTATGCGCCAGAGTTTGTGATCACGGCGGTGGACGACACGATCTTCGAAGGCAATGAAAGCCTGAGCATGAGCGTGGCGTTGGGCGCAGGTGAAACGGATGCGACGCTGGGCACGAGCAGTGCGAACGCGACCATCCACGATGAAGACAGTAGTGATCCGACCGATCCGAACCCAGGTGATGATCGCGGCGATGCGCCGGTGGTCAGCATCGCGTCGACGAACAACACGGCGGTGGAAGGCACGAGCAATGACACCGTGAGCTTCGTGGTGAGTCAGAGCAACGAAAGTGACTTCGCCACCGACGTGGTAGTGACGCTGAATCTGGGTACCGTGGAAGCGGCGGATATCAACGCGACCGTGACCTACCTGGACAGCGCGGGCAACCCGGCGAGCACGACAGTAGCGGCGTTGCAAGCGGGCTTGAACATCACGATCCCGGCCAACAGCAGTTATGCGCCAGAGTTTGTGATCACGGCGGTGGACGACACGATCTTCGAAGGCAATGAAAGCCTGAGCATGAGCGTGGCGTTGGGCGCAGGTGAAACGGATGCGACGCTGGGCACGAGCAGTGCGAACGCGACCATCCACGATGAAGACAGTAGTGATCCGACCGATCCGAACCCAGGTGATGATCGCGGCGATGCGCCGGTGGTCAGCATCGCGTCGACGAACAACACGGCGGTGGAAGGCACGAGCAATGACACCGTGAGCTTCGTGGTGAGTCAGAGCAACGAAAGTGACTTCGCCACCGACGTGGTAGTGACGCTGAATCTGGGTACCGTGGAAGCGGCGGATATCAACGCGACCGTGACCTACCTGGACAGCGCGGGCAACCCGGCGAGCACGACAGTAGCGGCGTTGCAAGCGGGCTTGAACATCACGATCCCGGCCAACAGCAGTTATGCGCCAGAGTTTGTGATCACGGCGGTGGACGACACGATCTTCGAAGGCAATGAAAGCCTGAGCATGAGCGTGGCGTTGGGCGCAGGTGAAACGGATGCGACGCTGGGCACGAGCAGTGCGAACGCGACCATCCACGATGAAGACAGTAGTGATCCGACCGATCCGAACCCAGGTGATGATCGCGGCGATGCGCCGGTGGTCAGCATCGCGTCGACGAACAACACGGCGGTGGAAGGCACGAGCAATGACACCGTGAGCTTCGTGGTGAGTCAGAGCAACGAAAGTGACTTCGCCACCGACGTGGTAGTGACGCTGAATCTGGGTACCGTGGAAGCGGCGGATATCAACGCGACCGTGACCTACCTGGACAGCGCGGGCAACCCGGCGAGCACGACAGTAGCGGCGTTGCAAGCGGGCTTGAACATCACGATCCCGGCCAACAGCAGTTATGCGCCAGAGTTTGTGATCACGGCGGTGGACGACACGATCTTCGAAGGCAATGAAAGCCTGAGCATGAGCGTGGCGTTGGGCGCAGGTGAAACGGATGCGACGCTGGGCACGAGCAGTGCGAACGCGACCATCCACGATGAAGACAGTAGTGATCCGACCGATCCGAACCCAGGTGATGATCGCGGCGATGCGCCGGTGGTCAGCATCGCGTCGACGAACAACACGGCGGTGGAAGGCACGAGCAATGACACCGTGAGCTTCGTGGTGAGTCAGAGCAACGAAAGTGACTTCGCCACCGACGTGGTAGTGACGCTGAATCTGGGTACCGTGGAAGCGGCGGATATCAACGCGACCGTGACCTACCTGGACAGCGCGGGCAACCCGGCGAGCACGACAGTAGCGGCGTTGCAAGCGGGCTTGAACATCACGATCCCGGCCAACAGCAGTTATGCGCCAGAGTTTGTGATCACGGCGGTGGACGACACGATCTTCGAAGGCAATGAAAGCCTGAGCATGAGCGTGGCGTTGGGCGCAGGTGAAACGGATGCGACGCTGGGCACGAGCAGTGCGAACGCGACCATCCACGATGAAGACAGTAGTGATCCGACCGATCCGAACCCAGGTGATGATCGCGGCGATGCGCCGGTGGTCAGCATCGCGTCGACGAACAACACGGCGGTGGAAGGCACGAGCAATGACACCGTGAGCTTCGTGGTGAGTCAGAGCAACGAAAGTGACTTCGCCACCGACGTGGTAGTGACGCTGAATCTGGGTACCGTGGAAGCGGCGGATATCAACGCGACCGTGACCTACCTGGACAGCGCGGGCAACCCGGCGAGCACGACAGTAGCGGCGTTGCAAGCGGGCTTGAACATCACGATCCCGGCCAACAGCAGTTATGCGCCAGAGTTTGTGATCACGGCGGTGGACGACACGATCTTCGAAGGCAATGAAAGCCTGAGCATGAGCGTGGCGTTGGGCGCAGGTGAAACGGATGCGACGCTGGGCACGAGCAGTGCGAACGCGACCATCCACGATGAAGACAGTAGTGATCCGACCGATCCGAACCCAGGTGATGATCGCGGCGATGCGCCGGTGGTCAGCATCGCGTCGACGAACAACACGGCGGTGGAAGGCACGAGCAATGACACCGTGAGCTTCGTGGTGAGTCAGAGCAACGAAAGTGACTTCGCCACCGACGTGGTAGTGACGCTGAATCTGGGTACCGTGGAAGCGGCGGATATCAACGCGACCGTGACCTACCTGGACAGCGCGGGCAACCCGGCGAGCACGACAGTAGCGGCGTTGCAAGCGGGCTTGAACATCACGATCCCGGCCAACAGCAGTTATGCGCCAGAGTTTGTGATCACGGCGGTGGACGACACGATCTTCGAAGGCAATGAAAGCCTGAGCATGAGCGTGGCGTTGGGCGCAGGTGAAACGGATGCGACGCTGGGCACGAGCAGTGCGAACGCGACCATCCACGATGAAGACAGTAGTGATCCGACCGATCCGAACCCAGGTGATGATCGCGGCGATGCGCCGGTGGTCAGCATCGCGTCGACGAACAACACGGCGGTGGAAGGCACGAGCAATGACACCGTGAGCTTCGTGGTGAGTCAGAGCAACGAAAGTGACTTCGCCACCGACGTGGTAGTGACGCTGAATCTGGGTACCGTGGAAGCGGCGGATATCAACGCGACCGTGACCTACCTGGACAGCGCGGGCAACCCGGCGAGCACGACAGTAGCGGCGTTGCAAGCGGGCTTGAACATCACGATCCCGGCCAACAGCAGTTATGCGCCAGAGTTTGTGATCACGGCGGTGGACGACACGATCTTCGAAGGCAATGAAAGCCTGAGCATGAGCGTGGCGTTGGGCGCAGGTGAAACGGATGCGACGCTGGGCACGAGCAGTGCGAACGCGACCATCCACGATGAAGACAGTAGTGATCCGACCGATCCGAACCCAGGTGATGATCGCGGCGATGCGCCGGTGGTCAGCATCGCGTCGACGAACAACACGGCGGTGGAAGGCACGAGCAATGACACCGTGAGCTTCGTGGTGAGTCAGAGCAACGAAAGTGACTTCGCCACCGACGTGGTAGTGACGCTGAATCTGGGTACCGTGGAAGCGGCGGATATCAACGCGACCGTGACCTACCTGGACAGCGCGGGCAACCCGGCGAGCACGACAGTAGCGGCGTTGCAAGCGGGCTTGAACATCACGATCCCGGCCAACAGCAGTTATGCGCCAGAGTTTGTGATCACGGCGGTGGACGACACGATCTTCGAAGGCAATGAAAGCCTGAGCATGAGCGTGGCGTTGGGCGCAGGTGAAACGGATGCGACGCTGGGCACGAGCAGTGCGAACGCGACCATCCACGATGAAGACAGTAGTGATCCGACCGATCCGAACCCAGGTGATGATCGCGGCGATGCGCCGGTGGTCAGCATCGCGTCGACGAACAACACGGCGGTGGAAGGCACGAGCAATGACACCGTGAGCTTCGTGGTGAGTCAGAGCAACGAAAGTGACTTCGCCACCGACGTGGTAGTGACGCTGAATCTGGGTACCGTGGAAGCGGCGGATATCAACGCGACCGTGACCTACCTGGACAGCGCGGGCAACCCGGCGAGCACGACAGTAGCGGCGTTGCAAGCGGGCTTGAACATCACGATCCCGGCCAACAGCAGTTATGCGCCAGAGTTTGTGATCACGGCGGTGGACGACACGATCTTCGAAGGCAATGAAAGCCTGAGCATGAGCGTGGCGTTGGGCGCAGGTGAAACGGATGCGACGCTGGGCACGAGCAGTGCGAACGCGACCATCCACGATGAAGACAGTAGTGATCCGACCGATCCGAACCCAGGTGATGATCGCGGCGATGCGCCGGTGGTCAGCATCGCGTCGACGAACAACACGGCGGTGGAAGGCACGAGCAATGACACCGTGAGCTTCGTGGTGAGTCAGAGCAACGAAAGTGACTTCGCCACCGACGTGGTAGTGACGCTGAATCTGGGTACCGTGGAAGCGGCGGATATCAACGCGACCGTGACCTACCTGGACAGCGCGGGCAACCCGGCGAGCACGACAGTAGCGGCGTTGCAAGCGGGCTTGAACATCACGATCCCGGCCAACAGCAGTTATGCGCCAGAGTTTGTGATCACGGCGGTGGACGACACGATCTTCGAAGGCAATGAAAGCCTGAGCATGAGCGTGGCGTTGGGCGCAGGTGA
Organism: Maricurvus nonylphenolicus; assembly: GCF_042854845.1. Lineage (GTDB taxonomy): Bacteria > Pseudomonadota > Gammaproteobacteria > Pseudomonadales > Cellvibrionaceae > Maricurvus > Maricurvus nonylphenolicus. Next base: position 3,722,932 of record NZ_AP031498.1, on the reverse strand, counting down.
AACGGATGCGACGCTGGGCACGAGCAGTGCGAACGCGACCATCCACGATGAAGACAGTAGTGATCCGACCGATCCGAACCCAGGTGATGATCGCGGCGATGCGCCGGTGGTCAGCATCGCGTCGACGAACAACACGGCGGTGGAAGGCACGAGCAATGACACCGTGAGCTTCGTGGTGAGTCAGAGCAACGAAAGTGACTTCGCCACCGACGTGGTAGTGACGCTGAATCTGGGTACCGTGGAAGCGGCGGATATCAACGCGACCGTGACCTACCTGGACAGCGCGGGCAACCCGGCGAGCACGACAGTAGCGGCGTTGCAAGCGGGCTTGAACATCACGATCCCGGCCAACAGCAGTTATGCGCCAGAGTTTGTGATCACGGCGGTGGACGACACGATCTTCGAAGGCAATGAAAGCCTGAGCATGAGCGTGGCGTTGGGCGCAGGTGAAACGGATGCGACGCTGGGCACGAGCAGTGCGAACGCGACCATCCACGATGAAGACAGTAGTGATCCGACCGATCCGAACCCAGGTGATGATCGCGGCGATGCGCCGGTGGTCAGCATCGCGTCGACGAACAACACGGCGGTGGAAGGCACGAGCAATGACACCGTGAGCTTCGTGGTGAGTCAGAGCAACGAAAGTGACTTCGCCACCGACGTGGTAGTGACGCTGAATCTGGGTACCGTGGAAGCGGCGGATATCAACGCGACCGTGACCTACCTGGACAGCGCGGGCAACCCGGCGAGCACGACAGTAGCGGCGTTGCAAGCGGGCTTGAACATCACGATCCCGGCCAACAGCAGTTATGCGCCAGAGTTTGTGATCACGGCGGTGGACGACACGATCTTCGAAGGCAATGAAAGCCTGAGCATGAGCGTGGCGTTGGGCGCAGGTGAAACGGATGCGACGCTGGGCACGAGCAGTGCGAACGCGACCATCCACGATGAAGACAGTAGTGATCCGACCGATCCGAACCCAGGTGATGATCGCGGCGATGCGCCGGTGGTCAGCATCGCGTCGACGAACAACACGGCGGTGGAAGGCACGAGCAATGACACCGTGAGCTTCGTGGTGAGTCAGAGCAACGAAAGTGACTTCGCCACCGACGTGGTAGTGACGCTGAATCTGGGTACCGTGGAAGCGGCGGATATCAACGCGACCGTGACCTACCTGGACAGCGCGGGCAACCCGGCGAGCACGACAGTAGCGGCGTTGCAAGCGGGCTTGAACATCACGATCCCGGCCAACAGCAGTTATGCGCCAGAGTTTGTGATCACGGCGGTGGACGACACGATCTTCGAAGGCAATGAAAGCCTGAGCATGAGCGTGGCGTTGGGCGCAGGTGAAACGGATGCGACGCTGGGCACGAGCAGTGCGAACGCGACCATCCACGATGAAGACAGTAGTGATCCGACCGATCCGAACCCAGGTGATGATCGCGGCGATGCGCCGGTGGTCAGCATCGCGTCGACGAACAACACGGCGGTGGAAGGCACGAGCAATGACACCGTGAGCTTCGTGGTGAGTCAGAGCAACGAAAGTGACTTCGCCACCGACGTGGTAGTGACGCTGAATCTGGGTACCGTGGAAGCGGCGGATATCAACGCGACCGTGACCTACCTGGACAGCGCGGGCAACCCGGCGAGCACGACAGTAGCGGCGTTGCAAGCGGGCTTGAACATCACGATCCCGGCCAACAGCAGTTATGCGCCAGAGTTTGTGATCACGGCGGTGGACGACACGATCTTCGAAGGCAATGAAAGCCTGAGCATGAGCGTGGCGTTGGGCGCAGGTGAAACGGATGCGACGCTGGGCACGAGCAGTGCGAACGCGACCATCCACGATGAAGACAGTAGTGATCCGACCGATCCGAACCCAGGTGATGATCGCGGCGATGCGCCGGTGGTCAGCATCGCGTCGACGAACAACACGGCGGTGGAAGGCACGAGCAATGACACCGTGAGCTTCGTGGTGAGTCAGAGCAACGAAAGTGACTTCGCCACCGACGTGGTAGTGACGCTGAATCTGGGTACCGTGGAAGCGGCGGATATCAACGCGACCGTGACCTACCTGGACAGCGCGGGCAACCCGGCGAGCACGACAGTAGCGGCGTTGCAAGCGGGCTTGAACATCACGATCCCGGCCAACAGCAGTTATGCGCCAGAGTTTGTGATCACGGCGGTGGACGACACGATCTTCGAAGGCAATGAAAGCCTGAGCATGAGCGTGGCGTTGGGCGCAGGTGAAACGGATGCGACGCTGGGCACGAGCAGTGCGAACGCGACCATCCACGATGAAGACAGTAGTGATCCGACCGATCCGAACCCAGGTGATGATCGCGGCGATGCGCCGGTGGTCAGCATCGCGTCGACGAACAACACGGCGGTGGAAGGCACGAGCAATGACACCGTGAGCTTCGTGGTGAGTCAGAGCAACGAAAGTGACTTCGCCACCGACGTGGTAGTGACGCTGAATCTGGGTACCGTGGAAGCGGCGGATATCAACGCGACCGTGACCTACCTGGACAGCGCGGGCAACCCGGCGAGCACGACAGTAGCGGCGTTGCAAGCGGGCTTGAACATCACGATCCCGGCCAACAGCAGTTATGCGCCAGAGTTTGTGATCACGGCGGTGGACGACACGATCTTCGAAGGCAATGAAAGCCTGAGCATGAGCGTGGCGTTGGGCGCAGGTGAAACGGATGCGACGCTGGGCACGAGCAGTGCGAACGCGACCATCCACGATGAAGACAGTAGTGATCCGACCGATCCGAACCCAGGTGATGATCGCGGCGATGCGCCGGTGGTCAGCATCGCGTCGACGAACAACACGGCGGTGGAAGGCACGAGCAATGACACCGTGAGCTTCGTGGTGAGTCAGAGCAACGAAAGTGACTTCGCCACCGACGTGGTAGTGACGCTGAATCTGGGTACCGTGGAAGCGGCGGATATCAACGCGACCGTGACCTACCTGGACAGCGCGGGCAACCCGGCGAGCACGACAGTAGCGGCGTTGCAAGCGGGCTTGAACATCACGATCCCGGCCAACAGCAGTTATGCGCCAGAGTTTGTGATCACGGCGGTGGACGACACGATCTTCGAAGGCAATGAAAGCCTGAGCATGAGCGTGGCGTTGGGCGCAGGTGAAACGGATGCGACGCTGGGCACGAGCAGTGCGAACGCGACCATCCACGATGAAGACAGTAGTGATCCGACCGATCCGAACCCAGGTGATGATCGCGGCGATGCGCCGGTGGTCAGCATCGCGTCGACGAACAACACGGCGGTGGAAGGCACGAGCAATGACACCGTGAGCTTCGTGGTGAGTCAGAGCAACGAAAGTGACTTCGCCACCGACGTGGTAGTGACGCTGAATCTGGGTACCGTGGAAGCGGCGGATATCAACGCGACCGTGACCTACCTGGACAGCGCGGGCAACCCGGCGAGCACGACAGTAGCGGCGTTGCAAGCGGGCTTGAACATCACGATCCCGGCCAACAGCAGTTATGCGCCAGAGTTTGTGATCACGGCGGTGGACGACACGATCTTCGAAGGCAATGAAAGCCTGAGCATGAGCGTGGCGTTGGGCGCAGGTGAAACGGATGCGACGCTGGGCACGAGCAGTGCGAACGCGACCATCCACGATGAAGACAGTAGTGATCCGACCGATCCGAACCCAGGTGATGATCGCGGCGATGCGCCGGTGGTCAGCATCGCGTCGACGAACAACACGGCGGTGGAAGGCACGAGCAATGACACCGTGAGCTTCGTGGTGAGTCAGAGCAACGAAAGTGACTTCGCCACCGACGTGGTAGTGACGCTGAATCTGGGTACCGTGGAAGCGGCGGATATCAACGCGACCGTGACCTACCTGGACAGCGCGGGCAACCCGGCGAGCACGACAGTAGCGGCGTTGCAAGCGGGCTTGAACATCACGATCCCGGCCAACAGCAGTTATGCGCCAGAGTTTGTGATCACGGCGGTGGACGACACGATCTTCGAAGGCAATGAAAGCCTGAGCATGAGCGTGGCGTTGGGCGCAGGTGAAACGGATGCGACGCTGGGCACGAGCAGTGCGAACGCGACCATCCACGATGAAGACAGTAGTGATCCGACCGATCCGAACCCAGGTGATGATCGCGGCGATGCGCCGGTGGTCAGCATCGCGTCGACGAACAACACGGCGGTGGAAGGCACGAGCAATGACACCGTGAGCTTCGTGGTGAGTCAGAGCAACGAAAGTGACTTCGCCACCGACGTGGTAGTGACGCTGAATCTGGGTACCGTGGAAGCGGCGGATATCAACGCGACCGTGACCTACCTGGACAGCGCGGGCAACCCGGCGAGCACGACAGTAGCGGCGTTGCAAGCGGGCTTGAACATCACGATCCCGGCCAACAGCAGTTATGCGCCAGAGTTTGTGATCACGGCGGTGGACGACACGATCTTCGAAGGCAATGAAAGCCTGAGCATGAGCGTGGCGTTGGGCGCAGGTGAAACGGATGCGACGCTGGGCACGAGCAGTGCGAACGCGACCATCCACGATGAAGACAGTAGTGATCCGACCGATCCGAACCCAGGTGATGATCGCGGCGATGCGCCGGTGGTCAGCATCGCGTCGACGAACAACACGGCGGTGGAAGGCACGAGCAATGACACCGTGAGCTTCGTGGTGAGTCAGAGCAACGAAAGTGACTTCGCCACCGACGTGGTAGTGACGCTGAATCTGGGTACCGTGGAAGCGGCGGATATCAACGCGACCGTGACCTACCTGGACAGCGCGGGCAACCCGGCGAGCACGACAGTAGCGGCGTTGCAAGCGGGCTTGAACATCACGATCCCGGCCAACAGCAGTTATGCGCCAGAGTTTGTGATCACGGCGGTGGACGACACGATCTTCGAAGGCAATGAAAGCCTGAGCATGAGCGTGGCGTTGGGCGCAGGTGAAACGGATGCGACGCTGGGCACGAGCAGTGCGAACGCGACCATCCACGATGAAGACAGTAGTGATCCGACCGATCCGAACCCAGGTGATGATCGCGGCGATGCGCCGGTGGTCAGCATCGCGTCGACGAACAACACGGCGGTGGAAGGCACGAGCAATGACACCGTGAGCTTCGTGGTGAGTCAGAGCAACGAAAGTGACTTCGCCACCGACGTGGTAGTGACGCTGAATCTGGGTACCGTGGAAGCGGCGGATATCAACGCGACCGTGACCTACCTGGACAGCGCGGGCAACCCGGCGAGCACGACAGTAGCGGCGTTGCAAGCGGGCTTGAACATCACGATCCCGGCCAACAGCAGTTATGCGCCAGAGTTTGTGATCACGGCGGTGGACGACACGATCTTCGAAGGCAATGAAAGCCTGAGCATGAGCGTGGCGTTGGGCGCAGGTGAAACGGATGCGACGCTGGGCACGAGCAGTGCGAACGCGACCATCCACGATGAAGACAGTAGTGATCCGACCGATCCGAACCCAGGTGATGATCGCGGCGATGCGCCGGTGGTCAGCATCGCGTCGACGAACAACACGGCGGTGGAAGGCACGAGCAATGACACCGTGAGCTTCGTGGTGAGTCAGAGCAACGAAAGTGACTTCGCCACCGACGTGGTAGTGACGCTGAATCTGGGTACCGTGGAAGCGGCGGATATCAACGCGACCGTGACCTACCTGGACAGCGCGGGCAACCCGGCGAGCACGACAGTAGCGGCGTTGCAAGCGGGCTTGAACATCACGATCCCGGCCAACAGCAGTTATGCGCCAGAGTTTGTGATCACGGCGGTGGACGACACGATCTTCGAAGGCAATGAAAGCCTGAGCATGAGCGTGGCGTTGGGCGCAGGTGAAACGGATGCGACGCTGGGCACGAGCAGTGCGAACGCGACCATCCACGATGAAGACAGTAGTGATCCGACCGATCCGAACCCAGGTGATGATCGCGGCGATGCGCCGGTGGTCAGCATCGCGTCGACGAACAACACGGCGGTGGAAGGCACGAGCAATGACACCGTGAGCTTCGTGGTGAGTCAGAGCAACGAAAGTGACTTCGCCACCGACGTGGTAGTGACGCTGAATCTGGGTACCGTGGAAGCGGCGGATATCAACGCGACCGTGACCTACCTGGACAGCGCGGGCAACCCGGCGAGCACGACAGTAGCGGCGTTGCAAGCGGGCTTGAACATCACGATCCCGGCCAACAGCAGTTATGCGCCAGAGTTTGTGATCACGGCGGTGGACGACACGATCTTCGAAGGCAATGAAAGCCTGAGCATGAGCGTGGCGTTGGGCGCAGGTGAAACGGATGCGACGCTGGGCACGAGCAGTGCGAACGCGACCATCCACGATGAAGACAGTAGTGATCCGACCGATCCGAACCCAGGTGATGATCGCGGCGATGCGCCGGTGGTCAGCATCGCGTCGACGAACAACACGGCGGTGGAAGGCACGAGCAATGACACCGTGAGCTTCGTGGTGAGTCAGAGCAACGAAAGTGACTTCGCCACCGACGTGGTAGTGACGCTGAATCTGGGTACCGTGGAAGCGGCGGATATCAACGCGACCGTGACCTACCTGGACAGCGCGGGCAACCCGGCGAGCACGACAGTAGCGGCGTTGCAAGCGGGCTTGAACATCACGATCCCGGCCAACAGCAGTTATGCGCCAGAGTTTGTGATCACGGCGGTGGACGACACGATCTTCGAAGGCAATGAAAGCCTGAGCATGAGCGTGGCGTTGGGCGCAGGTGAAACGGATGCGACGCTGGGCACGAGCAGTGCGAACGCGACCATCCACGATGAAGACAGTAGTGATCCGACCGATCCGAACCCAGGTGATGATCGCGGCGATGCGCCGGTGGTCAGCATCGCGTCGACGAACAACACGGCGGTGGAAGGCACGAGCAATGACACCGTGAGCTTCGTGGTGAGTCAGAGCAACGAAAGTGACTTCGCCACCGACGTGGTAGTGACGCTGAATCTGGGTACCGTGGAAGCGGCGGATATCAACGCGACCGTGACCTACCTGGACAGCGCGGGCAACCCGGCGAGCACGACAGTAGCGGCGTTGCAAGCGGGCTTGAACATCACGATCCCGGCCAACAGCAGTTATGCGCCAGAGTTTGTGATCACGGCGGTGGACGACACGATCTTCGAAGGCAATGAAAGCCTGAGCATGAGCGTGGCGTTGGGCGCAGGTGAAACGGATGCGACGCTGGGCACGAGCAGTGCGAACGCGACCATCCACGATGAAGACAGTAGTGATCCGACCGATCCGAACCCAGGTGATGATCGCGGCGATGCGCCAACATTAATTGTTAGCCCTACTAGTGTTATTGAAGGTGGTCAGATTGTATTCACTGTGAGTCTGAGTAATCCGAGTGATGAACAGATTGATTTTAGTGTGGTTACTGTTGATACCGGAAGTGCAACAAGCACTACAGATTACAGTTCGAGCTTGGAATACTGGGATGGTGATAGTTGGGAGCCAGTGACTGGTGATCTCAGTTTTGCTGCAGGTCAAACAAGCATAGATGTTCGTTCTACTACTGTGCAGGACGAATTCGATGAAGTTAACGAAACGTTCGATTTATTAGCTACTGTGACTGCTGGTACTACAACGAATGCTAGTGCGACTGGTACCGGAACAATTCTGGATGACGACACTACTCCTGTAGCTGAAGACGACACCTTCACCGTCAACGAAGACACTGTCTTAAATGGAACCAGTGTCCTATTGGATAACGGCAGTGGTGCAGACTACGATCTGGACGGCGATTCACTTTCAGTAGTCGCTGCAGGACCATTTGCTACGGCTCAGGGCGGGAGTGTAACTATCCTGGCTGATGGTACTTTCACTTACACGCCACCTAATAACTTCAATGGTACAGATACATTTGATTACACCGTAACAGATGGTACCAACACTGATGTTGGTACTGTTTCGATCAATGTTCTGCCAGTAAATGATCCTCCAGTTGCCGAAGATAATACCGTCGTTACTCCTGAAGACACGACTTACGTCTTCCAGGCTTCCGACTTTGGTTATACGGATCCAGAAGGCCATACGGCGACGTCCATCACCATTCAGTCTTTGGAGCAAGTGGGCAGTCTTCAATACGATGACGGCAGCGGATTCCGTAATGTCGTTGTTGGAGATGAGATTCCGTTTACGGCGATTACCTCCGGCAATTTAATCTTCGTACCTTTCCCAGATACATCAGGTACTGATTACGATGACTTTACTTTCACAGCCAATGATGCAGATCAGGGTGTTGTTGCTGGTCGGATTCAGGTTGACGTTACACCTGTTCAAGATGGTCAGGTTCTACCATTAACCGATTCAGATCCTGCGGCGAACAAAGTTATTGAAGGTGCAAGCAATGGCAGCATTGTTAATCTGACTGGTTTCAGTACCGATCCAGATCCGGAAGATACTATTACCTATAGTTTGGTTGATAATGATGGCGGCAACTTCACCATCGATCCAACAACCGGAGTTGTAACAGTTAATGCTGATACAACAGGCCTATCGGGTACCACTCGTACCGTTATCATTCGTGCAGACAGCTCTGATGGTTCTTTTGTCACTGGCAGCTTTGATATTGATGTCGTATCTGCTGAAGATGATTCTGCCGTAGTTCATGAAAGTGCGCTGGCAGATGGTTCTGGAAGAATTGAAACATCTTTCGATAGCCAGGATGAAGTCGGTCAGGATGTTGCTGGTGGTGAAGGTACGGTTATTGCCACAGGTAACTTGCTTGCCAATGATGGCTTGCCTGCTGGTACAACTATTAGTGGTATAACCGGTGCCACTTTCTCCGGTGGTGTTTACACGGTTAGCTCCAGTTACGGCACGTTGGTTGTAGATACTGTGGGTAACTATACCTACACATTAAATACCAATGTTGATAACAGTGCGCCGGCTGATGACTTGAGTGTCATTGATCAGTTCACCTACTCAACGAGCCAGGGCACCAGTGCTGACTTAAATGTAACGATTATCGATGATACGCCGCAGGCGACCGATATCATCGCCGAGGTACCGGAAGGTGATGTTAAGAGTTTCCAGCTGGTATTAACGCTGGATGTTTCAGGCAGTATGACCAACGCTTCAGCCGGTGGTGTGGTTTATCTTGAAGATGGTTCTACCACCACGCGTTTGGCCATGGCCCGTGATGCCTTGAAAGAGTTGGTGAAAGAGTACTATAGCCAATCAGACAATGTTTCTGTGAAGTTGGTTACTTTCAGTAATTCGGCAGTGATTCTCAATGGTGGTAATGCTTACACCGATTTGGATTCAACGCTTGCTGCTATTGATACGATGAATGGTTCTGGTGGCACCAACTATGAAGATGGTTTGGAAAAGGCTATAGATGCTTTGGATGGCAATGGTGATGGTCTAATTGATGATAACAGTTACGACACAACCATTACCTACTTTGTATCCGATGGTATCCCAACCGTTGAAAATACCTCAGGAGGCATCTCTGATCCTGTAGGTAACTCGGGCTGGGATACCTTTATTGCCAATAATACGGTTGATTCCTACGCGGTAGGTATTGGTACAGGTATTTCCGATTTCACTCAGCTTGATGCGATCCACAATATTGATGCCGATGATTCCGGTACTGTTGATGGTGCACTTTATGTTCCTGATCTGAATGATCTGGAAAGTGAGCTATTAAGTACCGTGCCTCCAAGCTTTGGTGGTAATGTTGTTTCAAGTGGTGGCATTAATAACGTTGAGTTTGGTGCGGATGGTTTGTATATCTGGACCATGACCATCAACTTGGGTGGTACCGATGTTACTTTCACCTACGATCCCGTAAGTGATGAAATTACTAACGATGGTGGATTTGCCAATACTGCGGGATCCTTGCTGCAGTTAGATGCTTCGTACGGTTTCAGCTTTGGTCGATTCATCTTCGATTTCAGTAATGGTGATTACACCTTCTACTCCGGATCTTCTGCATCTGCTGGCGATAGCTTTGCCTTGGATTTCATTGCTATTGATGGTGATGGTGACGTGGCGCCATCGGCGAATCTGACAATCAATGTTGTCGATGGAAAACCGGTTGCCAATGATGATACCGATACCTTGTTCCCGGTTGCTGGAAACCTGGAAGGTAATGTCATTTCTGGTGTTGGCACCGATGGCGGCGTATCTCTGGGAGATGGGTTTACCAGCTTTACTCGACAGGGTAGTGGTGTTGATGTCGCAATCGATGATGCTCGGGTAAGTGCAATTACCTTCCGTGGCGATACCATTGATTTACTGGATCTTTCACAAGCAGGTAATCCTCCGGTAGCCGATACCGGTGTAGTTGACCCCGCGGGTAAAGATTACTCGTATGAGATTGTCTCAGGTGTACTGACTATTAATGCTGATGATGGCAGTGTTTTGGTCTTTAACTCAGATGGTTATTACAACTTTACACCAGCAAACGTACCTAATCCTCCAACTGGAGCCACAGTGACTCAGCAGTTCACTGATAACTCTTCGACAGAGATTGCTGAAAGCACAAGCATAGGCGTTACTATAAGTTCTCCAGACGGATCGGTGGTTTATAGCGGTAGTGGAATAGGCGTCAACAGTGGTGAATCCGGTAACAATGCTTCTCGTTTGAATTCGGGAGAGCGAATCATCGTTGAATTTGATCCGAGTATGTATCCTTATGGCGTTCAAGGGTTTGATATCGATGCGAACAGCTTGGGTGGTACTTATGAAGCCTTTACTGTCACCGCGTATCACATCGATGGACATGAATTAGCCGAAGTTGCTGTGAGGGGATCAACCTGGCATAACGATATTTTCGCTGACTACAGCAATATCGCGAGAGTTGAAATTCAGGTTGGAAGTTCCGGTAACTCTTTCTTAGCGGGTATTCGTTTCGAACCGGTAGAGTTAGACACGTCTTCTACTGGTGTTGAGCCTGAAGAGATTGGTTACACCCTAACGGATATTGATGATGAGAGTGATGATGCAACACTGACGTTGGGCATTATTCATAACTCTATCGTAGGTTCAGATGCGACGACTGGTTTACAAGGGCATTACTACGGCCGCAGTGGTTTGAGCAGTGTAGCTCAGGCAGAGTCGACAATCAGTGGTAACTCGCCTGATGCGACTTTTATCGCCACATCTGTAGATTATGGTTTGAGTAGCTCAACCAACCTGGGAACGGGCACCAGCTTGCAGGAGTTCCTGGGTAGTGATTTCAGCAGCTTGTCGACCGATCCTTCAGATACCTCGGCAGGTGTTTTACATCTGACGGGTAACATTACGCTGGCTGCGGGCACTTACAACTTCCGTGTTAATGCGGATGATGGTTACAGTATTCGAGTTGATGGTGTGGTGGTTGCTGAGTTCGATGGTAACCAGGGACCAACAACACGTACCCATGCTGATTTCACTGTTGCAACAGGTGGTGAGCATACAATCGAGATTATCTACTGGGATAATTCGGGCGATGCAGAGTTACATGTTGAATACCGTGAGTCGGGCGGAGCCTATCAATACTTGAGCAGTGCTGTTACCAGCATTCCAGGCGATAATCTGACAGGTACCGACGCTAACGACTTTATCTCCGGTCTGGGTGGCGATGACACTATTGACGGCGGTTTAGGCGCTGACATTCTGGAAGGCGGTGAGGGTAATGACACCCTGATCGGTAACGATGGCAGTGACAAACTCGTCGGCGGTAGTGGCGATGATATTCTAACCGGCGGATCCGGTACTGATAATCTCGATGGCGGTGAAGGTGATGACCAGCTCTCCGGCGGCATCGGCAACGACAAGCTGCAAGGTGGTGAAGACAACGACACCCTCGACGGTGATGAAGGCGCAGATACCCTCTACGGTGATGCAGGTAACGATACGCTTGATGGTGGTATCGGCGCTGACACTCTGTACGGTGGTGAAGGCAACGATATCATCATTGGTGGCGACGATGATGACGTTATCTTTGGTGGTTTGGGTGACGATACGCTGACCGGTGGTACGGGTACTGATACCTTCACATGGCAGGTTAACGAGCAGGGCACATCTAGTGATCCTTCCTCGGATATCATTACTGACTTTACCGTCGGTGCTGGTGGCGATGTGCTTAACCTTGCTGATTTGTTGCAAGGTGAAGACACTAACCCACTGACTGATTACCTGCAGTTCAACTTTGATGGCAGTGATACCACCATCAGTGTTGATCACAGTGGTGGCGTTTTCTTCCAGGCAACACAGGAAATTGTGCTGCAAGGTGTTGACCTAACCGCAGGTGGAACTCTAACGGATCAGGATATTCTGCAAAATCTGACTAATGACGGTAACCTGATTGTCGATTAGTCGTTTGGTCTGAACCAATAGAACCAACCCACAAAAACCCTGCGCTTTACGCAGGGTTTTTGCTTTATTAGCCTGCTAAAAGGTGAGTTATAGTTTTAACTGGCCTTTTCCCTCCAGCTTTGTTAAAAATACCTATAGATACTAAAAAACCTAATAAAATCAGTTGGTTATAACTGTTTTGCTGGTTTTTTAAAATTTATATGCAAAGTAGTTGGATTTGGTCGAAAAGGAGTTCTCTGATCCAGCCAAGAGACAGGGGGCCATTATGGCCATTTCGCAGTCCCAGCAGTCTTCGACTGATCAAGCAGAGCAAGCCCCTACCGTTGAGTGGAGTGCACAAGTGCGTGGCATTCAAGGCAATGTCATGTCCGTGCAAGGTGATACTGAGCGCTTGTTGAAGGTGGGTGATAGTGTGGCTCTTAACGAGACCATTCTTTCTGTCGCCGACAGTGCCGTGGTGTTGGTAACAAGCACCGGCGAAGTCATTTCCATCGGTTTTGATCAGAACGTCACGTTTACGCCTCAATGGTTAGAAGAGCTCGCGCTAGGCAATCAACCCCTGTCGATTCCTAATATTGAAAACCTGGAAACCTTATTGGCAGAAGGTAAAAGCCTGGATGAAATTTTACCTGCACCAGCTGCCGGTGAGTCGGCGGTAACCAGTGCGGGTGAAAATCCCGCTCGAGTTGATCGAGTGGAGCAGACCTCCTCGGGTATAGCGGTAACTGAGTTTAGTACGACAGCGGTTACAGGCGCCGGTGATACATCAACTAATCAAATTCAAGCTGATAGCGCTGGCCCTGTGGCTGTTGCCGATGTTATTACCACGTTAGAAGATCAAGGTGTTATTGCCAATGTATTGGTTAACGATAGTTTACCTGCTTTAGCATCTATCACAGGATTTGATTCAATCTCCGCGGAAGGGGGCAGTGTTAGTTTTAATGGTGATGGTGCGTTTACTTATCAGCCAATAGCAAACTTCTTCGGTGTAGATAGCTTTTCATATACCGTGACTGATTTTAATGGCCTTAGTAGTACCGCTACGGTAACGATTAATGTCACTCAGGTGAATGATACGCCGACAGTGAGTGCAGCTGTCAGTATGGTAATTAGTGAGGATGCTGTTGCAGCAACTCTCGACTTATTGGCGAATGCGTCTGATCTTGATATAGCTGATACCCTATCAGTAACCAATTTGGTAGAAACCAGCGGCAATGATGCGGGTGGTGTAAGTCTGATCAACAATAACCTGGTTGTTACTGACGGCTATTATGATTACCTGGCCCAAGGGCAATCTTTAGTACTGACCTATACTTACGATGTTGATGACGGTAACGGCGGTGTAGCAAGTACCAGCGCGACCATTACCATTAACGGCGCTAACGATGCGCCGGAAGTAGTAGCTGATATTGCCGCGTTATCACTAAGTGATGGCGGTACTACAGGTAATGTGATGAGCAACGACTCCGATGTCGACAATCTACCCGCCGACCTTTCTGTGGTAACGCCTGCTTATATTGTTGGCAAGTATGGCAACCTGCTATTGAATGATGACGGCTCGTTCGAATATCAAATGGCAAACGGCAGTGGCACCATTATCACGGGTCCTACTAATAATCTGGTGACCTATTGGAATGCCGATAACAACGAGCAGGATTTAGCGCCTGGCGGTAGTGTCAGTGACACCTTATCCCTGCGAAATGGTGCCAGCTATAACGCCAATGGCCGAATTGGGCAGTCGCTAAGTTTTGATGGTGTCAATGATTACGTTGCGGTTGCGAACAGTGCCGATATCAACAGTGCACCGGCGGATTTTGTGCAGCGCTCTATCAGCTTGTGGTTTAAAGCCGACGATGCCAGTGGCCGCCAGGTTATTTTTGAAGAAGGCGGCAGTATTAATGGTTTAAATATCTATGTAGAAAACGGCCAGGTGTTTGTCGGTGGCTGGAGTACCAGTGAAGGACATGGCTGGGTTGGTACCTGGCATTCTGCAGCGGTTACCGATGGTCAATGGCACCATGTAACCCTTGTGCTGGATGCCAGTGCTAACGGTGCGAATACCACAGCACCTAACAGCTTCTTTGCCTATCTCGATGGCCAGGATATTTCTGGCGCCGATACTAGCGCTTCTGAGCTCTATCGTGGCCATACAGGTGATATCAATATCGGCCGCTCCGGTGGTTCCATACGTTATGACGATGGCAATGGCGGTTATCAAACAGATGGTTCTGCCAATTATTTTGCTGGCGAAGTCGACGATGTCAGAATTTATGATGGTGCGCTTACTCCTGCCGAAGTGAACGAATTAGCGAGTCCTCCAGCAATCATCGATAACAGTGGTGGCTCGCAGCAAGATCCTGCCGACCTGTTAAGCGGTGAAGGGCCAACCGATGGGCTGGTGACCCGCTGGCAGATGAATGACAACACAGATACCGCTGTAGGCGGCGTAAAAGCTGACACATTAAATCTTAACGGCGCGCAAGTTGTTAACGATACAGATCGTGGCAATGTGTTGGAATTCTCCGGTAGTCAAATTGCCGAGCCCGGTGATAGTAACGATATCAATATCGGTACCTTCGGTGAGCGCACCGTTAGCTTTTGGTTTAACGCCGATAGCACAGCGGGCCGTCAAGTTATCTACAAAGAGGGTGGCAGTGTTCGCGGCCTGAATATTTATATCGATAACGGTGAGCTGTATGTCACAGGGTGGAATACACCGGGTGGCGAAAGCGGTTGGTCTGGCAGTTTTGTCAGCAGTGCAGCGATTGGCGCTGGCCAGTGGCATCATGTGTCTCTGGTGCTCGACGGAGGCTCTTCTGTTACATCTGATGCGTTGAGTATGTACCTTGATGGCCAATTGGTTGGTCAAACATCCGGTTCACAGTTGTGGTCTCACAGTGGCGATATCAATCTGGGTGGTTCTGATACCACAGTTTATTATCACGATGGTTTTAACAACGCCAAAAACTACTTTGACGGCAAACTCGATGACGGCCGTATCTATAACAAAGCACTTGATGCCGATGAAGCTGCCGAGTTGCACAATCCAAGCTCCGATGCTGTTGTGATCGATAGTTTTGATTATCAAATTACCGATGGTCAGGACAACTCCAGCAACACTGATGTGAAATTTGTGATTACCGATCGCAATCTGGTGGAAGGTGATAGTGCAGATAACAACCTGTTAGGTACCGCTGATGACGATGTGATTTTCGGTCGCCAGGGCAGTGATACGGCTACAGGTGGTGCTGGCAGTGATACCTATGTCTGGGTCGATGGCGATCAATCTGTCAGTGCGGTACCCGTGGATGTTATTACCGACTTTCAGCAGGGCAACGGTGGTGATCAGCTGGATCTGCGTGATCTGTTGGAAGGTGAGTCGGTTGCCAATATTACCGATTACCTGCAATTCTCTTCCGACGGTACCGACACCGTAGTCAGCATTGATTCGCAAGGTAATGGCGGCGCGTCGATTGATCAGCAAATTGTGTTGGAAGGCATTGATCTGACGTTACTGGGTAATAATCAGGCAATAGCCAATCAGCTTATCAGTGATGGTAACTTGCAGATCGATAGTTAAATCAACACGCTCTCCAAAAAAATGCCCGCCTTTGTGCGGGCATTTTTGTTTATGGTGTTTTGGTTTTTGGAGTTGCTGGGTTAAGGTAAAGCATTGGGGATAAATAGATTGGGTTTAGGTGTATGAAAACAGGCTGGATAAATATCTTCATATTATCTGTATTGATGGCCAGCGGTGTCGAGGCTCTTGAGTTTCAGGGGGAGTGGCAACAGGGGGCTGTGTTACGTGGTCAGGTTGAACCGGGAACCAAAGTGAGCTTTCTGGGGCGTCAGGTCCGTGTGGCTGAGGATGGTGTATTTGTCATTGGGCTGGGGCGCGATGCTGCCAAGCAGGTGACCGTTATCACTGAGGTAAAAGGGCAGGAGCCACAAGAGCACCAGTTTAGCGTTAAGCAACGTGAATACCGCATTCAACGGGTAGAGGGCGTTCCCGCCAAAACAGTAAATCCCCCGGCCGACCAATTGGCTCGTATACGCAAAGAGAGTGCTTTGGCCCGCAAGGCTCGAAAAGTGGATTCAACTCGGCAGGATTTCAGGGAGCAGTTTGAATGGCCGTTGACTGGTCCCATTACTGGCGTCTACGGCAGTCAACGCTATTACAACGGTGAACCGCGTCGCCCGCATTTTGGTGTTGATGTGGCACGTCCAACAGGTACTGTGGTGGTCGCTCCGGCAAGTGGCAAGGTGTTACTGGCCTATGATGATATGTTTTTCTCTGGCGGTACCTTGATTGTCGACCACGGCCATGGATTGTCTTCGAGCTTTATTCACCTCAGCAAAATATTGGTTGAAGAAGGGCAGGAAGTTAAATTGGGTGACCCCATTGCCGAAGTAGGCGCGACTGGACGAGTTACCGGCCCTCATTTGGATTGGCGCATGAACTGGTTTAATCAGCGAGTCGATCCCCAGTTATTAGTAGGCCCTATGCCTAAATTGGCTGAATAACAGGCCAAGAAGAGGATTGGTAGTTATTGCGGAGCTTGGTAAACTGGCGCCAATATTAGAAGGTATAGAACATGATTGATCAAAAACTCCTCAGTATTCTGGTTTGCCCCGTCAGCAAAGCACCGGTTGAATATATTAAAGAGCAGGATGAGCTGGTGTGTTGGGCCAGTGGTTTAGCTTACCCTGTGCGTGATGGTATTCCCGTTATGCTGGAAGGTGAGGCTCGCCAGTTAACCGAAGACGAAAAAGAAGCACACCGCGCTAAACAAAAGTAGAGTTAATAGAGCAAACAGCACAGAGGGATTGGCTTATGGCTGAAGACACTATTTTCGGCAAAATCATCAACGGTGATATACCGGCAGAGAAACTGTTCGAAGACGAGCACTGTATCTGTATTAAGGATATTTCGCCCAAAGCGCCTACCCATGTGCTGATTATCCCCAAACGGCCGATCCCTAAACTGGCGGATGCTACGGAAGCAGATCAGGCTCTGTTAGGGCACCTGATGCTTAAGGTGGGTGATATCGCACGCATGTTGGGCATTGACGATGCCTTTCGCCTGATTGTGAATAATGGCGAAGGTGGTGGCCAGACCGTTTTCCATTTGCATATGCACCTGCTGGGCAACAAGGAATTCGACGAGAGCCAGTTGGGCTTTTAGCTGCGAACAACCCCTCATCTTTCCCGCCGCTGGGCCAGATACTGTGAGATGGCCCACATTTGATGATTTAGCTGTCATGACGTTGACATAAATCCGACGTAGGCTGCCCAAAGTTGTTTTTATGGGGGCAGTCGCGTGCTACAGCTTTTTTCGCCAATTTCTCGTCTTTTTCATTGCCATCGTACCCGCAAGGTTATGGTGGGACGTATTTCTCAGAGCGTACGTCGTCGTCCGCTGACTTCATCTGTTTCGGCGTTGGTGTCTGCCGCGTTGATAGTGGCTTTAATTCCGTTAAATACCCAGGCCATTATCCAAACAGGTCCGCGAATGGAGTTGGAAAGTTATCAGTTGGCTGCTGAGCCAGTGGTGATTGATTCTGTTGCCCATAATGCCTCTGGCATAACCTATAACCCGGATACCAATACGTTGTTTGCGGTGGTGAATAACCCCGAGATATTGCTCGAATTGACCCTTGAGGGTGAGCTACTTAGAAAAATTCCGCTTGAAGGCTTCCATGATACCGAGGGACTAACCTATTTGGGTGAAGGCCGATATGCCGTAACTGAGGAAACCCGTCGCAGCATCGTGATTATCGATACCCTGGACGGGCTGGAGGTCCTCGAGCGCGATATGTACCGCAGCATTGCAATCCCCTTTGCTTTCACCAAACATAACCGGGGTTTCGAAGGTATTACAGTTGATCCACAAACAGGCAGTCTGTTTGTGGTTAACGAAAAGCGCCCCCGCAGTCTTTTGCAGGTTGATGGCCTGTTAGATCCTACTCAGCTCGGTATCAATTTTTCGATCCCTTGGGATATGGAATCCCGTACGCTGGGCAACACCGATCTGGCTGGCTTGCAGTTTTTGAGTCAAACCAATCACCTGTTAATTCTCAGTGAAGAGTCCAAGCGTGTAACTGAGGTGGATATCGAGGGTAATACCTACGGTTATCTGGATCTGGACAGCGGTGATGCGGGTCTGAATGAAGCGATTGAACAGCCTGAAGGGGTGACTGTCGATGCCGATGGCGACCTTTATATTCTGAGCGAGCCCAACCTGCTATACCGCTTCTCTCGCAGTTAATGGCTCACAAACCAGATCTCCAGGTTAGCTTCCGCTAGCCAATCACCGTATCTAGGCCTGTCTTTCGGCCAGATGCGGTGAAACCCGCTCAACTTCCCTATATACTACGCGCTTTTTATTATATCACTATCCTTGGGCCCGCTGAGCCTGCTGCGTGTAAGCAGCTGAGAGCTGGCACCCCAATTCATAAGATAGAGCCACAGGAAAGAGCAACCGATGAAGAGCGCAGAAATACGCGACGCCTTTTTAAAATTCTTTGAAACCAAGGGCCATACCATTGTGCCCAGCAGTTCACTGGTACCGGGCAATGACCCGACCCTGCTGTTCACTAATGCCGGTATGGTGCAATTTAAAGACGTATTTCTGGGGGACGACAAGCGTAACTACAGTCGTGCCACCAGCTCCCAGCGCTGTGTTCGCGCCGGTGGTAAGCACAATGACCTGGAAAACGTAGGTTATACCGCCCGTCACCACACCTTCTTCGAAATGCTGGGTAACTTCAGCTTTGGTGACTACTTCAAGCAAGACGCCATCAACTACGCCTGGGAACTGCTGACCTCCAAAGAGTGGTTTGGTATTCCTGCCGAAAAGCTGACCGTCACCGTTTATCAGGATGACGATGAGGCCTACAACATCTGGAAAGATGAAGTGGGTGTTCCGGTTGAGCGCATTATCCGCATTGGTGATAAAGGCGAGAAGTACAACTCCGATAACTTCTGGGCCATGGGTGATACCGGTCCTTGTGGTCCTTGTACCGAGATTTTCTACGATCATGGTGAGCATATCTGGGGTGGCCCTCCAGGCAGCCCGGAAGAAGATGGCGACCGCTTTATCGAAATCTGGAACGTGGTGTTTATGCAGTTTAACCGCAGCCCGGATGGCACCATGGATCCTTTGCCTAAGCCCTCTGTTGATACTGGTATGGGCCTGGAGCGTATTGCTGCACTGCTGCAAGGCGTACACTCCAACTACGAAATCGACATGTTCCAGAATCTGCTGAAGGCCGCCTCGGAAGCGACCGGCAACAGCGATATGGAAAACAAATCCCTGCGTGTAATTGCCGACCATATCCGTTCCTGTGCGTTCCTGGTGGTTGACGGTGTGCTGCCGTCCAACGAAGGTCGTGGCTATGTATTGCGCCGTATTATCCGCCGCGCTATCCGTCACGGTCACAAACTGGGCCAGAAGAATGCCTTCTTCCACAAGCTGGTAGGTGCATTGGTGGCTGAGATGGGTGAAGCCTACCCAGAGCTGGCCAAGCAACAAGCCCAGGTTGAAAAAGTCCTGCTGGCTGAAGAACAGCAGTTCGAGAAGACCCTGGATAAAGGTATGGCGGTACTGGAAGAAGCCCTGAAAGGCATGCAGGGTACCGAGATTCCAGGCGATGTCGTCTTTACCCTGTACGATACCTACGGCTTCCCGTTGGATCTGACCAACGATATTGCCCGTGAACGCGATATGACCATCGACGAGCGCGGTTACGAAGAGCGTATGGCCGAGCAGCGTGCCCGTGCCCGTGCCGCTGGTGCCTTTAAAGTGGATTACACCGCTGGCCTGAAACTGGACGGTGAAACCGCCTTTACCGGTTACGATAGCCTCAATAACAGCGGCACCGTGGTAGCTTTGTTTAAAGACGGTAACGAAGTCGACAGTCTGAACGAAGGCGAGGAGGGCGTGATTGTTCTCGATAGCACCCCGTTCTACGCCGAATCCGGTGGTCAGGTGGGCGACTGTGGTTACCTGGCCGGTGGCGCAGGGCGTTTCGAAGTGCGTGACTGTAGCAAAGAAAGCAATAACCACCTGCATATCGGTGTGGTGCTGCAGGGTGCTGTCAATAAAGGCGAAACCCTGGAAGGTACCGTTGAAGGTGATGTTCGCCAGGCCACTACCCTGAACCATTCCGCCACTCACCTGCTGCACGCCGCACTGCGTAAAGTGCTGGGTGATCATGTGACCCAGAAGGGCTCCTTGGTGGATTCCGAGCGCTTGCGTTTTGACTTCTCTCACTTCGAAGGCGTAAAAGCCGATGAGCTAAAAGCCATCGAGCAGATGGTAAATGACCAGATTCTGGCAAATAGTGCTGTATCCACCGATCTGTGCGATATGGAAACCGCCAAAACCAAAGGTGCTATGGCTCTGTTTGGTGAAAAGTACGGTGATGAGGTTCGTGTTCTCTCCATGGGTACTTCTTGTGAAAATAACGCTGAGGGCTCCGCTTTCTCGGTAGAATTGTGTGGTGGTACCCACGTAAACCGCACCGGTGATATCGGTCTGATGCGCATTGTGTCTGAATCCGGTATCGCTTCCGGCGTGCGCCGTATTGAAGGTGTGACCGGCAAGAAAGCCCTGGCACTGTTCGATCAAACCGAGTCCACTCTGGATAACACTGCCAAGCTGGTGAAGGGCAGTCGTGACAATGTCAGCGACAAGGTCTCTGCGCTGGTCGCCCAGAACCGTCAGCTGGAAAAAGAGCTGGCGCAACTGAAAGCCAAGCTGGCCGCTGCTGCGGGTAGCGATCTGGCGGGCAACGCCGTCGATGTTGACGGTATCAAGGTGCTGGCCGCTAAGCTGGAAGGGGCCGATATGAAGTCCCTCGATAACACCGTAGCTCAGCTGAAAGACAAGCTGGGTGATTCCGTAGTACTGCTGGCCAGCCCAGCTGGTGAGAAGATCAACCTGATTGCCGGTGTCTCCAAAGAGGTACAGGCCAAGGTGAAAGCCGGTGACCTGATCAAGTTCTTTGCCCCTCTGGTGGGTGGTAAAGGTGGCGGTAAACCGGATAAAGCCAAGGGCGCGGGTAGCGATCTGGCGGCGTTGGACGGTGCGCTGGATCAGGTGGTTGACTGGGTAAAAGGCCAGCTATAGCTACCAACTAGCCGGGGGTTGTAGCACGTCAGTTCCCCATTTTGCTCAAACTATGGGTATAATCCCCGGCCTTTATGCGAATTCCAACCGAATTTGGCGCTAAATTAGTGCCAGACTGGTTAACTTTTGCGCCGGTTTAGTGTTTAATTGGCGCCCATTTTTCCTCCTACTAGTCAGGACTTAGGGGCTGAGACCTCGACATGAGTTTATTTGTACAGAAATACGGTGGTACCTCTGTAGGCACCATTGAGCGAATTGAAGCGGTGGCTGACAAGGTAGCCAGTTTCCGCGAGCAGGGTCACGACATGGTTGTGGCGGTATCGGCAATGAGCGGTGAAACTAACCGTTTGATTGGCCTGGCCCACGAGATTCAGGAATCCCCTGATCCCCGTGAGATGGATGTCTTGGTATCCACCGGCGAGCAGGTCACCATTGCCTTATTGTGTATGGCGCTGAAAAAGCGCGGTTGGGACGCCCGTTCCTATACCGGTGGCCAGGTACGTATCCTGACCGATAATTCCCATACCAAAGCGCGTATTCAGAGCATCGACGAGCAGAATATCCGTACCGACCTGGACGCTGGTCGCGTTGTGGTTGTGGCGGGTTTCCAGGGCGTTGATGAGAACGGCAATATCACCACCCTGGGCCGTGGCGGCAGTGACACCACCGGTGTTGCGTTGGCTGCAGCCCTGAAAGCCGATGAGTGCCAGATTTATACCGACGTTGACGGTGTGTATACCACCGACCCACGTGTGGTTGATGGTGCCAAGCGCCTCGAGAAGATTACCTTTGAAGAAATGCTGGAAATGGCAAGTCTGGGCTCCAAAGTGCTCCAGATCCGCGCCGTAGAATTTGCCGGCAAGTACAATGTACCACTGCGCGTCCTGCACAGCTTTAAGGAAGGCCCTGGTACCCTGATTACCCTCGATGAGGATTATGCTGAAATGGAACAGCCTGTTGTTTCCGGTATTGCTTTCAACCGCGATGAAGCTAAATTAACCATTCTGGGTGTACCGGACATTCCTGGTGTTGCCTCCCGTATTTTGGCGCCAATCGGCGCGGCTAATATCGAAGTTGACGTTATTGTTCAGAACGTTGCTGCCGATAACACCACCGACCTGACCTTTACCGTTCACCGCAACGATATGGCCAAGGCCCAGGGTGTACTGGAAAAAGTTTGTGAAGAAGTCGGTGCGCGCGGCGTAACCGCTAACGACAAGATCTGTAAGGTTTCCATCGTGGGCGTGGGTATGCGCTCTCACGCCGGTGTGGCATCGAAAATGTTCGACTGTCTCGCGGCCGATGGCATCAATATCCAGATGATTACCACTTCTGAGATTAAGATTTCGGTAATCATTGACGAACGCTACCTGGAATTGGCGGTTCGTGGCTTGCACTCTGCTTTTGGTCTGGATGCCGAAGCACAGGAAGAGAAGTAAGTCGGTTTTAGCGCCAATTTGCTCTGTAGTTGGCTGGTTTGGGTAAGTTTCTGTAAAGTTTAGAACCTAGCCGACTATCAGAGGGTCAAAGACATAACAAATTGGTTAGCTGTAAACGAGGGATTGTTTTTATTTTTCTAGCAAGCTGAACAATACTTTATAAGATTGCTGGATATGCAGGGCAAGCTTCCTGCCGGTGATCATCAAACGGCGGTAAGGGCTAGGGTAAGAAAGACCGCAGCGGGGGAACGCCGCTGTTCTCACAGGATGCTCAAAGGAGATTTACAATGTTAATTTTGACTCGCCGCATTGGCGAAACCCTGATGGTCGGTGACGAAGTAACCGTTACCGTATTGGGTGTGAAAGGCAACCAGGTTCGTATTGGTGTGAATGCGCCAAAAGAAATTGCCGTGCACCGTGAAGAGATCTATCAGCGTATTCAGCGCGAAAAACAAGATCAAGATCAGCAAACAGGTTAATTCAACCCTGCTGTTCCGCAAAAGGCTTGGCTAATCACCAGGCCTTTTCTGTATCTGCCTATTCGATTTAAGCCTTTCATTCGTTTATTAATTAACCGAATAAAAATCCCACATAAGTCTTTGATTTTCAGTCGAATGTGGTATTATTCCGCCCCGTTGGAAAGGTGGCCGAGTGGCCGAAGGCGCTCCCCTGCTAAGGGAGTATACCGCAAGGTATCGAGGGTTCGAATCCCTCCCTTTCCGCCATCACACAAAAAGAAAGGCCCCCACGTGAAAACGTGGGGGCCTTTCTTTTTGTGTGACAGCTGCAAGGGAGGGCGAGAACCCTAACGGTTCGACCAAATGCGGCTGAGCATTTGGGACCGAGCGCAGCGAGCCGCATAGCGGTCATAACAGCCCCTAGGCTGTTATGAGTCAATCCCTCCCGAGCAGCAGATCACTCCTAACTAGTTAGAAGCGCCTCCAAACCACCCAAGACGCAACCGATCCCGCTTCTTAACCTGCCGCTTCCTAACGCGTCTCAATGCCACAACCCTCTTTCTGTAACCCTAGCCACCTGCTCAGTCTCCCGAATCACCCGATAAACCTCATCCAGCAACCCAATATTTCCCAAACAACTGGTCAGTGAAAATAAACTGTTATCCAAAATCCCCAGTGCCCCCATACGCTCCATACGCGACGAGGTCACGGATTCACACACCTTCAGCAGCTTGCCATGAATGTGTTGCAGCACTTCAGCGGCCTTGGCGGCAATTCCCTGAGCGGCAAAACACGCTGACAAGTTATGACTGGCCAAAAACTGCATCTGCAGGAAATCCCCGCTTAGGCTGTCCATGACATTGTGTTCTTCTAGTAGCTCAGCAGCTTCCAGCGCGCTGCTAAAAAACAGGCTGGCCCGCTGAAAATCCTCATACTCGTGGGCCTGATGGCCGTGCTGCATTAATTGCTGCCACTGATCCTTGGCCTGACTGGGGGAGGCCTTCAATAGCTGCTGACGATGGTGTTGGCAAAGCTGTGACATATCCCAATTCCTTATTTGTTTATGATAATCATTATCATTTGGTGGGCAGTTTATATTCTGTTTGGTGGTATGTCAATAAATGAGAATTATTCTTATTTGTGCTGGGTCACAAAAGCTATGGATAAAGCGGTGCTTTAGGTAGACTTGCCGTCATTACAACCATGATTGCCTGTATAAAGGAGAACACCGTGCGCTATCTACACACCATGGTCCGTGTAAAGGACTTGGATGCCTCCCTGGATTTCTACTGCAACAAACTGGGTCTGAAACTGATTCGTCGTAAGGACTACGAGCAGGGCCGCTTTACCCTGGCTTATTTAGCTGCTCCCGGCGACGAGGAGCGAGCCAAAGCCGAAACTAGCCCTGAGTTAGAGCTGACCTACAACTGGGATACAGAAGACTACGACGGCGGCCGTAACTTTGGCCACCTGGCGTACCTGGTTGATGACATCTACGCCAGTTGCCAAAAACTGCAGGATGCGGGTGTCACTATCTTGCGCCCGCCCCGTGATGGCCATATGGCGTTTATCCGCTCCCCGGATGGTATCTCGATCGAGTTGTTGCAAAAGGGCGACAGATTGGCGCCACAGGAACCCTGGGTCAGTATGGAAAACACCGGTTCCTGGTAAGGGTTAATATTGCTTTATGGCACAATATTTAACCGTGTCCTAAGTCGCTGAAAACTAATATGAAATTTTCTTTAAAAGAGCATTGACTCTGAAGGGGGAGATCCCTATTATACGCGCCATCGACGCACTCGTAGCTCAGCTGGATAGAGTACTCGGCTACGAACCGAGCGGTCGAAGGTTCGAATCCTTCCGAGTGCGCCATATACGAAAAGCCCTGACAGCAATGTCAGGGCTTTTTTCGTTGTTCGGGGTGAATTCAGGTTGAAAGGTGAGCGTCACGTTTACCGTCAAGAATTAATTATCCGGCACCGGCACCGGCACCGGCAAAAGCTTGCGTTGCGAAACGTAGAATAGCGTGCAAGCAGATATAGAGCCTTCTTATTTATTCGGCCCTTTTAGATATCCCCATATCTCCAATCCGTCAATGGTTATGGCGGCACTCCTTTCAAAGCCCATGACTTCTACGTTTTCCTTATTTACGGACGCTAGTCTTACTCTATGTCGATATTGAGGTAGTTCCATCGTCTTTATCAGTTTCTTCATGTCTCGATCGCTAAAGTAATAAAAAACGAGCACTCTGTCCTATAGCAACAATTAACTTTGTCAGGCGTTAAATAAGGGTTATTCACGCGCGATCTGTCCTACCTTAACGAGAGTCTCGTAACGGGTCTTTATTTTTTTCGTATTGACCCTGTTTATGAGTCTGGTGCTCGCTACAGAGCACTTCATTGACGCTGACACGCCTTGTCTAAACACCTTTGAGGTGCACATTGTGGCTGCCCGTCGAATCAATATTTCGGTATTTAAGGTAGAAATTAGTGCGGGGTTGGCAGTATCTATCGTCAAATAAACGGAAAAGCTAGAGATCGATAGTTTATATAAAACAGCACCGTTTATTGAGTAATAAACTGGAGATAATTGATGCATTTAGTCTGGAATAATCTCAGAGCTGTTTATCAGTTGAATGATCAATCGAGATTAAAACACGTAATAAGAACTTTTAAACCGGCATGTAGGATTCTTCTTGCCTGTATATTCCTATTCAGTAGTGACGTGTTTAGTGTAGAAGAAAAAAATCTGATTCTTGATGCCCGGTCTATTCCGATACCTGCAGGAGCAAGTGAGGAGCTACAAAAATCACTTCGCAATACCGAGCGAAATCCTTTTAGAGGACACAAGGTACCCTCTAATGAACATGAGTGGAAAGCCGCAGTTGAGCTAGCTAAGCAGTTGCGAACACCAGTAATATCAGCCTCACGAGAAAAATTCCCGGGGAAAATTGAGCATGATGATATAGCGGGTGTATCGGTTTATCGTATAACCCCTGACAAAGTATCACCTGAAAACGAAAACCGGCTATTTATATATCTACACGGTGGAGCTTATGTCTTAGGCGGAGGTGAAACCGGCATTGGCGAAGCGATGCTGATCGCGACTAGTGTTTCCGTTCCCGTGTTAGCGATAGACTACAGGATGCCCCCAGCTCACCCGTATCCAGCCGCTGTAAATGATGTTGTTAGCGTCTACAAAATCCTGCTCAAATCGCGATCGCCACAATCGCTTGCGATTGGTGGTACATCAGCGGGCGGAGGACTTGCTTTGGCGGCTGTACACCAGTTCAAAGCACTTGGATTGGAAGTTCCTGCAATGATCTATGCCGGCACGCCTTGGGCTGATTTAACAAAAACCGGCGATACCTTGTACACTAATAAAGGATTGGATCGTGTGCTTAGCGGTTATGACGGCTTTTTGGCTGAGGCGGCGAAACTCTATGCAGCGGGTAATGATTTGAAAGATCCGCTAATCTCACCGATATACGGTGATTTCCATGAGTTTCCTCCGACCATTCTTTTCTCCGGCACAAGAGATCTTTTTCTAAGCGATGTTGTACGCACTCATCGAAAGTTAAGAGCTTCGGGTGCTATTGCGGATCTTCACGTATTCGAAGGTATTTCTCATGCGGGCTATATAGCGCCAATGACTTCGCCTGAATCTATAGATGCGTTCGGTGAATTGAGAAAATTCTTTTCCAGACATGTTAAATAAATATATCCGCTGACTGTAAATCCCCTGATTGTGTATATGTAGTTACTTATACCTGAAGACATCACGATTGAGAAAGACATTAATGCTACGAATCGCGAATGCCTGTATAGCAATATGCTTATTTGTTGGATGCGTTTTGTCCACAAGTGCAGAGGAAACTCAGCTCTCGTGGAGGCATTTCTTGATGGGGAATACAATGGAAAATTCCCATGATAGTCGCCCGCTTTTTGTCGAGATTAGTGAATACGACAATAGTGCTTATTCGGTGCACTGGAAAACTCCCTCAACGGTTTCTGCGCTTAACCGCCCGGATATTATTTTGCCGCAGGGATGCAAGCAGGGGTTACATACTGAGGCTAGGTCGCTGGGTCGGAGAGCGCAGTCTGGTCGAGCTTTTTACCGTTGTGCGAACAATCTTGGGGGGAAGGCCGTAGAGGTCCAATATCCATTGAATAACCCTTCACTTGCTACTCTGGTGAGAATCCATTGGTTATCGGGGCAAACGGGTACCGTATTAAGCACTCCGGACAATTTACGCATAGAACTGCCCTTGAAGGAGTCTCGTTTTAGTGTTGTGCGAGAGCGCCTGGGGCTAGGCATCACACATATCCTTACAGGGTATGACTATCTTATTTTTCTTGTCTGTCTGTTGATTATAGCGGGGGCGGTAAAATATATTCTTTAGTTGGTGACCGGCTTTTCACTGGCTTGCTCTATAGTGCTGGTGCTCGCCCCAATGGGGTGGGTACGAATACCCGTATCACCGATGGAGGCCGCCATTGCACTCAGTATTTTATTTCTGGCTGTGGAGATTGCCTGCGATTTTCACAATGTCGGCGTTGAGATTGGGTAGTTATTGTTTCTGGCGATGCTGGCGGCTTTTTGGGTGTTCTTGCGCACAGCCGTATTTTGGAGCTAACAGGGAGAAGCCCGCAATTTAGTGCGGGGCTTCGTCTTTTTGATAAGGCGAGCTCTTAGAGAAGACGCTTTTTGAAATTCTATGTTTTTAGAGGCTATGAAGTTATACCACTTCAAACAGCCCAGCCGCTCCCATGCCACCTCCTACACACATGGTAATTACCACATACTTAACGCCGCGACGTTTACCTTCGATAAGCGCGTGCATAACCATGCGAGCACCGCTCATGCCGTAGGGGTGACCTATGGAAATGGCGCCACCGTTTACATTGAGGCGGTCATTGGGAATACCCAGTTGGTCGCGACAGTAGAGCACCTGGACGGCAAAGGCTTCATTGAGCTCCCATAGGCCGATGTCCTCCATTTTTAGGCCGGTGCGCTTTAATAGTTTAGGAATGGCGTAAACAGGGCCAATACCCATTTCGTCGGGTTCGCAGCCAGCAACGGCCATGCCACGGTAAATGCCCAGTGGTTCGACATTACGTTGCTCGGCCAGCTTAGCGTCCATCATTACCACAGCCGCGGCGCCATCTGACAACTGCGAGGCGTTACCGGCGGTAATGGAGCCACCTTCGCGCACGGCATTCAAACCAGTCAGGCTTTCGATGGTAGTGGACGGGCGATTACCCTCGTCTTTTGAAAGCGTAACCTGCTCCTCAGTGGTTTCTCCCGTCTCTTTATTGGTCACCAGCTTGGTGGCGGTTACGGGTACGATTTCATCAGCAAACTTGCCTGATTCCTGTGCGGCCGCAGTACGCATCTGTGATTGCAGTGCGTATTCGTCCTGCGCATCGCGGGATATCTCGTACCGATTGGCGACCACTTCAGCGGTATCCAACATAGGCATATAGACCGCAGGTGCATGGGCCATCGCAAGAGGATCAATTATCTTGTGTATGTTCATGTGCTCATTCTGAACCAGGCTGATTGATTCACAGCCACCAGCAATGAGTAGTGGGGCTCCGTCGCAGATGATTTGTTTGGCGCCGGTGGCAATGGACATCAGGCCGGAGGAGCACTGGCGATCCAGGGTCATGCCAGATACGCTAACCGGTAAGCCTGCAGCCATGGCGGCCGTGCGGCCGAGGTTCATACTCTGCGAACCCTGTTCAAGCGCGGCACCGAATATACAATCGTCAATTTCAGCCGGGTCCACACCGGCGCGTTCGATAGCGGCATTGATGGCGTGAGAGGCCAGTGAAGGCGCTTCGAGATTATTAAAAGCACCACGATAGGCTTTACCGATCGGTGTGCGTGCAGCGGAAACAATTACGGCTTCTTTCATGATGATTCCTTAAGAAGAACTCTAAAAAAAGCCCGGCTACAAAGCAGCTGTGACAGACAGCGAGAGAGAGGCACAAAGTAGCCGGGCGTAAAGCAAATCAGTTATAAATTACTGTTCAGATTGCACGTAGGTTATAGCTTTGGTCAGGAACTTCTCTGTTTGCTTACCACCGGTTTCCAGTTCAGACTGGTTATTGATGTCACAAATAGTCTTCCATTGGGCAATAACATTTTCAGGTGTCTGCTGTGCTTGCGGGAGGAAAATACCGTTAGTTTCAAACAGGCGGGTGCTGGCATAACCGCCGGCACCGGCACACAGAATCATGCGATTGGGGGCATCCTTGTGACACAAGGCTAGGGCACCGGCAGTCACGGATTCGGCGGTCATTAGTTGATAGATTTCCGCAGGAATCAGGTCTTCGGTCATACGAGTGCCGGCAGTGGGGGCCAGAGCGTTGACTCGGATATCGTTTTTGGCACCTTCCAGTACCAGGGTGTTCATAAAGCCCAGTACCGCCATTTTGGCTGCGCCGTAGTTGGACTGGCCGAAGTTGCCGTACATGCCACTGGAAGAGCTGGTTACAACGATACGGCCATAGTTTTGCTCACGCATAATGTTCCAGACGGCTTTAGTACAGTTAACCGTGCCCATTAAGTGAACATCCATCACCAACTGAAAATCGGCCAAATCCATTTTGGTAAAGGATTTATCGCGTAGGATACCGGCGTTGTTAATCAGGATATCTAAGCGACCCCATTTTTCCATGGTTTGTTTGACCATGTCTTCAACTTCATCAAACTTGGCGACGTTGGCTCCATGAGCAAAGGCTTCTCCCCCTTTTTCTTCGATCAAACGAACCACTTCCATAGCCGCATCGGAGGACGCACCGCTGCCATCGCGGGCGCCGCCCAGATCGTTAACAACTACCTTGGCTCCGCGCTCGGCCAGTGCCAGTGCATGAGAACGACCCAAGCCGTTACCTGCACCGGTTACTATGGCCACCTGGCCTTCGAAATTGATTGTCATGTTATCACCTGTTGGGTCTGTCTTTTATATCGTTGAATTTAATTCGTGAAAGGTGTTATAGAATGGATTATTAAATAAGTGCCCATCATGTTAGGGAATAACACCTCAACTACGAAATTTTTAATTTCCTCAGAGCAGCATAAGACAGCTCACAAGCGCATATCCCTTACTGTAGCTAAAAGATGTCTATATTAATTTTCATACCGCTTCTTTGAAGTGAGGACTATCAAGGTAGGAGTTTAAGGAAGATCACGTAATGTACTCGCACAGATCTTGGGTTCTGGGTGTTTTTCATAAACGTTTAGGCTAGCTGGTGATTGGTTATTGGCCTGCTTGGTCCAGTCAATTCAAAATAATTTAATTGAGTTTCGCTGATGACATTTTCTGCTGTTCTAGATACGTGTGTACTCTCAATTTTGCGTTATCGCGAATATCGAAGTAAAACAACGTGTAATCATACAGGTGGTAGCTGCCACCGAGAGTTGCTTGATTAAACCCTGTAGTGGACTGGTCTGTCACATGCAGAGTGCCATCTTGGCATTTTGCAGATGTAAGGTTGGGTAGGGGATCACCTAAGTGATCAATGTTAATATGAGTAGGAGAATTATCACGACCCAGGCTTAAATTGAAAGGGGCTGTAATGGATACTGCGCCTTTATGATTTTCCGCTGACGCCTTTCTTTCGTTAGTTTTCCAGGTTAGCGGGTTGGTGCAGAGACTATTATCCACGCCGCGTTTTACACCGCCCGTTCCTTCGAGTTTAGCGTCCCAATGAATAACACACCCAAGCTGGGTCGCCGAACGACATGCAGAAATATCCGTGTTGTCAGCGAACCACTCACTCGGTACGCCTATCTCGGTGGCGCCAAGGGTGTAGGCGGCAATCATGCGGTCGTAGAGTGGTGTATTGTCAATCTTTTCCTGAAGCAGTCGTAAAGCGTGATGTGTACCCTGGCTATGACTAGCAATAATAAAGGGGCGGCCTTTATTATAGTGTTTCAGAAAATACTCAAATGCCGCTTCAACGTCTACATATGCGAAAGCGAGCACCTCATCGCGCAGTTGATCAGATCCGGTAAAGTAACTGTATATCGATGCTTGCCGATATCGCGGTGCGTAGATATCACAGCAACCATTAAATGCGCTGGCCTGATAAGCCATCATAAATTGGGTGTTTTCTTCAGTAGCGCTATCGAGGTCCATGGGAGATGTCCAACTAGCTCCACTCAGGTAACCTGTTGGGTGAATAAAGAACGCGTCAACAGGCGCTTCTCCTTGAATATCAGCATCATCAATACCCTGAGGTATCAAATCAGCGGGATCACTTTTGGTTGGAAGCGCCGCCCAGTTGGCAGGGTTACTATAATCAGGTTTTCTGGCTGCCAGTGTCGGGTCGAATTTGTCATCGGGTTTTTCAAAGGTAATAGAATACAATGCGCTTAACTGATCGTTGTAGATACTGCCTAATAGCGCCATACAGATCAGTGAAGCAGCTAGAATTGATACTAAGGCTTTATTCTTGGAATTCATATCAGGTTGTCCATGACAAAAAGGCCCTCGCTCGGCCTCGTGAAATGTAAGACAAACCACACATACAATAACCCTTACTCCATACGACCAGAATTGAAATTTTAGTCATGTAAGTGGACCTAACGTTAAAGCGGGGACCGGTTTAACCCAGTCCCTACCCATAAAGACTAACGGAGATATCTCGTAATAACGTTTTACCACTAAAACAGTAGGTTTTGTGGTCATGGTTCTACCGATTGTTTATCTGTATTATAGGATTCCATCTATGCCTGTGTTGTAGCCTAACTTCATCGGTTTTAGCTACGCATTTTTAGGCGCTTACAAGGCGATCCTATGATAGCAATACACTAATTTTAGGGGGTATTGAGTAGGACTTATGTATGTATCACTTCTCCTATAGGGACCCGAAAGCCATTAACAGCTCAAGGCAGAAGTTTTATAACGGCACACTCCGAATGTTTGTACTTATGGCCAGCAAGGTAATGAAAATAAGTTCATTACGGATTTTCTATGTTATTTTTTTTATCCTGTGTGCGAATGTATCGCATGCGGCGGTACCTATCTTTCATTTCGATATTCCCCAGCAAAACGCAAGTGATGCGCTCACAGCACTTGGGCAGCAAGCCGATATTTCGGTGATATACCAGTACGATGTGATAGTGCAATTCCGTACTAATCGGTTGAAAGGACGATATAGCCTATCAAGAGCAGTTAATATTCTTCTCCTGAATTCAGGGTTGCAGGCAGAGTTTGGAGAGGGGGGGCGCTTGGTTATATCCGTGAGTAGTGACGTTGGGGTTGAAGGTGATAACTCAGTTCACGCTTTGCTATCTGATGACTCGAATATTATTGAAGAAATCACCGTCACTTCAGAAAAGCGCGAAACGTTATTGCAGAGTACGCCGATTGCAATTACTGCGGTGACACCGGATGTAGTTGAAATTACCCAGGTCGAAGATATCCGTGATCTGCAAATGCTAGCGCCTAGCATCACTTTCAATAACGCTCCTGCGGGAACCCAAGTCTATATTAGAGGTGTGGGTCAAGATGATGTGAATGTTGGTCAAAACCCCGGGGTAGCAATCTATGTAGACGGCGTGTATCACGGACATGGCTTTACTAATACGGCCGCCTTTCAGGACGCTGATAGATTTGAGGTGTTGAGGGGGCCGCAGGGCACATTATACGGGCGTAACAGTACCGGCGGTAATATCAATATTACCAGAAAGAAACCGACCTTTGAGGCAACAGCCAAACTGACGGGTTCCATCGGTAACTACGGTGCTAAACAGTGCAGTATATCTGGCTCGACAGGTATCGTTGATGATGTACTGGCTGTTCGAGGCTTCTACCTGTATAAGGGGCGCGATGGGTATGCGAAAAATTTGGTTAACGGTGATGACGTTGATGCGGAGGATTTGAATTCTACCGCTGTGTCGCTGCTCTATACGCCGAGCGATGATTTGGAAGTTATTTTAAGAGGGGATTATCAGAAAAGTGATACCCATAATCGCCCCAGGACATGGCTTGAGGATGTGCCCGGTGTACTTCCCCCTGGTGTACCTGGTCCTCTAGCCAGCGGCGCTCGCTCAGGGGGGAGGAAAACCAGGGACGTATACGGCGATATTACCACCACTCAGTTGCTTGAACTCTGGGGCGTCAGTGGCTCCTTATCCTGGAATTATAACGACTTGGTTCTGAGTTCCGTTGTCTCCTACCGTAATTCAAGGCGTGATAGCTTAAGTGACTCTGATGGGACAGATTTACCACTTTTGACCATTGATTTAGAAGAAAGTGCAGAGGAGTACAGTGTTGAAGTTAATCTTGTAGGTAATGCACTTGATGAGCGGTTGGACTGGATTGTAGGGGTGAACTATTACTCTGATGATGCCTCACTTTATGCCGTCGCGCCTGTCGTTTCCGATGCATTTGGCTCACTAACTGCACTCAGGCAGTACTCTGATGAGCTTGAATCAATGGGTCTATTCGCGCAGGCAAATTATCACCTAACGGATCGCTTGAGAGTCACAGCTGGCGCGCGTTACTCAAAAGATGAGAGAGATGCTGTACTTACAGGCATCAATACGATTGGAAATGCTCGTGTTAGTTTGTGCGAGAACTCCGGAATTTCTGAAACCTGGGAGACACCGACTTTCAAGCTAGGCTTCGATTACGATCTTACAGAAGATGCAATGTTATATGGGGCCGTTTCCAGTGGATTTAAGGCCGGTGGCATTAACGCCACCGTGTGCAATGATACCTATGATGAAGAAGCGATTCTCGCGTACGAGCTGGGTTTTAAAAGCGCCTATCTTGATCATAGAATGACGTTAAATGGAGCTTTCTATTTCTACGACTACACCGATATGCAGATCCGAACCTGGTTTGCTGGCCAGGCCAACTTTGATAATGCGGGGGAGTCTCGGATTTATGGCGCAGAGTTTGAGTTTGTAGCGAAACCGTCCAAGGGATTTCAGGTGGCGGCTGGTTTGAGTATACAAAACGCCGAATTTACGGATGCGATGATTGGCGATAACCTCATTTTGGGTGATCCTGACGTAGATGTGAGTGGAAACGCTTTATTACGTGCCCCTGACCTTAAGGCGCAATTAGTCCTTCAGCAGAGTTTCGAACTTAAATCGGGTGGATCTATTCATGCGCGATACGATGTACTGTACACCAGTGAATACTATGGTGATGCATTTGAGCGTGATATCACACGTATTGATTCAAACACTCTTCAGGATTTTCGACTGACCTGGCGCGATGGTTTAGTGAATGGTTGGATGGTTCAGCTTTATGTCAAGAACTTGACTGATGAGGAATACCTGGAGTGGATCCTGCCCAGCGACATTGGTGGAGTTATTGGTATGTATGCACCGCCTAGGACGCTAGGCTTAAGAGTGTCATATAGCCTCTGATATCGCCTTAGGAGGGACAATCTCACTGATTTTCCGAAAAGTGGCAAAGGATTGGCCCTTATTTTGATATTTTTGACCAGTTCTATCATTTTTGAAAGAAATCTAATCTTTTAGTCGTTGAGTAAGGGTTTTACTGACATCGCTTGTCCTACACTAGTGCGAAGAAAAACAAGCGCGCTTGTACGATGAAAGGACAAAAACCATGCCACAAGAAATACTGAGTGTGAAGACTCACAGCGACATTCAGCTGAGCCTTGATAAGTTCTGGGATTGCCCCTGGGTTTTTGCGGGCTCTGTCCTATTCCGGCCCCTGCGAGGTCGGCTGGGAGAGAGGCTCATGTCGTTAGGCCTGTTGATCGCTCCACAATGATTATGCCATCGAACAATCAGGGGAAGGGCAAAGAGGCTGGAAAGGATTCAGCAAAGCCCAGTGATTTGGCCACAGTCTATGGCGAGCAAAGATCGGCACTGATGCGTTTTGCATCGCGTTTTTTTCGCGGCAGACCTCATGAGGTTGAGGATGTGGTTCAGGAAGCATTTATCAAGGCTTTTGAGGCACAAAAAGAGCGAAAAATAAGTCTAGTTGAGCCTTATCTATACCGGTCGGTCAAGAATCTTGCCATCAATACGCTGAATAAAAGCAGCTATCGATTGACAGACTCACTAGGGGATTTGCTTCCTGAAACTGTCTTATTGGAGAGTCCTACACTAGAAGCTGAATTTGAGTCAAGGCAAAAATTTGAGAAATTCTGTAGGGCAGTGCGTCAACTTCCGGTTAAATGCCAACGGGTTTTTGTATTGAGAAGGGTCTATGGTTTTTCTCAACAGGAAATAGCTGAGCGATGTGACATCAGTCTTAAAACGGTGGAAGCACACCTTACCAAAGCCCTGCAGCGGTGTACCGATTATATGGATGCAGAAGAAAGCATGAACGTAGATGCCACGAAAGATAACGCCTCACGGAATGGAGGGTAGATAAATGCATAGTGATTCCAGCAGTAGCGATAATGTTGCGCCATTTCCCAACCGTGCTGAGATAAAGCAAGAAGCCTGTGCGTGGTTAGTAAGACTGGATCAGCGTGATCTCAGCGAGCAGGAAACGCAGGAGTTTCAGGCTTGGGTAACCCGTAGTGATTTTCATAGAGACTATCTTCTTAAGGCCGCAGCTAACTGGGATTCGATGGCGATACTCGAAGAGTTGGCAGAAATGTTCCCGATATCGGACAATAAATCGGAGCTGAAGGGGTTCTATGCGTCAATATGTTCCGTATTGACAGCTTTTGGTGAGCGCGTACGAATGACTATGTTTGCCTCAGGGGCTGTTGCTGTCAGTGTACTTTTGGCGTTGGTACTCCTTAATTCCACTGCTCTCGAAGGCTTGCTGTACTCAAAACCCGTACAACGAAATTTTGTAACCGCCGTAGGCGAACGTGCTAATTTTGTTCTGGAAGACGGCACCAGTGTTACGCTCAATACCAATAGCCGTGTCAACGTTGAATATACCCGTTCTAGAAGAGTCGTTAAGCTGCTACGTGGTGAGATCAATGTTGATGTAGCTAAAGAACCGCAACGTCCGTTTTTGGTATACGCGGGCAAAGGTATGGTTTGGGCTGTAGGTACGGCGTTCAATGTGCGTTCTGAGGCAGAGCGAGTTGAGGTTACGGTTACTGAAGGCACTGTTAAAGTTTACGCTGATGTTAGTTCGAAAGATTCCGAGCCCAGACTCAGTGTTGACGCTGAGGTACAGTTTAATAATTTACATGAGTCGAATGTCCGCGAAGCGATCCTTGATGCAGGATATGTCGCACAATACAGTAATGTGATTGAATCGCATACGTTTGTAGAGCCTGAAGATCTTAATCGAAAGTTGGCGTGGCGTGAAGGAAATTTGATCTTCAAAGGCGAAACACTTGAAGAGGCACTCAAAGAGTTTTCCCGTTATACCGATCAGAAATTCGTCATTGTTGACGCATCTATAA
The DNA here is from genome assembly GCF_042854845.1 of Maricurvus nonylphenolicus. GTDB lineage: Bacteria > Pseudomonadota > Gammaproteobacteria > Pseudomonadales > Cellvibrionaceae > Maricurvus > Maricurvus nonylphenolicus. Next base: position 3,686,186 of record NZ_AP031498.1, on the reverse strand, counting down.
GTCAGATTCGTATTGGCGGATATTTTAAAACCGACGATATAGATGCGTTGCTGGGCGGGTTGCATGATAACTTCAATATCAAATCCGAGGCGGCAGGGAGCAACCTTATCCACCTTTCTGCGCGATAGTAGAATTTCCGATTGAAATTATTACCTGTTTACAAAGGCTTCGTTAAGAAGCCTTTGTAGTTTTAGGAGGTTGCATGATTGGGTAAGCGCAGTGGCAGCTGCCAGGATTACCTTTTGATTCTTGACAGGTTGAGTAAGGGTTATGTGTGTGTAACTTGTCGTAGACTTTACACGGAAAATAGTTTTCGAGAATAGGTCCCATTAAAATATGTTAAAGGATAATGGTTATGCCAAGAGTAAATCTTGAAGGGAGTTCATCCATCGTTACCGGCGGTGCTTCCGGTATTGGTGAGGCCACAGCGCGTCAGCTCGCAGAGGCTGGCTCCAAAGTGGTGATTGCCGATCTTAACGAAGAGCGCGGCAGTCAGATCGCTAAAGAAATTGGCGGCGTGTTTGCTAAATGTGATGTCACCAAAACAGAGGATGCCGATGCCGCCGTCGCTACGGCATGCGAGCTCGGCCCGTTACGTGTTTGTGTTAATTCTGCAGGCTTAGGCTTACCCGCACGCACTATTGATCGCAACAATGAACCAATGGATATAAAGGGTTTTGATTTTGTTATCCAGGTTAACCTGGTGGGTACCTTTAACGTTCTGAGTCGCGCGGCCGCAGCCATGGCCAAAACAGATGTTATGGATACAGACGGCAGTCGTGGCGTTATTGTTAATTTGGCCTCCTGTGCAGCCTTTGATGGACAGATTGGTCAAGCTTCGTATTCCGCTTCTAAGGCTGGGGTCGCAGGTATGACGCTACCCATAGCTCGAGATTTGAGCGCTGTGGGTATTCGCGTTAACACCGTAGCACCGGGTTTGATCGATACACCGATCTATGGTGAAGGTGAGCATGCCGAGGCCTTTAAAGCTCACTTGGGACAATCCGTGTTGTTTCCGAAGCGCCTGGGGCGTGGTGAGGAGTTAGCGTTCACCGTTATGGAATGCATCACTAACCCCTATCTGAATGCGGAAGTTATTCGCATGGATGGTGGTATTCGGATGCCACCCAAATAAGCCGGAGAAAGGGGAATTTCCAGTGTAGGTGCTGACTTGATACGCATCGCGTGACTGTTTAAAAAAGAATTGCAGACGATATAGAATAAAGAGAAGCAACATGCGCAAACTACTCATTATAACGTCAATTATGCTATCCAGCGCTTGTACGCAGGATGTGAAAAAGGCTGAGACTGAAGAGCTCTCCATCGGCTCTATCAGTGACACAGACGTTGTGATTCCTTCAAATCCTGAGCGCAATGCCTACTTTGGCGATCTGCATGTCCATACCAACTATTCGTTTGATGCATTTGTGTTTGGTACAGTTGCTACGCCGGACGATGCCTATCGATTTGCCAAAGGTGGAGCCCTGCGACATCCCGGTGGTTTTGATATGAAGTTGAGGCAGCCGTTGGATTTTTATGCAGTGGCTGATCACGGATTCTACCTTGGTTTGTTTGCCGGTATGAATGACCCTAGTAATCCGATATCTAATCACCCAGAAGCTAAAACGTTTGTGGATACGCCCAAAATCGAGGGGCGTATAGCCGCATTCAAAGCCATAGCTAAATTCCATAATCCCGATAGTCCGCGCTTCAAGGAAATTGAGGACCTGCCGACGACTAAGTCTGCCTGGAAAGACACTGTGGAGGCCGCCAATCGACACAATGACCCGGGTAATTTCACTGCTTTTGTTGCCTATGAGTACACGTCACATCCTGGCACCGCAAACCTCCACCGAAATGTCATTTTCAAGGGGAGTGAAGCTCCCGAGATCCCTTTTTCGCGGCTTGATTCTTTGAATCCCGAAGATTTATGGCGATGGATGGATGGGCTCCGAGAGGAGGGAATTGATACCCTGGCTATCCCACATAATGGCAATGCTTCTAACGGCCAGATGTTTAGCTTGGTGGATTTCTCAGGAAATCCCCTGAGTGAAAGCTATGCTGAGCTGCGCATGCGTAATGAACCTCTTTTTGAGATTAGTCAAATTAAGGGTACGTCTGAAACCCATCCCTTGTTGTCCCCCAATGATGAATGGGCAGGTTTTGAAATTTACCCTTATTTAATTGGTACTCACATCCAAGGAAAGATCAACAACAGTTACGTCCGTGAAGCCTATAAAAACGGCTTAGCATTGGCAGAAGAAAAAGGGTTTGATCCTTTTCACTTTGGTATTATCGGCTCCAGCGATACGCATAACGGCAGCTATGCCGGCGATGAGGATAATTATTGGGGCAAAGCAGGCCTGTTGGACATGACAGGTGTACATCGCGGAACAGTACCGATACCAAAGGCAGTTATTGAAAGTGGTGAGGTGGACTTGAAGGCTTTTGGGCCTAAAGCAGAAGCATCACCAAAAAATGTAAAATCCGTAGAGGTAAAAAAGATCTATCAACCTGATCCAAGCCCTACCGCGTTTAGTGCAGGGGGCTTGGTCGGTATTTGGGCTGAGCAAAATACTCGGGATTCACTCTTTGAATCAATGCAACGCAAGGAAACATTTGGTACCAGTGGGACAAAAATAAGAGTCAGATTTTTTTCCGGTTACGATCTGCCGTCTTTTGATAGTCAAAATTGGATTCGTGAGTCCTATGCGGGTGGTGTGCCTATGGGGGCGGATCTATTGGCAAAGGGTGGTCAAGCTCCCGAGTTTATTATATGGGCGTCACGTGATGTGCATAGCGCGCCTTTGCAGCGATTACAGATCATTAAGGGCTGGTTGGCCGAGGGTAAGGTTCATGAACAGGTATACGATGTAGCTTGTTCAGACGGGATTACGGTTGATCCCACCACGCATCGCTGCGGGGATAACGGTGCAACGGTCAACCTAGATGATTGCAGCTTCAGTGAAGATGTTGGTGCCGCAGAATTACAATCACGTTGGCGCGACCCTGACTTCAAGGCGTCCGAGCGGGCGTTTTATTATGTCCGCGTACTGGAAAATCCGGTCTGTCGCTGGTCGACCTGGGATGCCATTCGGGCAGGTGTCACGCCAAGGGAAGGGCTCGCTGAAACCATACAGGAACGTGCCTGGTCTTCACCGATATGGTATGTACCGACTGAAAATAATGCGGGTTAAATTGGGATAATCCCTCCTGATCTGGTTCGCTCTGATTGGGGGCTATACCTGAACCCAACGGCGAATTGATAGCTGGCTTTATTGCTGCTCATGAAGTGGATTACCTGATTCTCACTTCTTAATGGTCATTGTGTAGCATGTCTTGATATTGCTACACAATGACTACTCATCATCTGTTTACACGCTTCCGGGTGATCCATTGGCCTTTCCTGGCTTTGTTACGATATTGATTCGTGATGCATTTATTGATCTTTGTGCTCGTAGTCTACATGTAAACCTTGAAAAAATAATCGTTAACTGGGCTCGACAGGTTTTTGTTGAATCAACCTAATTACTTCATGGCTTAAATACTATGCGGAGATGGCTGTGATTGAATTGGAGAGATATTTTTGGGCTGAGTAGGGGATATGTGTGTGTGAGTTGTCTCATATTACTCTGAGGGAATTAAAGACCCGTTGTTGAGGTGTTGGTCCTTAATGAGTTCGGTGCTTTTTTTATTATAACGATTAATAATGAGAGAGTTGAGATGACTAGAAAAAAATTAGTGGTTAACAGGCTATCCGCAGCCATTATTTCCGTAACATCGGCCATGAGTGTTGTTGCGCAAGAAAGCAAAAATGCAGATGATTTCTTTATTGAAGAAGTTATTGTTACTGCTCAGAAGCGTGAGCAGTCATTACAGGATACCCCGGTTGCCGTTACAGCAATCACAGAGGCCGTGATTGAGAATACCGATATTAACGATGTCCGTGACCTGCAAATGCTCGCGCCCAGTGTTACCTTCAACGAGGCACCAGCGGGGGCTCAGATCTACATAAGGGGGGTAGGGCAGGATGATGTAAATATTGGTAAAAGCCCTGGTGTGGCGATGTACCTTGATGGTGTGTATCTCGGCCACGGTTTTGCCAATGCCGCGTCTTTCCAGGATGCAGCACAGTTCGAAGTGCTGAGGGGCCCACAGGGTACTCTGTATGGCCGCAACAGTACTGCCGGTAATATCAACGTCAGAACCAAAAAACCAACCTTTGAGCCAACAGCCAAGGTGTCGGTAGCTGCCGGTACCTATAATGCCACACAGGGCAGTATCTCTGGCTCAATGGGTATCATCGAAGACAAACTGGCGGTCCGTGGTTCCTATCTTTATAAAGAACGTGATGGATACGCTAAAAACCTGACTAACGGTGATGATGTTGATACCGAACAGTTGAGTTCGGCAGCCGCGTCTGTGTTGTATCTTCCGAATGAGGATATGGAAATCATTGTTCGCAGTGATTATCAAAAACGTGACATCAATAGCCGTCCATCCGGTCGGCTTGAGAACGTGACGGATGGGGGGAAAGGTGGAATTCCTTCTGCGATGTTCGTGGGTAAAGGCTCCAGAGATGTCTACGGTGATATTACCGGAAAACTATCGATGGAAGTCTGGGGTGCCAGTTCATCGCTTGTCTGGGACTTTAATGATATGACGTTAAATGCTTTGGTCTCCTACCGTGAATCCAAGCGGGACACCAGTAGTGATACCGACGGTACAAGTTTGTTTTTGGCGAATATTATTTATGGCGAAAAGGCAGAAGAATATACCCTGGATGTTAACCTGTCTGGTACTGCCTTTGAGGAAAATCTGGAATGGATAGTCGGTGCAAACTACTACTATGATGATGCCTCTAGTGATGCTGATGTACCTGCCGTATTTGGTTCTGTGTTTGTTGACATAGACTACGCCGATGAATTGTCGTCAATTGGTGTATTCGCGCAGGGTACGTATCATCTGACCGACCGCTTGCGGGCTACGGCCGGTTTACGTTACACCCGTGATGAACGTGATACCGTACTGTCTAAGTCTACGACTTTCCTTGCTAGTAGTACTGTCATTACTGAATGTGAAAACCTAAAACTTTCCGACTCCTGGGAGACTCCTACCTTTAAGGTCGGCGTTGATTACGATCTCTCCAGTGACGCGATGGTTTATGGTTCTGTTTCACGAGGTTTCAAGGCCGGTGGTATTAACGGTACCGACTGTAATCAGACCTTTGATGAAGAGGTCATTCTGGCTTATGAGATGGGCTTTAAGAGCACCTATTTTGATCGTAGGCTTTTAGTTAACGGTGCCTTTTATTTTTATGATTACACCGATATGCAGGTTCGTACTTGGGACACAGGTCAGGCTTTGTTAGAGAATGCCGGGGAATCTGAAATCTATGGTGCCGAACTGGAAGTGGTTGCACGCCCGTTTGAAGGGTTTCAGATGGATGCCAATTTGAGTGCTCAGAAAGCGGAGTTTACGGATGCCGAAATCTCCAACACCCTTGTATTGGGAGACCCAAACCAGGATGTGAGTGGCAACGCGATGTTGCGAGCGCCGGATCTGAAGTTACAGGTTGGACTCCAGCATACCTTCCAGTTTGACAGCGGTGATTCTCTTCAGTTGCGCTATGACGTGCTCTATACCGATGAGTACTATAGTGATGCATTCGAGCGTGAGGTCACACGTATGGATTCTAATACCCTGCAGAACTTCCGTGTTACTTGGCGTGATAGCCAGGAAGACTGGTTCGCTCAGGTTTATGTTGAAAATCTTACTGATGAAGAGTATTTCGACTGGAAATTACCTAGCGGTACCGGCGGTGCAGCTCCCACTGCCGGGGTACTCGGTAGTTATGCCCCACCACGCACAGCGGGTGTCAGAGTGTCCCGTACTTTTTAATCTAATTTGAGTGCAAAACGCATCCAATGATGCTGGCTGGTCAGGGTTATACATTTTCAGAATTCGTTTCTGTGTGTATCTCTGGCTGGCCGTTTTCAGATCATGATTCAGATTTTGGATCGGCTTGTGAGAAGGAGTCGAAAGTAATCGTAATGGCTCTGGCCTACTAATAAACTGAAGTAACAAAGGCAAATGATGAATCGACTCGGTTCAATAGATAAGATTAGTTATAGTGTGGGTAGCTTTGCCTGGGCGGCTAAGGATACCTGTTTCCATTATTTTTTATTTTTTTATTACACCCAATTACAGGGGTTGTCTGCCAGTCTTGCAGGCTTGGCGGCGCTTTTGGCGTTGGTTATTGATGCCATTTCTGATCCAATTATTGGTCATGTTTCGGACAATTTTAAAACGGGTAAATGGGGGCGACGGCACCCTTTTATGATCATTTCAGTGGTACCGTTCTGCGGTGCATTGATTGCGATATTTAATCCTCCCGCAGAACTCTCACAGACCGGACTGTTTTTTTGGTATCTACTAATGGCTGTTGCTGTTCGTAGCTTTCTCACGCTGTTTACCGTGCCACATATGGCTCTGGGGGCAGAGTTAAGCCAGGACTACACAGAGCGTACAAGTATCGCGGTGTACCGGAATATTCTTGGGTACGCAGGAGGAGTTAGCATTCAAGTGTCGGCATGGTTCTTGATCATCCCGATTGCCACAGCGGCGGGCAGTGTTGTCGACGGTTACAGAAATGTGGGATTTTATGCGGCTTTTCTGGCCATGATAGGAATGGTTGTTTCCATTTGGGGTACTCGTCCTCATATCCCCAATCTGGTGCAAACTTCCAAGCTCCAACGATCCCAACACTGGTTCCATGCGTTTGGGGAAATAGCTGGATTGTTTCGTAATCCTTCTGCTCGAATCCTGTTGATAGGTAACTTGGTAATAGTATCAACTATCGGGCTCGGTAATACCTTGCTATTACACATGAATAACTTTTTCTATGGTTTTAGTGAAAACCAAATTGGTATTTTTATGATGGCTGTATTGTTAGCGCTCTTACCGGCATCCTGGTTGTCTTTACGGGGAACCCAGCTGTTCGGTAAACCTAGAGCGCTAGTCTATATGATTCTAGGTATGGTAGTGATTGGCCCCATACCAGTACTCGCTCACCTGTATGGCCTGACCCCTGCGATTGGCAGTACTGGGTTACTGTTGGTGGTCTGCTTTTTTATTGTGATTCATCAGTCTTTCTATATTTCCTACATGAACCTATCTTCGGGCATGGTTCCGGATGTTGCGGATGAGTTGCAGATATCTTCTGGAAGGCGTCAGGAAGGCATTCTTAATTCTGCCCTCATGCTGACCCAGAAAGTTACCTTTGGTGTTGGCACTTTTCTCGCGGGGCTTACCATCGATTTCGCAAATTTCGAAGGTGTTGTCAGTATTGCTGATGTAACCCCCGATATGTCTGCTCGTCTAGCTTGGGTTTATGGGCCTGGCCTGTCGTGTATTGGGCTGTTAGGCGCATTTATTTTTATACATTATCGTTTAGATCAAAAGCGCTATGTAGACATTCGGACTCAGCTGGATGGCTAATAGCCCTCATTTTCGTGCCCTTAGCGGATATATTTTACATTGGAGAATTGTAGTTTGATGGCAGATACCACTGAGTTGTTCTCACAGCAAAAGTTAGTAGAACTTAATACCGAGGGTTATTCGAATCTCGTAGATGTTTTTGAAGAAAGCTGTAAAAAATACCCTTCTCGGGTGGCTTTCTCCTGCATGGGGAAGGATTTGACGTTCTCTGAACTTGAGCGGATGAGCCGAAATTTTTCTGCTTATCTCCGTAGTGAGGGGGGGCTGGAAAAAGGGGATCACATTGCCGTGCAGTTACCCAATATTTCTCAGTATCCGATTGTTGCGTGGGGGGCATTGCGAGCAGGGTTGGTTTTGGTTAATACCAACCCCCTTTATACCGAGCGTGAACTTGTTCATCAATTTCAAGACAGCGGTGCCAAGGCATTGGTAGCTTTGGTAGAGCTATTACCAAGCATAGAAAGTGCGATCCGACAAACGAACGTAAAAACCGTTATTGTGACGCAGTTTGAAGGCTTCTCTCAAGCAGAGGTGCTGCCTGACACTGCTTTAGCAAATGTACTTGGTTTGTCAGCGTTACTGGAATCCACACCAGATCGAATAGCGCCTGCTAACGAGGCAACCATGGACGATATTGCCTTATTACAGTATACCGGTGGCACGACCGGCCCGGCTAAGGGGGCAGTATTAACGCATGGCAATATCTTTGCCGGCTTTGCAATAGCGCTAAGAGAGCATGAAAAATACATAGAAGGCGACGGTGAGTCTGAAGTCTTTATTTCCCCCATGCCTCTCTATCATGTTTATGGGTTTACTTCTAGCATCGTAGGTACCTGCCTGGGCGGTGTGGTATCGGTTTTGATTCCCAATCCTAGGGATATCGACGCAATGGTGCAAACCATGAAATCCTACCGATTTACCGGAATGGCTGGGGTGAATACTTTGTTTTCTGCGTTGTTAGAACATCCTGAGTTCGATCAAATAGATTTTAGCGCTTTGCGTGGGACTATATCGGGCGGTGCCGCGCTGGTGACTTCCATAGCGGATGAGTGGAGGGAACGTACTGGCAGTGACATTTTTGAAGGTTACGGATTATCAGAAACAGCAGCATCAACGAGTTGTAATTCACCAGACGAGCGCAAGCTGGGGACGGTAGGAAAACCCGGTTTTGGAACAGAAGTGAAAGTGGTCGACGTGAATGGAAAGACTCTGGAGTCTGGGGAGGAGGGCGAGCTTCTAATTCGTGGCCCGCAAGTGTTGAAAGGATACTGGCAGCGACCGGAAGCGACCGCCGAAGCATTTGACGCTGAAGGCTGGTTTCGAACCGGCGACGTCGCAGTAATTCACGAAGATGGTTATATCAGTATTGTGGATCGCATTAAAGACATGATTTTGGTGTCGGGTTTTAATGTCTATCCAAACGAAATTGAAGATGTTGTCTCTAGTCATCCAGATGTTTTTGAGTGCGCTGCGGTTGGCGTTGCCGATGATCGTACCGCAGAAGCGGTTAAGCTGTTCGTCGTTAAAACCAATGAGGCATTGACGGAGAAGAATGTTAGAGATTTTTGTCGTCAAGAACTTGCAGCTTATAAGGTTCCCAAGTATGTGGTATTTAAAACTGAATTACCTAAATCTGCTGTGGGAAAAATTCTGCGGCGGGAATTGCGTGATTAGATAATGCTTAATTGAGAAAAGTTGTGAAATGGGGCTTACAGCTGGTATATGGATGAAAGAATGTAGTTTAACGGGTTAAGATATAAAGCAGGCATGACCGGTTATGAACCTTGCGGTCGAAGGTTCGAATCTTTCCGGATTCGCGATATCCGGAAAACCCATAACAGTATGTCGACCATCGTGTTCCGATGGGCTTTCATGGTAACTGGGTTCAGAAATAATAGGTGATCTGATTTCTTCGTTTAGGAGATAAAGGGGGGAAGCGGTCGATTAGATCGCTTACCCCCTTCGCTTTATCTTCTATTAAGATGCACCGCTATGAGCTTAGAAGCGGTAGCTGGCTTCAATACCGACAGTTCTTGGACGACCAATCGAGGCGGACAGACCACCCTGACTCTGGATCAGGTTGGTTGAGTAGTTGTTAACCTTTTGATCGCTCAGGTTTTTACCTACCAGAGCCACTTGCCAGTCGTCTTCCAGGGAAGACAGGGCTACACGGGCGTTGATCAGTGTAGTGCCAGGCTGCTCTGAGCGGGCGTCCAGGTTGTTAGCCACATAGTGATTGTCTTTAAAGTTCAAATCCAGAGTAGAGGACAACTCCAGAGAATCGGACAGTGGGTAAATGTGGTTTGCGCTTACGTTGGCAGTCCACTCAGGGGTGTGGTTATTTTCCAGACCTTCGTAATCACAGTTATCCCCGCTTGGGCTTGGAGTATTGTGACCAACGGCAGGACATGGGCCTTCTTCAAACTTTGTCCACTCAAAGTCCAGGTAAGCCAGAGAGGCGGTCAGGGTTACGCTTTCGCTGGCACGCCAGCGTCCATCCATTTCCAGACCGCGCACGGTGGATTCGCCAGCGTTCAATACCGCGAAACCGTAGGTACCGTCATAAACACTCACCTGCATATCGGTATAGTCAGTTTGGAACAGGGCCACATTCAATTCTGCCGCGCCGTCCAGCAGGGTCATTTTGGCACCAATTTCCAGTGTTTCTGCTTCCTCCTGGCCAAATTCAAAAGTATCAGCACCCAGAGCGAAAACACCGTAATTACGGCCTAAGGTATCTACATCACCTGCGGTAAAGTTATTAATGCCGCGGGCATCAAAGCCGCCAGCTTTATAACCTTCCGAGTAGGTGATGTACAGCATCACATCTTCATTCAGGTCATATTGGAGATTGACCGATGGTGTCCAGTTGGTTTCTTTGCTATTGCCTTCAAGGAAGTGATCATTCGCACGAAGTCCAGAGAAGGGGGAGCCATCGTCTTCCCAGGCGAGAATATCGGCAGCACTTACAGTGCCAACAATAGGCAGGGTAATATCAACATCGTTTTGAGATACTCCGGGATTATTCAGTGAGGTAAGAATTTGACGTCTCTCCCCCTCTTTCTCGTCACGAGAGTATCGCAAACCGAAAGTTGCGCGCAGTTCTTCGGTAATATTCCACGTTACCTGAGTGAAGGCTGCGAATGTTTCACTGTCCTGATTAAAGTCACGGGCAATCAAGGTGTCTAGAGCCGGGTTTAATCCTAGCGTGCTCAGGTGACCGTCGACGTTCTCAGTGTATTCCTGCGTTGAGTCTTGATAGAACAGGCCAACAATATAATCGACTGTTTCACCGCCTGGTGAGGTCAAACGGAATTCCTGGCTGGTTTGTTCAAAGTCTTCGAACATATCCAACGCCAGGACCTGGATTTCGGTGGCATCCGGGTCAAAGTCCAGCTCTTGGTAGTCGTAGGTGGAGTGGGCTGTGATCGAGGTTAGGGTGTGGTCACCCAGTTGGTATTCCAGTGTTAAGGCAATGTTGTCGCTATCAAACTCCATGCGAGTGTCTTCATTGCTGCGAATATTGTAGTCAAACTCGGAATCTTCAACCAGTGTTGGAACTGCCAAGCTATAGATGCCAGTATCGATAGGCTGATCCAAACGGCCAGAACGATCCACACGGGTAGATTCAACTTTTAACAGGGCAGACAGTTCTTCGGTGGGTTCCCACAGTAACGACAGGCGGCCGGACTGTTCTTCGGTGTCCATGCTTTCGCTGTCGCGCAATCTGTTGTTCAGGTAGCCGTCTTCACGCTTATCGCGGAAGGAAAAACGCGCACTGAGCGTGTCGGTCAGCGGGCCAGTGATATAGCCGTTGATTTCGGTTTCGTCATACTGCGGCACGTGGCCAATAGAGATTGAGCCTTCGGTTTCCTGTTGTGGTTTGCCGCTTACAAGGCTAATGGCACCAGCGATGGTGCTTTGACCAAATAAAATACCCTGTGGGCCACGCAGAACCTCAACGCGTTCAAGGTCCAGGAAGGCAGTACGGGACTGCAAACTGCGGCCCATATAGATACCGTCAGAGAAGGTGCCGACGGATTGCTCAAAACCCTGGTTGGCGCTGGAGCCAATACCACGGATAAACATCTGGGGTACCAGGGCACCTTCAATAATTTTCAGGTTAGGTACGTAAGCAGACAGATCCTGCAGGTTTTCAATACCGGCTTCCGATAGCTTTTCACCACCAACCGCGCTCACAGAGATAGGAACATCCTGCAAACTTTCAGCACGCTTTTGAGCGGTAACCACGATTTCTTCCAGTTGGAATTCTGCAGCCTGGGCACCAGCGGCTAACAGTGCTGATGATAGGCCAATCGCTTGAACAAGGGGTGACTTCAAGAATTTATTATTATCTAGCATGACTTTACTCTCTTATAATCATTGACTGCTTAAATCGTTACGATCTTGCGCAGTGATCAATATTTTTTGATCAGCAATGATTATTGCACCCGATAATTGAAGCCGGAAATTCCAATAGTTTTGGGGGATGCTAAAGAAAATGCATAGAGCTATGGGGCAGAAAAAAGGCCCCTTAGGGAGGGGCCCACAAAGATAAGTCGAGAGAGAGACTTATACTAAGACAGAGAACAAAACGTAAAGCAAAAAAGAAAGCTACGATGGCGATGTCGCTTTAAAGGCTTCCAGGGAATTCATATGCAGCGCTAATTTCGCCAGGCGAGGGCAGGATTCAGCATTAACCAAATCAGCAGCTGCCATATTGGCTAGAGGATAAACCAGCCCCGCAGCAATATCCGCGTGGGTTAATCGATCTTCAAACAGGTATTCAGACCCGTCGGCAAAGATATGTGCGTTTTCTTCGACTTGCAGAACACCGCCGGCTAACTGCAGTCGCAGGTGCTCTGCCCATTCAGCCCAAACAAATTCCTTGGGGCGGCGGTGAGCTTCATAGAACCAGGCGGTTGCCTTATCCATCGCTCCAGTCAATGAGGCGAGTACTTGGCCGTAGTGACGACGGTTACTTGGATCTTGAATGATCAGGCGTTCATTCTCTGGCACCATGGCATCAATTTCTGCCAAAATATAATCGCTATCAATTAATACATCGCCATCATCTAGAACCAAAGAGGGAATGCGAGCAAGTTTGCTGTGCTGCTTGATAACCGCTTGATCTGTTGTGACTGAGGCATCAATGGCTTCGTAGTTAATGCCGTATATTTTCAAAGGAATCGCAACACGTCTTACAAAGTGTGAAATAGTGGTACCGACAAGCTTCATCTTAGAAATTCTCCGTGGCGGTACGTACATCAATTTCGTGGGTCCAGGCTCGAGAAGGTTGTTTGTCGAGCATTTCATAAACATCCACGATGCCTTCGATATCGACCAGGCCTTCTTTACCCAGTGCTTCTGCTACTTCAGGACGTCCTTTGTTAATACGATCACCATCAATAGCGCCGTCAATCACCACATGGGCAACATGTACACCCTTAGGGCCAAACTCACGGGCCAGGGATTGTGCCAGGGCACGTAAACCGGCTTTGGCGGCGGTAAAGGCTGAGAAGAATGGCTTACCGCGCATGGAGGCGCTGGCACCGGTGAAGAGCAGAGTACCTTCTTCGTTAGGGGCCATATGTTTAAGCGCCAATTGGCTAAACAGGAAACCGCCGTAACAGGCGATACGCCAGCACTTCTCGAAGAATTCTGGTTCCATGGTCAGGAAGTCGCCGGGCATGTTATTGCCCGCATTGTAAATCGCCAGGGTAATTTGACCGGCATCCGCGGCCTGGGCAAACAGGTTATCCAGGGTGTCGATTTCTGTGGCATCACAGGCAACAGGTGTGGCTTTGCCACCGTTGGCGTTAATATTACTGGCAACGGTTTCAACCTTCTCAAAGGTTCTTCCGCCAACAAAGACATGGTAATCATTGTTTGCAAAACGGCGGCACAAGGCGGCACCCATACCGTTTTCTGGTCCTACACCAATAATAACGGCAACTTTCTGTTGAGAACTGTTCATAAAGCGACTCCGGTAAGGGGTGGTGGATTCAGCCAGTAGGTCAGACAGTAAAGCGTAATACGGGTCCTGCATACGGCATCTGGATTCACATGGCTTGGTACGTTTTCATCATAGCGAGCGGGCCACTGTCATGGTAATGACATGATTTAGGGGCTGTGGCCAATATTATGAATAGGGCCTGTAAGGGAGCAGCCTTACAGCGCTTTGGCCTTCAGCCTGGGGATTTCCGAGGGCGAGAATAGCCTTGCCTGCAGGTCAAGAATGGCCTGGGTTTGGTCGGTGTTGGAAAGTGATGATTGGGTTATGGTTTGCAGCTGTTGTTGGTAGTGGGTAACCCGGAAGCGCCATTCTGCCCGCTGTTGTTGTAATCGGGCCTCTATGGCTAGCCTTGAGGCCGCATATTCGTGCCCTAAGGTGCGCTCCCACAGGGCGTATTGCTCTGATGGGGTAAGTTGATTGCCTGTAGCTGATGAGCTGGAAAACAGTTGGTGTTGGCGTTGTTGTTCCTGGTCGCGATGACTGAGTTCTGGGGATATCGGGTTGTCCGATACGTTATTGGTCTGCCAGCGTGCTTTGTCGATTTGGTAGCGATCGTAGGCTATTTCATCACCGTAAAAGGCCTGGGTGACTTGCGGGCCCAGATGGGCTTGGCGGATTTGATTGCGCAGGTCAAAGAACTGCGTAATGTTGTCAAGGGAATAGCCCTGAGGTAACTGGTTTTGCATTCTCTGTTCCAGTGCATGTTTCATATCCAGATAGGTGGCGAACAGGGTGATGGCTTCTGAGGCGGCTTCACTGGGAAGGCTCGCCTCAGCGTAAAGTGACAGTAATTGAGAGACTTGGTCCTGTGAAATCTCGCCTGTGGCACTCAGGAAATAGTCAAACAGGTATTTTACGTCTTTGTCTTTAATCAGCTGACCATCGTCATCAATCTCAAGTGCCCCGTCGATCTCGGAGCCTTCCAGGGAAGGAATGCTTTGCAGGTAGTCCATGACCTGATCAATATCTGGCTTTTGCTCGGTGGTGAGCTTCTCAGGGATTGGTTGAAGCGCCGATTCTGGCAAGGTGATATTTGTTGCCTTGGGCAACTCTGGCCTAATACCTGAGAAGGTGTCTTTCTGTAAGGGGCTATCCTGCCAGGACAAATACCAGGACAAATAGAGCACAGCCGTGACTATCAGGGCCACGACTGTACCGGTTGCTGCTTTCTTATTCATGTTTGAAGCCGTTAATTCGCTGTAATTACAGCCCCATATTTTTCAAGTAATTGGCATGCTTGCGATAAACGGTACGCGGGTTGGTGGCAAAGGGCGAGACAATGCCGTAGAGCGCATTAATTTCATCGCCGTGATTCATTACATAATTATCGCGAATTACCTTGCCGATATGAGTTTGGCAGCGGCCTATAGCGCCATCATTTTTGTCGTCCACTTGTAGTATCAGGCTCAGTGTTCCCAGTGCCGCATCAGAGGGGTCGAAGAAATTTGTCAGCGGTGAAGTACCACCCATGGAGAAATAAGGAATACCGTTTACCACATATTGACCTTCTCCGCAGGGAGAGCCAGTGGGCAATGCCTGTGGAAAATCCTGATTAAAGGCGGCGAAATTATTCTCGATATGCTCGAGGGCTGCATCAAGATCATTGCTCAAGTGAGTGCCAGAAAGCCAGCTACTGATGTCTCCGAACAAACCGTTGATGATTCGGCCCAGTTGGCCAAGGACATTGTCATCCTGTGTAGCAAGAATAAAAAAGTCAGTCAGGCTCATCCCTTTGGTGGGGGCATTGTGAGGTGTACCGATTGTGGAGATGGTGGCCACCAAATGCGGATGAACGCCGGCGACATATCGGGCGGTAATACCACCCTGGCTGTGGCCCAGAATATTAACCTTATCCACCCAGTGATAACCCCGTGAGTGTTCATAGGGGATAACGATTTCTTCAATAAAACGCCTGGCCTGCTCACCACGGGTGTAGTCTTCGTGCAGGGGCGAAAGGGGGGCAACATAGACCCGAGCGCCTGAGGACTCCAGTGCTTGCTCGATACCATAGAAATATTCGGTGGGTATAGGGCCAAAAGCATTAGGGGAACCCATAACCCCTGAGAGTAAGACAATAGGGTATTTGGTTTGTGTATAGGTGGATGCGTGTGCTGAAATTGTGATTAGCAGAGACGAAAGTAAAATCAGTGTATTACGTGTAAACATAATCAGCTCCTATATGGGCATATCAGTTCTCCATAACTACCTCATATGGATGGACTTCATACAGCAGCAATGGCCGTATGAATAGGGTATGTATATCGCCCAGATCTGATATACGGAAGTGATTAGTTTTCGGTAGGGGGAGCAAGAAAAAGCATATCAGCAAGACGTCTGATAGGGAGGCGGAGACCGCTGCGCTTAACTGTTAACTTCCGGCAGCGGATATTGACGAAATGCATCTATGACTTTATGGATAAACGGCAGTTCTGCATTCTGGGCCAGTGTCATACAAGCCGCATGCCATTGCACTGAAACGGGCGGAGCAACAAAGGTTAATTCTTTGTTGATGACTTCCTGGCTAAAAACCGCTCCCGGACCAATGGTGAAATCATCAGACTGTTTTAATACCTCCTTGATCACTGAATAGTTGTCACACATAACCCGCTGAGGCGTTTCATTGAACAACTGCAGAAAGCGTTCATTCATATATTTAGGAATATGTGGTGCAATCAAGGGGTAGGATGACATTTCTTCTGGCGATATGCTCCGGCCTTCTCGGGAGGCAATGCCGAAGGGGTGGTCGTAGCGTACGGCAATAATCAGGGGTTGATTGGCAATGTTTGTCACTACAAACTCGTCTGAACCACTATCTTCCTCAAACGGGCCAATAGCAATGTCGATCTCGCCGTCCTGTAACAGGGTCTTGAGAGTCTCGTCGGTACCTGTACGTATAGAAACATCCAGTTTATTGGATGAATCTTTGGTGAGTTCCAGCAAGGTGTAAGGGAAGTAAAGTTGCTCAACAATAGGCCCAACCCCTAAACGCAACTCGCCAGCTTGCAGATTATTCATCAGTTCTATATGGCGCTGAATATTTTTAATCTGGGTTTTTAGCGGCTGGGTATTATCAATAATAAATTGGGTATGGGCTGTAGGGGTTAAGCCGCTGCTACTGCGGTGAAATAGCGGTGTAGCCAGCACGGTTTCCAGTCGCGCCAGGCGTTTGCTCAAGGTGGGTTGCGACACGTAAAGAACTTCCGAAGCTTTACTGAGGCTGCCATGTTTAACGATGGCTTCCAGCATTGCAATATCAGAAATATCCATGTTCACCCCTGCGGCTGTTAAGGCGGTTATACAAAAATGTAATATCTCAAAGCACTGCTATGAAGTAAAGCATACTCCCCGCTATGCCTTTTTTTAGGGGCGCCTGCAAACTATGGTCAGTGCCTATTATAAAAAGATTCGGTTACAGTAAATTGTAGACCTTTTGATAATAGCTAGGGGACCGCATGACATTTTGTATCTGCTTACTTCAGGAAGGGCAAATTCCTGAGGACACTGTAAAACAGCTGGGGGAAGGCCTCGAGGATATCGTGGTACGCAACGGTTTGGGAGAGAAACTGGACATCTCCTGGGTCAAGATTCCAAAAGGGGAGGGATGGACTGCCGGTCAGCTTTCAACCTCTTCTATCGTAACCTTGATGGCACCACCAATTGAGCAGGATTTGCGGGTAGACGTCCTCAATGCGATTTGCAATCTATGGACAGATAAAACCGATTGCCATATTAACGAAATTATCGCCACTGTGATGCCGGCAACCTAGGAGAATCACTATGCCATTATATTTGTGTAGCTATCCCACCGGTGCCATCTCACCGGAAAAGAAACAAACCATTTCTCAGGCTGTTACCGATGTGCACTGTGAGGTCACAGGGGCGCCGCCAACGTTTGTGCATGTGGTTTTCTTCAGCTCAGAAAAATTGGCTCTGCTGCAAAGTCTCTGGGGCGGTGAGAGTACAGCCGATTATCAGTTGTTTGGCAATATCCGCTCTGGCCGTACCGATGAGGTAAAAAACAAACTGGTCTCGGGCATGCGTCAAGCAGTGGCAGATGTTATCGGGGTAAACTTCTCCGAAGTGACCATGTCCACTCGGGACGTACAAGCCAAATGGGTGATGGAAGGCGGGGATTTATTACCAGAACCGGGGGAAGAGGCTGCCTGGATAGAGCGTCACAACCAAAAAATGCGGGAAAGCGTTCAAGCATAAACTGCATATAAAGGGGGAAGGCTTCTTCCCTCTCGGTCGAATATTGATATAAATCAAAAGACATCGATTGCTCAAAGTAACTCCACCTCAAATGTTACCCAAATAACAAAGCCACAGATTTCCGACTGTTAGAGTTAAATCAACAGCAGTTTAAGGGCTTTGGATATGAATAATAGTTTCCCGATAAGTGTTGAAGATTTCCGTCATTTTGCGAAAAAACGCTTACCGAATTTCCTGTTTGATTATATTGATGGTGGCAGTAATGATGAGCGGACCATGGCTGCCAATATCGCTGACTTCGAAGATTATTGCCTAAAGCAACAGGTGATGAGTGATGTTGGCAGCGTCAATACTTCTACTGAGTTATGCGGCCAAACTGCCAGTATGCCTTTGGCATTGGCACCTGTGGGAATGGCCGGCATGATGGCAAGGCGAGGCGAAGTACAAGCCGCTAAAGCTGCCAAAGCGGCGGGTGTGCCTTTTACCTGTTCAACCGTCGGTGTCTGTTCTGTGGAAGAAATCAAACAGGCATCGACTAGTATTCCCTGGTTCCAGCTGTATATGTTGCGTGATCGCGATGTGGTGTTGCAGATTTTGGAACGTGCAAAATTAGCCGGCTGCAATACATTGATTTTTACTGTGGACCTTGCCGTGGCGGGTATGCGACACCGGGATTACCGCAACGGTATGCTGGCTGAAGGTCTCAAAGCCAAATGGTCTATGTTCTCACAGTTGGCAACACGACCGCGTTGGTTAATGGACGTAGGTTGTTTGGGCGGCCCACATGCCATAGGCAATTTGAGTGATGTAGTAGATAACCCCAATAGTATGGCTGCCTTTAAAGCCTTTATAGATTCGCAGTTTGACCCCAGTGTGACCTGGAAAGATATTACCTGGCTGCGTTCTGTATGGGATGGCAAGTTAATAATAAAAGGCGTGCTTGAAGTGGATGATGCCCGTCAGGCGGTTGATGCTGGCGCCGATGGGGTTGTGGTGTCTAATCATGGTGGGCGGCAATTAGATGGTGTTGCATCCAGTATCTCCAAATTACCCGCTGTAGTTGACGCACTGGATAAGCAGATTGACGTGTTTATGGATGGCGGTGTGCGCAGCGGTATTGATGTTGTTAAAGCGGTAGCGCTAGGCGCGAAAGGGGTATTGATCGGCCGCCCGTGGGTCTGGGCCATGGCGGCCAGGCAGGAAGCTGGCATAACGGCCTTATTAACACGCTTCCAGCAAGAAATTGAAGTGGCCATGGCTTTGATGGGGGTTAACCGCATCGCTGAACTCAATGCGGATTTGATTGATCATTAGAGTTAAGGGGTCGATAGCCTTACAGCGGTGCCATACGTATTGGCACAGCTATTGCTGATACTGGATGAACCTCCTGTTTAGGGGTAACAGTATTTGCTAGGGGCGGACAATTTAGTGGTCAATTCTCGTTCAGTATCGGCTCAGAAGCCATCGATACTCTTGTTTGATGCTGACAAATTTCGACGAAGCCTGTTGGCACGGGAACTGGTTGCTTTGGGGTATCCGCTGGTCGCCGAGTTAAATACCGCTGACTATCTGCTCAGAGAGATAGAGACTCATACCCCTGATATTATTGTCATGGGTATCGATCTTCCCGATGATGATATCTTGCAAAAGGTAGCCAGCCTGCAGCAAGTTCAGCCCCATCCGGTGGTTATGTTTGCCGAACAAGATACGCCTCAAATCATCCAGAAGGCTATTAAGGCCGGGGTCAATGCCTTTGTTGTAGATGATATCCAGCCGGAAAGAATTAACTCCATTATCAATGTTGCCATAGCCAGGTTTCAGTCAGAGCAGGGCTTAAGGCAAGAGCTGGCAAAAACCAAAAACCAGCTGCACGAGCGTAAACTGATTGATAAGGCCAAGGGCCTATTAATGAAGCAGCGCGATCTTGATGAAGATGCGGCGTATCAACTGCTGCGTAAAAAAGCGATGGATAAAAGTATCTCCATGGCAGCTGTGGCTGAGAATGTTATCGATGTAATGTCATTGATGAATGATTAGTCGCAGATTTTATTTTGGCACTGTTTTGATCTCCCCTGCATTATTGTGGTGCATTTAAGGGTGGTGACCCGAACAAGTGACGCACCAGTCAGTTCTGGTTATGCCCTAAGTTAACCCTCTTCAATTTTTTTATTCATCTCGGTTTGGAACCTGCTCTTAAGGTAACCAATATTTAGACGATAGCCTACTTGGAATATTTATTGCTCTACACCCCCTGTGAAATAGATTATAGAGGCTATTGAATTTCATGTTCCTGTTTAAACCCGTTTGTAGTGTGTTGAAAGTCTTGGGCTTTAAAAGGATGGCTTGGTTGCTGCTGCTAGGGATAGTAAGTTTTTGGAGCCTGTTGGCAGTACAGGCGCCTATGTGGTTGCTGGTATCGGCATCGGTAGTCGGAAGTTACTTTGCTGTGGGCAGTTTGTTGTTGGTGGCAAAAGACTTTCGCGTGTTGGAAGATCTATTAACGCAGAATAGTGAGATACAGCACCAGGCATTGGTAAGCCAATTAAGCGGTGGTTGGACGCGTTTAAATTTATCCCTGTTAACGGCCGCCAGTCGCGTTAGAAGGGACAAGGAAGATGCTCAGAACCGGGCATCTGAGATAAGTCACTCGGCATCGGAATTGAGTTCTACTGCTGAGCAGCTGGCCGGTAATATTATGCAGCAATCGCAATCGGCGGCGTCGGTTGCTGCAGCGGTGACTGAAATTAGCCACAGTATTGAAGAGATCGCTTCACGTATTAACAGTGCCTATGAGTCGGCCAATGATACCTATCACCACGGTGAGAAAGGCACTGAAACTATCGCCAGTGTGCGGGGTAATATGGCCGAGGTTTCCGGGCTTATCGAACAAACCTACCAACTGTTGGCCAGCCTCGATGAGCGCACCTCGAATGTTTCATCCATATCAACCGTGATTCGAGAAATCGCTGAGCAAACCAACCTGCTGGCGTTAAATGCGGCGATCGAAGCTGCCAGGGCAGGGGAGCATGGACGAGGTTTTGCGGTAGTCGCTGAGGAGGTGCGTGCACTGGCAACTCGCAGTCACGAATCAGCCCAGGAAATTACCGCCAATATTGAAGCGGTACAGGGGCAAATGTCGGCAGTAAAAAGCAGTATGGATGAAGTGGTTGAGCATGCCGATAAAACGGTTTCTGTAGCGGAAGATGCCGAAGTTGTGTTCAGTGAAATTGCCACTAATACCCGTTCGGTGTCTGAAATGATTAGCGCTATTTCCGATGCCTCTTCTCAGCAGAATCTCGCTACCCGAGAGATATCCAGCAATATTGAAGAGATGGCGCAAGTCGCCCATGCCAATAGTGGTATGGCCACCCAGGCTTCGGATATTTCTAATCATCTTTATTACCTGTGTCAGGAGACACAGACGGAAAACCTGAACTAGGGGCGTTTATGGATACCATGACATTAGTCTATATTGCTGTACTGGCTTCCGTGATTGTCGGGATTTCCCTTGTGGGTATGCGGTATCGCTATAAGCAGCGATTGCAACGCCAGGCGGTGGGGCTGTCCTGGCTGCAAAGTATGCGGCAGTTGTTATCGCATATTCAGCAGCACCGAGGTTTAACCAACGGTTTTCTTAATGGCGGGCAGGACCTATTAAAAGATATACATCCCCTGCAGCGAACGATCAGTATTGATATCAACAAGATCTCCCAGATAGATTCCTGGATCGAAAGCAATGAGCGCTGGCACAGTATTACTCAACACTGGGCGCGTTTGGCAGGTGGTTTTGAGAATAACAAACCGGATAACAATCTGACTCAGCACAACAACCTAATCCAGAGTGTGTTGTACTTAATTGATGATATGGCACAGGCGCACGATCTGCTGTTGTTAAAGGATGAAAAAAATAGACCCTTTCATTTGTCCTGGCGGGAGCTATTATCAGCGGCTGAATATATAGGGCAGGCTCGCGCCATTGGTACCGGGGTTTCGGCCGCAGGTAGCTGTGACAGTGTTTCCCGCATCCGTTTAAATTATTTGTGTCAAAAGATTACCGAGAATACGTCCCGGGTTTGGCAGGATATCCGGCCCTCCGAGAGCCAGCGCCAAAGTGTGGATAAACTGTTGTCGTGTATCAATGAGCATGTTGTACGGGAGCATATTTCCTTACCGGCGACAGAGTTCTTTGAGATAGCATCCCATGCGCTGGATAGCTTGCATGAACAATATGACACACTGGTTGAAGCCAAACGCTGGCAATAGCGTTTAATGACTGTATATAAAGGTCGACCTCTATGGTCGGCTATTGGTTGAAGCTGTATGAAAACCAAACATAATGTTTCCGAAGCGCGTCCTGGTTCTGAGGAAGAACTGCGACTGGAGAATTACCTTCCCCATTTCCAGCCTATTATCAAGCTTAGCAGCGGAGATATCGTAGGTTACGAAGCCTTGGCACGTCAGCGTGATCAGGCAGGCAATATCGTTAGCGCCGGAGGCTTGTTTTTTAATCCGCAAGTGTCTAAATCTTCCAAGCTGTCTGTCGACCGTTCATTGCGGGAAGAGGCCATCGAGCATTTTGCGTTACGACCAGGGTCTGGCTTTCTATCACTGAATATTTCACCTGACTGGGTTGATTTGCTCAGTGATGATATGACCAGCCCCACGGTGAAAATGATTGAGCGCCTGGGGTTGGACCCCAGTCGCGTTGTGATCGAAATTACCGAACGCAATGGCAATCTGCATAACCTTAAACGCTTAACCCGTGAGTATCATAAAGCCGGTTTTAAAGTCGCCGTGGATGATTTTGGTACCGGGGCTTCCCAAGTGGATCGCCTGATTGCTTTGCAGCCCGATTATATCAAACTGGATAGAGCCTTATTTCGAGCGGCTTCATTGGGTGGGCCTGAAGCTGATGTCGTATTGGCGATTGCAACCATTGCTTCGCGAAACGGCTGTAAAGTGATCTGTGAGGGGATAGAGACCCCTGAGGAATTTCATTTTGCCATTGAATGTGGGGCGGATTACCTGCAAGGCTGGTTATTCCAGGCCGCAGAAGGCCAGCTAAAGCCAGCCGATACCTATCAGCATATGGTTCGCAGTTTAAAACAAAGTTATTTGCTGCGTAAAAGTCAGCGCCATCTGACCTTGGCCAAACATAATCGCTGCGTGGCTGAAGAAGTCGAACGGTTAAGCATGTTGCTGGGTTTTAACCTGGATTTAACAGGTCTGATGGATGCCGAAGATTGCGGCAGAATGCACCAACTGGGTGTACTGCGTTATTATATTTGTGATCCCACAGGTTGGCAGGTTAGCCCCAACTATGAAGTTGGCGCAGAGAAGGTATCTGCCGATGCATCCTTGTCGGGCAAGAATTTGAATCATCGACCCTATTTTCCTCTCCTGCACGCTATGCATCAACTGGATACCCAGCATATTGTGGTGTCAGAGCCCTATAAAGACAGTGTTAGCGATGCTACCTGTAAAACCTTTGGGGTATTCCTCAGTGCTGAACAGGTATTACTGGTCGATGTGCTGACCTCTGAAAGCGTGCTTTTTCTCTCAAATCCCTAAAATTGACCCCGTTTTTTCCAAAATGGTGCACGCAGGGTAAATTTATCTCTTCTCAAAATTCCAATTAGCGTGAATATACGGTGCAAACTTCTATTTCCTGCACTCTGATGGGGATTTTTGTCGCTTTTTAGGGCATAACCGCAGTTAATTTAGGTTTTTTTTAAAGTTGGCACGGGCGCTGCATTATAGATAACCATATCGCCGGGGAAACACCTGGCACTGATCTGGATACACCAAAGGCGGTGGACCAGTAAAAACAATGGCACTGTAGCCAAACAGACGAGCAAAGGCGCTCATTAACACATCACCCTGAAGTGGAGGTGATGTCGTTGATGGGCGCCTTTTTTTTGCTTCGATTTTTTACAAACAATTTTTACGTTTTACCTTTAAAAAGACCGAGGATGACAACTATGAAATGGTTAAACCCCATCAAAAAAGCCGCACTGGCGACGGTAATAGGGAGCCTGGTGTGCTCTTCTATTGCTAACGCCGAAATTGGTGAGCCGGAAAAGGAAGAGTTGAAGTTTGGCTTTATTAAGCTGACTGATATGGCACCGATTGCGATTGCTTACGAAAACGGTTACTTCGAAGATGAAGGTCTGTACGTCACCATCGAAGCACAAGCGAACTGGAAAGTGCTGCTGAACGGTGTGATTGACGGTAGCCTGGATGGCGCCCATATGCTGGCCGGTCAACCGATCGCCGCTACCATGGGTTTTGGTACCAAGGCTGACATTATTACCCCATTCTCCATGGACCTGAATGGTAACGGTATTACGGTTTCCAACGATATTTGGGAACAAATGAAGCCAAACATTCCTAAGATGGATGACGGTCGTCCGGTTCACCCGATTAAAGCCGATGCCCTGAAACCAGTCGTAGAAAAGTTCAAGGAAGAGGGTAAGCCTTTCAACATGGGTATGGTATTCCCGGTATCGACCCACAACTATGAGCTGCGTTACTGGTTAGCCGCCGGTGGTATTCACCCTGGCTTCTATGCGCCGCACAAAGGTGATACCTCTGGTCAAATCGATGCTGATGCACTGTTGTCGGTAACCCCTCCACCACAAATGCCAGCCACTCTGGAAGCCGGCACCATTTACGGTTACTGCGTAGGTGAGCCATGGAACCAGCAGGCCGTATTTAAAGGTATTGGTGTACCGGTTGTAACTGACTACGAGATCTGGAAAGACAACCCGGAAAAAGTATTCGGTATCACTAAAGAGTTCGCCGAGAAATATCCAAACACGACTCTGCGTCTGACCCGTGCACTGATTCGTGCAGCCATGTGGCTGGATGAAAACGATAACGCCAACCGTCCTGCGGCTGTGAAGATCCTGTCCCAGTCTAACTATGTGGGTGCGGACTACGATGTTATCGCCAACAGCATGACCGGTACCTTCGAGTATGAGAAGGGCGACAAGCGTGATGTGCCTGACTTTAACGTGTTCTTCCGCTACAACGCTACCTACCCATTCTACTCTGATGCGGTTTGGTACCTGACTCAGATGCGTCGCTGGGGTCAAATCTCTGAAGACAAGTCTGACGACTGGTACTTCGATCTGGCCAAGAAAGTTTACCGTCCAGACATCTACACTGCAGCGGCTCAGTCCCTGATTGAAGAAGGTCTGGCGGATGCTAAAGACTTCCCTGACTTCGCCACTGAAGACGGTTTCCGTGATCCACAAACTCACTTTATCGACGATATTGTATACGACGGCACTCAACCTAATGCCTATATCAACAAGTTCTCGATTGGTTTGAAGGAAGGCGACAAGCTGTAAATCAAATAAGCCTTTCGTAGCAAAAAGGTCCGGCTGATTCACGGTCAGCCGGGTCCTTTAAGAAATGCAGAGAAAACATTCAATAAAAATAATCACAACAATATTGACGCTTATTTATAAGCAAGATTTTTACACGACAGATTTTTACGAACAGAAGACGCGTTAAGTAGGTGAGAAGACCATGACGACAACTGTAACGAGCAAAGCAGAACCGCGCATTGAAGTACCGGATTCGGTCAAGAATTTCATTGTTGCTGCGGTAAAAACAGTAGGTGTACCGCTGGCTGGCATACTGACTTTTTTAGTCCTGTGGTCCGCAACCGCACAGAATATTGATACCTCCCTGGGTAAATTCCCAGGACCCGCTGCCGTATGGGAGCAATTTGGTGCTCTCTATGAAGAGCATAATGCAGAGCGTGACAAAGCTCAGAAATTTTACGAGCGCCAGGAAGCACGCAACGCCAAAAAATTAGAGAAAAACCCGGATGCGAAAGTAAAAATCCGCAAATACACCGGTAAAGAGACCTTCCTGGATCAAATCCTGACCAGTTTAGGTACCGTAATGAGTGGCTTTATTTTAGCGGCTATCGTTGCTGTACCTCTGGGTATCGCCATTGGTTTAAGCCCAACCTTAAACAGTGCGGTAAACCCAATCATTCAAACCTTTAAACCGGTATCGCCCTTGGCATGGTTGCCACTGGTAACCATGGTGGTCTCTGCTGTGTATGTGTCCAAAGACCCTATGTTTGCCAAGTCTTTTGTAACCTCACTGATTACGGTGAGCCTGTGTTGCCTGTGGCCGATGGTGATTAACACTTCGGTAGGTGTGGCTTCCCTGGATAAAGATCTGGTCAATGTTAGCCGTGTGTTGCGCCTCAACCCCTGGGTGCACGTACGTAAAGTAGTACTGCCTGCTTCAGTTCCCATGATTTTCACTGGCATGCGTTTGTCCTTGGGTGTTGCCTGGATGGTACTGATCGCCGCAGAAATGCTGGCACAAAACCCGGGCCTTGGAAAGTTTGTCTGGGATGAGTTCCAGAACGGTAGCTCTAACTCTCTGGCTCGTATTATGGCCGCGGTAATTGTTATCGGCATTATCGGCTTCCTGTTGGATCGCGTCATGCTGCAATTACAACGTGTCGTGTCCTGGGATAAATCGAATATTACCTAAGTGATAAGCGTGCGCAGACATTGCGCACGCTGTCACCAAATTGAAGCACAACCTTTGTTAGCAACACGTTGTGAACTGATTAAAAAGCATACTTGAGTCGTTGAATAGCAACACAACAGTTAGGAGAAAAACCATGAGCGTATTACTGGATATCAGCCAAATCGATATGGTGTTTCCAACCCCTAAAGGCCCGTTTACTGCACTGCAGGGCGTAGATTTAAAGATTAAGAAAGGCGAATTTGTTTCTCTGATTGGTCACTCAGGCTGTGGTAAATCCACGGTATTGAATGTGGTGGCTGGTTTGTATCAAGCCACAACTGGTGGCGTTATTTTAAACGGTAAAGAAGTTTCCGAACCTGGCCCGGAACGTGCAGTAGTGTTTCAAAACCATTCGCTGCTGCCTTGGTTAACCGCTTACGAAAATGTTGAGTTAGCGGTTAAGCAGGTATTTGGTAACACCAAATCCAAAGCAGAAATGAAAGAGTGGATTGAACACAATTTAACCTTGGTTCATATGGATCACGCCATGCACAAACGTCCTGACGAAATTTCCGGTGGTATGAAGCAGCGTGTGGGTATTGCCCGTGCACTGGCCATGCAACCAGAAGTGTTATTGATGGACGAACCTTTTGGCGCTCTGGATGCACTGACCCGTGCTCATATGCAGGACTCGCTGATGGAGATCCAAAACGAGCTGAATAACACCGTGATTATGATTACTCACGATGTTGATGAAGCGGTACTGCTGTCCGATCGCATTGTGATGATGACCAATGGCCCAGCGGCAACCGTCGGTGAGATTCTGGATGTTGAACTGGAACGTCCTCGTGACCGTTTAACCCTGGCCGAAGATCCGGAGTACAACCGCCTTCGTTCAGAAGTACTGAAGTTCTTATACGAGAAGCAGCGCAAGGTAGAAGATATTGGCAAGCATAAGGCCAAATCCAAAGCCACCAAAAAAGAAAGTGAAGCTGCCTAACTTTTTCAATTACCACGTTTTAAGTTTATCTATTAGGAGAAAACCATGACTAAGATGAAATTCAACCTGTTAGCTGTTGCTGTAGCCGCTGCCATGGGCGCAAGTGCCCATGTTGCTGCTGAAGGCCCTGCAGAAACTATTGCTGAAGCGGTAAAAGAAGGTGATGTAAGCCTGAGCTTCCGTATGCGTTTCGAAGATGTTGATCAGGATCTTCCCAGTGGTGCTGACAAGGATGCATCTGCGACTACCCTGAAAACCCGATTGACCTACAAAACGGCTGACTTCAAAGGCTTCAGCGGTCTGGTTGAAATGGACGATGTGACCGAGCTGGGTAGTGTTGACTATGTTACTTCACCTTTCGATAGCACTCAGGATGCTGATGCATCAGCGATTGCTGATCCAGAAGGTACCGAAGTTAACCAGGCGTGGGTTGCTTACACTTACAAAGGTAACACCGTTAAGTACGGTCGCCAGCGCATCCTGCTGGACAACCAGCGTTTTGTTGGTGGTGTAGGTTTCCGTCAGAATGAGCAAACTTACGACGGTCTGACTTTCAAGAGCACCGCTATTGAAAATACTGAAATCTTCCTGGCTTATATCGATCGTGTAAACCGTATTTTCGGCGAAGACCGTAAAGACGGTGAGCCATCCAACCTGGGTGATCACGACAACAGCACCAAACTGTTTAACGTAAGCTACAGTGGTCTGCCTGTGGGTAAACTGACTGCTTACCACTACGACATCGATAACGAAGAGACCAATGCGGTTAAGTCTTTCTCCACCAAAACCACCGGTCTGCGTTTAGCGGGTAAGTATGAAAACTTTGGCTACACTGCCGAGTATGCCAAGCAATCTGATGCCCACGATAATCCTTCCAGCTACGATGCTAAATACTACCTGCTGGAAGGTAGTGTGAAATTGGGCGGCGTTACCATTAAAGCGGGTCAAGAGGTCTTGGGTGCCGATGATGCTGATGGTTACTTCATTACACCACTGGCAACTCTGCACAAGTTCCAGGGCTGGTCTGATACTTTCCTGAACAAAGGTAAAGGTAACCTGCCTGGTGGTATCGAGGATACTTACCTGACGGTATCCACCAAACTGGCTGGCGTTAAGCTGTCTATGAACTACCACAGCATCGATGCTGATGATAGCGATGTAGCCGGTACCAGCAGCTACGGTTCTGAATACGGTTTTGTTGCTGCGAAGAAATTTGGTGATTACGGCCTGAGCCTGAAGTACTCCAAGTTCTCCGAAGATGATGACTCCAACAGCCTGGCTGATACTTCCAAACTGTGGTTGACTGCTACTGCCAAGTTCTAATTGGCACTGGGGTCTGACCCTGCGGGTCAGACCCCACCTAATAAAGAATCAACTCTCTCAATAATTAAAATGTCTTCTCCCTTCTGTCCGTAGTGGCCCCGCCTGAACAAGTTTTAGGTGGGGATTTTTTTTATTGGGCAATATGATCTTTTAGATGTTCGACAAATAATCGTGCACGAACATTAATATGGCTTTCATCATCGGTTAGCAGATAGTGTTGTTGCTCGGCGTTGATACTGATTGTAGAAAGTGCAATAAGCTGGCCGCTATTTAAATCCCGACTGATATCAATTCTGTCTGCCAAGGCAATACCATAACCTTCTCTTGCTGCACTAATGACCTGATAAGAATCCTGCAAGTAGATACGTTGCTTGGGTGTCGCGACCATTTTGGCGGCATCAAACCAGCGTGCCCATAAATTGTGGCGATCATAGAGCAGGGGATAGCTCAGTAGTTCTTCAAGGGCTGGTACATCACCGGAGCTTAATAACTGTGGACTGCATACCGGAAAGTAACGTTCCTGGAATAGGGTTTCCAGGTGACGATTATTTGCCTCTGGTTCACCGTAACACAGGGCCACATCGATATCGGCACTGATACTGCGTTGCTGTGGGGCGATGTTAATCAAGTGCACTTCAATTTCCGGATAGCGCTGACCAAAGCTACCAATCACAGGCAGCAACCAGCCAGAAGCAATTGACGGGGTGGAGGCAATCATCAGATTGCCCTGCATGGAATCCGGATCCAGATACAGAGCACTTTCACTGAGCAAATCCAGCGCCTGTTTTACCGAGATCAGCAAGCGCTGACCCGCCGAGGTCAGTGCCAGTCGGTTGTGGGAGCGATCGAACAGACTGACCCCCAGCTGATCCTCTAATTGCCTGACTTGGCGACTTACAGCCCCATGAGTTACCCCCAGCTCTTCGGCGGCTTGGCGCAGATGGCAGTGGCGGGCAACCACTTCAAAGGCCCGCATAGCGTTGAGGGGCAGGTTACGGCGGTCCAACAGCATGGCTGATTTCTCTCTACTGGCTAATCTTTTGGTTAGTTTAAGTCACCATTATGGTCTAAATATATCGATTGTGGTGATAAAAACAATGGGTAAGCTATAGCCATATGACAATTACGGCATCAATGAAGGAAAGGTAAAAGATGATGGCGCTTAGCTTACAGGATCAATCTCTGCTACATCCGCAGGCTTATATCAATGGCCAGTGGCTCGATGCAGACAGCCAGCAGACTCTGGCAGTGGAAAACCCCGCAAATGGCGTGAAGTTAGCTGATATCGCCTGCTGTGGTACAGCTGAGACGAACCGAGCAGTAGAGGCCGCAGAGGCAGCCTTGCCAGCCTGGCAGGCACTGACCGCTAAAGAGCGGGCTGGTTACTTACGCCGCCTGTTTGATCTGATGATGGCTCACCAGGAAGATCTGGCCCAAATCCTGACCGCCGAACAGGGGAAACCCCTGGCCGAAGCTCGCGGTGAGATTGCCTACAGTGCCAGTTATGTCGAATGGTTTGCCGAAGAGGCCAAGCGCATCTATGGCGATACCATTCCGGGCCCGAGCAGTGATAAACGTCTGATGGTAATTAAGCAGGGCATTGGCGTTGTTGCCTGCATCACACCCTGGAATTTCCCCAGCGCTATGTTGGGCCGCAAAATTGCCCCGGCTCTGGCGGCAGGCTGCACCGTGGTTTGTAAACCCGCCAACCAGACCCCACTGTCGGCATTTGCATTAGCGGTCTTGGCTGAGCGCGCAGGCATTCCTGCTGGAGTGATTAATATTGTGGCGGGTAATACACCTGAAATTGGCGCAGTACTGACCTCGCACCCAGCCATTCGCAAACTGACCTTTACCGGCTCAACCCCGGTGGGCAAGCAGCTGATGGCAGAGTGTGCGCAAACCGTAAAACGCACCTCCATGGAGCTGGGTGGTAATGCACCGTTTATAGTTTTTGACGATGCGGATCTGGATGCTGCTGTTGCAGGCGCTATGGCATCGAAGTATCGCAATGCCGGGCAAACCTGTGTCTGTGCCAACCGTATTCTGGTGCACGCCTCTATTCATGATCAGTTTGTTGAGAAGTTTGCCGCTGCGGTCAAAAAGCTCACGTTGGGTGATGGCACAGAAGAGGGTATTACGACTGGGCCAATGGTCGATGCCAGAGCTGCAAATAATGTTCGCGCTATGGTAGATGAAGCAATACAGAAGGGCGCTGAGCGCGTGGTGGGTACCGATAGCTCGCCGCTGGGCGAAGCTTTCTATGAGCCGACCATCTTGACCCAGGTAAATACCGATATGCGGGTATTTCGGGAAGAAATTTTTGGCCCGGTAGCGCCTATTATTACATTTGAAACCGATGCAGAAGCCATAGCCCTGGCCAACGATACCGAGTTTGGTTTGGCGGCGTATTTTTATACCCGCGATGTCAAACGTATCTGGAAAGTGGGTGAGGCGCTTGAGTTCGGCATTGTCGGTATTAATGAGGGCATAGTGTCCTCAGAAGCTGCACCCTTTGGCGGAATGAAAGAATCTGGTAATGGCCGTGAGGGTTCAAAGTACGGTCTGGATGATTATCTGGAAATTAAATACCTGTGTGTTGGTGGATTGGACTAATGCCTCAAGTAGGCCAGTTGGAGACAAGAAAATGACAAACGTAATTTACCCAACAACCAATTTAAAAGCGGTTGAGCAGTTGGTGCTTGAGCGCGGAGAAGGCGTGTACGTTTTTGATAACCAGGGCAAGCAGTATCTGGAAGGTTTGGCTGGGCTTTGGTGTACCTCATTGGGTTATGGCAATCAGGAGCTGATCGATACCGTCAGCGAGCAATTGGGCAAGTTATCCTATAGCCATATGTTTGGTGGCAAGAGCCATCAGCCGGGTATCGATCTGGCCGATAAACTGGCCGGCATGGTGCCTATGGATAACGCCAAGGTGTTCTTTGGCAACTCCGGTTCCGATGGTAATGACACCCATATCAAGATGTTGCGTTACTACTTTAACGCGATTGGCAAACCGGAAAAACGCAAAATCATTACCCGTGAAAGGGCCTATCACGGTGTAACCGTGGCCGCTGGTTCCTTAACCAGTTTACCTGCCAACCTGGCCCACTTTGATGCACCGCTGGAAGCCCTGGGTATCTTGCGTACCGATCACCCGCATTACTTTAGCGGCCGCCAGGGCAATGAAACCGAAGCTGAATTTGTTGAGCGTATTACCGGCAATCTGGAAACCATGATTGTTCGTGAAGGCCCTGAGACCATTGCGGCCTTTATCGCTGAGCCTATTACCGGTGCCAGTGGTGTTATTGTGCCTCCGGCCGGTTACTACGAGAAAGTGCAGGCTATTCTGAATAAATACGATATTTTGTTCTGGGCCGATGAGGTAATTACCGGGTTTGGTCGAACTGGCAATGACTTCGGTTGTACCACGATGAATATCGAAAAACCGGACATGATGACCTTTGCCAAGCAATTGTCTTCAGCCTATTACCCCATTAGTGCCTCACTGATTCGCGGTGATATGTACGAAGCCATGATTGAGCCAAGTGCGCAGGTGGGTGTGTTTGGTCATGGTTATACCTATTCCGGTCATCCGGTTGCCTGTGCTACGGCGTTAAAGGTGCTTGAAATTTATGAGCGCGAAAACTTGTTTGAACGTTCTGCTCAAATGGGGGATTACTTGCAAACCAAGCTGAAACAGTTTGCTGATCATCCGCTTGTGGGAGAGGTTCGCGGTCGCGGTATGATCGGTGCTGTCGAGTTGGTTGCCAACAAACAAACAGGCAAGGCCTTTGCTAATGGCAGTGTTGGTGCTTATGCGGTACAGCGATGCCAGGAACACGGATTAATTATTCGTGCCGTTGCCGGTAACAGTCTAGCGGTTTGTCCGCCGCTGATTATTTCCGAAGCGCAAGTTGATGAGTTGATTGAAAAGCTGGGAATGGCGATTGATGAAACCCTGGACTTTGCCAAGGCCCAAAATATGTTGGCAGCGTAACGCTTGCCTTTAATTTTTCTTTGCTATCGAGTTGAGTCCCCTCGTGCTTTCCGTTTAGTGTCCCACACCTGACACTAAACGGATTTTTTCTTTTCGGGAGCGGGGGAATTAGTTTTCCAGGAAGATAACCTTTTCTGGTGTGCTCAGCATAAGATTCATTTCACCCATCATATTTTTTCGCGCTTCACTGCCATACCACAGCTGCCAATCCTGCACACTGCGCCACTTCGACATCACAAAACGCACATTGGCATCATTCATATCTTTAAAGGTTTCACCGTTAATAAAACCGCGGGCTTGATAGGCCAGATGCAGGGTGTTGCGTGCAAGCTGTTCGTAGGTGCTTTCCATATCAGGGGCGATATGGCGTTCAATCAGCACATGAATCATAACGTCTCCTTTACGTCACTTGTTCAGTGTAGTGGAGGGGATTCCTCTTCAGCGGTTAAGATAATCCATTCTGCCAGTGTCATCCATTCTTTTATTAAGGTTCTTAATACCACCAGCTTGCCTGTATCACTTCGCCCATCGTCAAGCGCGTCCTGTCCCAGTTGAGTCAAGGCTTTAACGACACAGCCGATGCGTTGGGCTGGCATAGTGATAAAAAAGTGATCACCCTGGGGGGAATAATGGGCAGCATCTTCCAGAGGCACGGTTTCGCCGGCCAGGATATTGCGTACCTCCAGCGCCAGGCTGGGGTTGTTTTTCCTTAACAGGCGAAAGGTGAGGTCCAGGGCGCCACGGCTAAAGATATCGGGGCGCTGGATGCAGATACTGTCATCAAGGGGTTGCCGTTGGTGGCTGGCGTCAATAGACATCATGGGTATCCCTGCTACTACTTATTGGGCGCTGAAAGGTCCATATACTAAGTTTAGCTGTGATTTTTTGATCTGCTGGATGAATTAGGGGACAATACGCCCGCGCTTCTTTCAAGTTATAAGCGGTTAACAATGGAATACGATGTAGATAAAACTCTAGATGCCACGGGCCTGTTGTGCCCAGAGCCTGTCATGATGCTTCACAATGAAGTACGTGATGCCGCCAGTGGCCAGGTGATCAAAGTGATTGCCACTGATCCTTCCACCCAGCGGGATATCCCCAAATTCTGTAACTTTCTGGGTCATGAGCTGATTGGCCAGGAAGAGGTTGATAAGCAGTATCTTTACTTTATCCGTAAGGGTTAGTTCTTTGGATTGTGCTTAACCCCGGTTTACCCAAGGGGGGATGGCACCTATTCCCGGCTGCAAGACTTCTCCTGAGGCGCTCGCACTGCGGAACTCGCTATTCGCTCAAACAGTCCTCGTAAACGCTCCCGCCTCAGGAGAAGTCTTAAGCGCAGCCTGATTGGTCATAGGCACCATCCCCCCTTGGGTAAACCTACCTTCATCGCAAGAAAAGTTGAAAATTTGCACTGATGGAGGAGGTAGTCGGTTACGCTTCTCGTAGCAATCAGCCCATGCTTAAGCGGCAGGCAACAGACAGGGTAGTCGCCGAGGCTGTCTGAGCGCTTTCTGTGAGTTTCCGAGGCGCTGACTTTTGCCTGCCGCTTATGGGCGCGGAGAGAAGCGTAACCGGCTGCCTCCGGGGCCGCGCGCACCTAACAGAGGTAATAAAAAAGGGGCTAAAAGTAGCCCCTTATCGTGTTATGTAGATGTTAATCAGGATTCTTCGACCAGCATCGATATAGCGGCCAAAGCCTCTGGGTCTTCCGCCTTAATCTTATTGGCGATCTGGTGTTGGAAGAAGTAACGGAAGCTGTCACTGCTCTGAGCGGCATAGAGACATTCATCACCCGGTAATACAGGGGTTTCCTCTACCTTTTCGGCATCGGCGAGCATGCCAGAAAGGGTGCCGTCGTTGTGCAAGCGCCAGCTGACAACTTCGGTAAGGGTAATGCTGTGGAAGCCGTTATCGGATAATACGGCGTGTGTGCCTATGGTATCCGGTACTTCCTGGATAATGTCCTGTGGTTCGTCGGTCTGGAACTCGTAGTATTCCGCTGCGGTTTCCAGTTCGACCACTTTGTGAATGGGGGCATCGAAGAATACTTCATCGATACCGGGATCGTAGTAGCCTTCCCACTGACCGTTAAGTGGATCTTGTATCTCGGGGGCGGCAACTATGTCATCAAGCCAGGGTACCAGGCCGACCACATCGCCGTTGGCGCGTAGGCCCCAGCAGAGAATTTTAAGGCTGAAGAGTTTATCTGGGCTGGCGTCGTTGGAGTAAAGCATCTCCAGGCCATCCAGTTCAGGGGCGAGGCGAATAAATCGCTTATCGTGCAGGGCAGATAGTGGCTGCCCGGTAAAAAAATCGACCACATTATCCGTATTGTGGCTTGGAGCTGAGGTCTTCATAATACCACCTCCTTGCAAAGTCCTGAGAAACGTCAATCTGACTACTATTGACTGCTCGGGCTGGATGGGATTTTTGTAACCCTCTACCACATAAGGTATATGCTGTTTTTCAAAAGCACAACACTTTGTTGCAAATTTCTCGTCTTTTTAATAACCAAATGAACTGAGTACGAGCGTATAACGGGTGAGCAAGTATTATTTTGCCTATGGTTCCAATATGAATCCGGACCGCATGAAGTCCCGCGGGCTGGCGTTTTCAGAGGCCTACAGCGGTGTTTTGCGGGGTTATGCCCTGGCATTTAACAAGCGTGCAGCCGATGCCCCTCACAGGTCTTATGCCAATGTGATCTATAGCCCTGATACCCATGTTGAAGGGGTGATTTATGAGCTGGCTGACACTGATGAGATCGTTAAGATGGATCCGTTTGAGGGAACCCCTCGTCTTTATAGCCGTGAGCTCTATGGTATCGAGACGGAGATAGGACTTTTACAGGCTTGGGTTTATGTGGCCAATCGCAGCATGATCAGTGAAGGCTTGCTGCCTGCACGCTGGTATTTAGATCATCTATTAGCCGGTGAACCTTTCCTGTCACCTGACTATTTCCAGCAGTTGGTTCAGAGCCCTTGCCTGGAGCATGAAGCCCATTTTGAGGTTTCGGAGGTTTCTGAATGACGGCAATGGAAAAAGTTCAGCCGGTTGTAGCGAATCACTGTGCAGCGGATTTGGTGCAGTGTTTTAATCGCACTTTCGATACACCGTATAACACTCGACTTGTCGGTGGTGGGGAAGAGCCTATTTACTTGCCTGCGGATCAAGACGAACAGTTTCATCGCATTGTGTTTACCCACGACTATTTCGCCAGCGCCTTGCATGAGATTGCGCACTGGTGCGTGGCTGGCGATGTGCGCCGTCAGCAAGTGGATTATGGTTACTGGTACGCTCCGGATGGTCGCAGTCAGGAACAACAGCAGGAATTTGAACAGGTAGAAATTAAACCTCAGGCCATGGAGTGGATTTTTTCAGTGGCTTGTGGATACCACTTTCGGGTCAGTGCCGATAATCTGGAAGCGGGCCTGGGGGCCAGTGAAAGCTTTAAAGCCAATATTTACCAGCAGGTGTTGGCGTATTGTCAGCAGGGTTTGCCTGTACGCCCGCAACAATTTGCTCTGGCCTTGGCAAAACATTATGGCGTAGAGAATCCTTTCGCCCCTCATCACTATCAATTAGAAAACCTGTAAATGTCGCAAACGCCTGCTTGTTTGATCGATGCATCGATCTATATTTTTCGTTACTACTTTGCACTACCTGATAACTGGTTTAGCGAAGAGGGTTATCCCACGGCTGCCGTTTACGGTTACACCACATTTTTGATTGATTTGTTATCGAACGAGCAGCCTGAATTTATTGCTGCAGCCTTTGATGAAAGTCTGGATACCTGCTTTCGTAATGAGATTTACCCGGATTATAAATCGAGTCGCGCCCAGCCCGACGAAGCCCTGGCATTTCAATTGGCAGCCTGCCGAGAGGTATCTGAGCTGTTGGGTATTGCCAGTTTTGGCAGTGAAACCTACGAAGCCGATGATTTATTGGGCAGTTTGATGCCAGTATTGGCCGATCACCCAGAACCTATTGCAGTGTTAACCCGGGATAAGGACTTGGGCCAGTTACTGCGCCGTGAACAGGATTTCCTGTGGGATAAAGCCAATGATCAGCGCTTTTATCGCCCGGATATCTATGACAAGTTCGGTGTCTATCCAGAGCAGATGGTGGATTACCTGGCGCTGGTGGGTGATAGTATCGATGATATTCCCGGCGTGGCTGGCGTCGGCGCTAAAACGGCACAGGCGTTGTTAGCCCACGGGCAGGATATTATCGGTATTTTTGAAAAGATCGATGAAATCCCAAACCTGGGGATTCGCGGCGGCGCCAAGCTTGTCGATAAACTGATTGATGCCAGCGAGCAGATTGCTATGTCTCGTGCCTTGGCAGAGATTATCTGTGACATTCCGTTGGGGGTGACGGCCAATGATTTGAAACTGGCACCTCAGCCTTTTGCGCCGCTGGAAGATTTCTGTCAGCGGATGGGCTTCCCGCGTCTGTTAAATAAACTTCGCCAGCTGAGCCATATCGACGATGAATAAAAGCGTTTTAAAGATTGTTGCTGACGAAAATATTCCGGCGGTGGAAACCTACTTTGGCCACCTGGGCGAAATCGTTCGCTATCCCGGTCGCCAGCTTCAGCGTGAGCAATTGTTGGATGCAGACATTTTATTGGTGCGGTCAGTTACCCCTGTGAATGAACAGCTGCTAACTGATACTCCAGTACGGTTTGTTGGCACTTGTACGATCGGTACCGATCACCTGGATATCCATTATCTGCAGCAACAAGGCATTGCCTACAGCAGTGCGCCGGGCTGTAATGCCAACTCGGTGGTTGAATATGTGTTTAGTGCCTTGGCCGCCTTAGAGGTGCCCTGGTGGCAATCACAAGTTGGCATTATTGGTTGCGGTAATGTGGGTGGCCATCTCTATCGCCAGTTGAAAAGTCTCGGTTTGCATTGCCGAGTGTATGATCCACTGATTGCATCCGAGAGCATCGAAGATTTAACCTGTCTTGAAGAGGTTTTGTCAGCCGATATTGTCTGTGTTCATGCGCCTCTGACCAAGTCTGGCGATCACCCCAGCTTTCATCTACTGGGGGAGGCTGAACTATCGCAATTGCGCACAGGAGCAACCTTAATCAGCGCGGGGCGCGGTGCCGTTATTGATAATCAGGCATTGCTGAAGCTGCTGCCACAGCGTCCGGATTTACGCATTGCGCTGGATGTCTGGGAGCCTGAACCAGGTTTGGATATTCGTTTGCTGGAGGCTGTTGAGCTGGGTAGCCCGCATATCGCCGGTTACAGTCTGGATGGCAAGGTCACCGGTACGGCCATGATTTATAAAGCCTTATGTGATCATTTAGGGCTTGCCGCTGCTGCTGAAAATAATGGTTTGGCGGCTGCCGGATTAGAGGTTGATCTTACAGCATTGAATTCAAATCTCTGCGTCGGGGAGTTACTTCAAACAGTAATTCTGGGGGCTTATAACATCCGAGACGATGACAAGCGTCTGCGAGAAATGGTTGTACAAAGCGAAAGCGATGAAGCACGTTGCCTGGGTTTCGATTTGTTGCGCAAACACTATCCAGAGCGGCGAGAATTTCGCCACTGGCAGGTGAAGTTAACGCCTGAACAAGCCGCCTTGGAGATAGAATTTATTCATGCTGGGACAAAAACGCAGACAGAAAAAAAGCCGCTAAGCAATCTGCTAGCGGCTATGGGTTTTAAACTGACTGATATCTGTTAGCACCCTAGGCTTGAGGAGAGAGAGCAAGTAAAACCATTCAAGCACTTTGCTTGAGAGAAGAAACAACCTCTAATTGAGGTCGTTCCTGAAAAGCTGCGACACGCAACGCTTGTTGAACCATGGCTTCTGTGATCGGGATTTCCCGACCCTGGGCATCGATAATTGCTCCACCATTAAAGTTAATGGCCTTAACGGTAGTCGCGTTTTGGCACTGTGGTTGAGTGTTCATGGCGATGGCTTCCATAGTTCAAATAAGGCTTGTGGCCCGCTCGTGTTGTTACTTACTGCGATCACTTTAATCAGTCTGTATGACAGTTAAGTGACAAAACTTCAGTAAGATGACAGCTTCATGAATAAGTATAGGAAGGGCTTTTCTCGCCAGAGTTGAAATCGGGTGAAAGTATTAGATAAAAACTGAATAAGCTCTTTGGTTAGGGGTTTAGGTGTAAGTTAGAACTAACAAGCATGATTTAATAATGAACACTGTGGTTAATAAGTGTTCTTTTGGTGGTAAGGAATTGGTGTGGAAAAAATCCAAAAGTTGAGTCTTGGTGTGGTCATAAACCCTATGG
This sequence comes from Maricurvus nonylphenolicus, assembly GCF_042854845.1. Lineage (GTDB taxonomy): Bacteria > Pseudomonadota > Gammaproteobacteria > Pseudomonadales > Cellvibrionaceae > Maricurvus > Maricurvus nonylphenolicus. The sequence goes on along the minus strand of NZ_AP031498.1, from coordinate 3,647,352 downwards.
CGGGCATTGGGGGGCCTACCGGCTTGAAGGGTAGTGATGGGGCCGCAACGGTGGATGAAGCCTTGGCCCGCGGTGGAGAATTACGTGCCGAATCCCGCGCTCTGCGCTGTTTGCAGCAACTTACTTCTGTTCGTGAGCGCCTGCAGCTTGTGACCTTTGCCGGAGCTATGGGGGAATCTGTGCTTCAGCAAGCAGGCATTGCCGCCAAGGTGATTGGTCAGGCGCAGGCAGAGCCCAGCCAGGCAGACGACACCCGGCGTGCTGCTGAAGCCTTCGCTGAACAGGGCGTTGACTTGATTCTGTTTGTGGGTGGCGATGGTACCGCTCGGGATATTTGCAGTGTTGTCGGTGAGCGTATCCCTGTGCTGGGATTACCCTCCGGGGTAAAAATGCACTCAGGGGTTTTTGCGGTAGCTCCCGAAGCGGCAGCCGAAGTGATCAAACTGATGCTTAATGCCCAATTGGTTGACCTCAATAGCCAGGAAGTACGGGATATCGATGAGGTAGCCTTCCGTGAAGGCGTGGTGAAGAGCCGCTATTACGGCGATATGCTGGTGCCGGAAGTCGGGCAGTTTGTTCAGCAAACCAAAGAAGGTGGGCGCGAAGTTGAAGAGCTGGTACTCGATGATATCGCCGCCGACCTGATTGAAAACCTGGAAGACGATACCCTGTATTTGGTGGGGCCTGGTACAACGCCCCGTGCTCTGATGGATCAGCTGGGCTTGGATAATACGCTGTTGGGCATAGACCTGGTGCTCAATGAAGAGCAGGTCGGCAAAGATCTATCCGGTCCTGAGATAGAAGCCTATTTGTCGAGCTTTGTAGGTCCTGTGATCGCTATTCTCACAGCAACTGGCCGCCAGGGCTGCTTGCTGGGACGCGGTAATCAGCAGCTGACACCGACAGTATTGCGCCGTGTTGGCAAGGATAATATCTGGGTGATTGCCACCAAAACCAAAATTACCGAACTGGGTGGCAGGCCGCTGATGATCGATACCAATGACCCTGATTTGGATCAGGCGCTGAGCGGTTACTACCGCGTGGTTACCGGCTATCGCGATGCGGTTATCTACCCCGGTAGTTGCGGTTATGGCGAGGCCTTGTCGCTGGGGGAGTAAGCTCAGTTATAATGCACTTTTTCCGCTTCACTTTTAATTTTTTATACAGACCCGGTTATGTTTCACCTCGCTTTATTTGAACCGAAAATCGCCCCCAATACGGGCAATATCATTCGCCTGATTGCCAACAACGGCTGTCACCTCCATCTGATTGAACCCCTAGGGTTTGATTTGGAAGAAAAGAAGCTGCGTCGCGCCGGGCTGGATTATGCGGATATGGAAAAGGTGAGCCGCCATGCCAATTACGAGGCATTTCTGGAAGCGGTAAAAGGCCGGCGGATCTTTGCCTGTACCACCAAAGGCAGCCGCCCCCATGATCAGTTGAGTTACCAGCCGGGTGATGTGCTGTTATTTGGTTCCGAAACTGCGGGTTTACCGCAAGAGGTCATGGACAGTTTTGCGTCGGAGAATCGTTTGCGTATTCCGATGTTCCCCAGCAGTCGCAGCATGAACCTCTCCAACGCTGTGGCGATTGTCAGTTATGAAGCCTGGCGCCAGCAAGGATTTGAAGGCGGCAGTTAACGCTTTTTGTCATTTAAAACTTCTAATAGCCCTGTTAAAAGACAGGGCTTTCCTCTTGAAATTCCTTCGGTTTTTCCCTTGGTATAACTTTTCACGCATTTTTTAAGCCAAAAGTGCACTCTGCGCTAAAGGTTATGTGTCTCAGTCCGATTATAAATTAGAGTTATTTGGATTTGCGGCTAAGCTGAAAGAAGGTATGTCAATCGAGAAAGGCTTATGGGAATGAGTGATAACCTGCCCGCCGCACTGGCGCGTTGGAGCCCTTGGCACAAATCGTCGAAGGGCCTGGTTGGCGTTGAAATCGGGTCTGAAGGGCTGGCATTTGCACATACGAATGTTGAAGGCGGAGCCACTAAGCTTAGCCTGTGCGAATTTCTGTTAAATCAGGATGGGCACGTGCCCGAAGAGCAATTTCGCCATCGTATCGAAGAGTTGGGGTTGACCGGTTGTGCCTGCAATGTGGTGTTGCCCCCTCACGAATATAACCTGTTACTGGTTGAGGCCCCCAATGTTCCGGCCGAAGAAATGCGCGAGGCTGTGCGCTGGCGCATTAAAGATCTGGTCACAACGCCGCTTGATCAAACCTTGATCGATATTTTCCACTTGCCAAAAGACAGTAGCCGTTCCGGTACACCCATGTTGTATGTGGTGACAACACCGTCTGAAACGGTGATGGAAACTATTCGTCTGATCGAAGATGCCAATCTGACATTGCAGTATATCGACGTCACTGAGCTGGCTTTACGCAACCTGGCTGAATCCGTTGCGGATGACCAGCGGGGCTTGGCACTGGTAAAACTGCAACAAGGGCGGGGAAGTTTGAGTTTGTTACGCCATGGCAGTTTGTATTTATCTCGGCAGTTTGAATTGCCCTATAACGGTGGCCTGTTAGATGACCTTCCCGAAGATCAGTTGGTTCTGGAGCTGCAGCGTTCACTGGATTACTACGAACGCCAGATGGGGCAAGCGCCACCTTCCGCAATTTATCTGTGCGGTGAAAATATCACCGCTGACAAAATCACCGATAGCATCCGTAATAGCCTGACTGCCAATGTGGATGTGCTTGATATGTCTTCGTCTTTGTCCTTTAACGGAGACGTTGATGATGCCCTGTTACAACTGTGTGCTACCGCCATTGGCGGTGCCTTACGCAGGCCCGAGGTCGCCTGACGGCGTCCTGTAGGAATAGGTAGCATGGCGAAGTCCAAAGTAGTTAACGCGAAGAAACCCTTCCGGCAAGAGGTAAACCTCTATTTACCGGAGTTGCGCAAAGAGTTCGATCCGCTGTCTTTGAATATGGCTGCGGTGGCTTGTGCTGTGGTAGCGGGTTTTGTGTTGTTACTGGCGTTAATCGGCTTCGGCGGCAATATGAGCATGGAAAATGACATTGCTGCTCTGGAACAACAAAAACAGCAGCTGGAAACCACCGTGACCCAATTGCGTCAAAGCGCACCTAAAAGCCGTGCCGAGGTTATTCAAAAAGAAGTGGATGCATTGGAAGAGAGGGTTGCTGCCCGTGGAGTGGTTCGCCGCATCATCACTGGGCAGAATTTGGGCAATGCTCGAGGTTTTTCCGGCCATTTTCACGGTTTCTCGCGACAAATTGGTCAAGAGGTGGCATTGAGCAGTTTTCAGTTAAGCCGTGGTGGTGCGCATGTGGAATTACAGGGGGTTACACGCAAGGCTTCAGCCGTGCCGCGCTTTTTGGAGTTGTTACAGGAAGAAGAAAATTTTCGTGGTACCACCTTTGGCCAGTTGCAGATGGCTCGTCAGGTTAATGGTCGACCTTCCAAGGAGTTGCAGTTTAGTTTAGGGCGTGAACTAGCTACAGCCAGTGAAGGAGGGCAGTAGCGATGACGCTTGAGCAGTGGCAAACCCGCTATAACCAGTTTAGCCAGCGCGAAAAGGTGTTGGTTGTGTTAACTCTGGTGGTGATTGTTTACATGTTGTTGCAATTATTGGTACTCGACCCTGTTGATGCTCGAACCAAAGTGTTACAGCAGCAGCAATCGGAATTGCGACAGGATATTCAAAATCTGGAAAGTCAGCAGGCGCTGCTGTTGGCTGGCTTACATAAAGATCCGGATCAAGCTTTAAAGCAGCGTTTACAAGGCTTAAAGCAGCAACTGCTATCGCTGGATTCGGAGTTAACCACCCTATCTGTTGGCCTGGTGCCTGCCAAGCAGTTACCTGTGTTGCTGCAGGATGTTTTGCGGCAAACCAGTCAGCTGCAGTTATTAGGTATGCAAACCTTGCCGGTCACTAACCTCAAGCTCGAAGCTCAGGTTGTTGATGGCCAGAGCAGCGATGAAGAGGGGACGTTGGCCAGTACTGGTGTATTTAAGCATGCGGTGCAATTACAAGTGCGTGGCAGTTATTTTCAAGTGCTGGAGTATTTAGAGGCCCTGGAAGGGCTGAAGTGGCGTTTTTATTGGCATTCTCTCGATTACGAGGTCGATGATTATCCCAAGGCATTGGTAACACTCAATGTCTACACCCTATCAACGGAAGAGGGGGTGTTTAGTGGCTAGTAGCTTAAAGCTTGTTAAACAGGGCGTATTGGCCCTGTTTTTCAGCACATTAATGGGCAGTGTGGTCGCTGCTGATTATAGTGCCATGCGTGATCCCACTAAACCTTTGCGCTTTAAGGCCGAAACAGAAGGGTTGGCGTCTTTGTCATTGCATTCAGTTTTGATTTCAGAAGATCGCAAATTCGCCGTTATAAATGGTAAGCAGGTAAAAGAACAGGATGTGATTAACGGGGCGCGGGTCGTCAAAATCCAACCAGGAAGGGTGCGAGTACTGATAAACGGCAAAGAACAAGAACTTATTATGCGGGCGCAGGTGAAAAAGCCCGCCAAGGCCAAAAATCCGGCCTAGGGATTAGGAAAGAATATTGGACAGTCAACAGCTTGATAGGGGCATTATGGCTAACTGGCTACGGCTTGGCGTAGTGGTGATCACACTGTTGCTGAATGCATGTCAGCAACACGGTGGCACTATGACGTCTGTCGATAACCAGCTGGAAGTCGAGCGGCAGATGCAGAACGTCGTCGATGAGTCCAATAAGTATCAGCCCCCAGCCCCTGATGTTGTCTCCAATGTACTTCTGTCTTCGCCCAGCTCCTCAAGTATGCCCAAAGTGGATATGAGCAAGGCCGAGCGCTTTGATGTATCCGTTGATAATATCTCTGCACGTGCGTTTTTCTTGAGTCTGGTGTCGGGGACTGGCACCAATGTCGTGGTTCATCCTGAGGTGGAGGGCGTTATTTCCCTGGAACTCAACAACGTCACCATCGAGGAAGTACTTGACGTTTGTCGCGATATTTATGGTTACGAATACAAACTCAGTGGTGCTATTTACAGTATCTATCCGCGCAAGCTGACTACGGCGATCTTCCGGGTTAACTACCTGGATGTACAGCGTGTAGGCGTTTCTGATACCAGTCTGTTGATTGGTAAAATCTCTTCTGACGATGATGACAATAACAGCGATTCCGGCTCAGGCAATGCGGACAGTAATCCCAATCTGTTGGGCTACCTGGGGGGAGAAGAGGGCTCTTCCGGTGAGGGAGGCAGTTCACCGGGGGCTCGTGTTCAAACCCTGAATAAAACCGACTTCTGGTCCAGCTTGCAGGAAACCATTTTAGCGATGTTGGGTGGTTCCGGCGGCGATCGCATGGTTATGGTGAACCCGCTGGCAGGCTTGGTGGTGGTGAAAGCATTACCTCGAGAATTGCACCGTGTACGCGATTTTCTGGAACGTTCAGAGTTGAGTGTAAGGCGCCAAGTAATTTTAGAAACCAAAATCCTGGAAGTGCGACTTAACGATCAGTTCGAGGCCGGTATTAACTGGTCTGCCATTAATGGTCAGATTCTGTTAGGCAAAAATGTCAGTGAGTTTGAATCGCCCAATGAGATTGTTACGGCATCTGAATCAGTCGGCGAAATCTTTGCCTCGCTGATAAAAGTTGATGATATTTCTACCCTGTTGGATTTGCTGGAAACCCAGGGCGCTGTGCAGGTGTTATCCAGCCCCAGGGTCTCTACCGTCAACAACCAAAAGGCGGTTATTCGTGTGGGTAACGATGAGTTTTTTGTTACGGGCTTGTCTACTGATACAGTCTCTAACGCGTCTTCGACAACCAGTACACCGGATTTAGAACTCTCATCGTTCTTTAGTGGCATTGCCTTGGATGTAACGCCACAGATCGCCGATGATGGCGATGTGATTTTGCATATCCATCCGATGGTAACCCAGGTGGAAGATCAGATTAAGGAGTTAACCCTGGGGGATAGCAAGTTCTCAATTCCTCTGGCTGTGCGGGAGATCCGAGAGTCGGACTCCATTGTGCGTGCCAAGCATGGCCAGGTGGTGGTGCTTGGTGGATTGATGCAGGAAACCAGCTCTGAGTCTCAAGGTAAGCGCCCCTGGATCGGTGATGTCCCGGTCGTGAATACTTTGTTCAAAACCAAAAATCATCGCAAGTTTAAGACGGAGTTAGTCATCCTGATGCGTCCTATTGTAGTTGACGATGATGCCTGGAAAAACTCGGTCAATGAAAGCCAAAACCGCATCAAATCTATTAGTGATAACTACCGGAAGGTCTTCAACTGATCTTGATGTGACGTTGCAAGTTGAAGGGTAAAGGCGGGTAAGGATATGTATAAAGACTTTTTTGGTTTAGGTGAAAAACCATTTTCGCTGACACCGGATACCCAATTCTTTGTTAACAAACAAAGTCATCGCGATGCCCTTAATACCATGCTGATTTCCCTTAAGCATTGCGAGGGGTTTATCAAAGTTGTTGGTGAGGTTGGCACAGGTAAAACCCTCCTGTGCCGAAAGTTGCTGTCGTCACTGGATAAGCGTTTTATTACCTCCTATATCCCCAATCCCTATTTAACCCCTGATGAGCTAAAAGCCTTTGTCGCGCATGAGATTCGTGCAGAGTACACGGAAAGCATGCCTGCTCATCAGCTAATGGTGTCTATCTACAGGCGTTTATTGCAACTGGCTCGTCATGGTCGCCAAGTTGTCCTGGTGATTGATGAAGCCCAGGCCATGCCTCGCGAAACTATCGAGGCCCTGCGCTTATTAACTAATCTGGAAACTGAAAAAAGAAAACTGTTACAGATTGTCCTACTGGGACAACCTGAATTGGATACGCTATTAAGTCGTTCAGATTTACGTCAGCTAAAGCAGCGCATTGTGTTTTCTGAATACCTGCAGCCTTTTACCGCTAAAGGCGTTGCCCATTATATTCGCCATCGACTACAGGCTGCTGAAGGAAATCCAGAGACTTTTTCACCTTTGGCTATGTGGATGATTGCCAAGGCCAGCCGCGGGATACCTCGTTTAATCAATGTGATGAGTCATAAGGCGCTGTTGGTAGCCTATGGTAGAGGAGAGAAGACTGTCTCGACCTTCCACGCCGCCAAAGCCATTGCCGATACAGAAGAGAGCTCTCGTCTGGGTAAATTACTGGCGTTGCGCTGGCATTTAATGTGGCCCGCCGTTGGCGGTTTGTCAGCTATGTTGATGATTGCACTACCACATTGGTGGGGAGGTATCGTATGAGTGTTGTGAATGAAATGCTCAAGGACCTTGAAACTCGTCATTCCACTGAGCTGACTGACTCGGGGAAAATCGCCATGCATAATCAATCGGATGCAGATGCGGTAAATGATACCGAGATCGAAGAAATGTACTTGCAGCGTCACCGTCGACAGGCGGGGATGGGTATGTTGTGGATGATGACGGGGGCGGTATTTCTCCTGTGCCTGATATTGGCCTGGTGGGTGTTTACCGATTCAACTACTCAAGATGCAAGTCAAACGAATGCATCTGAGGAGCTCTTGGCGGCAGATGTCCAGGGACTCGCCAAAGAGGTTGAGCCTGAAGTGGTTGAAGAGTCATCTGTTTCCACTACGTCTCCTCAGGACTTAAACACCCCCCGTAATCAAGTGGTTGAGCTTGCCGAGGAAAAGCCGCCAGAAGCTCCACCGCAACCCAAAGTGGTTACCGTAGAGGAGCTACTGATAGAGGCTGAAAAAGCGTTTGCTGTTGATCGCTTGACAACACCACCTGGGGATAATGCCTATGATCGCTTCCTGGCGGTTCTGGCTCTGCAACCGGATAACCAAAAGGCCTTAGAAGGATTGGAAAAAATTCGCCAGCGTTATCTGGGCTTTATCAAAAGTTTGATAGAGCGTGGAGAGTTCTATGCTGTGCCCACATTGTCACAGAAAGCCCGTGAAGTTGGCGCAAATGAGGAAGAATTGCAGGCACTTCTGGCTATGGTCAAGGAAGAAGAGCAAGCTGATAAACTCAACAAAATCATGAAAGCTTTTGAGCCGGTTAAGCGAGAGCCTGAGCCAAGTCAAAATGCGGGCGTAAAACCGAGTTTGCAGGAAAGGGACAGGCTGGTTGCCAGTAAATCGGAGCAGTTAATTAGCCATGAGCAATATCAAGCCGCCGAACAGCTGCTATCGCGTTTCCTTGAGGAAAACCCCAAATCAGTAGAATCTCTGACCCAATTGTTTGCCGTGTATTTACGTCAGAATCGCTTGGATGATGCAGAGGCTTTAATAAATCGCTCTCAGCATCTACCGGGTTTTCAGTTTTCCTATATGGTTGCTCAGGTTCTGATTAAACGACAGGATCTCGAGGGAGCGCTGCGTGCTCTGGAATCTCAGAACCCACCTCTGGCCGAGGCGCCAGCCTATTATGCGCTGCAGGCAGGGTTGCATCATCAGCGAGGGCAAAACGATAAAGCGATTAAGCTTTATCAGTCCCTCATTAATCTGGAACCCACCCAGGCGTCTTATTGGCTGGGGTTAGCGGTGTCCCTCGATAGTTTGGGTTTGACCGATCCTACCCTGACAGCTTTCCAAAAGGCTTTGCAATATAGCAAGCCGAATGACTCCTATATCAGCTATGTAAAACAACGCATAGCGGCGTTATCTGCGCCAGCACAAACGAAAGAACAATAGAACAGAGATAAGAGATGAATGCGCCCAAGCGTATCCGTATTGGTGATTTACTGGTCGCACAGCAGCTGATTACACCTGATCAGTTGGATTTCGCCCTGCAAGAACAAAAGAAAACCGGGCGTAAATTAGGGCGCGCGTTAATTGAGCTTGGTTATATTGAAGAAAACCAACTCCTTAATCTGCTTTCCAAACAGTTAAATTATCCCTTTGTCGAACTCAAACATTTCAGCTTCGATCGTGAGTTGGTGCAGTTGTTGCCCGAGACGATTGCCCGTCGTTATCGGGTTATGATCCTGCAGGAAACCGACACAGGGCTTTTGCTAGGCATGTCGGACCCCACTGATATTTTCTGTCTGGATGAAATCGCCAAACATATCGACAAACCGCTCAACCCCGCGGTAGTGCGTGAGTCAGAGCTGCTCGATATTCTCGATATTGCCTATAGTCAGGCCAGTGAAATCGCTTCTATCGCCGAAGAGCTGGAAGAGGAGCTGGAAGAAACCGGTGTCGACCTTGCGGATATTGTTACCGACGCGGCTGATACCGATGCACCGGTTGTGCGTTTGTTGCAAAAAGTATTTGAAGAAGCGATTAATACCAAGGCATCGGATATCCATATCGAGCCGGATGAAACCGTGTTGCGTATCCGCCAGCGTATTGATGGTGTGCTCAACGAACAGGTGATGAATGAAAAGCGTATCGCTGCAGCACTGGTGGTACGTTTAAAGCTGATGTCGGGACTGGATATTTCAGAAAAGCGTTTGCCCCAGGATGGCCGCTTTGCCCTCAAGGTGAAAAACCGCAATATTGATGTGCGTATCTCCACCATGCCGGTACAGTTTGGTGAATCGGTGGTTATGCGTTTACTGGATCATACAGCCGGGGTGATGACTTTACCTGATGTCGGTATGCCAGAAGATTTTATTCGGCGTTTTCGACAATTAATACGCCGTCCGCACGGTCTGGTACTGGTGACCGGTCCTACAGGTAGTGGTAAGACAACAACACTGTACGGTGCTCTGTCTGAGCTGAATACACCGGATAAAAAGATTATTACCGTAGAAGATCCGGTGGAATATCGCTTACCCCGTATCAGCCAGGTTCAAGTACATGAAAAGATTGGCTTGAGTTTTGGCCAGGTATTACGGGCAACCCTACGTCAAGACCCTGATATTCTGCTGGTTGGTGAGATTCGGGATAGCGATTCGGCTGAAATTGCTTTGCGGGCGGCAATGACCGGCCATATGGTGCTGTCTACCTTGCACACCAATGATGCGGTGACATCGGCTCTGCGTCTGATCGATATGGGTGTAGATTCCTATTTGGTGGCTGCCTCATTAAAAGCCATCATCGCCCAGCGCTTGGTGCGAAAAGTCTGTGAGAGTTGTTCTACCGCTTACGAACCCAATGCCAATGAAGCACAACTGTTACGGCAGGTGCCCAAAGAGCAATGGGCAAATTTGCGCAAGGGGCGCGGTTGCCCACACTGTTATAACTCCGGTTACCGAGGCAGGGTGGGTGTATTTGAATTGCTCGAAATCAACCGTCCCATGGCTGATGCACTGCGAGAGTCCAGTGTGCAAGCGTTTAACGTAGCGGCCCACCAGTGCGAAACCTATCGCCCGCTAAGTAAAAGCGCCCTCGATTTTGCCCTACAGGGAGTTACAACACTGGAGGAAGTCCTGCGAGTATCAGCGCAGGTTGAAGATGAAAGCCTAACCGAGATTACCGGGGCCTAAATCATGCCTGCATTCGACTATCAAGGCCGCGACAGCCATGGACAAGCCGTAACCGGCAGTGTTGATGCGCCTTCGATAGAGGCAGTGGCTAGCCAGTTGATGGGGCGTGGTGTCACGCCGATTAAAATCGAGCCCGGTAAAACGGCCAGCGACCTGGAGAAAACCTGGAAGGAAATCTCCGGGCAGAATAAGGTCAAGGTCGAAGACCTGGTGATCCTCTGTCGCCAGCTTTATACCATTACCAAAGCGGGTATTCCTCTGATTAGGGGGATTTATGGCTTGCAGGCTTCTATGAGTCATCCCCGGCTGAGAGAGGTGTTGGAGTCGATTGCTGCTGATTTGGAAACCGGTATGCAGTTATCAGTGGCTATGCACCGCTATCCGGATATCTTTAACAATATGTTCGTCAGCATGGTTAAGGTGGGTGAGGATAGTGGGCAATTGGAAAACAGTTTTGATCAGCTAAGTATCTATTTGGAGCGAGAGCTGGAAACTGCCAATAGTATTAAAACCGCACTACGCTATCCCAGTTTTGTACTCTTGGCTTTAGCTGTGGGGTTAGGGGTTGTAAATGTGATGGTGATTCCGGCATTTGCGGCTATGTTCGAGAAATTTAATGCTGAATTACCTTTAGCAACCCAGGTTTTGATTGGCACATCAAACTTCTTTGTTGCTTATTGGCTGCATATTTTAGTGGTATTGATAGGCTCGTGGGTAGCATGGTCTCGCTACATTAAAACGCCTGCTGGTGCGCTGTTTTGGGGGGAAAAGAAACTCAAGTTACCATTGGTTGGTGATATCATTTATCGGGCACTGATGGCCCGATATGCCCGCAGTTTTGCCTTGATGTTAAAGGCTGGTGTACCCCTTACCCAGGCATTGGATCTAAGCTCCAGAGCGGTGGATAACCCTTTTCTTGAGCAAAAAATTGTCGTTATTAAACAGGGCGTAGAGCGAGGTGATAGCCTGCTAAGAACACACCACAATAGCGATATGTTTACCCCGTTAGTGTTGCAAATGATAGCCGTTGGTGAAGAGAGTGGTCAGGTGGATGCTTTACTGACTGAGTCGGCAGGATTTTATGAACGTGAGGTCGATTACGATTTGAAATCCCTTAGTGATAAAATTGAACCTATTATGATTGTGATTATGGCTGGGTTCGTTTTAGTGCTGGCATTGGGAATCTTTTTGCCGATGTGGGAAATGTACAGCATTCAAAAATAGTGATGAGGACATGGAGGCGAATCACCTTAAGCAGAAGGGCTTTACACTATTTGAGTTGATAGTGGTATCCATCGTAATAGGTATCATTGTTGCTATTGGTGTTGGTTACTACACACAAGCTCTGAAGGATTCACAAAAGGCCGGTGTCGAGTTGCTGGCGAATCGCTTTGCGACAGTGGCTGCTTTACTGCATGCACAGTGGATTACTGAGGGAAAGCCCTCTGAGGTTGAGCTACAAGGTGAACAGATATTGTTTAGCCAAAGCGGGTGGCCTAAAGGTGTTGTAGAGCTGGAACCGGATAGCATCAAGGATAACTGCTTCCATCTTTGGCATGCATTGTTTCAAAATCCAGCCAATTTGACGGTTGATCAACCAAAGAAAGGTTTTACTTACTATACAAAGGGAAAGGGAAATCCTAGTTGTCAGTATCATTTAATAACTAATAGTTCTGAAAATTATTATTTTGAATATTTTCCGTCTAACGGAAAAGTGATTAGTAAGGTTGCTAATGCACATTAAGCGATATACTTAATTGCATAATTGCATAAGTATTTTATTGGAAGGGGTATAAAGCCCTTAAGTTTTGCTAAAGGATGGCGATAAACTGTTAAACATCTGCCAATTTGAGGTGAATATGAATAAGGAACAGGCTGGCTTTACGCTAATTGAGCTTATCGCCGTAATTGTTATTCTAGGAATTCTTGCGGCTACGGCTGTGCCGCGTTTTGTGGACTTGTCCGCTGCTGCAGAAGAGGCGGCAGTGGAAGGTATAGCTGGTGCGTTGGGATCTGCCTCTGCTCTTAATCATGCTAATAATATAGCTAATGATGCTGGACTCACTACAACAACGGCCGTGACTGACGTAACTAACTGTGATGATGCCGCAGCTCTTTTAGATGGTGGGCTTGATGATAGTTACTATATCGAAACCGGAAATGCTATTGGTGCTGCTGAAGGAGATTCTGAGGCTTGTACTGTGTCTTTTGATTCCAATGATAATGATGCGTATGATGCTGGAGATGCGCCTGACGCTACATTTATCGCTTATCGTGCCGCTAGTACCTGATTTTTAATAGCTTTCTTAAAGGCCAGATGTGGTACGCCAACTTGGTTTCACGTTAATTGAGTTGATCGCGATCATTATAATCTTGTCGATTATAGGGCTTAGCATAGGTCCTCGATTCTTTTCACAAGATATATCTAATGTGAAAACAAGCCGTGATGATGTTATCGCGGCTTTGTTTTTTGCACAGCAAGTCGCTATGTCCCGTGCCAGTGATACCAACACCATACGTTTTCTTTTCTCGGCTAGCCAAATTTCGGTAGAGGAAAACGGTACGCCACTGGTTAATGGCAGTGTAATTTATCCGTTACCCTTACCGTCTAATGTTAATCTCTCAGCAACACTGGGAAGCCCTTACACTTTTGATAAACTGGGTAGAACCAATACTGCGGTATTAACAATATCTAGTGGCTCAAGTAGTGCCCAAATCCAGCTTACGGCATCTGGCTATGCATACTATATATTGCAGCCATAAAGGTTTTACCTTAATTGAAATGATTGTCTTTATCGTCGTTGTGGCGATAGCATTATTGGCTTTGTTGGGTGTTGTCGATCAGGCCAATAGCCGTAATGTTGATCCGATAATTCAAGCCAGGGCCCTGGAATGTGCGCAAGCAAAGATGGACCAGATTTGGGGGCGCAAGTTTGATCATAATAGTCCTCCAGGCGGTATACCTGCCTGTGGTAGTGAAGAGGCAGAGACTACCGCTTGGGAGAATTGCACAGGCATAAGCCCAGAATCCAGTTTTAATGATATTGGTGATTATGACGGTACCACTGACATAACTTTGGATAACTGCTCTATCACCGTCGAAGTGACTGACGCGGGCCAGGAACTTGGTCTGATTCCTGGAGAAAATAACCAGTTTCGCCGTATTACAGTGACAGCTAATTCCGATGGTGGAGGCCAAGCGGTTATCAGTGCCTATAGAGGAAATTTCTAGGGGGCGCTATGAACCGTCAGCGAGGCTTTACGCTTATTGAACTGGTTACTGTAATTGTGGTTCTGGGTATTATTGGTGGTTTCAGTGTGCAATTTATTGCGGATACTATTGAGGGTTATAACCGAAGTATTGAGCGAGGGCGCCTGATTGCTCAGGGGCGTCAGGCCTTAGAGCGGATGAGCCGTCAATTACGGGCTTCAGTTCCCAATAGTATTCGCACTCAAACATTAAGTGGTTTTGCCTGCATAGAATTTATTCCTGTTGCTGGTGGTGGTAACTATATTGGGCAAGTCCCCGATGCTGATAATGGTGCGCCTGCTGTTAGCAGCTTGTCTACCGGTGGTTACCGTGTTGATTTTGGTTCGGCTTCTCGATTATTTATTGCCCCATTATCTGTAGCTGAGGTTTATGGTGGCAGTGCTGCAGAGGTTGCTCTAAGCTCGACCCTGGCTGAAGGCGATACAGGTACAACCTTAAACTTCTCATCGCACACTTTTCTGCGTAACTCTATCAGTCACCGTTTCTTTTTGGCGCATGACGCACAGGCATTTTGTTATACGGGGTCACAAATCCGCTATTACAGTGATAGTGGTTCCGTTAGTCCTGCTGGTGGAGACATAGTTGCTGATGATGTGACTACTGTAACACCTTTTTCGGTATCTACAGGCTCGGAGGACAGAAATACTCTGGTAGCCATGGAGTTCGACTTTCGCCGTGGCGGTGAGGCTGTAACCTTAAACCGGGAGGCACTGATTCGTAATGTGCCCTAGCAAGCCATATAAGCGATTAAAAAGTAGTCAGCAGGGTTTTCTTATGCCTGTGGCTATTTTTATCATGGTGATTCTAGGAGGGGTGGCGATAACCCTAACCCGATTTACCAGTCAGGCCGGTAATGCCACCGTACAGGAGGCGATTTCTGTGGCATCCTTTTATGCGGCTGAATCCGGAGCACAGTATGCGATGAATCGTCTCTTTTACTCAACGACTGCAGTGCCTACGAGAACTATCGTGGACGCCAATTGTGGGGTGATTAATGGATCATCGATCAGCTTTTCGGCGGCAGGGCTAAATAACTGTTCGGCTGATATTACCTGTGGCATTACCAATGACTTGCCTGCCAATACGATCAGTTTTTATTCGATCACCAGTACGGGGCAATGTGGTGACAATATTATTAACGCCAATCGGGTTGTTGAGGTAGCTTCTCGATTAGAGGGGCCGGCGCCATGATCAAGTCAATGATTGCCAGGCTTGCGCTATCTGCCGGGGCATTACTAGCCCCGTTAACTTACGCAGCAGATTGTGACGATGTCTTTCCCAATGCTGCCCAAAACAGCGGTAATGGTGGCAAGCTGGAGATTAAGGATGGCCCACCCGCTGTGCTGTTGAACACAGGCAATAGGGAAATCTATTCAAGAGATCTTGTTACTCACAATGCCGCATGTGATTTTCAGGCCTGTATCGATCTAAATACTACTGCTGCCTCTGGTGATTTCAATAATTTTCCTAACGGTTCCAATGTCGATGAATCGGATTCTCCACTTGCTCCAGGCTCCTACAATAAGTTGGATTTAGGGGATAACCAAACATTAGTGTTATCTCCGGGAGAGTATCGTTTTAAGGATTCGGCGACTATTGGTGAAGGGGCTCAGATTGTCATCTCCGGACCTGGCACCGTCAGGTTCTATGTCAAAAAATCGATTGATATCAAAAAGAATTCACAGATCAATGCCCTTGCTGGAGACAGGCGCTTATTTATCTACTCGCGTGATGACATAGTGATTGATGAAGGCGTTTTGGTTAACGCGGTGATTTATTCCCGCAAGAAAATCGATATCAAAAAGAATGCAGTTATTACAGGCTCCGCAACGGCTCGTGAAGACTTGATTATGGATAGCGGCTCAAGAATTACTTTTGATGAAACTGCTATTACGAATACCGATTTTGATGATTTTTGTGAGGCATCACTACCGGCAACCCTTGTGGCCGAGTGGCGAATGGATGAGTCAGCATGGGCTGGCTCTCCCAATGAGGTCGTTGATAATAGTGGCAATAACCTGAATGGCCAGGCCTATAATGGTCTGGATACCAATGACAGTAATCCTGCTCGCAGTGGCAATCCAGGAACTTGTCGTTATGGCGACTTTAACGGTACTTCGCATCGTTTTCAGGTGGCTGACGATAATCTTCTGGATATGGATCAAAGCTTTTCCATTACCGCATGGATTAGGCCCATTGACCTCTATTCGTTTTTAAATTTCTTTGACGACACCATTATTTCAAAAGGCGACAGTTCCTATAACTACCGTCTAGTGGCCAATACCAGCGGTAGGCTTGAGTTAAGCTGGAATGGGGGAAACCTGACCAGTTCTGCAACCCTTTCAGAAGATGTTTGGGTTCATGTCGCAGCAACTTATAAGGATGGTGAGCAGGTCCTCTACCTCAATGGCAGTGTTGATAACAGCAGCAGTGATTCTGATACCTTATCAACCAACAGTTCGGTGTTGACCGTAGGTACGAAAAATACCTCCTCCAGCGTTTTCTCCAATGATGCCTTTGAAGGGCAAATCGATGAGCTTCGCGTTTATTCTGGGGCCCTGAGTGCTGCAGAAGTGTCTGCAATTTATTTGGAAACCCATCCTTGTGCTGCTACAGGAGTTGATCACTATGCTATCAGTTTCGATGGCGGCAGTTCATTCAGCGATGGGACCGGGATAACCTGCGAAGCTTCCAGTGTCACTATTATCGGGCATGATGCCAGTGATAACCCAACGGCCCCCGGTACAGGTACAACGATAAACTTGTCGACATCAACCGGGGTAGGTTACTGGAGTAACCCTGATGTGGGGAGTGTGGTTGACAGTGGTGGCGGTAATGCTACCTATACTTTTGATACCAACGATACTGTTACTTTGCAATTTAATCACACCACTGTAGCCATTAATCCTAGCCCGGTAAATATCGATGTAGATGGTGGTAGTGAAGGCAGTGGGGAAGATCCCGATATCCAGTTTTTTGATAGTGGTTTCCGCTTTGTTGATGGCAGTGATAATCGAATAGGTTTGGGCGAAGCGAACGAATTTCATCAGGAGTCTGGCACGACCAGTGGCAGTTTCTTTTTACAGGCTATCCGTACCGATACGGATACCGGGGATTGTGCCGGTGTCTTTGCCAATGGTGCAGATGTTGCTATGCGCTTAGGTGCTGAATGTAACAACCCGTCTACCTGTGCGGGTGAGCAGTTATCGGTAACCAACAATGCTAATACCACCGCGTTGGCAACCATTGACGATAATGGTGGTACTGGTGCCAGTGCTTATTCCAACGTTACCTTACGTTTTGGTACTGATTCCAAAGCTGCTCTAACGATGAACTATCCCGATGCCGGTGCGGTATCGCTGCATGCACAGTACGACATATTGAACGATGATAGTACAGATTCAGGCGTTGATATGCTGGGGTCTTCCAGTGCTGTTGTATTTAAGCCCAGCGACTTTGTCATAACCCTTGTTGAGAGCAACGATGCCACACCAATAGCTAACCCTGGCACCATCGGTAGTGGTTCGGGGTTTTTACCCGCAGGTACAGCGTTTCGTATGCTGGTTGAAGCCCGCAATGCCAGCGGCAATCGAACACCAAACTTTGGCAATGAAAATAACCCACCCGGTGCGGAAGGCATACTGATCAATATTGATAGCTTGGTGTATCCCGCGGGTGGTAATAGCGGTAGTTTGACTTCCGCTTCCAGTTTTACTGTAACCAGCACACCGGGGGAATTTGAAACAACAACGATAAGTTGGGATCAAGTCGGTACATTTACAGCTTACGGATCCATCGCTGATAGTGATTATCTGGGGGCAGGGGATGTAACAGGTACCACTTCGGGTAATATTGGTCGTTTCTATCCTGCTGCGATTGTATTGATAAGTGATTCAACAGATAACAGCTGTTCTTCGGGTAACTTTTCTTATTTCTCTGATCAAGGGATCGATATTAGCTATGAGCTGGAAGCACGTAATTTACAGGGAAGCGTCGTTGATAACTACGATAATTTGGAACTGACGTACAATACTGGCACCATAAATTATGCAGCTGAGCACAATGATGATGGTGAAGACCTGAGTGTTCGGGTAATCGATGTAGATGCCGTTGTCTGGGATGATGGGGTTGCCGATTTTAGTGATACCAGCGTGACCTTTGCCCGTAAAATTGATGCGATCAGTGGTGATACTCTTATCGATGGCCCCTATGCTCAATTACAATTGGGCATCAATATCAGTGATATTGATGGTGTGGATTTGGGCAGCCTGGATATGCATCCCGATGAAGCCGATGATCCTAACAATTGTGTATTAGCAACAGATTGTACCTTTAGAGAAATCGGTGGAACACTGGACGCCCGTTTTGGTCGCTTGGTAACACGCAGTACCCATGGGCCTGAGTCGGCATCTTTACCGGTTCCATTTCAAACGGAATATTGGCAGGGAGCTCAATACCTTCTGAATACGGATGACAGCTGTACCAGTATTCCCCGTACTGCTATTGAGTTCGACAGTGAAGGTATTGATGTTAACTTGGATGCTTCTGTTGGTTCGGGAACGACTACAGGCAGTTTTACTACAATTACGGCAACAGACGTTTTTATGGTAAATGGTGAAGCGGGATTGATCTTCTCTGCGCCTAGCACTACAGGTAATTTCCCCTTGGATGTGGACCTGAATTTACTACCCTGGCTAAGATCGGACTGGAATCAGAATGTTGATCAAGACGATGATACCGCAGTACCTTCCGCCAATATCAGTTTTGGTAATTACCGTGGCCACGACCGCATTATTTATTGGCAAGAACAGTTCAGGTAATGTGAGGCAGGTTTATGTTGTGGCTTTTTAGTAAGAGAGCGAAAAAGCACAACGCCAGAGTTTGGCACGATCATAGCCCCGGCGCGATTGCCGAGAGGTTGCAAGCCGGCCCTGCCAAAGTCTATTTAAAGGACAGCATCTACGGGGCCATTGATGGTGCTGTAACAACCTTTGCGGTAGTTTCCGGTGTTGCGGGTGCCGGTTTATCCAGTGGTGTCATAATCATACTGGGGTTGGCGAATCTGCTTGCCGATGGGTTTAGTATGGGCGCCAGTAACTTCCTCGGTACCCGGGCTGAGAACCAGCGTCGTGAGCGTGCCCGCGCCGATGAATATGCTGAAATTGACTCTCACCCGGAAGGGGAGCGGGAAGAAATTCGGCAGATCTTTGCGGCCAAGGGTTTTAGCGGCGACAACCTTGAACAGGTTGTCAGTGTGATTACCGAGGATCGGGAGCGTTGGGTTGAGACCATGTTGCAAGAAGAGCATGGCCTTAGTTTGCAAGTTGTTCATCCATTGTGGGCCGGGGCAGTGACCTTCCTGGCATTTATGCTAGCCGGCATTCTGCCTCTGGCAACCTTTCTACTCAACTGGGGGATCCCTGATCTTATCGCCCAGCCCTTTCTCTGGAGCAGCATTATTACTGGCTTGGCTTTCTTCCTAATTGGTATTTGCAAAGCCCAATATGTCGAGCAAACCTGGTATTGGTCAGGCCTGGAGACTTTCTTGGTGGGGGGCTTGGCGGCCTTTATGGCCTATGGTGTGGGGATTCTGCTTAAAGGCATAATTTAATAAATGGTTTAAAGCGTATTGTCATTTTCCTGTCATGTTGCTGTCATTATGGGGTTGTAACCTGCGCCCCCATAACAAAAACAATAAGACAGCTAGGGATGGCCGTCCACTCCACACCTTACCGGGTGGCTGCCTGAGATGGTCAGGCAGCTACTCCATTATTCCTGTCCTAAAGTTCTTTCTCTGAGTTCATCAATAGTAGTAGTGTCCGTTGAGCCAGAAGCGCGGCTGATTCTGACCTGGAACATACAGTGATGTATCCGTTGCCATCAGGTTACCAACACTTAGCCACAAACTGCTTGCCCACAAGACTACCAATAAACTGCAAAACAGCAGCCAAACCTTTTGATTGCCTGGTGTAGTTGTAGAGTGTTGTTGCTTGAGGCCCAGAAGCAAGCCACAGATAAGGACCATCAATAGCTGGCTTACCGGGGTGAGTGCAATGCCGGTTAGGTTGCTATAGATCAGCGCACAAACAGCAGCAGTAAGTAAGGAGGCCTGCAATGGCGTAGGGCCCTGACGGTATTGCTGATAGGAGCTAAGTAGATTCTTCGCCAGGATAAATGCCAGCAACAACAGTGCAGGAACACCCAGTTCGACGGCTGTTGCCAAGGCCATATTATGCGGCGATCCCAAGCCTTCAAGGGCGGCAGGGAAATGTTGCGGGCCTATGCCTAACCAGGGATATTGTTGTAACAGTGCGAGTGAGGCTTGCCATAATTCACTGCGGCCACCACTGTGTGTTTGTTGCAGTCGATCACTATAGAGTGTGCTTAAGCTACTGCCTTCTCCGGTGATTAATGTGATGAGTTTGGGGATCCCCAGAAATAACAACAGATAAAGCCCAATACCCAGCAGCAGGGTACCCAGCAGTGGGCGCAGAATGCGCTTTCTCTCTTGTGGACAGAGGACATATAAAGCTACGCCACTGCTCATGAGAGATAACAAAATACCGCGACCATTGGAGTAAAACAGCATCACCCACCAGAGCGCGACCATCACAAGCGCGACCTGGTAGTAAAGGCGATTGCGGCTTGATAGGTAATAAATAGCCCAGGCTGCCACAGGCATGAGCCAGGCTTGGCTGTGATTAAACGAACGCGGGTTTTGGAAGTTTGGTAAGAGTACCTTGCTGCTCATTGTGTCTTGCAATAATAGCTGGCCAAGATAATACACCAGAAATTGCATGGCATAGATGGTGACCACAGCCAGTACCAGTACGGTGGTTAGTGCCTGGATTTGTTTGTTGCTCAGTTGTCTGGTTTCGTGGGCTACAACCCAGATAGCCATTAATAGGCCCGCGTAGAGCCCCAGCTCCTGCAAACCGGCCTGAAAGTAGGGGGCTTGGTTTAGCGATAACCAGGCCAGACCAAACAAACCCAGCCAATACCAGCTCATGGTACTGCTTAACAGATGGCGTTTAAAAAAGAGATGGTAGATAAAACCCAGGCTGGCTACGCTGATGACTGCGATCTCAATGACTCGCGCATCGTTATAGCCCAGTGGGCCAAAATGGAATTGAAATAGCGGGCTGAAAATATAGGCCAAGGCCAGCCCCAGGAGTAGAGTCAGTGGCGCTTGGCTTACCAGGCTATAGCGACTTGTTACGGGCAGGCTGTGATCCTGCTCCAGTTGCTGTTCCTGATCCTGTACAGGCATTGATTAAGCTTCAGCTGATACGGCTTCCAGTTCAAAGTCTACACCCAGCTCATCGGCAATTTCGTCCAGTTGTTCAGAAAGCTCATCAATATCCACTGAGGCAGGTACCGATAGCAAACCTTGTGCTGTAAACATAGGCTCACCAGACCAGGGCATGCTGGAACAATGGGTATCCAGTTCATCAACATTGATCTTGTGGCTGCTAAAGGCCTGTGCAATCTCTTTGACGATGCCCTGGCGGTCACTGCCCATCAGCGAGAAGCGAATCACCTGTGTGGTTTCACTGTTGGCTTGAGCGGCCTCGCCTTCGCCCTCAGTGACGACAACCTGAATACCCTGGGCAGACAGGGCGGCAAGCGCCTGTTCCAATGATGCTTTTTGAGCCTGATCGATATTAACCCGCAGAATACCTGCAAACTTGCCAGCCAGGTGTGTCAGGCGGCTTTCCATCCAATTACCCTGATGATCGGCAACGGTCTGTGATAAGGTTTCCACAACACCGGGCTTGTCATCACTGATAATGGTCAGTACTAAATAGGTATTCATGGGAATTCCTTCTATGTTTACGAGTCTATAAGCCGAGTATAGTGATTGTTGAAGTTGGTTAACAGTTTATCGGAGCAAGGAGTAGGGATTATGAATCTGAATCAAATTTTAGGCGGTTGTTTGCAAGGGGGACAGAAATTGTCCCGCGGGCTGAAAGCTGCAGCATTACTGACTGTGGTATCTGCTTCGCAACTGGTCTCTGCAACCCCAGTGGTGACTGAGGAACTGCAGAAAGCAGTGGATAACCCCGAGCGAACCGCGGCTTTTAAGGCACGTGATAGCTATCGTCACCCGGCCGAGACCCTGGCATTTTTTGATGTGCAATCTGATATGACCGTGGTTGAAATTTGGCCAGGCGGTGGTTGGTACACCGAAATTTTAGGGCCCTATTTAAATCGTCAGGGTAAATTCTATGCCGCGCATTTTCCTGCTAATTCCCAGGTAGCTTTTTTTACCCGCATGCGCAAAAGCTTTGAAGAAAAACTGAGCGCAAATCCCAAGCACTATAACCGGGTAGAAATCAGCAGCTTCCATCCGCCTTCAAACGCAGTGAGCGCGCCAGCTGGCGAAGTTGATCGCGTTTTAACCTTCCGCAATGTGCATAACTGGATGAAGGCCGGTTACGGCGAGCAGGCTTTTACTGAATTCTTCAAAGTGCTCAAACCCGGTGGTGTACTGGGGGTGGTAGAGCACCGAGCCAAACCAGGCACCGCTGAGGCGGCCATGATTCGCAGTGGTTATGTTACCGAGGCCTATGTGATTGAACAGGCGCAAAAAGCGGGTTTTGTGCTGGAAGCCAAAAGTGAGGTGAATGCTAACCCTAATGATTCAACCATTCACCCTAAAGGCGTTTGGACCTTGCCACCCTCATTGCGTTTAGGTGATGAAGATAAAGAAAAATATTTGGCCATTGGGGAAAGTGATCGGATGACGTTAAAATTCCGCAAGCCGCTTAAGTAGTAATGTTCATCGAGTAGTAAGCATGATAATTCCTTTTCAGCAGATCTCTGCTGATGCCCTGCAGGGGCTGATTGAAGACTATGTATCCCGTGATGGCACCGATTACGGAGTACAGGAAGTGTCGCTGGAGTCCAAAGCTGATCAAGTGAAGCGTCAGTTACAACGCGGTGAAGTTGTTGTGGTCTTTGATGAAGTCAGTGAAACCGCCTCCATCCTAACGCAAAAGGAAGTTGACCATGCGGAGCAGGATCAGTTGGCGGGTCGCAGTACTGAGGATGAATGGTTCGCATCCGGACATTCGCAAGCCTCTGATGAGCTTAATCAGGACCAGTGGCAAGACGACTTTAACCAAGATGTATAAGTAGCAGGGTTGTTGATAAATGCAGTTGTTAAAAAACGGTCCCGCTAACCGCAAAGATGCACCGTTGTTTGTTTTGGCCCATGGCGCAGGTGCACCGATGGATAGCCCTTTTATGCATACCATGGCAGAGTTGCTTGCCGATCGGGACATTGGTGTGGTGCGCTTTGAGTTCCCCTATATGGTGGAGCGGCGGGAAAATGGCAAAAAACGTCCGCCCAATAAGCAGGATGTTTTATTGGAGACCTGGCGGGAAGTGATAGCCGAATTAGGTGGACCGAATAAACTGATTATCGGGGGTAAATCCATGGGCGGGCGTATGGCCAGCTTGATAGCAGATGAGCAACAGGTGGCAGGGCTTGTGTGTTTGGGCTATCCCTTTCATCCCCCAGGCAAGCCGGAAAAGTTACGTACTGAACATCTGCAGGATTTACAGACGCCGAGCCTGATCGTGCAGGGTACGCGTGATAAGTTAGGTGATCTGGAAGAAGTTGAAGGTTACGATTTATCGTCAGCCATTGAATTACTGTGGTTGGAAGACGGTGATCATGATTTAAAACCCAGGGTGAAGTCAGGTTTTACTCATGATCAACATCTTCAGCTAGCGGCAGAAAAAATAGCTGAGTTTGTTCGCAAGCATGGGGTCTGACCCGCAGGGGCAGACCCCGGACACCGCACAGAAGTAAGGGGCCCGACCCTACGGGTCGTACCCCGACATACGAAGTACCTTTAAAGAAATACGAAGTACTCTTAAGACGCGCTTAGAAGAATTACAGCTGCGACATCCCGCTCAAACGCTCACTATCAAACTTCACCGCCTGCAAAGCCGCTTCAGATTCGGTAGCCGCGATACGGCGAGTTTCCAATTGACTGTGCCAGGCCAGCACATTGTAGAAGTTGCGAATATTCTGTACATACTTCACCGGCTCCCAACCACGGGCATAGCCGTGTTTTACGGTGCGGTAGTATTTACGTTTCGCTAACAGGGGGAGATTCTCTTTTACATCGGCCCACTTGTTCGGGTTACCACCATGGCGTTCGGTCAGAATACGGGCATCCTCCAGGTGGCCAAAGCCAACGTTGTAGGCCGCCAAAGCCATCCAAGTGCGATCAGGCCCTTGAATACGTTGAGGAATTCGATCAAAGATCTTCTTAAAGTACTTGGCGCCGCCGTAAATGCTTTGAATGGGGTCGATACGGTTTTCTACACCCACTTCACTGGCTGTTGCACGGGTCAGCATCATCAGGCCGCGAACGCCGGTAGGGGACTTGGCGCGGGGGTTCCAGTGGGATTCCTGATAACTGATTGCTGCCAACAGCTCCCATTCCAGGTTAAACATATCACCTGCCACTTGCAGATAGCCTCGGTAGCGGGGCAGGCGCTGTTTTACACGCTTGGAGAATACCAGGGCACCGCTGTGGTTAACTTCATCCACATGGCCGTAGTAGTAATCCTTGATCTCATCCAGCCTGCCGTCCTGTTTAACGCGGGTTAAAAAGTCCTGGGCGGCATCGTAAAGGCTGGAATCTGCAGATTGTGGGAAAGCCCAGGCCAGCTGCTGAGGCTCAGAGATATCAAAAGCCACGCGGGCGCGGGGGTAGATGGTGCGGTTGATATCGTATGCATTGGAGTCAACGATGGAGAAGTCGATTTTGCCGTCGTGGACCATTTCCACCAGGTCAATCATTTCCAGGTCTGCACGCTCACGCCAGCGCAGCTCTGGGTGTTCAGCTTGAAGGGCACGCAGGTTTTCGGCGTGGGCACTGTTGGCGATAACCAGAATATCTTTACCAATCAGGTCTTCAACCGTTTTGGGGCGGGGTTGGCCTTTGCGGTAAATCAGCTGTTGGGTGATATCCAGGTAGGGCTCGCCAAAGCGTACTTTTTGCTGGCGGGCTTCGGTGATGGTCAGGCCTGAGGCTCCAAAGTGGCCGGCATCGGTACCGACACTGTCGAGCATCACGCCCAGATTCTCTTCTTCGCGAATTTCCAGCTCTACACCCAGTTCTTTGGCAAATGCCGAAGCCAGGCTGTATTCAAAGCCTGTCAGGCCTACAGGGCCTTCATAATAGGTGGTGGGGCCATTGCGGGAGAGGATAGGCAGGCTACCCGCCTCTACAATACGTTCCAGCTCGGTGGGGGTGCGGCTACCAGCTACCAGGGCACAAATACAGCACAGGCCTGCAAAACCTATCAGGCGCAGGGTGCGTATGGGGCGATGTCGGCGGCTGTAGCTCATATAAGGACTCAGGTTGCCAAGGTCATGGTTAATAGTACCAAGCGTTATATCGTTGTATAGCAAACTACCTTAATGGGACCTTACTCTCCTCCTGTATGGGAGGGGATAAAGGTGCCAAATAGCGATATACAGGGTGCTCGGCACAAAATTTGAGCAATTCTATACGGGTTGCGTGTGATCGGGTAGCTTGTTTTTCCCGGATAAGTATAGTATCGGCTTACGTTGAAACACATGCCATTCGTCGAAAAATGAACGGTTGTGGCCTCGGTCGGCTCTAGGATGCGGCTTTTGGCCTTATACAAGTTTGAAGTAATCAGTTTGGCTATCTATAAAACTGTAGGATATAGCTGCCAGCAGCGCCGATATCCAGTACAATGCGCGCTTTTCCCAATACCATCCATTTGGTTCCAAGATAGAGGCTCCGATCCATTATGCTGACCCTGCGTGGCGCTCCGGCACTCTCAGAATTTCGTTCCCAGAAGTTATTAACCTCTTTACAGCAAGTCGCCAGTGGCGTGACTGGTGTTTACGCAGAATTTGTTCATTTTGCCGATCTTGGCGCCGAGCTGACGGCCTCTGACCTGAATGTAATGCAGCAGCTGCTGACCTATGGGCCAAAAGTAGATGTACAGGACCCTAAAGGTGAGCTGTTTTTGGTGGTTCCGCGTCCAGGCACTATCTCCCCTTGGTCTTCCAAGGCTACGGATATTGCCATTAACGCTGGCCTGAGCCAGGTTAAGCGTCTGGAGCGTGGTATTGCCTACTATGTTGAAGGCACTGCTGACCGTGAAGCGGTTGCGACCTTACTTCATGACCGTATGGTTGAATCAGTGTTCGCCGAGCTGGAAGATGCCGAGCAACTGTTTATAAAAGAAGAGCCTCGCCCGCAAACCAGCATTGATATTCTTGGCGGTGGTCGTCAGGCGCTGGCAGATGCCAACGTTGAGCTGGGCCTGGCCCTGGCTGAAGATGAAATTGATTACCTGGTAGACAGCTTTAATGAGCTGGGTCGTAACCCGGTAGACGTTGAGCTGATGATGTTTGCCCAGGCCAACTCCGAGCACTGTCGTCACAAGATCTTTAATGCCTCCTGGACACTGGATGGCAAAGAGATGCCGAATTCCCTGTTTGGCATGATCAAAAATACCTACGAGAAGGGCGGTGAAGACGTACTGTCTGCCTACGCCGATAACGCTTCCGTAATCGCTGGCTCCAAAGCCGGCCGTTTCTACCCGGATCCGGAAACCAAAGCCTACGGTTACAATCAGGAAGATATCCATATCCTGATGAAGGTAGAAACCCATAACCACCCAACCGCGATTGCACCTTTCCCTGGCGCCGGTACTGGTTCCGGCGGTGAGATCCGTGATGAGGGTGCAGTAGGTCGTGGTTCCAAGCCAAAAGTAGGCCTGACCGGCTTCACTGTATCCAACCTGCAAATCCCGGGTTACGAACAACCGTGGGAAGAAAACTATGGCAAGCCAAACCGCATCGTAACCGCCCTCGATATTATGATCGAAGGTCCAATCGGTGGTGCTGCTTTTAACAACGAATTTGGTCGTCCAAACATCTGCGGTTACTTCCGTACCTTCGAAGAAAACTTCGATGGCGAACGTCGCGGTTACCACAAGCCAATTATGTTGGCCGGTGGTTACGGTAATATCAAAGCTGAACACGTAGACCAAAACGAATTTGAACCCGGTGCGAAATTGATCGCCCTGGGTGGCCCTGCCATGTTGATTGGCTTGGGCGGTGGTGCTGCGTCTTCCATGACTTCCGGTTCTTCTTCCGAAGATTTGGACTTTGCTTCCGTGCAACGTCAAAACCCGGAAATCGAACGTCGTTGCCAGGAGGTGATCGATCAATGCTGGCAGCTGGGTGAGAACAACCCCATTGCCTTTATTCACGACGTAGGTGCCGGTGGTTACTCCAACGCCTTTCCAGAGCTGGCCAAAGACGGTGGCTGTGGCGCCAACTTTGAACTGCGCAACATCAACAATGATGAGCCAGGCATGAGCCCGCTGGAAATCTGGTGTAACGAAGCGCAAGAGCGTTACGTGATGGCAATCCAGCCAGAAGACCTGGATACCTTTGCCGAAATTTGTGAGCGTGAGCGCTGCCCGTACGCAGTTGTTGGTGATGCAATTTCTGATCAGCACATTACCCTGAACGACAAGCACTTCGACACCAAACCTGTCGATCTGCCGATGTCTGTGCTGTTTGGTAAGCCACCCAAAATGCACCGCAGTCACGAGACGCGCAGCTACAATACTCTGCCTCTGAATCGCGATGGCATTGAACTGTACGAAGCTGCTGAGCGTGTTATCCAGCACCCAAGTGTTGCAAGCAAGAGCTTCCTGATCACTATTGGTGACCGTTCCGTAACCGGCCAGGTTGCCCGTGATCAAATGGTTGGCCCTTGGCAGGTACCGGTAGCCGACTGTGCTGTAACGACTCAGGCCTACGACACCTACGCTGGTGAAGCCATGAGTATGGGTGAGCGTACCCCAACGGCACTGCTGGATGGTCCTGCTTCCGGTCGTATGGCCATTGGTGAAGCTATCACCAATATCGCTGCTACTCGTATAGAAAAGCTTTCTGATATTAAACTGTCTGCCAACTGGATGTGTGCCGCCGGTCACCCAGGTGAAGACGAGAAGCTGTACCGCACCGTTGAAGCTATCGGTATGGAGTTGTGCCCAGAGTTGGGTATTACCATTCCGGTAGGTAAGGACTCCATGTCCATGCGCACAGCCTGGAACGAAGGCGAGGGCGATAAAGCGGTAACTGCGCCGCTGTCGCTGGTGATTTCTGCGTTTGCGCCGGTAACCGATGTTCGCAAAACCGTAACCCCACAACTTCGTACCGATAAAGAATCTTCCGATCTGCTGTTTATCGATCTGGCTAACGGCAAAAAACGTCTGGGCGCTTCTATTTTGGCTCAGGTTTACAACCAAATTGGTGAAGAGCCTGCCGATGTTGATAGCGCTGAAACCCTGAAAGGTTTCTTCGCAGCCATGCAGGAAAGCCTGGAAGCCGACGAGATCCTGGCCTACCACGATAAAGGTGACGGCGGTCTGTTTGCGACCGTGACTGAAATGGCCTTTGCCGGCCACACCGGTGTTGATATCAACATTGATGAGCTGGGCGAAGATATTCTGGCAACCCTGTTTAACGAAGAGCTGGGTGCTGTAGTACAAACTACGCGTGAAAACACCGATGCTGTGATCGCTCGCTTTGCCAAAGCAGGTGTTAGCGTAAGCAAGCTGGGTTGGTTAAACAGCCACGACAGTGTTCGTGTTGAATACAACGGTGACATCATCTTCGAAGAAGGCCGCGCAACCCTGCAGCGCCTGTGGAGCAAAACCAGCTACGAAGTGGCGTCCCTGCGTGATAATGCCGAGTGTGCCAAATCAGAATTCGATCAAATCGACCGTGTTGATCCAGGTCTGAGTGTTAACCTGACCTTCGATCAAAACGAAGATATCGCTGCGCCTTATATCAGCAAAGGTGTACGTCCTAAAGTTGCTGTCTTACGTGAGCAGGGTGTTAACGGCCACGTGGAAATGGGTGCTGCATTTGATCGTGCCGGTTTCACTGCGGTTGATGTACATATGAGTGACATCCTGGCAGGCCGCGTAACCCTGGAAGACTTTAAAGGCATCGCCGCTGCCGGTGGCTTCTCCTACGGTGATGTTCTGGGTGCGGGTGAAGGTTGGGCCAAAACCATTCTGTTTAACCAGCAAGCACGTGATCAGTTCCAGGGCTTCTTCCATCGCGAAGATACCTTCAGCCTGGGTGTATGTAACGGCTGTCAGATGATGTCTAACCTGAAAGCCCTGATTCCTGGCACCGAACACTGGCCGCGTTTTGTACGTAACGTGTCTGAGCAGTTTGAAGCCCGTTTCAGTCTGGTTAAGATTGAAGAGACTCCTTCCGTACTGTTTAAGGGTATGGAAGGAACTCATATGCCAGTGGCTGTAGCTCACGGTGAAGGTCGTGCCGAGTTTGCTTCGGAGCAAGCACTGGAAACCTGTGATGCCAGTGGTCTGGTTGCTATGCGTTATCTCGACAACCAACTGCAGGTGACTGAAACCTACCCAGCTAACCCTAACGGTTCGCCAGTCGGTATTACCTCGGTAACTTCTAAAGACGGTCGCGCCACCATTATGATGCCACACCCTGAGCGTATCTTCCGTGCCGTAAGTAACTCCTGGGCACCGGATGAGTGGACTGAGGATAGCGGTTGGATGCGTATATTCCGTAATGCTCGAGTGTTTGTTGACTAAGTTTTTGTTTAGTTGATGATTTAAGAAACGGGAGTTTATTTGAGCTCCCGTTTTTTTTTGCTTGTAGTTTCGGGTTCTAAATACGCGCAGGAGGTCTGGGGGCTCTTTGCAAAACACGCAATTGCCATCCATGGCGCTCGTCGGCGACGTCCCTGTCGCCCACGGTTTTGCAAAGAGCCCCCAGACCCCCTACGCTCATATCGTGCTAAAGAGAAGGTTACTTTTCTTTTCGAGAGGGAAGGTTGAAGTGTCTGCGGTGTGAGGATGGATGTAAGGGAGGTTTCAAATGAAGCCTCCCTTGCAGCCAGCCGGATTGAAAACTAAGAAATATCAGGCTGCGTAACTAACTGAAGAATCCTTATCAGCATCATGCTCCGGATCAACCTCGTCCGGATTATGCTCCTGCGCCAACAACATATAAACACAAGGCAGTACAAACAGCGTAAACACGGTACCAATCACCATGCCAGCCACCAGCACAATACCAATACTATTGCGAGCCTCAGCCCCGGCTCCGGTAACCAATATCAGTGGGAAGTGACCTAAAGCTGTTGCAGCTGTGGTCATTAATACAGGGCGTAACCGCGTTTCTGCCGCACCTTTAATTGCTTGAAGTTTATTAAAGCCTTCACTTTGCAAGTGATTGGCAAATTCCACAATCAAAATACCATTTTTGGCGATCAGCCCTACTAAGGTAATAAAACCAATCTGTGAATAGATATTGATGGTAGTCCAGCCAAGGAATGGAAAGAGCATAGCGCCGGCCAAGGCAAGGGGCACTGAACCCACAAGTACCACCAGGGGATCTCGGAAGCTGTTAAATTGCACGGCCAATACAAAGTAAACAAACACTAAAGCAATGCCCAGTACACCGACGAGGGTATTACCTTCCTGACGTAATTGTCGTGATTCGCCAGCGTAATCCAGCGAATAACTTGGTGGCAGAATTTCTGCTGCGGCTTCCTCGAGGGCAGAAAGTGCTTGCTCCTTGGTGGTGCCTGGCAATACGCCGCCGTATATACGGAAGGAGTTTTTCTGCTGGAACTTACCTAGCACCCGAGGTGCTATCGCATAGTCCAGTGATGCGACTGTGGAAAGGGGAATTAAATCACCATTGGGGGTACGTATTTGCAGGTCGAGCAATGCTTGAGGGTTGTCTCGGGCTTGCCCTTCGGCCATGGGAATTACCCGATAAGCTTTGCCCTGGTAGTCGAAGCGATTGACGTAGTTGCCAGACAGCATGACGCCCAATTGGCGGCTAACAGAATCAAGACTCATGCCCAAGTCGGCAATACGTTCGCGATCAAGGATAAAACTCACCTGTGGCAGATCCACTTTCAGGTCCGTTTCGGCAAACATAAAGCGCCCACTTTGAAAGGCCGCTGCTTTGAGCTTCTCCGCGTACTGTTGCATATCTTCAGTGTTGTCTGGTGATAGCACGACCATTTCAACATCGAAGCTGCCGGCCGTGGGTAGCGCAGGTAGAAGAATGGGGAAAACCTTTAAGCCAGTAATGGACGAGCTTGTCCCAAACATCTCTGGCAATATTTCATGGACGCTGCGATCACGTTGATCAAACGGTTCGAATATGACGCCGCCAAAACCGCCATTCCCACGAATAATTTGCCACATAAATTTCGAGTCTTCCGTTGACAGTAATGTATCAACGACATCGGTCATATAGTCGGTTGTGTATTCCAGTGAAGCTTCAGGGGGAGATTCAACAACGATATTGATGCTGCTCTGATCTTCAATAGGTGCTAATTCCTGTTGAGAGAACATGTAGAACGGGACAATCAGCAGGGTTAGGAATACCCCGGCAAACAAAACCTGCGGACGACATAAGAAGACTTTGTCGAGCAGTTTGCCGTAGGCGCGGTGCAAGATATCAAAGCGTTGATTGACCCAGCGCGTGCCGCGGCCTTCTTTCCCGCCTTCCGGAGAGGCATAAGCGCTCATGATTGGGGATAGAGTAATGGCAACAACACCAGAGATTAATACAGCAACCGCTAAGGTAAAGGCGAATTCTTTAAAGAGTACGCCGGTTAAACCTGATAAAAAGCCAATCGGTGCATAAACGGCGGCCAGAGTAATTGTCATGCCGATAATAGGCGCGAGTAACTGGCGGGAGCTTGCCAGGGCTGCTTGTAAGCGACTTTTACCTTCGCGCATATAACGCGAGACGTTTTCTACCACCACAATCGCATCATCAACAACCAGTCCCACCGATAACACGATTGCCAGAATAGTCAGTAGGTTGAGAGAGAACCCCATAACTGACATGGCGGCGGCTGCACCAAGAATTGAAATTGGGATGGTGATTAAGGGTACGATAGCGGTGCGAATGGAGCCCATCAAAGCCAGTACCACCAGGCCAACCAGTAAAATGGTTTCTATCAGCGTGGTGAAAATTTCCTTAATGGCATCGCGCATATACAGGGTGCCATCGTAACCGATATCAATATGCAGGCCATCGGGCAGGGTGGGATTAATTTTATCCAGCAAAGGATACAGCTGGTCGCCAATCACCATTTCGTTGGCGCCGGGCAGGGGCCATACGGAGATGTACACCGCTTTGTTCTGGCTATGTCGAGCATTGACTTCGCCTTCTTCTTCGCCCAGTTCTACACGAGCAATATCACGCAAACGAATCAGAGAGTTATCGCTCTCGCGAATCACCAGGCGCTCAAAGTCGGAGACATTTTGCAAGGTGGTGTTTGCCATCAAGTTAATACGCTGCAAACTGTTTTCACTTTTACCGACGGTAGCAATGATATTGTTACTGCTGAGTGCCGCGTGAACATCCTGAGCGCTGACATTAAAGGCGGCCATTTTGATGGGATCAATCCACACCCGCATTGCAGGGTTGCGGCCACCTTCGATGCCGATACGTTGGACACCATCAATGGAGGATAGAATAGGATTAACGTGGCGGGTTAAGTAGTCTGTCACCTGGGCGCGGGAGAATCCTTCTGTAATCACATCCAGGTAGAATACCGCGTTGGATCTGTCTGCGCGTTTTACTTCTACAGAGGGATCTTCAGCGCCTGCCGGTAATTCAAAGCGAATTTGGTCCAAACGAGATGAGAGCTCTGCCAGTGCTGCAGTGCTGTCTTCATTTAATTTCAGCCATACAGTAACAGTACTCATGCCAGCCAGCGTGCTGGAATCTATATAATCGATGCCGGGCACTGTCGATGCGGCACGTTCAATCGGATCGGTAATAAAACCCTGGACCACTTCTGCTGATGCCCCTACATAGGCAGTACTGATCACCAGTGAGGAGCTTTCCACTTTAGGATATTGCAGAACCGGTAAGCTCATTGATGCGCGTATGCCAATTAACACCAGGGACAAAGACAGGACAACCGCCAGCACAGGGCGGGTGACAAAAATGTCCATAATGGTTGGGCTGCCGAATTTTCTAGCCATACTCAATAACCTCTTTATCTAACTACTTCGGTCAGCTTTATTAGTGGGACTGGCTTACTGTAGGGCGTTCTTTTACAAACACCAGTAAGTTATCGCGTAGTTTGAAAGTGCCGTTGGCGGCAATGGTTTCGCCAGGCTTTAATCCTTCGGTAACAGCGATAATGTCCTTGTCTTCAAAACCAGTAACCACGCTGCGGCGGATCGCACGGAAGCCGTTTGCTTCCTGATCGGCTCGCAGTATGTAGACATAGTCACCCAGTTTGTCATGGCGCACTGCCGTTGCCGGAACCACTGTGGTTTCGGTATTTGTACTTAGTGGCAGGCGCACATTGACGATGGCGTTAGGCTGGAACTGCGCATCGCTCTCAATTTTGGCCCGGAAACGCAGGTTGCGGGATTGTGCGGACATAACGGAATCCCTGGCAATAATCTCGCCTTTAATCGACTCGTTGGATTGAGCATTAGACAGAATTTCGATGCTTGTGCCCAAGGGGATATTGGCCTGATGTAGTGGCAGGTTGAAATCAACCCAGGTGTAATCGTTAAGGCCAACCAAGGTGGTGATTAGCGTATTACTCTGCAAAAATTCACCGGCTTCCATTTCGTGAATACCCACACGAGCATCAAACGGTGCGCGCAGGGTTTTCTTGTCGATGGCGGCTTTTAGGGCGGCTATATCGGCATTGGCAATATCGTATTCAGCTTTGGCTTGATCAAAACGCTCTTCACTGACGGTTTTGTTCTGACGCAATTTCCTCACTCGTTTTAAATCGACCTGCGCCAGGTCGGCGCGGGCCTGGGCGGCTTGCAGGCGGGCGGTTTCTTCACTGATATCTAATTGCAATAACACCTGTCCCTGCTTCACGATTTGGCCAGAGGTGAAGTTAACGGATGCGATACGGCCTTCAAGCTCGTTGCGCAGGTCGATACTTTGCGGGGCAATAATTTCACCAATAGTGGTGGTGCTCTGCTGAATCATGCGGGATTCGGCGGTAAATGCTTCAACCGTTTCAGAAGGTTCTGGGAATGATTCAGCGAAGGCAATAGCCGAGCGAATCTGCATAACCTTATAGGCGCCAAGTGCGACAAAGACGCTAAGGCATAAAGCAATGGTTATCAGCCAGCGACGGGTTTTCATGGTGGATACCTCAATAAAAAAATAATTCGTTAACGAAAACCCAGCTCGATCAGGGTTTGGGCTGCTCTTTTAATGCCTTCCTCTGTAAGGGGTTGGCGCCAGTCGAAGCTGTTGATCAACCGCATGCAGTTGAGTACATGGGGATTGTCTGTGGCCAGTGGAAAAATCGCCTTTGGCAGATTGCTGGCCTGATTTTCACTGTGGGTCTGCAGCAGCACTTGAATGTGGCCGACATTAATAGCCCAGATTCCCAGCTGTAGTTGCTGCAAACACGCGTCTTCATCGCCGGTAGTCGTCAGCTCTCCATCGCTGATGGCTTGGCGGAAGTGGGTCAGCATCAAAATATCTATACCGTCACAGGCAGTGCTCATCTGCTGCTGCCACTGGGGTGAGGAGCGTTTAAGCAGGGCACTGTTGCTGACCAGCATCTCCAGGTGCCGGGTAAAGGGATAGGGGTCGACCTTGGAGTAATCCAGCAGGCTAAGGGCGATTAGCTGCTCGGCAACGGTCAATGGGGTTTTAAATATCGCCGTGAAGGTCTCACGCAAACGGATAAAGCCATGTTGCGACAGGGCGATCAGCACATCCTCTTTGGTGTGGACATGTTTATAAATAGACCCCATCGACATACCGGCTTTTTTGGCGATGGCCGACATGGTGAAGTCCAACAGCGATGTTTCCTCAATACAGCAAGCGGCAGCACTGAGGATATTGCAGAGCTGTTGTTCGGGGCAGTGTTTGGGCGCAGGAGACATGTTGATACATCTTTGTGAACTCTATTCGAACGTTATTATCCTTTCGTGGGGCTAGTTTTGTCAATTGAACAAATTAATGGTGTGTATTGATTTATCGGCTATGAGAAATGTGTTTGTTATTGTTCTTGGCTATGAGCTTGTTGGCAGCCTTGTATGGCTTCAGGTTGCAGGTACTAAGGTGTAAAAGCCTGATGAATGTCTTTGGGGGTA
Organism: Maricurvus nonylphenolicus; assembly: GCF_042854845.1. Classification (GTDB taxonomy): domain Bacteria; phylum Pseudomonadota; class Gammaproteobacteria; order Pseudomonadales; family Cellvibrionaceae; genus Maricurvus; species Maricurvus nonylphenolicus. Next base: position 3,612,508 of record NZ_AP031498.1, on the reverse strand, counting down.
AGGGGAGCTAGTAACTATGGATCAGATACTGGGAAAGTGGGGGCGGTAATGGGCACCATGGATTTATGGTGCCCGGCAATATGGATTTATTTTAAGGCTGGCTCAACTTCCGCCAGGTTTTCAGTTGTAACGGTCTTGATGTGTTCAGTAGCAAAAAGCTGAGCCACTTTATAATAACAATATGCACCCAGCGGTAAGAATGCGGCGCCAACAAACATCGCCATATTCAATGAGCGCTCTCCATATTCACTTGAAAGCACATCACTAATACTTCCTACCAACAAAGGCGCCAGGCCCAGACCAATAATATTCACACTAAGCGTGGAAAGCGCCACTGACATAGCCCGGTTCTCAGGTGCGACACTCTTATGGTAAGTCGCATAGCAGGGAGGCGTGTGAGCATTCAATAGAATCATGCACACCGTTAAAAGGCCGATCGATACCCACATGCTGGATGTCCAAAGAAAGCCCATAAACAAAGGCAACGCCAGCAAGCAATATAGCATGGGTAATGCCCCTAACCATTTACTGTGCTTATTGGCCATAACGTCAGTGATGACACCAGACAGAATGGAACCTGCGAGTCCGCCAATCAGGGAGGATGCACCAATGATAATGCCAATTTCTGTGAGCGACAGTTGGTGAACTCGAATCATCAGTGTCGGGACCCAGATCATAATGGTGTACATCAGGGCAATACAAAAAATATGACCCAGCAACGCGTAACGATAGATTGGTGTGGCCAGCAACTTTTTTATTTCTGGAATAACGGCTTGCTGCTCGGCTTCATTTGACGCAGCGGTACGTTGCGGTTCGGTTATTAAATAGCGAATCAACACCGCAAAAATTAATCCGGGAACGCCTGCAGCAATCAGCGTGACTCTCCAACCGTAAGTATCTGCCAGAGCGCCGCCTAATAGATAGGCAAGCAGTCCACCAATCGGTGCGCCTGCGGCAAAAATAGCAAGTGCACGCGCGCGACGACTCTCCTCATAGGTGTCGGCAATAATCGATTGTCCGGCTGGCTGACATCCTGCTTCACCGACGCCAACCCCGATACGCGCAAGTAACATCATGGTGAAATTTACTGCCATACCAGAAAGGGCAGTCATTAAACTCCAGACGCCTAAACACCAGGATAAAATATTTACGCGATTGGCACGATCGGCAAGTCGTGCAATAGGAATGCCCATAGCACCATAAAATAAAGCAAACACCAAGCCTGACATTAGTGCCAGTTGCGTGTCCGAAAGCTGCATATCGTGTTTAATCGGTTCCAGCAGCATGGCCACAATTTGGCGATCCATAACGCTAAGCGAATACATACAACCAAGAACAATGGCCGTTTTAAAACTGGCTGATTTAACGTGCGTCATGTGATTACCTGTCGGCTCCTGATTATTGACAACTGAGCTTAACTGCAAAATACTATTTGATCAATAAGTAAGTATGTTGTTTGTTATCAGTACATTGGGAGAAGAGAAAATGGGAGAACGTTTACAGGGTAAGACGGCATTGGTCACAGGGTCAGGGCAAAATATTGGCCGAGCAGTTGCAGAGCTTTTTGCAGCTGAAGGTGCCAGTGTTATCGTTAATGGATCGAGCAATCGTGACAATGTCGATGCGGTGGTAAACGCTATTTGTGATGTTGGCGGCAAGGCCCACGGTGTTATGGCGGATGTCTCCGATCCTTCACAGTGGCAAGTTATGCTTGCGGAAGCAGAAGAAGTTTTTGGTACGGTTGATATCTTGGTGAATAACGTCGGTGTTCGCCATCGTATGGCGTTTGAAGAAATTACCCCGGAAATGTGGCAGCAGGTGATAAATACGAATTTAAGTTCCTGTTTTTATGGCAGTCGATTAGTGCTGCCAAAAATGCGTGAAAAAAAGTGGGGCCGCATTATTAATATGTCCGGTTATGATGGTTTTTTTGGACAATTTTATGAGCGCGCGGCTAATGTAACGGCCAAAGCCGGCATGCACGGTTTATCCAAAGCTATCGCACGCGAATATGGCGTTCACGAAGTTACAGCCAATACCATTGCCGTGGGTGCTATTGATACCAAGCGTGATCAAAAACATTATGCTCATGTGGATATTGATCAGGTATTTAAAAATCTCTCCATCAAACATCCTGGCCATGTAAACGACATTGCCGAAGCGGCGTTATATTTGGCCGCAGACAGTGGCAAGTTTGTTACTGGTCAGGTTATTCATGTGAATGGTGGCGAGTACATGGTTTAACTTATAAGAAGTTTACGAGAAATGGCTTATCCTGGGATAAGCCATTTCATTTTCTGGTTACGATAGTGTTAATGGCAGCGAGCGTAAGCGTTTACCAATGGCAGCATAAACACCATTGGCCACCGCGGCTGCAATGGGTGGTAATCCCGGTTCTCCAACACCTACCGGTGTTTCCTCGCTATCGATAATATGGACTTCAATCTCAGGCGATTGTGGCATGCGAAGCATAGGGTAGTTGTGGAAGTTTGATTGTTGTACCACACCATCCACAATATCAATTTGTCCGTGAAGGGCAGCGGTTAAACCAAAAATAATACTGCCTTCCATTTGTGCTTTAACTGTGTCGGGGTTTACAACCTGTCCACAGTCAATCACACAGACAACCTTATGCACCGTAATTTCATCATTGCTCACGCTGACTTCTGCCACCTGAGCAACTTTTGCCAGAAAAGAGGTATGGGCAGCAAAACCTTGTGCCGTGCCAGGTCTTGATGGTGTTCCCCAGTTCGCTTTGTCTGCGGCTACCCGTATCACATGATTAAGCTTTTTATCGTTAGCCGTATTATCGAGACGGAATTGAACAGGATCTCGGTTGGCGCTTATTGCAAGTTCATCGATAAAGCTTTCTTTAAAGAAACCACTAAACGAATGACCTACCGCTCGCCAATAACCCAGTGGTACACCGGGATCAACCGTTACATGGCGAACTTCTTTATTGGGCGTGTCGTAGTCTTCAAATAAACCTTCAACGCTGGCGGGTTCTACCATCCAGTTGGCAAATACCCCGTGGGTTTTTTCGGCTGCCCACTCTGCAACACCGCCCATAAATCCAGGCAGCATGGCAGGCAGTGCTTCTTGCATGAGGTAGGGGGTGATATTAGGGCCAGCACTGTTAACGGCATAGGTATCAATCAATCCGTTGTCATCTATGCTGGCGGAAAAACGGGTTAACGCTGGCGGGCGATACAGATCATGTTGCATGTCATCTTCACGCGTCCATACCAGCTGTACCGGCAAGCGTGCCGCTTTGGCGATAGACACGGCTTCGGTAATATAATCATTCGCGCCTCGGCGACCAAAGCCTCCCCCCATAAAGGTGGAGTGAATATGTACGTTGTCGTCATCAAGACCAGAGATATGCTTGGCAATGCCTTTGGCAACTTGCGGACTTTGGCAACCAACCCATACATCGCATACACCATTTTCAATACGTGCAGTGCAGTTCATCGGCTCCATGGTGGCATGGGCTAAATACGGCGCCCAGTATTCAGCGGTAATGATGTTATCGGCGTTTGTCAGACCTTTTCCACCATTGCCTTCTTTATGGGCTTTTTCGCCGTGGTCCTCATCCAAGGCTTTCTGGAGCGTGGCTTTAATGTGTTCAGAGGAGAAGGATTTAAGCTCCGGGTAATTCCATTGTATTTTTAACGCTTCAGCGGCTTGCTTGGCTTGCCAGGTGTTGTCGGCAACAACTGCGACGCCATTTTCAATGACAACAACCGCTAGCACACCAGGCATGTTTTTGGCGTTTTTATCATCAAAAGCCTTAACGGTACCGCCAGCAACAGGGCAGCGTTTGAGAATGGCTTTTTTAAGGCCCGGAAAGTCTACGTCTATACCAAACTCCGCCGTTCCCGTTGATTTTGGTTGGCCATCAATACGCGGGCTGCTTTTACCGATAAATTGAAAATCTTCTTTTGCTTTAAGTGACGCGTCAGTTGGAATGTCCCGGTTACTGGCTAACTCTGCAAATGTGCCATAGGGATAAGCTTTATCGCCCAGGTAAACATTGCCTTCACTCATGCGTAAGTTATCCACAGAAGTGTCCAGCTGTTCGGCTGCAGCCAATAGAATTGCCTGGCGAGCATTGGCCGCCGATTGACGGGTAGGTAGAAAGCTCACTTTCATGCTGGTGCTACCGCCAGTGCCTTGCACGCCAAAGTCAGAATTGACAAATGCCTTGTGCACTGGCGCATGGTGCGTTGTAATTGCGCTTGGATGAATATTCAATTCTTCCGCAACCAGGGTGGTAAGCCCATCAAAGGTACCTTGGCCCATCTCAGATCGGCCCATATAAAAATGGATCTCATTGGATGGCGTAATTTGAATAAAGGCATCACCTTGGTAAGTACCCGCTTGATTCGGTTCCGGTAACCTTGTGGTGGCACAGCCTGATAAAGGAACCCCCACTATTAAACCGCCACCCGCAACACTGACCAGCTTGATAAAATCCCGGCGTGAAGATGTTACTTTTCTCATACGTTGACCTCCTTGTTCGTAGCGCTAGCTGGACTATTGTCAGGCGTGTAGTAGGCAACACCGTTTTGCAGGTCCTTGGCCACCGCTTTAATGGCTTTTTTGATACGAGGGTAGGTACCACAGCGGCAGATATTGCCCTGCATGGCCCGATCAATATCGCTGTCGGAAGGATTGATGTTTGTTTTCAACAGCGCAGTCGCTGACATGATCTGCCCCGACTGACAGTAACCACATTGAGGCACGTTGTGCTCGATCCAGGCTTTCTGGACTTTATGCAACGTGCTTGCAGGAGAAAGCCCTTCAATAGTGGTGACTTTGCGGTTGGCAACGGCGTTGAGCGGTAAGATACAGGTGCGAACAGCCTCTCCGTCCACATGCATAGTGCAGGCACCACACAGGCCCATACCACAACCAAACTTTGAGCCTTTGAGTTTAAAGTGATCGCGGATAACCCACAGTAATGGCGTATCCTCCGCCACATTGGTGGAGACGGTTTCTCCATTTAATTCAAAACTAATCATGACTGTACCTTGTTTTTACTAGATGTTTATCAGTGTTAAACCGCTACATCAAATCCACGTGCTTGTTGGCGTAACCTTTCCGGCGGTAAGCCTGTCCACTGGTTAAAGGCGCGGAAAAATGAGTTTGGGTCTTCAAATCCGACTAAATAAGAAATCTCAGAGCAGCTGAGATCGGATTGGGTCAGGTAGAAACGCGCAAGCTCTTCGCGAGTTTCACTTAAAATCCTTTGATAGGTGTAATTCTCATCACTTAAACGTCGTTGCAACGTACGTTTGCTGACGGCCATATTCGACGCTACATCAACGATACTGCTACGGCCGCTGGGCAACAATTCCAGTAAGGCGGCTTTAACTCTACCGTGGGTTGATGCGCTTTTTTCCAGGTTGTGTAATCTGAGTCTCAATTCAGGTTCAAAGAATCCCCACATATCATTGTTGGCGGTTAAGAATACCCGCCGCGCATCCTCCTGACTAAACGTGAGGCGGTTAGTTGTGCCCAATGTTGGTTGAACACCAAAGTAATGCGTAAACGCATCAATGGGCTGAGGTAGCGTCGTACATTCAACCTGGTGTGGAATAATATGTTCTCTTGTCGCCATGCGAGCTAGTTTGATGATGAATGCATGCTCCGTATGAGCTAAAGAATCCGGTAAGGGGTCTTTGGTTGAGGCACTGGAAAAACTTATGCACATCTCCCTGATCGATTGCTCTACATGCATATTGATCGGTCCGATTAACCGTTTAAAGCAACTGAGTCTTTGCAACCCTATAGCCAGATTAGGGCTACACAGTGTTGCAAAAATAGGTGCGTTAAACCCTTCGATAGATAGCTTATCCACAAGTGTAAGTGGCATTTTCGGATTGTTAAAATATTGCATCAGCGTATTCCAGAAGCGAAAGTACTCTGATGCTTTTAGCATGGGTTTTTCCTGGCTAAAGAGATCTTCAGCAAGCCCTGCCCGTCGCAGAATATGACCTGCATTGATATCCAGATCCCTGAAGATAACTTTCCAGCCAGGGGGTAATGGGAAGCGGGTAGCGTTGCTAATGACCATAATGTAACCTTTGTTGTTATGAAGCCTTTAGTGCCATCATAATAAACCGATCCCAAATCCGATCGGGCATAATCCAGTGCAGGAAGATAAGGGCCTTGGCATCAAATGGCGCGGCATAGCGGCGTTTGGGTTTTTTACTGTTAAGAGCTTTGGATACTGCTTTGGCAATTACTTCAGGTTTAGAAGCCGAATCATAGTTAGTTAATGCATTAACCATGGCCTGTACGATTTTTTGATAAGGTGATGTTTTGGCGGTCTTTTTCAGGTTATCTGCGGCAATACCTGACCACTCACTTTCAATTGCGCCGGGTTGAATCACGGAGACATGAATACCAAAGGGTTTGGTTTCCAATCTCAACGCATCGGAAAGAACTTCTACGCAGTATTTTGTGGCGTGGTACCAACCTCCTACAGGCATCCAAATTCTGCCGCCCATAGAGCTGATATTCACAATACGACCCTGGTTTGCTTCACGCATATGCGGCAATACCAGTTGCGTAAGTCGGGCCAGGCCGAAGACATTAACTTCAAATTGACGACGGGCTTCGTCAATATCCACATCTTCGACAGTGCCATAGGAGCCGTAACCGGCATTGTTGACGAGGGCGTCTATTTGTCCTTCCTGTTGAATGATGGTATCGATACAGGTTTGCATGCTCTGATCATCGGTAACATCCAGAGCGAGTACGCTCGCGCCTTCTTTTTCTATATCGCGCATGGCTTCGACGCGTCGTGCTGCGCCGTAGACTTTCCAGCCATCCTGTTGAAGTTGTTTAACAATGGATTTTCCGATGCCCGCTGAAGCGCCGGTAACCAAGGCGACGGGACGTTTTACTGAGTTCATGGCAGATACCTTGTAACGTGAGTTTAGGGTTTATCATACCGGTCCATCGAAATGTTGATTCTTGCAAAGGGTGACGCCTTGCTAGCTAATGGCGCCATCGGGGGTTAAGAAATGTTAGGCCTTTTTTGAGTATTAAAAAAGGGCAAGCCAATGCTTGCCCTAAGCGGAGGTGTGATTAGAAGTTAGCGGTTACGGTTACACCGTAAGTGCGAGGAGCACCGGTGTTGATCATAACGACGTCTTCAGCACTTGGATCAACTTGTTGCAAAACAGTACCCAGGAACGGTGCGGTAAAGCCATTGGTGATATATTCTTTGTCGCCACAGTTTTGACAGAAAAATGCAATATCCCAAATGCCATCCGTGCTGCGTAAGCCAAGAGACAGATCAACCAATGAATAGCTCTGTTTTACATCCACATCATTGGATACCCAGTGCTTACCGGTATAACTCAGATTGAAATTGCCGTAGATTTCAAGGCTATCGTTTAAATTGTTTTCGTACATTAAACCGATATTACCTGCCCACTCAGGTGCGAAGGCCTGATCGCGATCGGTCATTCTACCTTCTGGGTCGAATGTGGCAGGCACTTCACCAAAGCTGGTGTCATCAAGATAGGTAATGGCAACATTGGTAATCAGGTTTTCAGACAAGGCCAGCATATTTTCAATTTCAATACCTTGCGTCACGGCGGTTTCCGCATTACCGGTATTGAACTTCAGGCCGTCCCAACTGTTCACCTGGATATCCTGGTAATCGCTATAGAACACCGCGATATTCAAGCGGCCAGCACCTTCGAGATAATTGGTTTTAATACCAACTTCATAGGCATCGACATACTCGGGAGCATAGACAGCAGGATCAAAAGTAGGTGACGGGCTGGCAGGGTTAAACGCACCCATGGCATTCACATTCATGGAAATACCGCCGGCTTTGTAACCTTTGGAATAGTTGGCGTAAACCTGAGTATCTTCTGTTGGGAAGTACTGTACCCCTAACGTGTAAGTCACTTCTTCTTCATCAATACCTTCGGAACCCTCAGGACCAGAAAGAGAGCCTGATCCCAAGGTGGCGAATACTTGGTGATTTGCCAGTGAGTATGCCCAGTACTCGGCATCAGTACCGATCAGATTTTCCAGTGTCAGTTCTTTTTCTTCCTCCGAATAACGAACACCGGCAATCAGATTAATTTGCTCAGATAAAGCGAAAGTAAAATGGCCGTAAACTGCTCTAACTTCGTCTTCCAGAGTATATAAATTATTAACGGCAATAGCGTCAGGGTTTTCGATTGCGCCACCCAGTCCCAAAGCCAGAACTTGCATATCCTCACCGGTACCGTAACTTAGATTATGTATTAGATCTTCATTGGAGTAGAACAATCCCAATACATATTCGACATCAATGTCGCCGAGTTCAGTGTTTCCGGTCAGGTTAAATTCCTGAGTAAAGGTTTCAAACTCATAGGATTGGGCGTAATCAGAACCCCAGTCATACGGATTAAAATCCCAGTCACCCTCACTTTGAGCATTTTTGTATTCTCGGTATGAGGTGATGGAACGCAAATCCATGTTTTCATTAAGTGCATAATTCACATCGATGCTAATTCCGCGATCACGTGAAATATCCTTGCCGTCCTGATTGATAGGGCGGTCTTCGGTATAACGTCCATTGGTGAAATAAGAAATACCTTTGGCTGCTACTGATGGACCAACCACTGCCTGGTCAAGCGCAGAAGGGGCATCCAGTCGGGTAGACATGCCGTAACAACACTTTTCATCGGCTTCAGTGTAATCAATGATGGTGCGAATACTCAGGTCTTCGGTTGGCTCGTATAGCGCTTGAAGTTTGATTGACTGGGTATCGGTATTCATCGAATTGTTACCGGTCAGATTGTTTTCATAAAAACCATCTGCTTTGTCATAAACGATAGAGGCACGCAGAGCCAGTTCATCGGTCACGCCACCGGTAACATAAAAATTGCCACGGGTTTTATCGTAGTTACCCACGGTTACTTCACCGCCTGCAGAGAATTCATGCTCCGGTGCCTGGGAAGTGATGATCATGGCGCCTGCTGATGTGTTTTTACCAAACAGGGTACCCTGAGGGCCGCGAAGAATCTCAATCCCACCAACATCGTTAAATGTCGATAACACCATGCCTGGGCGACTGCGGTATACACCATCTACATACAGGCCAACGGCACCTTCAAACGCCGCGTTAGTACCGTTGGTACCGATACCGCGAATACGCACTGGGCTGTTGGAGACTTTGTTTTGCTGGACGTTGATATGGAAGCTAGGGTTAGCTTTATTCAGGTCGGTGACCTCCTGAATGCCCTGCGCTTTTAATGCGTTTGAGTCGTAGGCGGTAACCGCGATGGGTACATCCTGCAGACTCTGTTCACGTTTTTGGGCAGTTACAACGATCTCTTCCAGGGTGAAGCCTGAAGTATCATCCTGGGCAAGGGTAGGGGCTGACATTATCAGACCAACGGCAAGTGGCAGTGATTTTTTAATCATCGCGTCCTCTCTTTATCTCTTGGGTTTTGTCTTGCGTTATTGTTTTTATGCGAGGCGATTCATGGACCTAAGATCGTCGCTTTTTATAAATACAAACTATATGGCCAGTAAGTATGTTGGGTGCGAGATCCCCAAGTGCGAAATAACTTGGGGATCTATATGAGAATATTACTAACTGGTTAAATAGTAAGTTATATGACCTCAAGATAATAATCAACCGATTTTGACCGGTGACATTATCAATTTTGCTATTGCTGGAAATAACTCCTTATAAAACAGTGCGTTAAGAATTGGTTGCATGTGCACCGGCAATGCGGCCAAAACACAATCCACGTAAAACCGAGGTGCCCACCGTGTAGATACCATAGTGCATGCCCACCGTCTCACCGGCAGCATAGAGCCCGGGGATGACTTCGCCGCTGGAGTTAACGACTTGAGCATTACCGTTAACGCGCAGGCCACCATGGGTAAAGCAAATGGAAGAGATTGCGGGATAGCAATAGTAAGGAGGGCTGTCGATAGGCGCGGCATAGTTTTGTTTTGGCGGGTACACGCCCTCGGTGCCGGCGCCGTCAAAGAACTGGTGATTGGCAATGTCGATAGACATAAAATCAACATTTTGATCGCCAATACAGCGATTCACTTTATCGGCATTAACACAGCTGGCATTGTAATCCGCCACGGTCTGCTTGAGTGTTGCGACCGGAATCATCAGCAGTGCTGCCAGCTCTTCCAGGCTGTTGGCTTGAACAGGTGGCATATCGGTACGGATACCATATTTCCAGCTGGATTCCGTATCGCTGGCCAACTTTTCGTCATAAATGATGTAGCCGATACCACCGGGTTGACGGGTAATGTGGGCCGGAGGCTCTTCTTGCCATTCCAAAATATTGTTGGGGGCTTCATCCATAAAGCGCTCACCCTTTTGATTCACCATAATGCCAAAGGGCCAAATATTCACCATGGCTTCCTGCAAGCCGGTACGCGAGTCTACAACCTGTTGGTGGCAGTCAGACCAATCGCCAGCGGCTGCGGCATTTAGCTCCAGTGCCATACGCAATCCTTCACCTTTATTGTACAGACCGCCTTTGGCGACAGGGCGCATATAGCGTTTTTCCTGGCCGCCGTATTGCACCAGCATTTGCGGGTTGCCTTCGAAACCCCCGGAGGCGAGTACCACCTTGCCAAAGACGTCGATGGTTTCATTGTTTTTACCGCTGCATCGGACGCCGACAACAGTGCCGTTTTCTTCGATCAGCTTATGGGCTGTGGTTTCAAACAGAAATTGACCACCTTTTTCTTCAATTTGTGGTACCAGCTTTTCAATAATGGCCAGGCCGCCGCCGTAGATTTTTACATAGGGGAGGGTGGGCATGCAGAAGGGGATGGTTTCAGGTTCTTTGGGATTAATCTGGACGCCGCGTTCAGTGAGCCACTCCAGTGTTGGTGGGATACTATCGGCAAATGTACCCAGTAATTCCGGGTCAACAAATTGTGTGGTCTTGGCCAAGGCAGACCAGTTTTCATAGTCGTTAACGGTCTCTGCTTCAATGTCTGGATCAACATGGAAGCCTTTGTTAATGGCATAGGACAAGTAAAACATATCATTGAGCTCGAAGCCTTCTTGCTCGGGACCGCCTTGCAGCAACAGGTTGGCTTCGGTCCAGCGGGTATTACCACCCATCATGTCCTGGGTGGAACGCTCGATATTGATGACCTTTGATCCGGCTTCAAGCGCGGTCAGCGCACAGCTTAGACCTGCTGCTCCAGCACCTATAATCACTACATCCGCATGATGTTGTTTCATGTCTTTACTCCTGATCGTCATTGTTCTCTGGTCATGATTTGGTTCATACTAAGATTGCGCGTTAACGAGGTGAAGGTATTTACGTTATGTGGCTTGAAAACGGTACAAAGGTCTCCTGATGTCTCATATTGAGCAACCGGCAACACCTGAGCCCAGTCGCAAGCAAAAGCAGATCGACAATTCACGGCAGTGGATTGTTGAGGCTTATTACCAATTGTTGGAGTCTGGTTCCGGTAATGTAACAGTTACGGATATATGCAAGCGAGCAGGGGTAGGGCGGCAAACCTTTTATCGTCACTTTGAAAATACAGAAGCCGTTTTGCACTTTGAAACAGAGCGTGTATTTCGTCTGTTTCTGGATATTGTTTATGATTTGGATCCTGAACAGCGCAGTCATCGTGAAATTCATCGTCAGGCATTTTTGGCATTTAGGAATAACGCTGAGCGCGTGCGTTTATTGCAGCCTTTGATCTCACCAGAATGGTTTGCAGCGCGTTTTATTCATTATCGAATGGAAATAGAAAAACACTTTATGGCATTCCATTCTGAGGATGATTACGATTTTCTCTACCGTGCAGGCGGGATGGCTGCGGTTTTTATGAGTTGGTTAAAGCGGGGTATGCAGGAAGAGCCGGAAGAGATGGTCGAGCAATTAGATGGCATTGCCCATTAATACGAACTTTGTCATCTCTTCGGGACTGCATCGATAACGGTGTTATTTTCGGTGCTATTTTCGGTATTTTCGGTAAGCTTTTATCATCATACGATCAAACCCCTTTACGCCCAATAGCCGCTTAATCAAAGGCACATAGACAGCATCGGCTGTTGTGCGTATAACCGGTTTAGGCTGAGTTGAATCGGTAATTGCTTTCACCATAGCCGCAGCAGTGGTGGTGCCGTCCTGTGCTTTTGTCAGTAATGCAGTATTCATGTTGATATATTCATCCACATGGTGCGTGTAGTCTTCAGGATGGCCCATGGCTTCTACCCGTGCCATGGCAGCCTGATCAAAGCCGGTGTTTATTTGGCCAGGTTCGATAACCACAACTTCAATACCAAATTCACTCACTTCCTGGCGAAAGGCGGTCATGATCGCATAAAGTGCATGCTTGGTGGAGGAATACCAGCCCATCATACGGGCGGTGAAGTGGCTGATAACAGAGCCGGTGACAATAAAGCGGCCTGCGCGCTGTTTGCGGAGTTGTGGTGTAACAGCACGTATCACCCGGGCCAAACCAAATACATTGACCTGATAGATACGTTCTACCATTTCTTCGGGGACTGCTTCTATAGCACCCGCAATATTAAGACCAGCGTTGAAATGCACAACGTCAATCCCACCTGCCTGCTCTATCACTTGCGTGATGGCGTTATTCACAGACTCTGACGATGTGACATCGATTTCGATCAAGGTTGCACCTAACGCTTCTAAAGAACGCATAGGTTCAATATCTGGTGCTGCTGCATAGACTTCACAGTTATGCTCTTGCAGTAACTTTTCGGCAGCCATAAATCCAACACCGGTTGATACGCCGATCATTAATACGCGCTTTTTGCTCATTTTAATACCTCAAACAATTGGGGGGCTAACCTACCAGACTCTTGATTATGTCTACATGCAATATGTGCCAATAACTATTTTGAGTGGCGCAATGGGCAAGTTTTTTCTTCTTGTGTTGTGCTGGTGTAGTTCTGGTGTAGTGCTCAGGGATCTATAAATTGCAGCATGTCTTCAGGCGTGTTTGTGAAATCAATGCGTTTGCCTATACGGATAGACTCTTCTTCTCTACCATCGCGCATGGCATAACATTGGCCTATCGGTTGGCCAACCTCTTTACAGTTAGCGCCTTGAAGCTCGTTGAGTTTAAAGCGTCGTCCCGTGGCTACAAAAATCGCCTTTTGCAGGCAGAGAACTTCAGATATCTCCTGCACGGATAGCTTGTCTTTGGCCCATGATGTCATGCCCATCATGGGATTTTGACCTTTTAGGTGTGAGGGAGATTCTATGGTGCCGTGCTTCATTGACCAGTACTGAAGTTCTTTTCCGTTCAGGTTCAGTCTGGCTGTGCTGAGGCCATTCGCTTCATCGGTGATAGCCATGGTGTAGAAAAATACTGTACCGATATCACTACTCTTGGTACTTCTATTAGTGTTATAGGCGTGGGTTATCATCAGGGCGGTAAGGTCAAAGAAATGAGTGCAATGACTTTTGCTGTCGCTAAACGCTCTGATATCAAGCGGGTTACTCGATAGTGGCGCACCTTCAAGTTCTTTAAGTTTATCGATTGCGCCAGGGCAAGTGCTGGTGGGGTGTCTTACCCAGGTGGCTTCTATTGAGGTTATCTTGGATTGATCGTGCTGCAGCTCAACAGAAAAAGCATGAGGTTCATCTTCAAGATAACCTTTGATGCAGGTACTTGAAGTGGCTTTAATATGGATATGGCGACGAAACGTGCCTGTGCCGTAGCTTTCATCGGCATAGTCAAACAACAGCATAAGATAACCTGTGCGAGATGAACATCAGCACTAGGCTATCTTATTTATCGCTCCTGTCAATTACTGGTTGGCAGAAAAGTAAGTGCGCAATAGGTAATGACCACGATATCAATGATCAAATGCAGTGGCGTAAGAGCATCTTTTTTGACAAAGAAAAACAGATAACTCCCCAGCAATAGCCCTATAGTAGGAAAAATAGCTCCGCAAATTATTGCAATAGAGCTGCCTGCTAAAAGCCCCAAGCCTATTAAAAAGTAGGTTATGCCAAATACACTGGAGCCAATGCTTTCCTTTTCAATGCCATTTCGGATGAAAGGGATTTGATGAGTAAACCCAGACACTAGCATCAAGGTTGCTGCAAGTTCATGCATTAGTATGCTCCCTGCAATGTGTATGGAGGCCTAACTATCTGTGGGTGTAACTTGGCAAGTTGTGTGGAAGGGGTCATAAGCTGCTCAATCGGTTAGGAGTAGAGCAGTTATTATAAAAATCGATACGGGCAAGATCTCTGGCGGATGGCGCCAGAGATAATTTTGTGTGGCGCTTGTTGCGGGTGGTTTACCCGGCGAGTAGGCTGTCTGTCAAATCTTCCATGGTTTTGTACACCTTCTTGAGATCAACACTTTCGCTATCGATAAAGTACTGTACCGCGACACCACGTAAGGTGCCAACCAGACTGATAACAATGGATTCGACATCGATATCTTTGCGGATACTGCCCTTGTCTTGAAAAGCTTGTATACGTTCGACCAGATTGTTGCGTACGGCTCGATCGTATTCCTGAAAAGTGGGTTGCAGTTCTTTGTAGGTAGAGTAACTGTCGTTCATTAGCCGGAACTGGGCCATGATCAGATCCGACTTGGCCGCTACTGCTTCAAGATACAGACGAGAGACGGTTTTGATTTGGGCTGTCGCATCGTCTTCGAGTTCTTCAGAGAGTGCGGGGTCAACTACCCGGCTTTGCCAGAGCTCCAGAATGCGATCGGCGGTGGCTTTCAGTAGGTTGCTTTTGGAGCCAAAGCGATAACTGACCAGGCCGCCACTAAACCCTGCCTTCTTGCCAACGCTGGCTAACGTCATCTTGCTGGGGCCTTCTTTGGCTATCAGGGCGATAGCGGCCTTAAACATGGCCTTGTCTGAGGCTTCGGTTCTCTCTGCTTGAGTACGACGTTTTTTTGCTGCTGCCATAGTGGGGGTCCTTGCAATGTGCGCCAATATTCTACAGTGAAATCAAGGAGTTGAGAATATTCTTGGCTATCGGGGCCATAGACCCCGGTAGTTGGCGGGGTTTGGCGCTATTCCTGCAATGATATAGTATAGGTTTTACCAACTTACTTATTGGTTGACAAGTATGTTGTGTGGTGGGTAATCTTTAAGCCTGCATGGTGGGAGTAATGATGGCCTAGTGTCCACCATAGTCTTGGAAAAGAGCTTACCCTGCTAATCTTGTTATAGAGAGCGATGATATTTAGGTCCCTTTGGATCTTGAGGAAAGTAGTAAATGACAGTCGATAAAGCCCGTTTTGATAAGCCGTTGGTTGAGATTCTGGATGAAGCCTTTGGGCTCTTCTCCGAGCGCGTGTGCCTGCAATTTGAGGAGCAATCCTACACCTATGGTGAGGTGCAGTTGTTATCGACAAAGGTTGCTCAAGCGCTGGCGGGTGCAGGGTTCAAAAAGGGCATGCACGCGGCAATCTACAGCTTAAACTCTGCCGAAGCCTTTATTGCAACACTGGGGATTATTCGTGCTGGTGGTGTTTGGATACCGGTCAATCCGCGTAACTCCGAAGATGATAACGTAAAAGTACTCGGTAACCTGGGTTGCGATGTCCTGATTTATCAGCAAGCGTTTACCTCGGCATTAGAGAAGGTTGAAACTGCAGGTAACAAGTTGGTGCTTTCCGCCTGTTTTGAAGGTATTGAAGGACAGCCGAGCTTTATGGAATGGGCTGAACAGGCTCCTAAAGCTGAGCTTGATGTTAGCTGGAAAGAAACCGACACCATTACTATCCCGATGACCGGTGGTACTACAGGTTTACCCAAGGGGGTGATGCTGAGTGACCGCAATTTCCGTGCTTTATCCTATTCCTCAACAGTGTTTATGGACCGTGAAGCAGACCATATCCCCGTTTGTTTGTGTGCTGCACCTATGACGCATGTTGGCGGTCGTATTGCATTGACGTCAATGGCTGCGGGTGCACGTTTTGTGATTAAAGATAAAGTTGATTTACAAGATGTATTGCAGACCATTCAAGTCGAAGGTATTTCTGATTTATTCCTGCCCCCAACGGCTATTTATGGGCTGTTGGCGCAACCCAATGTAAGAGAGTTTGACTATTCCTCATTGCGAAACATGGCAACCGGTTCCGCGCCTATGTCTGTTTCGCAATTGAAGCTGGCTATTGAGGTGTTTGGCCCGGTAATGAGCAGTGGTTTTGGTCAAACTGAGTGCCCCATGAAAATCACCCAGATGCGTCCTACCGATTATATTTCCAATGGTGTATTGGCCTCCGACGAGCGTCTGCGCAGTGTTGGGCGTGCCACCGAAATCTCTGAAGTTGCTATTTTAGATGACGATGCCAATCCTTTGCCTGTCGGCGAGCGTGGTGAAATTGGCGTTAAGGGTGGCAATGTCTCCGAAGGTTACTTTAACGCCCCAGAGCAAACCGCCAAGATCCGCAAGAACGGTTGGCACCTCACCGGTGATATTGGCTATATGGATGACGAAGGGTTTGTTTATATCGTTGACCGTAAAAAAGACATGATCATTACCGGCGGCTTTAATGTGTACTCTGCCGAGGTTGAGTTGGGATTGGGTGCAATGGACGGTGTTGCCGGTGTAGCCGTTATTGGTGTGCCCAGCGAGAAGTGGGGTGAAGAAGTTAAAGCCATTATTCAGCCGGCACCGGGTGCCTCACTTAATGCAGAAACCATTATGCAACAAGCCAAGGAATTGATGGGCAGCGTTAAAGCACCAAAGAGTGTTGAGTTTGTCGACGATTTCCCCAAAACCCCGCTGGGCAAAATTGATAAAAAAGTGATTCGTGATACCTACTGGAAAGGTCTGGATCGCGCCGTTTAAGTTCAAATCTAAAACACAAAAATATTATAAAACTGTATAAAAAGTTACCGACCAAGAGATGCAAGAGAATAGGAGCCAGCGTTATGGGCTATATGACCGAAGAGCGCCAGATGATCAAAGATACGGCGGCGGAATTTACCAACAATGTGGTGTTACCACTCGCAAATGAGCTGGATCCACAAAAAGGCATGATTCCCCGCTCAGTCATTGAGCAAATGGGAGAATTAGGATTCTTTGGTATTAAGGCGGCCGAGGAGCACGGTGGTAGCGGCCTGGGTTGCTTTGAGTACTGCTTGATTGCCGAAGAGTTATGCCGTGGCTGGATGAGTGTGGGCAGTATTATTGCCCGCTCTGAAATTAAAGGCTTGTTAACCCTGCCAGAAGAACATCGTGATCGCCTGGTTCCCCGTGCGGTTACCGGTGACTTCCTGTTATCTGCTGCCTTATCCGAACCGGATGTTGGTTCTGATCTTTCCGGTATTAAATGCCGTGCCGAGCAGGATGGCGATTACTACGTGATCAATGGCTCCAAGTACTGGGTAACCTATGCTGATGGCTCCGATGCGATTATGGTGATTACCCGAACCACCCCAAAAGAAGAAAACCCCGATAAACCTTATCTGGGTTTAAGTGCCTTTCTGATAGAAAAACCGCGGGGTGAATTGCCTGAAGGTTGTTCCGGTAGTCCCATTCCAAAAATTGGTTATTACGGTTGGAATACCTTTGAGTTGTCCTTTGATAATTGTCGAGTCCACAAAGACTTTATGATTGGTGAGAAGGATATGGCCTTTATGATGTTGGCCAGTGGTTTGGAAATTCCTCGTGCTCATACTGCTGCACGTTCGATTGGTGCCGCACAGGGTGCGCTGGATTGTGCTATTCAATATGCTCAGGATCGTGTTCAGTTTGGTCGTCCCATTGCCAAGTTCCAGGATATTCGTTTCAAAATTGCCAATATGGCGACCGAAATCGAAGCGGCACGTCAGTTGATGTACAGCGTCTGTGACAAAATTGATAGCGGTGGTCGCTGCGATAAAGAGGCCGCCATGGTGAAATACTACGCTGCAGAAATGGCCGAGCGTGTCACCTCGGATGCCTTACAAATTTTGGGCGGTGCCGGCTATACCCATCACTTCCCGGTCGAGCGCTACTGGCGTGATGCGCGCTTAACCAAGATTTTTGAAGGCACTTCAGAAATTCAAAAGCGCATTATTTCCGACCACCTGTTGGGCAAATAGAGGCCTAATACTCACAGATAAATCTTAAAAAAAGCCTGGTAGCAACACGTTATTGGGCTTTTTTTGCTGGCGTGTGTCTGGCGCCTTTGCGTTTTTACATTAAGCAATCTAGGGGGAGAGTTGTATGTACGGTTTACGCATTCTGAAACATAAATTGTGGATGGGCACGGTAAGTCTGGTTTCCAAAATGGTCAAGAATCCGCGGCCTATGGTGTTGGTGGGGGAAAACAGTTCTCAACAGTTATGCCAATTGATTGCCGGTTATGATGTAAAGCAGTTATTGCTGGTAACCGATAAAGATCTGGAAAATCTGGGACTGCATCAGGCCTGTATAAACGCCTTGGAGGAAGAGGGAATCAATGTTTGTGTTTACAGCAATGTTTCACCGAACCCAACCATCGAGCAAATGCAGCAGGGCATTGATTTAGCCAAGCAGTCCGACTGTGATGCCGTGCTGGCCATAGGTGGTGGCTCACCCATGGATGCCGCCAAAGTGATAGCCGCTGGTGTAACCAATGCCATGTCTATTAGTGCCATGGAGGGCGCATTTAAGCTTAAACAAAAAACCTTGCCACTGTTTGCCATTCCTACTACAGCAGGTACGGGGTCAGAGGTTACCGTTGCTGCTGTTGTGACCGATACGCAGGCCAAGCGCAAATATACCGTGGCCGATACCAAGTTTGTTCCCCAGGCGACAGCGCTGGATCCAACGCTGATGGTGGGGTTACCGCCAAAAGTGACAGCGGCAACCGGCGTTGATGCCTTAACCCATGCGGTGGAAGCCTTTATCTCAACCCGGGCGAACGAAGACGTAAAGCGTGACGCAAAAATAGCGATAAAGCTGATCTTTTCCCATCTGGAAACTGCGTACCACAATGGCTCCGATATTAAAGCACGACAAGCTATGGCTGTGGCTTCCTATCATGCGGGTATAGCTATTGCAGATGCCGGTGTCGGTTATGTTCATGCTTTCGCACACCAGTTGGGCGGTATGTATCACGTACCCCATGGTTTGGCGAATGCAGTTATCTTGCCCTATGTTCTCGATTATTCCTTTGACAGTATCGTTGATGAGTTGGCGGAGTTAGCTGTTCTAATTGGAATGGATGGTGCTGCTTCTGGTAAACAAGACTTGGCAGAAGGTTTTATTCAGAAGGTAAGGCTGCTGTGTACAAACTTGGCGCTGCCGAACAAAGTACCGGAAATTCAACAGCAGGATATCCCGGTTATCGTCGATAGGGCCATTACAGAAGCTTTCGATTACTTTGCTGTCCCTAAATATATGACTTATCCCCAGGCGACACGTTTTGTTGAAGCCCTGAGTGTATAGCAGAGCCTTCAGCATTTAAAAATAAGATAAAAAATTTCAAGAGATGAGAGCCCATGTCTGATTACGATTTTATTGTTGTTGGTGCTGGATCAGCTGGTTGTGTATTGGCAAACCGCTTGACTACCGATGGACGTTTTAATGTATTGCTGATTGAGGCCGGTGGGGAAGATAAAAACCCCTGGATTCAAGTGCCCGCTGGTGCGGGTTTTGTCTTAAAGAATCTGGCTTATGTTTGGCAAAACCCCACGCGGGTAGCTAAATCCTTTGCCAATCGTTCACTGGCGTTGTTGCAGGGTAAAACCCTGGGCGGCAGTAGCTCCGTCAATGGCATGATGTATATCCGTGGTCAAAAAGAAGATTATGACCACTGGTGTGATCTGGGCTGTGAAGGTTGGGGCTGGGATGATGTTCTGCCTTACTTCAAAAAATCCGAAAACCTGGAATCAGGTGGTAAAGATGAATACCACGGCCGAGAAGGGGAGTTGAAGCTCAGCTGGGTTGATGACTTGCACTCTAGCTCCCAGTTGTTTATGTCAGCAGCAAAAGCATCGGGCATGCCCTTTAATGACGATGTAAACAGTGGTGATCAGGATGGTGTGGGTTATCTGTTAGGTACTATCTATAAAGGCCGTCGTCAATCTACAGCGAAAGCATTCTTGCATCCGGTTAAAGAACGCAAAAACTTGACCGTAAGAACGGCGGGGACTGTGCGAAAAGTTATCGTCGAAGAGGGCAGGGCTGTTGGTGTAGAGCTGGAATCCGCTGATGGTCAAATAGAAATTGTACGCTGCCAAAAAGAAGTGATTCTGAGTGCGGGGGCTCTTGGGACACCGTTTATCCTTCAGCACTCTGGAATTGGTGATGCTGATCACTTACAGGCGATTGGTATTGAG
Source organism: Maricurvus nonylphenolicus (assembly GCF_042854845.1). Lineage (GTDB taxonomy): Bacteria > Pseudomonadota > Gammaproteobacteria > Pseudomonadales > Cellvibrionaceae > Maricurvus > Maricurvus nonylphenolicus. The sequence continues at coordinate 3,592,221 of NZ_AP031498.1, read as the reverse complement.
CCGGTTCTTAACGCGCCGGAAGTCGGTAAAAACCTGCAGGACCATCTGTTTGGCCATGTGAAGTTCAGAATGAAGAGCAAGGCGGGCAGTCGTAACAGTTTGTTGCGCAGTACGCCTCGTATGGGCCTGGAGGCTATTAAGTGGTTATTGACTGGTCGAGGGGCGTTAAATACAACCTCTTCCCAAATCGTGGGTTTCTTCAAGTCCTCCGAAGAGCTTGAACGCTCGGATCTACAGTTGGCAATGCGTCCGTTGTCTTTCCATGTGTTGGATAGTGGTGAAGTGGTTATTGATGAGATGCATGGTATTACCGCCTCGGCAATTCAAACTCGCCCATTCAGTCGTGGAGAAGTGCGAATTACATCAGTAGATCCTAAAGAACGCGGTTTGATTGATGCGAACTACTTGTCTGATCCGCGGGATGTGGATGTCTTGCGTAAAGGTATTCGAAAAATTCGTGAAATTATGTCGCAGTCGCATATGGCTGAGATCATTGAAACCGAGGCTGAGCCTGGCATTGAGAGTTTGTCGGATGACGTGTTGGATGACTATATCCGTCAATCTGCAGGTACCGTATATCACCCAGCTGGTACCTGCCGTATGGGAATTGACGAGGGTGCTGTAGTAGATCCGAGTTTAAAACTATATGGTATCTCAGGGTTACGTGTAGCGGATGCGTCAATCATGCCGGTAATTACCTCAGGCAATACCAATGCGCCGGCGATTATGATTGGTGAAAAAGGAGCTGATTTGGTGTTGGCGGATTACTGAATTCAGGTTTCGCTTTGAGCTGTGTTGTTACTTGGTTTTGCTTCTTTTTGAAATAACTCTTGGATAAGTTGATTGTATGACTCATCTGTCAACGTTTTGATAGATGCGTCTTTCCAGCGTTGAAGTTCAGTATTTATCTGCGATTTTTTACTTATCCAAGTGTGTGTTTCAAATGATCTTACGGTTAACCTGTTAAAGTCATTTTTGGTAAAGCCGAGTTTGCTGGCATTGAATTCTAAGCTGTGTGAAAGTGCTGCTACAACATCTACATGGCCGCTTAGCAAGATGGGAATTAATTTCTTGGTGGTACTAACATAGTTAGTAGACTTGACGTTTAAATTCAGAATGTCCTTATAAGACTGTGAGGTGGCTAAGCGAAGATTGTTCAGGTCTTTCTCAGAGTTAAGTGGAGTTTTTGAAAGGCTCCAGACCTGGTATTCATAAGAAATACCTTGTTTTAAGTGAATAGCTTTCTCTGCTAATCGTTCATCGTAAAACGTCATTAGAATATCAACTTGGCCAGTAAGGACAAGCTGAATCATCCGCTCGGTTGCTCCTAATACAAATTTGACTTCTATTGTGGGATCAATTTCCCGTACTAGGTCTCTAACGAGCTCAGCTCCAATACCTTTAATTTGACCATTAGGCGCTTTCCAGCCCCAGGGAGGGGCGTTGTATACAGCTGCAGTAATATGGGTAATCTGTGAATTGTTAATCGCTGTAGAAGCGTTGCTCGATATGGAAAAGAGCATTAAGCAGCTATAGATAATATAAACCAAACGTATAAGTCTGAGCTTAACTGTGGAGCGGTTTTCCGAGAGGGTCATTATAAGGTCTCTGCTGAATACAAACCTCCCTTAAGCATAGACCTATTGCACGTATAAATCAGTCCCGGTTAGACCAGAGCTGTCATAACGCGTTGTTTTGCCGTTTGGTATTCGCAGGTTAATTGTTCGCAGACGGTGACGGCAGATTCCCTTGTGGTGACCTTACTGCACCCTTGACCAGATGCCCAAATACCAGCGTAACGCTTTTTAACGGTATCGGCGTTGATCTTATCTCCGGGTAGCATTCTCTTTAGCTGCTCAATATCCAGTCCGGTATTTCTTAAACTGGGGATTAAAAAGCTGGCTGGAAAGCCGTCCAGGGCGCTGGTTTCAAAAACGTCTGTTGCCTGACTCTGGAGCAGCATTTCGCAGTAGTCATCCGCCGCCAGGCTTTCCTTGCAGGCAATAAAGCGCGTGCCCATATAGGCCATATCTGCGCCCATCACTTGTGCCGCTAAAATATCTTGGCCTGTGCCCAGAGCGCCAGCAAGAATAATTGGTTTGTCAGTGAGTTGACGGATTTCGTGTACCAGCGCAAAAGGGTTTTGTTGCCCGGTATGGCCGCCCGCGCCAGTGCAGACGGCAATAATGCCATCGGCTCCGGCTTTCAGTGCTTTTTCGGCATGACGCTTGGTGGCGACATCATGGAAAGCGAGGCCACCGTATTGATGAATTCTGTCAAAGGCATCATTGGGCGCACCTTTAGACGTCAGAATCAGCTCAACCTTGTATTTTTCGCACAGGGCCAGGTCACCGGGGTAGCGTTTGTTGCTGGGGTGAACAACCAGATTCACGGCGTAGGGGGCAGGGTTTAGGCCTTTATCGCGCATTACCTGGATACCGGATTCCATCTGTTGTAACCAGCGTTCAAAATCATCCCGTGTGCGCGTGCCGTGTGCAGGAAAGCTGCCAATAACACCAGCAGAGCAAGCCGCTAAAGCGAGCTCTGGGGTGGAGACAAGAAACATGGGAGCGGTAATCAAAGGCAGGCGGACTCTACCGCCAAATGTCAGATCAATGGTCATGTAACTGTCTCCACTATGCGGCTGATTAGTGGCTGGTTTTTTTACGTTCCAGGCGATAAGCGTGCAGCAATGGCTCGGTATAACCGGCTGGCTGCTCTTTACCTTTAAACACCAAATCACAAGCCGCTTTAAACGCAATACCGTCAAAACCAGGCGCCATATTGGTGTACTCAGGGTCGCCAGCGTTTTGCTCATCTACAACCGCGGCCATACGCTTCATGGCTTCCATTACCTGCTCTTCAGTGCAGACGTCGTGCTCCAGCCAGTTAGCCAGATGCTGTGAAGAAATACGCAGGGTTGCACGGTCTTCCATCAGGCCAACGTTGTTGATGTCAGGTACTTTGGAGCAACCTACACCCAGGTCAATCCAGCGAACAACGTAACCCAGAATACCCTGTGCATTGTTATCCAGCTCGAACTTGATCTGCTCGTCAGTCAGGCTGAAAGCACCTTCCGTGTTGTCCATAAGAGGAATGCTCAGGATATCGTCCAGACTGGCGCGCTCACGGTTAGCCAGTTCTTTTTGGCGCTCGATAACATTGATCTGGTGGTAATGCGTGCTGTGCAAGGTGGCACCGTTTGGAGACGGGACCCATGCAGTGTTGGCACCGGATTTCGGATGGCCAATCTTTTGCTCCAGCATGGCTGCCATTTCGTCTGGCATAGCCCACATACCTTTACCGATCTGGGATTTACCAGGCAGGCCGCACTCGATACCGATATCAACGTTCCAGTCTTCGTAAGCGTTGATCCATGCTTGCTGCTTCATCACAGTCTTGGGTACAAAAGGACCGGCCAGCATGGAGGTGTGGATTTCGTCACCGGTACGATCCAGGAAGCCGGTGTTAATAAATACAACACGCTCACTAGCAACACGGATACATTCTTTCAGGTTAACCGTAGTACGACGTTCCTCGTCCATGATGCCAACTTTCAGTGTGTTCTTTTCCAGGCCCAGGGCCTGCTCAATGCGCTCGAACAGCTCAACGGTAAAAGCCACTTCTTCAGGGCCGTGCATCTTGGGTTTAACGATATTGACGCTGCCAGCACGAGAGTTCTTTCTGCCTGTATTGCCTTGCAAATCATGCATAGCAGCAAGCACAGTTATCATGCCATCCATAATGCCTTCAGGAACTTCATTACCGTCTTTATCCAGAATCGCCGGGTTAGTCATCAGGTGACCAACGTTACGTACGAACAGCAGAGAACGGCCGTGAAGTGAAAAGTTTTCGCCTTGCGGGGAAAGGTATTCACGATCCGGATTCATGGCACGGGTGACTTCTTTTCCACCCTTAACGAAAGTCTCGCTCAGAGTGCCTTTCATCAAACCTAACCAGTTGCTGTAAACCTCAACCTTGTCTTCGGCGTCAACAGCTGCAACGGAGTCTTCGCAGTCCATAATGGTGGTAACCGCAGCTTCAACCAGCAGATCCTGTACGCCAGCGGCATCGGTTTTACCGATGCTGGCTTCGCGATCGATTTGAATCTCAATATGCAGGCCGTGGTTTTTCAGCAGTACCGCGCTTGGGGCTGTTTCTGAGCCGTTGTAGCCCAGAAATTTTTCTGGTTGTGCCAAACCGGTTTCAGAACCATCGGTAAGTGTTACTGCAAGTTGGCCACCTTTAACAGCGTATTGGGTAGAGTCAGCGTGAGAACCATTCGCAAGAGGTGCAGCGGTATCCAAGTGGTTGCGAGCAAAGGCAATTACTTTGGCTCCGCGCGTTGGGTTGTAACCACCCACACGCTCAGCACCACCTTCTTCTGAAATCGCATCGGTACCGTACAGTGCATCGTACAGGCTACCCCAACGAGCATTAGCAGCGTTTAGTGCAAAACGGGCGTTTTTAACAGGTACTACCAGCTGTGGACCCGCTTGGGTGGCAATTTCTTCGTCAACGTTTTGCGTGGTAACTTTAAAATCAGGGCCTTCTGGCAACAGATATTCAATATCCTGCAGGAAGGTTTTATAAGCTTGCGCATCATGGGGTTTATTTTCCTTGTGCCAGGTATTGATGAGTCCTTGAATGGCATCGCGTTTGGCAAGCAGGGCTTTATTTTTTGGCGCCAGATCATTGAGGATACTTTCAAACTCAGTCCAGAAGTGATCGGTATCAACTCCGGTGCCAGGCGCAATATCGTTTTCAACCAGGTTATACAGGGTTTCGTCTATCTGAAGACCACCTTTTTGGATGCGGTTACTCATATTCTCAATTTCTCGTATATGTTCATAGGTTATATGAAGGCAGATCTTACCATTCAACAAACTGGTTGAACAGTTAGTAAGTTGTGTGTAGTATGAATGGTGTTGGTGCTGCTAGGCATCATCTCCAAACTATGCTTTGTTTAGTTGTCCTTCTGTGTTGGGGCCTTAACGATGTATAGACTCTCTCTGATGGTGGAATTATCTACCTCTTAAACCTCGGGGTAACCCGGGGTTTTTTTTATTCCCTAATACCCTCTAGTTATTAGTCGTCGCCTGCTTGCTACCTGAAGTCGTTTGTGACCGGTGAGACATATCTTAATCTTACTGATTGGTTGACAAGTAAGTTGGTGCTGCATTAATCTGGTTTGCAATCCAAGTTCATTGCTAGAGATAAGGGCAGCAAGTATGAGTAACCAAGAGTCTGACTTGGCCTTTCTGGAGAAGGCGGTCCCCTGGGATAAGGGCAATAAAATTGCCGATTTTGATGAAGGTAAGGTATTTGACCACCACTGGGGGCGCACTATTAATGCTGGTGATAACAGCCTGTTTTCGGCGCTGACCCAGATGTATAACCCGCTGTACTTCAATGCAGAGTACGCCAAGTCCGAAGGCCATCCTGGTGTACAGGTTGCACCTCTGCTGGTGTTTAACACTGTACTGGGTATGTCTGTTGAAGACCTGAGCCTGCGTGGCCCCTTTGTTGGTATTGGTGACTGTAAGTTCCATAAGCCTGTCTACGAGGGCGATACCCTCACATCTCGCAGTACGGTGGTTAAGCGTCGTTATTCCGAGAGCAAGAAAGGCGCGGCTATTGTGACCTGGAAAACCGAAGGGTTTAACCAGCACGGTGAACTGGTTATCGAATATAACCGCTCTAATTTCCTGGGCATGTAAAGGAACATTGCAATGAGTAACGAACATTTAACAGGAAGCGATAATTACTTTGAAAACTTCGAAGTAGGCGCTGTATATCGTCATGCACGCGGGAAAACGGTTACTGAAAATGATGCTGTGACTATTTGTCATATGGTGATGAACTCGGCATCCGCGCATTTTGATGATCATTTGATGAAAACCATGTACGACCTAAAGCTGGCTCATGTTGATGAGTCATTGGTCTTTGGTGGTGTCACGATTTCTATTGTGATTGGGCTGGCGTATCAGGATACCGGTGAAAACGTTATCCGAGAGCTGGCTATGGATAACATCAAATTAACCGGCCCGGTTTTGCACGGTTCTACTTTATACGCTTATACCGAAGTTCTGAGTAAAGAAGACTCAGAAGATGGCGCCGGCATTGTTCACTTTAGACACTATGGTGTTGATCAGAACAATAAGTTGGTATTCCAAGGTGAGCGTTCAGCCTTAGTACGTAAAAGAGCTGCGTAAATAGAAAGAATCAATAAAGTAAAAGAATTAGGAAGTAAGTTATGAGTCAGAAAATTAAACGCCGTCGTCGCTGTATGATGTCTGTACCGGGCAGCTCTATCCCAAAAATTGAAAAAGCCCTGGCCATGGATGTGGATCACATCTTTCTGGATCTGGAAGATGCCGTAGCACCACAGAAGAAACCGGAAGCCCGTAAAAACGTGATCAAAGCGTTTAACGAAATGGAGTGGGGCGGCACCGTACGTTGTTTTCGTATGAACGGTATTGACAGCTTCTGGGCGATTCAAGATCTAACAGAGGTTGTTGCTGCAGCGGGCCACAACATTGATACTCTGGTGATCCCTAAAGTGAAGTATGCGCGTGATATTCACTTTGTTGAAACCATGCTGGAACTGATTGAGCAGGAAAACAATATTCCTCACAAAATTGGTTTTGAAATTCTGATCGAAGAAGTTGAAGGTATTCACAACATTAACGAAATCGCGGCGGCCAGTGACCGTATCGAATCTCTGATGTTTGGAGTGGGTGATTACACCCGTGCACAGGGCGTTGACTTCCGTGATGCTTTCGGCAAACCGCGCTACTACCCTGGTGATATTTGGCACCATCAGCGCAGCACGCTGGCAGTTGCTGCTCGCGTTATCGGTGCTGACTATGTGGATGGCCCTTGGGCGCTGATCCCGGATATGGACGGTTACCGTAACGAATGTCGCAACGTGAAAACCCTGGGCGGTGTGGGCAAATGGGCGATTCACCCAACTCAGGTACCTGTGGCAATGGCTGAATTTGGTCCAAGCCAGGAAGAAGTTGAGCTGGCTCATAAAGGTCTGGAAATGTTTGAAGCCGCTAAAGCCCGTGGTGAAGGTGCGATCAAAACCCCGGACGGTGGCCTGCTGGATGAAGCCGCAATTCCTCTGCTGAAAAACGTATTGGCAGACGCTGAATTTTACGGTATCAAAGTCGGCTAAGCTTTAGAGAACGAAAATATAAGTGCAGAGAGAAGAGAGAAGTCTTATGCAAGCTGTTCAGGAATACGGCCATTTAATTGGCGGTGAATATGTACCACCTTCCTCGGGTGAGTATATGGATTCGATCAACCCGGCCGATCAAACCGTGGTTGCCAAAATTGCCCGCGGTGTGGCTGCCGATGTCGAGCAGGCGATTGCTGCTTCGAAAGCGGCCTGTCAGGCGTGGGCGGATATGCGCCCGCTGGAACGTGGCCGTATCCTGACCGATGTGGGTCGCGCCTTGCGTGACAATATGGGCTTGCTAAGTCGTCTCGAATCCCAGGAAATGGGTATGCCGGTAGAAGCGGCCGCTATGACTCTGGGCACTGCTGCCAGCTACTTTGAGTACTACGGCGGCCTGGCGCCTTCCTTACAGGGTGAAACCATTCCTGTAGGGCCAGAGCAGCATTCTTATACTGTGTATGAGCCTTACGGTGTTGTGGGTGTTATTACGCCTTGGAATGCACCTCTGAACCAGACCGCTCGTAGTATTGCTCCGGCGTTGGCGGCAGGTAACTGTGTGGTACATAAACCCAGTGAATTTACATCTGTTACCGCATTGGTATTTGCTCAGATTGCAGTCAAAGCCGGATTGCCGGCAAATGTCTGGAATGTGGTCACCGGTCTGGGTGCAGAAGCAGGGGATACTCTGGTACGTCATCCCGATATCAGCAAAATTGCCTTCACCGGTTCGGTGAGAACCGGTCAGGCGATTGGTGCGATTGCCGCCGAAAAAGTCATGACGGTGACCTTGGAGCTGGGTGGTAAATCCCCGGATATCGTGTTCGAAGATGCCGATCTCAATGCTGCATTGATGGGCGTATTGATGGGCTTTGTCGGCAACAGCGGTCAGGTATGTCTGGCGGGAACTCGTGTATTAATTCAGCGTAGTATCTATGACCAGTTCTCCAAAATGCTAGCTGATACTGCCGCCTTTATTCCCGTAGGCTTGCATAATCCTTTCCCAACCTTGGGGCCTATCGCCAACAAAGATCAATACGAAAAAGTCTTAAGTTACTTTGAGGTAGCGAAAGAAGACGGTGCTACCTTATTGGCTGGTGGTGAAAAGGCTGAAGGTGAAGGTCTGGAAAATGGCTTTTACCTGAAACCGACCATCTACGGTGATGTGAATAACAATATGCGCATTGCCCGCGAAGAAATCTTCGGGCCGGTAGGTGTATTGATTCCGTTTGAAGACGAAGCAGAAGCCATCGCCATTGCCAACGATACCGAATACGGTTTAGCCGCAGGTATCTGGACCAAAGACCTGTCCCGTGCTCACCGTGTAGCCGGCAAAGTTCAGGCCGGACAGATCTACGTTAACTACTATCTGGAATCTGGCGTAGAGCACCCCATGGGCGGTTATAAAAAGAGCGGCATTGGTCGCGAGAAGGGCATGATTGCATTAAAGCAATACACCCAAAGCAAGAATATCTCTATCAAACTGATTTAGGATTGTTGAGATTATGATTACGTTATACCAGTTTAAATCCTCACCCTTGTGTGAAAAGGTACGTCGAATTCTTAACTTTAAAGGTATTGAATTCGATATCCACGAAGTTGATAGAGCACAGACGGCGCTGTTAAAGGATGTCAGTCCTTTTGGCAAGTTCCCAGCAATTCGCGAAGGTGAGCAAGTCGTGTGTGATTCCACCGATATTGCTTATTATTTGGAAGATAAGTATCCAGAAAAAGCCCTGGTGCCTGCCGATGCCAAGCTGAAAGCACACATGCATATCATGGAAGACTGGGCGGATGAGAGCTTGTACTTCTATGAAATTACCATGCGTGTTTCCTGGGAGCACAACGCCCGTCGCAATATTAAAAAGTTTATGGAAACCATGCCGCCCACGCTGACTGAAGAGCAGGGCCTGAGCCTGGTATTAAGTGGTTCCCAGCAACTGGTTGCCGCGCAAGGCTTGGGCCGTAAAACCCGCGAGCAAGTTATTGCCGATGCCAATCGTCACTTCCAGTCGATTGCTGCACTGGTTGAAGATGGCGGCTGGATGGTGGGTGATAGCATTACCCTGGCGGATATCTCTGCCATTGCTGAGGTTAATTGTCTGCTGGATTCCAAAGAAGGTCAGGATCTCTTGGCGGATTACCCCGCCGTGGCTGACTGGATCAATCGTATCGATGAGATGGCGCCAGCGTAAACTTTTCCCCTGTAGTTTTTGTGGAGCCGCAAGGCTCCATTTTTATATCGAGTTTATCTTTTTATATCGAGTTGCCCCTATGTACGACTATAAAGCCCCCTTGCGTGATATCGATTTCACCTATTTTGAACTGCTGGATTACGAACAGCACCTGCAAAGTATTCCCAAGTACGAAGATGTAACCAAGGATATGGTGCAGGCTATATGGGCAGAGAGTGCCAAGTTTGCTGAAAATGTACTAGCACCTATCAACCGTACCGGTGATGAGGAGGGTTGTCGCTGGGAAGATGGCCAAGTCTTTACGCCGAGTGGTTTTAAAGAAGCCTACCAGCAATACCAAGAGGCTGGTTGGCAAAGCCTGAATTATCCCGTTGAAGAAGGAGGTCAAGGTCTGCCTGAATCCATGCTGTTGTCCAATATGGAAATGCGTGGATCAGCTAATTGGTCCTGGAGTAGCCTGATTGGATTTGGTGGCGCAGGTGCAAAAACCATCAAAGGTTACGGTAGTCAGGAATTACAGGATAAGTTTCTGCCAAAAATTATCTCTGGTGAATGGTTGGGTACTATGTGTCTGACTGAGCCTCACTGTGGTACCGATTTGGGTTTGATGAAAACCAAGGCGGTTGCCAATGCCGATGGTACCTACAGCATTACCGGTACCAAAATATTTATTACCTCCGGTGATAATGATCTGGCAGAGAATATTATTCACATTGTATTGGCTAAGGTAGAAGGTGCCCCTGCAGGTACAGCAGGTATCTCTGTATTTGTTGTGCCTAAAATTGGTGTGAACGATGATGGCTCTTTAGGTGAACCTAATGGCGTTACCTGTGGTTCTATCGAGCACAAAATGGGTATTAAAGGTTCTGCCACCTGTGTCATGAACTTTGACGGTGCCAAGGGTTATCTGATTGGTGAAGAAAACAAAGGCCTGCGAGCTATGTTCCTGATGATGAACGCGGCACGTATTGGTACTGGTCTGCAGGGCGTATGTCACGCTGAGCTGGGTCTGCAAAAATCCACCGGTTATGCCCGAGATCGTTTGCAGATGCGTTCCTTAAAAGGTCCACAAGCCCCTGATTCGGCTGCCGATCCGATCATTGTGCACCCGGACGTACGTCGTATGTTGCTGACGCAAAAAGCCTTTGCGGAAGGTGGTCGTATGTTTGTCGCCTACTGCGCCAAACTGGCTGATCTGGACAATGATGCAGACGATACTGAGGTAGCTAAGTCTGCCCATGAGCAGCTGGAATTCCTGACACCTATCTTGAAAGCTTTCTTGACAGAAGTCGGCTTTGAATCCGCCAACCTGGGGATGCAATGTTTTGGCGGGCACGGTTACATTCGAGAGTGGGGCGTTGAGCAAAACGTGCGCGATTGTCGTATCTCCATGCTCTATGAAGGGACTACCGGGATCCAGGCACTGGACCTGTTAGGCCGTAAGGTAATGGGCTCACAAGGTGAGATGATGAAGCCCTTTATCGGTGAAATTAAAGCCCTGTGTAAAGCCAACCCTGATCATGAGTTAACCCAGCAGTTACAGGCGTTAAGTAAAAAATGGTCTGAAGTGACAGGGCAATTGGGCATGGCGGCCATGCAAGATCTGGATACTGTGGGCGCAGCCTCTGTTGATTACCTGATGTTCTCCGGCTATGTAGTGCTGGCATATTTCTGGGCTAAAGCAGCGTTATTGGCAGAATCTAAGATTGAATCTGCTTCAGATAAAGCCTTCTATCAAGCCAAGATCAACACGGCTAACTTCTACTTCAAGCGTATTTTGCCACGCACTGAAGGTTTGGCTGTATCCATGACCGCAGATGCCAGTGCAGTGATGGCAATGAGTGCAGAAGACTTTATGTTGCAAATTTAAACGATAAGCTCGCCTCTACGCCACAAAGATAACAGATCAGGTAAAGAGGCGAGCTAGCTACAACGCTAGGCATTGCGAGAGAGATAACCAGTGACCGTGTCATTACCTTTAACCCGAACCATTGCGGAGATAGCCTGTAACACCCAGTTCGATAATTTACCCGATGATGTCGTTCGTATGGCTCGTCTGGCATTAATCGATGCTCTGGGCTGTTTTTACCGAGGCGGTGGCGAACCCTTGGTAAAAATTATCGCTGAGGAATTCGGTATTACGGATTGGTCAGCTGAAAAACTTCTGCCGGGTGCTATCAATGGCATAGCGGCGAATAATTTGGCATTGCTGTTTGGTGCCAGTACCCATGCGATTGATTATGATGATTCACACGCGTTAATGCCCGGTCATATTGGTGCCCCCGTTATCAGCGCGATTATGGCGCAGAGCCGTACTGCACATTACTCATTTGAAGAAATTCTTGAAGCAACCGTTGCGGGTTACGAGGTTGCTGCACGTGTAGGTCAGTTATTAACTCCTGAGCATTATGGCAAGGGATTTCACACCACATCGACGATAGGTATGTTTGGTGCAGCAGCGGCTACTGCCAAGCTACTTAAATTGTCAGTGGAGCAAACCTGTCAGGCATTTGGGGTAACTCTAACTCAGGTGGCGGGTGTTAAATCCACCTTCGGAACTATGGCTAAACCGTTTAATGCTGGCAATGCTGCGGCGAGTGGCTTATTGGCTGCGCGTTTGGTCGCCAAAGGCTTTACTGCACCTGATAATGGTCTCGAAGTGCCCCAAGGGTTGCTGGATTTGTTTGACGGCAAGGCTGAATCAGATATTCACATTGCGCCGGGTTCTGAGTACTTGATACTGCAGAATATGTTCAAGTTGTATGCCTCTTGTCACTTCACCCACCCGTGTATCGATGGCATTGCGATGATGATGCGGGAATACACTATTAATGCCGATATCATTGAATCTATCACTGTGAAGGTCGCTCCGCTGTCATTTAAAACGGCGGGCATTGTAGAACCCACGTCGGGTTTAGAGTGCAAGTTCAGTTTCCCTCAAGTTGTCGCCATGGCGTTGTGCGGGCGGGATTTGACTGATGATGCGTTATTTTCAGACGTCATGTTGAGCGATAACGCAGTGAATACGATGCGTAGTAACGTCAGCATTGAAACGGTAGAAACACAAACACCGGATCGTGTGGTTTACCATCTCTCCTTATCTGGAGGTGAGAGCTTCGATTTTGAATACAGCATGTTTGATCATATGCCTACGCTGGATCAGCTAGAACCGCAGGTCATTAACAAGTATCGCAGCAATGCGGGCTTCGGCATAGGTAAAGAGCGTGCAGAAACTTTGCTGGCGCAGCTTATATCTGATGTAAGCTCGGTTTCACTCTGAGGGATGTCGAGATGACGGAACAAGAGATTATTCAACAACTCAATACATTTAGACCAAAATTCCTGGATTTAATGCGCTGCGAGATTCTGGGTGTCGATTTGCAGGAGAAGTCCTGCAAGATGAGTTTTGTTCTGGATGATCAGTTCTCTCATTCTGGTGGCATTATTCAGGGTGGTTTTGTAGCAGCTATGCTGGATGCGGTGACCTCTCACGCAGCCTTTGCGGCTGAATCTGATGTTGTAGGTGTTTCTTCACTTGAATTGAAAGTGAGCTATTTAAGTGCTTGTCGTGAAGGCAAACTCATGACCGAAGGCCGAGTGTTAAAGCTGGGCCGTAATATTGCTTTTTTCAGTGGTGAAGTTTATGGCAATGATGGTGAACTTGCTGCCACTTTTACAAGTACTGCCAAAGTTACGCGCAAGTCTAACGCTTAATATTAATCTGCATAGGAACTCGATATGATTACGCTTTACCAGTTTTCTTCATCCCCCTTTACCGACAAGGTTAAGCGTGCGCTGCACTATAAAGGCTTGGACTATACGATAGAAGAAGTGAATCGTTTAAAAGCCGGGCGTGGGCGTTATGATCATGTGAGTCCGACGCGAAAGTTTCCTGCCGTAGAGATTGCTGGAGACGCGGTAAATGATTCAACTGACATTATTATTGAGCTGGACAAGCGTTACCCCGATAAACCGCTAATTCCTACTTCTGCAGCAGAGCGCTCTATAGCACATGTGATCGAAGACTGGGCAGATGAAAGTCTGTACTTCTATGAAATGTTAATGCGTGTTGAGTGGAAGCATAATATTGATGCCTCTTGGGATCAGATGGCCCCCACTTTGCCGAAGCTGCCCACTCCGATTCTTAAGCGCCTGGTTCACAAAGGTGTATCCAAGGTAACTGCTACCCAAGGCTTAGGCCGAAAACCCAGAGAGCAGGTGATTGCCGATGCTCAGCGCCATATTGATTCGTTGGATGGCATGCTGGAAGGCAAAGAGTGGTTGGTGGGCGATAGCATCAGTGTGGCAGATTTGTCCGTAATCGCTCAACTGAAAAAGCTAATGTACGCTCAGGAAATTCAGCCTATGGTTGCCAATAGCAAACATGTAGAAGCCTGGATTAAACGCGTTGATGAATTAGCTCCCTCTGCTGCGGTTTAAGCTTAGATGGATCATAATGAAAGGCTTAAGTAATACAATGCTGTTCACTTAAGCCAGGCTAACTACAAAGTCATCCCCGCGAAGGCGGGGATCTATTTCGATATGCTGCTAAGCTTAGGCTTGTTTTCCGTTGTCGTCATATCAAGTGCCTGCTGCTCCAGGGTCAAGGTAACAATTGAAACGATATCTGCCATAGCAGAAGAGGAAATCGGCTCGTCGTCACGTAACCAGCGTTTTAGCATCTCTATCGATCCTGCCGTCACAAAATCGACAATATATGCGGCCTTATCGCTAATCGTTTTATTCTGAGCCTCACAGTGTCGGCCAATAATCTCAGAAATAATGGCTCTGTGACGTGTAAACAGCATTTCAGAAATATCTGCAGCAAATAATAATTCCAGCGCTCGCCTGTTATTCTCCCAAAAGGTAAATATCTGCTGACATAACATATGATGATCCAAGTCATCTTTGTCGATTTCACCTATTAACAGATCCCGGTATTGCAGGAAATAGCGATCCAGCGTTGCCACTAAAAGATCATTCTTATTGTAGTAATGCAGATACAGGGTTTGTCTGGAAACCTCAGCTCGATCGGCAATGTCCATAATTTTGATGGCGGCGTAGGGTTTAATTTCAAGCAGCTCTGTTAATGCATCCTGCAGTCTTCGGCGTGTTTTCAGCGCACGTTTATCCGCGGTACTTGCATCGTTTTTCATGATCTCTGCCTCTCTCTGTATAGGATATGAGGATCTTGACGCTACCAATAACATATAAGTCCGGGTACGGGTTTGATATGTCATTATCGATACGAAAATGGGTCATTATCGGTACAATAGGGGGCTCCTGAAAATCTGAATTATTTGACATTTCTAACGTAGATGTCGCTTATTTTACATATCCACTATATTGAATATTGTTGTGCTGTGGGTGTGCTTAATAAACTGGTGCTCAGATTTTCAATAGTGAGAGAGAGCTGAGGGTGACCTATGAATAACTTCGTTGATTTCAACCTGATTGCACCGGACTTTGTCCCTGATAACAAAGGACCGGCCCTGGAATTCTTTAAGTGGATGCGGGAAAATCAACCGGTTCACTTTAATGATATTGTGGAAGGCTATGAATGCCCGATGGAAGGCGCATCCATGTCCCAGGGATTCTGGGTGCTGTCTAAATACGAAGATGTTCAATCGGCGTCTCGTAATACCAAGGTGTTTTCCAGTGGTGAACAGGGTCCTCTGCTGTGGGATATGGAGCCCCACCGTCTGGCCGAGCAGCAGGCCGGCATTATGGGGAAAGATGACCCCGAGCATGCGGCTTTGAAGCGTTTGGTTGTTCCACCATTTTTGCCTAAAAACCTGGCAGCTTATACACCGCGTATCGCCGAAAAAGTCAAAAAAATTGTGGATGACGTGGCCAGTAAAGGCGAGTGCGAGATGGTATTTGATATCGCTTCACGTTTACCGGTGGCAACCTTCTGTGAATTAATGGGTATTCCCAACGAAGATCAGGAAAAGATCTTTAACCTGGGGAACGCCCTGGCGGATGTGGAAAACCAGGACAGCGATGGCGCTGCAGAGCTACTTGAGTTGTTTGCGTACTGTGACGCACTGTCAGCCAAAAAACGCGAAAACCCTGACGACTCCATGCTGAGCCTGTACGCCAATGGGGAGTTTGAGGGCGAGAAGCTACCGCAGGAAGCGGTGAATATGTTCTTTGTTACTCTATCCATTGCTGGGCATGAAACGACCCGTAATACCCTGATCCATTTCTTCCGCTTAATGAATGAATACCCAGAGCAATATGAACTGCTGAAGAGCGATGTGGATAAGTACCTGACCGGTGCGATTAATGAGGTGTTACGCTATTGTCCGCCTGTGATGCAATTCCGTCGTACCTGTCTGGAAGATGTCGAGGTACGCGGTCAGCAGCTGAAGAAGGGCGATAAGGTTTTTCTGTCTTATGTGTCTGCTAACCGCGATGCTGATGTCTTTGAAAACCCGGATGTGTTTGATATTACCCGCACGAACAGTGCCCGCCACTTGTCATTTGGTACCGGCCCTCACACCTGTTTGGGTGCCCGTTTAGCGGTTACTCAGCTTTCCTTGCTGATTAAGGAAATTATCAACCGTATTCCGGATATTCGTCCTAAAGGTGAGCCTGAATATCTGCGTAGTATCTGGTTTCATGCCATTATGAGCATGCCGGTTGAATTTACCGCAGAGAAGTAACGTCAAGTTAAGCTACCGGTTTTTCGGAACCGGTAGCTCCCCTTATTACATGCTGAAAACTGGCACGATCTGAATATTCCTATTGGGTGGAGTTTTGGATATAAAAGTATTTATATCATAAGCTACCAGGACCCAATGATGTATAAAGCGCTACCGATACTCATGTTGTTGCTAACCGCCTGTGCAGAAGCACCAAAAATGTTAGCGAAGTGCGATTCCCATACCTCTGAACATATCTGTGGTATACAAAACCCCGAAGATATGGACTTGCTGCCTTCGGGGGAGTGGTTAATTTTCAGCGAAATGCTGAGTGAAGTAGACCCAGACAAGCCTGTTTACGGCAGTTTGGGCGCATTGAATATAGAATCTGGTGAAGTCATTTCCGTATTTGATAAGAGCGTCGCCAATTGGCCGACCAGTGAATTACCTGCACTGGGGGATGAATCGTGTCCAGGTAGACCGGACCCTGAAAAGTTTGGTGGTCATGGTCTCGATGTTCGACGCCTTAATGATGGCACTGTATTGCTAGCCGCGGTGAACCACGGAGATCGTGAATCGATCGAATTATTTTCTATCGACGAAAGTGCCGAGCGACCTATCGCGATTTGGCGTGGTTGTATTTTCCTGCAACAACAAGATTTACATAACGATGTCGCTATAGCTGCTGACGGTAGTTTGTACTTCACTCGTTTTATTGTTCATCCTCACCATGTGGGTTTTAGTTTGATCGCTGACGGGCTCAGATTAGTCTCCGGTGGGGATACTGGTTTCGTATATCACTGGACCAAAAATGAGGGGCTCAAGACCGTGCCTAATAGTGAGGGTAGTGCGTCAAATGGTATCTCTATTTCAAGTGACGATAAGACGTTGTATATCGCTGAGTGGGGAACACAAGGCGTTTATAGATTAAGCCTTGGTAGTGGCCAGATTGTTCGTGACGATATAGATCTTGAGGTCTCCCCTGATAACTTTACCTGGAGTGCTGATGGCAAGTTAATTGTGACCGGCCAGGAGGGAGACATATTCGCTAATATTCGTTGTGCGGAAACCGAGCCAACGACCTGTGATGTGAGTTATGGTATCTACAAAATTGACCCTCTAACACTCTCAATCACTGAGCTCCATAAGGGGACTGGTGCAGCTAGTGTAGGCCTTCTCGCAGGTGATCAGCTTTATGTTGGGAGCTTTGCGGGTGACAGTATTCAGAAATATAAGGTCACTCCGTAATGTGTTTCCTATTTGGATAGATGGGTTTAGTCATTAAGCGTACAGTGTACGCTTAATGACTATCTTGTGCTTACTTTTACTTGTAAGAGTTAATCCTAGAAGTTTGCAGAAGCAGTAATACCGTATGTACGTGGCGCACCCTGGTTACCCATTTGTGGAGAATGCCACTGGAACGGCGCTTCAAAACCGTTGGTGTAGTATTCCTTGTCGAAACAGTTACGACAGAACAGGCTTACATCCCAAACACCGTCCTGGGTGCGGATACCTACAGCGCCACCTACCAGCGTGTACTCTTCTCTGAAGTCGATATCGTTAGAGATATAGTGCTCACCCATGTAAGACACATTCAGGTTGGCATAACCTTCCAGTGTGTTAGAGATGCTGTTCATGTAGCTCAGGTTCATTGCGCCCGCAAATTCTGGAGCGAAGGCCTGATCACGATCAGTCAGGTAAGGTAGCTCTTCTACTTCACCGTAGGAGGTGTCATCCAGGTAGGTGATAGCAACATCAGCACGCAGGTTTTCAGTCAGCGCGTAATCTACTTCAACTTCAATACCTTGAGACTTCGCGGTATCGGCATTGGTGGTGATAAAGTCAGTACCTGTGAAGGCACTTACTTGAATATCCTGATAGTCAGAGTAGAAAACGGCAGCATTTAAACGACCGCGACCTTCGTGGAAGGTGGTTTTCATGCCCACTTCGTAAGCATCTACGTACTCAGGAGCATAGGTCGGATCTACCGCTTCGGAGAGCACTAAAGGTGTTGCATTATAGTCAGCACCGTTTGCCAGCCAATCTGCATAAGTATTGATGTCGATTAGCTGACCAGCACCATCGTTATTCAGAGAGATACCACCGGCTTTAAAACCTTTGGAGTAGGTCGCGTACAGCTGAATATCTTCAGTAGGGAAGTATTGCAAACTGGCGGTGTAGGTCCACTCCTCATCGTCAATAGAGGCTTTGTAATCCGGTGACGCGGAAGATGCACCGATAGTCATAATGCCGGCGTCGTTTTGACGCAGGTAGTCGAAGTACTCTTCAGTCGTGCCGTGCAGGTTATCAAAGTCGACGGTTTTTTCTTCTTCAGAATAACGGATACCGGTAACCAAATTCAGATTGTCGCTCAGGGTAAACGTGAAGTGACCGTAAAGGGCCCAAACATCGTTTTCCAATTCGGCTTCAGTGTCGGCACCAGGTAGTCCGGAGTTAGAGCCTAGATTGGCAGTAGTGAGGCCTGGAGGTAAATTGGCAGGATTGCCGCCAAATAAGCCAAGCAAAAAGTTATCGGCTGCTTGGCTACGGGTAAAGCTCTGATCACGTTTGATCATATCTTCATTAGAGTAGAAAGCTCCTGCAACGTATTCAACAGGCACATCGCCAAGTTCAAATTCACCGTTCAGATTAAATTCCTGAGAAAAGGTGTCGAATTCATACTTGGAGGCAGTACCCAGAATATCAATAGGGGAGAAGTCAGCATCACCGTTTTCTTGCTCGTTATCGTATTCACGATAAGAGGTAATGGACTTTAAGGTCAGGCTATCGGTCAGGTCGTGAGTAACAGTAACGCTAATACCTTTGTCGACGGATTCGTCAGTACCATCGGTGTTGGTGTAGTTGTTACGGTCAAACTGATCGTCGCTGTAGTATGGGGCACCGTTTGCAGCAGCCAGACCGGTGTAGTACGCATCAAGCACGTTTGTGGCGGGATCTGGAGAGTCGATACGGGTAGCCATTCCATAGCAGCAGGTTTCATCGCTTTTACTGTAATCAGCAATGATATGTACACTGGTTTCGTCCGTTGGTTCCCACAACGCTTGCAGTTTAACGGAGTAGAGATCGGTATTAAGTTGGTCTTCACCACTCAGAGGGTTATCAATAAAACCGTCACGCTTGTCGCTCATGATGCTGGCACGCAGTGCCAGAGTGTCGGTAACTGCACCGTTTACAAAGAAGGATGCTTTTTGCTTGTCATGGTTGCCCAGAGTGACTTCGCCGCCGGCTTCAAAGTCCTGAGTTGGTGCGGTGGATTTTAAGATCATGGCTCCGGCGCTGGTGTTCTTACCAAACAGTGTACCCTGTGGACCACGCAAAATTTCAACGCCACCAATGTCATTGAACGTTGCCAATACCATGCCGGAACGGCTACGGTATACACCGTCAACGTATACGCCTACAGCACCTTCATAGGCAGCGTTAGTACCGTTAGTGCCGATACCACGAATACGGATAGGACTGTTACTGACTTTGTTTTGCGCCGCATTTAAATTGACGCTGGGGTTGGCGTTGTTCAGGTCAACCACATCGTCAATGCCTTGGGCTTTTAACGCTTGGGAGTCGTAGGCGGTTACCGCCAATGGAACATCCTGCAAGCTTTGCTCACGTTTCTGAGCGGTTACAACAATTTCTTCAAGGGTAAAGTCTTGGGCTAATACGGGCGCGGCAATCGCTATGCCGACGGCCAATGAAAGGGATTTCTTAAGCATCGCTTCCTCTCTTATCTTCTCAGTGTCTCGCTTAGGTTTGTAATTATTAGTGGCACCTAAAATCGGGTTTAGGGCTATGAAAAAGTCTATAGAGAGGGCCGATAATTATGGATGTCATAACTGATTCGGCAATTTGTCGATTTCGGTATCGTTGTGATCGACTGTCACAAATGGCAAGTCATTATGAATGGGTATAAAAAAGGCTGCCTGCAGGGGGAACGCGTTATAAGCGTGTATGCAAGGCAGCCTAAGGACATTCCAAGAGATGAAGGAATGGTCGTCTAGAATGTCATTTAGGCTGAGGCATTGACATGGTCGTATAGCTTTCAAATAATGTCATTTTCGCTACGAGAATCAGAATGGATAATAACGAGTCGTTCGTGGGGATAATGGCAGAGAGCCTGATGAGCTTTCTCCCTGAAATCGATGATGCCGTGCGTGAAAAAGTTCATCAGGGCGAGATTGATGTTGAAGTCCAGGCCGCGCTGTTTAGGGAATACGCACGCTATAGCGGCAAACCCTCTTGGGGAATCGATTTAGGCATGCGTGTCAGTTTGCTGGAATTTGGTTTTTTTGGCTATGCGGTTTCCAGTGCGCCAACCCTGCGCCACAGTTTAAATATGCTGACCCGTTACAGTGTTGTGGTGAGTGCAGGCATTAATTATGAGTTGACCGAAGAAAGTGGTCGCTTTTGTGTGAGCTTTATACCTGATGAAGATTTAGCAGATATCAGGACTGGCATTGCTGAATTTGCCTTTGCCAATTTAATGAAACAGGTTTCGCCTGTGGCGTTTGGTGAAGTTGTTGATGTGGTGTTTGGTTTTATGGGGCCAGAGCCAGAGTATGTGGATTTATTGAAAACCTGTTTAGGCGGAGAGCTACGATTTAATCAGGATAGGTTTTCATTATCGTTGCCCAGCCGTTACTGCGATTATCCATCGCCTTTATACAATCGTGAAATCTGGACCTTGTCGATTCAGGAATGCAAACGCCTGTATTCCATTACCCTATACAATGCGGATAAACATAATCTGACTGAAGCGGTTAGCCATTATATCGATAGCGCTTTTCTTAAAAATCAAAAAGGCATTGAGCGCGAACCCACCACGCCATCGTCATCTGATATTGCCAACAAATTAGGGGTGAGTGAATCCTACCTGCGTAAGCAGTTGATGTCGGAAGGGCATTCTTTTCGTGAGTTAAAAGAAGAGCGACGTAAGCAGTGGTGCTTAAAGTTGTTGGGTGAAGATGAGCTGAGTATTGAGGCCATTGCCGCCATTGTTGGCTATAGTGATGCCAGTAACTTTTCCCGCGCCTGCAAGCAGTGGTTTGGTTACGCACCCAAGCAGATCAAGAGTGAATACCTGGGTAAGTAGCTACTTACACAAACTCCCCTGTGAGGGCGTTAGACTTTAGCCTAAAGCCCTTGTTTTTGCAGGGGGATTATGGTCTTATGCGCGGCAAATTCACGCCCACACTATAATTATTCCAGGCGTGCCCAACTATCGAGCCTCTGGTGGGGGAGGGCTCACGACTGAATCCGGTGGCATGTTAGATTCTTTCCTGATCGGCCTGGCGGTACTGGCCTTATTAAGTATCGTTTTTGAAGAAGTTATTCATATCAATAAAGCCAAAACGACCCTGTTTTTTGGTTGTATGTCCTGGCTTATCCTTTTTATGTCTGCAGCAACAGGCGAAGAGCAAAAGCTGATTCATCATCAATTGGATGAAAACCTGTTGGAAATCGCCACCCTGTGGTTGTTCCTGATGTCCACCATGACCTTTGTGGCCTACCTCAATGCCAAGGGCATGATTCAGTCTTTTGTACAGCGTCTGTTCCCGAGTCAGCTTACCATGCGCAAGCTGATGTTTCTGGTCGCCATATTTGCGCTGGTTTTGTCCGCCATTTGCGATAATGTCACGGCCACTTTGGTAAGCCTTGGGTTAGTGCAGTCGTTCAATTTGGACGGCAAAACGCGCTTAAAAATGGCAGCTTTGGTGGTATTTGCGGTGAACTCCGGGGGCGTGGCACTGATTACCGGTGATGTTACTACCCTGATGATCTTCCTGGCTGGCCATGTGGAAATGTCACAGTTGCTGACCCTGGTGCTACCGTCTGCAGTGAGTGTGGTGGTGTTGGCGATTATGTTCTGCTGGGGGATGAAGGGAGAGGTATCCACCGAGGTGGTTGAGCGCCAATTCACCTATGTGGATATCGCGATTGCGGTGATCTTCTTCGCTACCATTATCTGCACCATGCTGTTTAATGTGCTGTTTGGGGTGCCGCCGGTACTGACCTTCTTATCCGGCTTGTCGGTCATGTTCCTGGTAGGACGTACGGTGAAAACCGATAAAGAGCAGACCAAAATCCTCGAATATATCCGCCAGATTGAGTACGACACGCTTCTATTCTTCCTGGGGATTCTGCTGTTAGTAGGCATGTTAAAAGAGATTGGTGTGCTGGCATCAGTGGCTCAGCTGTACGCAGACTTTGATCCTCGCTATTCCAACTTTGTTGCCGGTGCGGCCTCGGCCTTGCTGGATAACGTGCCCCTTACTGCAGCCTTGCTCAAGGCCTCACCAGAGCTGTTGACCCCGGACTGGCTGGCGCTGACCTATGCCGTAGGTGTGGGCGGTTCGTTGCTGGCGATTGGCTCGGCGGCGGGCATCATTGTGATGAGCAAGATAAAGGAGATGACCTTTGTCTCCTACCTGCGCTATACCCCTGCGTTGTTGGTGGCCTACACGGTGGGCTACGTCTGGACCCTGCTGATGGCAAATGCCCTTTATGGGTAAGATCTGACAGTGTCGAAAAACGGGTTTGTAAGGGCTGGCTGTGGTAGAATCCCGGCCCTTTCTAACCCTCATATCGAAGAGTAGGTCGTTATGTCAGATAAATTTACCACCCAGGAGCAGCAAGCCAGCTATGGCATTGGCCGCCAAATGGGCGATCAATTAGCCAATGCCCCTTTCCAGGGTTTTGATACCGAAGCTGCCCTGGCCGGTTTTACCGATGCCATTAACGGCGTTGCCAGCCAGGTTGAAGCTGAGTTAATCAATGAAGCCTTCCGTGAAATCCAGGGTCGCCTGCAGGCTGAAGAAGCTGAAAAAGCCAAGACTATGGCCGCTGACGGCGAAGCTTACCTGGCCGAGAACGCCAAGCGTGATGAAATCACTGTAACCGCTTCTGGCCTGCAGTACGAGATTCTGACCGAAGGTACCGGTGCCAAGCCAAGCGCGACTGACACTGTGCGTACTCACTACCATGGCACCCTGATTGACGGCACTGTGTTTGACAGCTCCGTTCAGCGTGGCCAGCCTGCAGAATTCCCAGTAAACGGCGTTATTGCCGGCTGGACCGAAGCACTGCAGTTGATGCCACAGGGTTCCAAGTGGCGCCTGCACATTCCGTACAACCTGGCCTACGGCGAGCGTGGTGCAGGTGGTGCTATTGGTCCTTACGCTGCTCTGGTCTTTGAAGTAGAGCTGCTGGATATCGTATAAGCTTCGTAGAATAGATTCGTAGGATAAAATAGTCAGTTATGTCGAATAACGAAGAACAGTTTTGGGATCTGGCTGAAGAGATGATTGGCAGCGCCAATCAGAAAACCTCTGACGCCGATACTGTGTTAGTCAGTGATGCGCTGTTATATGCAGCAGCACGCTTTGCAGCTTATACCGCAGCAGCAGCGACTGAAGAGCGTAAGCAGTTTAAGGAAGAGCAGGGTGAGATCAAAGATATGCTGATGCAGCAGTTTGAAACCATGCTCGATTCCAATCTGGCGGACTATCTGGAAAACTACAAGATCTATATGAAGGACGCTGAGTAATCGGCGTCTTGAAGGGATCTGGGGTCTGACCCGCAGGGTCAGACCCCCGTTTCTATATATTTTTATACCTCATCACCAAACTTCTTACGTGAAGGCTCCCGACGCTTACCAATATTTTTGGTATCACGCGCACGAACCTTGGTCTTTGGTTTAGAATCGTTCTTGGCATTCTTGCCTTTAGTCGTAGCTTTGGTTTTTTTCTTGCCCGCAGCCTTACCGCTGCTTTTAACCTTGTCCGGGCCTTTGTACTTGGCCTCCAGGCCTTTAACCACAATACGCTTGAAGTCACCCTTGATATAACGCTCAATACGCGCCATCAAATTCCATTCACTGCTGTTAATCAGTGAAATTGCGGTTCCACTTTCACCGGCACGACCGGTTCGGCCAATACGGTGAATATAGTCATCACCATCGCGGGGCATATCAAAGTTAATCACCAGATCAATGCCGTTCACATCCAGGCCTCGGGAGGCAACATCGGTAGCTACCAGCACTTTAATGCCACCGCGGCGCAGGCGGTTCATTTCCTGGTTACGGGCATCCTGATCCATATCGCCGTGTAATACGCCGACTTTTACATCTCTGTAGCGCAACCAGCCAGCAAGTTTATTGGCACCGGCTTTGGTGTTGGTAAAGACCACAGCCTTGTCGTAGTCGTGATCTTTCAGCAGCTTGTCAGTCTGCATGCTCTTATGGCGATCATCATCGGACAGGACAATCTGCTGCAGAATATTCTGGTTGGCTTCACGTTTGGGGGCCAGGCTTAGGGTAACCGGATCAACCAGCACCTTTTCCATGACTCGTGGCAGGTGGAAGCTGTTTTCGAGGGTAGCTGAGAACAACAAAGTCTGGCGCTCAGGAGTACAGCTATCGGCGATTTTCAGTACGTCTTCTACCAGGCCCATATCAAACATGCGGTCGGCTTCATCAATCACCAGCACTTCCAGGTCATCAAAATCGGTAGAACCCTTTTCGATATGTTCTACCAGGCGGCCGGGGGTGGCGATGATGATTTCCGGGTTTTTACGGAACAAGGCCTTTTGGAATTTGAATTCCTGGCCACCGGAGATAACAGCGGCTTGCAGGCGAGTAAAGGCAGACAGATCCTTCACATTTTTAAAGATCTGGCGGGCCAGCTCGCGGGTAGGAGCCAGAATCAGGGCACGGGTACCGCTCTTGGGGGCATCCTTTTGCAGCAGCTTATGTAATATCGGCAATACAAACGCGGCTGTCTTACCGCTACCGGTTTCAGCGCTGGCGGCGAGATCCTTATTGGCTAATACCTCGGGGATGGCCTGGGCCTGCACGGGCGTAGGCGTGTCGAAGCCTTTGGCTTCCAGGGCCTTAAACAGGCGGTCGTGCAAAGGGAGATCGGTAAAGGCTTGTATTGCTTGGGTGTCGTCCAAAGGGAGGCTCTCGAGGTCGGTAAATCGTAAACCGTGTATTTTAGCCTGAATAGGGGCTGGCGGCTAATACCGAGTGCTAACTCGTTCCTGTGGCCAGAGGGGTAAATAATGGTAGGATTTAGTCCTCTGGAATAAAGGATGTTGCTGATGGATGAAGGATTCTTTGTGCTCTTGGGGCTGGTGGTATTGGCGGTGCCCTTTGCGGTGGTTTATTTGCTGGTACGGGTCAGTAATTTGGGCAGGGAAGTCGAGACCCTACGCAATCGTCTCGCAATACTGGATCAGGCGCGGCAGTCCTACGTTAAAGTGCCAGCTCCTGAAAGTAGATCAGAGCCTAAATCTGAGCCCGAAGAAGAGATCAAACCGCAATCTGAGTCGGTAAAGCCTTCAGCCTCGGTCACTACAGAACCTTCCCCTATCGAAGTCGCAGCAGCCGAACCTTCCACTCCTCAGGCTACCGAATCCCCTGCACTGAATCTGGATCTTTCTCTGGACGCTGAGGAGGATAAACCCAAGACAAGCCCGCTCGAACGCGGTATCAACTGGCTTACCGATACCGTCAAGTCCTACTTCACCGAAGGTAACCTGATCGTTCGGGTCGGCGTGATAGTGCTGTTTTTCGGTGTTGCCTTTTTGCTGCGCTACGCGGCTGAAAATAGCATGCTGCCTATTGAGTTGCGTATAGCCGGCGTGGCCTTGGGCGGTATTGCTTTACTGGTCACCGGTTGGCGACTGCGGTTGGCCCGGAAAACCTATGCCCTGGTAATGCAGGGCGGTGGCGTGGGTATTTTGTACCTGACTCTGTTTGCCAGTTTACGGTTGTATGAATTATTACCGGCGGGATTGGTATTTGGGCTGTTGCTGGTGATGGTGGTGTTATCGGCACTGTTGGCCATTTGGCAGGATGCCCGTTCGCTGGCTATTTTGGCTGTGAGTGGAGGCTTTTTGGCGCCGGTGCTGACCTCTACGGGTGAGGGCAGTCATATTGCCTTATTTAGCTTTTACGCGGTGCTGAATGCGGGCATTGTGTTTATTGCGGCATTTAAACACTGGCGCTTACTGAATCTGGTGGGTTTTGGTTTTACCTTTGTGATTGCCAGTTTTTGGGGCGTAGACCGCTACCACGAGGCGGATTATCTTAGTTGTCAGATCTTCCTGATTCTGTTTTTTCTCTTCTACGCCATTATCGGTACTTTGTTTGCTCGCGGTCATACTCACAAACAGATCGGCTATGTCGATGGCTCGCTGGTCTTTGGTTTACCGCTGGTAGCTTTTTCGCTTCAGGCGGCTCTGGTTAAGGATATGGAATACGGCCTGGCCTGGTCGGCGTTTGCTCTGGGGTTGTTTTATTTAGGGCTGACCCGTTATCTGTGGCAGCGTATGGGGGATTCCATGCGCCTGCTGCTGGAATCCTATCTGGCGTTGGGGGTATTGTTTGCCACCTTGGTGATTCCCTTTGCATTGGATGGCGAGTGGATCGCTACGGCCTGGGCGCTTGAAGGTGCAGCCGTAGCCTGGGTGAGTATTCGTCAGCAGCGACAATTGGGTACGGCATTTGCGCTATCTCTACAGCTGATAGCCGGTGTGGCATTTTTAATAGAGCAGCATCCGTCTTACGATGCCCCCGCCATCATTAACAGTGTTTATATGAGCGCTCTGTTTGTCGCCGTTGCTGGCTTGTTCAGCAGTTATTATCTCTATCGCCATTTTGTCGAAACCGGGAATACGGCTGCTTGGCAAAGCAAAGTCTCATTACCGTTTTTGGTCTGGGCTGTACTCTGGTGGTTGGGCAGTGGGATTCAGGAAATTCACCGTGTGTTGGGCGTTACTGAAGATGCGGTGAGCCTGGTGTTCTTTGCCGTAACGGCTGTGGGATTCCGTGCCCTGGCGGAGCGAGTGCAATGGCGGCCTGTATATTTCAGTCCCCATGGTTTGATTGGCATGGTAGTGCTGTTTGCACTCTACACGGTTGCAGATTTACCGCAGCCTTTTGCTGAAGGTTTTGCTTGGGCATGGCCGGTAACCTGGTTGGCGATTTACGGTTTGCTATATCGCATCAATCAAAAAGCAGAACAGCCTCTGGGGTTACAATGGTTGCATGGTCTTAGTATATGGTCGGTGGTGCTTGTGCTATCGGTATTTGCCCATTGGCTTGCTGATGACTACGGTTTGCTGGGTAATTCCTGGGCATGGGCCTGTGCGGTTATTCCGCTATTGGCGGCCTTGGTTAAAATTCTTCACGGTCAGTTCTGGCCATTTCGGGTGGCTGACAACGGCTATCGCACTTTGGCGATTTTGCCATTGTTACCGGCTCTTGTCTTAGCTACCTTGATCGGTAGTAGTATCAATGGTGATGTGACGCCGTTAACGTATATACCCTTTATGAACCCATTGGATCTGGTTCAGGTGCTGGTATTTATTGGATTGTTACGCTGGTGGTATCAGGAGCAGCAATCCGGTGACTTGTTAAAACGTGATCCTCGTTTGCCTATGGGAGTCATCGCGCTTATCGGAGGTTTGATCTTCGTCTGGCTGAATGCGGTATTACTGCGCAGCCTGCATCATTATTTTGCGGTGTCCTATTACCTGGAGCCGATGTTTAACAGCGCCTTGGTTCAAGCCTGCTTGTCAGTATTCTGGACGCTGCTTGGCTTGGCGTTAATGGTGTGGTCTTCCCGCCAGCAAATGCGTTATGCCTGGTTGGTGGCTGCCGGTTTGATCGGTGTGGTGGTACTGAAATTATTTGTTATCGACTTGGCCGACAGTGAAACCCTTGAATCGATTATTTCCTTTATTGTAGTGGGTACACTGTTATTAATTATTGGTTATGTTTCACCTATACCGCCCAGGCAAGATGAAGAGGCTATCGTACAAGAAGGCGCAGAAGAAGGCGCAGAAGGCAGCGCAGGAGCAAGCAAATGAAGTTAACACCTTACCTCAAACGTTTAGCTTGTAGTCTATTGATGGTTTGCCCTATGGCTCAGGCGGATGAGCTGGAAAATCCTTTGCCGGATGATTTGGCGTATGGGGCGCAAATCAATTTGTCCCATCAGTTACCCTTGCAATCTGTGATCTTACCTGCGGCGGTTTATCATCAACAGGCATCCGAGACAGGGGCAGACTTACGCGTTTTTAATGCCGATGGTATAGCGGTACCTATGGATCGGCAGGTGTTGGAAAAAGTGGAGAAAGAGCCGACACGGGAGCCATTGTCTTTATTCCCCTTAATGGCGAATCAATTAGAAGATACTGCTGGCTTGCAGTTGGCTATTAACCGTGAATCCGGGCGTACTGAAATTCAGTTGTCAGATAATACTGACCAGGTAAAAACCGGTGAAACTCTCGTGGCCTATGTGATTGCCTTGCCGGAAAACTGGTTAAAAGCAAAACGTAATCAATTGCGTGGTTTGGCATTTTCCTGGGATACCCCTCAACAGGGGTTTATTGAAGGCTTACGGATTGAAACCAGTGCTGATCTGTTACATTGGAAACCCTGGATTGAAAATGAAAGCCTGTCGCGTCTGACCTGGCAGGGGCAACAGATTGGCAAAACGGATGTCGACATTTCTCGATCGCAAAGGCGCAAGGCTAAACGCTACTGGCGTATCAGTTGGCAACAAGATCAGGAAGTTGAATTCCAAGGCGTAGAAGCCATTCTCCAAGATCGACTGCTAAAGGATGATCAGCAGTGGTCTTCCCTCGATAATCGCTGGCAAGTGGCTGAAGATGAAAAAAGTGTTATTGAATTTAGCAACCAAACACAATTGCCGGTAACGGGGTTAACATTACAGCCGAACTCCGATAATGGTTTTATGTCTGGCCGCGTGCTGTCCCGAGACGACGAAAGGGATCACTGGCGCTGGCGCGGTGATTTGATTCAGTACACGCTTCAATTTGATGAGGGGAAAACAATTGCCAGTGAAGCTTTAGACTTCACTTCGGTAAGGGACCGGTTCTGGCGTATCGAATTGGATTCTGGTGTCACTGCCGAACAACTGAAGCAATGGCGTATGCAGATGGCTTGGACGCCGGGGCGTTTAACCTTTGTGCGAGAAGGTCGGGAACCTTATTTATTAGCCTGGGGTAACCCTCAGGTTAGCTACAGCAATTCAGATCTTAAGGATTTATATAAAGCCTTAACCCCCAAGCAACAGCGCCAGTTTTTGGAGCGTCCGGCGCGCACAAACCGCTTCCGAGAGTTAGGTGGCGAGATAAAATTGCAACCGCCGTTACCCTTTGGATGGAAGCAAGTAGCGTTATGGGCCAGTTTGATTCTGGGCGTTATTGTATTGTTCTGGATGGCACGTGGTCTGTATCGACAAATGGCCGATGCGCAACAAGGCTAGGCGTGTTTCTTTATCAGGTACTTTTTTTGATCAAGTTAAGGGCCCAGCGCTTGGCCTGAGGGTAATCCCTGGTGTCCAATACAAACTCTTGTCCGCGTGCCACCCCTTGCAGGGCTATGTGTTTTTGTCCGGCCTTTGGCTGTTGCCAGCGATCCATCTTATGGTGATAACTGAGCGGTATTTTCCCTTCCGACGGATATAACCAGGCGGGTACCTGCCATTGGCTTGGCGTACGGGCATCTGGAGCAGTTAGTTGCAGAGCATCGGCAGGGCGGTTAAATAATCCAGCGCCGTTAATGCCCTCTACTTTTTTTGACAGCTGTAGCTGCTCGGCAGCGATATACAGCGTATTGTTTTTTTCTTCCGGTAAAAAGAAGTGGGGGTGATAGTGTGCCCACTTGAGCTGCTGTGGTTTTAGCTCACTCACTGCATAACTGGCGCCAATCTGAAGCCAACCCCAAAACATATGCCGGGGCTTTTGTTGTTTATCAAAACGCCAGCCTTCGTCGGTATGGATAACCGGTTGGAATAATCCAAAAAACAAAAACAGGTCGCCCGTAGTGACACCTTGTTTGGTCAGGTGTCCCTGTGCACTGCCGTGTTGCCCTAGCACTGCTTGCCAGCCTCGCTTGCGCGCTAGTGAGGTTTTCGTCACATCAGGGTCGAGGTGCGCACCGTTGTTGGCAGTAATTTTACCTTTGGTTAAATCGTTGACCATTTCCCCTAGATTTATACCGTGGTCGGTAATATCGCCATAACTAATAGGGGAGTGCTGATCGGGAATCGGCAGGGGCATTAAGCTGCCATCTGGGAGAATAGGATTAGGGCAACCACCGGAGGATGAATCAAAGCCTTTGCGGCTAAAGATAATTTTCATCACGCTGCCTGCAAATCATTGCGTAGTTTTTTAATAGTGTCTTGGGTTAGATGTTCGGCAAATGCGGCTTCAATAGCGGCTTCTTCTCGCTGCTTTTTAATGGTTTCAAACAGCTGCTCAGCGCCGGCGTAATTACGTTGCATATAGTTCAGCCACTGTTTAATGCGATTGCCGAGAAACTTTTTCGGATAAATATCTTTAATTTGCAGGTGAAAGTGATAGAGGTATTCGCAAACCTCTGGCCATTCCAGCGCCTGATATTCTTCACCAGCACAATAAGCTTTAATCTGTAAGGCCAGGTCCGGGCGGGCTAACAGTCCACGCCCCAGCATAAAGTCTTCACTGCCGGATTGTTCGCGACAGCGGACAAAATCATCCACAGACCAAATTTCACCATTGGCAATCACCGGGATATCCATATGCTCGCGAATGCGTTGGATATAGTCCCAATAGGCGGGTGGTCGGTAGCCATCGGCTTTGGAACGGGCATGTACCACCAATTCATTCGCGCCGGCTTCATAGGCGGCCAGGGCGTTTTCCAGAAAATTATCGCGATTCTCAAACCCTAATCGGATCTTGGCGGTTACAGGCACATCATCCTGCACGCGTTCACGTACCGCTTTTACAATATCGTAAACCCGGTTGGGAGTTTCCAGCAGGCAGGCACCACCGTCGCTGCGGTTTACGGTTTTGGCTGGGCAACCAAAGTTAAGGTCTACAGCACTGGCTCCCATACGGGCTACTTTGGCTGCGTTGTAGGCCATGGGACCGGGCTTGCCGCCCAGTAACTGTACACGCACGGGCGTGCCGGCGGTGGTTTTGCTGTGATTGAGCAGTTCGGGGCACAGGCGTTTAAAGACCTTTTCCGGTAAGCGGTTTTCAGTCACCCGTACGAACTCAGTAACACAAATATCGATGCCGCCCAGACGGGTCAGGAGCTCTCGAAGATGATGGTCAACAACCCCTTCCATCGGGGCAAGAAACAGGCGCATCGGGACAAAAAACCGTAAAAAAACAGACACAGATTGGAAATGTGGCGATATTCTACCTAATATGAATAGAAACCACTAAAACTTGCCTGTAAAAAATGCGAAGTTGGTAAAGGAGGTAATCGCATCGGGCCGCGATGGGGTGATGGATCAACCCCGAGAGGAGAATGGAATTATGACCTCAATTTCTGTGAGTACCTCACAAGGCCAAATCCCTTTGGCTATTAATTCCCCCGACATATTACTTGTTGACGATGAAGCGATGGTGCGTGAAAACCTTTCCGCTTATCTGGATGATGAAGGTTTCACCGTCACAGCTGTGGATTCAGCTGAAGAGGGCATCCGTTGGTTGCAGGATCGGCAGGGGAACAGTTCGCCTTTATCGGCTATCGTCGATATGCGCTTGCCTGGCATGAGTGGTGAAGAGTTTATTCGCAGTGCCCTGCAGATTTGCCCTGAACTGCGTTGCGTTATTCACACCGGCTCACTTGAATATGTCTTGCCCGAGGATCTTCTGGCCCAAGGAATGACAGCTGATGATATTTTGCACAAGCCCATTGCTGATTTATCGGTTCTGGCGGCCAGACTTCGAGAGGGTTAATACATTCTTGTAGTTTTTTGACAGGGATTTGTAGTTTGAAGGTTTTTCTTCCCCTGCCGACTACAAAAGTGAGCTATTTCAGTCAACTAACACCTCTGATCAGTGATTATTCATCACTTCATTTAGCGGCTTTGTTTACTAAGTAGGCAAAGTCGGGCGCCAATCCCTACTAAAAGCATGGAAAATGTATTCATGTAGTGCTACAACATGCATGTTGTAGTTCAAGTTTTACATTGTTGTTGATCTAACTTGTTGATTTATAAGTGTTTTGTGTTTGTAGTAAATACGGTTTTTGTAGTAATACGAAAAGTTTGCCTACAAAAAGCGATCAAGCTACATTTCTGCGCCCCCTACAAAGGGGAAGCTGCGTTTACAGCATTTTGACGAACACCATTGTCCAAGATGTAGGGCCTAACACCCTGGCAAACACAGCACTAACGAGTAAGGAGCTGGCGAGACTCTCCATGATATGGAGGCATATCGGCGTTCCAGGGGCCTGATTTCCACAAAAATTCAGGCCTGATCCCGTAATTAAGAGGCTGGTTACACCATGCAAGAAACCATCATGCAACAGGGCGTCGATCTGATGCTCTTCGGAATGGGCACAGTGTTTGTGTTCCTGACCGTTCTGGTCATCGCGACCACCATCATGTCTTCCGTCATAAGCCGGTTTTTCCCAGAGCCTGAAGCCCCTGCGGTACCTCAGCCTGCGGCAGCACCTGCGGCTGGCGTTAACGATCCCAAACTGCTGGCGATCATTAAAGCGGCTGTTGATCAGCATCGCGCTAAAAACAAGTAGCGGTTAGCTGAGCTGTATTGCTTCTTCTATATAGAAGCAGTTTAAAAACCGAACCGAATTTTCTTTTTTTAAGACTTTTGAAGCTTTTTATAAATTAAGAGTGGGCTCCTATTATGAGTGAGACTAATAAAGCACCATTAGGTATTACCGACGTGGTTCTGCGCGATGCGCACCAATCCCTGTTTGCAACCCGCATGCGTCTGGACGACATGCTGCCAATCGCTGCCAAGCTGGATGATATAGGCTTCTGGTCCCTGGAAACCTGGGGCGGCGCTACTTTCGATGCTTGTATCCGTTACCTGGGCGAAGATCCTTGGGTTCGTATCCGCGAACTGAAAAAGGCTATGCCAAAAACCCCGATGCAGATGCTGTTCCGCGGCCAGAACATCCTGGGTTACCGTCACTACGCTGATGACGTAGTAGAAAAATTTGTTGAGCGTTGCGCGGTAAACGGCGTTGACGTTTTCCGCGTATTCGATGCCATGAACGACATGCGCAACATCGAAACCGCGCTGAAAGCTGTTAAGAAACAAGGCAAGCACGCCCAGGGTACCATTGCTTACACCCTGAGCCCTGTACACACCATCGACATGTGGGTAGAGCAGGGTAAGAAAATTGAAGACATGGGGGCAGACTCCATTGCCATTAAAGATATGGCGGGCCTGCTGACTCCATACGCTGGCTTCGAGCTGGTAACCAAGCTGAAAGCTGCTTGTGATATTCCTATTCACATGCAGTGTCACGCCACCACTGGTCTGTCTACCGCCACTGCACTGAAGTGTGTTGAAGCCGGTATCGACAATATCGACACTGCGATCTCTTCCATGTCCATGACGTACGGCCACAGCCCCACTGAGTCTGTTGTTGCTATCCTGCAAGGTCAGGAGCGTGACACCGGTCTGGATCTGGGCAAGCTGGAAGAAGTGGCTAACTACTTCCGTGAAGTACGTAAGAAGTACGCCAAGTTCGAAGGTTCTCTGCGCGGCATCGACGGTCGTATCCTGACCGCTCAGGTTCCTGGCGGCATGCTGACCAACATGGAAAGCCAGCTGAAAGATCAGGGCGCTGAAGACAAGTTTGGTGAAGTATTGGCTGAGATCCCACGTGTTCGTGAAGATCTGGGTTTCATTCCTCTGGTAACCCCAACTTCTCAGATTGTTGGTACCCAGGCGGTTCTGAACGTGCTGACTGGCGAGCGTTACAAGTCTATCTCCAAAGAGACTCAAGGAATTCTGAAAGGTGAGTACGGTGCAGCACCTGAAGCCTACAACAAAGAACTGCAAGACCGTGTTCTGGACGGTGCTGAAGCCATTACTTGTCGCCCAGCTGACCTGATTGAGCCAGAGATGGACAAGCTGGTTGCTGAAGTACAAGGTCTGGCGAAAGAGAAAGGCATCGACCTGGCCACAGGCGATCAGGAAATTGATGACGTTCTGACTTACGCACTGTTCCCGCAAATCGGCCTGAAGTTCCTGGAAAACCGTGGTAACCCGGATGCGTTCGAGCCTGCACCTACCGGTAAAGAAAGCTCCGTTGTTACTAACGACGCCGGCGAAGAAGTTTACACCGTTGAAGTGGAAGGCGCTTCTTACACCGTAACCGTTTCCAATGGTGGTGATCTGACTGGTATTGCTCCTGTTGGTGGTGCCGCTGCTGCAACCCCTGCTGCGGGTGGCGCTCCGGTAACCGGTGGTGAGCCTCTGGCTGCACCGTTGGCCGGTAACATCTTTAAGGTATACGCGACTCCAGGTCAGGCAGTGCAGGAAGGTGATCTGATCATCGTTCTGGAAGCCATGAAGATGGAAACCGAAGTGCGTGCACCTAAGACCGGCACCATTGGTAGCGTCAGTGTTAAAGAGGGTGACTCTGTTGCCGTCGGCGACACCCTGCTGACCATCGCTTAATCCGGGGGATTCTATCAATGGAAGCTTTACTCGGACTTTGGAACGATTCAGGTCTGGCCCAATTTCAGGGTCCAGGTCAGGTCGCTATGATCTTGATTGGCCTGCTGCTGTTGTGGCTGGCCATTAACAAAAACTTTGAGCCGCTGTTGCTGGTACCCATCGGTTTTGGTGGCATCCTGGCAAACATTCCGGGCGCTGGTCTGGCGTATTCGTCAGTTCAGAATGCCATCATGTTGGGCGGCCCTGAGTTGATGCAATCTATTGCTGATGCTTTGCAGATGACCAGCTATGAAAGCTACAAGGACATTAAAGCAGCAATGCTGAATGCGCCTGCTGAGCAAGTATTGCTGGCCAACCAAATCGCAGCCAATGCTGGCTACGAAAGTGGCATGCTCTACAAGTTCTACTCTGTAGCCATTGGCTCCACTATTGCTCCGCTGCTGATCTTCATGGGCGTTGGTGCCATGACCGACTTCGGTCCTCTGCTGGCTAACCCACGTACTATGTTCCTGGGTGCTGCAGCGCAGTTCGGTATCTTCGCGACCGTAATGGGCGCGGTAGGTATGAGCTATATGGGCTGGATGGACTTCACCATCGCTGATGCGGCTGCTATCGGTATTATCGGTGGTGCTGATGGCCCAACAGCTATTTACGTAGCTTCTCTGCTGTCGCCTGAGCTGCTGGGTGCGATTGCGGTTGCTGCCTACTCTTACATGGCGCTGGTACCTATGATTCAGCCGCCTATCATGAAGGCGCTGACCACTGAGGAAGAGCGTAAGATCGCGATGACTCAGCTGCGTACTGTATCCAAGCGTGAGAAGATTGTTTTCCCAATCATCGTTCTGATTGCGGTGGCTATCTTCCTGCCTTCTGCAGCTCCGCTGCTGGGTATGTTCTGTTTCGGTAACCTAATGAAAGAGTGTGGCGTGGTAGATCGTCTGTCTGATACTGCGCAGAATGCTCTGATCAACATCACCACTATCTTCCTGGGCCTGTCTGTAGGTTCCAAGTTGGCGGCAGATGTATTCCTGGATACCAAAACCCTGGGCATCATGGCGCTGGGTATTGTTGCTTTCGGTATCGGTACTGGCATGGGCGTGATCATGGCCAAGCTGATGAACAAGTTCAGCACCCAGAAGATCAACCCGCTGATTGGTTCTGCCGGTGTATCCGCTGTACCTATGGCGGCGCGTGTATCTAACAAGGTTGGCCTTGAGTACAACCCGCAGAACTTCCTGCTGATGCACGCTATGGGCCCGAACGTTGCCGGTGTAATCGGCTCCGCAGTTGCTGCTGGTGTGATGATCTCTATGGTTCAGAGTATGGGTGGTTAATTTCTCCCTCTAAGCTTTGAGCTTTTAAAAAGCCCGCATCTGGTTTTCAGGTGCGGGCTTTTTTTGTGTCTGTAGTTTCGTTGTGGGAGGTTCTCCAAATTTGTAGTCCTATAGGCGGAGGCAGTCGGGGGAAGCTGCTCTTCGCGCCCATAAGCGGCCGGAAAAAGTCAGCGCCTCGGAAACTCGCGATGCTCAGACAACCTCGGCGACTACTCTGACTTTTTCCGGCCGCTTAAGCGATGGGCTGATTGCTACGATCAGCTTCCCCCGACTGCCTCCTTGTTCTGTGCAAATTTTAAATTTGGATTTTTATCTCTTGGTTGCATATTATTGATACTGGTTAGCTTTTCTGGTTTTGACGCTGATGAAGTACGGTTATATCCATGTAAGTTTTTTGCAGTTGGTCAAAGAGGTGATTGTTGCTGAGGGGAAGGATCCGGCACCGTGGATGGAGAGGTTTGAGCTCTCAGAATCACTGCTGGAAAACCCTCATGCGCGTATTAGTTTGTCGCGTTTGATGCATATTAGCCGCGATGCTATTGAGCTGATTGGTAAGCCCTGGTTGGGATTGTTAATGGGCAAGCACTTTCAAGCGGGTAGTATGGGGTTGGCGAGTTGGGTTGCTTATACGGCGCCGACAGTATCCGATGCGTTGGCGAGTTACATTGAGTTTGAGGAATTACTGACTCGCAATGTACGGGGGCGTTCTTCATTTTATCTTGATGAAGCAACGGGGAATCCTGTTTGTCAGTTTTACTCCATGCCTCCTTACAATCAGTACAATTACTTCAGTGTCGATTATGCGATTGCGGTTTGGTATCAGATTGTGTGCCAAGCAACTGGACGTACTGATGTGGCCAAGCGGGTTGAGCTGGAATACAAAGATATTGGTTGTCTCGATGTGTTTGAGTCGTACTTCCAGTGTCCTGTGGTGTTTGGTGCAGAAAGAAATGCCGTTGTTTTTAAAACCGAGGTAGCTAACCTGCCGGCGTTGCATAGCAATGCCAATAGCCATAATTTAGCGCGTGATTTGGCGGAGAAGGAGTTGGCGTTACTGGCCAGTGATAACCTGTTTACCGAACGGGTTACCAATGTGATTATGCCTTTGCTAACGGCTCAACCACCTGATATTGACGAGGTGGCGGAAAAGTTGGGTATGACAACCTGGACGTTACGGCGTCGATTAAAGAAAGAAAATACCACCTACCAGGAATTGCTGGATAAAACCCGTCGGGATCTCGCGACAAGTTACGCCGGTGATACCATTCATAACTTTTCTGAAATTGCTTATATGTTGGGCTTTTCTTCTCCGGCGGCTTTTCATCGAGCGTTTAGGCGCTGGACGGGACAATCTCCGGGTGATTATAGAAAGTCCAAAGAGAATACTCTCAGGCATTAACTAGATTGGTTACAGTTTCTTTTGAAAGAATAACCAATAGTGATATTAAGCTTGTGACCCATCATTACCTTCCTGGACCTTCGGAGGCAGGACGCCGACGCAGAGCGGGCATGGATGCCGACAAGCGTGTCCAGGAAGGTAATGATGGGTCGCAAGCGCCATTTTCTCGCTTAGTGATTACCCCAATACCAAGGGTTATACATCAAGTTGAATAGTAATATCACTGGTGGGGTAAGCTGCACAAAGGTGTACATATCTATATTGATGATCTGACTTCCGTAAACGCATGCTTGCAGGAAGATATACATCTCCAGCAATTACCTTCCCCCGGCAAATACTGCATTCCCCAGCCCGGCATTCAGAAGGTACATAGACTCCGTAACGTTCAAGTGTATTCAAAACAGGCTCCGAAGCACTTCCTTGCAGTTCACGCCCATCCGTTAATTTTATGGTAAACGTTTGATCTTTACTGATACCTTCAGGCCAGCCTTCCAATTGTGTTGGATCAGACGGCGGGGTTTGAACTTCACGCTTAAGGCTGTTGCGATCAACGCCCAGGGATTCCAGTTCCTTTGTGACAAACTGGTACATCACTTCCGGGCCACAAAGGTAGAAGCGTTTTTTGTTCACATCCCCCAACACTTGCTGTAACAAATCAGCGGTAATAAAGCCCGTTAAACCCTCGTAGCTTTCAGAAGGGTTCGATATCACCAGATGAAAGTTGAAGTTGGGAAATTGTTCGGCAATGGCTTGCAGCTTTTTACCGTAAATAACATCGTTTTCGTCGGCACAACCATAGATCAAATCGATTTTCAGATCAGGGTCATTTTTCTCGTAGTAGTGTTCGACGATGCTCATAAACGGTGTGATGCCGCTACCACCACCTACGAGAGCAATTTCTTTGCCGTGGATCAACGGGTTGTAATAGAACTGGCCAGCAGGTGCTGAGATTTCCAGCTCTTCATTAACGGTCAGTTTTTCCAGCAGGTAGTGCGTTACATAACCGTCGGGTTTGTGGCGTACTGCGATTTCATAGTAACCACGCTGGCTAGGGGCAGAAGCGATGGAGTAGGCGCGACTGGTGTGTTTGCCATCGATTTTCAACGCCAAGTTTATATATTGGCCTGGGATAAATGGCGGTAGCAAACCTTCCACGGGACGTAAACGCAGTATTTTACAGGAAGGTGTTTCTTCAATAATCTCGCTGACGCGTACTTTTATACCGTGGGGATGGTATTGAGCAACGGCTCTATCGACTAATCCTTTGTCGGCGCGGGGATCCGGGTTGAATTTTTGCAGGGCGCGAATCTCTTCGCGGATTTCATCTATACCGTTGAGTTTGTCGAAGCTCTGTTTGTCGAAGCGATAGTTCATTACGCTGCCTCCTCGGTCATTTCTTTCAGCATCAGTGAACCCACTGAGTGTCCGGTCATATAGGTACCATTAAACCCACCAACAATAATCGAGGCGCCGCAGAAATAAAGGCCTTCAATCGGTGAACGAGGATCCAGTTTGTTGGTGATCAGGTCTTTAAAATTGGCGGAGTGAGAATAAATAGCTCCACCGGGTGAACCCAGGTAACGCATATGAGTTAAGGGTGTGGATAACTCGAGCTCTTCGATATGATCCCGGATGCCGGGGTGAAACTTCTCCAGCAGATCTAATACGTTGTCGGCGAGTTTAAATTTACGGTCATGGTATTCCTGCTGGGACAGGTTCATCCAGGGCTCGACGTTGTTACCTACCAATACGGTAATAGCGCTGGTGTTGGGTTCGCTGTAATCGGGATCATCGATGTTGTAGCAGGACATATACACCGAGTTAGCCCAGTCGATATTATTGTTGCGGGCGTCAGCGGTAATGGATTTGATAGAAGGATCCATCAAATAGTTGATACCGTTTTCCAGGCCAATTTTGTCGGGGGAGCAGTTAAGTCCGATATACAGAGCAAAAATGGAAGAGCCAGGTTTGGATGGCTTGAGGTTCATAAACAGGCTTTCAGGCACTTGTTTTTCGTCAATAAAGTCGACGTAGGTGCGTACCTTATTGGCGTTGGAAAGAATTCTATTGGCTTGGAATTCACGCCCGTCTTTTAAATGCACACCAGTGACCTGGTTGTTGTCTATGTTGATCTTATCCACTTCGGCGTGATAGATCACTCGACCGCCACAGGCTTCAAACTCTTCAATGATGGCATTCGACATAGCCTGGGCGCCGCCTTTGACGTGATGGCCGCCGCCCAATTCGTACAGGCAGCCAAGTAGCAAAAACGGAATCTTCGAAACATGTATGCCGGTGTAACCGTCAAGAATGGAATAGGCTGCTCGGATAACCGGGTGTTTGATATAGCTGTGTAGAACTTCTTCACCGGATCGGGCGCCCATTTCAAACATTAGAGGGAAGTTTTCTTCGTTAATATCTTCACCGAGGTGGTCATAGAGGCGATAAAACTCTTCTGCCATTCGATCGAGAAGATCCTGATAGGCGCGAATGTTATCTGCTTCATCGGGGCTAATAGCACACAGGGTGTCGAGGTAGGCAGACTTTTCGTAGGGGAAGTCCGCTTTAAAACGGTCTTTTACATTGAGGGTAAAAATCTCTTTCTGCTCGACAAATTCCAGCTTGTCGTAGACATCCAGTTTTTCAAAAATCTCGCGCAGGGCACCTTTGTTGTCGTCGGTGCCGATTCCCCACAGGGTATGCAGGGCTACATCAAATTCGAAGCGGCCACGGACAAAGGTGGTGGCAGCGCCACCGGGAATATTGTGTTTTTCCAGTAACAGGACTTTTTTGCCGGCTTTGGCGAGAGTCAGAGCACCGACCAACCCTCCGTTACCTGCGCCTATGACGATGGCATCGTATGTATTCATAAACAGTTCTCCTGTTGAGGGGATTATTTGCCAGTAAACACGGGTTTGCGTTTTTGCATAAACGCCGTCATGGCTTCCATGGCATCAGCAGTTTGGAAGAGCTTTTGCTGGGTTTCTGCTTCAAGGCTGATGCTTTCAGGCAGTTCAATATGCTGGCTCAGGCGAATAATGCGCTTGGCTTCTTTTAGGGCTAAAGGCGCCTGAGCTGCCAGTTTTTGTGTCAGCTTGGCTACGGTTGAGTCAAAGTCTTCTGCGGCGACGGCTTTGTTCGCCAGTCCAAACTCGACACAGCGTTCGGCGCTGTATTTCTCTGCGCCAGTGACAAACTCGATTGCGCGTTTAACACCCAGCTGGCGTGTCAGTTCCCAGTTAACACCGCAATCAGGAACCCAGCCGAAGTTGACGAAAGGTAACTGCATAAACGCCTTGTCTGACATGATGACCATATCGCAGGCCAGCATGATCGCTGTACCAAAGCCGATGGCGGGTCCTTGAACCGCGGCTATGTAGAGTTTTGGGGCTTGGCTAATACTTAAAATGATCGGCTTCCAGATGTTCTCCGGCGTTGTTTGAGCGGAGGTGACATCAATGGAACCATTGATATCAATACCGGAGCAGAAAATATCGCCGGCTGCTGCGATGGTAACGACACGCACATCATCGTTGCTGTTGACGGCATCAATGGCAGCACCAAACTCTTCCATGGTCTGGTTATTAAATGCATTTTTCTTATCGGCACGGTTAATGGTGATCGTGGCAATATGGTTATTTACACTGACATCAATAAATTCAAATGTGTTCATTGTCAGAATCTCCTACAGATTTTGGAGGCAAGGTGCTCCCGTGCCGGTGAGCATAAGTTCACCGGACTTAGTTTTATAAATTGTCGAACGCTGGGCGTGATTAAATCAGTTGTTGCCATCGGCACCGATTAAGTGTTCTGCCAACTTCTCACGTTGATACTTACCGTCGCCGTACAGCACCTGGTTATGCATTTGGCGTTTAAAGTACAAGTGCACGAAGCATTCCCAGGTAAAACCAATACCACCATGGAACTGCACCGCACGGTTGGCAGAGAATACGGCCATATCACTGGCACGGGATTTAGCCATACGAGACAGCTCTTCAGCTTGTTCGGGAGCTTCTTCATAAGCACAAGCGGCGGCATAGGTGAGTGATTTGGCTTGATCAATCTCAAGCATCACATTAACCAGCGGATGTTTTACTGCCTGGAAGAAACCTATAGGGCGTTCAAACTGCACTCGAGTGGTGGCATATTCGGTGGTGGTTTGCAGTAGCCATTCGCCGGCACCGACCATATCTGCAGAAGTTATACACAGGATCGCGGGCATGGCTTTGGTCAATGCTTTATCACCTTGGCCTGGGCCTGCAATTTCGGTGGCGGTTACTTGATCAAATACGATATGCGCCTGATCACGTGTTAGGTCGATAATGCCATCAGCGATTATGTTGATGCCTTCAGCATTGCTATCCACAGCATACAAACTGATACCATCACTGGATGCTGCCGAAACGATCAGCAAGTCAGCTTTTTGAGCGTCCTGAACAAAGTAGGCGGTACCGCTGAGTTTGCCATTGATAACGGAAACGTCGGTATCCGTTGTTTCCCAGGAACCTTTCTGGTTAGTCATAGCCAGTGTTGCGGCGCTGCCGCAGGTGATTTTTTCCAGCGTCAGCTTAGCCGCTTCAGTGTTGCAGGCTTTTAGTACTGCAACGCTGTTATAGGTTGTCAGTAGGGGAGAGGGGAAGGCCGCTTTACCGGCCTCTTCAGCGATTGCCACGGCGGCTACCAGGGGCATACCAGCACCGCCACATTCTTCCGGAATGCACACCGAGTGCCAGCCCAGCTCGCAGATTTCCTGCCACTGCTCGGGTACCCATTTGTTTTCGATGGGGCGATGCAAGTCGGGGTTATCGGCCACCAGACGATGAATCTGATCCGGTTGGCTGTTGTCGGTAAAGAATTTCCTCGCCGCATCACGCAGCATCACTTCATATTCGCCGAAACCAAAGTCTTTTGATAGTGTCATTGATGTCTTCTCCTACTTGGTTTTCGGCAAGCCCAGAACTCGCTCACCCAGAATGTTGCGCTGAATTTCATTCGTGCCGGCGGCGATGGTCATGCCAAAGCTGTTCATATAGGCCAGTGGCCATTGGCCAGCATCGGGTGCATTGGGATCGTTGGCATAGAGCGTGCTGCCGGCGCCTTCAATCTCATAACCCAGTTGCGCCAGGTCTTGATGGAATTCCGTCAGCAGCAGCTTGTGTTGCAGGGATAGGCGTACTGGGTTGTCGTTGAGTTCTTTTACACGCTGGCGGCGATCATTTTCTTGCATGGCACGCTCGCGAATAAGGAGTTGCATTAACTCATCGCGCACGCCTGCATCGTTTGCAGCAGGTTTGCCGTTGCGGTAACTTTTTTTGGCCAGTTCGATCAGTGGTCCGGTGCTGAATACATCCAGTTTATCTTCGGTATCCATACCGCCTGCCTGTGGAATGGTGATCGGGCCTGCACCACGTTCATGGGTCAGGGTGGTCATAGCCACTTGCCAACCTTCGCCCACTTCCCCCAAACGGTAACGATCATCCAATACGACGTTTTCAAACAAGACTTCGTTAAAGCCGGTTTCACCGGTCAATTTAATTAACGGGCGTACGGTTACGCCTTCGGATTTCATGGGAATAACAAAGAAACTCAACCCTTTGTATTTATCATCCTTACTGGTACGGCACAGTAAAATCATCCAGCTGGCAAAGTGGGCCAGGGTGGTCCACACCTTGTGACCGTTTACGATCCATTTATCACCTTGTTTTTCCGCAAAGGTACTTTGGTTGGCCAGATCTGAGCCGGCGCCAGGTTCACTAAAACCCTGACACCAGATTTCTTCACCGGATAACAGTTTAGGTAACAGCTCGCGTTTAACATCTTCCTGGCCGTGAATGGCAATGGGTGGCGCTGACATGCGCAAACCAATCAGGTTAGGGAGGAAAGGTGTTTTGGCGGCCTGCATTTCCTGGTTGGCAATGCGCTGGCAATCGGTTTTGCCACCACCGCCATG
This sequence comes from Maricurvus nonylphenolicus, assembly GCF_042854845.1. GTDB lineage: Bacteria > Pseudomonadota > Gammaproteobacteria > Pseudomonadales > Cellvibrionaceae > Maricurvus > Maricurvus nonylphenolicus. The sequence goes on along the minus strand of NZ_AP031498.1, from coordinate 3,549,030 downwards.
CTCTTTGTCAAAATCGGCACCGACCAAGCCTGCGTCATAAGCAGATTTTTGCCAGGCCTGTAACCATTCCAGTGCTGCTGGATCACTGAGTTCCAATTCACTTTGTGGCAGGGCAACCGGTGGTTCTCCGGGATGATTATCTTGCAGCCATTGGCGGCAATAGGCTCTGAATTCTGCCTGTTCCGGCGTGTCTTTTTTGGCGGTAGTTGACATGAATAACTCCAACTAAAATGCGTGTTGCGTTATAGGTAAACGTTTTTGAATTACTGTTGGGCTGAGAGCTGTTGGCCCATCAATTGGTGAATCATGTTGATGGCCTTTAACGGGCGCAGCATGACTTTAAAGTCGATGATTTTGTTGTCCTTATCCCAGCGAATCATATCCACGCCATTAATTTGAATGCCGTCGATCTCGGCGGTGAATTCCAGTACAGCATCTTGTTCGCTGATGACTTCTCGTGTGTATTTGAAGTTGGCGGCCCCCAGTACATGGTTCGCTGCGGTCAGATACGCATTGGTGAGGGCTTTACCGGCTTGAGGGGTATGAACAACGGGGGAGTGAAAAACCACCTCATCGGCAAGCAGATCTTTGATACTGCCTATATCGCTGGTTTCCATGATGTGGTGCCATGTTTGAATCACTGCAGGCTGCATAAACTTATCCTCAATCGGTAACTTCTTTGGCTATACAGGGTATTATTCACAGCTGGGATTCAAATGATTTACCTCTTAATTACATATGTTTACCTTTAGGTTGCTTATGTCTTCTGAAATTACCGTAACTCTTGCTGATTATTCCTGCCTACAGGATGCTCAGGCTCTGCGACAACTGATGCAGGAATACGCCAATGACCCTATGGGTGGGGGCAAACCGCTAGCGGACGAGGTGGTGGAGGAGCTACCGGACAAGTTGCAAGCATTTCCTGGGGCTTATAGTGTGATTGCCTGGGATGGGGATACCCCCATAGGTTTGATTAACAGCTTTACCGGCTTCTCTACTTTCAAGGCCAAGCCCTTGGTGAACATTCACGATGTGATTGTCGCTCCGACGTACCGGCGCCGAGGCTTGGCTCTGGAAATGCTGAGAGTGGTAGAGCAGGAGGCTATTGAAAGGGGCTGCTGTAAGTTAACCTTGGAAGTTTTAACGGGTAATCAGGGCGCGCAAGCAGTGTATCAGCAGTTTGGCTTCGCAGGTTATGAGCTGGATCCACAAGCCGGGCAGGCAGTTTTTTGGGAGAAAAAACTGAGCTCTCCTGAATGATGAAACGCGGATATAAAAAAGCCACAGGATGGCGGATGCATCCTGCGGCGCTAAGTAGGCATGTGAGAGCATATGCCTGGAGAGAAACTTAAGGAAAAAGCTTAAGTAAGAAACGATTTAGAAGGCGTACTTAATGTCTACACCATAGGTACGCGGTGTACCACGCATCACCTGATCACCACCGGCAACATCGGTTAGCTCAAACATATAGGCGGCATACTCTTTATCGCTGAGGTTTTTACCCCACAGGGCAACTTCGAGCTGTTCGTTGGCATCAAACCAGGAAAGCCGAGCATTCCAAAGCGCGTAACCGTCTTGGCCTACCTCTTCGTTGCGGTCATAGCTGGAAGGATCACCTGGGGTGATAATGCGGCCATTGGTATAGAAAACTTCACTTTGGTAGGAACCATCAATTTGGGCCATGAGTAAACCATTGTCGCCCAAGGTCCAGGTGTAGTTGGCCAACAGGTTGGCACTCCACTCCGGTGTGTTTTGCGGCGTTTCACCACTCAGGTCAGTACTGCTGGTTCCTGTCGCCAGTGGTACTGTCAGATCGAATTCATCGAATTCGGAATGGGTGTAACCCAGACCGGCCTGAATAAATAAAGCCTCGGTGGGCTGCCAGGTTAAATCGATATCAACACCGTACAGTTCCAACGCTTTGGCATTTTCAATCTTGTTCTGAGGTAAATTTGTATTCGGATCAGCAATACTGTTAAAAACCTGAGCATCTTCATAATCGTAATAGAAGAGTGCAGCATTCAAGCGCAGGCTGTTATCGAGCAGAGTTGATTTAAAACCTAGTTCATAAGCGGTCAGAATCTCTGGATCGTATTCTGCTGTTGCCGGGAAATTAGCCAGATCACTGACAACACCACCGTTAAAGCCACCGCCTTTAAAACCTCGGGTGATTGAGCCGTAATACATGACGTCATCAGTCGCATAATAATTTAATGCTACTTTGCCGGAGAACTCTTCATTGGTGAGTTTGTCTTTAAAGTCCAGCGATGATGGTAATGGAATCAAAGCAAAGTTGGGAATCTCGGTTTGCGTGTCAAAATCAACGTCTAACTGAGTAAATCGACCACCCAGCGTCAATGTCCAGTCATCGGCAATATCGTATTCTACTTGGCCAAAAATCGCTTGCGTGGTTAATACCTGATGCCCGCCACCGCTGCTGTCGCCAAACATTAATCCACCGCCTAATGGAAGGTCGTCAGCGAAAGTCGGTAAATCCCAGTTGGTGGTTTCTGTCAGATAATATAAACCTGCAACCCAGTGTATGTCGTCAACATCACCGTTTAAGCGAAGCTCCTGGGCAAAGGTGTGGGTGTTAACATTGTATTGGAATTCAACGACCTCGAAAGGCGACATGTCAGATTCTTCATCATGACGTTTGCTTAAATCGTCGTACGAGGTGATTGATGTTAGCGATAGGGCATCATTAATATCGTATTCAACCTTAACACTACCACCCAGGGTATCGACGTTGATCGTGTAGTCTTTGTTGCCGTGAGTACCTTCGTAGAAGTCCGCGTCGGTAGTCAGGCCATACAGATCGGAATCACTGTCATTACGTGAGCCGTGGATGTTGACGAGAATAGAGAGTTCGTCACTGGGTGTGATGTCAAACAAAAGACGGCCAGCAAAGTTCTGCTTTTCTACTTTGTCTCCGGTGCTAAGGTTTTTGATATAACCGTCTGATTCATAGTTAACCAATGCCAGTCGTGCATTGACAGTATCGGTTAAGCTGCCGGAAACCATACCTTCTGTTTTCAGGTAACCATAATTTCCTGCGGTAAGTTTTACCGAGGCTTCAAACTCATCGGTAGGTTTATTCGAGACGATATTCAGCGCACCACCGGTGGTGTTTCGACCAAATAAAGTTCCCTGTGGACCTTTAAGTACTTCAACGCGTTCAACATCGAATAAGGTGGTTAATTGACCATTGGAAGAACCAATGGCGCTATCGTCAACGTAAAAACCAACAGGTCCTGTATTGTTCAGTGCAAAATCGTTCAAGCCAATACCACGAATAAAAACAGACACAACACCACCTTCACCTGCTGGCGACATAATATTCAGGTTCGGCGTTTTTGCTGCGATTTCGTTACTGTTGACCACACCCATGGCTTCCATGGTTTCACCGTCAAACGCATTTATGGCAATGCCCACATCCTGCATGCTTTGCTCACGTTTTTGAGCGGTAACCACAATTTCTTCTAGAGTAAAGGCGCTATCTTGGGCTGCGGCCATGGGAATTATTGAACTGGAAATGGCAAGACTCAAAAGGCTGGGGGAAAGTGATTTCATCGGTTTCATGATTTGATTCGAACTCATGTCTGTCTCTCAGTGTATTAAATCTATGAGAGTTGTATTTATAGATCTCTCGTGAGCTGATTTTAAATTTCTTGCCCAGAACGGGCATGACACTTACAGACACAAAATTGATCTTTACAGACAGGATTGGAATTAGAAATTGTAGGTGACGTCGATTCCCCACATGCGGGGTTCGTTGCGAGTATAGGGGGCTACTGCAAACGCGGAGTTAGGTGTTCCAATAAAGCCACCAATAGCCCCCAGCAACGCGTTGGATACTGCGAGAGAATCATCATCCCGATAGGCTTTGTCGGTTAGATTTGTACCCCATGCTGCAATCTCCCAGCGTTCATCGGCGGTCATAAAACTCAATCGAGCATTCAATAAACCGTAGGAACCGGATTCAAGATCGTTTTCACTGAAGCTGAATCCTGGATCGCCTCCGGTGGCTGTTATGGTAGCGCTGGTTAGGGATTCGGTGGTGGAATTGGTTAAGCGTTGGCTAGTACGGTAGGTATAGGTTGCGTTAAAGCGAATTTGTCCAATATCTATTGGCAGGGTGTAGTCAAACGTTGCCGTGGTCGTCCATCGCGGGGCACGAAGTAAGTCCTGGCCTTCGGGAATGGCAACTACGCCATTATTGTCTTCCACATCTTTTGCGTATTCCGTTTCCAGATAGCCACTGATCAAACCCAGGGTTATTCGTTCGGTCATGGCAAAACTGATTTCAATATCGACACCGTGACTGGTGGCCTCTGGTGCGCTGAGGTCGAGGGCTGTGGCGGGTTGCGTCAGGTCAGCAATTTGTAGTTGGTAGTCTTCAAAGTGGGTATAGAATACGGACGCGTTGAGGTGCATACGATTGTCTAACAGTTTGGCTTTGAGCCCGGTTTCGAAACTGGTGGTGGTTTCCTTATCAAACGGATCGAAGGCGCCACCTGCAGCGGCAGTTGTAGGTCCTGTTGTTGTACCAAAGCCGCCGGATTTATAACCCATGGTGATACCGGCAAATACCATGGTTTCTTCGGTTAGTTGGTAATCCAGTACAATACGGCCGGAGACATCATCCCAATCGGCTTTATCCTGAGTGATACCGTTGGCGAAATCATCGGGTACTGTCGCAAATAGGAGGTTAAGTCTCTGCGGGACTCTGAAATACGTGACTTCTTTTTCATCGTAAGAGTAGCGTAAGCCAAAGCTGGCGTTTAAACGATCAGTGATATGCCAGATAACATCTCCAAAGATTCCGAAGCTCTCAGTATCAATTTTGGAGCCCTGACGGTCATCGCCGTAGGTACCTAGCAAAGGTGGGCCAGTCAATACGGCTATACCGGGTAAGGCAAAGGTTTCTATTTGTTCGGCTTCACTTTTAAAAAAGTTAATACCTACAAACCAATCCCAGTTATTGGTGACACCGTTGAGGCGAAACTCTTGTGAGTATTCGTCCGTTTCCATCTCGATTTGATCAACCAGCACGGAGAGATTATCAAAGGGGAAAACAGGGCCGGGGCTTAAATCAAGTACATCAGGTGTTAGAGCACCTGTGCCCACAAACATATCCAGTTCAAATGTGCGGTAGGATGATATGGCGGTTAAGGTGAGATCCTCGTTGATATCCCACAATACTTTGGCGGCATAGCCATTGGCTGTACGTTCAACTGCAGGATCGACGACGGAACCATCACTCAAACGTGTGGTACTAGGTGCTGATTTATCATCCAGATCCTGCGTGGGAATTCCGCTGGATGCTTGAGTTAGCAGGTATCCACCTTGAGTATCATCAAATTTACTGTAGTCGGTTGTGAATTCAACAGAGGTATCGTCATTGATTGACCATAACAGTTTTACTCTGCCGCTTTGGTGGTCCTGTTCGTAAAGGGGATCACCTCCATCGAGGTTTTTTTGCCAGCCATCGCGTTGACGAACGGCGGCATTGGCTCTTAGCGCCAGCTGCTCATTGATCGGAATATTCAACGTGCCTTGCAGCTTACGTAGATTTTTTTCGCCGATACCTGCGCGTATTGAACCGGCAAAATCCTCTTGCGGACTTTGCGTGGTGACGTTGACTGCACCGGCAGCAGCGTTGCGGCCGAATAGGGTGCCCTGTGGTCCTTTAAGGACTTCGATCTGTTGAATATCCATTAAGTCGCCGATCAGATCAAAGCCGCGTCCCAGGTAAACACCGTCAAGGTAAAGAGGGACGCTTTGATCAAAACCCAAACCCAGCACTGCAGTCCCTATGCCGCGAATGGCTATTTCAGCCCCGTCCTGGATAGAGTTACAGATAGAGAGGCCGGGGGTTAAATTGCCAATGTCGGATATAGAGGTAACGCTATTTTGTTCCAGGATATCCGCCCCCAGTGCTTGTATGGCAATGGGCACATCCTGCAGGCTTTGCTCGCGTTTTTGCGCAGTAACAACAATTTCTTCCAGCGATAGTTGATCTTCCGCTGCGTAAGCTGTCGGGAGTAGCGAAGCGGGTAACGTCGCTGCTAGCGCTAGATAGAGAGTACCCGGATATAAATGTCGCAATACAACAATACCTCCAAAATCATTGTTGATCCTATCAGTGTAGATGTTTTAGGTGCCTCAATTTGGTGCGAGATATTTTGATTTATCCTAATCAAAGATTCGGATAGTCCGTTTGGATCTAGTCCGGAGACATGAAATGGTTGGTTTGACAAAGTGCGCCACCTTCAAGGTTGTGGCGCCTTGTACATCTATTGCAGGTTATATAGAATGACTGTTCTAAAATTGTTGAAGGTTAGAGTAAGTCAATGCCACGCCCCAAGGCCTATAACGAAGAAACTGTGTTAACTGCCGCCATGAATTGCTTCTGGCGTAAAGGTTATACGGCTACCAGTATGAAAGATCTGGAGGCTGCTACTGGCCTGACGCCAGGCAGTATCTATAACAGCTTTGGCAGTAAGGATGGGCTGTTCCTGCGTGTGCTTGAGTACTACACCAATCGCTATACCAATCAGCGGGTAAAGCGTATGTTGGAAACGCCAGATCCAGTGGCAGGCATTAGCCATTATCTGACCGAATGCTTTGACACCGATGCCATTATGCTGGGATCTGGATGCCTGCTGATTAACACTGCGGCGGAATTGGGCCCGCACGACGCTGATATTTGCAAGAAGGTAAAGCAGTATTTAAAACCTGCTGACGAAGCGCTGCAGCAGGTTATTGAGCGTGGACAGACTGAAGGCAGCATTAACGAAAAAGCCGATCCAGCCTTACTGGCCGAACATTTGGGATTACTGATGACCGGTATGCTGGTGAGCAGTAAACTGAATCCAAAGCGGGATTGGAACCCCATGGTTCGAGAGTCTGTAGAACGGATATTACATTAACAACCGATTTGGAGGGCTGTGATAATGGCCCTCCAAAAAATTTTGCCATATTTTAGAGCGATTACTAAAAAATTGCCGTTAGTCCATCGTTAGCAAAGGGATGAGAAAATCATGACTGCAGAACAGAAAACGCATTATCGTGCCTGTCACTTATGTGAAGCCATTTGTGGCTTGGAAATTGTCACCCAGGGGGAAGAGGTTATTTCCATCAAAGGGGATAAAAATGATCCATTGAGTCGCGGTCATGTATGCCCGAAAGCGGTGGCGTTACAGGATTTACATGCTGACCCGGATCGTTTGCGCAAACCCATGAAGCGACTGCGTGACCAGGGCGACGGCAGTGAATGGGTAGAAATCAGTTGGCAAGAAGCCCTGGATACCACGGCGCAAAAACTGGTCGAGATTCGCCAGCAGCACGGTGACAATTCTCTCGGTGTATATTTGGGCAATCCGGCTGTACACAACTACGGTATGCTGACTCACCCCCCGGTATTGTTTAAGCAGTTAAAAACCCAGAACCGTTTTTCTGCCACATCGGTTGATCAGCTACCGCACCACCTGGTTGGGTTGTGGTTTTATGGCCATAAAGATCTAATCACCATTCCTGATATCGATAACACCGATTACTTCCTGATTTTAGGCGGCAACCCACTGGCTTCGAATGGCAGCCTGATGACCGTGCCGGATGTACGCAAACGCCTGAAGGCGATTCAGGCCCGCGGTGGTAAGGTCGTCACTATTGATCCCCGTCGTAGTGAAACCGCTGATATTTCAACCGAGCATCACTTTATAAAACCGGGTACCGATGCGGTTCTGTTACTGGCTCTGCTCAATGTAATGTTTGAAAAGGGCTTGACCAAACATCAGGGTTACGGTGCCTGGATTGAAGGTGTGGAAGCGGTTAAAGAGGTGGTGAAACCTTTTAGCGCAGAAATTGCCGCCAAGGTAACCGGCATGAGTGCTGACGCTATTGTGGATATTGCGACGTCTTTAGCGCAAACCGAAAAAGCCGTCTGTTACGGTCGCATGGGGGTTTCAGTACAGGCCTTTGGTGCTCTGTGTCACTGGGCGATTCAAAACATCAATATTGTTGCCGGTAATCTGGATAAGCCCGGTGGTGTGATGTTCCCATTGCCAGCGGTTGATACCGTACCCAATTCCAACCCCGGTGGCTTTGCCCGTTTCCACAGTCGCGTACGCGGCTTACCGGAATTTAATGGCGAACTGCCAAGTTCTACCCTGGCTGAAGAAATTCTTACAGAAGGCGAAGGGCAAATTAAAGTCCTGTTTACTGGTGCGGGCAACCCGGTGCTTTCAACCCCTAATGGCGCACAGCTGGATCGGGCGCTGGAATCACTGGAGTTTATGGTCAGTGTTGACCCTTACTTAAATGAAACTACTCGCCACGCCGATATTATTTTGCCACCGACTTCACCACTGGAACATGATCATTACGATCTGGCTTTCCACGGTCTGGCTGTGCGCAATACCACCCGTTACAACCCGCCGGTATTTGATAAGCCAGAAGGCGCCTTGCACGACTATGAGATCTTTACTGCCTTGGGTGAGCGTGTTGCTGCCTTGTTAGGCAACGAGCCCAAACCGCGTTCTGAACCTAAAGATGTTATCGCCTTGGGTTTGGCCTACGGCCCTTACGGTGAGCAGCAGGGACACGAGCTGGGTTTAACGTTGGAGAAAGTGTCGGCCAATCCATCCGGTATTGACCTGGGTGAGTTAAAACCTTGTCTGCCTGAACGTTTAAAAACAGCAGATCAAAAAATTCACTGTGACCAGTCGTTGGCCATGGCCGATATCGACCGCCTGTGGTCTGAAGTCGTCGAACCAAACCAGCAGGATAAGGCGGATAACGAACTGTTACTGATTGGTCGTCGTCATGTGCGTTCATGTAATTCTTGGATGCATAACTACAAGCGTTTGGTAAAAGGTAAGGATCGCTGCACTCTAATGGTCAATCCCGCCGATGCCAGTAAGTTGTCTTTGCAGGATGGTGGTAGTGCTACGGTAACCTCACGTATCAACAGTGTCGATGTGACCGTCGAAGTTACCGATGAGCTGATGCCGGGCGTGGTAAGTTTGCCTCATGGTTGGGGGCACAATCGCAAAGGTATTCGTATGGCCATTGCTGTGGAGCATGCGGGCGTCAGTGTTAACGACCTGACTGATGAGATGTTTGTCGACAAGCTCTCCGGTAATGCCGCGGTTAACGGTGTTCCTGTGGCCATTACTGCGGCTAGCTAAATCGATTGTCTGTTTTACCTCTTGCGCTCATAGTGGGTCTGTCGATAATAGGCCCACAATCCTGCTTTAGACAGGAATACATACTCGGAAAGAGAGGGTTCTATGAGTTTGGTAAATTATGAGCGCAAGGGCGCTGCCGCAGTTATCACGCTGCAAAATGGTAAAGTGAATGTCATATCTTCAGCGTTGCTTGAAGAGCTAAATGCCGCACTGGATCGTGCAGCCGAAGAGAAGGCGATCGTTGTGTTGGCTGGTCAGTCAGGTATCTTCTCTGGCGGTTTTGACCTTAAAGAGATGATGGTCAGTGTGGAAGCCAGAGCGAACTTGGTTACCGGTGGATCTAAGCTGGCTCGCCGCCTGTTAGCCCACCCATACCCTGTCATTGCAGCCTGTACCGGTCACTCTGTGGCTATGGGCTGCTTTATTCTGCTGGGTTGTGACTACCGTATTGGTGTCGAAGGTCCATTTAAAATCGGCTTAAATGAAATCCAGATCGGTATGACCATGCACCATGTAGGCATTGAGCTGCCTCGCGAGCGTTTACTGCCTACCTATTTCCACCGTTGTGTGAATCTGGCTGAAATGCTGTCTCCGCAAGACGCTACCACCGCAGGCTTCCTGGATGAAGTGGTTGCCCCTGAGCAACTGGAAGAGCGTGCCTTGGCGCTTGCTGAGCAGTACGCCCAGTTAAACCTGGAAGCTCACGCGCTCACTAAGGTCAAAATGCGTAAGGAGTTGTTGGCAACCCTGGATGAAGTCATTGAGATTGATCGTCAGGCGATTATGGAAATGACTTTCTAAAGATACCGGCAGACATTGTCATCCCTGCTTGCGTAGGGATGACAGACTAGTTTTACCTTATTTCACCTACTCCTCCAGCCAGCAACCCCTTGCGATATTTCTCCCTGAATTCTTAAACAGCCGAAAACACGCTGTGTCTCCACCTGGAACACCATATCAGACCAGTTTAGCCCGCAGATGGCGCGAGCAGTGGGCTTGTTGCCTTAGACGCTAGTGCTCAAAGTCCATCATTACTGGCGAATGATCCGTTTTCTTGCTGATAGGGCCGTTGGTCACAATTCGTTTATTGATATAAATCAGATAAACTAAATTACATTATTTATCATTTTATGCATATTGGTGTAATGTTTCTTTCAGACTTGCTGTGAATAACGCTTATGAATGGAGAAACCCTATGCTGCAACAAAAAGGCAACCGAGATAACGATTATTCTTTTGACGATTATTTGTTTGTACGTGACCAATTTAATTACTACAGGGATGATGATTTTTTCCAGGCTCTCGTGAAGAAACACGCTGGTGCTGATTATCAGAAGATTCATGAGGAGTTAAACGAGTTATCAAATAAGGCCTCGTATTATTACCGTGACCTGGCCGCAGAGGGGGGCACAATAGAAAATCGGGTGAAACTGACCAAGTTAAAACACTACGATGCTTATAATCACAGAATAGACCGTTTAGAACGATCTGCTGCAACCGAAGCACTGGAAAAAGAAGTGTTGGGCTTGGGGTTATTTGACCATCGTAAAAATACCCCATGGAGCCGGTTTGTTAAGTGTTTTTTACTTTATCAAAATAGTGAAGCGGGGGTGATGTGTGGTTTTGGTGGCACACATGGTTTAATCGCGTTGATGGAGAAATATGAAACATCCGGAACCCTATCTCCCGAGGCAACAGATGCTCTGGCTCATTGCCGTGAGGGCCGTATGCATAATGGTGAGTATGAATACGCTAGCGCCGGACAGTACATGTCTGAAATTCAGGGGGGCAGTGACGTAGGCGCTAACCTGGTGGAGGCAGAATTTGTTGAGAAAGAAGGTAAAGATGGCAAAGCTGGAGTATGGCGTATATATGGCAAAAAATTCTTTTGCTCAGCAACTCAAAGCCAGTATACCTTTGTAACGGCTAAACCTAAAAATACTGACTCCGAGACGCAAGTGGCCACATTTTTGGTGCCTGCCTGGCTGCCAGAAAACCGCGATAAAGAAATACGTAACGGTTACACCATAGACAGATTAAAAAGTAAGTTAGGTTTATCTGAACTCCCTACTGCCGAAATTACTTTTAATGGCGCCGTGGCTTACCCTGTGGGTCCACTCAAAGACGGTATGGCTAATATTGTAGGTGTAGTGTTGGCACTGTCCCGTTTACATGTGGCCTTTGGAACGGCGGCAGGTATGTTACGTATGTACAGGGAAGCGTCTTTGTATGCTCAGTTCCGAAAAGCGTTTACCCTGCCGATTGCCGAGTTTCCAATGATGGCAAATCAATTAGAGGATTTAAAGTTAACGGCCAAGCGTACCAGTGCCGGTTGTTTTAAGTTGTATGATGAGGCCCGAGATTTAAATGAGAAATTAGCTGCGGGTCTAAAAGAATTGGAAGCGATTGAGGATATGGAGCACCGCCGTCGTTTATTCCGTCTGCGTGAAATGATTTTGCTGCAAAAAATAGTGGTGTGTCATGACGGCCCAGCCTTTACCCGTCAGGCGATTTCTACGTTTGGTGGGCATGGCATTATGGAGGACTTCTCAGCGTTTCCACGTATGATGCGCGACGGCTTAATTCAGGAGTTATGGGAAGGCCCACGTAATGTGCTGCTAACGCAAATCCATCGTGATTTTGGCCGTGTTAAAGCTTGGTATCCGGCGGACCAGTTTGTCAAAGACATATTAATCGGAGCCTCAGATAGTATTATTGAACCCTTAGCGACTCGCTTTCAAGCCGTGATTGATCATCCGCATCTAATGATGAACGATCAACAAACTCGAGAAATATGCCGTGAATGGGAACTGCTGTCTGCTGACTTGGTACATGCTTACCAGGATCAAGCATTGGCCGAGTTAAATTATCAAGGTAAAGCTGATACCTTTGCCGAGTTAAAAGAGAAGTTCTCACAACGCCAGCAGGAGCAACACAGGGAGAGGCAAAGTTACAATGCGGTAAGTCAAGCTGAAAGAATGGTCTGAGCTACATAGAAGTAGCTTTAGCTGACCGGGTTTCTTACCGGGTCAGCTCACTCTGCGAGTCGGTAAAATTACTTTCCTGCCAGTAACCGTTTGCGGTAATCCCCTGGCGCAACCCCGGTCCAGCTTTTAAAGGCTCTGATAAACGCAGTTGCTTCGGTATAGCCGCTGCGCCTTCCCACCTCGGCAATACTGATGTCTTCCTGGCTCAGCCAATAGATGGCTCTATCTCGCCGGACATTATCTTTTAAACGCTGGAAGCTGCTGCCTTCACTGGTGAGTTTACGTCGCAGGGTACGAGTTGTGGTGTGCAATTGTTCGGCGATATCGTCAAGTGTGATCAGATGATCGACGGGACCTTCCTCCAGCATACGGCTGACTCGGTCGGTAAGTGTTTCGACAAACTCCTGTTTTCTAAACCAGGGCAGGGGCACGATCTTAAGATATTTCAGTAATTGTTCGGTGTTACGGCGGATCGGCAAGTCGAGAACCTCCGCCGGCCACACCAGCGTATTGTCTGGTTGGGAAAACCGACAGGGGCCAGGGTACAACAAACGGTACTCTTCCTTGTGGGAAGGCGGTTGAAACCGAAAGCGGATCTCCTGCAGCGGGATAACCTGTTTTACCAGCCAGCTGGGGAAACGGTGCCATATCAGCAGTAACAACTCAGTAAGAATGTTCTGATAATCCAGCTCGGGCCGCTGCAAGCGTATATGTAGCAAGACCTGCTTATCCTGCTGCTCGACCACCAGATTAAAGTCATTATCGATTAAGCGGTAAAAGCGAATCGCTTCTTTCAATGCCTGTCCCAGGGTTTCGCAGTGAACCATTCGCTCAGTTAATAACGTAAATACACCTACACGCCTGGGGGTTTGGGTCAGCCCCAGGTACTCATCGTCATTAACCTGCCAAATAGCCTGAAACAGTGCAGCCAATTGCTGTGGGGCGATACGGGCACCGGGTTCCTGTAGTAGGGAGGAGGGCAGCTGGGCCTGGGCCATCAGCACTTCAATATCCATGCCTTGGCGTCCAGCATTTTGCAGGTGGACACGGGCAAAATAGCTGGCAATGGTGTGCTTAACCTCCTGGGTCAGCGGAGTCTCTGCTGGTGGTGAGGAGGGTAGAGGGTGTCCGGATTTGGTAGTCATATGGCTATTATGACGCACTTTTGGGGCTTAAAACTAGCTGTTACGGATAGTTTGTGTCCGAAAATGGTAGCTTTGTGTCAGCTTTTATCATTGTTGACCGAGGCGGAATGATTCACACTAGAACGCTAATTATCTATTCAGTTGATACGAGGTTATCCCATGTCTGAAGTCGCCAACGAAGAATTGGAACTGTTCCGCGATATGATTCTGCGCTGCCTGGAGCAGGAAGTGGCTCCATACTATGAGCAGTGGGAGAAGGATCACCAGGTTCCTCGCGAGCTGTGGAACAAGCTGGGCGAAGCCGGCATGCTGTGTGTAGACATGCCAGAGAAATACGGTGCAGCCGAGGCCAGTTTTGAAGTGAACCAGCTGATCAACTGGGAAATCTGCCGCATGGGCTTTGGTGGTCTGGGCAGTAACTACAACATCCACGCCAATATCTGTGCACCTTACATCTACAACATTGGTACCGAAGCTCAGCGCGAGCAATGGCTGCCACGTATGGTTACCGGTGAAGTTGTTTCCTGTATCGCCATGACCGAACCGGGTGCCGGTTCTGACCTGGCCGGTATGCGTACCACCGCTGTTAGAGACGGTGACGAGTATGTGATCAATGGCTCCAAAGTATTTATCACCAACGGTATTCACGCCGACTTGGCCATCGTATGTGCCAAGACTGATGTAAATGCCGGCTCCAAAGGTATTTCTCTGTTCCTGGTAGACACCAGCCTGCCTGGTTTCTCCAAAGGTAAGTCGATCGAGAAAATCGGTCAGCACGCCAGTGACACGGCTGAGTTGTTCTTCGATAACCTGCGTGTGCCTGCTGATGCCCTGTTGGGTGAAGAAAACAAAGGCTTTATCTACCTGATGGAAGAGCTGCCACGTGAGCGTCTGGGTTGTGCTACTCAGGCTGTTGCTCAGGCACAAGGTGCTCTGGATCTGGCCACTGAATATGTACAAGAGCGTAAAGCGTTTGGTCAGGCTATCAGCCAGTTCCAAAACACTCGCTTCAAGCTGGCAGAAGTTAAAACCGATATCGCTCTGAGTAAAGCGCTGCTGGACCAGAACATGGCCAAATTCGCGAAAAGCGAAATGACCGTAGACGACGCTGCTATCCTGAAGCTGGCTACCACCGAAATGCAGCTGAAAGCCGTTAACGAATGTCTGCAGTTGTTCGGTGGTTACGGTTACACCGTTGAATACCCAATTTCCCGTTTCTACGTGGATGCACGTATTCAGACTATTTACGCCGGTACTTCTGAAATTATGAAAGAAGTTATCTCGCGCGGTATTGTTGGGCGCTAAGCCGCTCCAGTCAGTCAGTTTTTCCTTCTTCGCCCGCTTGCCGTTTCGGCAAGCGGGCTTTTTTGTGCTTTTGGTTATGGTGGCACCGCATCTTCCATATCGCTAAAATAGGCCTTTGAATTTTTCCCTCCGAGGTTTTCCATTTGCGTGCTCTGCAAACCTATTTGGCTGGTGTTAGCTTTAGTTCCCTGGCGATGGGAATACAGGTGGTATTGTTACCCTGGCTAGCGGTTGGCGTATTAGCGCTGGATGCGGAGCAGGTGGGTTGGGTGCAGGCCTCGGTATTACTGCCAAGTTTATTGTTATTGCTGGTGGGTGGCGCCTACGCCGATGGCGCCGATGGCGGGCGCCGTTTGCCTCAGATGTTAATAACCTTGGGGCTGGTTCACGGTCTGATGCTGTGGGTGGTGTTTAGCGAGTGGCTTTCCCTTTATGCGTTGCTGGTTTATGGGGTGATGTTGGGAATCTGCCAGGCATTTTTACAGCCCCTGCGTGACAGTATGTTGCCGCGGGTGGTGAAGCCTGGGGACGCTGATGATCTTCAGCGCAGTGTAATCAAAATCAGTCTGTGTTATTTCGCCTTTCAGGGGCTGGGTATTTATGTGGCGGGCCAGCAGCAGACCCTTGAGATCAGTGTTTTGTTATTGATCCAGGTGCTGGGCGTCTTCTTGGCTGCTTTTTGTTATAGCCGCTTGCCTAAAATCTCTCCGCCTGCGGAATCTGTTCAGGACCAGGAATTGGGTGAGCGTTTGGGCAGTGGTGTACGCTCTCTCATGGCCATTCCCCTGTTGCGCCAGATGATTGGTCTGGTGGCCTTTAATGGCTTTATGCATATGGGGGTGTTTATCGTTGTGATACCGCTGCTGGTACGTGATGTCTATGGCTTGGGAGCAGATTACTTTGCCGGGTTGCAGCTGGCTTTTGTGGTTGGCAATGTGGCGGCAAATTTGGGCTTGTTGCGTCGGGGTGCCGTGCAGTATCCCGGCCGTAGTGTGTTGTTCTGTGTTTTCTATACCGGGGTGTTGTTGCTGGCAATTGGGGCTAAACCGACGGTAACAGGCTTGTTATTATTGGTCTTTTGCTGGGGCTGTGTCACGGGAGTGGCATCCAGTCTGGGTAAATCTATTGTTCAGCAATTGGCACCTGCCGCCCAGCGTGGGCGCGTGATGTCGATCTACCAGTTGGCATTATTTGGTATGGCGCCATTAGGTGCTTTAGCCTGTGGTTATGCCGTCGACTATTGGGGCGGGCTGCAGGTGCTGTTTGCCAGCGGTATTATCTCGGCGGTTTTGTTTGTGGCGACCTTTATGTTGCCGGGCTTGTGGCAACTGCAACAAGCCTCTCTACAAGATAACAACTAAACCATCACCTTTCTAAACGCCAGCAAGCTGGCCGTGACGGCCACATTTAACGATTCAACCTGGTTGCGCATTGGAATAGATACCTGGTGGTCACAACAGTCTGCAACGGACTGTGATACGCCTTCAGTTTCATTGCCCAGCACAAACACCGACGATCCCTGTTGAGGAATGCTACTGATGGTGGTGTCGGCGTGGGATGACAGGCCGTAAATGCGGAAGTTGTGTTGTTGAAAATCCTGAAGGGCGTCTGTCAGTGTATCGCAACGCAGAATAGGGGCTCTAAACAGAGTGCCGGCACTGGCTTTAATCACCAAAGGATCCAGCTTGGCGCAGCCTTTTCGGGGCAGCAGCAATCCATCAATGGCACCGGCACAGACGGAACGAATAATCATACCCAGGTTTTGCGGATTGGTAATACGGTCGAGGGCAATAATATCCAGCTCACGGCCCTGGTTATTTTGCAGAAACGTTTTGTAATCCTGATAACCTTTGCAAACCAGATCAACGGCAACGCCTTGGTCCTGTTTGGCGTTTTTGGAAATTCGTGAAAGTTCCTGGCGTGAGTGATAGACGATTTCAGCATCGCGTTTTTTCGCCAGTTTAACAATGTCGTCGATCACTTTGGCCTGGCGGTTGGAGTCGGCCAAATGCAGGCGGTACGCCTGATTGTTTTTATCCTGCAGAGCTTCGAAAACCGGGTTGCGGCCATAGACGGTGAGTAGCTGATCGAAAAACTGTTTTTTCTTTTGGTAGTTTTCACTATCGGTGTTGTTGGTATCTTTTGACATGGATAAATCGGCTTTTAATAGGGGTCAGTTTTTACCATCATCAAGCAGGGCTTGAATACGTTGTAAATCTTCAGGGGTTGCCTGCTGCTGTTGTTCGGCAATATGTAGTGTCTGTTGGCCCAGTTGATTATACAGCTTGGCAATCTCGGGGTTGAGCTTTTCCAGTGCTTGCAGCTGCTGTTCAACGGTGGTGTGATCACCGCGGGAAATAGGGCCGGTCAGTGCTGCTTGTGGGGACGTGTTAAATACATTGTCAGCAGTTTGGTGTACCAGAGGAGCAAGTAACTGACTGGCTCTTTCACGTTCAACGCCGGCTGCGGCAAAGCTGGCAAAACTGGCATCCAGCAGAGCTACCAGATAATTACAGGCCATCACGGATCCTGCATGGTATAGGCTTTTATGTTTGGCACTGACTTCAAACAATTCGGCGCCCAAGGCTTCAAATGCGGGGAGAAGTTGTGTCAGTGCTTGTCTATCGCCTTCGTAGGCGCAGTGGCTACCGGCAAAGGAGGACAGTGACTTTTCTGGATTGGCAAAGCTGTGTACTGGATGGATGCTGGCGGTATAAGCGCCCTGATCCTGTAAAGGCTTGAGGATAGTGGAACTGGTGGCGCCGCTACAGTGAAAAACAACATCCCCGGGTTTAACCAGTTGCTGCTGGGAAAGTGTGTGAGCCGCTTCTGCCAATTGGCTATCGGCAACGGCAATCAGCCACAGGCAGGGTTGCGGTGGGGCAGATAACTCTGACCATCGCCATAGCGCGTGGCCGCCAGCAATAAAGTCTTGTGCTTCATTGGCCGTTGTTTCATTGCGCGTCAGAATTTGATTGATCGAAAAATAACCTTTGTCATGCCACAACCGCGAAAGAGTTCGCCCCAGCTTGCCGCCGCCAATAAGTTGCAGTGTGGGGAGTGGAGGAGTCGTGGATGTCATGGTAAGTTGGCTCTGGAGAAGTGGCGATATTATAAGGAAATGCCACGAAAAAGGGCGACCTTTGGTCGCCCTTGGAAATTCTAGTCTGCCATAATATTAATGGCGTAGATAACAATCTTCGTCATTTTCCACCAGGGCTTGCAGTACCTGGGCGCGTTTGATTACGCCGACAAGTTTGCCATCATCGACAACCGGATAGACTCTGGGTTTTTCCACCAGAAGTTTTTGTGCCAGCTCAACAATAGAGGTGTCAGGGGTGACGGTGGAGACTTCATTACTCATCACCGCGGAGACGGCGGCGGGTTCCTCGCAATAGAAGGCGTCGTTAAGCATTTCCTTAATACAGTCCTGCTCGGAGACAAAACCCACCAATGCTTCGCTTGCATCGATCACAGGAGTGCCTGAAACACCTGCTTTAAGTAAGATCTCAATAACATCCCGCACGTTAGTGTCCACTTTTACCGCGTGTGGGGTGTGGTCCATATAGTCTTTAACCAGGATGGAACGCATGCCGTTTCTCCTATTTTAGCCTTGCATGGCCTTGCTATGCATAGGGAGTGCCCCACGATAACAACGGGGCGTGATCCCTACGGTAAGGTTAGCCTACTCCTGGTTATTTTGTATGGCAACTAGCTTTTGTTTAGTTGGCTTATTGTTGCAGGCTATTTGTGGCAGCTTACCCGCTTATTTGTGGCAGATGACGCGGTAGCGCTCAACCGCAGTTCTCATGCCCATGGCCAGGGAATCTACGGTAAGAGCGTGGCCAATGGAGACTTCCAGCAGCTGCGGGATACCGCGGTATTTATCCAGGTTGTCGAGGTTGAGATCATGACCGGCATTGACACCTAAGCCCAATTCATTGGCTGCTTCTGCGGCTTTGTAGTGGGCCTGGTAGATAGATTCCAGTTGCTCCGATTGGAGTTTGTAGGCTTCGGCGTATGGGCCTGTGTAGAGCTCAATACGATCAGCACCAACGGCTTTTGCCAGTTTGATTTGCTCCACGTCGGGGTCCATAAACAGGCTGACGCGAATGCCCTGATCCTGCAAGCGTTTAATAATAGGGCGCAGTTCGTCGCCGCTGCGGGTCAGATCAAAACCGTGATCGGAGGTTAACTGATCATTGCTATCCGGCACCAGTGTGCACTGGTCTGGTTTGGTCGCTTCCACCAGTTCGATAAAGCCGGGGTAGTCACCCAGGGATTCGGCAAACGGATTGCCTTCCACATTAAACTCAATGCCGTCCAGCGGACGTACCAGTTCCGCTAAATCGTAAACGTCGTGGGGGCGAATATGGCGTTGGTCCGGGCGCGGGTGTACGGTAATGCCATCGGCTCCAGCGTCCAAGCATACCTTGGCATGTTCAACAACGCAGGGAAAGTTACCTTCACGGGAGTTACGCAACAGGGCGACTTTATTCAGGTTTACACTTAGGGCTGTTTTGCTCATAAAAATACTTCTAAAAATCGTTTCACTAAAAAATCACAGGTGTTTTTAGTTTGTGGTTTCTATGGTCACCGACAAAATGCGTACAGGCGTATTGGGCGCCTGCGGGTAGTCGCGCATCATACCCTGAGGTTCCTTAACAATCTTTTTCACCACGTTCATACCTTTAGTCACCTTGGCAAACACGGTATAGCCCGGCTGGTCTTTTTTCGCGTCCAGGTGGGTGTTGCGATTCAGGTTGATAAAGAATTGTGAGGTGGCACTGTCGGGATCCGGCAGGCGAGCCATGGCTACTGTGCCCTTGCGGTTGCGCAGGCCGTTGTTAGATTCATTAACGACAGGGTCGCGGGTTTCTTTTTTGATGTAATCGAAGGTAAGGCCACCAGCCTGGGCAACAAAACCGGGAATTACCCGATGAAAAATCGTACCGTTGTAAAAACCGCTTTCCGCATACTCTAAAAAGTTGGCCACAGTAGCTGGGGCTTTTTCCGGGTACAACTCAAAGACGATTTCACCTAAATCCGTTTTCAATACTGCTTTGGGGTTGGCTGCCAGGGCAGAAACAGATAGTGCAGTAGCAATGACAGCAGCAGTAAGGCGTACAATCAGATTGGAAAATTTCATCTTCTATCCTTGTTCGGTAACAACAAATAAATCGTGATTAAGCCCACTCGGAGTAGCGCTTGCGGCGACGCAGGTTGGGAACAATCAGGGTAATCAATACGCCCAGGCCAACAGCCAGGGCGCCGTAAATAAAGAAGGTATTGCGGGAATCGGCTTTCAGGCGACTGTTTTCGGCTTTTAGGACATCCAGTTCTGTCTGGATCAATTGATGCTGGTGCATCAGCTCCTGATGGCGCTCATGCAGATCAATAGCACTGGATGATACCTGTTTGATGGTGCTCAGCTCTTTATCCAGCTTGCTGCTTTTATTACTAACCTTATTCAGCTCTTTATTCAGTTGACGATTTTCGCTTTTCAGATCTTTAACCTGAGTTTGTAATTGCTTACGTTGCTTATCCAGGCTGGCAATTTTACTGTTGGCGTTATTTAAGTGGATGCTTGCAGTAGGCTCGTTGATGACATACTGACTGCGTACCCAGCCCTGTTCGCCTGTCTCGGTCTCTACAAATACCCAGCCACCTTCAACATCTTCTTCGATGAGTGTTAGCGGGGTACCGGTTTTTAAGCCGCGATTTACGATACGAAATTGATTGCCTTTACCGCTGCGCAGCGGCACGTACAGAACATCGGATACCCAGCGATCTGCGGCATAGGCAGCTGGTGTGGTCAGGCCGCTCAATGCTAATCCAGCTGATAGGAAGGCAGATAATAGGAGTTTGTTAGTCACGGATGTTCTCTCGGTTAGGGATAAATGAAGAATATAAGAGTTTACTGTAACTGAGAGAATTTACCTGTCAACTCAGTCACGAATAGGGCTGGCGGGAGGCCTGGCCCTATTTGGCAGTCGCGGTCTTAATTTTTCTGTTAAGGCAGGACTTTTTTGAAAGGTTTAACCGTGGATTTGGCATAGACGCCGGCTTCAATATACGGATCGGCATCGGCCCAAGCCTGGGCATCTTCGAGAGAATCGAACTCGGCAACCACCATGCTGCCGGTAAATCCGGCTTCACCGGGATCAGCGCTGTCGATGGCAGGGTTCGGGCCAGCCATAAACAGGCGACCTTGATCTTTTAATTCTTGCAGGCGGGCAATATGGGCCGGGCGCGCTTGCTGGCGCAGTGACAGGCTATTGGGCACATCTTCGCTAACGATGGCGTAATACAACATGGATTATTCCTTTCTGGATAGCAGGTTTACTGATGGATAAGAATATCTTCGAGCGTCAGGTGGGTGAGCTTTTGAATCTGTTTAAACAGATAAAACAGTGCGCCCATCATCACTATGGTGGCGGGCACGGCAATCACTGGAAAGCTCAGGGCGGTCATTTTGCCCAGCTCGGCATTAAAGGCTTCGGTGCCCGGTGGGCTCACCAGCAGTACCTTGGCCAGTACATAATTCAATATGGAAGAAATCAGGAAGGACAGGGCAATCAAATAAGAGGCGTTAATCAGGGCCTTATCAAAGGCTGCCTCAGTGCCGTGGTGTTTTAGGGCTTCGGCCACCTTATCAACCTGCAGAATCTTGTCGTTGTATAAAAAGGTTTTCACCAGCGGGTAGCGGGTTTTCAGGGAAATCAGTGTGGCCAAGCCAAAGCAGCCGGGAATGGCGGCTTCTTTAATGGCGATATATTTGGGATCCAGCTCCAGTATGCTCATGCCACCGGTCAGGAAAATACTGATAACCCCCAGCGCTGAGAAGAAGTTCATTTTGCCGGTACGGGTAAAATCACGCACGCCATAGGCAATTGGGAAGGCCAGGGCGACTACTATCGCCAGCTTGGTGCCCAGGTAATCTTCACCACTGAGTTTGGTGAGGATTAATGTGGGAATAATAATGTTGAAGAGCAGGTTAACCAGCAGGCTTTCATTGTTTGTGCTTTTCGCTGGCTGAGTATCTGGAGTCTCAGATGAGGTGTTTTGCTCAATCGGTGCTTGTGTCATAACGTCACTCAGGGATAATACGGGCTATATAGTTAAGGGCCCGAATGCTTATTGTCACTGGGCAATCAGTTTTAGGTGCTGCTCGTTTAGATTCTTAGGAACCGCATTTGTACGACCTTCACACCCACAGTTCATGCTCTGATGGTATTTTAAGCCCTCAGGATCTGGTGTCGAGAGCCAAGGCGCAAGGTGTTAGCGTATTGGCCCTAACTGACCATGATACCCTCGCAGGCGTGAAGCCTGCCCGATCTGAAGCCAAGGCGCAAGGGATTGAGCTGATTTCCGGTATTGAGTTCTCTACCCTGTGGAATGGTATAGGTATTCATATTGTGGGCCTGAATGTTGATACAGAGCATCCGCAGATGCAGGCAGCAGTGGCCAGACAGGTCAAGAGCCGAAATGACCGGGCCGAGCTGATCGGTCAAAAGTTAGCCAAGGCAGGCGTTGAAGGGGCCCTGGAAGGGGCACAAAAGATCGCTGCCGGAGCGGTCGTTGGGCGGCCGCATTTTGCTAAATATCTGGTGGAAGCCGGTGTGGTTCCCACCATCAATGCTGCCTTTAAGAAGTATCTGGGGGCAGGTAAACCAGGTGATGTGAAACAGTTGTGGCCTGATGTGGATGAGGCGGTGAGCTGGATTTGTGAGGCTGGCGGTGTTGCTGTTTTGGCCCATCCTGCCAAGTACAAAATGACCCGTTCCAAGCTATGTCGCCTGGTGGAAGACTTTAAAGCCGCCGGAGGGCAGGCGATTGAAGTCATCAGTGGTAAACAACAGCCTAACACTACCAAAGATTTAACCCGCATAGCGCTGCAATTTGAGCTATTCGCCTCAATCGGCAGTGATTTTCATGTGCCAGACCAGCCCTGGCAGGAACTGGGAGCTATTGAGCCCTTGCCGGACGTCTGTCAGCCAGTCTGGACCTTGTGGGAATAGATTATTACGTCATTCCTGCGGTATTTAGAGCCTGCCCCTGCGTAGGCAGTGGCAGGAATCCAGTGTCTTTTGGCTTGTGCTGTGCTCAAGACAAAAAGCCTCAGGAGCGGCGAAAAGGCCAAAGGCCGTAAGAACAAATAAAAAAGGAGTCGCCAGTGGCGCAGTTTTTCCAAGTACACCCCGAAAACCCACAAACCCGCTTAATCCGTCAGGCAGTGGAAATCGTGCAAAAGGGCGGCCTGATTGCCTATCCCACCGATTCTGCCTACGCATTGGGCTGTCATATCGGCGATAAAATGGCGCTGGACCGTATCCGCGGTATCCGCCAGTTGGATAAAAATCACAACTTCACCCTGATGTGCCGCGATCTGTCGGAGTTGTCCACCTATGCCAAGGTAGATAACACGGTGTTCCGATTGTTGAAAAACCATACCCCAGGCGCTTATACCTTTATTCTGGAGGCCACCTCCGAGGTGCCCAAGCGTCTGATGCACCCCAAGCGTAAAACCATCGGTTTGCGAGTACCCGATAACCCCATTGCCCTGGCGCTAATGGAAGAGCTGGGTGAACCCCTGATGAGCAGTACCCTGATCCTGCCGGGGGATGAATACCCGTTAACCGATCCATACGATATCCGTGAAAGCCTGGAGCATCAGCTGGAGCTGGTGATTGACGGTGGTTTTTGCGGTATGGAGCCTACCACTGTGATCGATCTGAGCGGTGATAACCCGGAAATCGTCCGCCAGGGCGTCGCCGACGCCTCTAGCCTTCTCTAGCTTCCTCTAACCCTATCTTCTGCCCCCCATTTCTCGGTATAATTGACCGCTTACCCCGACGAATGTTGGTCGGGGTGGCATTGGGGGCAGTGCCCGGTAGGGACTGCAGGATTGTAGGTCTACAGACATATCTACTAACGCGAAAAATAAGGGTGTTTTGTGACCACAGAGGTTGAAGCGATCAGCGCATCAGACGAGATAGAAAACCCGGAAACCGTGTCTGAAACCACCTCTACAGACGCGCTGGAAGCAGGAGACGCTTCAGCAACAGTAGAGGCAGAAGGCGAGCACACCACGGAATCCTCGGCGACAGAGTCAGAACAGCAGCCAGAAGGCGAAACTGAGGCCGGTGCTGAAGAGGGCGCGAAAAAGCCCGAACAGGCTGAGATGCCCTTTGCCATTGTGCAGGGCCAAGCCGTTACCGAGCTGCCCAAAGATCTGTACATTCCACCCGATGCATTGGAAGTTATCCTCGAGGCCTTCGAAGGCCCGCTGGATCTTTTGTTGTACCTGATCCGTCGCCAGAACCTGGATATTCTCGACATCAACGTGGCCGAGATTACCAAGCAATATATCCAGTACGTGGAAATGATGAATTCCATGCAGTTTGAGCTGGCCGCAGAGTACCTGCTGATGGCTGCCATGCTGGCGGAGATTAAGTCCCGCATGCTGTTGCCGCGCTCCCACGAAGAAGAGGAAGAGGAAGAAGATCCTCGTGCGCAGCTGATTCGCCGCTTGCAGGAATACGAACGTTTCAAAATCGCAGCAGAAGACATTAACGAATTGCCGCGTATGAATCGTGATATTCGTCAGGCCGTCGCAGAGCCGCCCGATCGCAACCTGACGCGCCCCGAGCCGGAAGTCGATTTGAAAGAAGTGCTACTGGCCCTGTCGGAAGTGCTGCGTCGTGCTGACATGTTTGAAAGTCACCACGTTGAAAAAGAAAAGCTCTCCACTCGCGAGCGTATGACCGAAGTGCTGGACAAGTTAAGCGGCGGGCAGTTTATGCCGTTTGTAAATCTGTTTACCGTGGAAGAGGGCCGTTTAGGCGTGGTTGTAACCTTCCTGGCAGTGATGGAATTAATCAAAGAATCCTTAGTAGAGATAGTGCAAAGTGAGGCCTTTGGCCCTATCCATGTAAAAGCCCGTTCCCAGGGAGCAGTAGAGTAATGAGTCAGGAACAAACACCAGAAGAACAAGAAATGACGCCTGAATCTATGGACACCGTTGAAGAAAACACTCAGGTAGAAGAAACCCTGGAAACTGTTGAATCTGAAGATGCAGAACGGGAAGAGTCTGAGTTGGCGGAATCTGAGTTGGAGAATACCTCAGAAGAGCAGAGCGATGAGGCTGAAGCCATTGAGTCCGCTGCAGATGATGAAACTGAAGCAGAGGCCGACGAGGATGCTGAGGAAGAAGCCCAGGACGCCTACGCCTCCGAAGAGCACGAAGCGGTAGAAATTTCCAAGCCCGAGCCCCTCGAACCAGAAAAGCTTCAGCGCGTTATCGAAGGTGCATTGTTGGCTTCTGGCCAACCGTTAAATGCCACCAAAGTTTTAGCGTTGTTTGAAAAAAGCGAAGCTCCCAGCAAAGAAGAAATTCAAGAAGCCTTCGAGGCCATTGCCGCTAACTGCGAAGGCCGTGGCTTTGAGCTAAAAGAAGTTGCCACCGGCTGGCGCTTCCAGGTGCGTGAAGAAACCGCTACCTGGGTTAACCGTCTGTTTGATGAAAAGCCACAGAAATACTCCCGTGCACTGTTGGAAACCCTGGCGTTGATTGCCTATCGTCAACCTATTACCCGTGGTGATATCGAAGAGATTCGTGGTGTCGCGGTAAGCTCGCACATTATCAAAACCCTGAGCGAGCGCGATTGGATTAAAGTGGTTGGTCACCGTGATGTACCGGGTCGTCCATCGTTGTATGCGACTACGCGCCAATTCCTTGATTACTTCAACCTGAAGAGCCTGGAAGAGCTGCCATCCCTGGGTGAAATCAGCGATCTGGAAAATCTTAATCCAGAACTGGAGCTGGAAGAAATGCCGCCAGTTCCAGAAACGCCTGACTTGCCGGTAGATGTGGATGAGCAGGAAGAGGGCGCAGAGAATCAGGATGCCGAAGCCTCTGAAGCAGTGGCTGAAGAAGGCGAAGTGGTAAGTGATACTGCCGAACCAGAAGATGCTGATAGCGAAGTAGTGGTGGCAGACGAAATTATCGAGCGTGATGTTGATGGCGCTGAAGCTACCGAGGAAGAAGTACAAGCTGATGCGGAAGCGCTTGCCGAAGTTGAAGAAACCGACGCCTTTGATGCTGAAGATTCGATCGAGGTTGAAGATGCCGTTAACGCTGAAGGCTCTTTTAGCGCTGAAGGCTCTTTTAACGCTGAGGGCTCTATTAGCGCTGAAGGCTCTATTGAAACAGAAGACGCTGAAGAGTCTTTCGAGGCCGCTGACGATTCCATTGCTGATACAGAATCTGATCTGGAATCTTTGGATGCTGAAATACCAGAGCCGGAAGCCGAAGACGACATCACCGAACCAGAATCCTTCGAAACAGAAGAAGATTCTGCCGAGGCCGAACTTGCAGAAGCTGACACTGAAGCCCAACCTGAAGAGGTAGCTGCTGCAGAAGAGCCAACCCCAGAGCCGATTGAAGACTCTGGTATCACCTACAAAGCAAGTGAGGGTTCAAACGTATCCTCCCTGTTTGACTCATCACCCGAAGAAGAAGTGTAAGATCCCCCCTATATGTCTACAGATGAAAAACTGCAAAAGGTATTGGCGCGCGCGGGCTTAGGTTCGCGTCGTGAAATGGAGCGCGTCATTGAAGCCGGCAGAGTAGTGGTTGACGGCCAGAAGGCCAAATTGGGGGATCGCGTTAACCTCAATGCAAAAATTGAAGTGGATGGTCGCCGCTTAAAACTGTCGGCGCCTAGCGAGCATCGCCCACGTGTCTTGCTGTACAACAAGCCCGAAGGTGAGATCTGCTCCCGCTCCGATCCCGAAGGTCGTCGCACCGTATACGATCGCCTGCCGGCTTTACACGGCGAGCGCTGGATATCTGTAGGCCGTCTAGACTTTAATACCAGCGGTTTGTTGCTGTTCACCAACGACGGTGAGCTGGCTAACCGCTTGATGCACCCGTCCTCTGTTATCGATCGTGAATACCTGGTGCGTATCCAGGGTGAAGTTGATGACGATATGAAAGATCGTCTACGTCAAGGTGTACTGCTCGAAGACGGCGTTGCCAAATTTACCGACATAGTTGATGGTGCCGGTGAAGGTCGTAACCGCTGGTTCTACTGTGTGGTAATGGAAGGGCGTAACCGTGAAGTGCGTCGCCTGTGGGAATCTCAGGGGGTGAAGGTAAGTCGTCTGAAGCGAGTACGTTACGGCAATATCTTTATCCCATCCCATGTGCGTGTAGGTCAGTGGATTGAACTGAATGATCGCGAAGTGGGTGATCTGTGTGTCACTGCTGGCATCGATAAGCCGCGCATGCGCAAAGAAACCCGTGACGAAAAAGAAAAGCGCGATAGGCACCTGCGTAAACTCCGCCACGGCAAAGGCCGCCGCCCCAGAAAATAACCAGCCAATAAAAAGGGGTCTGACCCTACGGGTCAGACCCCTGATTAAACAGCAGAGTCTAGTTGCTAGCTGGTTGTCACCAACTCTTCACATTTAGCGCTCACCAATCGATTACGCCCACTGCGCTTGGCGCAATACAGCGCCTCATCGGCACGACCAAAAAACGATTTAACCGGTTCCTGTGGACCCAACGTACTGGCCCCAATACTGACGGTTGCCTGCAGCTTCTTACCGTCCTCATCAACAATCAGTTGTTCGATATACTGGCGAATACGCTCACCAATTACCGCAGCACCTTTAGCTTCGGTTTTGCTTAGAATCACCACAAACTCTTCACCGCCGTAACGGAAGGTCATATCGGTATTGCGTGTCACTGAGTCAATGGCTTGTACCATCTCTTTTAACACGGTATCGCCAAAGGCGTGGCCATAGGTATCGTTGATCTGTTTAAAGTGATCGATGTCGATCATCAAAATAGACAGCGCCTGGTCGTAACGCTGTGCCATCTGTAGCTCGCGATGCAGAGCGTTATCTAAAGCTATACGGTTGCCAGCACCGGTCAGTGGATCATTCATCGCTGTTTGCAGTGCCTGACGGTATTGCAGGGCATTGCGTAGCGGATAAATCAGTGTGCTCAGCAGGGATTCCAGCGTCGCCATTTCATGTTCAGAGAAGCGTTTGCCGCGGCTAAAAATGATATTGCCCAAATCATCGTCGGGTGTGATTAACCGGTAATCGCAATGATGCGGGGTATCACGACCCACCTGCAGACTAAACTGCTGTGCCTGATGTTCGTAATAGAGCCCACTCATGGGAACCGAGTTCTGGATATGTTTAAAAAACAGCTCCAGCACCTGTTCAATATTTAGGGTGGTTTGG
The DNA here is from genome assembly GCF_042854845.1 of Maricurvus nonylphenolicus. Taxonomy (GTDB): domain Bacteria; phylum Pseudomonadota; class Gammaproteobacteria; order Pseudomonadales; family Cellvibrionaceae; genus Maricurvus; species Maricurvus nonylphenolicus. Next base: position 3,521,140 of record NZ_AP031498.1, on the reverse strand, counting down.
AGTACATGAGTTAACTTCAGCCGCGCCTCATTCTGCTCATCTGTATTCAGCGGCAAGCGAGCGCGCAGAGAGCTTTCCTTCATCTCGAAAGCATTCGTGCTTGTATGTACTGATGTCACCATAATCATGTCCTGCTTGTGGTCTGGCGGCAGTAGCGGCAAGTTTCGTCGCCCGTTCCGCCGATTACACGGTTAGTACCAAGGTAGATAGCCAAAACCGTGCCATATTTTGATGCAGGATAAAAAATCCTTTAATAACAATAGGTTGGCGTTTTTGTGAACAGCGTCTTGCCAATAATTTGGCTGTTAAAACTTGGGTGTTGTCGGACGTTTATTGCCGCCTGACGGGTTTTTGGCGGGAAAGCTTGCCGCTTTTGGATGGCTTAATTGCCGGGCTTTATAGGGATTCCTTACTAGGGAATAGCCTCCTTGGCGGCTCGCTGATAGGATGGCGGCATAGATTGTTAAGGAAAAAGCTGGATGATTATCCCTGTAATTATGGCGGGTGGCTCAGGTACACGCCTTTGGCCTATGTCTCGTTCACAATACCCCAAGCAGTTTCTGCCGCTGGTTAATGCAACCACTATGCTGCAGGACACCTGCTCGCGTCTGAATGGTATGGAGACGGGGTCACCATTGGTCATTTGTGGTGAAGATCATCGCTTTACCGTGGCGGAACAGCTGCGTCAGATTGATGAATCATCAGGCAGTATTTTACTGGAGCCTGCTGGGCGCAATACAGCGCCAGCAGTGGCTTTAGCCGCGTTACAGCTATTGCAGGAGAACCAGCAGGGCCAGGAGCCTGTGTTGTTGGTCTTGGCTGCTGACCATGTGATTAAGGATGTAGACGCATTTCAGCAGGCCGTGACTGTGGCTGCCGGGCATGCTGAAGCAGACAAGTTGGTGACTTTTGGCATTGTGCCGGATGCTCCGGAAACCGGTTATGGGTACATTCGCCAGGGAGATGCTCTGGCTGGTGCTTATCGGGTGGCTGAGTTTGTCGAAAAGCCTGATTTGGAAACAGCCCAGGGTTACCTGAATGAAGGTGGCTATGTCTGGAACAGTGGCATGTTTATGTTTAAAGCCAGTCGTTATCTGGCTGAGCTTGAACAATACCGCCCCGACATTCTGGCTGCCTGTAAACTGGCAATGGAACAGGCCCAGGTCGATCGTGATTTTGTTCGCCCTCAGGCAGAAGCTTTTCTTAATTGTCCGGACGAATCCATTGACTATGCGGTAATGGAAAAAACATCTGAAGCCGTTGTTGTACCAATGGATTGCGGTTGGAACGACGTGGGGTCCTGGTCGGCGCTGTGGGATGTGGCAGAGAAAGATGCTGAGCAGAATGTCAAAATTGGCGATGTCATTAGCCACAACACCCACAACAGCTATATTCGCAGTGACAGTAAGCTGGTAGCTACCGTTGGTGTCGATAATCTGGTGATTGTTGAAAGCGATGATGTAATTATGGTTGCCAGCCAGGACAGTGTGCAGGATGTAAAACAAATAGTTGCCGAGTTAAAACAGCAGCAGCGTTCCGAAACACAATGCCATCGTAAAGTTTATCGTCCCTGGGGTTATTACGACTCCATCGATAATGGCGATAGATTTCAGGTTAAGCGCATTGTGGTGAAGCCAGGTGGCCAACTAAGCTTGCAGATGCATCACCACCGCGCCGAGCACTGGGTTGTGGTTAGTGGTACGGCGAAAGTAACCAAGGGTGATGAGACTTATCTAGTCTCAGAAAACGAATCGACCTATATTCCGCTGGGTGTTAAGCATCGTTTGCAAAACCCGGGGAGTATTCCGTTGGAAATGATTGAAGTGCAGTCCGGTAGCTATCTTGGTGAGGACGATATTGTGCGCTTTGATGATTCTTACGGTCGCGAGTAAAGCATCTGTTCGTAAAAAATCTCGTTAAAGAGTCTCGTTAAAGAGGGTACCAGGGGTTAAGTAGCCCCTGGCAACTCGATGGCTACACACAAACCGCCCTGAGGTTGATTGTGAGCGGTAATCTTCCCGCCATGTAAATTCACTGTTCGCTGAGCAATGGCCAGTCCTAAACCGTAACCTCCGCTGCTACGTGCGCGGGCAGAGTCGGTGCGGAAGAAGGGTTCAAAAATATCTTTTAGGCTTTCTTCATCTACACCTGGGCCGCGGTCGCAGATTTGTACGCTGTAGCTGTCGTCTTTATTGGTTTGCAGAATCACTTCCACCTGGGTGTCCTCCCGGGTGTAGTGAATGGCGTTGCGTAGTATGTTCTCGAAGGCACTGATCAGTGTGTTGCCGTGGGTCATCACCAGGGCTTCGTCATCACAGTTTTGCAGGTTGAGTTGGACGCGCTTGCTTTCGGCTTCGGTGCGGCAGTTGTCTGTAATCGTCTCCAGCAGGCTGTTCAATTCAACGGCATCGTTTAGTTCCCATTCGCCCTGATCGGTCATCGGCAGCGATAAAATATCGGAAATAACATCGTTAAGGTATTCGCCGGCCTCTTTGATGCGGTTCAGTTCATCGTCAATATCACCATTACTGCGTTGCTGGGCAATGGCCAGTGCCAATTGCAGGCGGGCCAGAGGTGAGCGCAGTTCGTGGGATACGTCTTTGATCAGGCGTTTCTGCTCCGACATAGCCTTTTTTAGACTGGCGGTCATATGGTCGATGTCGCGGCCCAGTTCTGCCATTTCATCGTGTCGGCAGTGGAAGTGCTCAGACAGGCTAACATCCATATTGCCTTTGGCAATTTGGCGGGTAGCGTCCTGAATATGGCGAATGTCCCGGGTAATATGGCGAGCCAAAATAAAACAGGCTGATGCGCTGATCAGCATACAGACCAGGATGGCTTTCCATAGGTTATTGAGGAACAGTTGCAGTCGCAGGTTAGTGCCCTGCGGTGGCGGTATAATAATCAGCCGGATAGGGTGACCATCCTGCAAGGTGAAATAACGGCCTATATGCGGCAGTTCTTCCTTGTGGTGTTTCTGCTGATAGTAGGGGCTTAGCGGCGTGAGTACATCCGCCACCTGTTTGATTGATGGGGGGATTTCACGCCCCAGCACATCTTCACCATCGCGGTTAAGCAGGAACATATGGCGTGTTGCCCAGGGCGGCATGCGTCTTACGCCGTAAACCACTTCATGGTAGTTGTAGTTAATGGCCTCACTCACGACTTCGCGTAACAGGCGCGAGCCAGGGCCGGTATAGGATCTTTCGCTTTCTTGGGGCAAGTGTTTGTCTGGCCCCAGATCATACCAGTGCAGTGCCATGATCGAGCCGATAATCATGGTGATGGTTACCAGCCAAAAGGCGAGAAAGATTTTTAAATAGATGCGGCTCATATGCAGCAATTTGGGGACGGGGGTTTTAAGTTTCACAGGTCAGCATATATCCCGCGCCACGAATATTGATAATCAAATCTTTACTGGCGCCAATGGCGGTTAACTTTTTACGCAGGTTACTGACGTGAACATCAATGCTGCGATCGTATGGGGTTAGCTTACGGTTGAGTGCTTTTTCGGTCAGGTCTTCCTTGCTAATCACCTCACCGGCACTGCGCATAAGCAGTTCCAGCACAGTAAATTCTGCCCCAGTCAGTGTTAGCGCCGTGCCAGCGTAGGTGACGGTGCGGTTACTGAAGGCCATATTCAGCTGATCAACCTGCAGATTTTTGTCACGCTCCTGGTTCTCGGCTGCGTCTTGCTCATCATTGGTTTCTATGCGACGCAAAATAGCGCGAATACGGGCCACCAGCTCACGGGGGTTACAGGGTTTGGGCAGGTAGTCGTCGGCACCCATTTCCAGGCCGACAATACGATCTACAGTCTCGCCCTTGGCAGTTAACATCAATACCGGGGTTTGGCAGAAGTCGCGCAATTTACGCAGCACATCAAAGCCATTGTGTACCGGTAGCATAACGTCCAGCACGATAGCGTCGAAGCTATCCTGCTTCAGGGTTTCCAGAGCAGCGCCACCATCGTGACAAGTGGTGATATCAAAACCTTCGCCTTGCAGGTATTCCTGCAGCAGGGCGCAGAGTTCAAGATCATCATCGACAAGCAGTAGTTTACTCATAGTGGGCGTTCTTCTTCCTTATATACAGGTAGCTGTAGGCAGCTCTAGTGTGCATTAGCCTGTGAGGCCTGTCACGCTTTAGCCCTTGATTTGTAAGGCTTTTACGTTTCTTAACAGGATACGACAGAAGTTTACGCCACTTATCCCCGATTTACGATTGAGGTGGGTAAGATGGACCCATCGAATCAGTACACAGCAACGATCTTCAACCAAGGATAAACGAAATGATCAGGCAGTATGGAACGGCAATGATGATAGCGGGATGCCTGCTTTTCGGGGCCTCCACCGCCACAGCCCTTAACCCCAATGGGCAGGTCATGTTGCAGGCTGATCCAGCATCCCAAGAGCTGGTAGAAGAGATGGGTCAGGCGTTGGATATGACCTCAGCCCAACAACAGTTACTTCAACGCTATCTGCAAAGCCAGATGGCAGAAACCCGCAGCTACCTGGAACAGTTGCTGACGGATGAACAACTAACCGAATTGAATCGGTTGAAGCAGCAGTCAGAGGAGGAAACAGTGACTAAAACTTCAGCCAAGCCAGCCACGCTGGTGATTTAACAGAATTTTGCTCTCCATAGTAGACGTTTACCCGGCCCATCTGCACCCCAAGCAATCCCCCCAAGGCCGGGTCTTTTTTTGCCTTAAATTTGTCATTTGCCTTTACGGTATCGCCCTTTATCTTGCTTCTTTCTTGCTTCATAGCTCAATAATTGGGACAATTTGCGCCCATTTTTAGCGGTCTATGCAGGTTATATTGTGAGCAAAATCGGCTTGTTCTTTGGTAGTGATGAAGGTAATACCGAAGGGGTGTCTTACCGTATTCAGCAGCGTCTGGGTGAAGATGTGGTTGATGTGATGGATATCGCCGATGTAACCCAGCTGGACTTCGCTAACTACGATAAGATTATTCTGGGTATTCCTACCTGGGACTTCGGCCAGATCCAGTCCGACTGGGAAGAGTTCTGGGATGATGTCAGCGAGATCGACTTCACCGGTAAAACCATTGCCCTGTTTGGCCTGGGTGATCAGTTCGGCTACGGCGATTACTTCCTCGATGCCATGGGCATGCTGCACGATGTGATTGTCGAGCAGGGCGCGACCATCATCGGCTACTGGTCAACTGACGGTTACGACTTTGATGCCTCCAAGGCACTGATTGAAGATAAAAACCTGTTTATGGGCTTGGCCATTGATGAAGACCAGCAGGAAGAGATGACGGCTGATCGCCTTAATCGCTGGTGTGAGCAAATTCATGCTGAGTTTGGCTTAACCACACCGGTTCAATCGCTGGAAGACTAAGGTTTAAAACATTTCTATGCAGGGTTCCAATCTGAGTAAGGCCCTGCTGCTTACCCTGTTAACCTCCCTGTTTGGTTCCCTGGTAGCGGCAGGGACCAAGTTTGCCAGTGAGCATATATCCATCCATGTGATTGTGTTTGCGCAGTATGCCATTGGCTGCCTGTTGAGCTTGCCTGTGGTGCTAAGGCAGGGCGGCGGTATGGCCGGGTTGGCAACCCAGCGCTTTCCTTTGCATTTTTTCCGCGGTATTGCGGGTTTGATATCTTTCTATGCCTTTTATCTGGCGCTGATGGAAATCCCCTTGGTGGATGCTTCACTTCTGCGTAACAGTGCGCCCTTGTGTGTGCCTTTGGTGGCGTTGATTGGTTTGCGGATCAGTATTGCCCGGCGCAGCTGGTGGCCGCTGATAGTTGGCTTCGCCGGGGTGATTTGTATCCTGCGCCCTGGCGGGGATGGCTTTAGCTGGTGGCATTTACTGGGGCTGACTTCCGGTTTGCTGTTGGCGGTCTCCATGGTTACCACCCGTTTGTTGGTGAGTACTGAGCCTACCGGTAGGGTGCTGTTTTACTACTTTGCGATTTCTCTAGTAGTGACACTGCCGATGGCCATCATCCACTGGCAGCCAGCCCCCTGGTATGCGTGGATGGCGGTATTGGCGATTGGCTTTTCTATTTCCCTAGCCATGTCGACTTACACGCGGGCTTTCTTTTATGCCAAACCCAGTGTGGTGTCCCCAGTCAGTTACTTTGGCGTGGTGTTTGCCGGGTTGTGGGGCTGGATGTTCTGGGATCAGATTCCGGATCTGTGGACCTATGCGGGCGTTGGCCTGGTGGTGTTTGGGGCGATTCTGACGTTGTTGTTGGGTGAAGAGAGTGAAACGGCTGCGGCTCAGCAGTAATACTTACCTGATTATTCTTAACTGGGGTACGACCCGCAGGGTCGGACCCCAACAATGTGGCACGAACGGGGTCCGACCCTGCGGGTCGTACCCCATTTAAGAGCTAAGCCTTAGCCCTCAATCCTCGCCATCAATTCTTCTGTAGCTTTGACATAATCCTCCGCCGCCGTAATTGCGGTAACCACCGCCACAGATCCCACGCCACTACTCAAAATCTGATCCAGATTATGGGATTTAATACCGCCAATGGCAGTAAGAGGGAAGCCCTTACTCAATACCTTCACCCACTGATGCAGGTTTTCGGTGCCGACAATAATCACTTCTTTGGTATCGGTCGGGAAGATCGCGCCAATGGCCAAATAACTGGGCTTAAAGGTAGCTGCACGCGCCCACTCATATTCACTGTGAGTCGATAGACCCAAATGAACCCCGGCTTCACGAATCGCAGCCAAGTCAGCGCTATCAAGATCTTCCTGACCCAAATGCACGCCGTAGGCCTTGTGTTTAATCGCCAGCTGCCAGTGGTCGTTAATAAACATGCGGGCGTTGTGCTGGTGGCCTAATTCACTGGCGCGTTTTACCAGCTCATCCAGCTCGGCATCAGTTTTATTCTTTACTCGCAATTGAATGGTTTTTACCCCTAATGGTAAAAGTTTTTCCAACCATTCAATGCTGTCGACAACCGGGTAAAGGCCCAGATTGAGGGAATCGCAGCGAGGGAATGCCGGCAGGTTAACCGCTTCAGCCGTGTCACTGATTTGCGGAAAGTCGGCAAAGGTTTCTGGTGTGCCTGCATTCGCCAGGGTACCCACTTTATTGTCGTCACCCAGGCTTAGTGCCAATCGTAAACCCTGTTGTACGTAAGCATTGGCTAATACCAAAGCATCCTGTAAAGGTTTGCCCTGAGCAATAAAGGCTGCGATGGCAGAAGATAATGTACAACCCGTCGCACGGCTATTGGGGTTCGCTTGTTTGTGGTTGGTTAGCCAGAAACTGTGTTGCCCGTCTGTACCAGAGCTTGAGTAGCTAAAGAAATCCTGACAAATCTCGTCGTCACTGTGACCACCCTTAATCAGAACCGCTTTAACACCTTGAGCGAGTAATTTCTCAGCGGCATGTTTTACATCGTCTGCATGCTTGATGTTAACGCCACTTAGGCGGCTGGCTTCATCAAGGTTGGGGGTGAGCAGATCAATATAAGGATACAGTTGTGGCAGTTGATCGATAACCTCGGCATTGACCAGGGCATTACCACTGGTGCTGCTGATGACCGGGTCGTAAACACAAAAGCTGTTTTGCCAGGCTAGCTGATCTTTAATAATGCTCAGGGCTTCCGTGTTGGGAATCACACTGAGTTTAATGGCTTTGGGTGGCAAGTCTGCACTCAGTGCTTTTAATTGCGCGCTTAAGTTATCGGCCGAGGTTGGCTGAATATGCTGAATGCCTTGAGTGTTTTGTGCCGTCAGTGCAGTTATCACACTGCAACCATGTGTACCCAGATCATTCAGGGTTCGCAAGTCCGCTTGAATACCGGCGCAGCCACCGGAGTCAGAGGCGGCAATGGCCCAAACGATAGGGCGGGAGGAAGCTTGTTTGGTCATTTTAATTCTGGTGCCAAAAGGGTTGGCCTACGGTTTGTGTGCTGGGTACGGCGGTCTGGCGTTTTTCCATCAGTCCGGCGTTATAAGCACTGCGGCCAGCGTTAATTGCGGTGGCAAAGGCTTCAGCCATTAAGGGCGGGTTTTGCGCTTTGGCAACGGCGGTATTTAGCAGTACGCCATCAAAGCCCATTTCCATGGCTTCGCAAGCTTGTGAAGGAGCGCCAAGGCCGGCATCTACAATCAGTGGTACATCGTGCAAACGCTCACGCAGGGTACGCAGGTTGTATTTGTTCATTAACCCCTGGCCGGTTCCTATGGGGGAACCCCAAGGCATAATCACTTCACAACCTGCATCGCGCAGGCGCTGGCATAAAATCAAATCGTCGGTGCAGTAGGGCAGGACTTTAAAGCCACGTTTAATCAGTTCTTCTGCAGCTTCCACCAAACCAAACGGGTCAGGCTGTAAGTTGTAGTCGTCACCGATGACTTCCAGTTTTAACCATTCGGTTTCAAACAGCTCGCGTGACATTTCCGCCAGGTTGATGGCTTCTTTGGCAGATTTACAGCCGGCGGTATTGGGCAGCAGTTTGCAACCGGTATCGCGGATCATTTGCCAAAAGGCATCGCCACTGTTGTCGGCCGGGTTTTGACGGCGCAAGCCCAGGGTGACGATATCGCACTGGGAGGCTTTAATGGAGTCGACCATTAATTGTGGAGATGCATAAAGCGCTGTACCCAGCAGGAAGCGGCTATTAAAGCTTTCACCGTAGAGCGTCAGGCTATCTTCAAGGGAATCGTTGCCAATCTCAGTATGTGCATTCATCGTGTTCTAGCCTCTTTTTTAGCCACCGCCAACCGGGGTAACAATATCGACTTTGTCATCACCAAACAGAATATGTTCGTCATACTGGCTGCGGGGCACAAATTCACCGTTAACCGCAGCGGCAATTTTGTCGCAACAGAAATCTGCCTTGGCCACGGCGTCGGCCAGGCTGCTGTTGGCGCTAAGCTCAAAACTGTTACCGTTTAAGCTAATTTGGATAGTGGAATCAGGCAAGGTGTTGCTCCTGAATCGAGGGATTAGAGGAGAGATCATTGGAAAGAGTAGCTTCAGCTAATCCTAATAATTGATCGTAAGGCATGGCCTCGCCCTGATTAAGCCAATTGATGACATGGTCAACCACTACCGGGGCTAATAAATAACCGTGGCGGAACAAGCCATTAATTTTTAACAGACCATCGTTGATTTCAACCTGTGGGCCGTTGTCGGGCAGCGCCGGGCGCAGGTTGGATTTCAGCTCAATGATATTGGCTTCGGCAAAAGCGGGGCTCAGGGTATAAAGTGCGCTACCCAGTTCCAGTGTCGATTGCAGGGTAACCGGTGAGCGATCTTCGCTTTCCAGTTGTGTTGCCCCAATCACAAAGCAGTTGTTGGCTTTCGGAACCACATACAATTGATAACGTGGGTGCATTAAACGCACCGGGCGGCTTAAGCTGACTTCACGGGTTTGTACGCTCATGACTTCACCGCGCACACCGCGGACTTGTGACCACTGGCTTTGTGCACCCACACCGCGGCAGTCGAGCACTAAATCGAAGGCGTGGGTTTTATCGGCGGTTTTGATTTCGCCGGCAAAAACCTCGGCAGGTGTGTTTTCAAAACACTGCACACCAAGTTGTTTGCAGTGGGCAATCAGTTCTCTGAGCAGTTGGCGATTATCGATATGGGCTTCATCGGGCAGAAACAATCCCTCGGTTAGCCGATCGGATAAATCGCTCTCCAGTTCACGAATACCCTGCGAATGAATCCGCTGGTAAGGCACGTGCTGTGTGTCAGTGATTAGCGCGCGTTGAATATCCCGTTCAAACTGATTGAGTTCTGCGAGATCCTGCGGGTGAGCAACCAATAAACTGCCCTGGCGGGAGTAGTTGATACAAATACCCGTTTCGGCTTCAAACTCCGACAGCCACGAAGGCCACAATTGCATGGAGCGATTGCCCAGACTGTAAACGTAAGGCTCGGTGGCAACGGCTTCAGATACCGGCGCAATCATACCGGCGGCGGTTTGTGCCGCCGCCAGTGGCTGATCAAAACTGCCCGCTTCAAACAGCGATACCTCGGCGCCGGCCCGGCGTAAACGCCAGGCCAGTAAGCGGCCGAGCAGGCCAGCACCGGCAATGCCGATGCTGGCCTTGCTGATATCTGAAACCATGTTTGCAGGTCGGGTCGGGTTAGACCTCATGATAGATTTCGCTACCTTTGCTCTTGAACTCTTCAGCCATTTTTTCCATGCCTTCTTTGGCTTCGTCGCTCATGTTGTCGGCGTAGTCACGCACTTCCTGGGTGATTTTCATGGAACAGAATTTTGGACCACACATGGAGCAGAAGTGAGCCACTTTGGCGGAATCCTTTGGCAGGGTTTCGTCGTGGAAGGCGCGTGCGGTATCCGGGTCCAGGCTCAGGTTAAACTGATCTTCCCAGCGGAATTCAAAACGGGCTTTTGACAGCGCGTTATCGCGAATTTGCGATGCCGGGTGACCTTTGGCCAAATCAGCTGCATGAGCCGCGATTTTATAGGTGATAATGCCTTCTTTAACATCGTCGCGATTAGGTAGGCCCAAGTGCTCTTTTGGGGTAACGTAGCAGAGCATGGCACAGCCGTACCAGCCGATCATGGCCGCACCAATACCAGAGGCAAAGTGGTCGTAGCCTGGAGAAATATCGGTAACCAGTGGGCCCAAGGTGTAGAACGGTGCTTCGTGACAGTGTTTTAACTGCTCGTCCATGTTCTCTTTTACCATGTGCATAGGTACATGGCCTGGGCCTTCAATAAAGACCTGCACATCGTGCTTCCAGGCAATCTTGGTCAGCTCACCCAGGGTACGCAATTCGGCAAATTGTGCTTCGTCGTTGGCATCGGCCACACAACCAGGACGCAGGCCGTCTCCCAGAGAGAAGGTCACGTCATAGGCTTTGAGGATTTCACAAATATCTTCAAAGTGGGTGTAGAGGAAGTTCTCTTTGTGATGGGCCAGACACCACTTGGCCATAATGGAACCACCGCGGGATACGATACCGGTTACACGCTTGGCGGTCATTGGTACATAACGCAGCAGTACGCCAGCGTGAATGGTGAAGTAGTCAACGCCTTGCTCACACTGCTCGATTAACGTATCGCGGAAGATTTCCCAGGTCAGGTCTTCGGCCACACCGTCTACTTTTTCCAGGGCCTGGTAAATAGGTACGGTGCCGATGGGCACTGGCGAGTTGCGGATAATCCACTCGCGGGTTTCGTGAATGTTTTTACCGGTGGACAGATCCATTACCGTATCGCCGCCCCAACGGGTAGACCAGACCATTTTCTCGACTTCTTCTTCGATAGAAGAGGTGACGGCACTGTTACCAATGTTGGCGTTGATCTTCACCAGGAAGTTACGGCCAATAATCATCGGCTCACTTTCCGGGTGGTTAATGTTGGCTGGGATTACCGCGCGGCCGGCGGCGACTTCACTGCGAACAAATTCCGGGGTGATAAATTTAGGGGTGTTGGCACCGAAGTTCTGGCCAGCATGTTGGAACTTGGCAGCGTCTTCCATCTGCTTCTCTTCCAGTGCCAGGTTTTCACGGATGGCAATGTATTCCATCTCCGGGGTCACAATACCCTGACGAGCGTAGTGCAGTTGGGTAACGTTTTTACCTTCTTCGGCTTGGCGAGGTTTACGCAGGTGCTCAAAACGCAGGTTATCCAGGCCGATATTCTGGTTGCGTAGGTTGGTGTACTCAGATGAGAACTCTTCCAGTTGCACGGTATCACCACGCTCGGTGATCCAGCTTTCACGCAGTGGTGCCAGGCCTTTACGCACATCGATTTCCACATCCGGGTCGGTGTACACACCGGAGGTATCGTAGATGCGAACCGGTTGGTTAATCTCGGTGCTCTCATCCTGCAATTGGGTAGGGGACAGGTGAACCTCGCGCATGGCTACACGTACATCTGGGCGTGAACCTTCCACATAGATTTTTTTGGAGCCGGTAAACGGCTGGGTCGACAACTGGTCAACGCTGGCGCTTTCGCTAAGTTTTCTGAAGGAGGTCGAATTGCTCATCTGTTTGCTCGCATAGTTACGGTTATGATCATTGATAACGCGCGGAGCAAGAGAGCGAGATAGCGGCGGGAGTTCAAAAAACAACCAGAGTGAAAAGTGTGCAGCAGGCTTTGAACGGTTTTATGGCGCTAAGTCATTCTTGTTCCCTACGCAGGTATCAACCTGATCAGGTTCAACGGGATCCGGCTTGCGCCGATCTCAGCCCACTTCATAACCCAAAATGGTTTTGGGTAGGGCACCCCGACAAGATCGCGGTAAGTGTAGTTGCTGAGGATTGGCGGCGCAAGTATCAGCACACGACAAATGTCTGGTATAACGTGAGTATGGGTTATGGCAAGAATTTATGATTGTAAGCTTGTTGATAGTTACAGGTGGTCTTAGACTCGGTCTACACTTCTATCATCAATAAAAGGATCTGATGATGATTATTACGCGGTTTTTCCTGTTCTGCTTTTTGTCGTTCACGCTGTTGTCACAGGCTTGGGCAGAATCCTCTTCTGTTTGGAAGGTGTCGAAAGATGGTAAACATCTGTTTATTGGCGGCACCATTCATATGTTATCGCAAGACGATTATCCACTACCCAGTGTATTCGATACGGCCTACCAGCAAGCGTCTGTGGTGGTGCTGGAAACCGATGCCAAGGCTATGCAGGAACCTGCTTTTCAGCAGCGCATGATGATGGCCATGATGTATCGCGATGGCCGTAATTTGCAACAGGTGTTAAAGCCAAAAACCTTTGCTGCGCTTAGCGAGCATATGCAGAGTCGAGGGCTGCCGCTTGATCAAATGTTGTTGCTAAAACCTGGCATGGTATCTATGACGCTGTCAGTGATCGAGTTGCAACGTTTGGGGCAAACCGCAACAGGTGTAGACAGTTACTTTAGTAACCGTGCCAGTCAGGACGGTAAGCAGCTTGGTAAGTTGGAAACCGTTGAGCAACAGTTGACGTTTTTAGCTGATATGGGCAAAGGGCGAGAAGACGATATGATTCTTTACACCCTGCGGGATCTGGAAGATCTGCCTACTATTCTCAGTGATATGAAAAGTGCCTGGCGCAAGGGCGATATGGCTTCTCTAGAGAAGACCAGCTTAACGGAAATGCGCGATACTTTTCCGGCAATTTATAAATCACTGTTGTTGGATCGCAATAATGATTGGATGCCAAAAATTGAGGGCTATATACGTAGTGCTCAAGTGGAGTTCATTTTGGTAGGTAGTTTGCACTTGGCCGGAGATGAGGGCGTGCTTGAGCAACTCAAAGCACGCGGTTATCAGGTGGAACAATTGTAAAAGCCTGCGCTAAGCGTCGGTGATAAACTCGTAACAGGGTTTATAAGTTTCGACTCCGAGTTTCATTCGGCGCTGTTGTATAAACTCCTGCAACAACTTATCCATTTCAGCAATCAAAGACGCATCCCCCTGCAGTTGGTAGGGACCATTCTTTTGAATCTGTTCTATACCGTAGGCTTTCACATTGCCGGCAACAATGCCTGAGAAGGCCTTGCGCAACTGTGAAGCCAGATCTGAACTTTCCAGCTCACGGCTTAGTTTTAAATTGCGCATATTCTCATGGCTGGGCTCAAACGGTTCCTGCTGATCGATAGGAATATGCAAGCGCCAATTGTAATAGTAGGCCTCTTGTTGTTCGCGGCGGAAGCTGTGTACCCGTTCCAAGCCTTTCTTGACTCGTTTGGCCACACGATCTGGTTGACCAATAATAATCTCATAGGTCTTGGAGGCTTCTTCGCCCAGTGTGTTGCGAATAAAACGATCCATGGAAACAAAGTAATCCTTACTGGTTTCCGGTGCGGCAAAGATTAAGGGAAACGGGGTGCCCCTGTTTTTGCTGTTGAGCAAGATGCCCACTAAATACAGAATTTCTTCTGCCGTTCCCGCACCGCCGGGAAATACAATAATACCGTGGGCTAAACGGACAAACGCTTCCAGACGCTTTTCGATATCCGGCAAAATGACCAATTCATTGACGATGGGGTTGGGGGATTCGGAGGCAATAATGCCTGGCTCTGAAATCCCCATATAACGGCCCTTGCGATTTTGCTGTTTGGCATGGCCGATAGTGGCGCCTTTCATGGGGCCTTTCATAGCGCCCAATCCACAGCCGGTGGCAATGTTAATGCCGCGCAATCCCAACTGATAACCTACGGCTTTGGAGTAGTCATACTCTTTACGGCTAATAGAGTGACCGCCCCAACATACCGCCAGATTGGGACCTAAATTGGGTTTGACCATATTGGCGTTGCGCAGGATACGGAATACCGCATCGGTAATGCCGTGGGAACAGCTAAGGTCGAATTTAGCGGAATCATTGAGTTTGTGGTGGGTATAGACGATATCACGCAACACAGAAAACAGGTGATCCTGAATCCCACGAATCATCTTACCGTCGACAAAGGCCGAGGCGGGTGCGTTAAAAACCTTAATCTTTAAACCACGGGATTGCGGGATAACCCGAATGTCAAAGTTTTCATATTGGGCCAGCATTTCGGCGGCATCATCAATTTCGCTACCGGTATTCAGTACCGCCAGTGCGCACTGTCGAAACTGTTGAAAGATCTCCGCGTTGGTTTCCAGTAGTTGTGAGATTTCGCGGTGGGAAAGTAATTCTAAACTGTTTAATGGTCTAACGTAGGCTTCGGCTATAGTTTTTGGTTTTGATGCTGATTTTTCACTAATGGCAATATTCATAATCTCTTCTCATGTCTTAATATTCAGTATAGATCGTCTTGAAGAGGTTGCTTCAGAATTTTTATAGCGATTGGGTATTACGCTTTAATGTCAGTAGAGAAGGTTGGATAACCCTAGCAAGACAGTTACCATATGCCCTGTTAATCAATAGTGATCTGATGATTTATGAAACTCTATATTTACGCGGAATCCGAAGAGTTGGAAAAAATTCGCCCGACGTTGCACGAGGCGATAAGCCAATGGCTGGATGATGACTCAACCAAGGTTGAGGCAACAGCTGTCAACGATGAAGAGGCAGGCCCTGTCGGTATTCATTTACAGGTAAAAAAGCCGGTTCATTTGAAAGAACCGCTGAATTTTCTTCAGCGTCAGGCGAAGTCCTTAAAGTGTGATTTTGTGTTAGGTTGCTGGTTCGACGATGAGCAGGATAGGGAAGATATCTGTTTCTTCGGGCATGAAGAAGGCAAACCCGATATGTTCGAAATCGCCTGCTATATTGGTTTGGAGTAATTGCGCTGTTTGAAAAGTATACTGAGTGCTTTTAATCTGTGCAGTTTTATCGATATTTTGTGCAGATTACGCAAAAAAGCTGACGCATACAGGCACATTTTTGTATCATAGCCTGCAATTCTAGATGGACCTTTCTCCGTATCTTTACGATACCTGTTTCTGGATTTATTTCTAAACGATTGTTGTAAGCGATGGCAGCCCACAATTGCCGTCGGTTTGCTTGTATTGGGTAGTTTTTGTCGATGCAAAAATATGTAGCTGTACGTTTAAAGTCTGTTCACCATGGACTTACCGGTTTTGCCATTCAGGAAGCCAAAGTCATCAACTACAACCTCGAAAAGCGTGATCCAGCGCTGAAGAATATTATCGATGCTCTATTAGAGCAGGGGTTGGAATACACCGTTAATGGTTGTGGTATCTTCTGGTTCCACATCGACGATGAACGTGATCTGGCATTCTACGAAAGTTTGCGTGAAGTTGAATTTGCATTTTCTACCGAGTGGTTAGACAGCAAAAAAGCCAGTATTCGTGGCTACACCGGTATGGAATATGTGGATGCTTGTGCGGCTATCGCTAAAGAGCTGACCATCAAGGATCAATCTCGCGATATTAATTACGAAGTACCTTCCGTCGCATAATCGCTGCTGCCTGTGCTGGCAGCTCTCGTAAAGACGTGTAAAAGGCGCGCCAAAAAGGTTCGGATTCGTTGCCAAGCCGACAGGCTTAATGCAGAATCCGAACTATGGATCAACTTACAACCGCGCTATTGGCTTTTGCCTTCTCCCAAATCTGCCTGACGATTACGGTTCTGGTGCGCGATAACTGGCGTTATGTGCAGGCGCGTCTGTTTGTGCTGCTGATGATCAGCGGGGCCTGTTATACCATTCACCCTCTAATAAGTAGCACACCGCTGGAGTCCATCGGTTGGCTATTCAGTGCCGGTCGCACGGCAATTCCAGGGCTTATTTGGCTGGTTTGCTATAGCTTGTTTAATGATCAGCTGAAACTTAAAGCCTGGCAGTGGACGTTAGTGGGCATCACTGTTGTATTGCCTACGGTGGGGCATTTCTTCGGCGGACGCTCTGGTCTGCCCGAAACGCTTCCGGGCTGGGGAGTCGAGTTTTTTTATGACACGCCACAGTTACTGGAAGTGGTTTTACTGGTACATGCGTTACTGATTGTCGGCAAAAACTGGCAGGGTGATTTGGTCCAGAGTCGCCGTAATCTGCGTTTGCCCATTATGGGCTTTACCCTGGCATACACCTGTGCCGTGGTGTTTATGGAGCAGGTTATCGGCTCTACAGAGACAGCTCAGGTGATGCTCTATACCATGCTATCGGTATTCCTGTTGTGGATGAACAGCTTCTGGGTCCGTTCTCGCAGCCATGGTATTTTTGCAGAACCTGCCGCTACTGAGTCCTCAGAGGCTAAGGCTGGCTTGCCTGAAGCTGATCTGGTGAGTGAACCCCAGGAGCAGGCCATTGCAGAGCGGGAATCGGAAGCGGCCAGGCAGAAATTGATCCAGGTAATGGACGATGGGGCCTACAACCAGCACGGTTTGACCATCGGTGATCTGGCCGAGCAGATGGGGTGGCAGGAATACCGCCTCAGGCGTCTGATTAATGGCGAGTTGGGATATCGCAATTTCAACGATTTTCTTAATCGCTACCGGGTTAAAATTGCTGCGGAGCGTTTAGGTGATCCGGAGTGTGCCCAGCTGCCGGTGCTGACTATTGCGTTGGATGTTGGTTATCGCTCCCTCAGCTCGTTCAATAAAGCTTTCAAAGAAGCGCATGGGGTGACGCCCACCAGTTACCGCAAACAAAATCTGCCTTCCTAGTTATACGTACTTCGTAGCAGGGGTACGACCCGAAGGGTCGGACCCCTTTCTTTGTAACATCCCTTGTATCGATTTACCGCCATTCCCGCGAAAGCGGGAATCCAGTGCTACGAAGTGAAAACCTCGACACTGCATTAATAGCTATCGGCTATGAGGTTTCCTGTATTTATTTGCTAAAACCTTCAATACCCCGACTAAACCTGACGAATTCCCAATAAAACCCTGACGAATTCCGGAATCAGCCATATTTATTCCGGATTCCGGGAGTTTTCACCCCCGTCGGCGCCGTATTCTGATCCCAAGCTCAAGCAAGAGACGGGGATAATAATGCGAATAACACCTAGCTGCTTACACAAGGCCTTTATCCGAACGGCCTGTTTTCTGATGTTATCTGTACCTGCGGCCGCCGATCAGGGTCAGCAACTTTATAGTACTTGTGCTGCCTGCCATGGTGGTCAAGGACAGGGCAACCCAGCCTTACAAGCACCTGCGTTGGCAGGTTTGGACAGCGACTATATCCAGCGCCAGTTGGAACTGTTTCAAGCGGGCAGTCGTGGGTCTAAACCCGGTGATACAGCAGGTGCTCAAATGCGTGCTGCAGCCGGTGTGCTGACCTCCGCGGATCAAATCGCGGCGGTATCAGATTTTATCAGCGAACTTTCGCCAACTACTGCAGATGTGACTGTAGAGGGCAATATCCGCAACGGCACTAACCATTACCAGGCTACCTGTGGCACCTGCCACGGTAGCCAGGGTCAAGGTAATAAGGCTTTGAAAGCCCCAGCTTTGGCCGGTCAGGACGGTGAATACCTGCGTCGCCAGTACCTTAACTTCCGCAAGGGCCTGCGGGGCTACGATGCCAATGATCGCCCTGGCCGCCAGATGGCCATGATGGCCAATGGCTTGAACGACGAACAGCTTAACGATGTGATTGCCTTTATAGGCCAGTTGCAGCCAACCACAGAGCCCGTGGAGCACTAAGATGCGTGATTGGTCGAGTGTTGCTATGGGGGTTCTATTCAGCGGTGTGTTAACTGCCGGCGTGATCGGTGGTGCCGCCGCGATGCAAGAAGATCATACCCAGCTTATTGTTGGCGCTGGCAATGCCTTGCCTCAACTGAGTGAGGAAGAGAATTTTCAACTCTCCAGCCTGTGCCCACCCAGCTTTGAAAAAACCGCTGAAGGGCAGTGTAAGCTGGTGAATCTTTACCAGCAATATTCCTCGGTGCAGGGCCGCGGGGTAGGAGGGACGCAAACTTCACTACCTGCTCATCGCGATGGCTTTAGTCCTCAACAAATCGATTTAGGCCGCTTCCTGTTTTTTGATCCTATGTTGTCGGGCAATGGTGAGTTGTCCTGTGCCAGTTGCCATCACCCTGATCTGGGTATGGCCGATGGCGTGGATCGCAGTGTCGGCGCGCTGGGAACCAAGGTGCCGCGTTCTTCCCCCACCTTATGGAATGCGGCTTTCCTTACGTCATTTTTCTGGGATGCGCGTGCGGACTCGTTGGAAGAGCAGGCCTTGGGGCCGCTCTATGCCGACGAGGAAATGGGTAATACACCAGAGCAACTGCTGACGTCACTGAATGACAATGCGACCTATCGGGATATGTTTAAGCAAGCTTTCCCCGATGCAGCCATCGAGCAAATTACCCTCGAGCAGCTCTATACCGCGTTGGCCGCTTTCCAGACTTCACTGATCAGCTTAAACAGTCGCTACGATCAGTACGCCCACGGTTATCACGATGCACTGACAGAAAATGAAATTGCCGGTATGAACGTATTTCGTTCCTTTGTGGCGCGCTGTTCTGAATGTCATCAACCGCCGCTGTTTACCAATAACCAAATTGCTGTCATTGGTGTGCCTGAACCCGAGGGGTTACCTCTGGATATCGGTGCAGAAAAAACCTTTAACGCGCCCAAGCTTAAGGGCGGCTTTAAAGTGCCAACGTTACGTAATATTACGAAAACGGCTCCCTATATGCACTCCGGCGGCATGGAGGATTTGCGCGAAGCGGTTGAGTTTTACAGCAAAGGCCGAGGCCATGCCGTACCCGAAGGTGTCGAGATGCAATTGCACTGGCATATCTGGGAGCCGGATCTGACTGATGAGGAAGTTGATCGTATCGTCGATTTTCTAGGTGCCTTAACCGATGAACGTTTTAAACCGCGCATTCCGTCGCAAGTACCTTCCGGGTTAGCACCGATAGGAAAACTGCCGGACGCACTACATTTACAAAATAACTCAAATACCAATCTTCTTACTGCTTCAACAGAAGGATAATAATGATGAAAGCTAAACTCATGGGCTTAGCCCTGGTGGTCGGTGCCTTTGGTGGTGGCCTTTACTACGGGCAAACAAGTGCAACCGTGGCTCCCTCAATGGTGAGCAGCAGTGGTGGCGCCAGTTATGGTGGAGGCGTACAGCAGCAGACTGCCAAGTCAGCGGTGATAGAACGCAAAACGGCGGGCAACACGATTCGTGTGTCGGATGGTGAATCTATTCAGCGTGCTGTCAAAGATGCCCAGCCAGGTGACACCATTTTGGTTATGCCAGGCACTTACAGTGAAACTGTGTATATCGATAAAGATGATATTCGCCTTGTTGGTGTTATTGAAAAGGGTGAACGCCCAGTCATGCACGGTAACGGCAAACTCAACGATGCCATTTTGTATTCCGGTAATAATATTGTGGTGGAAAACTTCACCATTACCAAATACAAAGGCAATGCCATTATGGGGCAGGCCGGTAATAACTTTGAGATCCGTAACAACCTGATTGTTGATACCGGTGTATACGGTATTTTCCCGCAGCTGGGGCAAAACGGTATTGTTGAGCACAACGTAATTTCCGGTATTGAAGATGCCGCTATTTACGTCGGCATGAGTGACAATATTCACGTAGCACACAACGAGGTATTTGACAGTGTGGCGGGCATTGAAATTGAAAACTCCCGTCACGCTATTGTAGAGAACAACTACGTTCATAATAACACCGGTGGTATTTTAGCCTTTATTACACCGGGCTTGCCGATTAAAACCACTTACGATGTCATTATTCGCAACAACTTTGTAGTGAATAACAACACCGCTAATTTTGGTGCGCCGGGTTCAACAGTCGCGGGTATTCCTGCCGGTACTGGAGTACTGGTCATGGCGGCGGATGAAGTCGTGATCGAAGGTAATATTATTAGCGGCAACAAAACTGCCGGTATTTTGATTACTGATCATTACAATGCCGCGAATGTCACTATCGATCCGGAATCCGATCCCAATGCTGACAAGGTGGCGATTCTTAATAACACCATGCTGAACAATGGTTACGACACCATTGATGAAGTTAAAGCCTTAATGCTCACCGAATTTAAAACGGGCAAGCCTGATATTGTTCGCGTGGGAGTGAGTCGTGATAGCTGCATTATCAATCGTCACGCTTTCGTCACTGTGGGTGTCGATGATTTCAAGGATTGTGACTTCACGAATACCTACAATATTGATACCTACCTGTTGCCTGAGCCTGCAGCTCCGCGTGTTATCGCCGAAGATAAGAAGGGCAAGATGGCTTACCTTGGTGTGTGTACCGGTTGTCACACCTACACCGGCCGTATGATCGGGCCACCTATTCAGGTTATCCAGGCGTTGTATATGGATAACCCGGAAGGACTGGCTGAGTACATCAATGCGCCAACCAAAAAACGTCCAGACTACCCTGAAATGCCACCGCAAAACTATTTGGATGAAGCTACCCGTATGGCTGTTGCCAAATATGTGCTGGCGTTGAAGAAATAAATGTCTACTTGGCTGCAGACCCGTACTGCGGGGCCTGCAGCTACACCTGACGAATTCTAAAAACTGATGGATTTTAAAATCCGACAGCATTTTTTCAGAATCCTGCAGTGCCAAAGAGCGAAAGGGAGTAGTGTCGCAGGGAACCTAACCGTAAAGAGGTATTCGGTTTTAGGTATGGCGATAAAAATAATAAATAAGATCTACTCTAAGTGGAGAGTTACAATGGCTATAAAACAATCAATGCCTAAAACAACAATAATGAAATATGGTTCACGAATGAGTGGTTTGACATTGTCGACCAGTCTTGCGGTGATGACCTCACTTATCCCTTCTCTGGGTTACTCCGAAAATGTTTCCGGCCGTTATCAGGCGATTGAAGAAGTTACTGTAACCGCGCAAAAGCGTGAGCAGAATGCAATGGATGTACCGATTACCATTGGCACTTTTTCTGCACAAAACATGGAGGCCACCGGTGCTCTGACCCTGGGTGATATCGCTGATTATATTCCAGGGTTGGAAGTAGGTGATGGTGTTACGCAGGCCTCCATGAGCATTCGTGGTGTCAGCAGTGCCAATATCAGCTCCGGTGGTGATGCCTCTGTGGCGACTTTCTATGATGGCGTTTATCTTCCTCGCGCAGCGACCACTATCGCTTTCTCTGATATGCAGCGTGTAGAAGTACTGAAAGGGCCGCAAGGTACCCTTGCTGGTCGTAACGCTGCTGCTGGCAGCATCAGTATGGTGCCAAACTCCCCAAGCCTGGACGAGACCGAAGGTTTTATCCAACTGAAAGCCGGAAATTACGATTTTCAGCGTTGGGAGGGTATGCTTAATCTACCCATAAGCGACAAGGTTGCCATCCGCGCTAACCTACTCAGCAATCAGCGTGACGGTTATATTGATAATACTGCCCCTGGTGGTGCTGACCTGGATATGCAGGAATCGCTCACCGGTCGTCTGTCCCTGTTGTGGGAAATTTCCGAGAAAACTGATATTCAGTTTAACTACGATTTCGATGATACAGATAATGGCCCCCGTTCAGCTGTTGGCTATAACGGCGGTAACTTGTCTTTTGAAAAAACATCTAACGATGCCGTAGGTGCCGAAGAAACTCGCGATATGTATTCTTTTGGCTTTAAACTGAATCACGAAATCAGTGATAGCTGGTCTGTGAGCTGGTGGGCCAACCACCGTGATTTTGATGTAACCAACCGTGATGACCAGGATGGCACGGGCAACATTTATACCTACCTCGACACCGATAATATCGAGAGTTCCGAGCTGACTTATACCGAGTTGCAGTTTAACTATAACTCCGATCGGATTAACTTTGTCGGTGGTCTGACCTACTCGGTGGAAGACAAAACTCAGACAACAGCCATTACCAGTACAGCGGAAACGGCTTCCAACCTCTCAACCCAGGTAGCTAATGGTTTGCTTGATGCCCTGAGTGCGGGCTTTACCATCGACAGCATTTGGGATCCAACAGATTGGACGATGTTGTCGGCTGCCCTCAATGGCGGTACGCCTCTGGGGCAGTCTAATGCTGAATACCAGGGCCTACTAGGCAATGTCTACTTCGCAGGCTATGGCCCCTTGCTCGATGGTTATCATGAAATTCTGGCAGCAGGATGGGTAGACCCAAGTTATGCGGGGCAGCAATGGACTGAGGAAGTCAGAAACACCGGTAAGTTTACCAACTACGGTATCTATGGTGATATTGATGTGGCGGTAACCGATAAGTTGAACCTGATCTTTGGTCTGCGTTACTCCAAGGATGAAAAAGATTTCACTTGGGAAAACCCTACGGCAACTATGGCTGGTTTGGTCAATGCAGAGCGAGCTTTCCTGGCGGCCAATGGTGTACCTGTGGCTGCGCTTATTCCGCAGGCAACAAACTTCCTGTCTCCACTTAGCATGACAGGTGTCGGTCTGGTTTCCGATACCCTGGTTAAGGCTTCCGATGACTGGAGCAAAACGACCGGACGTTTTGTTGCCCAATACCAGCTAACGGAAGAGGCGATGACTTTCTTCACCTATTCCACTGGTTACACCTCAGGTGGTTATGACAGCTTTGTGCTTAACTCTTCAGTGACGCCGTTGGAGCCTGAAGAAGTAACCAACCTGGAATTGGGTATTAAAGGTGACTTCTTCGACGGCCGTATGCGTGCTCAGTTCAGCGTGTTTGATATGGAAATGGAGAACCGTCAGAAGTCGGTTACCTCTGCTGATCCAACTATTCCTGGTCTTGCTGCCCCCATTATTATTAGCGGTGATGAAGATATCACTGGTTGGGAGTTACAACTGACCTGGATTCCAGTGGATACCCTGCAATTGGGTATGGTGACTACCATGCGTGATAGCGACAGTCAGTACCAGTCCTATATCGACGCCCAGGGTAATCCAGCAGGCGGGGATAAAGAATCAGCAGAGACCCTTTCCGCCTACACCTTGACCTTGGACTGGGCGCCTGAAATTGCATTTGGTTCACTGGATGTGCATGTGGACTATATCTTTGAGGAGCAGGATTTCGGCCCCGAGACTGCGGACTACCTGCCAATTTACGAAAGTCTGGAAAACTTCGGTGCGGATAAGAAGATCCTCAACGCTCGCATCGCCTGGACCAGTGATGACGAGCATTACATGCTGGCACTGTGGGGCAAGAACTTGTTGGATAATCAGTATACCGGCATTCCAGGTGGTCTTGCCGCCAGTGATTTAGGTGCTGCTCACACGACCGTTAGTGCACCTCTCACTTGGGGCATAGATGCGAGATATAATTTTTAATTCTTAACTCCAGATCGTGCTCTCATTGCAGTGGATTAGCTAGGGCGGCTGATCCACTGCCTTTTTCCTTTCTTCAGATGTACTTCAACAAGACTATGCTGCGTAGCTTACAGGTTGCGATTCTTTCGGTACTTTTTTTCCTTTCTTTTCCGTTGTCAGCAGCAGAATTAACCCTAAAAACCGGTGAAAAGCTGTTGGGTGAACTGGTTAAGCTCGAAGGAGAAAATGTCATATGGCTATCACCGGGATTGGGGAAAATTACTTTACCCAAACGTAAAATTGCCAGCCTGACAACTCACACGTTGTTAAAAATTAATGGCCATGATAAACCCTGTGCGCTTTACAGTATTCAGTGGGATAAAACCTTTTACAGCTGTGAGGATAAAAGCAGTAACCAGCTTAAACTCTCTGCTCTTGAGTTAATGATGCCCTATGAAGATTACTACCAGGGCGCCTATAGTTTTAAGGGCAAGTTGGCGATTAACGGCGAATACGCCAGTGGTAATACTGAAGAAGATACCTGGGCTGTTGATTCCTATGCGGAAGTCAGGCGAGGAGACTATCGACATACGCTCGGAGCCAAGTTCGAATATAAAACCAAGCAGGACGATGCAAGCGAAAATAAACTGGATACACGCTACCGTCTTGACTGGTTTTTCAGTGAGCGTTGGTTTGCCTACAGCCAGTTAACCTGGGAGATGGATGACAGTAAAAAGCTTGATAGTCGCTTTAATCTGGGTACCGGTATTGGCTACCAGTTCTGGGATAATGATCATACGGCTTTAGCCCTGCAAACTGGTATTAACTACGTTAAAGAGGATCGGGAAACAGCAGATTCTATGCTGGATGCTGAGCGCCACCTTTGGCGTTTGGCTACCGATTTTCGCCATAAATTACCCTTGTCTGGCGAGTTCTTTCACCGCAGTCAGCTTTTGTGGCCCTATGACGGTGGTGAAGACTGGGAATTTGAGGCTGTTACTGGGATTAATTTCCCCCTGGGATACGGCGTTTTTTCAGGTGTTCAGCTGGATTATGAGTATGACAATATCCCTTCAGATGAAACCGAAAAAGAAGACACCCGTTTAAAAGTGGGCATTGGTTATGAGTGGTAAAGGCAGGTTTCTGATTTCTAGCTACACTTAAAGGGTATTGCGATAGAGGTATTGTCGGGTATGCCCGCTCGTTTTAATCAAGTTCAGCGTCCTGCGTTATCGGATCCCCGACAACGCAATTACAGTGTCTTTCGTATTTTGTCTCGTTCACAGGACAAGACCCTCTTTGTTGGTCTTTGTGAAGGCTGTGATTTTGTCCAGGCATTTTCCCAACGATTAACCAAGGATATTCGCTCCCCCTGGCATTGGCAGCAGGTGCCTTTTGGTAGCTATGACCGCCCTATAGCGTTTTGGCCTTTCTATCCGGAATTGTTAGAGCATGTAAAAGCCTTTACCCGGCTTGAAGCTGCTGCTGCCCATCAATATTGGTGGGAGTACTATGGCGGTTATAGTCGCTGCCTGATTAACTGTGAACAGCCCTTAACTCGAACCGAATTTATTATGCTGCGGGGTAAAGGTTGTTGGGATGGATATATGAAGGGGTTTCCCAATGGGTGGGTGCCTAGGCTATAAAACTAAACGCCAATACTTAGTTGAATTGTACCTTTGAGTTTGTTTTCTAAACCCTTCAATGCTATATCGAGTTATCTGGGAAGTTAATTGTTAACCACAGCAAAAGACTTTTTAGTATGAGATGTTGAAGGAGGGGGGGTAAATAGTTTTGTGATCTGCTTTAGAGCTGGTTTACTGGGCTTTTAGCCTTATTTTATCCGTTTGTTCATCAAAACATTTTCCGCAGCAGCCTCCGCCCTTTATGATCGGGGAGAGTATGCGATCTACCTCTTTTTCATCATGCTCGGTAAGGATTCTGTATTTTTTTAGTGCTGAAATTGAGTTGAAGAAGCTGGTTGACATCCAATACCTTATTTCTTGAAGAATCTCTCCGTCTTCGTCATCGATTAAAAGTACATCAATCCATGAGATGTCGTCATGCTTTATATGTTCTCCAGACTCAATTCTCTTTGATAGTTCTTTCGAGACAAAAGGCATGAATCCCGTTTCGCCATGTTTGTCACATTTAATTAAAGCCATTTACATTTCCGTCTCTAAGCTTTTGTTACTTTCAATTTTGGTGAAGTCATTCTTCTTCATAAACTTGGCAAAACCAATTTTACTTCTACTTATTGGATTGTGTCCTCCTTCTTCTAAGACATCAAAAACATGAGAATAACAGCTGTTATCTATGATGTCATATTCACCCAACTCTTCATTTATTAGGCTTTTCTGATACTCAATTGCTACTGATGCATTGGGTAAAGGAATTTTGGTCTCTTGAGCGACTTGGTTTTGGGTATTATATCTGCCCGCTCGAACAATAGTCGTCTGTGACTTGTCTTTAGCTGTGATAATCTGATGAGTCGCATAGCTTAAATCACCTAGTACCACTTCTATAGTTAGATGTCCTTCTTGGTAGCCATTATCAAACAGTCTTAAAACTGCATGTCCTTCTTTACATGTTAGCCCTAGTGGATCCACCCACCCTGTAGGATTAGGCGCATACTGATAACAGTTATTACCCCCCAGTAACCCCACCGGATCCTGATGCACAAACCGCCCAACACCCGGATCATAGTACCTATGCCGATTATAATGCAGCCCCGTCTCCGAGTCGAAATACTGCCCCTGGAAACGTAGTGGGTTGCTAATCTTGGGTTTCTCAGAAAATCCTGCTATTTGGCCGTAGGCCTTATATTGTGCCTGCCAGACAATTTCTCCGGCTGCATCGGTAATTTCCTGTGGTGTGCCCAGGTGGTCCAGGTGGTAGTGGTGTATCTCGCCATCTTTGATCAGTGCCAGTGGGCGGAAACTGTTGGGCTCAAACAGGTAGTGCTGACTGATTTTTCCCTTGGGAGTATGGTTGGTCTCACTCCAGAGCACATCACCGTTCCAGCAGAAGGTGGTTTTCTTTTGCTGTTTGGATTTCAGGTGAGTGACGGTTTTACCAATACGGCGACCCAAGGCGTCGTAGCGGTAGAGGGTTTTAAAGCCGTTTTTCTCTACCGTGATGAGCTGATTCCAGCCGTTATATTGATAGCTGGCGCTGAGCTGCTGGCCCTTACCGTGTTTTTCCTCAATCAGGTTGCCGCGTTTATCGTAGCTAAAGTGACGATCACCGTGGAATTGCAGGCGGTTGCCTTGTTCATAGCCAGCGTTGCCCTGATCGTTTTGTAACAGGTTACCGGCGGGATCGAAGTTAAAGGCTTCTTCGATGGGCCCTTTAACCTGCTGCAATTGATCATTGTTGTCGTAGTGATACTGGGTTAATCCCCGCAGAAGGTCTTCAACCTGTTGCAGGTTGCCGGCATTGTTGTATTTGTAGTCTCGCTGGATGACAGGGTTGTCGTCACCTTTATGGCTGACCTGCTGCTGGACTAAACGACCATTGGGGTCGTAATCAAACTGGCTGCTGAGCTGTCCCTGGATTTTTTCGCGTAGACGGCCAGTTTCGTCGTACTCGCAGCGAACGACCGGGTTACCGTTATGGTCGACACCATAGAGTTGTCCGCCAGGAGTATGCTGGTAGCTGATATGCTGGTCGTCACTGCTGGTGCTAATACGCCAACCGCGCTTGTCATATTTATGCTGCAGGCTATGGCTACGATCTTCCTGATTCTCTGCATTGGCACTGTCGACATGTTCGGCGATGAGGCGTCCTGCACTGTCATACTGATAACGAATAAACGCATCACCGTTGTTGGCAGAGGTCATCCGGCCCAGAGCATCGTAATGAAATTCTGCCAGATCGCCATTGTTGTTGGTTTTGCGTAGTAAGCGGCCGGTAGCGTCACGATTGAAGTGGGTCACCACATCCATATCGCGGTGTTCAGTCAATTGTCCAGCCGAGTTGTAGCGGTAGTGCTGATGGCGGCCATCGAAACCGATTTCTTCAATCAGGCGTTCATTACCGTCGTATTTAAGGGTGTAACGTTCACCTTTCTCATTAATGAGCCCAGTTAGGTTACGTTCCTGATCGTAGAGGTATTCAAGCCGCTGGCCGTTACCGTCAATACGGGTTTCGACTTGCGCAAAGCCACCGTATTGATATTCGGTGGTTTGCCCCTGGGCATTGATGTGGTGAGTTACCTGGCCACTGGCATTGTACTGTAGGTGTGTACTCAGGCCCTGGTGATCAATAATTTCAACTGGTCGACCGGCGACATCATACCGGTATTCAGCCGCATGACCTGCGGCATTGGTAATACGTTGTACTCGGCCCCAGGTATCGTAACTGTATTGAGTGGTGCGGCCGTCGGGGTCAGTTTCGCTGATTAATTCAAACTGGCTATTCCACTGTAGTTGACGTTTGCCGCCTTCCGGGTCTTCGATAGTTTCCAGCTGGCCTTTATCGTTGTAACTATAGCGCCAGGCATTACCGGCAGGATCGCGGGTTTCGGTCAGGAGACCGCTTGTGTTGTAGCGGCGCTGCCAGTGATTACCCAGCGGATCGGTAATCAGGGCAGGTAGGCCCAGGGTGTTGTAGCGAATACGGGTAGTCTGGTTAAGAGCATTGGTGATACGTGTCACCTTGCCCAAACTGTTGTAGCGGTAGTAGGTGGTGTGACCGTTTGGGTTTGTCTCACTACAGAGTTTGCCGTAGGAGTCATATAGGCGTTTGGTAACGCCTCCCTCGGGGTCGACTTCCTTGACTACGTTGCCTTTAGCATCGTAGTGATACTCGCGGGTTTTGCCGTTGCTGTCGGTGGCGTAGCTTATCTTACGCTTGGGCTGCCATTTGAAGCGGTAATCGTAAGCGCCACCGGTCTCTGAGGCGCCGTCTGACCATTGACGTTGGCAGCGGGCTTCAGGAGTATGCTTGTCCCACTCAAACAGGTAATTAACTCCCGACGATGTGGTGCGCTGAACAATAATATGGTTGTTGTACTGGTAGGCTTCAGTTTGGCCGCCAGGTAGGGTGGCGCTAACCATATCGTTATGGTCATCGTAATGGTATTGCGCTAACAGTGCGTTGCTGTGTGGGCCATCCTGTAATTGTGGCGCTTTAATCGCTGTGATTTGGCCTTGTTCATCACAGTCAAAATCCAACAGGCGACCCCAGGAGGTTACCAGTTTACGTGGTTGCCCCTGCTGGTAGTCGATATTGATACTGTTGTTAAAACTATCTCGCAGTTCTACCAGAGGTAGGTGCTTATGGATGCCATCGGCGCGGAAAATGCGACTGGCATCGGTCGGGCTCATCAGGGTATAGCTAAATTCACTCTGGCGTAACAAGGCCAGGTCTTCACTGCGGTTATGACGTGTTTCGCCAATCGACGGTTGAGTAAAGCGGATACTGCGGCCTTCGAGGGTCAGGTAATCGACAGTATTTCCTTCAATAACCAGTCGCTCGCTTAATGGATGGCTCCAACCGTGACCCAGTCCAAGGTTGGTGGGGTTACTGGTGCGGTAGGTGCGTTTCCAGGCGAACGGGATAGGGCCAGGAAGGTTAAAGTCCGTTAACTCCAGCAGCTCTTCACCGCTGATCATGCTGATAGGTTCACCTTCACAGGGGGTATCACTATTACTGGGAGAGGGGTCTCCTGTCGCTGGCGACGTACCTACCTGGTTGTCGGGGTCTTCAGTGGTTGCAGATGAATTACTGGTTTTCGTGCTTTTTTCACTATGGGGATAAGCCGTCGTGGTGGGTGTTTCCGTGCCAGTTACGTGATTTTGTAAATTGTCAGAATTACCTGCTGAGTTGTCTTGTTGACTTTTACCATTGGCAGCGCGTGCCGTTTTTGACTCACTATCCAGACTTTGTTTCTCGCTTTTTGAAATTGCATAAATATCGTAACCTTTAAGGGTGTTCACGATTTCATGGCGTGGTTTGTTATCCAATGCATGGTTTAGTTGGGTGCGTGCCTGGGGAGTCAGCAGATCAAGAAAGTGGCCAATGTCATCCATGCTGGCCATAGGCAAGGGACGATTGTTAGCTGTCAATCGCTTGGGTTTTTCTTTAGTAATAAGGTAATCGCTACCTTTGTTATCTTTTACGTGTAGACTATCCATTGTCTCGTAAAGCCCTAGATTTCTAATGCCTGCAGACAGGCTGTTTACTTCGAAAGTTTAAAGAATTGCGCTTCGCTCAAATAACGCTGCTAACGTGCAGTCGCTTCCTGGCGAACGGTAATGTCCTCTTCCTGAGGCGCTCCAGGTGGACAGAAAGGTTGCTGGTTTTGCTGTTCGGTGTGTTCGTTCTGGCTTTCCAGCGTATATTCGATAATACCCACGCTGATATTGTCTTTGCCTCCAAGCAGGTTAGCGTCATCAATAAAGCGGTAACAGCACTCCAGTGCCGGGCGGTGAGTTGATAGAACGTAATCAAGCTGCCCGTTATCCAGATATTCTGTTAACCCATCGCTACACAACATTAATAGGGTATTTTGTGACAGCTGGAAACTATTAATGCTCGGTTCGATATTTTGGCTAACACCCATAGCTCGGGTGATTTGATTGCGGATGTTACTACTGCGGGCCTGTTCTTCAGACAGGCTACCATTATCGATCATTTCCTGAACCAAGCTGTGATCCTTGGTTAATTGAACAAATCCTTGTTTGTCCCAAAGATAGGCACGTGAATCACCCAGATGGCACACGGTTACCTGATCACGCCAAATGGCTGCCAGGGCTATGGTTGTGCCCATTTGCGCCAGCTGTTCATTTTCCTGTTTTGCCAGCAGTATATTGCTGTTGGCTAGTTGGGTGCCTTCAATGATAGCGGCATTTATCATCAATTCCTGCTGTTGCGGTGTGCAAGCTAAGAAGGTTGGGTTAATAAGCTCTTCAAGATGCTGGCCAATGGTGTCGACGGCAATTCGACTGGCCATAGAGCCACCACTATAGCCGCCCATACCATCGGCAACGATCACGTATCCAAAGGGGAGAGAAGTGTGGGTGAACCAGCGGATGCTATCTTCATTTTCGCTGCGTACCTGGCCTATATCGGTGCGGCCATTAATGGCAATGCGAATAGCTTGCTCTTCAGACATGTAACAAATCCAGTTTGCTTGGGCGCTATCCATGCGGCGCCTGGTTAAATCAGTCGGTATTCTAGCCTAGAGTTTTTTTTATTTCGAATCTTTATCCGCTGAATATGTCTTAATTTACGTGTTAGTAGCGCAATTTTTTGATCGTTATTAAAAAGTGTGAAGCTTATCCCAAATTGAGTAAAGAAAGCGCTAAGCCATTGGTATGAGAGGGAAGAGCAGTAGATTTTGGCTTGATAAAACAATAGGCGTTTTGCGATAATTTGATCCGTAGAGCAGTGACGCAAGTCACCTAAGGGATTAAGTTTTTGTAAGGATTACACGGCTTCTATGCCTAGATTACCGCGTTTAAATCTCGTTGATATTCCTCAGCATATCGTCCAGGTGGGTCATAACAACCTGGCCTGCTTCTTCGATGATGAGGATTACGAATTCTATTTGCACAGCTTGAAGTTGGCGGCTGACCAATATCAGGTGGAAGTGCATGCCTATGTCTTATTGCCTAATTCGATCCAGATAATTGCTACGCCGAAAGTACCACAGGGAATTTCGTCGATGATGCAATCTCTGGGGCGGCGTTACGTGCAGTATGCAAATCATCGTTATAAAAGATCAGGTACTTTGTGGGGGGGAAGATATAAATCGAGCTTGATTGATACCGATGCATATCTGTTAACCTGCTACCGTTATGTCGAATTAAAGCCTATGTATATAGGCTTAGCTGATAGTCCAGAGGAATATCCCTGGTCATCGTTTCATCATCATGTTGGTAATACAACAAATCATCTTATTTGTGATCACCGTTTATATCGGGCACTGGGTGACGATGCAAAATCACGTGCCAGTGCTTATAGAAAGCTATTTCGTTATGAGTTTGATCGGCGTTTACTTGATTTTATTGCAGAGACGGTCAAATTGGGACAAGTGCTAGGTGGCGATGCTTTTAAGGAGCAAATAGAGAAAGTTGCAAATCAGAGAGTCAGGCCGTTAAAACGTGGTAGGCCTAAGAAGGCAGCAGAAAAGGATGGGGTTTCTGCAGGGGAAAGTGGATCAGCTGAAAGTGTGGTTTAAGATTTTTCTAGTAAAAAAGTATTAGTTGTGTCGGTGACTATCTTCTCTATGGCCTTCTAGGTTTGTTATTAATGGTGTCAGAGTCAAAATTACTAAAACCTCTACTCTTTAGGCGGCTTTTAAATGGTCAGATGCTATCTGCATAAAGCCAGGTCTGTGATTTACTTATCTGTAGATAAATAGTGTCAGAGTCATTTTGTAAAATAGTGTCAGAGTGGATTTAAAAGTTAAAAATTAAGGTTTTTTCAGAACGAAACTTTTGCTTAAATTCACCGCATTGCCACAGGGCAAGAATTTCTCAGTAAGCGATTGCTGAGATAAATTACTCAAACTTTATCGACCAAAAATGAAAGAGGAATTCGATCAATGGCGATTTACATGAACTTTAATGCGCTGTCTCCAAAGGGTAACGTGACTGCTGAAGGTTACGAAGACTGGATTGAAGTTGATAGCTTCAACTTTGGTGTAGGCCGTGCGATCACCATGGAAGCTGGTGCAATGGCTAACCGTGAATCCACTCGTCCAAGCTTGAGCGAAGTGACTGTCACTAAAGCTCTGGATGCTGCGTCTGGTGGTCTGTTCAAGGCTTCTGTTGTTGGTGACGAAGGCGTTAATGTTGAAATTCACGTTGTTCAGACTGGTGGTAACAAGGTAGAAAAATATGCGGCTTACACTCTGGAAGATGTCATTATCTCTTCTTACAGCGTAACTGCTGCTGCCGGTGGTCCACCACAAGAGTCTCTGTCTCTGAGCTTTGCCAAGATTGAGGGTGACCTCACTCATGCGGACAAGACTCACAAGAATACTACCAACATGCGTGTTGGTTACGACCTTACCACTGCCAAGCCTCTCTAAGCAGTTCGGTCAAGGTGGGGTCGGGCTCTCGCTGTACAACAGCGAGGCTCTGGCCCTTTTGTTGTTTTATCTTCCATTTAATATGTAAGTTTGTGAGTAAGCAGGGATATTGCTTCTCACCATGGACGTGTTGACAAGGTTATGTCTATTCTCAGCCAAGATAAGCGCCTGATTCATATTGATTCTCCTTTGGGCAAAGACAAATTTATTGCCACCTATCTAGAGGGTGATGAATATGTAAATGACCTCTTTGATTTCAATATAGAGCTCTTTTCAGATGACCACGAAATTACCCAGCAGCAAATCGTGGGTAAAGCCGTTACGCTGACGGTATTTAACAAGGGTTTAGAGAATGGTCGCCTGATCAATGGCTATGTTACCCAGTTCTCCATGTTTGATGTCGATGGCAATGGTTTGCGTTGTTATCGTGCGAAAATTGTACCGGGCTTTTGGTTTACAACCCTGGCTTCTGAAAACCGCGTCTTCCATAAAAAGAGTGCCAAGCAGATTATAGAAGAGGTGCTGGGAGCATATAGTAAGGTTGTAACGCTTAAACTAAAGCTATCTGCCGAGTATCTTGCCCGTGAGTATTGCGTACAGTTTGATGAAACTGACTTTGAGTTTGTCTGCCGTTTAATGGCAGAAGAGGGCATCAGCTACTACTTTGAGCATACCAAGGGAGCCCATACGATGGTATTGGCGGATGATGCTCAGGATTACTTTGATTGCACCGGCGAGAAGATAGAATACGATGGTGGTGGTAGCCACCCTACAAAAAATACCGTTCAGCGTTGGGAGCGCAGTTACAGTTATCATACCGGCGGCTTTGAATTTAAAGACTATAACGAATACACCACCACAAAAGATAACAAGCAGGTCATTAGCACCAAATCCAAGCTCAATGATGTCTCACCCTATGTGCACAAGCAGTACGGACTGTATCACTTTGAATTTGAGCCTGAACATAAACACAAATTAAAAGACAGCTATAACAAGGCTCTGTTAGAGCGTTCCGTTGAGCATCACGAGTCAGGTTTTGATATTGCAAAAGGGGCGAGTGATTGCTCTGAATTTGCCGCAGGTGGTCGATTTAAATTTGACCATACCTTAGCAACGGAAAAAGATACCTATCTGCTGACACATGTAAAGATTATCGCGTCTGATGGTAATAATCGCGATACCTTATTTAAAAACGAGTTTGACTGTGTCCCGGCTTCTGTAACTCTTCGCCCAGCACCGGATTTCCAGCGCAAGCGCATCGATCATCCTCAATTAGCCTCTGTGCTGGAAGTTAAAGCCACGGTGCCCAGTAGCTCGGTAGATCCCTATACTCAAGTCAAGGTGAAGTTCCCCTGGAATTCAGCGCAGAACTCCTGTTGGGTTCGTGTTATGCAGTCCTTCGCTGGCAAAAACTGGGGCGCTAATTTTGTACCCCGTGTTGGGCAGGAGGTTGTGGTCACCTATATCAATGGTGATCCGGATCGCCCGGTAGTGAGCGGGGCAGTCTACAACGGCACTAATGAAGGACCTAATTACACCGCTACGCAAAGTGGTTGGAAAACCCAGTATGAAAGCAGCAAGTTTAACGAGTTGCGTTTTGACGACAAAGGCGGTGAAGAAGAGATTTATATGGAAGCAGGAAAAGACCACAATTTCCTGATTCACAATGACCAAAGCGGTAAGGTCGAGAATAATCAAACCCTGGAGGTGATTAAAAATCGTTCGATTACCGTGTCTGAGGGTAATGAAAGCACAACGATCAGTCAGGGAAATCAGGATTACACCGTCAGCAAAGGTAATCAAAGCACGAAGATTAGTAGTGGTACCCAGACTACGGATGTTAAAGGGGCTATAAAGATTACCTCGAAAACCTCTATAGAGCTCAAGGTCGGAGGCAGCACAATCAAAATGACACCGACGGGTATTACCATGAAGGCGACGAAAGTTGACTGTAATGCCAGTGCCATGGGTACCGTAAAAGCTGGTGGTATTCTCACCCTCAAGGGTGGGTTAACGAAGATTAACTAATGATAAGCGCTTGATATTTGATATGAATGATTGGGTAAAAGTAAAAGCCATCAATGCTGCAGAGTTGATTCAGCACTTTGAATTGAGTGATGAAGCAGAAACCGCGCTTATTCCGGATAAAACGCCCCATGCCAGTGTTGAAGATTTGGTAGACGCTAATTGCCACTATGATGCTATCAAATTAATTGCTCACGGCTTGCCCAAGCGAGAAGCCGTGTGGTGGGCATGTTTAGTCGCGCGCCAAATTCAAACCCCGGATACCGATGAACATAATATCAATGCTTTAATCGCGGCAGAGGCTTGGGCAAAACAGCCAACTGAAGAAAATCGCTTGCGCTGCCGGGATTTGGGCGAAAAGACCAAATACGAAACTCCCGCCAGTTGGGCTGCTACCGCAGCAAGTTGGAGTACGGGTAGTATGGCCCCGGAAGGTGAGCCGGAAATTATGCCGCCTGAGTATCTATATGCCCATGCGGTAGCAGGTGGTGTGACCTTGGCAGGGGTTCTGCACAATGCTGATGATCCTGAACAAAGCTTAAGCCAGTTTATTGCTCAAGGGGTAAATCTGGCCCAGGGCGGAAATGGCTCAATCTAGGGGATAGCAACGATGGGAATGCCTTCGGCGCGTATTACTGATATGCATGTCTGCCCAGCTGTGAACCCTGGGCCCGTGCCTCACGTTGGCGGCCCAATCGTAGTCCCTGGCGGACCAACAGTGATCATTGGAGGTTTGCCCTCGGCTACTGTGGGTAGCACCTGTGTCTGTGTTGGTCCTCCTGATACTGTGGCATCAGGCAGTGGTACGGTATTAATTCAGGGGAAACCTGCTGCAAGATTAGGCGATAGTACCGCCCATGGTGGTAAGATAGTGGCTGGGTGTCCTACGGTTTTGGTGGGGTAACTAGTTCGTAATGGATTTAAGAATGTATAAAATAAAAGCACTGGTTTTTATCAATTTGCTCATGTTTTCAAGTGTTGGGGTTGCTATGTCTATATTTGATGCCGGTAAGGCTTATTTATTCTCAGAAGTTTCAGGGATTGTGACCCATGAAGGAAAAGCAGTAACTGGCGCTAAGGTTATTCGAAAGTATGAAATGAATAAGCTTGTTGAGGAAGAGACAACTACAGATAGTGAAGGTCGCTTTAGCTTCCCAGCTGTGCGTGGAAGAAGTATTTCTCAAGTCTTTCCAGCAGAATTTGTAGCTGCTCAGAAGATATTGGTAGAACATGATGGTGAAGAGGTTGATATTTGGTCTAATTCAAAGCGAAGCCCAGAAGAAAATTCTGAATTAGGTGGAGATGCTCTGGATTTTACTTGTGAATTAACTGATGAGAGAACGCTCTATAGAGATTTTGGAGCTATTTTATTTACACGATGCAAATGGAAGGTGCAACAAAGTGAATAGTCTAAGTCCTGTTTATGCCGCTGAATTGGCTGCTGATATATATAATATCAAATCAGAGCTGACAGTTAATGACTTCTTGGAAGTCCATGCTGATAGTTTTGAGGTTAACCAAGATGATAAAATAAAAGGTACAACAGGTGCTCTTGGAATTTTGAAGTCCACTCACAACATGGGCGTAGCAGCCTTTGGAAAGGAAGATAAATATAAAGGGCAGGCTTTTGTTATCATTAAAGGGACGGCCAGTTTATTTGATGGCTTGACAGATCTTAATGCTGGTCTTAAGCGTTTTGAGACTGGAGGCCTGGTTCATCAAGGATTTTATTATACTTTTCAATCATTTTTGCCACAATTAAGGGCGTTTGCTTCGGAACTTGCGACTAAGAATATTCATTACGTCCATTGTGTGGGCCATAGCTTGGGTGGTGCATTGGCCACATTAGTCTCAGACTGGTTGAAAGCCAACACGTCTGTAAAGGTGAGTTTATATACCTTTGGCAGCCCTAGAGTTGGTATGCCGTTATTTTCTGATGCATGCTGCCGTAGAGTTGGAAACGAAAACGTATACCGGGTTTTTCACAATCTTGATCCTGTGCCTATGGTTCCAACATGGCCTTTCAGTCATGTTACTGATAGCCGTGGTGATTACCGGATGGCTTGTGCAGCAGCTCAAAATCCAATTAAGTATCATAGTATTGCGACCTACCAAAAAAACGTAACTAATAAATCATCAGATGATTGGAAGGTCCTTAAATCATTTAACGAACCAGAAATACTCGAAAGTGCTCTTGTTTCATGGTTAGAGTCTGAAGGGCCCGTAGCATTAACGCTTAATTCTGCCAAGCTCATGAGTGCAGCGATCCTCTGGGTAATGAATAAAGTTTCTGAGATATTCTTTGTTGGTGTTGTGGTGTCAGGGAGTACTGCTTTTACTCTGCTAGATAGGCTTGCTTACTTGATGCACAAGGCTTACAGTTTTGGAAAAAAAGCAGGTTATTGGGTCGTCTGCTTATTGAAGCGTATGGCTAAAATGCTAGGTATTATTGTTACAGAGACAACTAATTTTACCTACGCATTTATCAGGTTGATGTTTATCCGTATGCATCATATGGTTTCAGAGTTGACCAAAAGGGCTGGACAGTCTTTACACTAGTTTTAGAAAAGCAGTCAGGGATGAAAGCTTGAGTTCGGATAATCATTACGAGATTATATTCTCTGGGAAAGTAAGGACTAATTTTGACCCTCAGAGGGCATATGACTTATTAATAAAAAAGGCGGGAGTTTCGAATTCTCGTCTTCGATTACTAATAGATAGTTCTCCTTACCGAATCAAAGCGTTTGCCTCACTTGGAGAAGCCAAGTCTTATATTAAGGCTATCTGGCAGTTGGGCTGGCATACGTCTCTTAACTATGATCAAAAGCAGATCTTCTCCACCGAAGGAAAATCCAGGCGATCAGTCAATCCTGATAACCTTTCTAAGGTCAGAGAGCAAGAAGTTGAATCCTTGCTCTTTCCCACGGGTTGGAAACCTGTATCTGGACTCAATTCGAATGCAAGTATGCAAGCTAGTTGTGCAGTGGAGAATAGTTATTTTATCTCCATTGCACAAAAGAAGCAGGATTTTGATCAGGTTCCTACACTCCATCAATATGCTAAAGCCACGGTAAATGACGCTTGTCAGAGAATGGCTAGCGTATATATGGAAGAGTTTTGTCGACTTATTAAAATTGATAGGTCACAAGATGAGGCCTATTTGTCGGAACTATTCATGGCCCTTGAAAAGCCACTAAATCCTGCTGATATAGGTACAGTACATGATCTGGTCTATCTTATTGTAGTATTTGAAGGAAGCCAGGCATTTTACACCCTCTATTTCTGGTGTGCTAAATCAGATTACCGACGGCTAAAACCTACTTTTCTAGGAATTATTGAAAGCTTTCGTCTGGAATATCGACAGCACAATCAGGTTGCGTAAGGCGGATAAGGTCCAAACCTTATCCGTTATTCCACAGACTCTGTAATTTTCGACTAAAAGCCAAAGACTCCCCGGCTGTCACTATAACCTTGTCTTGATGCCTGATGGAGCGCACAACACTGATGCCTGTATCAGACAGAGCTTTTGCTGTGGTATCCGTCATATTAATCTCCGCGCAGGGCGTAACACAGCTTTCCCCATCTTGCTTGAATATATGCAGTGGCAGTTGATCAACTTCAATCGCTTGGTTTATATCGATTGACCAGCCGTGATCGATATAGCCCTGTGCTAGGCGGTAGGCTTGTAAATAAGCACTATTACCCCAGAGATAAAATTCATGAGTATGCTCTTTGGGGAGTTCTTCAAAATCGAAGCTGTCGATGGTGGCACTTTGTAAGCCGTAAGGGGCACGCAGTAAGAAACGAGGTGCACTGAGCAGGCAGTGTTCACTGGCTTCAAAATCACGTACTGCTTGCCAGGCGTCTTGCCAATCAGCTGGGTTTAGCTGATGAGGAGTCAGTGACCAGTTTTCGGGATTATCGGCCTCTACCAGTGATGGGCAGCCTGCTAGTGCAGTATCGGCAGCGCTGATAAAGATTGCCCCGGTACTTTGGGCAATGGTGGACATATCGATCACCAGACCAAGATCTGCCTCATTGGGTTCGATAAAAAAGTCACCGACAAACGCATGATAAGGCGTTTGGCCAGCCTGTGCCTGATTGGCGACCAGGGTTTTAAATATACCGGCTTGCTCAAGGTCGCTATCGGCTTGGGTTAAATCGGCTAGCAGTTCTTCTTTACTGATATCGATTATGTCCAATATCAAGCCAGAATGACCGTCCAGGCGTTTAATCAAGAAATGCAGACTGCGCCAGCTCGCTTCTAATTGTTGAAAGTTACTGTGATGAAGTAGTTTACGCAGTGCTTCAGCACTTGCGGCTTCAACGGCTTCCAGTAACTCGGTTTGGCGAGGATCAGCTTTCGGCGAAATATAGGGGCTGACAATATCTTTGATTAACTGATCTATCTGGCCATCCGGTGAGGCTTGGTAATGGTGTAGGCCGTTGGTTTCCGAGAGCATTGCATCAAGCATGGATCCGTAATTGGTATCACCTGAGTTTTCAGCAGAGTTTTCCAGTATCGGTGCGGATGCTTTAAAACTGGCCCATTGTTGTATCTCTGCTGCCGCTGTGGGGAGTAATTCAGGGTTTAATAGCTGCTTTTTGAGCTTTTTAAACTGTGTGAATAGCGGTAGGCGCTCGTAGAGATAATCCGGGTGCAGATCATCAAATTCTGAAAAGCAAAGGTACTCTTCGCAGGATGGTAGTTTTAGTCGAATAGCCGCATTTTCGAAAACCCGCTCAAAGTTGTCTTTGGTGATGCGGATAGGATTTCGAGAGGCTAGTGTTTGTGGTTCGCACTGATTACGGCTTTGACGGCCGGTAAAGTCACCCAAAATGGCAATCCGTAAGGGGTTGTTTTGTAACTTCTGTGCATTAGGCTCTTGGCCAAATCTAGTATGGCCAGTGCTGATGGTTGAGCGAGGCATAATTAATCCTTAACTTTGGTGCTCTTTTCGCCATGGATTCCCGCTTTCGCGGGAATGGCGTGTGCGTCTAATGACAACTCAGGCGGAAAGGAAGAATAAACTCTATTCGTTAATTAGATAGCTGAAGTTTCCTTCTTCATCGACACCTATATGAACTTGGCTAATCACTGCTTCATTGGCCATTTTCTCCAGGCACTCACTGGCCAATTCCGGGAGCAGGGTGCGGTTAAGGATCGTTTCGATATTACGGGCACCGGTATCGGATTCCTGACAGCGGGCAACAATGTGCAGCAGTACATCTTCGTCGTAGCTAAAACCTGCGTCGTAGTGCGCTTTGATACGCTTCTCGATCTTGTTCATATTGATGGCGCAGATCTTCATCAGGTCTTCGTCATCCAGTGGGTAGTAGGAGATAACATTGGTGCGGCCCAGAAAAGCGGGTTTAAAATGTTGTAGCAGGTAGGGGCGGATATTGTCGAGCAGGACCTCAGGTTCGGGTTTATCGTCTACCTGGTTCATAATCGCACGAATGGCGTCTTCACCGGCATTGGAAGTCATAATAATTACGGTGTTTTTAAAGTCGATATCTCTACCTTCGCCATCTTTGATTGTGCCTTTGTCGAACAGGTTGTAGAAAATATCTTGTACGCCTGGGTGAGCTTTTTCCATTTCATCGAGCAGAATAACGGAATAGGGCTTACGACGTGCGGCTTCAGTCAATACACCACCTTCACCATAGCCCACATAACCTGGAGGAGAGCCCAGCAGCATGGAGACTTTATGCTCTTCTTTAAACTCGGACATATTGATAGTGGTGATATTTTGCTCGCCCCCAAACAGTTGATCAGCCAAGGCCAAAGCTGTTTCAGTTTTACCCACGCCGCTGGTACCACAGAACAGGAATACGCCGACGGGTTTACGAGGATCGGTTAACCCAGCGCGAGAAGTACGGATGGCTTGGGCAACAGCTTCCAGCGCATGGGGTTGGCCGATGACTCGTTTACCCAGGCTGTCGGCAATATTTTGCACAGCGGTTATTTCGTCGCTGACCATTTTACCTACGGGAATGCCGGTCCAGTTGGCAATGACTTCGGCAATAGCCTGCTCATCAACATTGGCTTGCATCAAAGGTGTTTCACCTTGAATCTCTTTCAGCTGCAAGGTCATGTTTTGCAGGTTTTGTTGCAGTTCAGTTAATTGTTCGGGTTGTAAAGGGGGGGCTTCACCTTTTTCTTGCGCCAGGTAATTGTTATCAATTTGATCCCGAACCTGTTGGATTTCCACAATCAGCGCGCTTTCTTGCTGACGCTGTGTTTCAAGGGTGGAGAGCAGTTGCTCGGCATCGGCTTTTTCTGCGCGCAGGTTATCGAGTTGTTCCTGATGCTCACCGGTTGCAGCATGTTCTCGCTGTAGAGTAGCCAGGGTGGTTTCAGCACGTTGAATACGACGCTGCGCATCTTCGATTGCGCCTGGGGTTGCCGACTGGCTGAGGGCTACACGGGCGCAGGCAGTATCCAAGAGGCTTACAGACTTATCAGGTAACTGGCGACCTGGGATATAACGGTGGGAGAGCACAACCGAGGCCACAATCGCTTCATCGAGAATACGTACATTGTGATGTGCCTGCAGCGAGGTGGCGATGCCGCGCATCATATCGATGGCTTTGGCTTCACTCGGCTCTTCCACTTTGACGACCTGGAAGCGGCGGGTAAGGGCTGGGTCACGTTCAAAATACTTTTTATATTCGGCCCAGGTAGTAGCGGCAATGGTGCGTAACTCTCCACGAGCCAGGGCAGGTTTTAACAGATTGGCAGCATCGCCTTGGCCTTCTTTACCTCCAGCACCGATCATGGTGTGGGCTTCATCAATAAACAAAATGATAGGGGTAAGAGAAGCGCGGACTTCCTCTATCACGGATTTTAAGCGGTTTTCAAATTCCCCTTTAACGCTCGCGCCAGCTTGCAGCAGACCCAGGTCCAGTGTGCGCACTGCCACACCTTTGAGTGGTGTGGGAACATCATTATTGGCAATGCGCAGGGCAAAGCCTTCCACCACAGCGGTTTTGCCTACCCCGGCCTCACCGGTCAGAATAGGGTTGTTTTGACGGCGGCGGGTCAGGATATCAATACACTGGCGAATTTCTTCATCACGACCAAGAACCGGATCAATTTCGCCGTTTTTAGCGCGTTCAGTCAGGTTGATAGTATATTTGTCCAGGGCAGGGGTTTTACTGGCTTTGACATTACCGGCCGCGCCCGCGATGGCTTGGTCCTGTTGCCCCGGCTCGGCGGATTCAGAAGTAGTACCAATAATCGCCCTTGCTGTATCGCGCAGTGATTCAGGCGCGATGCCTTGCAGTTCCTGGCAGGCTTCGAATAGTTGTCGGCGAGAGCTGTCATCCAAAAGCAGCGCGGCTAATAAATGACCAGAAGAAATCAGCCCGTGACCAAAGTCTACGGAGGATAGCATCCAGGCATTTTTTGCGGCATCGACAATACTTGGCGATAGGGCTGGCGGTCGGCTACTACCTGATTTAAAGCGCGCAATGGCATTGGCCAATTGTTTAGCCAGATTGGCGGGATTAACTTCGTGTTTCTCCAGCAGGCGCATAAAATCGGTATCGCCCTGGTCCAGTAATTTCAGTAACCAGTGTTCCAGCTCAACATTGTATTGATTGTGAGTAAGGCAGATACCAGCGGCCCCTTCCAGGGATTCACGCATCACTGGCGACATTTTCTCGACCAGGGATTTCAGGTTAATTTGAATCATGTTCACGTCCTTTTGAAAGTCTGTCTTGTAACTGGGTTATTAATTAAGAGGCTTTTTTCAAGAAGCCAAGGGAAGGCTATCGTCCGGGGCGTACATATCCTGGGACAGGGTAATGACGATAGGATCCCTTTCAATTGGCTCATGGGTGGCGTGGGTATTCCAGCCCAGTAGCGGTTGATAGTCTTCGGTTTCGTTCAGTTGTACCGGCGGTACTTGTTTGTCGCAGAGGGTGACCTGTATATCGAAATCCAGCTCGATACCGGCGCTAAAACGAATAAAAGCTTTGAGGGCTTCCAGTTTTTTGCTACCCGGTGCGATGCTCATGAACTTGTCGTAAGGCATGGGCTCAACAACAACGCTGAACTTGCTTTGAATGTGGTAGCAGCTGCTGCCCAACAGAGCATTCGTGCCGAGCACATTGTTTAGCCCTCGGGGAACTTCTGGCCCGGGTAATCTTGATAACACATCGTAGGGTAGATCTTGCCATTGGCCCTGAAACTGTTGAATAGATACATCCAGATCAAAATACTGTTTGATCATGCGGCTCAGGCTGTCGGCAGTACATTGTTCTCGTCCCATAAAACCGGCAAAACCGGCAATGGCTTCGTCCGGAATCGGTAAGCGGTATTGTAGCTCTTGCATGCCCAAGCCTGACAAGGCCATCAGGGCGTGGGTAAATAAATCTGGCTGTCTGTCACCCTGTTGCTTTTGCCGTTCATAGTTAGCGGGCAACTGGTATTTATGCCAGGCCTGGAAAAACAGGGAGATGCTACGGTGATTAAACAGATCCAGATAGTCTTTTAACGCAGGGCTTTTATTCTTTAACTCCTGCAGGACCACTTCAGACAGGTAGTAGGGCATAACGCCTTGGCTACCGGTAAGCCCCATAAAGCAGACTTCCATCAACCACTGCTTATCGGGGTTGTTGCTGTCTTCGCAGTCGTCCGTATCCCGTGTACTGACATTGCTGATATCAGTTGATTGAAAGGCCAGGCTCTGGCGAGCGTTAAAGCGGACCGCTTCCTGATTCGGGCGCGCCTGTTGCGCTACCGGTTCACTGGCAAAGCGGTACTCACTGGGATCCAATGCCGCTGCCCGCTCCAGCATACGTACTGCCTGGAAAAACTCGAAGCGGTAGGGTTCGGATTTAATCTGGTCAATTACACTAAGGCTTTTTCGCCGGCGCGTGGTGGCCATCGTTTTAATTCTCCGTCCTTTCCGCTCAGGGTGGCAATTAATCGGGTAAAAGAGTTAATAGAACAATACAGGCCCAGGAAGCGCTCCAATACACTGGCAAACAGCAAAGGGCTGGTGCCGGCTAGCATCATTGGGTCCAATTCAACATGGACTTCGGTGCCGCGGCATAGTGCAACGGTATCTTCAATCTGAATAGGGGCCGTAATGGGTTTTGTAATTAATGATTGAATGGCTTCAATCATATTGCGAGTACCTGCAGAATCACGGAAGTCATACAGGCGTAAAATCTCTTTTAGGGCATCGGTAGAGCCGCCACCATTACTTAGCGACAGGTGGTTAAGGTTAAGGTGCGAGATTAATCGCCAGTAACTGCGCTCTCGCTGAGGAGGGCGCAGGGTAGCTGTTGGGGTTACTACGCAACTGATACGTTCTGTAGGGGCATCGCCATCAACGATTTGTAATAAAGGCTGGCCGCCACCACTCGGCAACTTTTTAGGCAGGTTACGGTTACTACAGATTAGCTGTAAATCCAGTGTCTGATTGCTGACTTGGTGAGGGTTAAAATCCAGGTCAACCAAGCTGATATCCATTTCAGTCGCTTGT
This sequence comes from Maricurvus nonylphenolicus, assembly GCF_042854845.1. Classification (GTDB taxonomy): domain Bacteria; phylum Pseudomonadota; class Gammaproteobacteria; order Pseudomonadales; family Cellvibrionaceae; genus Maricurvus; species Maricurvus nonylphenolicus. The sequence goes on along the minus strand of NZ_AP031498.1, from coordinate 3,476,986 downwards.
TCATTACGGTGTTCACCTTCAACGATAGTGCGACGTTTGCCAAACCAGAAGCCTTGAGTGCCATCTCCGCTTTGACTGTGCTGAATACCGTAGAAGCGTTTGTAGGGGGTGTAATTACCTTCTGCATCGGTAGCACCTACATTGTCGATGCTATAGATTTCCATCGCTTCGGTGCGCCGCGCATCGGGTACTACATGGTATTGGTATTCAGTGTGATTGAGTGGAATAGGGTCAGCGGTTTGCGGGAATAAGTTCACACTAGGTGTGCAGCCCAGTGCAAACAACTTGGCGTTGACCTGATGTTCCAGTTCACTATCGCCTTCCTTGAGGTAAAAATACAGATTGAGTGTATTGCTGTAGTCCTCAGTAATAGCATCCTGCAGGCCTTTAATATCCAAAAACTGAAATTTTTCCGGAAAGGCAAAATACTCGGTTAGCAAGCGGTAGCCGGTAAATGAGCTATTGGGATAGGGCAGCAGCGCTTCATCGGCCTCAAAACCGACTTGCTGGATAATATCGGCTTCAAGGTATTTTGGATAAGGATCTGCTTCGCCGTTGGCAATCACCACTTTGAGTGTTTTGGTTAACAGAAGCTCATACAGCGGATAAATATGCTGGGGTTGACCTCGAAGGAAAAAACGCAGTTGTTCTAACGACAGATCGTTAAAAGACAAGTCGTCGCTTAGCGTGCGTAAACTGAGTTTAAGTACTGCTGCTGCGCCACTGATCTCGTTGGAACCTGGCGCGATAAAAGGTCGCGGTAACAAGGCTGCCGAATCTACTGTAAAAGGGCAGATATCGACGGGGTAGCTGGTAGTAAAGCGACAGGTTTGTCCCTGAAAGGCGTCACTCTCAAGCAGAGTGCCACTGTCGATTCGGGTAATGGCATCCAGCTGGGGATCGGGTTCAAACTGCACAATATTAAATGATGGAATAGGACGCAAGTAATGGGGGTACAGCGTATCCAGCATGGCGTCGGTGAGTTCGGGAAAGTCGTCAGTCAACTTTTGTTGAACCCGGGCGTTCAGATAGGCGAAACCCGACAGCAATCTCGCTACCAGGGGGTCATCGACAGTATTGCCGCTTAACTGCAAGCGCGAGGCGGCAGCTGGATGCTGCTTGGCGAACTCACCGGCGGATTCTTGAATAAATGCCAGTTCGTTCTCAAAATGTGCGAGGAGTTTATCGCTCATTGGGCCTTTCTCAATAGTCTTGGTTGTAGATGTTATTGGATAAGGTCATTAGACGATTTCCTGAACATCGACCGTTTGGTTGATGGGATTTAATGCCGAGTCAAATACAATCAGCTCGGGTGCCGGATTGGTATGCAGCACAGCTTCTACGCGAAAACGAATCGACGGGTCCTCATTATCAATCTTTTCGTCACTTTTAACTTTGACGGATTTGATGCGCGGATCATTGGCCAGAATGCATTTCTCGATAGTGCGGCAAAACTCTTTACGGCTATCGACGGAGTTAAGATTAATCGTCGCAAGATCTGGTAAGCCGTAATTCAAAATAGAGTTGTCAAGATGTTGGTTCTCTCTTGGGGGCGATAGACAGCGAATGCGGGTGTTAAACAGGAACTCCAGATCGCGACGTACGCTTTCTCGCAACTGGCGTAAAATCTGGTGAGGCTGACTGAGCGCACTGGTATTAGTGCTATCTAATAAGCGGTCTAATACCGGTGCCAGTAGGCGCTTTTCATTGGCTTTTATCATATCCCTTATCCGTTAGTGGCAAAGCCAACCTGATTGAGAGACGTGGTAAGTTTTAACTCGGAGACCAGGTGATCAACGGTGTAGTGGCTTTTTAAGTGGATAACACTCTGATAGCTGCCGGGTTTACCGACTTCTTCGCTAACTCTTACCCGTGCTTCACGCAATGGATAGCGGGCCATCATTTCCCACGAGAGGTCTTCACGGCCTGTTGTGTATTTATCCAGCCAGGATTGCAGCTTGCGCTCACAATCCCGATCACTGATATAGGAGCCGACCTTATCGCGGATCATCACTTTGATGTATTGTGCGATGCGTGATGCACAGAGGATCTGTTGCAGCATGGCACTGATGCGGGCATTGGCGTTAGCTGCTTTACTGTTGTATTCCCTGGGCTTTTGCAGTGATGGACAGCTGTTAAACGCAGCATAGGGGGTGTCGTAACAGTGGCATAGGGGCATAAATCCCAAATCACTGAGATCCCGTTCCAGAAAATCGGTAATCAATACTGGAGTGATCATCTTACGAATCGCAGGGCTGGAATCCGGCTTGTAGGCCGGTGCAGGGAATTGGGTAACAAGGCCTCCACCGTGAAAGTCTCGCGGCACTCCACGAATATGGGAAAACCAGCCCACTTCCGAAAACTCACGAATAAGTACTGCCCCTAGAGCAAAGCAGGCATTGCCCCAGAGGTAGTTATTGCTGTGATTGGCTTCAACCTCTTCTTTAAAGCGAATACCCTGATAGGCCGATAGTTGAACATTATAGGGCTCACGCATTAACACCCGGGGCAGAGCTAAAGCAATAAAGCGACTGTCTTCAAGTTCACGCAAGGCACGCCAGCGAATATATTCTTTTTGTTGGAAAACCGTTTCTAGATTGATGGGCAGGCCCAGTGTTTCAAAATCATCGATACCGAAGATCTGAGGTGCTACGCCACAAATAAATGGCGCAAAGGCTGCTGCTGCCGTTTGGCTAATGCCCTTTAGGGTATTGATATCGTCGTAGGGGTGACCCTCAAATGGACGGTGGCTAATTTCGTAGTTGCCCAGCAGCACACTGTAGGGCTCACCACCGGGAGTGCCGAATTCTTCGCTGTAGATGATATGAAATAAACCGCTCTGGTCAAAGTCCGGTGCCCGCTCGATATCGCGGGAAACTTCACGCCAGCTGACATCCAACACCTTAACTTTGACATTGTTTTCAAATCCCGCGTGATCGATAAGATACCAGAGACCACGCCAACCGCTTTCCAGTTGTTGGAAACGGGGATGATGCAGAATCTGGTTGATTTGTTCGTTAACGAGTTCATCGATCAGGGCAATCTGGCGGTTGAGCCAATGTTTAACGTTAAAGGTTTGTGCGACGGGCAGGTCAGCCAGATTATGCAACCACAATTCGAACGCTGCGATATCATCGCTTTCCTGAAGGAACCAATCCAGGGCGTTGGCACTGTAATGCTTGTCGATATCAGAAGAGTCCGATGCATGGGTAGAAAAACGGGCATCGTAATCTTCAATCAAACCGTCAAGCCGGGTTGCTTGTTCAGACACGCTAAAATCCTTTCAGCTGGGCCAAGATATCGAAAGAACAGATCATCATAATCTGTTGTGTCGAGATCCTGTGCGGGAGAAAAGGTCAGTGCCATGGAATACATGGCACTGACGCTCTTGCGGATGCTACTATGATTAGCTCGGGCTAGGAATATTGGCCACCATACGTAGGGAGGTGGTCAGTTCTTCCATTTGCAGCCAAGGTTTCAGGTAGGCTACAGCACTGTAGGAACCTGGCTGGCCAGGGATTTCCTTCACTTCCACTCGCGCCTCGGCCAGCGGATATTTCGCCTTCATCTCGGCACTGGCCTCCGGGTTGGAGTTGGTGTACTGCTTGATCCACTGGTTTAACCAGCGCTCACAATCATTGGCCTCCATAAAGGAACCTACTTTGTCCCGTGCCATTACCTTCAGGTAGTGGGCGATACGAGAGGTTGCCATCAAGTAAGGCAGGCGCGCGGAGATAGATGCATTGGAGGTTGCATCTGGATCGTCGTACATTTTTGGCTTTTGCGTAGTTTGAGCACCAAAGAACACAGAGTAGTCAGTATTCTTGTAGTGACACAGCGGCAGGAAGCCCTGGTTGCTAAGCTCAGCTTCACGACGGTCAGTAATGCCAATTTCGGTTGGGCACTTCTGGTCGGTATCTCCATCATCACTCTTAAACAGATGGCTTGGCAGGCCTTCAACCTTACCACCACCTTCGGCACCACGAATGGCAGTACACCAGGAGTTTTCGGCAAAGGCTTTGGTCAGGGTAGCGCCCATAACATAGGAGGCATTCATCCAGCAGTAGTCATCGTGACTGGCAGCTTTAGACATGCCGGACTCATCTTGCTCGAATTCTTCAAAGTTGAAGGATTCAACCGGCTTGGTGCTTTCACCATAAGGCAGGCGAGACAATACGCGTGGCATAACCAGAGTCACAAAACGGGAGTCTTCGCTGTCGCGGAAGCTGCGCCACTTGATATATTCCTGGGATTCGAAGATACCGCCCAAATCGCGTGGTTTTGACAGTTCGGTGTAATCATCGAAACCAAACAGCTCGGAGCCAGCAGCGGAGATGAAAGGGCAGAAGCCCGCAGCAGCAACGTTAGACATCTTGCTTAACAGTTCAACGTCTTCCGGGTGGTTGGTAAATTCGAAGTCACCAATCATGCAACCGTAAGGCTCACCACCGGCAATGCCGAACTCTTCTTCGTAGATCTTCTTGAAGGTTTGGCTTTGGTCGAATTCAACGGCCTTGTCCAGATCGCGGAACAGCTCACGCTTATTCAGGTTGAGCATGCGAATCTTCAGGGTCTGACCGGTTTCACTGTTCATCACCAGGTGATGCAGACCACGCCAGGAGCCTTCCAGTTTCTGCAGCTTTTCGTCGTGCAGGATAGCAGACAACTGCTTGGACATAGCCTGATCGATAGCGGCTACGGCTTTTTTGATGGTTTGGGTCAGGTTGCGGTCCCAGGTTACCGTACCCTGCAATACCTGTTCGGTCAGGTTACTGAGCAGGTCTTCAGTTTCGCCGCGCTCGGTTTGTTTGGTGGCGGTGATGGCCTGCTCCAGCAGGCTAACCGACTGTTCTTCTGCTTCCGCGACTGCGCCTTCTGCAACTTCAGTAGACATTACTCGTCACCTCCCTGATCTGCACCTACACCCAGTTCTTCCTGGATGGCGGCAATGTTGTCGGTATTTTTCAGGATGTCTTCCAGCACATTTTCCAGCTCTTCAGAGCGGTCGGCCTTGCTCAGTAGGTCGCGTAACTTATTGCGGGCATCCAGCAGCTTTTGCAGAGGGTCAACCTGGGCAACAATGGCTTCCGGGGTGAAGTCATCCATATTGTTGAAATCCAGGTCGACAGCCATTTTGCTGTCATCGCCGGCCAGGGTGTTTTCAACCTGCAGGTTCAACTTGGGATTAATCTTGCCCATGGCTTCGTTAAAGTTATCGCGGTCAATCTGAACGAATTTACGTTCCTTCAGTGCTTTGCGATTCTCTGTGTTATCACCGGAGTAATCACCCATAACGCCAACGACGAAGGGCAATTCCTTTTTCACTTCGGCGCCGTTTGTTTCTACGTCATAAGTGATATGAACGCGAGGCTTACGCACACGCTTCAGTTTGTTGTGGATGCTTTCAGACATGAGGTTCTCCTTTCCATGTGAAATCAAATGACCCCTATTAACATTACCAGCAAGCTTGCAATGTTAAAGGAGCTAAAATTGAACAAGTCGGTTCAAAAATTTTTATTACCAGCCTGTGGCTGTGCTAGTTTCTTCAACAACCGGTTCTGCTTTCGGGGCTGCGGGTGCAGCTGCTGAAGAAGCAGCAGGTGTTACAGGTGGTGCGATATAGGTTTCCGTGTCGCTACCATCAAGTTTTACACCGGTCAGCTGTGAATAAATTCCCTTGGCTTGATCGTCTGGTAGCAGTTCCATCATCAGTTCTGCGACGGTCATACGTCCCCAGTTAATTAAACGTTCCAGACCTGGAGCGATAGGCGTGTGAGGTTCGTAACGACGGAAGTAGTCGGCAACTTCTTGCAGGCGTTTGAGGGCATCTTCGCGATTGCTGATAGGGCCACTGACACCTTGGTTGGCTGCTATAGCCTGGTTGACCAGCTCCGTAGCGACAGAGTCTTCACCGCTTGCGGCTTGAGCAGGTTCCTGAGCCTTCTGTAATGCCTGTGCTGCTTCAACCTTATCTTTACTGATAAAACGCACTGTACGTAATACTTCTTCAATCAAAGCAGAAGTCTGTGAACTGGGTGGAGCATCCTGACCGCAGTGCTCACGCAGCGCATTGTTTAAGGTCTTATAGTCTTCAAGGCTTTCTTCAAGGGTTTCGATAAGATCGATATAAGTATCAACCGAGTCTTCACTGACCGTGGCTAGAATATCTTTTAGAGCAAAACCCAGGGATTCGTTGCGGCTATTACGTTCATCGTCGTCACTGATCTTGTCGTTGTCGCGGGCCTTTTGGTATTGCCAGAAATTGAACTCACCAAAAGCACCTTCACCAGTAATGGCCATATTACGAATTGGGGTATGCAGGGTACCTTCACCACCATCGCCATTCATACCGGTCAGTGGGGCGACTTTAGTTTCCATGCCATCTTCATCGGGTTCCGGGTATAACTCATCCCAATATTGCTCGACCATTTTCTGAATCAAGCGAAGCCCGTCTCGTAAACCAGCGGAACCGTGCAGGCGTATCAATGCTTCGGTGTACCAGCTGGCAACTTCCAAATCCTTGCTTTTGTTGGTAAGGATTGATGGCGCAAGATCGACAACTTGTCGCCAGGGGGTGATCAAATCGACTTCATCATCAAACATCGACGAGCGTTCAGCTGCACGAGCACTGTTGCGTGCATCTTTGATGGCGTAGTAATCGGAAGTTGGGGAGCGGTCGTTGCGAATATCTTCGCCGGTTGGCTTGTCGTCAGCGATGGGGGCTAACAACTTGTCCAGATCAATGACATGGCTTAAAGACATGTGGTTCCAATCCTTGTTTGGGTAGTTCGCTGCTGACAGCGAGTCGTCCTTTTATAAATTGAGGCGCGTATTGGTTAGTTTGAAAAAACTGACGCTTACCCTGCGCTTCTGGTTGCGTAAGTTTAACGATAATTTACTTCTGAATCATTAGTTTTTTTTGTGATGCCTGTCTCAAATGAGTGTGAGAAAAGACTTACGAAAACTGTATTAAGGTCAGTTAAATGTATTAATGCTTTCGGCTTAGTTTTGATTTTTGTGTTGTTGCTTTTATCGCCATTGCTGCCAGTTGCCATCTAAAAAGGCAGAAAACTGTTGTGCCTCTGGTAGACCTTTAACATGCAATAAACTCGGTTGCATACGTTGTGATCCTTGTGACCACCACAAGCTATAGCTTTCAGTTTGTGGTGTAACTATTTGATGCAATATGTTCGCATACGCTTCTCCCAGATCTGGCGTAGATACATGAGATAATAAGCCGTTACTAAGATTAGCGCCTGAATTGCTTGGTGGTGTGTTGATAATAAGCTCATCAGGAAGTTGTAGCGCTTGCGTCAATGCCTCTGCATCTAAATAGTTTTGCAGGCTGGCAATGCCAATCTCTTCCAGTTGTGAAAACCATTGACAATGTTTTAACAGGAAATCAAACAAGCAGTTCTCACTGTTAATTGGATGGGCAATCGTTAGGGGGAAGTAACGCCCGACACTGTCGACACTTGGTACGAGTATTCCTGCCCAGCATTGGTTGTCTACGGCGCCAGTAGAGGTAACAAAGCGCCATATAGGGCTGGTTAAGTAAATGTCCAGCCACTGGCTCCCCAATTGTTCCTGGCTACAGGCGACGCTGCGTTGTAGCCAGTCATCCCAGGTTTGTATAAAACTGCGGGGCAAGTTGCGGTCGATAAAATCCCCGTGGGCGGGGATCTTACCAAAAAAGCCAGGTTGTATAGCCAAGTGCAAACTCCAGATTGCTGCTGATTTATTGGTTTAGGTTGTAAGGATTACGTTATAAGGTTTGAGGGCATCGATAATTGCGCAGTAGTGAATTGTCAAAAGGGTTGATGTTGCTATTGGCAATCAACCGGAATTTGGCATTGCGGCCACTCTCGCTAAAGGTGATTTCATACTCGTTGTTGCGCTTTGATCGCATATCGGAAGCGTCAAGCAAGCGGAACCAGGCCCAGTCACCTTCAAAGTGCTTGCGATGTACCGTTTCATTAAGATCTTCGAAAATAATTCTCACGCGAATATCTTCACCGCCAACCCAGTCCAAGTGCTTGGTGGTACGAGGGCCGTGGGAATAGGGTACCCGTGATTCCCCCAGCTCTAAAGCAAATAGGCGTACACTGGAGTCCAGCTTTGTCGGTTCAATACGGAACTTAATGGCTGCATTCTCACCTGCACTGAAAAAGGCACGACGGATGTTCTCTGCCCGGCGTAACTGTTTAAGGGTACTGCTATTGATGGCCAGACTGCGGCCCTCCAGCTGACGTACTTTCCAGCGGCGGGTATCGACAAATGGTTTGATATAGCTGTTAACAAACTTTTGCTCAATGCCATCAGGCTGGAAATAGTTATTAAACTCCAGCACCGGGGTTTCCGTTTGGCGGTTGGCCACCATGGGGTAGCGATTCGACAAGCTGTTTTGGTAGGTGCTATAAACCTGCTCCTTCCATACGGCGTCGATATGCAGCTTGGTTTTTGTCAGTACCAACGCCCAGGTGCTATCAGCAATATCATTAAGCCAATCATCCATAGGGGCAGGGGCATTGTTGGCTTTAACCCGCAGGCGTTTGATGGCATCGCCAGAGGCACCGGCAAAGCGTGCCTTGGCCGCTTTAAAGGCTGCCTCGTTGGCGTCGGGGGCGCTATCAATTTCTGCCAGGAACTCATGTACGGCTTGAATACTGCTGAGGTAGTCCTGAATTTTGGCTGGACGGTTTTGCTCACTCTTTACCGTGCGCTGTAATTCTTCAAACCGCATATCCACTACGGTGGGTTTGTAGGCGTTAGCCAGCCCGCTGGAAGCCACATCACTAATAGCTGAACCTATGCGCCGGGTAGTGCTGCTGACCGGCAGGCGTACACCATTGCTATCCACTTGATAATCCAATCTTGGTGTTAGTTCGGTATTGGCCGCCACAATTTCAGACACTGCCAATAGGGGAGAGTAGACGGGGTCGGATAGGCTGCTCAGATTCTCCAGTGCTTCTGAAGTAGATTTAAAACGGGCGATTCTGAAACCAGTAAGGAAATTCTTCCATTTAGTCGAGTACTCGTTGAGATAGAGTTGTTTAATTTCACGACTAATCTTTTCTCGATCGGCTTCGCTAAAATCTTCGTTTTCATTCTGGCTGCCATAGATCCATTGGTCCTCAGCCAGTTGTTGCATCATGTCTGAATCACTACTGAAGTCTGCTTGCTGGTAACCAGCTTTTGTGTAGAGTTGTGACATTGAAAAAACGGGATCGTTATCGGCTATGCCAAAGATGGATTCGGAGTCTCCACCGATTTCACCATAGAGATCGACCCATTGGTTGCTCGTGCCCTGGGATTTCATTTGTGCATACAGGCGCTGAGGCACGGGGATACGGCGTAGTTGTTGGCGTGCGCGTTGTACAACCCGCTCATTGAATTGAGCTGATTCCGGTAGCGGGTTCTGCAGCAGTTGTTGCAAATGGTTACTTAGCGCTTCTTGCTTGCTGGCCTGTCCCGGTAGTTGTTGCTGCCATTGTTGCTCGGCGTAGGAGACGATTGCAGATGTATCTCGTTTCTCTGGTGTAAACAGCATCAGGTAGACTTTCAGAGTATTGAGCAGATCATCATCCTTGGCGCTCATGCGTGAAAGGCGCTGTTCAATACTGCGAGCAAAACTGGGCAAGAAGATTTGATTCAATTGATCCTGATAAAGTGCTTCTGCAGCAGTATCGACACTGTCATCGTAAAGCCCCATACCTGTCAGCCAGGGGTGGCTTTCCTGATCATAGACCACGGTGCTCTCGTAAAGGGGGTCGAGTACGGTCAGCGTTTTGATGGTATCAGCATTATTGCTACGCAGATTGCCCTTGGCGGCTTTGTACTCGGCCAGATTCTGGCCTACATCATTCATAAAGAGCTGGTTGCGGGTAACGCTACCGGTCCAGAGCACCAAGGTACCTACAAACACGGCAGCCAGTGAGGCGAAACTTAAGCGTCGCAACCATAGCATACCGCTTTCAATTTTACGGTTGACGCCAACCAGCTCGGATTCAGGGAAAACAACATCTTTCAGCAAGCGGTTGAGGAAGAAGCTTTTACCACTATTGATCTGCTGGCGGCCCATATCCCGTTCAAAACCGAAGTTTGCGCTTACAGAAGCCATCATGCGGTCAATAGGGCTGCCTTCCTGGGTTGCGCTAGTGAAATACACTCCGCGCACCATCGGTACGACATCGTAGCGATTGGGGGCGAAGGTTTGTTTGACAAAATCATTGAGGGCTTCGCTAAGTGATTCTATTCGTGCGGGGAAGCCCTGTAAGGTAGAGCGTTTATCGATATTGCGTTCTTGATGGATACGCCATAATAAACGCTGGTTAAGGCGCTCGATCAGGTTGTTAAGCTCGCGACCAAATTCATCAAGATTCACACCCTGCGTTGCATCGGCTTCAGGGTTAAAGCTCATGCCCCAGACTTGTTCGCGCTCGGCTTGCGACAGGTTGGCAAAGAACTCACTAAAGCCGGCGACCAAATCACACTTGGTAAAGGTCAGGTAAATCGGGAAGCGAATGCCCAGCTGTTGTTGCAGCTCGTTAATACGCTGGCGCAGGGTTTTTGCCAGATGTACCCGCTGTTCGGCGGTTTGAACCATAAGGTCCTGCAGGCTGATCGCCACAATCGCCCCGTTAATTGGGCGACGGCGGCGATACTTTTTCAGCATATCGAGAAATTTATTCCAGGCATTGTTATCGATGACTCTGTGGCTGTCTTGCGTGGTGTAGCGGCCAGCGGTGTCAATCAGTACTGCGTCGTTGGTAAACCACCAGTCGCAGTTACGGGTGCCGCCAATGCCGCCGAGTGCCTCTTTACCGTGGCTTTGAGCGAGAGGGAATTCAAGCCCGGAATTCACCAGGGCTGTTGTTTTCCCTGCTCCTGGTGGGCCTATGATGATATACCAGGGTAATTGATAGAGTGATTTACTACCACCGCGGGATTTAAAGCGTGATTTTTTGAGTACTGATAGCGCTTCACGAAAGCGCTCGGAGATTGCCTGCAGCTCTTCTTGGCTACGTTCTTCGTCGGGAGATACCTGGGTGTCTTCCTGCTCCATATCAGCGAGTAGTTGGCGGTTGTTGCGGCGTTCAACCAGCCACTGACTGATGTTCCAGGTTAACCATATCGCCCACAGGATACCGATGATAATACTGCGAGTAGTTGTTGATAGGGTGGTATTGTCGGCACCAAATTTAATGTAGTTAGCTCCAAACCAAATCAACAGGGATAAAGCGGTTAAACCGATAATGCCGATTACCCACTTGTGGGTGAAAAAAGCCAGCAGACGTTTCATTAAATTCTCCGTGTGATGGTGCCGGACTCTGCCGGCAATTCACTACTAATGTTTTCGCGTAATTCCTGGGCCATAGGCTGGGTTGCATCGTATAGCCAGTAACGGAAGCCCGAGTATCCCAATACCAAAACCGCTAGCACACAGCTGGCGACAACCCAAATAGGGATATAGTCCATCATGCTGTTTTTACGATTGCCGCATCCTTGCCAGTGGGGAGACAAATCCTGTTCGATATGGCCGCGGTGGTTTTCAATGGTTTGATATAGACCGTCACGAATTTGTTCCAGTTGTTCATGGCCTCGCTGAGCAAGTCGGTATTTACCCTCAAAACCCAGGCTTAAGCAAAGGTAATAAAGTTCGAGGATATCCAGATGATTACCGGGGTTTTCCTGCATACGTTGCAAAATAACAAAACACTTTTCGCCGCCAAAGGTTTCCTGATGAAATAAACTCAGCAGGGAGTGTTGGCTCCAGCCGCTGGCTGCTCCCCAAGGGGTATTAAGTACGATCTCATCGACGACCGTGCATAACAGGTAGCGAGCACTGATAATGGTCTCGGGTTTGGCATTGGCTTTTTGCGCCTTGAGCTCGAAGGTTTTTATTTCTTCGATCAAGCGCTTATGCAAATCGCCAACGTTGGTGTGATTTAGCGTTGTACGTAATTTAATGGCTACCGTCAGAAGCGTGGTAGCGGAATTTACTAATGGATTAAGACCTTGCTGCAATTGAATTTGTTCAGGTACAGCAAACTGGGCCTGCATAGCCGGTGTGGGTGCTACTGGCGCTTGGGTGGACCCCATGGCTCCCGGAGTGGGAACCATCACCGTGCGATCTCCGGCATTAGGTGCCGGTGGTGGAGTAAAAGAAGAATTACTCATGTATATAACTCCTTATTGGCCCTAATTTCTAATTGCCCAAAGTTCCATGGTCAAACCGGGGAATTCCGCGCCCATATGCACTGCAAAGCCACCAGATTTAGTTAGCGCATTCCACAGCTCACCGGTTTGTTCCAGCTCGAAGTAGGTAAATCCTGCGTGATACGGGATCTGGCGCGGAGCTACAGGAAGTGGACGCAGCTTGATACCCGGCAATTGGGTCGAAATCAGTTCGCGAATATTCTCCACCGGCGCTATTTTGGCTTGGGTAGGGAAGCGGCTACGCAGCAGTTCGGTTTGGATGTCGGCTTTTGCGGCCATTACAAAGGTGGCAGAACTCATCAGGGAGTGATCGGTAATAGGCGCGACATGAATACCGTACTTGCGCTCCACCAGTTCCAGGGAGATTGCAGATTGTTCCAGTACCATGCTGAGCGAATCACGTAGTGCACCGTACAGTCCGGAGAAGGTTTGCTGTAAATTGTCGTGCAGATAAGGCGGTACTTCTGGGGGGCGCTTGGTTTTGTGGGTAAAGGTAGCCAGCTCACCTGCCAGTTGCAGCAGTTCGGTATACAGATGCAAAGGATGCACTTGAGACAGGTTTGCCATATGGTGAATTAATGGCTCAACACGGTTGATAACCTGTAGCAGCATGTAGTCTGCTATTTCGGCTGAGCCAGCGCGACCACTGTCTGTTAGGCGGTGGCCAAGTGCTTCACCTCGTTGCTTGAGCAGGCCTTTAATTTCTTCGAAATAGGCTTTAATTTCGGTTGAAGTCGCACAGTTAATGACCGGCGGGATAAATTGGCGGTCAAGCTTAACGGGTTTATCTGCCTGCTTCTCAATAATACGAGCAATGGCAATACTGGTATAGCCACTGAGGTCCTCGCTGCCCAGTTTCAGGCTAATACGCAGTTTACCAATTTGAATACGGGCAGGTTCAGCTGATTGAGACGCGCTATTTCGGGCATCAAAGTTATAGGCCTGATAGCGGGCTTGCGGAAAATCTTCCTGATCACGAATGGAGTCCTGCGAACCTGGACGGCGTAACGGGATACATAAATACACCAGCTCATCTTGTGTATTATCTGGTACATCCAGCACATCAGGCAGAGCTTCACTTTCCGGAGCGATAAAAGGTGTGCCGTCGGGAAATACCCCTTTGACATGAGCAACTGAAATTTTACCGAGGGACAGGGGTTCGTTATCAATGGCCAGTTCCGCTAGCCCCCATAGATAGGGGCCTACAATTTGAGTGCGTCCTTCAATATACCGCTCAATATAACGATCTTGTTGTTGGAAGTGTTGAGGGCGAAGGAACATGCCTTCGGACCATATGACTTTGTTGCTTGCAGACATACGCTTGTACAATCCTTTATAAGCGGTTAAATCGGTGCGTTATTCCTGTGCGCCTTGCCTTTAGTATGGTTGTAGACGCTTGCACTGTTTATTTTTTGTAGCGATCAATCTCACTTTCAATCATGTCACGATCGCGACGTAACTGGTTGGCATCTCGTCGAGCATCGTTGTAACCATAAGACGCATGGCGGGGAGAAGGCGCATTTTTGTCGGACAGGGTCAGGTGGCGGACATCGACTTCAAACTTGTTCTTGTTGTGATCTTCAATGGGCAATACCAGAATAGCGTTGGCATCCTGATAACGAACATATTCGGCCATTAAGCCCAGGTAGCGCACCTCGGGGGTTAGCTCAAGCAGCTCAATACGTTCTTCGCCGGGTGCAAGCTCTTTCAGGATGACGGTATCCAACAGGTCGTTGCCTAAACGCTCATCGGCGTTTTCATAGAGGTTAAGGAAGTCTTCGCGCTTGAATTGCCTGGCGTCAGCTAATTTGAATACACGAATAACGATAGGGGAGGAGCGATTATCCCTATCAGGGTTTACATCTTCAAAAGCGGTTAGTTTGAGTTGGGCTGTGGTATCAAAGTTTAGGGTACGACGAGTGGCCTGACAGCCAACAACTAAACTAGTGATAAGTACCAGTAAGCCGATTTTAAACAGTCCATGCATTTTCATTGGATTACGTCCTGTAGCAAGTCGTCAATAGAAGGTTAAAGTGTATCTAAGTTGTTAAACCAACCCCGGTGAAACTGGAGTACCTGGGCTTGTCAAAGAGCGTGCGGTTTTTAATTCAGCTAGCTGGCGTTCGTAAACAGCTGCAAACTCTTCTCCAAATAAGGTGTTATAGGTGGTTTCACCGTCACGGGTCAGCATCGAGAAGTATTCTTCAAAGGCTTCCCAGTTTTTGGTTTTCTTATTGCTCAGTAAAGTGCCGGAAGTGTTGAAGCGTTTCTCCAGCCTTGTAGGAGAGAAGTGCTGCAACATGGCATCGTAAGCTGCGCGCATACCGGCCAAAACGGCCACTTGATGGTCGGACAAATCATCAAAGCTGTCACGGATCGCATCCTGTGGTCGCATAAATGCCTGGTTGTCAGCACTGAACATGGCTTTAAGCGCATCGGGTGCAGTAGCTGAGAATTTGAGCGGGTTGTTATCGGCGGCTTGAATCATGGTGCGCTGTACACGCAATTCATTTTTAATGCTGGAGCGAGCGCGTAACAGATCGATTAAGCGATTAACGGTTTCAGAAATAATAGCTGCCGACTCTGGAACTAACTGTGCCAGCTGTTGGGCTTGTAGTTGCGATAAGCCAAGTGCTGTGGCTAGTGCTGCAGTATCTGTTGTCGCCCCATCACCAGAAGTATTCGGCGGTATGTGTGATTGGGGTTGGCCGTGGATTTGCGGTTGTTGAGGCGGTTGGGATACCTGTTGCGGCTGAGCAGTACAAGGTTGTGCTGTAGAGGATTGTGCTACAGCAGGCTGCGTCATTTGCGCTTGTGGCATAACCGGCTGGCTGACGGGAGGCTGAAGCGCTTGCTGTTGGTAGTCATTAGGCTGGGCAGCAGGGACACCGTTGGTAGAGGAGGCTGCTCCAAGGCCCAGAGTGTCATCAATATTTGCTGGCGCTATTCCTGAAGCTACACTCTGGGCTGCAAGCGGTTGTGGTGGTAGATGATTATGTTGTGTTGTTACAGGAGCCGTTGGCTGAATAGGCGGCGGCTGGTAAGCCTGAGGTTGAGCAATAGGCTCTTGTGTTACCGTTTCTTGGGATTTTACTTCTTGAACAATATGTGATGTTGCGGGAGCATGATCTGCCTCGCTACCGGTTTTCCACCAGTCGTCGTCATCTTCCCAGGCGGCTTGGGGAGCAGGCTGTTTATGCTCAGCCAGATCCATAGCGGCTAGAGGGTCGACATGTACATGGGAGCCTAGATCATTATTAAATGAAGGTGATGCTGGTTGTTCAAAGCTTGCCAAAGGATCCGCAGCAACTGCTTGTAGGGGGGAAGCGTGACTGGCTAATTGATTGGCCTGCGTGGTGTTGTGTAAACCACTTGCACTTGTGGCATCAACCGTTCCCCAGGTTTGAGCACTCTCGACCGGTTGATTAGCTGGTGCTGTAGAACCTGGCTCTAACCATTCATCAAGGCCTTCAGCTTCAGCTCTGGCTTCATGCTTCGCCTGTAGAGCAGGATTAAATGTCGTTTTGTCTGAGCTGTCCAGGAAGTCTGCTGCCTCCAATCCCTTAGGTAGGCTTTGTGCATCTGGTGTCTGTGGATTTTTAATGGTGACACTAAGTTTATAGTTGCCAGCTGAAATTACATCGCCGTTACTGAGTGGACGATGATTGCCCTGACCAATGGCGTCTTCTTCATTGTTAATAAAGGTGCCATTGGTGCTGGTGTCCACCAAGTGGTAACTACCATTTTTAAATGTAATTTCTGCGTGGCGAGAAGAGACAACGCGTTCGTTATCAGGGAGTACCCAGTTATTGTTATCTGCGCGACCAAAGGAACCGCCCTCAGTACGAAAGGCCTTGGTATGGTTGAGCATGTTGGTGTCAGTAGGGCTTTCGATAACGGTTAACGTTAAGTCCATTTGTACTTTTCCTTGTGCCCGATTGAAGTCGGTAATCCATTAAGCCATTGTTTGTGTAAGCTCTGGAAAGCTATCACAGAACGTCACACCAACAGGAGGTGGGCAATTCTAGCTTATCAAAATAAATTTGCGAAGCAGTCCTCAAAAAGTTTTTAGGGAGTTGCTGTTGCAAAGTCAGCTTATTTTATGGGGTTAGAAATAGATTTACTAATGCAAAGGATTGAAATGAGATTCCGTTATCATTTTTTATGAAATGGTCTTTTGTGTGATTTGATTTTTAAAAGTGTTTCGGTAAGATGCCCGCCTTGTGAAATGAGATGGAGTTCTCTTTAACTGCGCCTAATCGTAAGGAAAAATAATTAGGTTGTTTTCACGTTATAGGGAATACGAAGGATAAGTTAGCGTGTCGCCTCGTAATAAAGTATGAGGTTCTCGCCTCAGGGAAAGAAGCTGTTATATGGATGTAGATGATAAGACACGTTTTGTGTTCTCAGATTCCTCCTCAGATCAGGGCGATCAGCCCGTCGTTTCGGGTACAGGGCAGCATCACTCTCAACCTGAAAATGATGCGACAGTCTTTGTCGGTCGAGAAAATAATCAGTCGTCTCAAGATTCATACTTTAGTGCTAGCCCTTCCGTTTCTGTAGGTGGGATTGCTGAGGGTGGATCTCCTGATGCGACTATTCTTGCTCAGTCAATTAATCCTTCCCATGTCAGTGTAACGGCTCAGAAACAACCTGCTCCCAAAGATAATACGGATACAGTGGTGATTAAGCAGCGCTTCGAGCTGTCTGATCTGCTAGGTGTAGGTGGGATGGGGGCGGTGTATAAAGCGACAGATCGTCGAAAGCTTGAGGCTAATGACAGCGACCCCTATGTTGCGATTAAGGTGTTGAATGATGATTTTCGTAATCACCCCGATGCCTTTATCTCTTTGCAGCGTGAAGCACGTAAATCTCAAACCCTGGCTCACCCTAATATTGTAACGGTTCACGATTTTGACCGAGATAACGAAATGGTCTTTATGACCATGGAGTTTCTTGAGGGCGCGCCCCTTGATGCTTTATTGCGAAAGGCTGCTGGTATCGGTCTTCCCTTTGAGCAGGCAATTGATGTTCTGCGTGATATCTCCAATGCACTTGATTATGCGCATTCACACAATATTGTGCATTCTGACTTTAAGCCTGGAAATATTTTTGTCACCAATAATAAGGGCGCCAAGGTATTTGACTTCGGTATTGCTCGAGCGGTGAAACCAGGGGGCATAAATACCAATGCTAAAGATGACAGAACGGTTTTTGATGCCGGTTCTCTTGGCGCTTTGACTCCGGCCTACGCCAGTCTGGAGATGTTGCAGGGTAAAGACCCTGCACCCAGCGATGATGTTTATGCGCTAGCCTGTGTGGCTTACGAGTTATTTGCTGGTAAACACCCTTTCAATAAAGAACCTGCCGATAAGGCTCGCCAACAGAAGCTTCAGCCCAAGCGTTTGAAGATTTTGTCGTGTCGCCAATGGAATGCATTACAGAAAGCCTTGGCATTTGAGCGCAGCAAGCGTACGCAAACTGTTGAAGAGTTTATGGCTCAGTTCTATGGCAGAACAAAACTGTTTCGTTGGGTGTTGGCGGCTGGCTTTCTGTCGTTATCAGCCGCTGGTGCGGCTTATATGCTCACCTACAACGAACAGGTTGTTGTGGAAGAAGAGTTTAAGCAGGAATTACAGCAGGAGTTGCAACAAGAATACCTGCAAGAGCGCATTAATGATAAGCGTAAATCGTTACTGCGTGTTGTCGCTATAAACAGCACGTCGGAATCCTGGGAGCAGGATGTAAATGTTGAGCTGGAAGAGTTTATACAGCTGGCACCGGAAGATTTAAATACCGTAGCAGAAGTTAAACAGGCTATGGGGGCCAAGTTTATCAGTGCTGCCACCGACCTATTGGCGAATAACCAGTTGCAGCAAGCTCAGGTCATGCTCGATAGAGCGACACAATGGGAGGCCAGTCAGACGGAAGTGGATTCCATAGTCGATGGTATGGATGCCAAGCGTGAAGAACAAAGGCAGCGTTTGGAAACACAGCGTTTGGCGGCAGAAAAACGCGCTCGACAGCTTGAGCAGCAGCGAGCGCGTGAGCGCCAGGCTGCTGTTGCCCGGGATAAAGAAAAGCGCCAGCGTGAAGCGCTACTACAGGTAGAAAATTCACTGCATTGCAGTTTTGGTATGGATATTCAAGGTGCTGTGGTGGGTAGTATGGCAGCATTGGCGAAGTACGATAGTGCAATGGCTGAACAGCTTCGTCCTACCGTAGCACAAGAGCTGGCTCATTGTTTCTCTGGATTGGCTGCCAGCAATCCACCTCGAGTAGAGCCGCTACTGGCTCGGGCGAGAGTAGCCTTTCCCGAGCAGGCCGTCTTGCGTCAATTTACCTTGGATTACTGTGCACATCTAGCCCCTGGAAGTGGTGGTCGGGGTAAACGATACAGTTGCAATGATCGCTTACAGGATGGCGATAAAGGCCCTGCAATGGTGGTGGTAAAAGACTCCCACAAGAAGAAGCTCGCCATTAGTAAGTATGAAATTAGCTTTAAGGATATGGCGCCTTTCTGCCAGCAAACACAAGCCTGTGGCGCTGGGTCGATAAGTAGTAAGTTACCTGCAACGAATATATCGATACAAACGGCTGTAGATTACGCCGATTGGCTGTCAAAGCGTACAGGGCACAATTACCGCGTTCCACAATACAGTGAATGGTTGGCAGCAGCCAAGGTCTCTGGTGAGCGAGAAGACCCGGATCGTAATTGCCACCTGAAATATGGCGCGATTCAAAAAGGTGATGAATTAACTAGTGCTGTATCAGGTAAGGCCAACAAATATGGGTTGGTCAACCATGTGGGGAATGCCCAAGAGTGGGTTCGCGATGGCCAGCAACTGCTGGCTGTAGGAGGATCCCGCAAAGACCAGATGAGCCGTTGCCTGGTAACCACGAAAAAAGCCCATTCCGGGCAAGCGGACAGTATTACCGGATTTCGATTGGTGCGATCAATCAAATAGACATTACAGACTTTTAAAGCTTTAGGAGAAGGCTATGTTTGGAGACGTTATTCATAAGGATGTGGAGGCTAAGGGAATAGCTGTCCATAAAGCAGGGGCGTTCAGGCGTTCCATATTGCCTGCTCTTATAGCGGCAAATGTATCTTTTATGGCTGTTGGAGCCAATGCCGATGAGGGGAATTTTCCGCTTAGTAATTTTAATAAATCACTGCGCGGCGAATTTGATCGTGGCACGACCCCTTTCTCCCAGTCCGATATCACCAAAGATTTCCTATATCGCACGGTTGATGAAAATGCGCCCAAGTTGGATACCGATATTCCCGAGCAAAACTTCCGTGAGGATGGTCCACGCATCCTGGTGAATAAATTTGATTTTCACCGCCTGCAAGAATTTCCTGAAGTGGGAATCACCCGTGAAAAGGTAGAAGGTCTGGCCGAGGATCTACGGGTGAAATATATGAAAGAAGATCAGGTCTTCGCCAGCGGCTACACCCGCGAAGAGCTCGAAGAGCTGGCAACCTTTTTGGATAAAGTGGGGGCGCGTGAAAACCCTGAAAAGCTGTCCCCACAAAGCTTTAAACAGCTAGTGGGCATTATGAAGCAGCAAAATGCGGAGCGGGGCATTAACTATTCTGACCTGGAAGAAATTACCGGGGAGCTGACGCACTTTTATCGTCAAAACGGCTTGTTTCTGGCTCAGGTACAGATTCCTGCTCAGGAGGTTAAAGATGGTGTGGTTAACCTGACCGTTCAGGAAGGGCGATTGGGTAAGGTTGTTGTTGAAGATAATCAGCGTTACGGCGAAGCAGACCTTGTGCATCCGTTTGGAAATAAACTGGGTGGGTTGGTCAGTCATGGTGAAATCGAAGAGGGCTTATACCTGCTGAATGACCTTCCTGGACTTAATGTGACTGGCTACTTCTCTGCCGGTGATTCTCCAGGTGAAACTGCATTAAATCTTAAGGTTCGTAATGAGAAGTCCTGGAAAGTGGCTATGCGTGCGGATAATCACGGTTCGACGTTTACCGGTGATGAGCGTATATATACCGTAGGTGAACTTTTAAATCCCATGGGGATTGGTGATGCATTAACTCTGGGCTACTTAAAATCAGAGGATCCAGGTAAATCAGATCTTGCTCAATTTAAGTACAGTTTTCCAGTTTTTGGTCCTCGCACTCGGCTGGAAGTGTCTGCCGATCGTAACGACTTCGAGCTGAAAGATGGTGACAGCGACAATGCCTTGATTAACCAACTGGGGATTGAAGGGGTTAATAGCACCTATGCACTGAATCTCGATCACAAATTCTATCGTTCCCGTGATTTTAACCTGAGTGCCGGTGTTGCATTGACACAAAAAGAAACTGATGTCGATGCTGTGGTTACAGAGTTTTCCAGAACTGAGAAAGTGAATGGCATTGAGTTGGGTATGCATATTGATGGGCTAGGCCAATCAATACAAATGCTGAATATCGCTGATGTACGTCTGTCCTATGGTAGCCACCAGGAAGATATTGCTGAGGGACGTGACGAAGAGTTTTACAAGTTCGGGTTGGATACCAATTCCCTCTTCTTTGTACCGCTACCCTTTACAGATGCCACAAGTCGCCTGATTCTAAAATCCCGCTGGCAATACTCTGATTCATCCCTGCCAGCATTTGAACAAATGTCGCTGGGTGGGGCTAATGGTGTAAGAGCCTACTCGGTACGTGATTTCTCTGCTGATCAGGCCGTTATGCTCAATGCCGAATGGTACTTTGATTTCCCTGAGTTTATGAATTTTGAAATTGCATCTGGTCATCGCCTTAACGATGTCATGCAGTTTGGCCTACTCGCCGATGCCGCTTACGGTTCAATTGTGAACTTTGAAGATGAATTAAATGATGATTGGGCACGATTGGCTGGTTTGGGCTTTATCTTGAAATTCAATTGGGATGACACCCTGGCGGCCAATATATCATTCGCGAAACCGGTATCTTCAGTGTCCTCACTTGAGGCCGTTGGCGAAGATGCCGAATCGGTTGAGATCTACGCAGATATCACTTTCTTCTTTCAATAATTAGCGTCGGAAGATAACACTATGGATATGGTAAAAGGACACAAGCAGATGAAGATTCAACAAGGAAGAGAATCGCAAAAGCTTAAAACTCTGACGCAGAGTGTAAGAATGCAGAATCTCGCTATAGGCGGCTTATTAGTTGGGCAGCTTGCGGTTTCAGGTATCGCAGAAGCGGGACCGGAAGGTGGTGTCGTGGTTGGTGGACAAGGTACTATCTCAACGCCGAATCTCACCACAACTCAGATTAAACAGTTAAGTGAACGTTTAGCCATTGATTGGAAGAGCTTTAACCTTAATCAAAATGAGCTGGTGCGCTTCCTACAGCCGTCTTCATCATCGCTGGTATTAAACCGTATTCTGGATCAAAACCCCAGTGTAATTCGTGGCTCGATTGATGCTAACGGTAATGTGTTATTGGTTAATCCGCGCGGCATTATGTTTACCGAGACGGCGACGATTAATGTGGGTGGATTAATCGCCTCTGGCTTGTCAATCGATCCAGATGATTTTATGAATGGTGATTTACTGTTCTCTGGCATCGATGGTGAAGACGGTGCTGTCGTAAACCGCGGTATTATCAATGCATCTTCTGTTGCCTTGTTAGGTAAACATGTAGCCAATGACGCTGGGGCTATGATTAGTGCTGATGTGGTGTCGCTTTCTGCAGGGGATGAAGCGCTACTGACTTTTGATGCTGATGGTTATATGGGGGTCAAAGTTACCAAGTCCGTTATAGAAAACGAGATGGGCGTGGATTCTGCTGTGATTAACAGTGGAGAAATCGACGGGCAGAAAGTACTACTGCAGGCCAAAGTCTCTGAAGACCTTTTCAGCAATGCGGTTAACAACGAAGGCCTTATTCGTGCAAAGGGTATTGATACTTCTGGCGGCACAATTCGATTGTTTGGTAATGGTGGTCAGGTTGCTAACAGCGGCAATCTTAATGCTTCTGGTGATGCCGATGGTGGTGAAGTGCATCTGGAAGGCGACAAGGTTGTTAACACAGGTAATATCCAGGCAGATGGAAATAATGGCACTGGAGGCACTATCAAGCTGCTAGGCGATGAAGTAGAAGTTTCC
This sequence comes from Maricurvus nonylphenolicus, assembly GCF_042854845.1. GTDB lineage: Bacteria > Pseudomonadota > Gammaproteobacteria > Pseudomonadales > Cellvibrionaceae > Maricurvus > Maricurvus nonylphenolicus. Next base: position 3,454,663 of record NZ_AP031498.1, on the reverse strand, counting down.
AGCAATGCCAAACTGTCTGCCCGTGGTACTGAAAAAGGCGGTGAGATACTGATTGGCGGTGATTATCAGGGTGAAAATCCGGATGTTCGCAATGCCAAAACGACCTTTATTGATGAAGATGTTGTAATCGATGCTTCCGGTAAAGACTTTGGCGATGGCGGTAAGGTTATTGTTTGGGCGGATGAAGATACCTACTTCTACGGTTTTATTGATGCCAGTTCTGGACTGTTGGGGGGCGATGGTGGATTTATAGAAACTTCGGGTAAAAAAACACTTAAAATTGAAGGTCGCGTAGTTGCTAAAGCGCACAAAGGTGGCAAGTCCGGTTTATGGTTGTTAGATCCAGAAGATTTTCGGATTACTGATGATGGGGCAGGTATCAATGAGATAGCAGCTTCTGCTATTGAGAGCACCTTGGAAGGTGGCACAGACGTAACGATAAGTACTGCGGATTTAGAGACTGGAAGTCCTGGCTCTCAAACAGGAAATATCATTGTTGATGAAGCGGTTGAATTCGATGCTAGCAACAGTTCTACGGCAACACTAACGTTATCAGCTACAGGTGATATCACTGTTAATTACTCTATAACAGGTAAAGATTCCGGGGATAATCTAGATGTTGTTCTTGAAGCAGGAAATTCCATCAGCGTTAATGCTGATATTTATACGCAAGATGGCAATATTACGCTAACTGCCGATAGTGATCTCAATGGTGCAGGTGACATAACTATTGCGAATGGGGTGACACTAGATTCTGGAGATACGCAACCTGTAAAAGTCAGCGGAGACGTGGTCTTATCCGGTGTTAATGTAACTAATAATGGCACTATTGATACGGATAATGGTAGTGGCTCTGAAGGCGCTATCCATGTTAATGCCGGGTCCTTTACCAATAATGGCAGCTTATCTGCAGAAACTGGTAATGTAGTCATTACTGCGACAGCGGATATAAACCAGTTTGCCACAGGGAGTATAACCTCATCAGGAAGTACGATAACCCTTTCCGCAGGTGATGACATCTCTTTGGCGGGTACTGTAACGTCTTCTGGTGGAGATATTAATATCTCGGCAGATGCCAATGCGGATTTATCAGGTGATATTAATATAACTGATTCTAATGCAGCAATTAACTCGACAGATTCTTCAGTTGATGGTGATATAAGCTTCAACTCAATAAATTTTATAAATAGCGGCACGGTAAATAGTGGGGATGGCCAAGTTACCATTAATGTTGCAATCAATGGGGCAGCGTCGAGTAATAACACACTGGGCAACATCATATCTAACCACGTTAATGGCGTCATTGTGAATGGACTGTCTACTTCTGATACGTTCAACTTTGATGCTGGAAAAATCTATAACATAACTGGTGCAGATACGATTTCTGTTGATTCATTCAATATAACTGGCGCCGACATTATTGATAGCGATTCGGCGGGTGAGATTATTGGTACCAGTGGATCTGATACATTTGTTATTACCGGGATGAATAATGTACAGGTCGATAACACTACCAGTAAAACTATATTTGAAGGTGTAGAAACCGTAACGGCAGGAGGAGGGAGCAAAGACACTGTCACAGGTCAGTCGAATGAGTCCTGGGAGCTCATTGATGATCCTCTGGATGGGGATCTGATTGCTGATTCAGTTAAGGCTCAAGGAATTACCTTTAAAGAGGTAGAGGAAGCCACAAATACAGGAACAGGTACTTTAACCGGTACCGGTGAAGCTGATAGCTTCTCCCTGGATGCCAGTTATGATGTGACTGCCGCGGGTATTAAGTTTACCGATGTTGGCAGTGTGGACGCCGGAGCTGGTAATGACTCCGTTTCTGTGACCAGTAGTGCGGACCAAACCTACACAATTGATGAAACTGACTCAGACAAACTGACCATAGCTGAAAGCCTTACCAAGAGCATTACCTTTGACAATATCGAAGCCGCAGATGGTGGTACCGATGCAGGCGCCGATAAGGTCGTTGCAAGCAAGGTTAATGAAACCCTGACCATAACCGGCGATAACGCCGTCACCGTTAAAGAAACGGCAACCAATAAAGCCATTGCCTTTACCAATATCGACAGTGTGGATGGTAAGGATGGTACCGATCAGATTGTTGGCCGGGATGGTGTTGATGAGAAAATCACCATCAATGCAGCAACCAATATCACTATCGAAGCGAATTCAAAGAGCTTGGTATTTACCAATATCGATCAGGTTAATGCGGGCACGGGTAGCGACAATGTCGTAGGACTTGCAGACCAAAGCTGGGAGTTGGTGGATACAGATAACTCCGGTACATCAGATGCCTTCCGTGCCTCCAGTATTCAATTCTCGGGTGTTGAAACAGCATCAGCTGCAAGCGGCTCTTCAAGCCTGACGGGGTCAGATCAAGCCGACAGCTTTACCGTGACGGCCGACAACACTGTCACCGCTGTGGGTACCAGCTTTGGAGGTATCTCGAGTGTTGATGGTGGTGATGGCGCAGACAGCATTAAAACCCAGGATGTGGATGAGAATTTCACCGTCAAAGGAGACGATGACTTTGACGTGGTGAGAGATGTTAATGGCGCTGCTACGTTGACGGTATCAGCGGTGGAGTCTGTGAATGCCGGTGTGGGTAACGATACGGTTGCCGGTTCTACAGAAAGTGAAGTGTTTGAAATCAAAGGCCCAGGTGCGATTAATGTTAAGCGCGTAGGTGCAGCTGATAGCCTGGACTTCACCAATATTGTCTCTGCCGACGGCGGTATTACCGGTACAGATAAAGTACAAGGCTCAACGGAAGCGGAAACCTATACTCTCACCGGTAATAACAGTTTTAGCGTTGTTGAAGATGCAACCCCGGGAGTCAGTATCGCTTTTACCGGTATGGAAGAGGTTGATGCGGGAGCAGGCAATAACAATACTGTGGCGGGTCAGGCGGGTAACGTTAACGAGACGGCGATCATTAACAGCGCCAATAACGTTACTGTAAAAGAAACCAGTGCGGCAGCTGGCACGGGCGTTACCTTCGACAAGGTTAGCAGGGTAGATTTAAAAAACGGGTCGGATACTGTTCAAGGGTTTGATGCTCAATCTTGGCTCTTAAAAGATACTGACACGACCTTGGGGGCAGATGCGGTTGAAGTCGGTGGTATCGATGTCACAGGTGTCGAAACAGCCACCAATACGGGTACAGGAACCTTAACGGGTACCGGTGGTGATGACAGCTTTACGCTGGATGCAAACTATGATGTCACTGCAGCAGGTATTGAATTTACCGATGTTGGCAGTGTTGATGCAGGTGGCGGCGATGATTCTGTTACAGCCACAAACGCCACGACCGAAACCTATACTATTGATCTCAATGATTCCGACAAGGTTACCATCAGTGATGGCACAAGCAGCCTGACCTTCGATCATATTGAAAATGTCGATGGTAATGGGGGAACGGATAATGTTGTTGCACGTAATATCAATGAAACCCTAACCATTACTGGTGATAGTGCTGTTACCGTTAAAGACGCTGCTTCAACGACAGCAATAGACTTTACCAATATCAACAGTGTGGATGGTAATGGCGGTAGTGATCAGGTAGTTGGTCGTGATGATGTTAATGAGCAAATTGACATAGATGCTGCAACCGATGTCACCATTACCGCTAATGCAACGAGTCTGGCTTTCACCAACATTGAACGTGTTGATGCGGGTACAGGCAGTGATACGGTTCAGGGCCTCGATGGAGAGAGCTGGACGTTGTTGGACATCGGTTCCACCGGTAGTTCCAATGCCTTCAGTGCCTCAGGTATCCAGTTTGAAGGTGTCGAGAAAGCGGATAACGACTCGGATGTGGGCATTACAGGTTCTGATTCGGCAGATAGCTTCCAGCTCACCGCTGATAAAACGGTGACTGTAGCGGGCACCAGCTTCAGCAGCATTACCTCTGTGAGTGGTGGCAATGGTAACGATTCGCTGCAAACCCAGACGGCTGATGAAACCCTCACGGTAACGGGTGACCAAAACCTTACCGTGCAGCGAAGTGGTGATGCTGGTGCAGCTGTTTTGACAGTCTCTGGTGTTGAAACTATCAATGCCCATGATGGCGATGATCAGGTAACCGGTTCGACAGCAGACGAAGTCTTTGAAGTTACTGGTGCCGGAGCCATCAATGTTGAGCGAGTCGGCGCGTCTCAGAGTCTGAATTTCACCAATATTGAGTCTGTTGATGGTGGCGCGGTTGGTACGGATAAAGTTCAAGGTTCAACGGCAGCGGAAACCTTTACCTTAACAGGCAATGACAGCTTTAGTGTTGCTCAGGACTCAGCGCCAACAGTAACTATGGCCTTCTCGGGTATTGAAGAAGTTGATGCGGGAACAGGTAATAACAATACCGTGGCAGGTCAGGCGGGTAACGTTAATGAAACGGCGATCATTAACAGCGCCAATAACGTTACTGTAAAAGAAACCAGTGCGGCAGCAGGCACGGGCGTTACCTTCGACAAGGTTAGCTATGTAAATCTTGGTGATGGTAGTGACGCGGTAAATGGTGTTAGTGGACAGAACTGGTCGTTGGTTGATACAGACAGCAGTGGCTCATCTGATGCTTTTTCTGCTTCAGGAGTTCAATTCAGTGCTGTTGAGCAAGCCTCGACTACGGGTAATGCAGTGGGAATCACGGGATCTGACGTAAGCGACAGTTTCCAGGTTACTGCTGATAACACCATCGACGTCGCTGGGACCACCTTTAGTAACATCAATTCGATTGCAGGCGGTGATGGCGCTGACAGTATTGAGACCCAAACCGCCAACGAAAGCTTCACTATCACCGGTGATCAAAACTTCACTGTTCTTAGGGCGGGTGCAAATGCTTCCACGACCTTGACAGTCTCTGCGGTTGAAACTGTTGATGCCAACACGGGAGCAGACAGTGTCACAGGTACAGGGTCTAACGAAGTCTTCGAGATTACGGGGGCGAGCTCGGTAAATGTTGAGCGTGTAGGCGCATCGCTAAGTTTGGATTTCGATAATATAGAATCGGTATCAGGTGGTGGTGCTACGACCAATGATGAGGTGCTCGGCACAACTGCGGCGGAAACCTACACCTTAACGGGTAACAGTAGCTTCACGGTTTCACAAAATACTACGCCGAATACTTCGATTGCATTCTCGGGTATTACGGAGGTCGATACCGGCCTAACCGGCAGTGATACGGTGAAAGGGCAAGTTGGTGCGGTAGACGAAACTGTTACCATTAATAGCGCTAATAATGCCACCGTTGCTGTTACAGGTTCAGCGGCGGGCGAAGGTGTAACCTTTGACAAGGTAAATCGAATTGATTTGGTAGATGGTTCCGATACCGTTAAAGGTTTCGATGCCCAGTCCTGGCTGTTGAAAGATACTGATACCACTGTAGGTGCAGATGCTGTTGAAGTAGGAGGTATAGATGTTACCGGTGTCGAAACGGCGTCAAATACAGGTACTGGAGATCTGACGGGTACCAATGAGGCTGACAGTTTTACGTTTGATGCTAACTATGACGTAACTGCAGCAGGGATTACATTTACAGATATTAATCGTGTTGATGCGGGTGTAGGTAATGACTCTGTAACTGCTACCAGCACTACAACAGCCTCTGAAACCTACACCATTGATGCCGGTGATTCAGATCGTGTAGCGATTACCGATGGTAGCAATAATCTAAACTTTGACAACATCGAATCGGTTGATGCGGGTGCGGGCACGGATAGTGTGATTTCTCGAGCTGAAAATGAGACGTTAACTATTACTGGGGATAGTGCTGTAACGATTAAAGAGACAGCATCGACCAAAGCTATTGCCTTTACCAATATCGAGAGTGTTAATGGTAATGGTGGCACCGATAACGTTATCGGGCGTGATGGTGTTAACGAGCAGATAGCCATTAATGCTGCAAGTAATGTAACCATTACGGCTAACAACACCAGTCTTGTATTTACCGATATCGACAGTGTGGATGCTGGAACAGGTAGTGATCATGTAACAGGTTTGGCCAATCAGCTTTGGGAATTGGAATCCTCTAATGGTACGTCCGCCAATAGATTCTCTGCGGCGGGTCTGGATTTCGACGGGGTAGAAACAGCTTCAAGCTCTGGTGAAGGTACTATTGAAGGCACCAACTTGGGAGATGCATACTCGCTGACTGCCGCGCGTTCTATTAATGTCGCTGGCACCACTTTCTCTGGTGTGAAAACGGTTAAGGCGGGTTCTGGTACGGATGCTGTCGCGAATAATGCCGGCGCCTCCTTGAAGCTTGAGAATGAGCTCGATCAAATTATTGCCAATAATATGACAGCTACAGTGAGCACAATCGCTGTTTACTTCGAAGGCATTGAGCAGGTTACTAACACCGGCGCTTTCTCTGGCCCAGCAGCGAATACTACTTATACGCTTGATACTGTTGATAGTTTTGCGATTAACAGTATTGACTTTGATGGTGTTACCGCTATTAATGGAGGGGTAGGTGATAACACGTTGGTAGGACCCAATGTCGCGTCAACCTGGATCGTTGAAGGCCGAAAAGGTGAGGTGGGTGGTGTTGGCTTTACAAATATGAATGCCTTACGAGGAGGTTCATCTGCTGATACGATGAGTATTGTCAGTGGCGCAGCAGGTAATATTTATACCGGCGGGGGGGCTGACCAGGTCACCTTTAGTGGCGGTGAAGTGGATGGTCTTTATCTGGAGGCAGGTGACGATACGGTTTATTTGAGTAGTTCTACCTCAAGTGCATCAATTCTGGACGGTGGTTCGGGTAGCAATACGTTACATAACAATATCTCCGACCTGACTTGGGAGATTAATAATTCCTCGGCAGGAAATAATACTGTAGGTAATTTTACATTCACCAATTTTGAAAACCTGTACAACAACACCAATCGCTTGAAGGTGAAAACCAGTTTGGCGTCTGCCTTTGGAAATAACAGCGTTAAGTTGGCGGATATGACTCTAAACTTTAAGCCTTCCAGCTATATCAATTTCGACACTAGTAGTTCCTTAAGCAGTCAAGCGGGTACAGTTTTGCAGGCCGATGAATTGGTATTATCCGCTGGTGGAAATGTTGACCTTTACACAAATATCAACTTACTGGAATTACAATCATCAGGTTCTATCAATGCCTCCATTTCTGAAAATGATGATTTGGTTATACGAGAAATCAACATTGGCTCTGGTGACTTACTATTGACCAGTAAAAACTTTGGGGTGCTAACAGCAGAGAGTCGCGGTAATACACACATAACTGCAGGTGCAGTGACGTTAGGTACTGAAGCTGAGCGTTGGCAAGATATAGGTGATCAATTCAATCCTCTTAGTATGTATGTTGAAAGGGCTATTAATATTACGGCGCTAAATTTCGTTACACCTGAACTTGTTGGTCCCTTGCAGACGTTTGTTGCATCAGGTAACCAGCGCGATTCATTACTGACTTCAGGTGCTGCCGAGGGCCTAGATAGTGTTGTTCAGGATCAGATCGGGGAATTCACCCAAATCGACCCCGCTATCTTCGATTCCGTAAACCCCTACAGCGTTGACGTAGACGCTGTAAACCTGCCGGAATTCCGCCTGGTAGCCGGTGAACTGATCCCTACAGCAGCCACTGCAAGTGGTGATAATGAGCAGGAAGAGGAGGGCACACCTGCCGACCAAGCAGCTCAATAACAGGCCTCTTGAGGTACCAAAATTGGCAAAAACGACGGGTGTGACCATTTGGTCATGCCCGTTTTTGTCAGTTTCGCCCGCTTTTGTCACTGGCAACGGTCGATTTCGCTATTGGTCGCAAACGGTCAAATCCCTAATCTATCTCACTAACTTGGCCCAGCTATTGTTACTTGTTGTAGCTCAGGGGTCAGGTCCACCCTATCAAAGAGAGAGTGTGAGGCGGATAGATGATCTATTCAGGAAAAGCCATAACGGTAACTGCCCTTGATAACGGCATTGCCGAGCTCAACTTCAACCTAGAAGGCGAGTCTGTAAACAAATTTAATGCCCTGACCGTAGGTGAGCTGAAGGAAGCTGGTGCTGCCTTGAAAGCCGCTAGCGATGTTAAAGGTTTGATCGTAACCAGTGGTAAAGATGTTTTTATCGTTGGTGCTGATATCACCGAATTCGGTAAGAACTTCACTGCCAGCGAAGAAGAGATCGCTGCTGGTGCGTTGGAAACCAACAAAGAAGTTTTCAACCAGATCGAAGATCTGCCTTTCCCAACCGTAACTGCTATTAACGGTTTCGCGCTTGGTGGTGGTCTGGAAATGGCCCTGTGCTCTGACTACCGTGTTATGTCTACCGTAGCCAAGATTGGCCTGCCAGAAACCAAGCTGGGTATTGTGCCTGGTTTCGGTGGTACTGTGCGTCTGCCACGTATTGTTGGTTCTGACAACGCTGTTGAGTGGATTGCTGGCGGTAAAGAGCAGAAAGCTGAAGCTGCTCTGGCTGCCGGTGCAGTTGATGTGGTTGTTGCGCCTGAGAAACTGCGTGAAGCAGCGCTGGACCTGGTTCAGAAATGTATCGACGGTGACTTTGACTACAAAGCCAAGCGTCAGGAAAAATTGGATCCACTGAAGCTGAATGACATGGAAGCCATGATGTCATTCGAAACTGCCAAAGCCTTTATCGCTGGTCAAGCGGGTCCTCATTACCCAGCACCAGTAGCTGCAGTTAAAGCGATTCAGAAAGCGGCCAAAATGGGTCGTGACGAAGCACTGGAAGTTGAAGCCAAGACCATTGGCAAGCTGGCTAAAACCGAAGTGGCTAAAAACCTGGTTGGCCTGTTCCTGGGTGATCAGGATCTGGGCAAAACTGCCAAAGACTGGGCTGCCAAAGGCGGCAAAGTTGAGACAGGTGCAGTACTGGGTGCTGGCATCATGGGTGGCGGTATTGCTTACCAGTCAGCCCTGAAAGGCACGCCTATCATCATGAAAGATATCGCCCAAGCCGGTATCGATCTGGGCCTGAGCGAGGCCAGCAAACTGCTGTCCAAACGTGTTTCTCGCGGTCGTATGACCCCAGAGAAGATGGCCGGTATCCTCAACAAAATCCAACCTCAACTGAGCTTCGAAGGCTTTAAAGACGTTGATGTTGTTGTTGAAGCGGTTGTTGAGAATCCTAAGGTTAAGCACGCTGTTCTGGCTGAAACCGAGAAGCAGATTCGCGAAGACGCTATTCTGACTTCTAACACCTCTACCATTTCTATCAACTACCTGGCAGAAGCCCTGGAACGTCCAGAGAACTTCTGTGGTATGCACTTCTTCAACCCGGTTCACCAGATGCCTCTGGTAGAAGTTATTCGCGGTGAGAAGACGTCTGACGAAGCGGTTGCACGCACTGTGGCCTACGCTCTGGCCATGGGCAAAAAGCCAGTTGTTGTAAACGACTGCCCAGGATTCCTGGTTAACCGTATCCTGTCACCTTACTTCGGTGCCTTTATGCGTCTGGTTAAAGACGGTGCTGACTTCGTTAAGATCGATAAGGTTATGGAGAAGTTCGGTATGCCAATGGGCCCTGCTTACCTGGGTGACGTTGTGGGTATCGACACTGGCGTTCACGCTGGTGAAGTAATGGCTGAAGGTATTCCAAGCCGTATGGGCGCTGATTTCACTACTTCTCACGAAGTACTGTTTAAAGCCGGCCACTACGGTCAGAAGACTGGCAAAGGTTACTACTCTTACGAGACTGATCGTAAAGGTAAGCCTAAGAAAGTTTTCGACGAGAGCATTAAAGAGCTGCTGGCTCCGGTTGTTGATGCGCCTAAGGACTTCAGCGATGAAGAAATCCTGGACCGCATGATGATCCCAATGTGTCTGGAAGCTGTACGTTGTCTGGAAGAGGGCATTGCCGCTTCTGCCACCGACGTTGATATGTCCCTGATCTACGGTATTGGTTTCCCTCCATTCCGTGGTGGTGCACTGAACTACATCCAGGACATGGGTGTTGCTGAGTTTGTTGCACGTGCTGACAAGTACGCAGAGTTGGGCGGTAGCTACGAAGTTACTGACAAACTGCGTGAAATGGCTGCTAACGGCGAAGTTTTCTTCCCCGTTTAATCCACCCGATATATTGGAGATTATGAAATGAGCTTGAATCCAAGAGATGCTGTTATTGTCGACTTCGGTCGTACAGCCATGGGCCGCTCCAAAGGTGGTGCCTATCGTTTTACCCGTGCAGAAGATCTGTCTGCCGATCTGGTTAACGGTCTGTTTGCCCGTAACCCAAAACTGGACCCGGGTGAAGTAGAAGATGTGATCTGGGGTTGTGTAAACCAGACCAAAGAGCAGGGCATGAACATTGCCCGTATGATGTCTCTGATGACTGTGATCCCTCACCAAGCGGCCGGTCAAACCGTTAGCCGTCTGTGTGGTTCTTCTATGTCTGCACTGCACACTGCTGCACAAGCCATTATGACCGGTAACGGTGATATGTTTGTGGTTGGTGGTGTTGAGCACATGGGCCACGTTGCCATGGACCACGGTGTTGATTTCAACCCACGTATGGCCAAGCACGTTGCTAAAGCCTCTGGCATGATGGGTATGACTGCTGAAGTTCTGGGCATGATGCACGGCATCACCCGTGAGCAGCAGGACCAGTTTGGTGAGCGTTCTCACCGCCTGGCTCACAAAGCCACTGTAGAAGGTAAGTTCAAAGACGAAATTATCGTTCTGGACGGTCACGATGAGAACGGTTTCAAAATTCGTATGACCGAAGATGAAACTATTCGTCCTGATACTACTGTTGAGTCTCTGTCTCAGCTGAAGCCAGTATTCAACCCGAAAAGTGGTACTGTAACCGCCGGTACATCTTCTCAGATTACCGATGGTGCTTCTGCCATGATCGTTATGTCTGCTGAGCGTGCTCAGGCTCTGGGCGTTCAGCCTCTGGCCAAGATCCGCGCTATGGCTGTTGCCGGAGTTGATCCTTCAATCATGGGATACGGTCCTGTACCTTCTACCCAGAAGGCTCTGCAGCGTGCTGGTCTGACCATGGACGACATTGATTTTGTTGACCTGAACGAAGCTTTCGCTGCACAGGCTCTGCCAGTGCTGAAAGACCTGAACCTGCTCGACAAAATGGACGAGAAAGTTAACCTGCACGGTGGTGCAATCGCTCTGGGTCATCCATTCGGTTGTTCCGGTGCACGTATCACCGGTACCCTGCTGAACGTTATGCGTCAGAACGAAGGTACTCTGGGTGTGTCCACTATGTGTGTTGGTCTGGGTCAAGGTATTACCACTATCATTGAGCGTGTGTAAGCCTTACCAGTAAGCACATTTGCAGCAGTTAGCTGCTGCAAAACAAAAAAGGAGCTTCGGCTCCTTTTTTGTTTTCTGGTTTCTTGATTTTATTTTTTGCTAACAAAATTGTACTTTTCTGCCATTGTGGAGAAGCACCACTATAGTGATTATTACGCTTCAATATTCGATGTATGCCCAAGGAGTTACCTATGACAAGTGAAACCAGTCAGCAACTGTTCCATATTGATTCGGCGGTTGAAAAAATTGCTGATAATCACTGGCGTGGGCATATAGCAGATGGTTGGGGCATTATGGGGGTTCCCAACGGTGGTTATATTATGGCGATTGCCGCCAAAGCGTTGTCGGCAGCATTGCCTCATAAAGATCCGCTGACCATAACCGCTTACTACATGTCACCGACAGCTCCCGGTCCTGTTGACTGTCATATTGATGTACTGCGCACTGGCGGTACCACTTCCCATGGTATCGTTCGTTTAGAACAAGGCGGCGAGCTAAAGGTGCATTTTGTTGCAGCTTATACAGAGCTGGATAATTTAGAGGGCGAAACCCAGATTCTAGCAGAGCATCCTCCCGTACCTGCTTATGGTAGCTGTATGGCGTTCCCTCATTTGCCGGGATTGGATTTTATGCAGCGCGTCACCCAACGTATTGCCCCGGAAAAAATGAACAGCATGATGGGTAAACCCACTGACGATGGGGAGTGGTTAGGCTGGATTGAATTTAGTGAGGCTACACCGCTGGATGTGTTCGGTTTGTTGGTGTTTGCGGATGGATTTCCGCCACCGGTATTTACCCTATATGGTCCCGGTGGTTGGGTACCTACTTTGGAGCTCACCGTACAGTTGCGTGCAAAACCTGTTGAAGGGCCCATCGCCGTTCGCTTCCGTAGTAATTTTCTCACCAATGGTATGGTTGAGGAAGATGGTGAACTGTGGGATTCAGAGGGCAATCTGGTAGCCATTAGCCGGCAAACCGCCAAGTACCGTAAGCCGAAATAGTAGCGTAAGCCAGAATAAACTTGCCCCATAGCCTGAGTTATAGGCTCAGGCTATTTCTCCTAAGTCCTACAGTGCATAACGGTATAACAAAATCATTGCCTTTCTGATTTTTTAAGCTTCTGTTACATCTATACTTAGTTTTATGGAAACCTTGCATTTCTGATGTAATCTGCTTATTGCCCTAAGGCGTATATAGCAGTGTGTTAAAGACATCATGGATGGCATGGCTATCGGAGGTTTGCTATGAAACGTCATTATTATATCAGTGACAGTATTGACGATCTGGAAACAGTTGAGCATGAATTGGAATACGAGGGTATTACCACACCGCAAATTCATGTACTCAGTGAAAACGATATGGAAGTGGAGCGGCATCACTTACACGAAGTGGAAGCGGTGCTGAAAAAGGATGTGGTGCGAGGTACTGAAATCGGAGCCATAATTGGTGCAGTGATAGCAGTACTTATTTTAGCGGCGGCTTATTTTTCAGGCGTCACCGAAACCACAACGTGGGTTCCTTTTATCTTTCTTGCCGTTGTTGCGCTGGGATTTTGTACCTGGGAAGGCGGATTGTTTGGTATTCAGGTTCCCCATGCGGACTTTAAACGTTTTCAGGAAGTGTTGAAAAAAGGCAAGCATGTGTTGTTTGTCGATGTGGACTCCAGACAGGAGCCAGTACTGGATCGTGTTATTAGTCATCATCCTAAACTCGAAATTGCCGGCGTCGGTGACGCTACGCCATCCTGGGTAGTAGGCGCGCAAAATAAATTTAAATCCTTTGTTAAAACCATGCCTTAGGGCATGGTTTTATCTTGTTAATTCCTTCGTTGTGTTAGCGGCCAAAGAAGAGTTCGCGGCTAAGTAACGTATATTCGCCTTCTAATGCCATCAATGCGATAAGCACTAACAGGCAAAGTGGTGGTAATAGAATTGCGTAGATAAGCGCGATACGTTCCCACAGCATATGCATAAAAATAGCGACAATCAGGCCCGCCTTTAGGAACATAAATATCAGGATAAGCGTCCAGCGCAGATAACCTTGAATCTGCATATAGTCCACCATATAAGACAGCGTACTTAGCACAAACAAGAGTAGCCAGACTTTCAGGTAAATACCTATGGGATGTTCTTGTGTGTTGTGAGTTAGTTGCTGGCCGTTATTCATCTTTATCACCTCTTTTACCATAAATAGAAAAAGGCAAAAATAAATACCCAAACCAAATCAACAAAGTGCCAATAAAGCCCGGCTATTTCCACTATTTGATAGTTACCTTTGCGTTCACAACTCCCGCGCCAGAGTTGTGCCGCTACGGTGAGTAAATAAATCACGCCAATACTGACATGCAAACCGTGAAAACCTGTAATCATAAAGAAGCTGGAACCAAACTGTGCCGCACCAAACGGGTTACCCCACGGTCGCACGCCGTCTTCAATTAATTTGCTCCATTCAAAGGCCTGCATACCGACAAAACTGGCGCCCATTAAGGCAGTGATAAACACCAGTATGGCGGCAGACTTTGCCTGCTTGCGATAAGCACTATTAACAGCCATCGCCATGGTGCCGCTGCTGGTGATCAGGATAAATGTCATGATGGCAATCAGGATCAGGGGAATACTGTGACCAGCAATGGTTAGAGCAAAGACTTCGCTGGCATTGGGCCAGGGTTCAGTGACCGATATTCTGACGGTCATATAGCCGACCAGAAAGCTTGAAAAGACAAAGGTATCACTGAGGAGGAAGATCCACATCATGGCCTTGCCCCAGGAAACCTGTTTAAAGGCGTCGCGGTCAGAGCCCCAGTCTTGAACCAGACTGGCCAGACGTGGCCATTGAGAGAGAGAATTCGCCATTGGTATACCTCACCATTGGCGTCCTTGCGGTTAACGGGTTTGTGCTTAGCTTGTCAGAAACAGTACAAAAATACCCAGCCACACGATAAATAAATAATGCCAATAAATCGTGTATAGACCGAAGCGATGATGTTTGGCCGTTAATGCATGAGTTACGTTATCAACGCTTCGTAACAGGCCAACACTGCTCAGCCATAACGCCAAGCCGACAAGTAGATGTGCAGCGTGCAACCCTGTTAACAGATAAAAAAAGCTGTTGGCAGGATTACTGGCCAGATAATAACCTTGATCACGCAATAACTGCCAAACCCATAGCTGCCCACACAGAAAGGTCCAGGCGCAGAGTTGGCCAACTAACCAGGCGGAGCGACAGCGGTTAAATTGCTGCTTGCGCAAGGCCCGATTGGCTATTTCAAAGGCGATACTGCTAATCAACAGCATAGCTGTATTTGGCCATAGCTGCCATGGATCTGGCAGAGCGATCCAGTCGCCGAGCATCATGCGCATATGGTAGGCGATGGCGAATAATGCAAACAGCACGCTGATCACTACCAATAAGAATGCCAAGGCAATGGTGTACTGACGATGCTTAACGGGGAAGGGGCCTTGCCAATGCAGTTGGCTGGGTTCTTCCAGGCTGCGGGCGCTCGGTTCAACCATGATCGTTCGCCTCTGTTTGCCGCGGCTGTTCTGCGGTCTGCGGTACAAAGTCTTCGGTAACACCTGGAACGCTGTAATCGTATGCCCAACGATACACAACCGGTTCCCGTTCTCCCCAGTTGCCATGTTTCGGTGGTGTGTCCGGGGTTTGCCATTCCAGCGTTGTTGCCTTCCAGGGATTGTGACCCGATGGTTTGCCTTTAAAGTAACTCCAAATCAAGTTAACAATAAACAGCAATTGAAACGCGCCAACGATCAGCGCCATAACCGTAATAAACGCATTAAGGTCATGGGCAGAGGCGGGAATAAAATCGTAGTTTTCATAGGCAAAGTAGCGGCGCGGCATCCCCAGGATGCCCAGATAGTGCATGGGAAAGTAAATGGCATAGGTACCGAGGAATGTGACCCAGAAATGCCATTGCCCCATACCATCATGCAACATCTTACCGGTTATTTTGGGATACCAATGGTATATAGCACCAAAGATCACAAGGATAGGGGAAACACCCATTACCATATGGAAATGTGCCACCACAAAATAGGTATCGGACAGGGGAATATCGACAATCACATTACCCAGGAACAAACCGGTTAAACCGCCAATAACAAAGGTACTGATAAAAGCGATGGCAAATAACATGGGGACTGTCAGGTGAATATCACCGCGCCAGAGTGTTAATACCCAGTTGTAGACTTTAATTGCCGTGGGGACGGCAATGACTAATGTGGTGATAGCAAAGAAAAATCCAAAGTAGGGATTCATTCCGCTGACGTACATATGGTGAGCCCACACCACAAAACTCAGCACCCCAATAATCACTATGGCCCAGACCATCATTCTAAAACCAAAAATATTTTTGCGTGCATGGACACTGATTAAGTCAGACACAATCCCAAAGGCAGGCAGGGCAACAATATAGACTTCCGGGTGGCCAAAAAACCAGAACAGGTGCTGAAACAGCACCGGGCTGCCGCCCTGATAACCCAGGTGTTCTCCCATCGACACAATTTCAGGCATAAAGAAACTGGTGCCTAACAGTTTGTCGAATAGCATCATCACGGCACTGACAAATAGCGCAGGGAAGGCCAGTAGAGCCATAATAGTTGCGACAAAAATGCCCCACACTGTCAGGGGCATCCGCATCAGAGTCATTCCCTCGGCCCTGGCCTGCAACACGGTGGTGACATAGTTGAGACCACCCATGGTGGCGGCAACAATAAATACCGCCAGTGACACCAGCATTAATACGATGCCCCAATCAGTACCTGGCGTGCCGGTTAGAATGGCTTGCGGAGGGTAGAGCGTCCAGCCAGCGCCTGTCGGCCCGCCGGGTACAAAAAAACTCAACATTAGAATGATGACGGCCAGAAGATAGGCCCAATAGCTGAGCATATTCAGAAATGGGAATACCATATCCCGCGCGCCAACCATTAAGGGGATAAGATAGTTGCCGAAGCCACCGAGAAACAAAGCCGTTAACAGATAGATCACCATAATCATGCCGTGCATGGTCATGGCCTGGTAATAGGCGGCAGAGTCCATAAAGGGCACACTGCCGGGGAAGCCCAGTTGCAAACGCATTAAGGCGGATAGCACCAGGGCTACAAGTCCGACAAGTATCGCTGTGATCGAGTATTGGATGGCAATGACTTTGTGATCCTGGCTCCAGATATAACGCGTCCAGAAACTTTGAGGTTCGTGTACAGCTGTCATGGCGTGCCTCCCGATTCCGATAGGGGCTGCGGCAAGGCGGACAATGATTTAATATAGGTAATCAATACGTCGAGTTGTTGTTGGTCGAGATTATAAGCCGGCATAATAGGTGAATAACCCGCTATGATGGTGTCGTTAGGATCAGTAATCGATTTCGACAGGTAATTTGCATCGACTAAAACACTGCTGCCATCCGTGAGCTTTTCCTGCTTACCGTAAAGATCTTTCCAGGTAGGGCCTACAGCTGGGGCGCCATCGATTGAATGGCAGCCAAAACAGCCATGAACTTGTGCTAATTGTTTGCCTTCGCTAATGGGATCGAGTTTTTCTCCACTAGCTGCTTGTGCTTGCAAACTGGCAAATGTTGGTAGTTGTTGTAGCCATTGTCCGAAATCTTTTTGTGAATCAACAATGACATGACCACGCATATTGTAGTGGCCGGTACCACAGTATTCGGCACATAGGATTTCAAATTTTCCGGTACGGGTAGGGGTGAACCAGACATAGGAGATTTGCCCGGGTACCGTATCCATTTTGACGCGAAAGTGGGGCACATAAAAATCATGCAAGACATCTTTCGAACGCAGTAGCAATTTCACCGGGCGATCCAGAGGCAAGTGTACGGTGTTGTCGAACACCAGCCGATCATCTTGTCCCGCCTTGTCTTCCGGGTTAATACCGAAGGGATTATCTGGGGATATATGGCGTGTATCACTGGTACCTAATTGACCGTCGTCGCCTGGAAAGCGGAAAGACCATTGCCATTGCTGGGCGACGACTTCAAAGTGATCGGCCTCGTCAGGCACATGCACAAAATCCGAGTAAACAAATAAGCCAGGTGCCAGCATGGCAACAATGCCGACGGTGGTGGCGCCAATTAAGGTCCATTCCAGTTTTTTGTTTTCCGGTTGGTAGTCGGCTTTATGGCCTTCTTTATGACGGTAACGAATAATAGCCAGGGCGATAAAGAGGTTAATTGCAATAAAGACAATGCCGGTAATGATTCCGGTGATAATGAAGGTGTCGTCGATATTACTCCAGTTAGAGGCGACCGGCGTTGACCACCAGGGTGTCACCATCTGGAAAAGGATGGAAAAAACAACGATAAGCACCAAGGCAATGGCAAGCGCCATATCCAATCATCCCTAGCTGATTACCCCAAGTCGATTTATCAATACAGCAATTTTGATAAAACGTGTCTTAAGCTTAGTGCTCAAGTGGTTAATCTGCTAGTGTCGAGGTTGCTGACCTTTTGGGTGATGATCCTTGGGATGATAGTGGCCCTTACAAAAGTAGTCGAAATGCTCCCCCAGTCGTGGATGATTAATCTGGGTACGATCCAGACTGTCCGTCAAATGGCGTTCGGCGACATAGGTGATGTGATAACTGCCATCGACCAAAACGTGATACCAGGGCCTATCCTTGGGTGGACGGCTTTTGGCTATGGCGTCGTACCATTCTTCACTCAGGGAGAATTTGTTATCGACAGCGAAGATAACACCGCGATAGTGGAAACGCTGATGTTCAATCACATCACCGATATGGTAATGGGGATTTGCCATGGCCCTTACCTCTTACCTCTGCAAGCCAAGTCAGGATATTTTCAGGTATAGCATGAATTAAGCGCCAAGCTCCTGCGAATAATGCATAAGCAGGGTGCTGGTAAAAACTGGGGCAGCTTAGCTGCCCCAAATGCTCTGTAGCCTTACATCAACAGTACTGAGCAAGCGAGAGAATCTACGGGTATAAGTTAGGCCATATTAAAAGTGATAACCGACGCGCAGGGCTACAGTGCGCGGGTTGCCATAGAACCCCTGAACAATCGGGGCGCCGGAACCGCGCAGGTCATAACCTGTGGTTCTGTATTCCTCATCCGTCAGGTTGCGGCCTTCAATCGCAATACGCCAGGCGCTATCTGCCGTGGTATAGGCAAGGGTGGCATCGATGGTGTCATAGGCATCTTGAGCGATGGTCTCGCTAAGATCCGTGGTGGGAATTACATCATCGCGATAGCTGTAGGTTAGGCGAGCAACCAAATCGCCCCCATGATTAAAACTGTGGTTGTAGGTTGCGTTTACAGTAGCTGTCCATTCCGGGGTGTTACTGAATTGCCGATCATCGGCGACATCAATTCCGCCATCCAGGTATTCCTTATATTCAGCGTCCAGGTAAGCCAGGTTGCCACTGATCGTGAAGGCTTCTGTGAGTGCGGCGGTAAATTCGACTTCAACACCTTGAATAGCACCTTCCCCCGCATTGGTAAAATCGCCAAAAAAGGTGCCATCGCTAGACTGACTGAAAATGCTGAGCTGAATATCCTTGTAATCACTATAGAAGTAGGTGGCATTCAGGATAAGACGATCAAACAGGGTGGACTTAACACCAATTTCATAGGCGGTAACGGTTTCCTCGTCATAGGGTTTAGCGGATTCCGGGTTGGAAACCTGTTTGGCCCGCACGTTAAAACCACCACTTTTAAAGCCTTTACTGACACTGGCGTAAATCATGGTGTCATCGTTCAGTTGGTAGTCGAGTCCTAGTTTGGGGGAAAAGTTGGTCCAGGTTTCATCGTCATTAAAGTCAGTTTCCGTGGCTAACACCGTGCTAAAAGTGGCATCGGTAAAATCCTGGGACAGGGTTGTGACTTCCTTGTTTTCCCAGTTATAGCGGCCCCCAAAAGTCAGACGAAGTTGCTCTGTCATCTGCCAGCTGGCTTCACCGTAGAGAGAATAACTTTCGGTAACCACATCACCGACGGAAGAGGCATATTTGGGAATAATGGCGGTGATATCGGCAGGTGCTGGGTTTAATGGATGGCCGACCGGATAAACCGGTGCCAGCAGGAAGTAATTCTTGATATCTGCGCCGGCAGTTGCATCAATATAATACAAACCCATCACCGCTTGCCAATCACCGTTGTTATCGTAGTTGAGCTGTATTTCCTGGGTGAATTGACGGTCTTTGTATTCACCGTAAACATCGGCAATCGGCAGTGGCCCCATATCAAAGTCGATGGTGCCATCGCTGTCGCCATTACGATAGGCGGTAATGGATTTTAGATCCCAGGCTTCGTTGAGGCTGTAATCAACAATCACCGATCCACCATAGGTGCTTACATCGTTGCGTGCGCCTTGCAGGCCACTGTCAACATCATAGCGATCATCACTAACGGGCAGGGGAGCCAAATTATTTGCACTGACAAAAGCATCGACATTAGCGGCGTAGTAGACCGGTAAACCACCGATAACCGCATCAGGCGTTAATGCCATCATGGCGGGGATGGTGGCTTCCCATGGATTTTCGATCATGCGCTGGCCGCCACGTGGCGCCGAGGTGTCTTTGGTGGCGTCGGCGGCGACTTTTACACTCAGGTCTTCTGAGGGTTCCCACTGCAGAGCAATGCGACCGCTGGTGACTTGTTTATCACTGACTTCACTACCCGTCTGGCGGTTTTCCCCAAAACCATCCTGTGTGGAAGAGGCGATGGCAACCTTGCCGTAGAGTTCGTTTTCAATTAATGGCATGGCATAGCTAAGCGTTGCATCGCGGCGACCGTAATCCCCAAGAGTCACTTCGGCTTTGCCGGTATGTTCGTTGGTTAGCGGTTTGGATACGTACTTGATGGCGCCACCAATGGTGTTGCGTCCATAGAGTGTGCCCTGGGGGCCGCGCAAGACTTCAATACGTTCGACGTCAAAGACTTCCAGTAATGCCCCTTGAGGGCGGGCAATATAGACATCATCCAGATAAAGGCCGACACCGGGTTCGACACCGTACAAGGGATCTGATTGACCCACGCCGCGAATATAGGCGGTCAGTGTGCTACTGGTACCGCGGGCAGCATAAGCGGTTAGTCCCGGAATTTGTGATTGAATATCACCGATATTGGTTGTGCCATTGATGGCCAGTTCTTCGGTGTTCATGGCGGACACCGACAGGGGGACTTCCTGCAGGCTTTCCGAGCGTTTTCGCGCGGTAACAATCACTTCTTCCAGCAGACCCAAATCGTAGCTTTGCCCGTCCTCTTGAGCGTTAACAGTGCCAATGCTGGCGGCCTGGATTGCGGCTGCCAGTAGGGTGATTTTGGTAATGTTTTTTACAGCTGTGTTGTCATTGCTCTTCTTCATGTTATTCACCTTGTCGTTGTTATAGTTTTTTGGTTGGCCGAGCCTTGCTTGCGTTAGGCCAGGCTTTCCAAAAATTGGAAAACTTCTTTGTTGAGCTGCTGTGGTTGATCAATTGGCGTTGCGTGGCGTGAGTTATTGATAACCACCAGATTAGCGGTAGAGATTTTGTTGGCGTATTCGGTTTTATATGACACCGGGGTGTAATCGTTGTCGGCGCTGATAATGAGTACCGGCATCTCAAGATTCCCCAGAGTTGGTCTTACATCCCAGCCAATCAGGGATTTAATCACTTCGATATAAGTGGTCGTTGGGTTACCTTGCATCCTGGTAATAAAGCGCTGGTAGAGGGACTTTTGTCGGGCTTCCGGGAATAGACGCTTGCCGATAATCCGGGCCAGCAGTTTCATGCCGAACAGGCGAATAACTGCAATGCGCAAACAAAATTCCAGCTTTTCGGATAGGGTGTTGTAAGGCACGGCTGGGGCAGAGTTAACAATGGTGAGGCTGTTTAGTCGTTCAGGGGCGTCAGCCGCAATTTGAAAGGCGATCATGCCGCCCATGGAAAAACCCACCAGATGGCAGCGCTTAATGCCTAAATGATCCAGCAGGTTAATCACATCGCTGGCGTAGGTGGGCATATTGTAGGGGCCCAGGGGTTTATCTGATCGCCCATGACCCCGAGTATCAACCGTAATAACCCGATAATCGTGGGAGAAGGCGTCAATTTGATCTTGCCAATCCTCGCCGCAGGAGCCGAGTCCGTGTAGGAACAATACGGGCTCTCCCTGGCCTGATTCCTGGTAGAAGAGTTTGATTCCGTTAGTATTGCAATAGGGCATGGGGTTGTCCGTTTGTGGTTTAAGTGGCGTCGCTTATTATTAAAATACGGAATAGAAATTCCGATTGCAAGTTATTGTAATCGGAATTTCTATTCCGTATAGTGGGTTTGCTGCTTGGATATTGATTAGGGAGAGGGATGAGTAGGTTTGCTCAAGTGTAGGTATGCGGCAGCAGAGACCGTAAGATCTAACGCCTGATTGTGAGGTGCGCAGTATTTCTTATTTGCAATAATTATATAAAAACATAGAGATTAACCATGAAAACAATTGTGTTGTTATCAACCCTTGTATTGGCATGCCTACATCAGGCTGTGTGGGCAGAATCCCGCTGTACCGAGCGAGCTAAAAAACTGTTCCGACCCGGAGAGATCAGCTGTACTTATCGCTCATTACGACTGCCGTCCAGCGATATCACCTCGCGCGAAATTAAATATGAGTTACCTTTGGGTGAGCCGCCAGCAGAAGGCTGGCCGGTGGCGATTATTTATCAGGGCAGTATTTTCCCGGTGGAGTTTACTCGCACCACCAAAGACCCTTTTGGCGGCTTTTACGAAGCCAAAACCATCAAAGAATTATTGGATAACGGTTATGCGGTGTTGGCACCCAGAGCGCCTTTAGAGCTGGCCTGGTTGACCAATGCGGCCAGCGTCCTGAGCGATGGCCTCTATCATACAACCACCGACTATACCTTTCTGACCAATGTATTTCAGGCTATTCGCGATGGACAATTTGGACCGTTAAACCCCGATAGAAAATACGCGACCGGTATTTCCAGTGGTGGCTATAACAGCAGTCGTATGGCGGTGTCTTTTCCGGGAGAGTTTAAAGCTCTGGTTGTGCACTCGGGCTCTTACGCCGAATGCCTGGGGCCAGCCTGTGTTGTGCCGTTACACCTGCCGGAAGACCATCCCCCAACATTTTTTATCCACGGTTTTGTCGATGCCATCGTTCCCTGGTGGTCAATGGATTCCTATTATGACCGTCTGCGCTTCCAGGGTTATACCACCGACAGGCATACAAACAGCCTGGGAGGCCATGAGTGGTTCCCGGAATCTGCAGGTTTGGTACGAGCGTGGTTTGATCGTTTTTAACGCGAAACGCCCAGGTAGGTCAGGAAGACGCGCTTGAGTTCCTCGGCTAGCGCCTTCTGTGACAACCCCCCCAGAGTGCCCGTTATGGTGTGTTGGTTTAGGATACCAAGCACCATATGGGCAACCGATTTAATGGCTTGCTCAGGCTTGGGGTGATTGATTTCATCGCGTCGTTGTTTCAGTAATTTGCCCAAGCGATTCGATATCAGGTTGTTCAGCGCATGGACTTGCTCGCGAAAGTTGGCATCTTTTGAGGCGCGTAGAATCGTAGCGCGTAAGGCTCCAGCTCGACCGTGATAGGTATCGACAAATACTGTTGAAAAGGTCTCAGCAATATCGGTGATATCTTTGCCCTGCCAATGTTGGGGCGCAAAGGTGTCTTCAACGATAAATTCAATCTCAGTAAAAAAGCGTTGTAGCAAGAGCAGGGAAAGGGTTTCTTTATCTGTGAGGAGGCGATAAAAGGTGCCTACCGATGACTGGGCTTCGCGTGCCAGGTCGGCAATTCCCGCTTCTTCGTAGCGGTTGTCTGCTAATAGGGCTTCTCCTGCCGAGAGAAAGCGATCCAGTGCTTCACGGCTGCGAGCCTGATTGGGTTCCGGGACGCTGACTAGCGCTTTGAAAATCGAGCCCATGATATTCCCTTAAAAATGCAAAGTAGAGACCAGTATATCAAATCGGAATGGGACTTTCGATTACAGTGCTGGGCTTCCCTGCCTCAACGTAATGGACATTTACTTTTCAACAAATGCCCGTTCAATAACATAGTGGGCCTGCTTGCCGTGGCGGGATTCCTTAAATCCGCGCTCGTCCAGCAAGGCGCAAGTATCTTTTAGCATGCTGGGGCTGCCGCAAATCATAAAGCGGTCATCATCGGTGTTGATGTTCGGCAGGCCAATATCGTTAAACAGTTTGCCGCTACGCATCAGGTCGGTCAGACGCCCTTGGTTGTGGTATGTCTCACGGGTGACAGTGGGGTAGTAGATCAATTTATCCCGCACCTGATCACCAAAGAATTCATTTTCCAGCAGCTGCTTTTCAATAACATCCTGATAGGCCAGCTCAGATACGGTGCGTACCCCGTGAGTGAGTATCACCTTATCGAAGCGCTCATAAATTTCCGGGTCGCGGATAATGCTCATAAATGGCGCCAGCCCGGTGCCGGTGCTGATCAGGTACAGGTTACGCCCGGGTAGCAGATGATCTGCGACCAGGGTACCGGTGGGCTTGGTGCTCACCAGAATAGGGTCGCCAACCTGAATATTCTGCAGGCGTGAGGTCAGTGGGCCATCGGGTACCTTGATACTGAAAAACTCCAGTTCTTCTTCATAGTTGGCGCTGGCAATACTGTAGGCACGCATCAGGGGTTTGCCTTCGACCTGCAGCCCCATCATCACAAAGTGGCCATTCTCAAAGCGCAAGCCAGGGTTACGGCTAGTAGTAAAGCTAAACAGGCTGTCGTTCCAGTGGTGGATGCTGGTTACGTGTTCTTGCAGTAAAGAGGCCATGGGTACTCCTGAAGTGGTCTAGTTTCTTAGAGGTGGCTAAAACCTTATGGGTAGACTTTACGTTTTGGGTGTTATATCTGTAAAATGGGTTGTATAAATATAATTAACCTGTTTTTTCGATAATGGTGTTTAAAGGAGAGGCATCTATGCGCTATAGCCTACGACAGCTGGAAGTGTTTCTGGCGGTAGCCCACTTCGAGAATATTACCCGTGCGGCGGAGAGCCTGGCGATGTCGCAGTCAGCTGCCAGTAGTTCGTTAAAGGAGCTGGAGCAGCAATTTGATATCCAGCTATTTGATCGCGTAGGTAAGCGTTTACAGCTCAATGAGCAGGGTAGTTTGTTTCGTCCCAAGGTAGAGGCCTTGCTGGCTCAGGCTAATGAATTGGAAGAGGCCTTCCAGCAGCATACCGCTATTGGACATCTGAAAGTGGGGGCTACCCTCACCATTGGTAACTATCTGGCGGTGGAAATTATGGCTCGCTATATGGCCAAGCAGCCCGGGGCCAAGGTGGAGCTGGAAGTCGCCAATACCGAGGCCATTGCTCGTAAAGTTGCCAATTTTGAGTTGGATATTGGCTTAATTGAAGGTGAGCTACAGCATCCAGATTTGGAAGTTGTTCCCTGGTGGGAGGATGATCTGGTGGTATTTTGTGCGCCTGGTCATCCGTTGGCAGGCAAGGCAAAGCTCTCAGACGACGACTTGGTAGCGGCCGACTGGATTGTGCGTGAGTCGGGGTCAGGCACGCGTCAGGGTTTTGATCGGGCCATGCACGGATTGTTGCCGGACTTACAGCTGAAGTTGGAATTACAGCATACCGAGGCGATCAAACGGGCGGTTGAGGCTGAATTGGGGGTAGGGTGTTTATCGACCATTGCGCTTAAAGATGCCTTCAAGCGTGGCAGCCTGATTCCTTTACCGGCACCTCACCGCGACTGGCACCGGCAGTTTTATATTATTCTGCAGCGCCAGAAATATCGCAGTGCGGGTATCGAGCAGTGGCTATCCCTGTGCTGGGATAGCGCTAAGTAGGTTGTAGCAGGACTTAAGATTAGGGCTTAGGCGTTTTGCTTGCGGTCGTTGTAAAACTCTACCAGATCGTCAATAGCGGTCTGGTCATAGGCACGCAAGCCGCTTAACACCATGCGCTTTTCTCCGCGACCAACAACTTTATCGCCATCCAGCAGGTTGAACGCCAGACGCACATTGCCGCGCTTGCCGTCGACATCCAGGCAAGTCTCATCAGACAGCTCCAAGCCCGGTTGAGAGATTTCCAGTGTATCGAGATCAATCGACATGGATTCGTAGATCACCAGCGGGCGCGCCGGGTTGATCATGACATCCTTGCCTTTCCACAGTGGCACCAGAATGTGCGGGAAAGTCTGGCCAGAAAACTCTACGTAGCAGCGTGTTAAGGCGCTGATCAGCTCGGCGTTTTGGCTATTGTCACCGGAGCGCTCGATAGTCAGATAGGTTTTATCGTTAGTGTCGGTAATGGCCAGCTTATCGCCGTCAGTAGGGAAGTTCAGATCAACACCGTCAGTCACCATATCGGCGAAGCTAACGTGCATTTTCTGGCTCAGGCCTATGCGAGACAGGGCAATGGAAAATAGCAGATCACCGGGCACACAAAAGCGCTTGGCATCAACATCATGGATGGGGTTGAAATCATCGGCAACTTGCTTGGCAAAATCACTGGCTTGCTGGCGGGAGAAGGTGAGTTTTCCCTGGTTTTCACTGAAGTACTGATCTAACTGCATAAAACGGTCTTGGCTATTTTTAGGTCAATTTATTCTGGCGATCATGCAGGCAGGGCCCGCGAAACCGCGCATTCTACCAGACTTTTGGCTGACAAGCAGGGCGTCGATTATCTTTTAATCAGTGCGCCCTTTACCTTACGATCAATGCACCCTTGCCCATACCTTCATAGGCTTTAACTGTGATCTGGTGTTGAGGAAATTGTTG
Organism: Maricurvus nonylphenolicus; assembly: GCF_042854845.1. Lineage (GTDB taxonomy): Bacteria > Pseudomonadota > Gammaproteobacteria > Pseudomonadales > Cellvibrionaceae > Maricurvus > Maricurvus nonylphenolicus. The sequence continues at coordinate 3,428,650 of NZ_AP031498.1, read as the reverse complement.
CTTAAGTACATCGCCGATATGGCTGGCAATAAACTCCACCGTCGAGTCTGTATCGATCAGATAGCAGCTGCTTATTGGCAGGGTTAGCTCAAAGGCTCCCTGTGAAGTGGTGTAAGCAAAGCTGAGACTGTCAGTGGATTGCTGAGTAATATCTTCTCGGGTGCCGATATAGATATCACAAAACTGCTTGGCCCACTGTTGTTCCCAGTCATGGGCAGGCTCGCCGTCACGCCAGATTTGAATACGGGAGCGATGGCCGTGGGCAATGCGCTGGCAGTTACCGTCATGCTTTTTCAGACCGTGGCTGTAGTGGTAAAAGTCGCCACTAATCGCCTCGGTATTGAAGTCCAGACTTAATCTGTCGACGGATTCCGGCAGCAAGGGCTTTAACTGTTGTTTGGCCCAGTCACTGGTGCTGGTAGGGGTAATGGTCTCGGCATCGACAAGGGCGATAGCTTGGCGGGGAGAGCGGCAAAAAAGCTCGCCTGCATCGTATTGCCAGGTGAGTTCAATACTGTCACCGACCTCAGAGTATTTGAGGTTAGGAGATCGGGTGGGAACAGCCAGACGATGATCCAGTTCGTCATCCAGCCAGTTGCGCAGGGTTTTCTTGACGATACCAAAGTCGCACACCATGCCTTGATGATCCAGTGCGCCTTCCAGCTCTGTACTGGCAAGCCAGGTCTCCCCCAGCAATCCTCGTTGAGGGTGCAGGTAACTGAAATCAACATTGGTAAGGTTGTCGACAAATAAACGCATGGGATGGACCAAAGTCTTTAAATCTGGAATTCAGGCTGACAGGCCTAGGTTAATCGGCGCGCATCATACCGTAATCTGTGCACCGATGCAGTTGTCACAGGGCTGAGACAGCCAAAAAAAGCGTTGGATTTAAACCTAACCCCTTCATTGTAAACCACTTTTTAATATCGCGGGATCCTGGACCTATCTCATTGATAAGACACAGCCCTCTATGGAGACAAGCGCGTTGAAATGAGTTTCTGCATAGCTTTCAAGCAGTTAGCTAACTTGGCCCGCTCTTCGCTTTATAGACCCGAAACCGTAATTGTTACGGCTATTAAGCAATGGTGCAGGGGGCTATGCCTAATACTATGCCTAATACTATGCCAGTTGTGGGGCTTGCGACGGGGCGTCATTTATTCAAGTTGCTAAGTGCATTATTGCTGAGCAGCTTTTGGGGCGCTTATTCTGTCTGGGCAGACGAATTTATCGCTCAGGATATGGCCCTGGTGGGGCTGACTTCGCAGGTTACTGCGATATCTCAATCGCGTATCGACGATAACGCTTTTTCTCAAGTGCAAGGTCTGGTCAAAGTTAACGCGGCGGCCGGCGATGGCAATATTCAACAGAACTCTGCGGCAGCGGCGGCCAGCAATGGTGTCAGTGTCGCTGCAGTTAAAGCCTCACAAACCAGTGATCAGCATAATCCTCAAGGTAGTCATGCCGTTTCTGCAGTGATTAGCGGCGATAGTTTTCAGCAGGCCCAAGGTATTTTGATGATCAATCAGGCGGCGGGCTATGGCAATCGTCAAGTGAATGCGGCGGCGATTGCGATTGGTGGGTTGGGTACGATTGCCGTCGTGCAGCTCGATGAGAAAACCCTGTCGGAAGAGGCGACGGATAGTGGATTGGATGCAGGTAGCGAATCCCTGTTACCTGAGATTGTTACGGAGGTTGGGATAGATCCCTCGGCATTTCACAATGCGCGGGGCATTTTAATGCTCAACCAAAGTGCCGGCATGAACAATGTGTCCGGCAACAGTTTTACTTTGTCTGTAACTCATTAGCGATACACAGATAAACCGGTGTTGTTGTAGGTAGTGTGGGTAACGGTTACGGACCTAACTGATTAACTTTGCTTTCTTAGGGTTGGGCTTAGGGTGAGTCAAAGTTGATTTTACTGTAAGGGCACTTAACGAGTGCCAGAGGAGAAATGTGATGAAAACGCTGAAACTTCCTCTCAGCATTGCCATCGCTGCAGCGGCTTCGATGCCGGTCTATGCGGGCAGTGACGGAGAGAACGGCAACGGGCGTGGCCATGGGCCTGACTCGAATGTTGAAATCAATAAAGAGATCAATGTCTCTAAAAACTTTGCTATTAATGGTGAAGTGCGGACGATGGGATTGATTTTAATTGATTCTGCATCAATGGCTGTTTCTGAAACCAACCAGAAATCGAAAGGCAACAATGTTATGAACGGTGAGGGCACCGAAAATAGTGCCTCCGTGGGTGACAATGTGTTGACTGGCGCTACTGGTAATGCAGGCATTAACGTCGCTGCTGGCGATAATAATGTTCAGCAAAATTCAACGGCAATGGCGGCATCCCAATCCCAGGGTACCACCATTAATTTCTCCTTCGACTATTCGGCAGGAGAAACTGAGATGGATTCCAGTTCATCTTCAGAAAGCAGTGAAGGAAGCTCCAGTTCCAGTCAGTCCAGCTCATCGTCTCACGAGTACAGTGCAGGATTTGATCTGAACAAAAGCTTTGATCACAGCGAGAGCTCATCCAGTTCAGAATCTTCCAGCTCTTCAGAAAGCAGTGAAGGTGGCTGGGATGTCTCCGGTGACCTAACGGCGCATAAAGACGGTTCCTGGTCTTCCAGCAGCTTTAGCCGTACAGAAACCAATGGTCCCGGTGAAGGTGATGAAAGCATTACCCGTAACTCTGAAGATCACGAGAAAAACTATTCTCTGGATCTCACGGTAACCGGCAGTGCAGGTGAATCTGGCAGCTCAGAGTCCAGTTCAGAATCCAGCTCCGAGTCCAGCTCCAGTCACGAGTTCGGTGGTAGCTTTAATGCATCTGGCGAATGGTCTGGTTCTGAATCCAGTGAGTCTTCTTCTGAGTCTTCAGAAAGCCACAGCGAGGATTCCGAAGAGTCCAGTTCCTATGAGAAGTCCTACAGCATTACCGCTAGCGTCGATGCCAGTTTGGTCTTTGGCGGTTCAGCGGATGCGGAAACCTTCTCCAACCAATACTCCGTTGAAAATACCACCGACAGCTGGGGTACTACCAATACCGCTAGCTTAAGTGGCGATGTCGCGGTGGATGCTGCCGGTAATATCGGCATGAACGTCGCAGCCGGTAGTGGTAATGCTCAGGCTAACCAATTGGCTCTGGCTTCTGCCAGTGGCGCCATGTCTGAAGCTACTACGTCGTCCTTCCAGGCCGCCTATGGCAATTCTACCACTAACAATCCCGCTGAGATTGAACGGCTAGAGACTACTCGTATTCGTTTGAGTGGTGATGTCTCCGGTACCTATAGCGGTGATGTGGATCAAAACGGTGATGTTTACCCTGACATTTGGACAGGTACGCATAACAGTGGCGGTTCATTGATTGGCCATGTGGATCTTGATGGTGAAGCTGATGGCGCGCAAGACGTGCTCTTCACTGAAGATGCCGAAGGTGAGCCCGTGCCTGTAGCGCCTGGTGGTGCGATTAACTTCAAGGAAGCGGGTGAAGTTGACTTGGGCGAGGTGGTATTAACTGGACGCGTTACCTTGCGGACTGTTGATTCCATTGGCCATGTCAATAGCGCGACCCTAAGCGGCAATATCCTGTCCGGCGCGGCAGGTAATATTGGTGTGAATGTCGCGGCAGGTACTAACAATGTTCAGGGTAATGCACTGGCTATTTCCAGTGTCAGCACTCCTGGCGGGTTAGAACCTTAACGGTTACCAGGCAAAAGCCTGGCACCTCCGGTCTGGATTTGGTGACAGCATAACTCAGGCCGGTAGCACTGGCACAGGTATAAATTTTAACGGTTGATTTATACCGTGCCCGTTGGTCAAGGCATCACACACTGGGTGTGGTGCCTTGCTCCACAAAATGGCTTTCTCCACTTTGAATAGGGCTGCGATGAAAATCGATCCGAAGTTTTCAGTTGACGAACACAACTACAAAATCTGGTTGCTGATTTTGGCGGTTGTGATCTGGCTGACGGATATTGCAGCGGTCAAGGCGGGGGATGTCAGGTTCTACAATATGGCAGGGATGCAACAGTTTTCCAAACCGCTGGTGAGTATTCGGGAGGGGCGCTTTAAACACCTCGAATCCCAGCAGCATGATTTTAGTTGTGGTGCCGCAACGGTAACCACCATCCTTAAATACGCCTACCACCTGGATCTCAACGAACAGGATGTCATTCGGGGCATGTGGCAGGTCAGTGATCCTGAGCTTGTTAAAACCAAGGGTTTTTCCCTGCTGGATATACGGCGTTATGTGGAAACCCTGGGCCTGAGAGGTCGAGGTTACCATGTGAGCAATGACGCTCTGGATCAAATTCGCATTCCTACCATTACGCTTCTGGACCTAAAAGGTTACAAACACTTTGTGGTGCTTAAACGCGTTATTGGTGACACCGTCTATGTCGGTGACCCAGCGCTTGGCAATCGGACTATGAAGCGTCAGGTATTTTTAGACAGTTGGAATGGCACCATCTTTGCCATTGTGGGAAAAGGTTTTGATCGGTCGACCGTATTAAGTCGACCAGAACAGCCGTTGACCGCCAAACGTTTTTTATTTGATAAATCGCCCATCAGCAAGAGCGAGTTGTTGGACTTTGGCTTTACGGCATCAGATATGTTTTAGCGATCGGTACCTGTAAACCGATCGGGAGTGTGCGACATGTTGTTGCAAACTAAAAGAAAAGTAATCGCCTGCACGATTAGCGGGTTGGTGGCGATGAGTGCCAGTGTTATGGCGGCCAAGTACCCGGAGTTGGACAAACAGGAATTATCCGAAGTGCGCGGCAAGTTTGTGTCGAGCAATCAAATCGCTTATTTCGGTATTACCATGCGCACCCTGTGGAAAATGCCCAGTGGCACCCATCGGGTTGGCTTGCGGTTGGAAGCTGATCTGACCCAGGCATTGCCACAGATTCGTTTTCGTCACGGTGGCACTTTGGGTGAGCAGAGCGATGAAAATCCCAGCTTGCCGGAACCCCCGCAGGCGCTTGGTCAAGTAGAAGGCAGTGTGCAGTCGATTCAGATGTCCAGTAATCACAATCGGGTGCATAACAATGTTGCGATTTCTGTGGCTGAGCAAAGCACTGAGGTCGCAATGGAATCTACAGGGCAAGACACCATGCCCGAGTTAACAACTACCTCGGTAGTTCAACAAAATTTACCGCAAACCCAGACTTACGAATCAGCTGCAACAGGGGCGACGACCCAGTTCAATCAATCTGGCAGCCTCGGTTACAGCATTGCGACAGAGGCAGGATTGGTGGTGCAGAGAATTGGTGGCCCGGATATGGCGAGACAACTGATTCAATCGGTACAGCTGGGGCAGGACGCTAACATGATTATTAATGATGTGAAGCTGCGGGTGGAATTTAACCAAGGGCAAAATTTACGCAACGATGCCAGGCGCATTAATAACAGTCTGTTTGGGTTGCGGTAGGAAAAATAAAAAGCCAGGAGGGTGTTAGCAGGGTAAAAACTAAAGAAGGCTTGATTATGAATACACAAATAAGGGTTGTTGCTAGGGCGCCAACCGGTTTTACTCCACACAAGCTGGCGCTGGCAATCAGTTGCCTCTTGGCTTTCAACGCGACGACCTTATCGGCGGCTGGTGCCGCACAAGGTTCCTCTGAGATAGAGCGGGATATTCGTCAGTTGAAGGCAATGAATCAGGCATTAATGACTCGAGTACAGTATCTGGAGCAGCGTTTGCGGCATACTGAACATGCACCAGAGCCCGGTTATCCGGTGAATTTCATCTCTGAGCGTGATATGGAATTTTATCGTGCCAGGGGCCTGGCAGGCTTACCCGCCGCAGCTGCATCTGCGGCGGGTGGACAACCGCCTAGTGATGTTCAGAAACTGCCCCAAGGTGAGGTCACTCAGTCGAGCGCACCCAGCTCGTCACGGGGCATAGATGATTTAGTGTCGGAAGCGCATGCCTTATTCGACCAATCCTGGACCTTCGAGATAGGCTATGAGTACACCAATTATGATCGCAGTCAGTTGGTACTCAATGGTTTTCTGGCGCTGGATGCCATTTTCCTGGGCAATATCAGCATTGATGAAACGTCCAGTGAAGTGTTTAAAACCACCTTTTCGACACGCTGGGGCATCACGCCCAAGGTGCAGCTGTCCCTTGATGTTCCTTACCTGTTTCGTGAGACCACCATTCGCTCCGGTGGCCAGGAGCTGGCCTCAACGGTGCGTACAGAAGATACCGTCAGTACAGATGACTTAGGGGATATCACCTTTGGTATCAGCTACCAGTTGATGGATGAAACCTGGACCCGGCCGGATATGGTATTAAATTTCAGTGTCACGGCGCCGACAGGGCAAGATCCCTATGGCATCAAGTTCGTCGATCACCCGGACAATACCAATTTGAAAATGCCTGAGTCCTTGCCTACGGGCACCGGTCTCTGGTCTACGTCAATAGGGTTGTCATTGCTAAAAACTGCTGATCCAGCATTGTTCTTCACTAACATTGCTTACAAGCATTACTTCGAAGAAAGCTTTGATGATTTGAGTACCAACCCATTGCAAGCTGATGATCCTGCCGATGTGAAACTCGGTGATGAACTACAGTTGAGTCTGGGCATTGCATTTGCCATCAACGAACGCACCAGTATGAGCATGTGGTTTACCCAGCGTTTCTTTGAAGCTGCTGAGATTACTCGTGGCGATATTACTCAGGAGATTGTGGGTTCTGATACGCGTACGGGTCACTTCGATGTGGGGGTGACCTACGCCTTGTCTGAGCGCTTGTCGGTCGTTACCGATATGGGGATAGGCTTGACCAATGACTCATCGGATTACAAGTTTGCGGTGAAATTTCCCTACCGGTTTTAACATGGTCTGATTCAGTTCCCTGCGCCCTCTGATAAAACATCAGAGGTTTTTCCCGGCAGCCTTGCTGCCGGGCTTTGTTGCCAATAAAAGCTTACAAGGTGGGAGGCGGATCGAACCTGTAGGCAACACGAACCCGGTCGTCGACCAAGGCTGCATCGATATAGCCAATAAACGAAGGGTTTTGGCTGATTAAGCTTTTCAATTCTTCCACACTGCTCACGCTACGTGGCGGTGTGCCTTTCCCTGTAAACAGTTGTTGCGCCCAGTAGGCTTTGACCTGTTGCGGATGACGGCGCAGAACCACGCGAGAGAAGTCTGTATAGATCTGGGTGTTTATATTTTGATCTAAAGGGATGGCTTTCATCTCCCCGCTGAAGGTTTTCTGCTTACCCAAAAAAATACGAGCAATGGTGTGGGGCGATAAGGTTACCGTATTGCTGGGGTGAACAATGACAGCAATTTCTGCCCAGGCAGGCTGGAAGAACAGGGCGCTACAGAGCAGGAGCAGCGGCAAGATACGTCTTGGGTTCATTGTTGTTATGGGGGTATAGGTTATTTTGGGCGGCATTATAGCGGAAGCAGATTAACAGTTGCTGACAAAATGCGAGGTAATTCTGTTCTGTTGCTTGTTCGAGGCTGGTAAAATCACGGCCAATACGTGGGGGAGAGTGATAATGGCAAGACCAGTTCAAATGCATCCATCCTGGTTGCAGCACTTGGGGAATGAATTTGAGCAGCCCTATATGCAAAACCTGGGGCAGTTTTTGCGTGATGAGAAAGCCCAGGGAAAAACGGTTTATCCCCCGGGAGCAGACATCTTTAACAGTTTTAATACCACGCCCTTTGATCAGGTGAAGGTGGTGATCCTGGGGCAGGACCCCTACCATGGCCCAGGCCAGGCTCACGGTTTATGTTTCTCGGTTTTACCGGATGTACGTTTTCCGCCGTCGTTATTGAACATCTTTAAAGAAATCAATCGCGATTTGGGTTTACCGATTCCCGATCATGGCTGTTTGCAGTCCTGGGCGGAGCAGGGTGTATTGCTGCTCAATGCAACCTTAACGGTTGAGGCAGCCAATGCCGGCTCACATCAGGGGCGCGGTTGGGAAGAGTTTACCGACCGGGCGGTGCAAGCCTTGAATGAGCAGCGCGATGGGCTGGTGTTTATGTTGTGGGGCAGTTATGCGCAGAAGAAGGGGCGTTTTATTGATACCAATCGTCACTGCGTTTTGAAATCGCCACATCCATCCCCCTTATCGGCCCACCGTGGCTTTTTAGGGAATGGGCATTTTTCCCAGGCTAATGCTTATTTGGCGAATCGTGGTGTGGCTGCAGTGGATTGGGCTTTGCCAGCGCGTTCTTTGTTAGCAGAGTCAGTGACCTAATCGCACGGGTTTAGAAAACTGAGCTTACAGATAGTAAAAAGGCGGTCAAAATAGTGACCGCCTTTTTACTATCTGAATGCAGGGAGATTATTGCAGGAAGGACATCGCCGCTTCCATCTCATCACTCAGATCTTCAGCTTCAGCTTCCTGCATATCTGGATCCAGGCCGAGACGGGCAAACGAGGTGACTTGTTGGTAATCCACATCTGCCAGTGGGTGATCGCTGCCCATATAGCTCTGTAGCATGGCTACGGTGACGATATCCGCGTAATCCACATTGTCTTGCTGGCGGGTAAAGTCGACATGCTGGCTGGGAATTTTGCGCAGTTCAGCCGGGAAGTCCCAGCGCTCGAGAATCTTGTCACCAATTTGGGCATGCAGGGAATCAATGACTCGGTCCAGTGTGATGCTGTCTCTTAGCAGTGCCGGATGTTCTTCCGCGTAGGTCAGAATGGGCAGGGCACCAATTTTGTGAGTCAGGCCTGCCAGGGTAGCCTGGTCAGGGCGCAGCTTGGTGTAGTGTTTACACAGGACATGACAGATACCGGCGATTTCACTGGCGCGAGACCAAATCTCACGCATACGCTTGTCCACCATATCAGACGTCGCTTGGAACATTTGCTCCATGGCCAGGCCGGTGGCGATATTACAGGTGTACTCCATACCCAGGCGCATCAAGGCCATTTTCAAGTCTTCAATTTCGCGAGAAGCTCGCAACAATGGGCTATTGGCGACTTTAATGATGCGCGCGGTAAGTGCTGCATCATTGCCAATAACTTTGGATAGCTGGTCAATACTGGCATCCGGGTCTTCGGCTACTTCGCGAACACGTAGGGCTACCTCGGGAAGGGTGGGCAATACCAGCTGGTCTTTCTCGATTGCATCGAGAAGCTCCTGGCGAACGGTGTCTACGACTTGGTTCATTACATCTTCCTTAACAGAATTATTAGTGTTCTACGCCTTTTATGTATTTATAGCAGCAGTCAGCTCGTATGGCAGGGGTAGAAGGGTTAATCTTTGATCTTTATCGGCATCTAAATGCACATCGTTAGCCTCAACGGCTGCGGTGGTCACATTGGCCAGGCATTCAATCTCATCGCCAATTTGGCTGCACATCACCACCTCGCCAATGCTTTGGGCTTTGCCTTGGCTAAACAGGTGTTGTCCTGGGGTCACAGCTTCTGGGCTGCTAAAGCGGTACATATGGCGTTTGAGTTTGCCGCGATATTGCATGCGGGCGACAATTTCCTGGCCGGTATAGCAGCCTTTCTGAAAGTTAACGCCGCCGATTGCTTCGGCCTGATAGTTGATCACCTGTGGGATCCATTCATTCTGGGTTGCCGGATAGACATCGCCTAAACCGGCGCCAATGGCGGCCATCAGCCACTGGCTTTGTTCTCCAGAGGAACAGCCTAGAGCGGTGCTAAGTTGTTCCGCTTGCTCAGGGGTTAACCAGCATTCAACCATGGTGGCGCTGATGCGGATAAAATGACCTGCGTCGGTTACACAGGCGTCGTTGTTCTGGTTCAGTGCGGAGCCAATAAGGCCGCTCAGTTGTTCAGCAATATTTTCGCCCAGCAGTCCATAGATACCGAGTTGGTTACCCTGGTCGGTAATATCGGCCTTGGAAAATACAATATATTTACCCAGTGACTGGGATAGAGTGGGCAGGACTTCGCGATGGCAGCGCAGGCCCAGGGTGTTTTCCGCTATCCCCAAGGCACGGAAGTTACTGATCATTCTGCCTTTGGGATTACAGTGAGCCCCCAAACGGCTGGATTCAGTGGTGATTTCATTGCTATCGCAGGTTACCTGGCCTTGCAGGAACTTGCGACAATCCGGGCCCTCGATGGTCAGTAGGGCGAAATCGGTTAACGGGCAAAGGGTTGGGCTGGCACTCATAGGAATTTCAATCTTGGTTACAGCATCTTGATACAGTTAGAGGCGTATCATAGGTGCTAGAAGCCCACTTGGCTACTTCCTCTTGTTGGCGACGTAAAGGCTGGCCCTAACAGCTGAAGTTCGTTGCAAGCTGGGCTATAATGCGCGCCGTTTGTACTGTTGTCTGGTTTAGGGCAGCAATTTTGTTTGATTGACTTTGAGATGCTGTAGATGGATAGAAACCGTTTATTTTGGGCGAGTCGCCGTGGCATGTTGGAACTGGACTTGGTTCTGTTGCCGTTTTTGGAAAATGTCTATCCGGATCTGCCTCAAGAGGACAAGGAGCGCTACTGGGCGCTAATGGATTGTGAGGATCAGGATATGTTTGCCTGGTTCCTGCATCGCCAGGATCCGGAAGATCCTGAATTGAAAAGGATTGTCACTATTGTCCGCGACAACACCGGCATGCAAATGGACGCAGACGCAAAGCCTGGATCTGACGCTTAAGCCGTCACTTCTCTACTGCGGTTATATCTTTCTTTGCCACGCTTTGGCGATGTCCGGAGTGTGGCTGTCTGGTCTGTCTTTAATCTGGCAGCTCGCCTCCAGCTTCTTACTTGCGCCTCTTTGCGTATGGTATTTGTGGCGTTATTGGTGCACTTATCCCCGCCAGTTAAGTTGGCGCCCTGGCCGTTGGCGTATTGATGGTGTGAAAGCCGATTTGCGTCGCGACCTCAGTCTCTACCCGTATCTTATCAATTTGCGTTTCAGTTATAGAGATAAGTCTTTGGCTCTGATTATCCTGCCGGATAATGTGGCAGCTGAGGGTAGTCCGATTGCAGCTAAAGAGTGGTTGCGGCGTTTGCGTTTTGTGCTGATTAATTTAGCGCAGTCGGGGAAAGCAGCGTCCGCGCTTAAGCCTTAACCATCAAGCCTTAACTATGACGTCCTGGCCGGCGAAATTCATCGGTACCAGCATGGTGTCACGGGCAATCTGCGAGGGCTCAGGATAATCCAGCGAGTAGTGCAGGCCACGGCTTTCCTTGCGCTGCATAGCCGAGCGGATGATGAGTTCTGCCACGGTGGCCAGGTTACGCAACTCGATCAGGTCATTGGTAACCTTGTAGTTGCTGTAGTACTCCTGAATTTCTTTTTGTAGCAGTTTGATGCGGTGGGTCGCGCGTTCCAGACGTTTGCGGGTGCGAACAATACCCACGTAGTCCCACATAAAGCGACGCAGCTCGTCCCAGTTATGGGAAATCACCACGTCTTCATCGGAGTTGGTTACCCGGGATTCATCCCATGCGGGGGCTGGCTCAGGCATGGGCAACGAGTCCAGCTCACCAAGAATGGATTCTGCCGCAGACTGGGCGTAAACAATACATTCCAGCAACGAGTTACTGGCCATGCGGTTGGCACCGTGTAAACCGGTAAACGAGGTCTCGCCGATAGCGTAAAGGCTGTCAAGATCGGTGCGACCATGATGATCGACGACAACTCCGCCACAGGTGTAGTGTGCAGCGGGTACTACGGGTATAGCTTCTTTGGTGATGTCGATACCAAATTCCAGGCAGCGAGCCTTGATGGTCGGGAAGTGCTCGCTAATAAAATCCTCTGACTTGTGGCTGATGTCTAAATACAAACAGTCAGAACCCAGGCGCTTCATTTCGTGGTCGATGGCGCGAGCGACGATATCCCGCGGCGCTAGTTCTTTGCGCTCATCAAAGTTATGCATAAAGCGCTCGCCATTCGGCAGCTTTAAGTGTGCGCCTTCGCCGCGCAGGGCTTCGGTAACCAGGAAAGATCCCGCTTTGGGGTGGTAGAGGCAGGTCGGGTGGAATTGGTTGAATTCCATATTCGCAACACGACAACCTGCACGCCAGGCCATGGCGATACCATCGCCGGAAGCGGAATCCGGATTACTGGTGTAGAGGTAGACCTTGCTGGCACCACCGGTGGCCAACACGACGGATTTGGCATGGAAGGCTTCCACGCGATCGGCCTGCAAGTTGTGGACATAGGCCCCGGTGCAGCGCAGTTTTTTATGGCCAGCTGAGGCCTGCTTGATCAGGTCGACAGCAATATAGTGTTCAAAAATATCAATGTTTGGATGGGCCTGCACCTTGTCAATCAAGGTAGTGTGTACTTCACGGCCAGTGGCATCGGCACTGTGAATAATGCGTCGGTGGCTATGGCCACCTTCTTTGGTCAGGTGGTAGTCATCACCATCCTGTTGGCGAGTAAAACTCACGCCCTGGTTGATCAGCCATTCAATGGCGCTTTTACTGCGCTCAACGGTAAAGCGCACGCTGTCCTCGTGACAGAGCCCACCGCCAGCATTCAGGGTATCGGCAACATGGGCGTCAACTGAGTCCATATCATCGAGCACAGCGGCAATGCCACCTTGGGCAAACCAGGTGGAGCCTTCGTTAACTTCGCCTTTACTAAGAACGGCAACGCGCGCTTTACCGGCCAGGGATAGTGCCAGGGTGAGCCCGGCGGCACCGCTGCCAATAATAAGCACATCGTGAGCGTTGTGAGAGGTCATGGGAGTTCTCTTCCAGCCATTTCCGTTCTATTAAAAGGCCGCGTAGTATATACAAGCCCGACGCAGCTGTGGATAAGCAGATTATACTGAAGCTAAGCGATTTGATTGTAAATTGTTCGTTGTGGATAAAAACCACTCGGTCGGGACATTTTTTTATGGATTTCAGGAACTTATCCGAAAATCTCGAGTCTTTGCCGGTAACTGAAATATTGGGGTTTTCTCCCTTGGGTTTGCTTTATCCGTGTCTGGATGGGCAAAGGGAGTTTGGGAGTTAAGATGACGGCGCCGAAAGCGCAGCAAACAGATCAGCAGTTGGTTGAGCGGGTTCAAGCCGGTGACAAGCGGGCTTTTGACCTGCTGGTATTGAAATACCAGCACAAGATCCTGGCTATTATCAGTCGCTATATTCGCGACAGTCACGAAGTTCACGATGTGGCGCAAGAGGCTTTTATTAAAGCCTACCGCGCGTTGAAGAATTTCCGTGGTGATAGCCAGTTTTACACTTGGCTTTACCGGATTGCGATTAATACAGCTAAAAATCATTTGGTATCCCGTGGTCGTCGGCCGCCATCTTCCGATGTGGAGGTCGAGGACGCTGAGTACTACGGCGGTAGTGAAGCTCTTAAAGATGTAGATACACCGGAAAATAACCTGTTTCGCGATGAGTTGCAGGCGGTGGTCAATAAAGCCATACGAGAGTTGCCGGAGGATTTACGCACGGCCGTTACCCTGCGTGAATTAGAAGGTCTGAGTTATGAAGATATTGCCGATGTGATGGGATGTCCGGTGGGCACTGTACGTTCACGGATATTCAGGGCTCGGGAAGCCATCGATAAGCAGGTTGAACCACTGATTAATGGTTCAGAAGGGGTAGCTTAATAGCTTGAATCCCGCGGCAGGTCGGAGCTTAACGTTTTTTTGACCTTTTCTGGGATTTGTTTGAAACCATTTGCCATAACGCCGGTCATAGTTGTGCGAGCGGCAAAATAGACAGTTAAACGATAACAATACAGGTAGGAAATATGACTGACAAATCTTCCCAGCAGGCATTGCGTGAATCCCTGTCCGCCTTGGTTGATGACCAGGCTTCAGAATTGGAAGTGCGCCGTGTTTTACGTGCTAGCGAAGACGATGCGGAAATTCGTGATACCTGGACCCGCTATCAGTTGGCTCGATCAGCCATGCGTGGTGATCTGGAAAGCGCCAACTATATCGATCTGTCTGCCAGCATTCGCGATGCGATTGATGAAGAAGAAAGCTATGCGATGCCTGCGACTGATGCCAAGCCTAAACTGGGTTGGACTCAGCGTCTGGGGCGTTTTGCCATAGCGGCTTCTGTTGCCGGTGTTGTGGTGTTGACCGCCCAGGTATCGCAAACCCCAGAAGGGGTAGAGGTGGCTGGAACCGAGTTGTCCCCTGACGCAATTCCCTCTGTGGCCCTGCCAGCAGGTTATGGTGCGCCTAACTTGTCTGCCCGGACTGTAAGCAGCCACAAGCGTATGGAACCTTCACAGAGCTCACAATTTCTGCCGCAGGTTGCCATGCCTCAGACCAGTGTTCAGTCGCAGTCTGCTGCGGTGAATAACTCTCGTCAGCCGAGCCGTGAAGTACAGGCTCACCTGCACCGTGTTATGGAGATCCATGCCGGGCATGCTGCATTAAACAGTGGTAAAGGTATGTTGCCCTACGCCCGCGTTCCCGTGTTGGTCGGGGAACCAGTTCAGGAGCAATAATGCTTATTGTGGCCCAGGGTCTGTTGCTTAGGCTCTGGTTTCTGGGTTGATGGATTCTGGCGCTGATTTGGTACTATAGCGCTTGGTAATGGCTCAGGTTCGATTTTCTATACAGTGTTCAGGATGACAGACGCTCGATTGTTTTCATTTTTTTATCGCTCTTCTTTGTCTGGAGTTGCAAAAGCTCTAGGTTCTTTCTTCGTTTTCCTTTCTCTGTTGGTGGCAACGCCAGCACTCGCCAATGTTGGCGGGGACAAAGTACTTGCGCGTTTGGCCGATATGTCTCGGGCGCTGCGCGAGTTGAGTTATCAGGGGCTGGTCACCTATGAGCATGGCGGGGCTCTGGAGAGCCTGAAATTAACCCACATTGTGCGCGATGGGGTGGAGTACGCCCGGCTGGATCGGCTCAATGGCCCGGAACAGCCGCGCTTGCAACGGGGCTTGCCGACAGCGTGTGTGCCTGTTGCCGACCAGCTATTACGCGGGCTGCTTAATCCCTTTGGTGATGAATCCCGCAACCTCGAGCAGAGTTACCATTTCTATATGCGTGGGCGTGAACGTATTGCCGGGCGGCAGGCTGAGGTTATTCAGATCGTGCCGCGAGACCAGTACCGCCATGGCTACAATCTGGCCATCGACGAGCTAACGGCACTGCCTTTGCGGGCCATGATCGTCAGTCACGATAAGCGAGTTTTGGAGCGTTTCCAGTTTGTTGATTTGCAGACCGAAACGGAGGTGGCTCAGGCGGCAGCCCAGCAGCAAGAGCAGCCAGTTTCCGGTGCCGATACTGAGGCCGAGGCTGCTGTGGCGCAAAATGAGCTGCCATGCCCTGCAGTCGCATCTTCAGCGCCTACCGCTGCGGGAAGCTGGCAGGTGGGTTGGATGCCCAGTGGTTTCGTTTTATCCAGTGTTCAGCAGGCTGGGCTTCTGGGAGAGGTATTAATGTATACCGATGGCTTAAGTGCCTTTTCCGTATTTGTGTCCAAGCCCCAGCAGCAGGGATTTGACTTTGGCCGGGCGCAGTTAGGGGCTACGGTTGCTTATATCCACCCTGTTAAGGTTGCTAACCAGCCGTTTGTGATCACGGTGGTAGGGGAGATCCCTACTAAAACGGCGATGCGCATAGCCTCTTCTGTAAAACCCCGTTAAGGGCTCTGCTGTCCATAAATTCTCCAGTAGGACTAGATTCGGTTACAATAGAGCTATGATTACTGAAACCGGAAAAGTTGTTGCTGTCGAGAAAGACTGTTTGTGGGTAGAGACTATTCAGCGTTCTACCTGTCAGAGCTGTGCTGCCGAGAAGGGGTGCGGTCAGAGTCTGGTGGCGAAATGGGGGGGGCATACCAGCTACCTACGGGTCCTGCTGGAAGGTCGTAACCAGGACAATTACAAATTACATGATGAGGTGACCATTGGCGTGCCCGAAGAGGTGGTGGCTAATGGCTCTTTATTTGTGTATTTGGTGCCTCTGATAGGGCTGGTACTGGCAACACTTATAGCCAGCGCGCTAGGTTTCCCTGAAGGCGCTACAATTTTAACGGCTTTTGCCGGTTTCCTGCTGGGCGGTGGTTTGGTGCGATGGCACAGTGTTAAAACCCGTTCTGATTCCCGTCTGCAACCGGTATTAATTGATGGTACCAAGCCTGTGGTGTGGGCATCCTCATAGGTGTTGTCAGGCGATTCAAAAGAATGCGAAATGGTCTTGATATGGATTTAAAGCGGCAGGGAATAACCTCTCCGATGCATTTGCAAAAAAACGTACTAGTGTTGTTTGCGGCTGTTGTACTGCTGTTGGCCCAGGCTGCTTCGGCAAGGGGCTTGCCTGAGTTTACCGAACTTATTGAGGATAGCTCGCCGGCCGTGGTGAAGATTAATACGGTGGAACGCAAGCGCGTTGGACGTCATTTTCAAATACCGCAGCACCCGGATATTCCCGATATTTTTCGTCACCTGTTCGATCCGCGTTCGATGCCTGAGCGCCAGTCCCAAGCCATGGGATCGGGATTTCTGATCTCTGCGGATGGGTACATTCTCACCAATAATCATGTCGTCGATGGTGCAGATGAAATCCAGGTACGACTGATTGACCGTCGTGAATTTGATGCTCGCGTAATCGGTGCTGACGAACGCTCCGATTTGGCACTGCTAAAGATTGAAGCCTCTGATCTGCCTTACCTGAAATTTGCCAAACCTAACAGCTTGAAAGTGGGTGAATGGGTGTTGGCCATTGGCTCCCCATTTGGTTTGGATTATTCCGCCAGTGCGGGTATTGTCAGTGCCATCGGTCGCAGTATCCCCACTGAAAAGAACGAAAACTACGTACCGTTTATTCAGACCGATGTCGCTATTAATCCCGGTAATTCAGGCGGCCCTCTATTTAACTTGAAGGGTGAAGTGGTTGGTATCAACTCGCAAATTTATACCCGTTCAGGCGGCTCAATTGGTTTGTCATTTGCTATTCCTGTGGCGGTTGCCCAAGGGGTTGTTGATCAGTTGAAAGAAAAAGGCCGTGTGGATCGAGGCTGGCTTGGCGTTGTTATTCAGGAAGTCAGCAGAGACTTGGCCTCTTCCTTTGGCTTAAGTAAGCCTATGGGCGCGCTGGTAGCACAGTTGGAACCCAAAGGGCCTGCCGATATGGCCGGTATCCGTGTCGGAGATGTGATTATTGAGTTCGATGGCAACCCGATTATGATGTCTAGCGATTTACCCCATGCCGTGGGCCGCACCGTGCCTGGTCGATCAGTGCCGGTCGTGGTGATGCGTGAAGGCAAAAAGCGCGCCCTCAATGTGGAAGTGGGGATGTTGGGTGGCGGTGACGCTTCACCGCAGGTATCTGAAGCCCCCGTGGGAGGTGGTCGCCTGGGGTTAGATGTTCGCGATATTGACGAGCGTATGCGCAAGCGCTGGAACCTGGCTGCCGGGGTGGTGATTACCCAGGTGGTGCCGGGTGGTGCGGGCGCCAAGGCCGGCTTACACCCAGGGGATGTGATTGCGCAATTGGGCTTCCATGAAATTGGCGGTGTTGATGATTACCGCCGTGTTGAGTCTGAGCTGCCGGCCAACGAATTGCTGCCTATCCGCTATTTCCGCCGTGGCCGACCGGCGTTCCATACCTTCCGTATTGATGAATAATTAATCTCTTCCTTGCAGCCAGGGACTCAGTCCTGGCTGCTGTCATAGCACCTGCCTGGTAAATACGGTAAACTTGTAGCCTTGTATTGGGCTCCTAGGGCTCAGGTAAGTAACTGATTTTCCTTTGATTCTGTTTTTCTTTAACGTGCCCCTGCGGCACTGGTAGTGTGTCTTATATCGTGACTGATCTCAGCCATATCCGTAATTTCTCCATTATTGCCCATATTGACCATGGTAAATCCACCATCGCAGACCGGTTTATTCAGGTTTGTGGCGGCCTGTCTGACCGAGAAATGGAGGCTCAGGTACTGGACTCCATGGATTTGGAACGCGAGCGCGGTATCACCATTAAAGCCCAGAGCGTAACCCTGGACTATAAAGCCCGCGACGGTAAAACCTACCAGTTGAACTTTATTGATACCCCGGGACACGTGGATTTCTCCTATGAGGTATCCCGTTCTCTGTCTGCCTGCGAAGGTGCGCTGCTAGTGGTCGATGCGGCACAGGGCGTTGAAGCCCAGTCTGTGGCCAACTGCTACACGGCTCTGGATCAAGGTCTGGAAGTGATTCCGGTTCTGAATAAGATGGATCTGCCGCAGGCCGAGCCTGAGCGTGTAGCGCAGGAAATCGAAGACATTATTGCGATCGAAGCCACTGACGCGGTTAAGTGTAGTGCCAAGTCAGGATTGGGCATTGAGGATGTCCTGGAAGAGCTGGTACAGCATGTGCCACCACCGGAAGGTGATGTGGATGCACCGCTGCAGGCGCTGATCATTGATTCCTGGTTTGATAACTACCTGGGTGTAGTGTCACTGGTTCGCGTAAAGCAGGGTACCCTGCGCAAGCGCGACAAGATTATGACCAAGTCGCTTGGCAAAGCGCATGTTGCTGACAGTGTTGGTGTGTTTACCCCCAAACGTCTGGAAACAGGCGAGCTCAAGGCTGGCGAAGTAGGCTTTGTCGTAGCCGGTATTAAGGATATTCACGGGGCGCCTGTGGGCGATACCATCACCCATGTGAAAACTCAGGAAGTTGAGGCGCTGCCAGGCTTCCAGAAAGTAAAACCGCAGGTTTATGCTGGTCTGTTCCCGGTTAGCTCTGATGACTATGAGGCTTTCCGTGAAGCCCTGGCCAAGCTAAGCCTCAATGATGCTTCGCTGTTTTTCGAGCCCGAGAGCAGTGATGCACTGGGTTTTGGTTTCCGTTGTGGCTTCCTGGGCATGCTGCATATGGAAATCATCCAGGAGCGTCTGGAGCGAGAGTACAACCTGGATCTGATCACCACCGCACCGACAGTAGTCTATGAAGTGCTGCTGAATAACGGCGATGTGATGATGGTGGATAACCC
Source organism: Maricurvus nonylphenolicus (assembly GCF_042854845.1). Lineage (GTDB taxonomy): Bacteria > Pseudomonadota > Gammaproteobacteria > Pseudomonadales > Cellvibrionaceae > Maricurvus > Maricurvus nonylphenolicus. The sequence continues at coordinate 3,409,780 of NZ_AP031498.1, read as the reverse complement.
CTCTAGTCTGCCGGACATTGGCACCATCCAGGAAATGCGCGAGCCTATCTGTGAAGCCAATATTCTGGTGCCGTCGGATTACCTGGGTAACGTGATCACACTCTGTGTGGAAAAGCGCGGCGTACAGAAAAATATGCAGTATGTGGGTAATCAGGTATCCCTGACCTATGAGCTGCCGATGAACGAAGTGGTCTTGGATTTCTTTGATCGCCTGAAGTCAGTGAGTCGCGGTTTTGCCTCGCTGGAATATAACTTTGTCCGCTTCGAACCTGCCAAACTGGTACGTTTGGATGTTCTGATTAACGGCGAGAAAGTTGATGCGCTGGCGCTGATTGTGCACCGTGATAATGCCCAGTTCAAAGGCCGTGCACTGGCTGACAAGATGAAAGAATTGATTCCCCGTCAGATGTTCGATGTTGCCATTCAGGCCGCTATAGGTGGTCAGATTGTTGCACGTACTACGGTAAAAGCCCTGCGTAAAAACGTAACCGCCAAGTGTTATGGCGGTGATATTACCCGTAAGAAAAAGCTGCTTGAAAAGCAAAAAGCGGGTAAGAAACGCATGAAGCAGGTGGGTAAAGTGGAAATTCCACAGGAAGCCTTCCTGGCTGTGCTGAAGGTTGATAGCTAACCCGCACGCGGGTATTTATAACAATGACTGCAGTCTAAAGAGAGTCTGTAGAGATAAAAAGTGTATTGAGACAATATGGATATTAATTTCCCTCTCGTCCTGGTTATTTTGGTATTTGTCAGTGGCGTTATCTGGTTGTTTGATGCCCTGTTTTTGGCCTCTAAACGCCGTCAAGCGGTAGCGGCTGTTGAGCAGCAGTTTGGTGATATAGAAGTGCTGCCCGAGGCGCGACAAATGGCCTTTAATACGGCCAGGGAAACCGCCGAGAAAGAGCCTGTTGCTGTTGAATATGCAAAATCTTTCTTCCCGGTTTTGTTTATCGTGTTGGTGTTGCGCTCGTTTCTGGTTGAACCCTTCCAGATTCCGTCATCCTCCATGGTGCCAACCCTGGAGATTGGTGATTTTATTCTGGTCAATAAATACACCTATGGTATTCGCCTGCCTGTTACTCGCACCAAGGTCATGGATATCAATGAGCCCGAGCGCGGCGATGTAATGGTGTTTTTCCCGCCCCATAAGAGCGTGTACTTTATCAAGCGTGTTGTAGGGCTGCCGGGTGACGAGATCCGTTATATCAATAACGTACTCTATGTGAATGGCAAAAAGCAGCCGCAGTCACTGGTTGCTGCACTGCCACCAGGTGATCCTCAGTACTACCTGATGGAAGAAACCCTGACTACAGCCGATGGCCCGGATAGCCATGCCATACGCAAGCAGGCTGTACCTAGTCCATTGAGCCGTGATGGTTACTGGCGTGTACCTGAAGGCCATTACTTTATGATGGGTGATAACCGCGATAACAGCTCCGATAGTCGGGAGTGGGGCCCTGTGCCTGAAGCCAATATCGTTGGTAAAGCCTTTGCTATTTGGATGCATTGGGAATCACTTGGCAGTATTCCGACCTTTGGTCGGGTAGGCTATATTGATTAAAGCCCTGATTGTTGGCTGACACTACTACAAGGATCGACGCGATTATGAAAACACTAAAAAAGCAGCGTGGTTTATCGTCTCTCGGGTGGTTGTTCGTTATCTCTGTTGGGGGCTTTGCTCTCTTGTGTGGCTTTAAACTGGGGCCAGTTTATCTGGATAACAGTTTCGTCCGCGGAGCGCTGCAATCTCTAGCGAAGGAGGAAGAGATTAGCAGTATGAGTGCTGGTGAGATCCGCTCCAGGCTGAGTAAGCTGTTCAGTATTAACAATATCCGCGGCGAAGTGACGAAAAAAGTAAAAGTTGAGCGCAAGAAAGATCGCGTGCTCGTCAATATCAATTATGAAGAACGCATTCCGTTGGTCTATAACATCGACGTAGTGTTAACGTTTGAAAACCAGCTCGATAGCAGCCGCCCAGGCGAGTGCTGTAATCCGCCGAAAGAATTTTAAGTGAACGATATCTCCAAACAGCGGCTGTTAACGCGTTTAGGTTGCAGCTTTAATGACCAGTCTCTTTTTGATCTTGCCCTGACGCACCGCAGCTGCGGTGCGAAAAATAATGAACGTTTAGAGTTCCTTGGTGACTCCATATTAGGTTTTGTGATCGGTGAAGCCTTATACCAAAAGTTTCCCGATGCTAAAGAGGGGCAGTTAAGCCGCCTGCGTTCACAGTTGGTAAAAGGGGAAACCCTGGCTGAGATTGCCCGAGAGTTTGAACTGGGCGATTGTCTAAACCTCGGTGAAGGCGAGATGAAAAGCGGTGGTTTTCGCCGTGCGTCCATTTTGGCGGATGCGGTAGAAGCTATTATCGGCGCTGTGTATATGGATCAGGGGATGGAAGCAGCCAAAGGCCGTATCCTCAACTGGTACCAGCCGCGTTTAGAGGGCTTGGTTCTAGCTGACAACCCTAAAGATCCTAAAACTGAGCTGCAGGAGTTTTTACAGGCTCGCCGAGCGCCGCTGCCTGAGTACGATGTGATCAGCGTGGCAGGTGATGCCCATGCCCAGCAGTTTACCGTGGTGTGTCGTACCTCTTTACTCAAAGAGCCGACCCAGGCCCAGGCCAGTAGCCGTCGTGCCGCCGAAAAACTGGCCGCAGCTGCCGCCTTAAAAGCCTTACAGGGTTGATGTGTTATGAGTTCCTCTGAAGCAGTTAGTCGCTGTGGTTATGTTGCCATTGTTGGGCGCCCGAATGTAGGCAAGTCGACATTACTGAACCATGTGTTACAGCAGAAAATCAGTATTACTTCGCGTAAACCCCAGACCACTCGCCACAATATGTTGGGCATTAAAACTGAAGGCCCCAACCAGATTATCTTCGTGGATACGCCGGGAATGCACCTGAACCATTCCAAAGCGATTAACCGCTATATGAATCGCTCTGCCAATACGGCGGTAAAAGATGTAGATGCGGTGATCTTTGTGGTGGATAAGCTGCATTGGACCGAAGAAGATGAAATGGTGATCAAACGGCTGGAAAACAATGCAAGTCCGGTTATTCTGGCTATCAATAAGGTTGATGAACTGGACGATAAAGAGGCGCTGTTACCACATTTGCAGGCCTTGAACGAGCGCGTTAATGTCGCAGAGGTCGTACCTATCTCCGCACTTCGAGGCCACAATCTCGATCGCTTGGAAGAAATCGTCGTATCCTATTTGCCTGAAGGGCAGCACTTCTTCCCGGAAGATCAAATTACCGATCGCAGTTCCCGGTTTATTGCCGCTGAAATGGTGCGCGAAAAAATAACTCGCCAGCTGGGTGATGAATTACCCTACCAAATGAACGTCGAGATTGAAGAGTTCTCCTATGAAGGCAATTGCCTGCATATCAGCGCACTGATCTTGGTGGAAAGCAAAGGCCAGAAGAAAATCCTGATCGGTGACAAGGGCGCTAAGATCAAACAAATTGGCCAGGCTGCCCGTGTTGATATGGAAAACCTGTTTGAAAGCAAAGTGATGCTGAAGCTGTGGGTCAAAGTTAAATCAGGTTGGTCCGATGACGAGCGGGCTTTGCGTAGTCTTGGTTACGACGATATTTAGGCTCACATGTCATCATGAATACTCTATAGGCAGGCCCAGTTATGAGAATAGAGCTTCAGCCTGCCTATATTCTTCACACCCGTCCTTTCCGTGATACCAGTTTAATCATCGACTGCTTTAGTCGCGATTATGGTCGTGTATCACTCTTGGCCAAGGGCGCTCGCAGCGCCAAATCTCGCCAGCGTCAATTGCTACAACCCTTTACTCCGCTGCTATTGTCCTGGCAGGGCAAAGGTGATCTGAAAACCCTGGTGGGTGTTGAAACAGAGGGACAGGGGCTCTTTCTACAGGGCAAGGTGCTGTTTAGCGGTTTGTATATCAATGAAGTCCTGGTGAGGTTACTGCCTCAAATGGATGCCCACCCGGATATTCTGTTTTTGTACCAGCAGGTTCTTGCCAGGTTGGAGCAGGTGAATCAGGGAGAGACTGATTTATTGGAGCCAAGCCTGAGACAGTTCGAATTCAGCCTATTGGAAGCCTTGGGGTACGGCATAGACTTCCATAGTGATTGCCAAGGGCAACCCCTGCAGCCTGAGGGATGGTACCAGTTGTACCCAGAGCGTGGGTTTCTATCCGTGCAGCCCAATCCTGATGAGGTAAGTTTTCAGGGCGCCTGTTTGAAAGCAATTGGGGAAGGTGATTTTTCTTCCTTGGTGAATCTGCGCACCGCCAAGCAGCTTGCACGCGTGGCACTAAAACCCTATCTTGGCAGTAAGCCATTGCAGAGTCGCATGCTGTTTGCTTCACAGCCTTTATCTTGAAAATAGTGAATTTATGATTGTTGGAATTGGAACTGATATTGCCCAAAGGTCTCGTATAGAGGCAAGCCTGGAACGCTTGGGTGACAAGTTTGCCAAACGTATTCTGACGCGGGTGGAAATGCAGGACTTCTCCGCCAGTAATCAACCTGGGGTATTTTTAACTAAACGCTTTGCCGCGAAAGAAGCGGTGGGTAAAGCGCTGGGTACCGGTATTGGCCGAGGGGTGTCATTCCAGCATATTCAGATTAACCACAATGAAGATGGTGCGCCGTTATTGCAGTTAACCGATGGTGCTGCTGAGCGTTTACAAAAATTAGGTGGCAAGCATACGCATATCAGTATCGCCGACGAAGTGGATTACGCCACTGCATTTGTCATTCTTGAATCGTAAACAAAACTTCGAATCGCCACAATTTAGTTTAGTGCGCCCAGACTAAGGATTCCGCCTTTAAGCAGTCTCTTCCCCAAACAAGCTCTCCAAATCATGCTCATCAGCCCACTCCTGAAGACGAGTAATTGCCTCCAACAGCTTCTCAATAGGCGCTTCCAGCTCGTCGTTAAATTGTTTTTGCAGCAGGCCATCAACCGTAGCGCTGGCAGCACGTAACTGAGGAACGCCACAATAACAGCAGCCACCATGAAGGCGGTGTACCAGGCTTTCCAGCTCAGCCCAGTTTTGCTCTTGATATAGCGTTTCAATTTGCGCTTTGTCACTAGCCAACCCTTTCAACAGCATGCTTAGCATATCCTTGGCCAGCTTGGTTTTTTGATTGGTTAAACGCAGGGCTTCAGACAAATCCATAATCTCAAACACCGAAGGCGCTTCCGGTGGTGCTGGAATCGCTTCCAGATCGGGTTCAGCCAGCGATGGTGATGGCTTGATTAGCTCGCCTTCCGATTGCAGCCAGCGATTCAGAATATGGGCCAGCTGTGATTCGCTGACGGGTTTGGTGGTGTAGTCATCCATACCGGCCAGCAACAATTGCGACTTTTGTTCGTTCATCGCGTGGGCTGTTAGGGCAATGACGGGGGTGCGGTAGTCGTCACTCTCCACCTGGCGTAACTGCCTGGTGGTTTCCAAACCATCCAGACCTGGCATTTGTACATCCATAAAAATCAGGTCAAAGCGTTGGCGACGACATTTATCCAGCGCTTCTTTACCGTTATTGGCTTGGCTGACTCGCATCCCCAAGCCTTGCAAAAACTCGCTGACCAGCTGCAGATTGGCAGGGTTGTCATCCACGGCAAGAATATGGGGGCGCTCTGCGGGCTGTGTTGCCAAAGCGACAGGGCTGGATTCTGAAGTGGGCAACTCAGCTTGCAGGCCAATATGTTCACACAGGGCTTCGTAGAGGCGATCGTGACTTAGCGGTTTGGAAATAACTTCTGCAGCTGTATCAGAAAGCCCCTGGTGTTGATCGTAGAGGGTTTCCGGCAGGGTAACGACAATAACCGGGCAGCCCCAGTGATTCTGCGACAACTGGATTAAATGGCGTAAATACTCGGCGCGATTGGCATCGTCATCGGTAGAGGTACCCAGAATAATGGCATCCAATGGCGTGTCGGCGGTTTTGGTATTTTCCAGGTGTTGGGGAATATCGGTTTCCTGTTCGATATCCAGCACCTCTGCCTGCCAGCCTTCCAGGTAGTGGCTAATTTGCAGGTGGCTAATGGGATTGCTTTCCAGTACCCCAATAAACTTGCCACGCAGGGCCTTGTAGGGATCTTCACTAAAGCCTTCGGTGATGCCCAGGCGTGCGGTAAACCAGAAGGTTGAACCTTCACCGCTTTCACTTTCTACACCAATATTGCCACCCATACGGTCAACCAGGCCCTTGGAAATGGCGAGTCCCAATCCCGTACCGCCTTGTTCGCGGTTATTGGCGCTGTCGATTTGCGAGAAGGCCTGGAACAGTTGAGCCTGCTGCTCTTGGGTAAGGCCAATACCAGAATCGGATACACTGATTTTAATCAGTACCTTGTTATCGACAGCTTCTTCCTGCTGGGCGCGAATAATAATATTGCCGCGACCGGAAAACTTGGTGGCATTACTAACCAGATTACTCAGGACCTGTTTTAGACGCAGGGCATCCCCCATCAGCTGCAAAGGCATATCGTGGTCGATTAAGGAGATAAGTTGCTGGCTTTTTTCATGGGCACTGGGGGCAACAATTTGCAGTGTTTCTTCAATGACCTGGCGTAAATCCAGAGGCGCATAATCCAGTGTCAGTTTGCCTGATTCAATGCGCGAAAAATCCAGTATATCGTTAATGATAGTCAGCAATCCTTGGGACGAATGGGCGATGGTTCGCAGGTATTCCCGTTGCTGTGTGGTTAACTGGGTTTTCAGCAGCAGGCTGGTAAAACCAATAATACCGTTAATGGGGGTGCGAACTTCATGGCTGGTATTGGCCAGGAATTCCGATTTAATTTGGCTGGCTTTAAGTGCGTTTTTACGGGCAATATCCAGTTCAATATTTTTGACTTCAATCGCTTCCAGGGTTTCCTGCAAATCTTCCGTTGCCTGGCTAATTTGTTGTTGCACATCCTGTTGCGTGTACTGCAGATAATTGCCCAGTTGATTGGTTTCCTTGCCCAGACGCTGTAATTCCAGACAGCCTTCGATAGGGGTGCGGTTATCCAGCTTGCCGCTGTTAAAGGCTTCCAGTGTCGACTGAATATGGGTAAGTGGCGCGTGAATTTCTCGTGTTAGACGCCAGGCTAAAAAGGTTAACAGCAGAAGAGTTAGAATAACGCCGATGAGGGTGGCGATGATGCCTTGGTACTTGGGCACAAGGGTGACCTCATGGTTCATTGTCACCACTGCCCAGCCAAGCAGCTCACCATTGTTATTGGCCCGTATGGGAGAGCTGAGGAACATCATATCCTGTTGCAGCTGTACCTGGGGCTCGGAGCTAAGCAGCGAGGTGGGAAGTACCTGTAAGGGGCCTGCGTGATTAACGACTTCCTGTTGAGCATTAAATATCGATGCCGCTGAGATATGAGGGGCACCTATCAGGGCCTTGGTGCTTTTCGCCGTAAGCGGTGCCAGGTTTTCGCGATTGCCAGACAGAAGGTCACTGTGGCCGGTTTCCGCAAGCCAATGCAGGGCGACACGGCCTTTACTTAATTCCAGTTTATTGAGCTGATCAATATATAGGCTAACCAAGCCTGCGCCGAGCAGGGCTATAAAAAGGACCGTAGGAATAATACTGAGTTGTTGAACTTTAACGTTCAACGACTTCGGAAGGATGCTCATTTGATTGGGGCCTGGCTTATTTTTGGTTATATGCTTAAGCCAAACCACCATACCATAATCCCCCCCAAGGCGCTAAAATGGGCGGCCTGAAGCGGTGCTTGGTACACGGGCCTGGCAATCGATAAACCACAGAATTAGTGATCGAAGAACAGTTATGGATTTCCCTACCATTGAATCATGTATAGGTAATACTCCTCTGGTGCGCTTGCAGCGCCTGCCAGGCAATACCACCAATACCGTACTGGTAAAACTTGAGGGCAATAACCCTGCAGGATCGGTTAAGGATCGTCCAGCACTGTCCATGATCAACCGCGCTGAGCAGCGTGGTGATATTCGCCCGGGTGACACCTTAATTGAGGCTACCAGTGGTAACACTGGAATTGCGTTGGCTATGGCGGCGGCCATCAAGGGCTACCGTATGGTTCTGATCATGCCGGATAACATGACTCAAGAGCGCAAAGACGCCATGGCTGCCTATGGGGCAGAACTTATTCTGGTGAGCCAGGAGCAATCCATGGAGGGCGCACGCGATTTGGCCAAGCAAATGGAAGCTGAAGGCCAGGGTAAGGTGCTGGATCAGTTTGGTAACTTCGACAACCCTCGTGCCCATTATGAAACCACGGGCCCTGAATTGTGGCAGCAAACGGCGGGTAGCATTACTCACTTTGTCAGTTCTATGGGCACCACCGGCACCATTATGGGGACCTCCAGTTATTTAAAAGAACGCAATCCGGATATTCAGATTGTCGGTTTGCAACCCGAAGAAGGGGCCAGTATTCCTGGCATTCGTCGTTGGCCGAAGGAATATTTGCCGAGTATTTTTGATGCGGCCCGAGTTGATCAGGTCATCAATATGGGACAGCAAGAAGCCGAAGAGACTATGCGTGCCCTGGCGCAGCAGGAGGGGATCTTCTGTGGTGTCTCCAGTGGCGGTGCCGTCGCCGGTGCCTTGCGTTTAAGCCAACAAGTGGAGAACGCTGTGATTGTGGCTGTGATCTGTGACCGAGGTGATCGTTACCTGTCTTCCGGTCTCTACAATCAATAAGTTAATCGTAAGTTAAAAGTACTCAGCCACGATGGCGAAAATTTTTAAGCCCACCAAAAAACAGGTTGAGGCTCCCCGACAGCTTCATATTGATCGTCAGTCCTATGATGGTCGTGGCATAGCGCATTATCGGGGGCAGACAGTATTTGTGACCGGGGCGCTCCCCGCTGAGACCGTATCGGTACAACATTTCAAGGCGCAGCGACGTTATGCTGAATGTCAGGCTGGCAATATTGTTAGCGCCTCACCTGAGCGAGTTTCAGCCCCCTGTGAATACTATGGGCGCTGTGGTGGCTGTAATCTGCAGCACCAGAATGATGAGGCTCAGCTAGCGTTTAAGCAACGCAGTGTACTTGAACAAATGCAGCGCCAGGCAGGGTTAGAGCCTGAGGCGCTTGCGCCAGCTTTAGTCTCTGCGCCGTGGCATTATCGAAGTCGCGCCCGGCTGGGTGTCGATCGTCAGGGCAGACTGGCCTTTCGCCAGCGCGACAGCAAAGCGTTTGTCGCCATTGATCATTGCCGTGTCCTGGCTGCCGAGCTACGGCCTTTTATCGACGCTATACAGGCTTTGCCTCAATACGCCAAAGTCGGCGGAATTAGCCATATTGAATTGGTGTATGTAGAGGGCGCGGCAGCTGCAGTGGTTCGCCATACCAAGGCGCTGCCAGAGAAAGTACGTACCTGGCTGCAGGGTGTGGCCAGTGAGTCCGGTGTTAGTCTGTGGCTGCAAGGTGAGAGGCACGGTGGTTTACAGGATTCAACCGGAGAGGCAGTGGATCCACGCTTGTTCTATGACTTGCCGGCGTTTGATGTGCGTTTGGGCTTTCACCCGGCTGATTTCACCCAGGTTAATACCGATATAAACCGGCAAATGGTCTCTCAAGCGATTGACTGGCTACAGTTGCAGGGCTCGGAAACCGTCCTGGATCTGTTTTGTGGGATTGGCAACTTTACTCTACCATTGGCACGTCGGGCGGCCCATGTGATTGGTGTAGAGGCCATAGAATCTATGGTTCAGCGGGGCCGAGAGAATTCTGAGGCTAATCTGCTGACCAATTGTGAATTTGTGGCTGCGGATCTTGAGCAAGATGATTGTGAAAAAGCATGGAACCATCGGGCAATTGATGCGGTCTTATTAGATCCACCTAGAGCTGGAGCCCAGCAGGTGGCGGCTTTATTGGGGCGCTTGCAGGCAGATAAGATTGTATATGTCTCCTGTAATCCGGCCAGTTTGGCTCGTGATGCCAAAGCGCTGGCAGATCAGGGGTTTCGCTTGGCGCGCTTGGGGGTAATGGATATGTTCCCTCATACAGCACATATTGAATCCATGGCGCTGTTTACACGTAGTTAATTTGTACGTGGTTAAGGTTATGCGTAATTATGTCATAGCGTTTGTGATTTAGATGGATGAAGTACACATTTGCGGTATAGGAAACCAAAGTAAGCATTATGGTTAAAGTTAGAGAAGATCATCCCATCACCGATGATGGTGTTGTTGATATCGATGCATGGATTAGCCGTCTCTATGAGCTGGATACCCTGGAAGTCAGCGCCAGAGCACCCATTAAGCGCGCCTGTGAGCGCAGCTTCCGGGCCGAGCAGGATGCGATTGCCGCAGAAAATATCTGGCCCGATGGTAGCAGCAGTTTTCGCACAGGTCTGGAAATGGCCGAGATCCTCGCTGACTTGCAGTTGGATTGTGAAACCCTGCAAGCGGCGATCCTCTATCGCGCCGTGCGCGAGAATAAAATTACCTTAAAGCACGTCGAGGATGAGTTTGGTGCAGTCGTAGCCAAACTGATCAAAGGTGTTCTGCGCATGGCTGCGATTTCCAACTTGCGCACAAGTTCAGAGGGCAGTGTATTTGGTCGCCAGTCGGAAGAGCAGGGCGAAAAGATTCGCAAAATGCTGGTGGCAATGGTTGACGATGTACGTGTTGCCTTGATCAAACTGGCGGAGCGTACCTGCGCGATACGGGCGGTAAAAAATACCGATGAAGAAAAGCGCCGTCGGGTAGCCCGCGAAGTGGCTGATATTTATGCGCCCTTAGCCCACCGATTAGGGATCGGTCATATTAAGTGGGAGCTGGAAGACCTATCCTTCCGCTACCTTGAACCTGACGATTATATGCACATTGCGCGTTTGTTGGACGAGCGTCGTGTTGATCGCCAAGGTTATATCGATAATGTGCTGAAGATTCTTAACAAAGAATTAAACGCGATAAATATCGATGCAGAAATTTTTGGTCGTGCCAAACATATCTACAGTATCTGGCGGAAAATGCGTCGCAAGGATATTGGTTTTTCACAGGTTTACGATATTCGCGCGGTCCGTATTTTGGTGCCGACGGTACGTGACTGTTATGCCGTATTGGGGGTGGTGCACAATCTGTGGCGCAATATCCCAAATGAGTTTGATGATTACATCGCCTCGCCAAAAGAAAATGGTTACCGCTCATTACATACGGCGGTTATTGGACCTGATCGTAAGGTGCTGGAAATCCAGATTCGTACCAAGGCCATGCATGAAGAGGCCGAATTTGGTGTTTGTGCTCATTGGTTGTACAAAGGCACTGACCAGGAAGGTAGTGAAGACAGCTACGAGCAAAAAATTGCCTGGCTGCGGCAAGTATTGGAATGGCATGAAGAGCTGGGTGGCGATCCACTTGAAGATGACTTGTCTTCCGGTGTCGAGCAGGACCGTATTTACGTTTTTACACCCGATGGCCATGTGATTGATTTGCCACCAAGTGCAACGCCCCTTGATTTTGCCTACCGCATTCATACCGATGTGGGTAACCGCTGTCGCGGTGCCAAAGTGAATGGCCGTATCGTGCCGCTAAACTACAGCCTGAAAACCTCCGATCAGGTTGAAATTATGACCGGTAAGCTGGATTCACCCAGCCGGGATTGGTTGTCGCCAGCGCTGGGTTATCTCACTACAGGCCGTGCCAGGGCCAAGGTTCAGCACTGGTTTAAATTACAGGCGCGAGATCAGAATATTGCCGATGGTCGAGCCATTCTCGATAAGGAATTCCGTCGCCTGGGGGTCGAAGGACTCGACTTTGATGCATTGGCAGAAAAGCTCAACTTAAAAGGTCTGGATGATCTCTATGCGGCAGTTGGTGCCAGCGATTTAGGTGTTGGTCAGGTACTCAATGCAGCGCAGAAGCAGCTGTTGGCCGACCAGCCGGAAGTTGAACCGGTAGTGAGTCTCACCGGTAAAGCTTCAGACCAGAAAAGTAGTACCGATGTGTATATTGATGGTGTGGGTAATTTGTTAACCCATATCGCAGGCTGTTGTCGGCCTGTACCAGGTGATGCCATTAGCGGCTACATTACCCTGGGTAAGGGAGTGTCTATCCACCGTCAGGATTGTAGCAATATCCTGCAATTGGCTTCCGATGAACCCGAGCGAATTATCAAGGTCGAGTGGGCCGCGGCGCCGGAGAGTTTCTACTCGGTGGACTTGATTATCGAAGCGTTTGACCGTCACGGCCTGCTGCGAGACATTACCGCCTTGCTGGATAATGAGCGTATCAATATTAGCGCGATGCAAACCTTGTCTGACAAACGGAAAAATACCGTGGATATGGGTATCACCGTCGAGATTCGCAACTTCTCGGAATTGAGTCGTGTATTGGCGCGTTTAAATCAGTTGCCGAACGTGGCATCTGCTCGCCGTAAACATTAATTTATAGGTATTCTTCTGGGGGAATGCTGTGACTTCTAGGCGTTACGATGTCAGTGATTTGCTGACCTTAATGGCCCGGCTAAGGGATCCTGTCGATGGTTGTCCCTGGGACATCGAGCAAAGCTATCGCACCATTGCCCCTTCTACCATTGAAGAAGCTTACGAAGTGGTCGATGCCATTGAGCGGGAAAACTATGATCACCTGCGAGAAGAATTAGGTGATTTGTTATTCCAGGTAATTTTCTACAGCCAATTAGCCGAAGAAGAGCAGCGTTTTAACTTCAACGATATTGTCTCTGAGCTGGTTACCAAACTGGTTCGACGCCATCCCCATGTGTTTCCTGAAAATACGCTGGAGAGCCGTGTCGGTGCTTTGGGGCGTGATTCTGATACTGAGATCAAGGCTCGTTGGGAAGCCTTAAAAGCCGAAGAGCGAGCTGCTAAAGGTCAGCAGGGTGTACTGGATGATGTGCCTGTTAATCTGCCTGCATTAACCCGTGCAGCCAAACTGCAAAAACGTGCCGCTAATGTAGGCTTTGATTGGCCGGATATCGGTGGAGTGCTGGATAAGGTCGAAGAAGAGATCGGTGAGTTAAGGCAAGCCATTAAGACGGACGATAAAGCCGCTATCACCGACGAAATGGGGGACTTGTTGTTTGCGCTGGTAAACGGCTGCCGTCACCTGAAAGTGGAGCCTGAGGGGGCTCTGCGAGGGACCAATAGCAAGTTTGAGCGACGTTTTCAGTATATTGAACAGCAACTCAGCGTACAGGGCCAGACCCCCGAAGAGGCCTCTCTGGCGTTGATGGATAGTTTGTGGGATAAAGCCAAGACGGAAGGCTTGTAAACTCCTGCCGCCTGTTACTCTTTAATGTAGCGATCCTTGTTCATCAGGCTTTGCGGACGTATTAGGCTTTGCAGGGGATTCGGATTTTGCAGAAGCCTGTGCTGCAGGTTTGGTTGTAGCAGGTTGAGCTTTTGTCTCTTCAGCTGATTTGTCCGGTACGGGAGTTTTTTGCTGGGCTTCAGTTTTAGCAGTGGCATTTCTGCCTTCCAGTTTCTGAGCCAGTTCCAGTTTTTCTTTTACGCTCAGTGTTTCTTTTAGATCAGCTTTCAGACTGGTAATTTCCTTGGTACGCGTTTCGATGTCTTGCTGCAGGTTTTTGATTTCAGTTTGCAGTTGCTGTGTTCTATCCCGAAGGCGCTGCTCTTTGCTCTTGGCGTCATCAATAATCTCTTCCAGAGCGATTTGGGTGGATTCCAGGGTTTTCTTTACGACAGTGACAACCAGTTCTTTGTTGTCTGCAGGCAGTGTTCGCATCAGTGAAATGGCATCTTCAATGCCGTAGCTAAGTTTTTTTACCGGTGCCTCGGGTGCCGCTATTTCTGCGGGATCAAAATCGTCATCGGCGAGGAAGGATTCATCTAAATCACTGGCGTCCGGCAGTGGGACTGGTTCAAAAGGGTCTGTGATGACTTCGTCTTTTGAATGGCTACGGGAAAATAGACCCATGGTAATCACCCTCCGTAGAAAAGAAGAAAGTAAGCTGTTCCCTATAAGGTTAGTTGAGATGTAAGGGATTCTTTTGACAAAAAGGATATAACCCCAAAGGGCTTATGAAAGTAGGTTATGCAGCCGCAAAGCGGCCGCATAGGTCTGGGAATTAGTGAGACGGAACGGTTGTGCCAGTGTCCTGTGACTGCTGTTCACGGATTCTGGCTAAATGTTTGCGGGTTAAGGTGAGGAAGCGAGGAGTAGGACCAATATCTTCAAACATTGGGTCACCCAGTTCATCTTCCGCGATGACTTTGCTGCCTTTTACGTAGGGAAGGCTCCCTTCGATCTCGTTGAGGGCGGCATTCAGTAAATCGGTCATGAGGTTTTCAAGACTGCGTTTGGGATACATCTCGGCAAGCGCAGCCAGTTTGGCGGCATCCTCTATTGGGAGCTGTATTGTGTACGTAGATTGAGTGAGCTGGCCACTGGCAGTGTTTTCCCATAACTGCACAAGATCATTGACCTTCATAGATATTACCTCGTAAAAATGCAGTAAAAGTTGAGTAAAGCGGGTTAGGGTTGATTGCCGTTTAGCTCGCGCGTTTCATTGCACCTGACGGTTTATGTCTCCTAATGGTTTTTTTATGCGCGGCACCTGGGTTTCGCCTCAATACAAAGGGCTTATTTATAGTTATAGACCATAGCCAGGGCAGGGGAAATCTAAAGGCTCAAATATGCGTGGAGGTTAACATCGGGCCTGATACATTTGTTCAAAGTTGTGGCTGGGAAGGCTGGTAAGAACCTCGTAGGGCAATGTCAGTAACGCTCCGGTCATTTAAATAGACGAAAGTCGGATTGAGTCAGGCGGGTATTTCTGAAATTATTGGGTATTTACCAAACACCGTCGGGATTTCTATAGCTTCTAGCTATGGCCCCCTATATAGGCGAGTATTACACCTTGCGGGGTGGGTATTTGAGCCGTAGAGACAAGCTATTTCAGCCATCCAGCCTAGTGATTAGCTTGTGATTCGGCCCCCTGACGTGTAAGGTATGCCCCTTTTTTATGCAGAGATCCGTCCCGGGCTTTTGGTGCAGAAGGCCCAGTTCAAGGCGGTTAGCGAGAGACCAAGACCAGGAGAGATATCCCCTATGCGTACTATCCTTTTGGGTGCTCCGGGTGCCGGCAAAGGCACTCAGGCCCAGTTCATTATGGAAAAATATGGAATTCCACAAATCTCCACAGGCGATATGCTCCGTGCGGCCGTTAAAGCGGGAACTCCGCTAGGCCTGAAGGTTAAAGATATCATGGCATCCGGTGGCCTGGTTTCTGATGACATTATTATTGCGCTGGTAAAAGAGCGTATTACTGAGTCTGATTGCGCCAACGGTTTCCTGTTTGATGGTTTCCCACGCACTATTCCTCAAGCCGAAGCGCTGGTTGAAGCGGGCGTAGAGATCGATTGGGTAGTCGAAATCAACGTTGATGATGAGGAAATCGTTTCCCGTTTGAGTGGTCGTCGTGTTCACGAAGCTTCTGGCCGTGTTTATCACGTTATCCATAACGCGCCTAAGCAAGAAGGCCTGGATGACGTTACCGGTGAAGCGCTGATTCAGCGTGAAGACGACAAAGAGGATACTGTTCGCAAGCGTCTGGGTGTTTACCACGACCAAACCAAACCTCTGGTTGATTTCTATCAGCAGCTGGCGGAAAAAGGTGGCCAGGCACCGGAGTATGTTCGCGTCGAAGGTGTTGGCAGTGTAGAAGATATCCGCGATAAGGTATTTGCTGCGCTTGGCTAAGCTTACTTTTTCGTAGAAATAAGAATGGGCTCCTTTTGGAGCCCATTTTTTTTGTCTGTTCGGGCTAAATCCGGGCTCAGCCGGTGAAGCTGCTTAAGCAATGGGCTGATTGCTCCGAGCAACTTCACCGACTGGCTCCTCTCTATGTAGTAGCTCCACCATTTTGTATTTTTCTTCTGCATCCTTGGCGAAATATCCCATACCGGATGTTTGAGGATGGGCGCTTACGAGAAATATTACGATTTGGTCATATAAAGAGAAGGAAGAACAGGTTTTCCCCTGGGGATTACCAGGATTTGTGTCTATCTAGTAAGGGTGTAATCCTCTTAGTGCTTGATATGGTTCTCTGGCGTTTTCTGGTGCCGAATTTAGGCTAGTTTTTCAAAACTACAGAAACTGGAAAGCAATTCTTGGTTCTAATCGGTTGGTTTTACCCTTAGTGACAAAATTTGGGGGAAATCTACTAGAGAGCCTGCCCTGAATTCTTGGAAAGGCTGAAAAATGTAAAAATACGGGCAGAGATCCTCTACTGAATGGAAAATCTTTAGCTGTAATAACAACTTTTATGTTTAACGACTTTTTATAAGTGCGTGAATCTATAAAAAGGCAGATTTCTCTGAAATTAATCCTGGTTGTTTATGGCCAAAGCGGCTTTTTTTAAGGTTTGTGTAGATTTACCCGCCTGCCAAACAGATAAATTTCTTCTTTTTCCTAATTTCTTGACCTGCGATTAGATTCAAAAGGCTTTTTTAGCCGTTGACCTGATATTAAACGGGCGAATTTATGGGGATAATCATGTAGGGGAAATTAATAATTCGGGCGGTGGACTTTTTAAGTTGTTCTTTTTAAAAAGTTACGGTCTTTGATTGGAGTAGGGGGAGTAATTTGAGCTCGAAAAATGAAAAAATTGCCTTCGACAGCATTAATTTCCTCTGAAAACGGAAAAAAAATAAGAAAAATGCATTTTTTCTTAAAAAAAACGCGTTGAAAGCGTGCAAAACTTGAAAATTTTAAATAATATTCTTTGGAATGAACGTGATGTTCATTATTTGTGCTATGGTTCTAAGGTGTTAGTGGTTCTGCATTTTTCAAAATCGAGGAGAACGAAGAATGGCAAGAGTAGCAAAGAAAGCTAAAAAAGCGCCGGCTAAAAAAGCCGCTGCTAAAAAAGCGCCTGCAAAGGCTGCAGCAACTTCCCCAGCAGTAGACAAAGCCGCCGAGGTTCTGGCTAAACTGCAAAAGGATCTGCAAGCTCAAGGCAAAACTGTAGACGCAGCTCGTAAAAAAGCTGTTGCTGCTAAAAACAAGGCTGCCAAGTCTAAGAAAGCTGCTGATAAGCGTGCCGCCAAGGCTGCTTCTGCTGCTGCAACTAAGGCTTCTGCCAAGGCTAAAGCGATTCGCGAGAAGGCTTCTGCAGCTAAAGATAAGCTGTCTGCTGCTAAGACTATCGCTTCTCTTAAAGCTGCTGAAGCTGCTGCCAAGGCTAAAGTAGACGCTCTGAAAGAGTCTCTGGCTACTAAAGCTGAAGGTGATCTGGCTAAAGCAGTTAAAGCTTTCGAAACCAAGTGGAAGAAGCAGCGTGCTGCGGCTGACGCTAAGAAAGTTAAGGCTGCTGCCAAGAAAGCTGGTGCTAAAGCCAAGGCTGTAGAGAAGAAAGCTAAAGCTAAGATCGCTGCTGCTGAGAAGAAAGCCGCTGCTAAAGCTAAAGCTGCAGAGAAGAAAGCTGCTGCTAAAGCTAAAGCTGCTGAGAAGAAGGCTGCTGCCAAGGCTAAAGCTGCAGAGAAGAAAGCTGCCGCTAAAGCTAAAGCTGCTGCTAAGAAAGCAACCAAGAAGCCTGCTAAGAAAGCGGCTAAAAAGGCTGCTCCTAAGAAAGCCGTTGCTAAGAAAAAGCCTGCCGCCAAGAAAAAGGCTGCTGGTAAGCGCGGTCGTCCAGCTAAGAAGAAGTAATTCTTGCTGGATTCAGTCGCAACGCTGTACGTTGCGACTCCAAAAAACCCCATATGAGTCTCTCATATGGGGTTTTTTGTTAGATGGGCCCTTAAAATTACTGCGACAATGTGTCTTTAACGTCAAAATCTGAGAAAATACCGGTCTTCTCGATGAAATATCCCGTGAGTTTTTACCTATGAGCCGAATTTTGGCATTGGATACCTCCTCAGATGCCTGTTCAGTTGCCCTGTTAACGGATAACAGTGTTGATGAACGGTTTTCCCAGGTTCCTCGTGAGCATACTAAACGACTATTACCCATGGTTGATGAGATTTTGGCAGATCATCAATTAACCTTGTCGCAGATCGATGCGATAGCCTTTGGTCGTGGTCCAGGGTCTTTTACCGGGCTTCGAATCTGCTTAGGGGTGGTTCAGGGCTTGGCATTTGGTGCCGATTTACCGGTTATTCCCGTTTCTACCCTGCAAGCGATGGCAGTAGGTGCGCAGTTGCAGCATGGATTTTCTACTCAAGACCGTATTCTGGTTGCGCTGGATGCTCGGATGAATGAGGTTTATTGGTGTGAGTACGAAGTTTTACCCATGAACGAGACCGCTCAGTTAAAGCCAATAACCGATGAGTTTGTGATGGCACCAGAGGCCGTTGCTGAGAATATTTCTGCGTTACCGGCGGGTGCAAAACGTCATGCGATCGGGCCTGGTTGGCATTACCCGGAATTGGCAGAGATAGAAACTGCCTCTCAAGATCTTGAAGCTTGCCCGCACGCGGCCGATATTGTCCGTTTAGCGCAGCCATTATTGGCTGCAGGTGAAGTTGTCAGTGCGCTGGATGCACAACCGGTTTATTTGCGTGATACGGTGGCCTGGAAAAAACGCCAGCGTTTTCGTCAATCGTAGCTGATCTCCTGGCTATCCCGTAACGAATCACAATAATAAGGAATCATCCTATCTCTGGTCAGCTGTGGCCTAAGGTCGTATAGGGAACAAGTACCATGGATACTTTGCAAATTATTATTCTGGCGTTGATCCAGGGGATTACTGAATTTCTGCCGATTTCCAGCTCGGCGCATCTGATTTTGCCGGCGGAATTGCTTAACTGGCGAGATCAGGGCTTGGCTTTTGATGTCGCCGTTCATGTGGGTACCTTGATGGCGGTTTTGGTGTATTTCCGCCAGGATATTGGCCGTTTGATTCTGGCGTGGTTTGGCAGTTTACGTGGGCAAAAAAGTCAGGATGCGAGTTTGGCCTGGAATATTATCTGGGCGACCATTCCTGTGGGGGTCGTCGGTTTGCTGGCTGGCGATTTTATTGAGCAGCACCTGCGCAGTGTGGCGGTTATCGCTGCTACTACTATTATTTTTGGTTTGCTTTTAGGTTGGGCTGATTATGCCGGTAAACGCATTAAACCGTTATCCGAACTGGGGCTACCTTCCGCGTTAATTATTGGTTTGTCGCAAGCGCTGGCGCTAATTCCGGGAACATCGCGCTCAGGCATTACTATGACCACAGCCTTGGCTCTAGGGTATGATCGACAAGCCGCTGCGCGTTTTTCGTTTCTATTGTCGATACCTGTGATAACTCTCAGCGGGGCTTTTAAGGCCTATGAATTGATCGAAGCGGGCAGTGCAGATTGGTACGCTCTGGGCTTGGGTTCATTTCTGGCGGGTGTTAGTGCCTGGTTGTGTATTCATTGGTTTTTAAAGTTAATTGATCGTATAGGCATGTGGCCGTTTGTGGTGTATCGATTACTGCTGGGCGGTGCTTTGATTGCTTTTATTATGATGTGAACGGGAAGCTGATATGAAAGCTGTTGCGTTTTTAGGTTTAGGCGTTATGGGTTATCCCATGGCGGGTCATTTGCAAAAAGCTGGTTACCAGGTAACGGTGTATAACCGCACACAGGCCAAAGCTGAGCGTTGGGTTGAAGAGTTTGGTGGCCAGTGGGCGAAAACCCCCAAGGATGCTACGCAGAATGCTGAATTGATTTTTGCCTGCGTGGGCAATGACAACGATCTGCGTGAGGTGACGTTGGGATCTGCAGGCGCTTTCCAGACAATGGCAGCAGGAAGCATCTTTATTGATCACACAACGGCTTCTGCTGAGATTGCCCGCGAATTAGCCGAAGAGGCGGCTGAGCGTCAGTGTCAGTTTCTCGATGCGCCGGTATCCGGTGGCCAACAGGGGGCTGAAAATGCGGCGCTGACGGTTATGGTTGGCGGAGATGAGCAGGCATTTGAAACCGCGCGCCCGGTCATTGATGTGATGGCCAGGGCCGTAACGCGACTCGGGCCTGCGGGGAGTGGCCAGCTATGTAAAATGGTCAACCAGATCTGTATTGGTGGTTTGGTGCAGGGATTGGCAGAAGGGCTACACTTTGCCAAAAAGGCGGGTCTCGATGCCCATCAGGTGGTGGATGTGATCTCTAAAGGTGCGGCTCAGTCCTGGCAAATGGAAAATCGCTACCAAACCATGTTGGCTGATGAATACGAACACGGTTTTGCCGTGGACTGGATGCGCAAGGATTTGGCCATTGTCCTTAATGAAGCGAGACAGAATGGATCGCGTTTACCCGTAACCGCGCTGGTGGATCAATTTTACGGTGAGGTTCAGGCTCTCGGTGGTGGGCGATGGGATACATCCAGTTTATTGGCTCGTCTGGAAGCTCTTGATAAACAATAATCCCAAACGTGTATTTAACCGTGCATCGATCCAGTGTCAGAATTAGTGACAGAACCAGTGACAGAAATAGCGACAGGAATTAACCATGACTGCGGCAACATTTAATGAAGATCTGATGGCCTTTTTGGCGGCCTCGCCAACGCCTTTTCATGCGGTGGAAAGTATGGCTTCACGTTTATTGAAGGCAGGTTTTCAACGTCTTGATGAAGCAGATGATTGGCAGCTGACTCCGGGGGATCGCTATTTTGTCACCCGCAATGATTCTTCGATTATCGCATTTGTCTACGGTAAACAGGAGTTGACGACTTCCGGCATTCGTATGGTCGGGGCGCATACTGACAGCCCGTGTTTGAAAGTCAAACCGCATCCAGAATTGGTGCGTCAGGGTTATTTTCAACTGGGTGTGGAAGTCTACGGTGGGGCATTACTTAATCCCTGGTTTGACCGTGATTTATCCCTGGCTGGACGTGTCAGTTATCGCGATGGGCAAGGAACACTTAAAAGCTGCCTGATCAATTTTGAGCGACCCATAGCAGTGATTCCCAGCTTGGCAATTCATCTGGACCGGGAAGCTAACAGTAAGCGTACAGTGAATCCGCAGCAACATATTCCACCGGTACTGATGCAGGTGAAAGAGGATGCTAAGCCTGATTTTCGTGGGGTGCTAAAAGAACATCTTTCCCAGCAGGGTATTGCCGACGTTGATAAGGTACTGGACTATGAGCTGAGTTTTTATGACGTTCAGCCTCCGGCCCTGGTTGGTTTAGAGCAAAACTTTCTCGCCAGTGCTCGGCTGGATAATTTATTGAGTTGCTATATCGGTTTGCAGTCACTGCTTGAGGCAGATGGTGAGCAAAGCTGTTTGCTGGTATGCAACGATCACGAAGAGGTGGGCAGTGCTTCAGCCTGCGGAGCTCAAGGTCCTATGTTGGAACAACTGTTGGCTCGCTGGATTCCTGATGCACAGCTACGTTTGCGCGCCATAGATCGATCCATGATGATTTCGGCCGACAATGCCCATGCGATTCACCCTAATTATGCTGACAAACACGATGGTAATCACGGCCCGCAAATTAACGCTGGCCCGGTAATCAAGGTCAATGCTAACCAGCGTTATGCTACCAACAGTGAAACCAGTGCAGTATTCCGTGATCTGTGTGACAAGGTTGATGTCCCTGTGCAGGCCTTTGTCACGCGTACGGATTTGGGCTGTGGCAGCACCATTGGTCCTATTACCGCTTCAGAGGTAGGTGTTAAAACCCTGGACGTAGGCGTCCCTACGTTTGCCATGCACTCCTGCCGGGAGCTAGGCGGCGTTGAGGATAGCCGCAACCTGAACCGGGTGCTGAGTGCCTTCTTTAACGCTGAAAGGATTCTTTAAGGGGCTTTTAAGCCCCTGCATTTAAAAAAGAATTTGTTCTATGGGTTGCCAAATTTGTCACATCCCGACGTATTAGGGCGGGTTATACTTAATTAATCACTCGAAATGGCGCTTATTTGCATATTAAGGCAGTACTTCCGATATGTTGACCCCAGAAGAACTCACCCGCTTTACCCCCTTTGATGCACTTTCTGAAGATTATCTTGAGCAGGTCATGGAACATGCCGAGGTTATCGATGCGGCCAAGGGCAGGCTGCTCTTTAAACGCGGCAAGGACGTCGGACATCGTTATTATCTGATTGAAGGATCGGTTGATCTGGTCGACAACGACTGGCGAGTCGAGCATATCACCGGGCAGACGGATCGCTGCAGTCTGCCTCTTACCGAAACCAGTCCCACCCAGGTGTCTGCTGTCGCTAAATCCGACTCCAAATTTCTCAAGGTTGAAGCTGAGTTTCTTGATATCGCCATGGCCTGGTGTGAAAGCAGCCATATGATGGATGATATTGAAACTGAAGAGGAGGAGCCCACATCCTTCCAAACTCATATGCCGGAACAAAGCCTGGTTTATCAGAAGATTGAAATGGAAGAGGACAGTGGAGATTGGATGTCAGCCCTGTTGCAATCACCATTATTCACCAAAGTGCCACCAGCGCATATCCAGCAGCTTTTTGGCCGTTTTGAAGCGGAAGAAATGCACGCAGGCCAGGTTGTGGTGAAGGAAGGCTTGCCCGGCGAGTTTTTCTACGTTATTGAAAGCGGCACTGTCAAAGTCGCCTCACAAAGTGGTTCCGTGGATGTTGTGCTGGATGCTGGCCATTATTTTGGTGAGGAAGCCCTGGTGGGGGAGACCACCCGCAATGCCACCGTGACCATGTTAACCGATGGTGTGCTGATGAAACTCGGTAAGGAAGATTTTCTTACCCTGTTGAAAGAGCCCATCCTCAAACATGTCACCATTGAGTCTATTCAGCAGCTGGATACACAATCTGAAGTTCAGTTAATTGATGTACGCTTGCCGATGGAACATCGTCATCATCATGTGCCCGAGTGCCGCAATATTCCCTTGGGCGCCTTACGCAAGCGTTTTGCCGAGTTGAATAACGAGCAGACTTATGTGGTTACCGATGATGGTGGCCGTCGTAGTGAAGTTGCCGTGCATTTACTGACTCAGGCGGGCTTTAGTGCAGCTCTGTTGGAAGGGGCGGAAAAGCTCTACGTAAACCTGTAAACCTGATCTATGTGCTAGCGGTTTTGTTATAGTAGGGTTTTACTGCGCTACACATAGGTTATCTTTGAAAATCCTGTTACTTTCGGCCTATCACGCCGCCAGCCATGAGCGTTGGGCGGCAGGCTTAATGGCCAATTTCCCCGATTGTCAGTGGACTTGCTTGAGCTTGCCTCCGCGCCACTTTAACTGGCGTATTCGTGGCAATAGCCTAACCTGGGCTCTCAAAGAGCGCGAAACCTTAAGCCAGCATTATGATTTAGTGTTAGCCACGTCAATGGTGGATCTCTCGGCGTTGCGGGGGTTTATTCCGTCACTAGCTTGCATCCCGACATTGCTGTATTTCCATGAAAACCAGTTTGCCTATCCGGCTAGCAAGCAGCAGTTTACTTCTGTCGAACCACAAATACTTTCTATCTATTCCGCTTTTTGTGCAGACCGTTTGTTGTTTAATTCTGAATTTAACCGACGCACGTTTTTTTCCGGGGCCAGGGATTTATTTAAGAAACTACCGGATGGTGTGTCACCCACCGACTTGGATTCACTGGAGGCGCACAGTGATGTGTTATCTGTGCCGCTTGAGGACAAATGTTATCGGGCTTCTGTTGCCAGTAAAGTAAATACAGAAACAACAATCGAACTGATTTGGAATCACAGATGGGAATATGATAAATCCCCGGATCGCTTGTTACTGGCTCTGGAGAAGTTACCTGAGTTACCCATAACCGTTCATGTGGTGGGCCAACAGTTTAGGCGTCAACCGGAAGCTTTTGAAAAGATTGAGGCATTGTTACGCCGGCGCGGGCAGTTGGGGTCTTGGGGATACGTTGAAAGTGAATCTGCTTATCGCGAACTCCTGTGTCGCTGCCACGGCGTAATATCGACAGCGCTGCATGACTTTCAAGGGCTGGCGGTCATGGAGGCCGTGGCTTCCGGGTGTATTCCTGTGGTGCCCAGACGCCAGGCTTACCCCGAGTGGTTTGGCCTGGATTTCTGTTATGCCAGTTACCCGGAAGATGCCAATAAAGAAGCAGAGGCTCTAGCGGCAAGAATAGAGGCGCTGGTGGAGGGGGTTTTACAGGGGAGGCGGGGGCCTGCGCCAGATATGGGCGTATTTCGCTGGCAAAGCTTGTCTGAGGCCTATCGGCAGCAGTTTGAGCTGGTGTATCATAGCGCCCGTATTTTATAGCCAGTTAGCGATTAAGAAGTCATTATGAGCAAAGCACGTGTTTTGACCGGGATTACCACCACAGGTACTCCGCATTTGGGGAATTATGTCGGCGCTATTCGCCCGGCAATTGAGGCCAGCAAGCAGGAAGATAGTGAGTCCTTCTATTTCCTGGCTGATTTTCACGCTCTGATCAAATGCCATGACCCTGAAATGGTTCATCAGTCTAGCCGTGAAATTGCTGCTACCTGGTTAGCGCTGGGGTTGGACACCGATAACGCTGTGTTTTACCGTCAGTCCGATATCCCGGAGATCCCGGAACTGTGTTGGTTGCTGAACTGTATGGCGGCCAAGGGCCTGATGAACCGTGCCCACGCCTATAAAGCCGCCGTGGCGGCGAACCAGGAAGCCGGAGAAGACCCGGACTTTGGTGTTACCATGGGGCTCTACAGCTACCCTGTGCTGATGGCCGCGGATATTCTGATGTTCAATGCCGACAAAGTGCCCGTAGGTAAAGATCAAATCCAGCATGTGGAAATGGCCCGCGACATTGCTGCGCGCTTTAATCATCACTACGGCCAGCACTTTACGTTGCCGGAAGCAGTAGTTGATGACAGTGTGGCGGTTTTACAGGGGCTGGACGGCCGTAAAATGAGTAAGAGTTACGGCAATACTATTCCACTGTTTTTGCCCGAGAAAAAACTCAAAAAACACATCAATAAAATCAAAACCAATTTGTTGGAACCGGGAGAACCAAAAGACCCTGATACTTCTACGGTTTTTCAGATTTGGCAGGCGTTTGCCACCGAAGCCCAGACTGCTGAGATGCGCCAGGCATTTGCGGATGGCATTGCCTGGGGCGAGGCCAAGAAGCAATTATTTGAACTGATCAATGGTCAGGTGGCCGAAGCCAGAGAGCGCTATGAGGCTTTGTTGGCAGACCCTGACCATATTGAAGAGGTTCTACAGAAAGGGGCAGTGAAGGCCCGCGCCTACAGTCAGCCATTACTCGAACGCTTGCGTGAAGCTGTGGGTATTCGAGCCATGAAATAACCCCGAACCATTCTGGGACTTCTACAAAAGGCCGCTTATTAAGCGGCCTTTTGTGTTTTTGGTTAGGCGACAAGTGGCAGTGCGTTATAACAGGGTCTAGTCTTAAGCTATAACGGCCAGCAGACTGGGATAGTGTTGTGGGAGAGGAGATGGAAAGGCTGGATAAGAATGCTCGCGCGCAGTTCAACAAGTTTTAAAAAAAGTGGCCGATAGCATAGTGGTCCGCCTCTCGCTGAGAGTTGTTACCGTAAAACCTTTGGGGATTCTACATGCCTCCATTTAGTGCCTTACCTGTAGTCGTAATTGCCTGGCTGTGTACGCTGGTGGCGATGCTGGTATTTGATAACACGGCTGTTCATCTTGGGGTATTGGTTTTGGCCGCTATCGTATCGTCTGGCTGGCTGTATTTGCGCGAGCAGAATAGCTCTGATCAAGGGGGGGGAGCGTCAACTGAATTGGCGCATGATTCTTCCTGGCAGCAATTCGTTCAGTTAGCGGGTCGAGAAACACAACCGCTATGTCGGGAAATGGCAGAAGCCGGAAATCAGATTCATTCGTTGGTGGATTCCAGCGTCAGTTCACTCTACCAGAGTTTTCAGGGGCTTAATGATAAGTCGACTGCGCAAAATGAACTGATGATGGGGGTAATCAAACGTATTTCAGGTGAAGTAGAGGCAGGCGAGGAAAAGCGGGTCACTATTGGAGAGTTTGCCAATGAGGTGGGCAGAATTCTCGATGATTACGTCAAACTCTTTGTTGATGTCAGTGATAAGAGTGTCAACGCGGTTCACAATATCCAGGATATGGTGAAGCAACTCGACGGTATGTTTGAGTTGATTAATGACATCCGTGGTATTGCTGACCAAACTAATTTACTGGCATTGAACGCCGCTATTGAGGCTGCGAGGGCGGGTGAGGCGGGCCGTGGTTTTGCGGTTGTCGCCGATGAGGTGCGTAAACTGTCGCAGGATTCCAATACCCTTAACGAGCAAATTCGCGAAAGAGCTGAGGGCGCCAAATCGACCATCACCAATGTCGAAGCCGTAGTTGGTGAAATTGCTTCACTGGATATGAATATCGCCATTGATGCAAAAGGTCACCTTGATGGCATGCTTGCTGAGCTGGAAGGTGTAAACCAAAGTGTATCAGAGGGTGTTAGTGGTTTGGCCGATCTAAACAGCAGTATTCATCAGGATGTTAATCAGGCTATTACCGCGTTGCAGTTTGCCGATATGGTGGGGCAAAAGACCGAAAACATCAGGCAGCAATCGGAAACTCTACAGGAGCTGTTAGAGGTTTTGAGATGTGCCTCCGCTGAGCTTGCGGTTGATGATTTACAGCAACAATTTCAGCAAAAGCAAGCCGCCACTGTATCAGTGGGTAACCGGTCTGATTCAATGGATGTAGGTGATACAGAACTGTTTTAATGCTTTATGTGTGAGGATCAGTGATGACAATCTCGGTCAGCAAGGCAACGGATGATGAATATATTATTTCGCTCGATGAAACCTTTGATTTCAACAGCGTGGAAGACTTTCGCAAAGCCTATGAAAGCAAAGACGATGGTACCCGAAAGGATTTTGTGATTGATTTCAGGCGAACACGTTACATGGACAGTTCTGCCTTGGGTATGCTGATCAATATGAAGAAATACTGGCAGGACCGTGACAGTAATATCCGTATCATTAATTCCAGTCCCCAGGTAAAGAAAATATTTGCCATCTCCCGTTTCGATAAAAAATTTACTATCGAATAAACCGAGGCCATCACACAATGAAAGTGCTTGTTGTCGATGACCATAGTTACAATCGCGAGCTGTTGGGCTTTATTCTGGAAGACCATCAATATCCCTATGCAGCGGCTGCTGATGGTGCTGAAGCTGTTGAGGCGGTTGTCAATGACCCGGATATCAACGTCGTATTGATGGACGTTAATATGCCCGTTATGGATGGCTATGAGGCGACGCGACTGATAAAGGAAAAGTGCGCTGATCGCTTTATCCCCATCATTTTTGTTACAGCGCTGGATGATGATGAGACGCTTGCCAAGTGTCTGTCAGTCGGCGGCAATGATTTTGTCCCCAAACCCATAAATGAAAGTGTTCTGATCGCCAAGCTGAGCGCCCATGGCCGTACGATTGAGTATCATCGGCAGTTACAGGAAACCAATGAGCAGCTTTCCTACCATCAGCGCTTGATGGACCGCGAACATAGCATTGTCGAGCATGTATTTCAGAATGGCATGAAGCGGGTTGATAACTCCTGTGACAATGTTAACTATCATATCTCGCCCATGTCGATGTTTAATGGCGATCTGTTGCTGGTAGCTCCAGGCGGCAAGGGCGGTGTCTATATTATGCTGGGCGACTTTACCGGTCATGGTTTGTCTGCTGCGATAGGTTGTTTACCGGTATCGGATATCTTCTACGCAATGACGGCAAAGCAGGCCGGAGTTGGTGAGATTGCCCGTGAAATGAATCTGCGCTTGCAGGACTTATTACCCAGCAATATGTTTTGTTGTGCCGCTCTCATCGAGATGAATGCCAAAGGCGACCGTTTGACGCTCTGGGTTGGTGGTATGAATGATCTGCTATTGGTGAAGCCTGAAGGTGGTATTCTTGAGTCTATACCTTCACAGCACATGCCTTTGGGGATTTTGGCAACTGAAGAGTTTGAGGCTGATGTTGATATTATCAGTCCGCCCGAGAACAGTATTTTGTTGGCCTACACCGATGGGGTAGTTGAAGCTCAAAAGCTTGATGGCGAGCTCTATGGTGAAGAGCGTCTGCAGAAACTGCTGCAGCTCCCTGCAGATTCCTATACCAAAAGAATTGCCGCTGAGGTGCTGGCTTTTCAGGAGGGCGAAGAGCAGACCGATGATATCTCCATGGTTGAACTGGTTTGTGCGCCGGTAACACACGATGGTGTTGTCGATGCCGAGCGTTTTGCTGTTCAGAGCAATGATGGTCAACAAGCCTTACCGTTTCGCTTTAATTGGCATTTAAATGGAGAATCGCTGCGGCGAGATGATGCAGTGTCGCAGTGGGTTGCCATCCTTAATGCCAATCCCTATCTACGCAATCACGGTGATGTACTGTTTACCTTGTTAAGTGAAATCTACAGTAATGCGGTTGAGCATGGCCTGTTAAAACTGAATTCAGACCTAAAGAGCTCACCTGAAGGGTTTGAAGAATATTATTCACTGCGAAAGCAGGCCCTGGATGCGTTAGTTGAAGGCAGCGTTGATGTGGTGGTTGAAATCAAGGCCGAGGATACTGAGCACCTTTGGATTTCCATAACGGATACCGGTGAAGGCTTTGACTATCAGGATCAGCGAGATGATGAAGAGGATGAAGATGAATTCTCTTTTGGCCGGGGGATTACCCTGATTAGGTCTCTGGTCGAGACTTGCGAGTATTCTAACGGTGGGCGGACGCTCACGCTATCGTATCCTTTGTAAGCGCCTTGATATTACTTGCTGCTGGTGTTCACTGCCCGTGCGGTTTCAACTTTCTTGTCGGTAATCACCATTGTCTCGAATAAGTATTGACCGAGTTTTATGGCGACTTGGCCTTCGGGAATATTTTCCAGGTGTTCCACCAGTAGACCATTGAGCGTTTTAGGGCCGTCGGTGGGGAGCTCCCAGCCCAGCTCACGGTTGATATCGCGAATTGAAGTGCTGCCTTCAATGAGGTGCCAGCCATTTTCCAGCGCTGAGATTTCCTGGTTTTCGTCTTCAGCCTGATTGGTTGTGAAGTCACCAACAATTTCTTCCAGCAAATCCTCCAGAGTAACCACTCCCTGCACATCGCCGTACTCATCGACAACAATTGCCATACGGCGCTTTTCTTTCTGGAAGTTCAGCAGCTGCATACTCAGTGAAGTACCCTCTGGCACGAAGTAGGGCTCACGGGCAAAGCGACGAATAGCTTCAGTGGTCACTGTAGAGTCTTCGCCAAAAATAAAACGTGCCGCATTGCGTAAATGCAAAACGCCTACCACGCGATTAATGTCGCCTTCATAGACCGGCAGACGCGTGTAGTCACTGGTGCGAATTTGGTGCAGCAGGGTAGAGATATCTTCTTCCAGATCCAGACCGCAGACTTCGTTACGCGGAATCATAATGTCTTCCACGGTGGCCTTTTCAAGATCGAGTACATTTAGCAGCATGCCCTGGTGCTGATCGGGAATCAGATCTCCAGCCTCGTCCACCACGGTGCGCAGTTCTTCCGGGCGCAGGTGATCGTTTTTGTGGGCTTTGGTGGCATCGACACCAAACAGTTTGGCCAGCGAGTTGGACACATGGTTAACGGCCCATACGGCGGGATAGAGAATGATCAGTAGAGGCTTAAGGATAAAGCTGAATGGAAATGCGATTTTTTCCGGGTGCAGGGCGGCAATGGTCTTCGGGGTCACCTCGGCAAAGATCAGCATCACAAGGGTGAGTACAAGCCCTGCCAGAAACTCCGAGCCTTGACCGTAAAGTTTGATGGCAATAGCCGCAGCGACAATTGCGGCAAAGTTGTTGGCCAGGTTGTTACCGATCAGGATCACGCCAATCAAGCGATCCGGGCGTGAAAGCAGCTCAGCGGAACGTATGGCTCCCCGATGCTTCTTGTTGGCCAGATGCTTTAAGCGATAGCGATTCAGCGACATCATCGCTGTTTCGGAACTGGAGAAAAAGATAGAGACAATAATCAGCCCGACCAGTACAGAAAACAGCAGGCTAAGGGGTGCGTCAATCAACGAGGGTGAAACCTGTATTACCAGAAAGAGGCGCTATCTTGGCGTAGATCACCGATGATCGCAACAACTATTCAGGGGCTGAATAATGAATATCAGCCCAGTATAACTTCCAGTACCAGTTTGGAGCCAAAGTAGGCCAGCATCAGTGCTGCAAAGCCGCCCAGCGCCCAGCGAATAGCGGTATTGCCACGCCATCCCAGAGAGTGACGGCCCCATAACAGAATGGCGTAAATGCTAAAGGCAATTAAGGTGAAGACGGTTTTATGGGCCAGGTGTTGGGCAAACAGGTCTTCAACAAAAATAAAACCGGTGGCGATAGAACCCAACAGGCAGATCTCGCCAATCCATAGAAGTTCAAAGAACAGGGATTCCATGGTTTGCAGTGGTGGCAACAGACGAATCAAGCCGCGCGGGTGTTTATGCTTGAGTTGGTAATTTTGATAGGCCAGCAGTAACGACTGCAGGGTGGCAATAATCAGCAGACTGTAGGCCAGGATCGACAGCAGGATATGACTGATCATCCCCTTGGAGTGGGTGGTTAATGCCGGGCCTTCCTGAGTGCTAAAGATAGTACCCAATACCACCAGGGTTGAGATAGGAAACAGGAAAATAAACAGGTTGTGCAATGGTTTTTTCAGGCCGCTGAATAGCACTAAGCCGTTAACCACCCAGAAAATCAGCGAGATCGCATTGACCAGGCTTAGGTCAAAACCATTGTCACCCATAATCTCGCCGTAAATACCTAACCCGTGCAGTACCAAAGCGGTAATGGCAAACGCGATCAGCCATTGGCGACTGCTCGCGCGCTGCTGGGCTGTTTGCGAAATCAGGTAGCCGCTGGCGGCCAGGTATAGAGCTGCTGCAGCTGAGCTTGCGGCAAGGGTCATCATGGGTACGATTCAGCCTTTATGGTTTTCTTCCTTAAATATGAGCGCAGTTTGTCATAGGCTGCCAGCAATGAGAAGTCGTCAATGAGAAATGCTCGCATTTATTTGCAAGTTTGTGGCTTCGCTGGGGCACGTCTTTTCGGTATACTCCCGCTATTAACCTCTTTATGGACAGAGGGTGGGTGCTATACCCCTCTCAGAAAGCTTGTAGGCTGTTATGTTTGAGAATTTACAGGATCGTTTGTCGAACTCGCTGCGCACTATTGCCGGCAAGGCAAAACTGACCGAAGACAATATTAAAGATACCCTGCGCGAAGTGCGTAAAGCCCTGCTGGAAGCCGATGTGGCCTTGCCTGTTGTTAAGGCATTTATCGAGCAGGTGAAAACCCGTGCGGTGGGCCAGGAAGTTTCCAAGGCGCTGAACCCCGGTCAGCAATTCCTGAAAATTGTAGAAAGCGAAATGATCGCGGTAATGGGGGAGGCCAACGAGTCCCTCAACCTGGCGGCCAAGCCTCCTGCCGTAATCCTGATGGCGGGTCTGCAAGGTGCGGGTAAAACCACCTCGGTTGCCAAACTGGCTAAATTCCTTAAAGAGCGCGAGAAGAAACGCGTTGTTGTGGTGAGTGCTGACGTTTATCGTCCTGCAGCGATCAAGCAGCTGGAAACTCTGGCTGGCGAAGTCGGTGTAGAGTTTTTCCCGTCGACTGCTGACCAGAAGCCGGTAGATATTGCTGAAAATGCTATCACCCACGCCCGTAAGCAATTTGCCGACGTAGTCATTGTCGATACCGCTGGCCGTCTGCACGTTGATGACGAGCTGATGGACGAGATCAAAGGCCTGCATGCGGCTGTTGAGCCGGTCGAAACCCTGTTTGTAATCGATGCCATGATTGGTCAGGATGCGGTCAATACCGCCAAGGCCTTTAATGATGCCTTGCCGCTGACCGGTGTGATCCTCACCAAGGCGGATGGTGATGCCCGTGGTGGTGCCGCTCTGTCTGTACGTCATATTACCGGTAAGCCGATTAAATTCCTGGGTATGGGCGAGAAGGTTGAAGCCCTGGAGCCATTCCACCCGGATCGTGTCGCCTCCCGTATTCTGGGTATGGGTGACCTGCTTTCTCTGATCGAAGAAGCCGAACGCAAGATCGACAAGAAGAAAGCTGAGAAGCTGGTTAAGAAGGTTCAGAAGGGTAAGAAATTCGACCTGGAAGACCTGCGTGAGCAGCTGCAGCAGATGAACAACATGGGCGGTATGGGTGCCATGTTGGAAAAATTGCCCGGTATGGGCAATATGGCTCAAATGGTCGAACAGGCCAATATGGGCAAAGAATTCAAGAAAATGGATGCCATTATTTGCTCCATGACCCCGGCCGAGCGCCGCAACCCCGATATCCTTAACGGCTCCCGCAAGCGCCGTATCACCCAAGGCTCCGGAACCCAGATTCAGGATCTCAACCGTCTGCTCAAACAGCACAAGCAGATGGCGAAGATGATGAAGAAGATGAAGGGCGGTGGTATGGCCAAGATGATGCGCGGCCTGGGCGGTATGATGGGCGGCGGTGGCGGTATGCCTCCAGGCGGAATGCCACCGGGTGGCTTCCCAGGTGGCGGCCTGCCTCCTGGCTTCAAATAAGCGCCATCAAACCCTATACAAGCGCTATTGTTTCCCTTAAAATACCGCGCCTTTCGTGGGTGTATCCGTTTGATGGGTACACCACGGTAACTGAATTTACCTCGTCTGAAGCCAAATCACCGGTTTTTAGGCGATTAAACATGCGCAATGCCGTGAGGCACAGCGCGAAACTCGATGAACAGGAAGCATACTTAACATGGTAAGCATTCGTTTGGCTCGTGGCGGCTCCAAGAAGCGCCCATTTTACCACCTGACAGTAACCGACAGCCGTAACTCTCGTGACGGCCGTTACATTGAACGTGTAGGTTTCTTTAACCCTGTAGCTCGCGGCCAGGAAGAGCGTCTGCGTGTTGACGCCGAGCGCGTTGAATACTGGGTTGGCCAAGGCGCTCAGCTGTCTGATCGTGTTGCCAAGCTGATGAAAGAAGCTGCCTAAGCTGCTTTTTAAGCTGTAGGCGTTCAACAAAATGACCGATAAGGCCCAGTTAGCTTCTAAAAAGCAACGTTCTAATCTGGTTAATGTTGGGCGCATAACGACGGTTTTCGGTGTGAAAGGATGGCTTAAACTCCACTCCAACACCGAACCGCCGGAAGCGATCTTCGACTACGCCCCTTGGTGGTTAAAGACCAAACACGGTGTTAAAGAAGTCGAAATCGATGCTGGCAGGCCCCATGGCAACGCATTTGTTGTTCATATTAAAGGGCTGGATGACCGCGATTTAGCGCGGGAATATTGCCAAGTAGATATTGCGGTAGAGCGCGACCAGATGCCTGAATTGGAAGAGGGCGAGTTCTACTGGCACCAGCTGGAAGGTTTGAATGTTATCAGTGAGTATGACGGTCAAACATTCCGCCTGGGGCAGGTTCAGCGTTTGCTGGAGACCGGTGCAAATGACGTGCTGGTGATCAAGGGAAATGCTGACAGTATGGACCAGAACGAGCGTCTGGTTCCCTATGTGCCCGGGCAGTTTATCAAGTCGATTGACTTGGATGCTGGTGAAATGATTGTTGAATGGGATCCTGAGTTTTAACCTTCGTTGAAGTTGTTAAATAAAGGGTTCCGCTGGAAAGGGCGGAGATACATACCATGCGTATTGCTATCGTCAGTCTGTTTCCGGAAATGTTTTCCTCAATAAGCGATTACGGCATTACCCGTCGCGCGATGGAAAACGGCTTGGTTGAACTAAACTTCTGGAATCCCCGGCAGTTTACCTCGGACAAGCACCAGACAGTGGATGATCGCCCCTACGGTGGTGGCCCTGGAATGGTGATGATGATTCAGCCGCTTCGCGATGCCATTCAAGCTGCTAAAGCTTGGGCAGGTGAAGAAGCCAAAGTGATCTATCTGTCCCCCCAAGGGCGCGTATTAACGCAACCCGGGGTACAGGAGCTGGCAACTGAAGCCAATTTGGTGTTGGTGGCTGGCAGGTACGAAGGTATCGACGAGCGCTTGATTGAGCTCGAAGTGGACGCAGAATGGTCCATCGGTGACTACGTACTCAGTGGTGGCGAGCTGGCTGCCATGGTGTTGATCGACGCGGTAACTCGATTGATACCAGGCGCTTTGGGCCATGCCCAGTCAGCTGAGCAGGACTCCTTTAGTGATGGCCTGCTGGATTGTCCCCACTATACCCGCCCGGATGTATACGAGGGCAGGGCGGTGCCAGACGTGTTGATGTCTGGTAACCATGAAAGAATTCGGCGCTGGCGATTACAGCAAGCGCTCGACAGAACAGTGCGGCGACGCCCTGACCTGTTGGAAAAATTGGAATTGAATGAGGAACAGCAAAAGCTATTAAGCGAGCTGGATTCTTCATTCAAAAACAACCCAAATTAACCTAGCTGTGAAGCTACATAACCTGTGAATTAGGAGCAGACCATGAGCAACAAAATTATCCAGGAGCTCGAACAAGAACAACTGAAGACTGACGTCGCTGAATTTGCCCCAGGCGATACCGTTGTTGTTCAGGTAAAAGTAAAAGAAGGTACCCGTGAGCGTCTGCAGGCGTACGAAGGTGTGGTTATCGCTAAGCGTAACCGTGGTCTGAACTCTGCATTCACCGTTCGCAAGATCTCTCACGGTGTTGGTGTTGAGCGTACTTTCCAGACTCACAGCAAGCAGGTTGACAGCATCACTGTTAAGCGTCGCGGTGATGTTCGTCAGGCTAAGCTGTACTACCTGCGCGACCTGACTGGTAAGGCTGCACGTATTAAAGAGAAGCTTAACTAAGTTATTAACACTTAGCAGTTTCCAAAAAACCGGTGCCATGTAAGTGGCACCGGTTTTTTTATGTCTGCTATTTGCGATTCACAGCTGTTGGTAGTCTTCGCGCCCACTTCTATACTTGAAAGGTGGCAATACCTAGCGAGGTGGTTATGCAAAGTGCTCCCCTTCACCCGAACGAAGATCAGCGGTTACAGTCCCTATTACGTCTGGAGGTGCTGGATACGGAAGATGAGCGGGCCTTTGATGAATTGACCGAGCTTGCCAGCACCATTTGTGGCACCTCTATTTCCCTAATCAGTCTGGTCGACAGTGATCGTCAATGGTTTAAGTCCCGTGTCGGTTTGGGGGCCAAGGAAACGCCGAGAAGTCTGGCATTTTGTGCTCACGCTATTTTGCAGGATGAGGTCTTTGAAGTTCCGGACGCCTTACAGGATAGCCGTTTTGTTGATAATCCTCTGGTAACTCAGGAACCCGATATCCGCTTTTACGCCGGCGCGCCGCTAAAGGCTGAGGACGGTATGCCGCTTGGCACTTTATGTGTGATTGACCAACAGCCAAAACAGTTGAGTGCTGAGCAGCGTAGAGCGTTAGAGGTGCTATCCCGACAGGTGATCAGCCAGCTGACGTTGCGATTGCACACCCGCAAGCTTGAGCGTATTAATCGTGAGCGGGACAGATTCTTTGCCATGATCTCTCACGACCTGCGCTCACCCTTTAATAATATTCTGGGCTTTACCAAAATTATGTCGCAGCGCGCAGACAGCTTAAAGCCAGCGCAAATTGTCGAATTCTCAAAAGATATTTTGTCCGGCGCTATGCGGGTGTATCAGTTATTGGATGAGCTTTTGCAGTGGTCCAAGCAGCGCTTGGGTGGAGTTGCCTGTGATTTGCAGCGTCATAATGCGGTTGATTTAATTGATTCAACTTTGCCTCTGGTTGAGGATGCTGCAAAGTTAAAATCTATTGAAATTAAGCGGGATACTGATACCGATGTTTATGTGACAGCGGATGCAACGCTGGCGAAAACGGTTATTCGTAACCTGCTGAGTAACGCCATTAAATACAGCGATAAAGGCAGCTGTATTACCTTGCAGGCGGTGAATGTCGGAGACGTGGTTGAGTTATCAGTAGCGGATACGGGGGCGGGTATCTCTGAAGAGCTCGCTTCTCGACTTTTCGATGGTTGCGTAGAAAGTATTGCGGGGACAGAGGGAGAGAGCGGTTCCGGCCTGGGGTTAAGTTTGTGTCAGGGGTTTGCACAAATGCAGCAGGGGGCTATGCGTTACGATGCCAGTTATACCGAGGGGAGTCGCTTTATCTTTAGTTTGCCGGCGGCATAATTGGCACGCTATTCATTACGTTCGACGGGTTAACTCAGGTAATATGATGCGCTGTGATACGAGCTGTAGGGATGTCTGTTCGTGTCAGCTTCTCTACTGATTGCCTGAGGATGTTATGGAAGACAAAACCGCCCCGCAGCAGGTTCACCACAATCCCTCGACCGTTGAAAAAGTCATCGGGATTATCTTCGCCTTTCTGGTGTTTGCCATGGTGGCTTATACGGTCATTATGGATATCAACATTGATGACAACAAACTTCCGCTGCTCTACACCATGATTGCTTTGATGGCTGGTGTGATGGTGGCCACCATTCCTGGATTTCTGAATGTTAGCTATTCCACCAAAGGGGTAACAGTGCGTGCCGCCGGTGGTGTTGGTGCCTTTGTCTTGGTGCTATCAACAATGCAGGAAATGTCTGCTGGACCAAACCCAGTGCCTGCACCTTTGCCAAATCCGGTTCCAAATGCTGTCAGAGAGGAACCTTCGGATTGGAATGAGCCGAGTGGTGCAGACCTACCGGTTCAGCCGGTCAATTTGCCG
Organism: Maricurvus nonylphenolicus; assembly: GCF_042854845.1. Lineage (GTDB taxonomy): Bacteria > Pseudomonadota > Gammaproteobacteria > Pseudomonadales > Cellvibrionaceae > Maricurvus > Maricurvus nonylphenolicus. The sequence continues at coordinate 3,373,291 of NZ_AP031498.1, read as the reverse complement.
ATGGATAGTGGGTTAATTACAGTGACGTCTTACTGCTCAATGACCGGAGCAAGCGGTTTTGCCACTCATCAGGATGTCTATGCGGCGCGTATGATGGCGATTCAGTATTGTGTGGCTGCGGGAGGCATTCCCGAGTGCTGTGCAAATGGCATTAATGTTGTGCAATAAGTGCTATGCTATAAGAGGGTATAGGTGAGACGCTAAGTAGCGTCTCACCGCCAGGTAAAACCAACCTACATTTGTGATTGCAGGTAGTTTTGCAGGCCAACCTTCTGAATAAGGCCGAGTTGTTTCTCCAGCCACCAGGCGTGATCGACTTCGGTATCTTCAATCAGTTTTTCCAAAATCTCACGGCTGACATAGTCCTGCTCATCTTCGCAGATTTTAATCGCGTCTTTCAGGGCTTTGTCGACGGCCAGCTCTACGTCGAGATCGCTTTGCAGCATAGCGGGAACATCCTTGCCTACATTGATGGCAGGGCGAGTCACCATATCGGGAGTGCCTTCCAAAAATAGAATGCGCTCAATCAGGGCTGCGGCGTGGCCTTTTTCATCGTCGAATTCATGGTCGATACGTTCATAGAGCTTAGAGAGGCCCCAGTCGTCATACATGCGCGAATGGATAAAGTATTGATCCATAGCGGCCAGTTCCCAACCGAGCAGGCCATTAAGGGCGTTAATTACCTTGTCATTGCCTTTCATAGTGATATTCCTGTATTGAGAGCCGGGTTACATTTGTGATTGCAGGTAATTTTCAATACCTGTGTTGCTGACCAGATACTCCTGGGTTTCCAGCCAATCAACGTGATCTTCTTCGTACTCAAGAATGTCTTCCAGGATGTCACGGCTAACGTAATCCTGAGCGTCTTCACAGTACTTAATCGCTTCTCGTAAAAGTGTCAGCTGTTCCATCTGGAAGGCCATATCGCACTTCAACATTTCTTCGGTGTGCTCACCAATGCGAATTTTTTCCAGTTGCTGAAGGTTGGGCAGGCCTTCGAGCATTAGGATGCGCTCGATCAAGTCGTCTGCCTGCTTCATATCCTTGATAGATTTTTTGTAGCTCTTTTCGTTTAGAGACTCCAGGCCCCAATTGCGGTACATGCGGGCGTGAAGAAAGTATTGATTGATGGACGTCAGCTCCAGGGTTAGCACGCGGTTAAGGTACTCGATTACCTTCACGTCACCTTTCATGGGAATCTCCGTTTTTGTTGTTGGTATCAGGCGCTAGATGCGTTTAGTTTGCATTCCGCTTTGCGGGAATGCGGCCTCTGTAAAGATGGTCAAATAAAGTATAGCGAGTGGGTATTAAAGTCAAAGGCCTTATTAAATTATTCTTCTGTAACAGGCTTTTTTGTAGGTGTTTTTCGCTATATTTGAGCGTGTATAAAAATGTATCTATTGATCGAAATAAGAATGATTTCCATTGGTTTTTCTTCGTGGGGTTTAGTGGATCATAAAGCCACGGGTTTCATCGATAAGTTGTTTTAGCCAGCGCATATAAGGTGTGCCGCCGGTGCCTCTGGGGTCCTGTACGTGGGCATTAATATATTGCTGCGCCCAGTTAAAATGTATTTCTCTAAATTGTGCAATCTGTTCCAGTACTTCATTAAAGAGCGTGACTTCGCTGAGCGGCTTAATAGGAGGGAGCTTTTCTATCCGGGTTAAAAGCTGTTGATGTTCAACGGGCATATAGTTGCGCATATCCCGCAAGTGGTTAGTCAGCTCACTGGCTTGGTGGGGAATTTTAAGCAGGGCGACCAGGCTCGGCATGATACTGCTTTGTGCGCCGGTTTCACCACGGAAATTTGTAGCCTGATGCTGAACACCTTCATAGGTTACCTGTTCAAAGAAACGGATATACGGGCGGAAAGCTTTAAAGTAGAGATCGGGCGACATACGTTCAGGAATACGTTTAAGCACACTAACTTGTTGTGCTAAAGATCCAGCAATTATTTTAAGGTTTTTGTTAATAGCGTCTGTATCTTCTATCGTGTCGATTATGCGCTGAATTGCCGAAACGGTTTCAGCAGCTTTCATTTCTATATCGACATGAACCAGAATAAACCAGTGCTCATCGTATAGGTGCACAAAGTTTTGCAGAGTATCAATGTTGCCTAACTGCACAGGTTTTTTCTTATCGAATCGTTTCCAGTTATACAGCGCATAGCCATCGTAGGAGAGAATGGGAGGCCGCTGCAGTTGATGGCAAATAGAGCAAAGTGGTTGCGCCAGATTTTTGGGTAATTGATGGCAAGGGGAGGTGCCAATTTGGTTAATGTAACCTGATGCAATAAAACCAAGACGTACATAGTACAAGTGTTGCAGTGGCGTGCTCAGTTGATCTCCGCAGTCCCAGTCAGGAAATACAAAAGATTGCAGGTATTGGCGTGCATCGTCCTCCAGTAACAGACTGGGCAGGTCGCGACCCACTTGATCCAGTAACTCAAAAGGGGAGCCTGGAGGAAAGGCGGTGGCGGGATCCTGTGGTGGTAAAAATCCTCTGCTTAGCTTTTCATTCATTGCTCAGGGCTGCTTATTTACACTCAAGGCTGCTTATTTAGGCTCAAGGCTGCTTATTTACGCTCAGGGCTGTTCGAAAATATCTTCAACTTAAAGTATAGCCCCCTTGTTATCGGTCAAGGCGCTGGGGTAGAGTCTTGCCTATGAATAGCCCAGCTCCAGATCTGCCTCCCCAGGAACAACTTACCATTGATGCCTTTCTCGATGCCCTATGGATGGAAAAGGGGGTAAGTGAAAATACCCTGAGTTCCTATCGGCGGGATTTGCGTGCGTTTGCGCAGTGGTTACAAACCCAGAAGCAGGCTCTTTTAACCAGCACCGCTGAGCATATCCAGCGCTATCTGGCGGTGTTGAGTGAGGCGGGTAAATCGGCGCGCTCCATTGCCCGTTTATTATCCTGCTTGCGAGGTTTTTACCGTTATCAGGTGCGAGAAAACCGTTTATCCATAGACCCTGTCGCGCTTATCGAAAGTCCAAATCTCGGTCGACCATTGCCGAAATCCTTAACGGAGAACGATGTCGAGCGACTGTTGCGAGCTCCGTTAACAGATGAGGCAGTAGGCTTGCGCGATAGAACTATGTTGGAGGTGTTATACGCCTGCGGCTTGCGTGTGACCGAATTGGTGAGTCTGACCCTGCCGCAGGTGAACCTGCGTCAAGGTGTGGTTCGGGTGACCGGCAAGGGCGGTAAGGACCGTCTGGTTCCTATGGGGGAAGTGGCTGCCCAATGGCTGACGCGTTATATGAATGAAGCGCGTCCACTGCTGTTAAAGGCGCAATCGGATATATTGTTCCCCAGTACCCGCGGTCAGCAAATGACCCGGCAAACGTTTTGGCACCGGATCAAGCATTGGGCCACTGTTGCTGGAATTGAAAAACCATTGTCGCCCCATACCCTGCGTCATGCCTTTGCCACCCATCTGATTAATCATGGCGCTGATCTGCGTGTGGTGCAGTTACTGCTGGGGCATAGCGATTTATCTACCACTCAGATATATACTCACGTGGCTCAAGAGCGGATGAAGGGCTTGCATGCCGAGCACCACCCTCGGGGTTAGGCTTGTTAAGGGCTTTGGGAACTTGTAGGTAGCCAAAGGCTCAAAGTGGGGTATATTGGCTCTTATTACTTTATTTTATGTTGAACATTGAGGTGTATATGAAAACTGCAGGTGTCGCTATGCGATCTTCTGGAATGTTTAAGGTTGTGAAGGCGGCTATGATCGGTTTGTGTCTGGCTGTTGTAGGTGGGCAAGCGTTGGCCAGTGATACCGGTGAAGCAGATACCTCCAAAATTAAAGCCATGCTGACCAAGCTGGGTATTGGCCCTGAAGAACAAAAAATGACCACGATTACGGCTTCCCCGATCGCGGGTATGTTCCAGGTCAGCTTCGCTTCAGGCTCAACGGTCTATATCACTGCAGATGGCTCTCATTTTATCGCTGGCGATCTTTTCCGAGTTGAAAGCGACGAAGTAGTTAACCTGACAGAAGAACAGCGCAAAGTAGGGCGCGCAGAGCTGATTGCCAAGGTGCCGCTAAAAGAGCACATTATTTTCCCGGCCAAAGGTGAGACCAAGGCTTTTGTTACCGTCTTTACCGATATTGACTGCGGTTACTGTGCCAAGCTGCACCGGGAAGTGCCAGCCTTGAATGATATGGGGATTGAAGTGCGTTACCTGGCCTATCCACGTGCCGGGCTGCAGTCTGCCTCCTATGACAAGATTGCCACCGCTTGGTGCGCTGATAACCCGCAAGATACCCTGACGCGCCTGAAAAACCGCGATAACAGCGTGAAAATGGCCGTCTGTGACGATAACCCTGTAGGGCGTCATATGCAGTTAGGTCAAATGGTGGGGGTTCGTGGTACACCTGCCATGGTTACTGAGTCTGGTGCATTGCTGCCCGGCTATATGCCAGCCCCTAAATTGGCTGCAGAGCTAGGCGTAAACTAAGCCCATATTTCTCCCTCTCTTAAGGGCCTCTTTTAAGGGGCTCTGTTTAGGGCTTGGAACTGCTAAATCATTGACAGTCCGGGCCCCGGTCAGTAAGGTTCACCCTCTTTAATTTAGCCTGCTCTCTGTATGCCTGAAAGGGTGGTGTGGGGGTAGGATTTTGGACGTAGTTAGACGAGGGGAGATAACCTTGAAACCGGTAAAAATAGGTGTTTGTGGCTTGGGAACCGTGGCCAGCGGTACCATCAATGTACTGACGCGAAATGTCAGCGAAATTACAGCCCGGACCGGTTGCGAGATTATTATTGAGCAGGTAGGCGCACGCCGTGACAACCCAGCCTGCGATACCTCTGCCCTGAACGTTTCCCGCGATATCTTCGATGTGGTTCGCAACCCTGAAGTTGAGATGGTTGTTGAGCTGATTGGTGGTACCTCCGTGGCCAAAGAGCTGGTGGAAGAAGCCATTGCTAACGGCAAACACGTGGTTACCGCTAACAAGGCCCTGATTGCTGAATTCGGTAATGAGCTGTTTGCCAAGGCTGAAGCCAAAGGCGTGACCATCGCCTACGAAGCTGCCGTTGCTGGCGGTATCCCCATTATTAAAGCCCTGCGCGAAGGCCTGTCTGCCAACAAGGTAGAGTGGCTGGCGGGTATCATTAATGGTACTGGCAACTTTATTCTGACCGAGATGCGCGACAAGGGTCGTGATTTTGCCGACGTATTGAAGGAAGCCCAGGAGCTGGGTTATGCCGAAGCTGATCCTACCTTCGACGTGGAAGGTATTGATGCCGCTCACAAACTGGTGATTCTGGCGTCTCTGGCTTTTGGTATGCCGTTGCAATTCGACAAAATCTTCACCGAAGGCATCAGCAATATCGCCCCTGAAGATGTGTCCTATGCTGAAGAACTGGGCTACCGTATCAAACACCTGGGTATCGCCCGCAACACCGAGCAGGGTGTTGAGCTGCGTGTACACCCAACCATGATTCCTGAGAAGCGCCTGATTGCCAATGTAGACGGTGTAATGAACGCTGTGCTGGTGAAGGGTGATGCCGTAGGTCCAACCCTATACTACGGTGCGGGTGCTGGTTCCGAGCCGACGGCCTCTGCCGTTGTTGCCGACATCGTTGATGTGGCTCGACAAGTAGGTGCTGGCCAGCAGGTCAAAGTACCGCATATGGCCTTTAACACCCTGCAGGATCTGCCTATTCTGGGTATTGAAGAGGTTGAGACGGCTTACTACCTGCGTCTGTCCGCGCTGGATCAGCCGGGCGTGCTGTCCAAGATTACGCAAATCCTGAGCGATGCCGGTATCAGTATCGAAGCGCTGATCCAGAAAGAGCCTGCTGAAGGCGAAGATCACGTACCGGTTATTCTGCTGACTAACCGCACTATCGAAAAGCAGCTGCTGTCTGCCAAAGCTGCCATTGCTGCGCTGGATAGCGTTAGCGGTGAAGTGACCCATATCCGCGTTGAGTCGCTGGGTTAATTTTCGTCACAGGTTAAGAGAAAGAGGTTATTGTGAAATATATCAGTACCCGTGGCGAAGCACCGTCACTGTCATTTGAAGATGTTGTATTAACTGGTCTGGCCTCCGATGGTGGTTTGTATGTACCAGAGAGCTTGCCTAAATTCAGTCAGGAAGAGATCGCTTCCTGGGCGGGCTTAAGTTACCAGGAGCTGGCATTCAAAATTATTGCGCCGTTCGTTGCTGGCGAAGTACCTGATGCTGACCTGAAAAAAATCATCGACGATTCCTACGCGACCTTCCGTCACGATGCCATTGCACCGCTGGTGCAAACCGGCCACAACGAGTGGATCTTGGAATTGTTCCAGGGCCCAACCCTGGCGTTTAAAGATTTCGCACTGCAGTTCCTGGGTAACCTGCTGGATTACATCCTGAAAAAACGCGACCAGAAAGTGGTTGTGATGGGTGCAACCTCCGGTGATACCGGTTCTGCGGCTATCGAAGGTTGTCGTCACTGCGACAATATCGACATTTTTATTCTGCACCCGCACAACCGCGTTTCCAACGTACAGCGTAAGCAGATGACCAGTGTGCTGGAAGACAATGTTCACAACATTGCTTTAGAAGGTAACTTCGACGATTGTCAGAACATGGTTAAAGCCAGTTTTGGTGATCAGTCCTTCCTGCCAGAAGGGCGTCAGCTGGTAGCGGTAAACTCCATTAACTGGGCCCGTATCATGGCTCAGATCGTTTACTACTTCTATGCCGGTTTGGCCCTGGGTGCACCTTCACGTCCAGTGTCTTTCTCTGTGCCTACCGGTAACTTTGGTGATATTTTTGCCGGCTACCTGGCCAAGCAAATGGGTCTGCCAATCGATCAGCTGGTAATCGCCACCAATGCAAACGACATTCTGCACCGCTGCATTAGCGACAATGATCACAGCAAGAAAGAGCTGATTCACTCTTTGGCGCCTTCGATGGATATTATGGTATCCAGTAACTTTGAGCGTCTGTTGTTTGATCTCTACGGCCGTGATGGCAGCAAGATCAAAGGTCTGATGGAAGACTTTAAGTCTGGCCCAATGGTACTGAAAGAAGAGGCGTTGAGCACCGCACGTGAGTTGTTCAGCAGCTACCGTCTGGATGATGACGCCATGATCAAGGTGATCGAAGACGTTTACGAGTCCACCGAGTACCTGTTGGATCCACACACCGCTATTGGTGTCGAAGCGGCCCGTAAAACCCGTCGTCGTACCGATATCCCTATGATCTGTTTGTCGACTGCGCACCCGGCGAAATTCCCGGAAGCAGTACGCAAAGCCGGTCAGAGTGAAGATCCTGCACTGCCACACCATATGGCTGACCTGTTTGATCGCGAAGAGCGTTTCAGTGTTCTGGAAAAAGATCTGCCTAAGGTTCAGAGCTTTATTGCAGACAATATTCGCGCTTAATCACACATTAAGTGACGAAAGAAAACGGGGCTTAAGGCCCCGTTTTTTGTTTGCTAGACTTAAACTTAGAATGCAAAGAGCAAAGTGGGGGCTTTGGGGAAATCATGCAGAAGCTTATTGTCAGACGTGAAGAGGTAGAGTCGAGTGCTACGGCTTTTGATTCGCCTATCTCACCGCTATTACAGCGTGTTTATCGATCCCGTGGCGTTGACTCCGATGCGGCCTTGGAAAAAACCTTACAACAGTTAACCCCGCCCACACAGTTAAAAGGCTTAACTGAAGCCGTTGCCATTTTGGCTGACGCAGTAGAAAAACAAGAACGGGTATTAATCGTAGGTGATTTCGATGCTGATGGTGCCACCAGCAGCGCCTTGGGCATGTTGGCTTTAAAGGCGATGGGTTTACAGCAAATCGATTACCTGGTGCCTAACCGTTTCGATTTTGGTTATGGCTTAACGCCAGAAATCGTTGCGGTGGCGGCTGAACGTAAACCGGATTTAATCGTCACAGTTGATAACGGTATCTCCAGTATTGAGGGTGTGGATGCCGCCAATGCGCTAGGTATTCGTGTAGTGGTGACCGATCACCATTTGCCGGGCAATGAAACGCCAGCCGCAGCAGCGATAATTAATCCCAACCAGCACGGCTGTGACTTTCCCAGTAAAAACCTTGCCGGTGTTGGAGTCATTTTTTATGTGATGAGTGCCTTGCGCGGTGAACTACGCAAGCGCGGTTGGTTTGAAGCCCAGGGTATTGCTGAGCCGAATATGGCCAATTATCTGGATATTGTGGCGTTGGGCACCGTAGCCGATGTTGTACCGCTCGACCACAACAACCGTATTTTGGTGCATCAAGGGTTACAGCGAATTCGGGCAGGCCGGGCACGTCCGGGTATTTTGGCGTTGCTAGACGTGGCCGGGCGCCAACGTCACCGTTTAGTGGCATCTGATCTGGGCTTTACCGTAGGGCCGCGTTTAAATGCGGCAGGGCGGCTGGATGATATGTCCTTAGGTATTGAATGCCTGTTGTGTGAAAGCCCGGATATCGCCCGAGAAATGGCTATTGAGCTGGATGATTTAAACCGTGACAGACGCGCGATTGAGTCAAGTATGCAGCAGGAAGCGTTAGTCAGTCTGGATAAACTGCAGCTGGATTCTGCCGAGGGGGATATGCCTTGGGGCCTGTGCCTGTACGATAGCCAATGGCACCAGGGCGTTATTGGTATTCTGGCTTCAAGAATTAAAGATAAATTCCATCGCCCGGTGATTGCGTTTGCCAATGCTGATGATGAAGGCAAAGAGATCAAAGGCTCAGCACGCTCGATTGCCGGTTTGCATATTCGCGATGCCCTGGATGCGGTGGCAACAGCCAATCCGGGGTTGCTCAGTAAGTTTGGTGGTCACGCGATGGCGGCGGGCATGAGTTTTCCGCGAGAAAACTTTGCGGCGTTTCAAGTGGCCTTCGATAAGGTGGTTAGGGATATGCTGACCGAGAACGATTTGCAGGCGCAGATTCTCTCGGACGGTGCGTTGGATTTACATGAATTCTCCATCCCTGTCGCGCAGGAATTACGCGATGCCGGCCCTTGGGGGCAGCATTTTCCGGAGCCAGTATTTGATGGTGAGTTTTTCGTTGTCCAGCAACGAATTGTTGGCGAGAAACATTTAAAACTGGTGTTGTCGCTGGATAACCAAGGGCGACAACTGGTAGACGCCATTGCCTTTAATATTGATCTGGCCCAGTGGCCCAATAATCAAGTAGAAAAGGTGCGCTTGGCCTATCGCCTGGATGTCAATGAATTCCGTGGCCAGCAAAGCGTACAGCTGATGGTCGAATATATTGAAGCGCTTTAAGGCGCGATAATTAGTTGATAGCAAATGACTGAATTAATCTATTGTCGAGATGAAAACCCCGAAGCAACGGGTATGCCTTTATTGCTGATTCACGGCTTGTTTGGCGCATCTGAAAATTTAATGGGTATTGCCCGAGCCTTTAAAGATCGCCCGGTAAGCTTGGTGGATTTACGCAATCATGGCCGATCTTTCCACGCTGAGACGATGAGTCAGCGAGAGATGGCTGAAGATATTAATCGTCTAATGGCGACCAAAGGCTGGGATAAGGCGGATATTCTGGGGCATTCTCTGGGTGGCAAGGTTGCCTTGCAGTTATCGCAATTGTTTCCAGAGCGAGTTAACCGTCTGGTAGTCGCCGATATTGCACCGGTGGACTATAAACCCCATCACCAGCTGATCCTCGAAGGTTTGGATGCGGTTGATACCGACACCGTAAAAAGCCGAAGCGAGGCGGACAAGGTGATGAGTGAATATATCGAAGAGCCGGGAGTGCGCAGTTTTCTGTTAATGAACCTGGTGCGTGCAGAAGCGGGCGGTTATCGCTGGCGTTGTAATCTGGAAGGCTTGAAGGCCAACTACAACGATATTAGAACCGCACCAGAATTTCAGCAGGCGTTTTCTGGACAGGCGCTGTATATTCGTGGTGGCGTGTCTGATTATGTCTTACCTGAACACCAGACTCAGATCGATCAATTCACCCCTGACGCAACAATGGTTACGCTAGAGGGCTGTGGCCACTGGTTACATGCGGAAAAGCCAGCAGCCTTTAACCAAGCCGTTGCCGAGTTTCTCGTCTAGATCGGCTTCAATCTACGGTCATCATATCCAGAATTGTTTGCAGTAATTTATCTGCCGTTGTTGCATCTTTGGGGTCTTCCCCGGAGATGTGCTGGTAGACGTTGTGCAGTGCAAAATGGGTGTTCACAACGGCCAGCAGGGAAAAGCTGAAGTTAATAAAAGGGATAGGTTTAATGGCCTTTACCTGCAGGGCCGCTTCATAGAGCGGGCGCAGGGATTCCAGAGAAGGCATTAAGTGTTCATCCAGCATCCAGCTCAGCTTCTCATCCGGTTGCGAGCCCTGATGGTATAAAAACATCGGCATATTGGGGCCATTTAAACAGTTATCGGCAAATTGGCGCAGATAGACCATCAATGCGGCTTTAGCGTCAGCTTTGGTTTTTACGCTGTCGGCATCAAACGACGGTGGAGTAGGCAGGCTTTCATAGACCTGTGTTACCGCGGTTTTCCACAATACTTCCTTTGACTCAAAGTGGTAGGTCACCAGGCCCTGCCCAACACCCGCTGATTTGGCAATATCACGGGTCGATGCACCGTTAAAACCGTGCTCGGTAAAGCACTCAATAGCCGCCTTTACAATTCTTTCCCGAGTTTCTGCTTTGCGTTTTTCTCGCAGTCCCATCTTTGGGGCTGTTGTAACCAATTGATATTCCTCATTTTTTCTAACATTGTCGCCAAATGGCAAAGGCGAATAGGGAAATTATACGCTACTTGTCCTCATTGGTCGCTTGACTATTTGTGGTTCGGATGACAAATTGTAGTTCAGTTGACCAGTGAGATGAGTTAATAATACAGAGAATAGTTCATACTATTTAGATACAGAGAGAGTGGGAGAGAGACACATGGCGCCTTCAAGTATTGCAGTTCAGGCACCCGTGGCGGTAGTGACCGGTGCAGGTTCCGGCATCGGCAAAGAGTTGATTACGCAGTTAGCACTGCAGGGCTATGCGATTGCAGCAGCAGATATTAATGAAGCTGAGTTAGCTAATGTCGCTGACCAGGTGCGAGAGATTGGCAGCCAGACAGTGAACAGTTACAGCCTGGATGTTGCTGACGAATCGGCATTTAACCTGTTTGCTGAGCAGGTGCAGAAAGACTTCGGGCGCGTTGACTTGGTGATAAATAATGCCGGTATCACCCGGGTAGGGGAGTTTATGCATACCCGGTCTGAGGCATTTAAAAAGGTTATGGATGTAAACTTTTGGGGCGTTGTCTACGGATCGCGCGCATTTTTACCGTCGCTGTTAAAAACCCAGGGGACCCTGGTTAATATCTCGAGCTTATTTGGCATTATTGGAGTGCCAGGGCAGTCGTCTTACTGTGCTAGTAAATTCGCCGTAAGAGGCTTTACGGAGGCCCTGCGTCAGGAGTTGAAAAGCACCGGCGTTCATGTCGCCTGTGTACATCCCGGTGGCATTCGAACCAATATTGCACGCAGTGCCGAGCTGGACCAGAAAGATTTAGATCACGCTAAAATTGTTCAGGCTTTGGAAGAAAAAGCCTTAAAAATGCCTGCTTCCAAAGCCGCTAGTATTATCCTGAAAGGTGCTCAGCGTCGCAGCAAGCGAATTCTCATTGGCAATGACGCCCGTTTGATTGACCTGTTCCAGCGCCTGTTTCCCAGTGCCTATGACATCTTGCTGAAAATGTTTGGTGGTGGGGCATTGGTAGACCCGCCAAAAGTATAACGCTTGTTTGCAACAAAGGATCTGACCGTGACCATTGATAGCTCGATTAAGCAACACCCTTACGGTGGCCCCAGTTTACGCTCGCGTTTTATGACGTGGTTTTTAAAGCGCTCTTTTAAATCGAAAGTGATACAGGAAAGCATGGAGTTTTCCTATCTACGCAATGCCATGGAAAAGCAGGCGGCAGGGAAAAAACACGAACGCGGTGTAACAGCCACTCCAGTGAGTGAGACTGGTGTTAAAGGCGAATGGCAAATACCTGAGCGTATTGCACCGGTATGCCGTGATGCGGTGTTTTTATATCTGCACGGTGGTGGTTACGCCTTTGGTTCGCCGGCTACTCACAGAGCCATGACGACAGGTATCGCTCGTAAGGCGGGTATTAAAGTGTTTTCCCTGGATTACCGCCTGGCGCCAGAGCATCCATACCCCGCACCTGTGGAGGACGCCGTTGAAGCTTACCGCTGGTTGCTGGATCAAGGCGTAAAGCCAGAACGGATTATTGTCAGTGGCGATTCTGCCGGTGGTGGGCTATCCATGGCGTTATTGCTGTCACTCAAACAGCAGCAATTACCTTTGCCGGCTGGCGCCATTTTGCTGTCACCCTGGACGGATATGACCGTAAGTGGTGACTCTCACCACGATAATCAAATGTCCTGCGCCATGTTTGATCGCAATGCTATTCGCCGAGGTGCAGAGAACTATTTATCGGGCGCTGCGGCCACCGAACCATTAGCATCACCATTGATGGGCGATTTAAGTGGCTTGCCGCCTATATCTATCCATGTCAGTGACAGTGAAGTTTTACGCGATGATTCCCTGCGCTTGCTAGAGCAGCAAACGGCCGCAGATACATCGATCGATATCCATATTTGGAAAAAACAACCCCATGTTTGGCCGGTGTTTTACCCTTTATTGCCTGAAGCCAAACACTGTATTAACGATATGACAGCGTTTATTCATCAGCAATTAACCTAAACCCATAAACCGGGGTAAAAGACAATCTAAATTGCGGCCCCGGTAAAAAGCGAGAGAGAGAACCATGAAGCACGCGAATGTAGCAACAGACGCGAGGTCGGTTGACGCCTCGATAATCATCATCGGCACGGGTTTTTCCGGACTGGGGATGGCGATTAAGTTAAAACAGTCCGGGCGTGACGATTTCCTGATATTGGAAAAGCAGCAGGAAGTTGGTGGATGCTGGCGAGATAATACCTATCCTGGCTGCTGTTGTGATATTCCCTCCCATCTTTACTCCTTTTCCTTCGAGCAAAAAACCGACTGGAGTAAAAAATACCCGCCGCAAAATGAAATCTATGAATATATAAAATCCTGTGCCAGTAAGTATGACCTCTATCGCCATATTCAGTTTGGCCAGGAAGTCCAACAGATTCGATTTTGTGATGACACCTCCCTGTGGCATGTTCATTTGAAGGATGGCAGTCAGCGAGTGGCCCGTTTTGTGATTGCGGGTAAGGGACCCTTGCACGTGCCTTCTATTCCTAATATTCAAGGTGTTGAACAGTTTGCCGGCGAGAGTTTTCACTCCAGTCAGTGGAATCACGATATCGATCTTACTGGCAAACGTGTAGCCGTGGTGGGCACCGGGGCCAGTGCGATTCAGTTTATTCCGCAGATCGCTTCCAAGGTAAAATCGTTACATGTGTTTCAGCGCTCACCGGGATGGATTGTGCCACGGCCAGACAGGTACTATCGGGGGATTGAGAAGGCATTATTCAAGTGGATACCGTTTTGGCAAAAGCTCTATCGACAGTCAATTTTTTATAGTCATGAAATACGTGTTGGCCTGTTGGATGAAAAGAGTTTCTACCACAAACAGGCGAAAAAGATGGCGCTTAAACATCTGGAAAGCACAGTAGAAGATCCAGAGATTCGCCAGCAGTTAACACCGGATTATGTGTTGGGGTGCAAGCGTTTACTGATTTCTAACGATTATTACCCTACCTTTAATCGTCCTAATGTATCGCTAGTTAATGCCGGTGTTGAAGAAATAACACCCCAAGGGCTGATATCCAGTGATGGGCGTGAGGTCGAGGCGGATATTATTATCTGGGGCACGGGCTTTGAAGCAGCCGATCCACTGGATAAAGGTTTTCTGTTTGGCCCTGGTGGTAAGGATTTGTTTGAACGTTGGGACATAGAAGGGGCACAGGCTCATAAAGGCGTATCTGTTGCCGGGATTCCTAACTTCTTCTTTATGGTTGGCCCCAATAGTGGTTTGGGCCACAACTCCATGATTCTTATGATCGAGGCGCAGATCAACTACGTTCTGCAATGTTTGGATTATATCGAGGCGCATGATGTCCAGTTGTTTGATGTACGTCGCGATGCCCAGAATGCCTACAACGAGACGTTGCAGGAAAACACCCATGGTCGCGTGTGGGAGTCGGGCTGTCAAAGCTGGTATCTCAATAAACATGGCCAGAATACGACGGTCTGGCCCGGCTATGTTACGGGCTACCAGCAGCAAATGCGCAAACTGAAACCGCAAGAATATTTGACTGAGTAAAGCAAAAAGGGCTGCCGATAATGGCAGCCCTTTGCGTATTACAGATAGCCGACGGCGGCGGCCTGCTTTCTTAAACTCCTGTCCATAAAACGTTTGGGGAGAAGTCTGGAAGCAATTCCTGATAAGAGCGCGCTCGGGCCGGTATAGAGCACGCGCTGCTCCCGCGCAACGGCATGGATAATGTCATTAGCAACATCCTTCGGATGGCATCCTTCATCCTCATAGTGTCGCTGTAATCGCAGGACCTGATTATCGCTAATGGCGTTACCAATCATTGCCCGATTCTGCACAATGGGTGTATTGATAATGCCTGGGTGCACGCACATAGTGTGAACCTTGGTTTCCGCCAACTCCATGGCAATAACATCGGTTAAACCTTCCACGGCTGACTTTGAGGCGGCATAAACTGCCATATTGGGCATCGGGGTTTTCGAGGCTGCGGAGGCAATATTGACCAATGTTCTTGGTTTGTTGTCCGATTGCATCGCACCAATAAAGGTCTGGTAGCCATAAATAATGCCTTTGACATTAATGTCCAGGGTTTTATCGATAATGGCAGGCGGGGTTTCCTGCAGCGGGGCAAAGTAACCAATACCGGCATTGTTGACGAGTACATCCGGAATGATGCCTTGCTCATCCAATGCTTGTTTCAGGCTTTGCCATTGGGTTGGATCCGTTACATCCAAAGCATGGCACTGATAAGAAGCATTGTTCTTTTTTAACTGTCGTTCTACTTTTGCAAGTGTGTCCAGGTGAATATCTGTGGCAATGATAGAGTAACCTTGTTGGCTAAACCCAATCGCCAGTTCATAACCTATACCAGAACCGGAGCCGGTAATCAGTGCGTAACCCTTTGGTATTGTTGTACTCATTATTTCTTTCTCTTGGCTAAGCAGTATGGTTTGTGATTTCCCGGCCTTTAAGCCGGGAAATCAAACACTGCTAGTGTTGGGCGACACTTTGGGTTGGTGTTGTATTGTACTCAGGATCAAGGCATACAAAGGCGGGTAAGCCGTCCTCATGGGCGTAGGCCGGCAAGTTGGCATTTGAGGAACACACCTGGCCGTCCTTAGTGAACTCAAAATCACGGAACCACACAACCCGGCTAGGCATAGGGTAGCTGACAAAACGTTTCTCAGAAGGTATATAGCGCAACATGCGGTCTGAGTTATTGGCTGCAATCCAGATATCGCCTGTGTGGTGATGAACGTTTAGCGCGTAGGGCACTTCATATTCATTTTCTGAAAGCAGTGGCAGCGGGATATTCTCAAACGCTTCGATCTTGGGGTCAAAACGCATGAGAACGCCTTCATCAAATGAAGGAATCCACAAAATACCGTCTTTGTCGAAACGCATACGGCGTGGTCCACGGTGTGGGGTATCAAACTCAACAATTTCCATGGTCTCAGGATCGATACGGCCAATCTTATTGCCGATCAACTTGCCATACCAAATTGAGCCATCGTTAGGATTGATATCAATACCATAGGGCATGCTTAGAATTTCTTTACCGCCGTTTAACCATTTGTGGTGAGAGAATGCCATATGCAGGTTCTCGTGCGGGAAGAGGCCTGCAACTTTTAAAACTACACCCATAAAGACATCACTCATCAAATTCAGTGGCCCATCTGAAGGCAAACCGATATCGGTGAACTCATGGGTTGTGGTGTCAAACTTCATCACCCGGTTGGAGAAGGTCACAGTAAACCAGACATTATTATCAGCGTCTTTACGGATGGTGTGTGGATACATGCCTTTGCGCCACAGAAAGCCGCGAGGGATGTGGTAGCGGGTAAACTCACCGGTTTTTGCGTTCAGTTCAAAGATACTGCTGGACAGTGCGGCTGTGATAAACATACGGCCATCATCCAGTTCTACCATACTGTGAGGACCATGGCTGCCGGTGAAAATACCCAGCGGCATTTGAAGGCCGACAAAATCACCGCCCACGGGTTCGTCTTCCGGGTCCATTTTGAATTCTTGCAAGCTGCCATCGGTACGATCCAGTACATAAATGGTATCGCTGCCTTCATCGATACCATAAAGCTTACCGTCGGAACCTACGACGGTGTCATGCAGGAAAGACATAGGTGTAGCAACCAGCCACTCTTTTACTTTGGCCTGTGACAGTTCAGCGCTGTGCTCATAAGTTTGCAGGACTTTAATCGGATCACCGTTAAAGCCTTCATGCAGTATGTTAACGACCTGCTTATGCTCGCCATAGGTTAAGTAGGCCGCATAGGTTTCCATGCGCCAGACTGTATCGCTCCACGCTGCTTCGTCACGCGGCGCTCGGGTTAATGAATTACCCTGTTGGTGGCAGTAATTACACTGACTGATAAAGGTGTTACGAACGCCGTCATCTTCAAAGGGTAATTGAGAGGCGTGCGCTGAAGCTGTTAACGTCGCCGAGATCTCGGCCGGGTCAGTCATCGCTGTGAGAGATAAGTTGGTATCAACTTGATCGTCTGGTCCAAGGGTTAACGGCTGATTGATATCTCGGAAATAGGGTGCACGACCGCGTAGGGTGACATTGCCAGTCATCTCGGTGGTGAGGTGATAGCGACCTAAGGCATCGGTGTAAACGGTTTCTTTTTGGTTGCGAGGTTCATTCCACAGAGTGACCAAAGCACCGGCAATGGGTTGGCCGGCTTCTGTCCGTACCTGCCCATTCAGAGTTGCCGCCAGGGGAGAGACTGATGCGGATATCGAGGCCAGAGCCAGGCCTGTGGTAAGTAGATGTTTAATCATATCGGTACTCCTGTTGTACTCCAGTTACTTACCCGAAGGTGTAAAAAATCAAGTGGCCCAACCCCATAATGGCGGCGGTAATAACAATGTTGAGAACAAAGCCTTTGGTGGCTTTACCGGCAAAACCGGATTTGGCAGATTCGCTCATAGAGTCTCTCCTTGCGGATGTGTGTCTCCGCCTGTGGTGTAGTCTTTGTTATGGGGGATTTGTTCAGACAGTGTTTGTAAAACACGATTAAACATAGAGGTAAGTTGCCACTTAAACAGCCAGCCTAAGCCAGGAACCGGCGAGCGGAATCGGTTTATCCAGCTCACATGACAGCCATTGCCGTGTGGAGCGATGTGTATCTCACCCATATAGTGTTTAAGTGGACAGCCAGAAAGCGCGCGGTAATGGATTAGTCCTCTCTCGCGATCAAACACCGTTACCTGCTCATGAATTTTATTGTTAACCAGTCGCTCGGCACCAACGCCATTAGCGACTTTAAATCCATTACGTAGAGGCTTAATTTCTCCAAGCCCTGGGTAGTGTTGTATGCCATCGGCATCCGCAAAGTAATCAAAGACTTGGTCCGCCGATACCGGTAGCCAGCGGGAGGTGATAGCTTGTTGGTTGTCAGGGGGATTAAACTTGGGGCTTTCCTGAGGAATGAAGCCCGTTAAACGCTGAGCCAAACCTGGTTTAGCTCCCATAAACTCATAGGAAAACCCTTGTGGGTCGGTCATATAAACCGCACCAGTGGTTTTACCGAGTAATGTTGTGGTGCTGGGATAGGCGCCTGCACGGATGGCTTGTTCGCGCATCACCAACACATCTTCATTACCCTGATTATCGCCGAAGGCAATATTTAAAATACCCTGATCGTTAAGGCGGGCATCTTGCGGTTTGGGAATAACCTGAGGTTGTGTGTATTGCACGTATTCCAATAGCATCGGCCCGGATCTAAAACAGCTACGCTCACAATGTGCGCCATCCAATCCCCATAGGGTTTCATGTTCGTTGGTGTGAATGTTATCGGTTGGCTGTAACCCTAAGCCTTGTTTGGCAAAGGTAGTTGCTTTGTTTAAGTCTCGAGTCGTAATGGTTACGCTGCGAAACGCCGCGTTAGCTTTATAGGCACTTTCTGCGAGAGATAAGGGATCGGCTTCAAACAACTCAACAAAAATACCGTCAGGATCACGGACGCAGGCGCGGCGCTGGCCTTTTTCTCCCTGAATGTCAGTGAGTATCGGCGAGCCCAGTTCGCTCAGGCGTTTTACGGTTGCATCAAAGGCTTTAATCCAAACACCGCAACGACTAAAGCCTTCATGCAACGGTGAATAGTCGGCAGGCATGAGCCGTGCCAGAGGGCTTTCGTATTGCCACAATTCAATTTGCAGCCACTCGTCACTTCCTACAAGCCAGCGTGCTGTGGCAGCGGCATTTGGCAGGCCCGCTGTTCCAGACAGGGCCTTGCCACGAAAAAGACGCGTACAGCCAGAAGGTAAAAACCCAAGGCCTTGTCGCCACCAGAGCTCGGAGCGCTGAAGATCGATGGAAGATATGGCGATTTGATTGAGGGGAAGGCTAGCGGTCATAGGATTATTCTTATATTGGACTGAGTTTATGCCGGGCAGGATAGTGAGCTGCGGGGATCAATCAGAATCTTGGCGTGTTGCTCGGGATCGGCCAGGGCATCGAACGCATTCTCGACACCGTCAAGGCCGACTTTGCCGGTGATTAAGGGTGCTGCGGTGAGTTTGCCTTCGGCAAGAAGGTGTAAGGTATCGCGATACTCTAATGGCGTGTAACCAACACAAAAGCGGATATCAATTTCTTTATTGATGGCGGTGCTAGGAACAAAATTATCGTTTTCCATGCAGACGCCGACAACAACCAAGCGTGACTGGATAGGAGCTTGATCAATAAGGTTTTGAATCAGTCCCGGGACGCCGACACATTCAAAAATAACGGGGCGTTTGATCTTGGTTACACCTAACTTTTCTGCCAAGCGCCACTGGTGCCACCAGGCGATAGGTGCTTTATCCATATTGCGCCGAGCATCAATCGCCTGACCTAACAGGTCATCGGTTCTCATACTGAACCCCATGGCTTGCCAGTTATCAAAAGCTGATTGCTCGGCCGGGTCCACTACGATGTCGGCACCACATTGCTGTGCAAGTTCTCGTCGTTTGGGCGAAAAATCACTGGCAATAACCTGCTCGATACCCTTGGCTTTTAAGGCACTGATAACGGCCAGGCCGACGGGGCCGCAGCCGATAATTACAGCTACATCTTTGCGGCTGATGTCCGCACGATTAACGGCATGCCAGCCAATCGCCATGGGTTCGGTGAGGGCCGCGATGTCGGTATCCAGGCCGTTGGGGATGGGCACCATCATGACATCTTCTACCAGTGTGTATTCGGCATAGGCACCGTTGACTCGCTCAGAGAAACCCAGCAGTTCCAGTTGATTGTTGTGCTGTAAAAAGGGCAGGGCACATACCCGGGTGCCGGGTTTGATCTTGCTATTGGCTTTGGGACCAAGCTCTGTAACTTCACCGCAGAACTCGTGGCCCAGTACAACCTTTTGGTCAAAGCGCATCAGTCCATCTAATCCGGCTTTGGTAGCACTGTCAGCCAAGCTGTTGCAGTGATGGCGGGCGTGAAGGTCGGAGCCACAGATGCCACAGCGCAAAACCTCCAGAACAACCTGATTATCTGAAGGGGTGGGGTCGGGTTGTTGCTCAACGCTGAGCTGGCCTTGGTGGCAGATAACGGCTTTCATAAACTGTCCTGATCTAAGCTTTATGCCATTCTCGAAGACCGGGGCTTTATCGTATTGTCTTTTCATGACAGGCCTCCCAGTCTGAATTGACATTTCATGACAGTCGATCAATCCTGAAGGGAGGAGGTTGTACGATGGTTATCCAAAGCAAACCCATGATGCGCATCGATGCCCTTAAAGGGATTGATACCATCATTCATCGATATGGCGGAGATCCAGACGCTTTGCTCCAGGAATTTGGTATATCGACGCGTTTATTGGCGTCAGAAGATGCCTATTTTTGCTTGGATGAGTTGGCTGAATTTTCCACTTTTATTGAGCAGCGTTTGGGGATCAATGACCTGGGGTTACAGCTAGCAGAGCAACAAAGTATCTCTGTTCTGGGGCCTGTTGCCCTGTTGATTCATCATCAGCAGACCGTGCGAGAAGCGGTCGATATGATGCAGCGTTATCTGCCGTATCATACCTCCGGTGCAACGTCTGAAGTCCGCATTGATGAAACGACGGGGGTGGTTGAGATGACCTACGAGCT
Source organism: Maricurvus nonylphenolicus (assembly GCF_042854845.1). Taxonomy (GTDB): domain Bacteria; phylum Pseudomonadota; class Gammaproteobacteria; order Pseudomonadales; family Cellvibrionaceae; genus Maricurvus; species Maricurvus nonylphenolicus. Next base: position 3,352,979 of record NZ_AP031498.1, on the reverse strand, counting down.
GGCGCTGTCAGAAGGCGTGCCGCGACGCAGCGCTGCTGAGCAATCGTTTCTGAATATGGTCAAGATTTTACAGCTACTGGTACCGCCACCGTGGAAAGGTTTGATGGTTGATTTGACCCATCAGCCTGTATTGCCTGTTGCAGAATACGAAAAACGTTTTGGTTGCCCAGTACATTTTGGTCAAGCGGAAAACAAGATGTGCTTTGCTTCCGAGTTGTTGGAAAGGGAATTACAGTACGGTAATTCAGCCTTGTCTGATTTGGCTGAGCAGCATATTGAACAGTTAATTGCCAGGAATCCCCTCGACACTGCCCGGCAGGTAGAAAGTTTAATCTCACAACAATTATCCAGTGGGCATATAGGTATCTGTCAAATAGCCAGTCAGCTACAGGTGCATGAGCGTACGCTGCAGCGACGTCTTGAAAAGCAGGGCGTTTATTTTGAAGATATTGTCGATAGCGTCAGGCAAGAGTTGGCCAGGCGTTATTTATCGCGCAGTGAATTAAGTTTAAGTCAGATTGCGGGATTATTGGGGTACGGTGATCAAAGTGCTTTTAATCGTGCTTGTAAACGCTGGACTAAGTTGACGCCAAAAAAGTATCGGGAAGCGTTACGAGAAGACATGCAGAGTGTTTAATTCTCTGTGGTATTACAGCGATAGGACACATCCTTGTGTCTCGCGTTTATGTGTTAGCTGGTTTGACTAGCGTTTCTTTTTAAACTTGAGCTTACCTTTAATGTTCTTTTTGGAACGCTGTTTAAATTCATAGTACTTCGCCGCCTGGCGCCAGCCTTTCACTTCTTTGCCGTAAGCTTTTTCGTAGTAGCTCACCAAGCGTTCACGGTCCGGCCAATCCAGCTTGTAAACGATACGCATTACATCAATCAGGCGCTCGCGCAAGTTGAGCTTCTTCTTCAGTTTGGCACGGCCAATATCAATCAGATAGGGTGTAGCGGTATCGCCATCCTGAGTCAGTAGGATATTACCGGACGACAGGTCACGATGAATAATACCGGCATCGTGCATACGGCAAACGAAATTACCGATCGTCTCCAGCAGGTATTCATGGCTCATACCGCGGAAGTCGGCTTCACCATTATTGATGCTGGAAAACACATCACGGGAAGAGAAGGCACCGGGCAAGAACTCGGTAACATAGTAATTTGGCTCAATACCACTTAACTGATGGCGCTCAAAGTAAGCGACCGGTTGTGGCGTGTTGATGCCTGCGCGCAGCATGGCCGCAGCGTTGTCCCAATGACGCTTACCTTTGCTGGGCAAGAAGCGGTAGCTGAGGCGCTTGCCGCCAACGGCGCGGTTTAATTTAATGGTCAGAGTGCCATTGGTTGGTGTGGTGATATTCCAAACCTTGTTGCGCTTGTCACGGATCAGGTGATCGACAGGTGCGGTTTCCAGTGCCTCGGGCAGCAGGGCCGCCAGGGTGTCATCCAGATTTTGGCCGTCATTAACCGCCAGGGCTCCACGCCAGTTACTGTTATTAAAGGGAAGGTACTGGCGCTGCTCAGCCGGGATGTTGAGCACTGTCATATCCGGAAGTCCTGCTAGTTTGTCGGCATCAGGGCGCCAACGTGGGTGAATCGAATTAAAGCGAATAACCAGTGGTTGCTCGTTAATTTGTGTCGGTGCAGTTGTCAGCGTTTCGCCCAGTACATTGGTAAAGCTGACTTCATCATCCCAGGCATTGGGATACACCAGGCCAATAGGCAAACTGAAGCCGTCACGGCACCAGCTGATATGAAATTCCTGTTGCTGATCATTTACAAAGACAAAATGGTGAATACCATTTTGCGAATGTACAGCCTGAATGCAGGTGGCACCGGCCAGCAATTGGTTGGCTTGTTTGAGTGCTTTAAAAGCGGGGCGGACGCGATAATCTTCAAAGTTACCGCGAATTTCACGGTAATGACTGACGTTGTCGACTTCAGGATAGCCTTCGGCGCCACAGTCGATAATTCCGTCGCGGTTACAGACCAGTGGCCCCCAGTAAACGCGATCCAGTGCGCCACTGGTGGCAGCCAGCACCATATAGCGCATCAGGTAATCAGCCTGTTTTTGTTCCGGATCATCGGACCAGCGGTTAAGACGGCGAATGGTCCAGCACTTATAAGTGCAGTAGGTCTCTTCACAGCCCAGCTCTTTACCAATGGCATCAATCGCACGGGCTTTCTTCACCAGATTTAAGCGCAGCCAGTCACGGGCCCAGTCACCGAGTACACGGTGATCGTTGGCCTCTGGCTCTATCACACGCTCTACAAACAGGTTGGTGGTGTGAATGGGTGGTACCTGGGAGATACGCTTCATGGCCCGCAGGTAGGAAATATTACCCAGCGGTTCAAAGTCGGAAATATTGGGCCCAGCAATACGTACGTCGTATTTATCCATTAGCGGGCTGACAATATTCCAGGCATTGATATAGCCAATGGAGCTGAACCCGGACCACTTGCCGCGGTTCGGTGTATTGCCAATCTCAAAAATCAGCTGATCTTTATGCACACCGTAGCGGCTGAATATGGTTTCAACAAACTCGTACCACCGCTGGTCGGCGCCCGGGTCTTTACTGATTTGTTGAGCATCTTCAAAGGAAGGGAAGATATCCAGCAGAACTTCGAGGCCTTGATCCAGCGCCTTGTGTAATAAACGCTCAGCGTCACCACCAATGGAGTCGTAGGTAAAGTCCAGGCGCACATGCTTAAAACCCAGCTCACGCACGTGGTCCAAGACATAATCATCACTGCGCTCGTCACTGGAGGTAGCGATATTGATGCCAAAGAACTGTTCATTAACGGTGACGGGAGGGTCTACACGGCTGGACAGGGATTTGGGCCAGTGTAAAAACGTATAGATACCCAAGGCCAGGTCCCCAATGGCTTGTGGCCAAAAGGTCAGGGGGTTGAGGGGCTTATTCTTCATAGGTACCGCTTTTTGCTTCCAGCAGGTCTTGGGTTCTTGTTGTCATTGCCCGACAGAGCGGCTTATTGGGGACTTATTCACTGACTTGGTGGTCGCTTTAGCATTTAGCCTATATTTTCACCAATTTCGGTTGATTTTTCTGTGGTCAAAACCGAAAAGTCCTTATGTGGCGGGAGTTTACCGTGGTTTGCGGGCAAGGTACAGATTTCAAATCCATGCTTCAGTGAACTTATTGCGACACTGTGATGAAGGTTTTGTTGCCGCCGGCAGGGCTTGCCTCTTTTCGACGCGTTACTGGTGATATTCGCTTACCTTGTGTGGTGTCCATAAGGTAGCGAGGGTTTGTTGTAGGTTTGTTCAAAGTGATTAATTTTTGTGGCAAATCAGCGCCTGTTTATGCCCTAATGGGTGGGTTGTCAAAATTGATAATTTACTTGTTATCTTTGGTTTTACCCCGGCAGGGGAGAGGTAATCTAATGCCGCGTTTCATTCAAAAAGTCTTTCCACCCTTATGTCCAGAACGGCTTTGCCTGCTAACACTGCTGTTAGTGTCGGCCGTTACCTACGCCAGCCCCCAGGCTGCGGTGTCCTTGGTGGGTACCCGGGTTGTGGATATGGATGGCAATCTGTTGCAGTTGGGGATGGATGGCACCCAGCTTAAGCCGGCAGCATTTACCTTTCTTGTGCCAGAGTGTGAGATCAGCGCTGATCAATTGCAGCAGCTAAACCGAGTGGGAGAGCAGGCCAAAGCTGACGGAGCTGTTATATACGGTGTCATTCCTGGTTCTCAGACTACGTGGCAAGACGCCAAAGCGCTGCAGGCAAAATACGGGTTGAACTTCCCGTTGATTCTGGATGCTGATCGCAACCTGGCCGCTAAAATCAAACCCACATCTGCACTGGAAACATTGATGATCGATAAATACGATCGTCCGGTTTATCGCGGCCCTGTACTCGCTAAGGAATTTAAACGCGTATTAAGTAAGGGAGTGACGTCGGGTAAAGCCGTTGCGCTAAAGACGGTAACCGACAAGCAGGCGTGCCAGTTCACGCCAGAGATTGTTCCGCAGCAGGTTACCTACAATCGTCACATTGCCAATCTGCTCAATGCCAACTGCTCGGAGTGTCACCGTCCAAACGGCGTAGGGCCTTTCCCGTTGCTGGACTATTCGCAAACCCGCCATTTGGCGCCGGTCATTGCCTATGTGACCAAAGAGCGCGTTATGCCACCTTGGAAAGCCAAACCGGGTTCGGGTCATTACCTGAATGAACGTATTCTTAGCGAGCATCAGATTACCATGCTTGATAAGTGGGCGAAGCAAGGCGCCAAAGAAGGCGATAAAGCCGCATTAAATCCGCCCGCGAAAATCGATACTTCGGAATGGAAGTTAGGCGAGCCGGATATTGTGATTACCATGCCGGAGGCCTTTAATGTGCCTGCATCTGGTCCGGATATTTATCGCTATTTCGTGGTGAAAGATGCTATTCCTGATGACCTGGAAATTGCTGCCATTGATTTTATTCCAGGCGATGCCTCGGTGGTTCACCACACCAACTTCTTTGTCGATTACGGCAAAAAAGCCCGCAAACAGGATGAGCAGGATCCAGAGCCAGGGTTTTCGGTATTCGGTACCGGTGGTTTCTTTTCCTACTGGGATAAAGATAACAGTGCCGCAGGTTTAGGTGCCTGGGCTCCTGGCGGTAATCCGGTGAAATACCCCGATGGCATTGGTGTTAAGTTACCGGGGGGAGCAGACTTTGTATTTGAAATTCACTATCACCCAACCGGAAAAAAAGCCACAGACCAAAGTCGCTTCGGAATTTATCTGGCCAAAAAGCCGATTAAAAAATCCCTGACCTCGTTATTTGTAGGCACCAATCAGGTGGATATTCCGGCCGGTGCCAAAGACTACAAACGCCACTTCTGGATGGAGTTGCCAGCGGATATGCAGATTGTCGATATCGGCCCGCATATGCATTACTTGGGCACCCATGCCGATGTCAAAGCCACCTTGCCAAATGGTGAAGTGATTCAGTTGCTGGATGTCACCTGGGATTTCCGTTGGCAGGGTAACTACTATTACCGCGAGCCGCTGTTCCTGCCCAAAGGCACGCGTATCGATACCATTACCTCCTACGATAACTCGTCGGACAATCCATATAACCCTTATAACCCGCCGGTACGTGCAACCTGGGGCTGGGGTACCGATCAGGAAATGGGTGAACTTTATATCTCGGTGATTGCCAACAGTGATCGCGATGCGCGTTTGTTACAGGCTGCGTCTCAGGAATCCTGGACCCGTCCGTCCGATCCCAAACTGGTTACCGGTGATCTGTCTCTTGAGGACATTATCGAGCAGCTGAAATTCAAAAGCAGTTGGGAAGAAGAGGGCGAATCACTGCACCGCATTATTCTGGCCGATGAGGATAAGATGGATGACGCAACAGATCTGTTAAAGAAAATGCTGAAAAAGAATCCCGACGATGCACGCTTGCATATGGTGTACGGTTCTCTAATGGGTATTGCCTCGACCTTCACAGAATCCATGGTCGCTCAATATACCTATGCCACAAGAGCCGTTACCCATTACGAAAAAGCCCTGGCCATTGACAGTACGTTGTGGGATGCCCGCTTCGGTTTGGCAGTAGGTTATGGTGCAGAAGAGGATAAAGACTATCGCCGCGTGGCAGAAAGACATTTCCTCCAACTGATCAAGCAACAGGAAAAACAGGAGAGCCAAAAGCCTCTGTACGCCAAAACCTATCAGGAGCTGGGTGATCTCTATAAGCGCATGGGCAAACACGATAAGGCTAAGCGTATCTGGCAACAGGGCATTGCGTTCCACCCACAAGAGCAGTTGTTGATTGAACGCTTGGGGTTAGCGAAAAAGAGGTAATTTTTCATGAGCTTAAGTATGTATCTGAAACTGAGCTTAATGGTATTGGCCTTGATCCCGTCGGCCTATGCCGACAAAATCGAATCTCTGTTGGTGGGTTTAAGCGCCGTTGATATGGCAGGCAACCCCCATCAGTTTGCCGATGCCATAGGCAATAAGCACAGTGTGTATGTGATTATGGCGTCTGATTGCCCTATCTCCCGTCGTATGACACCGCGTCTTAAAGAGCTGGCAGATATTGCCAGCCAACATGACATCGACTTTTACGGTGTTTTCTCCGATGACTGGTCCACCAGGGACAGCATCCTGAATTATCAGCGTGAATACGACGTGGATTTCCCTTTGCTGCTGGATAGTCAAACCGCCATTGCCGATAAATTGCGTTCAGGCGTAAAGCCAGAAGCTTTTGTATTTAATAAACAAGGGGAGTTGGTTTATCGCGGACGCATAGATAACCGCTTTGCGTCGATTGGGCGCTTGCGTAACACCTTTGATCAGCATGATTTACTGAATGCCATCTTGGCGGTAAAGGAGGGAGCTCTGCCTGAAGTAGAAAAAACTGAGCCGGTAGGCTGTGTTTATAAAAGCTGGCCTGAAAAATAGCCATAGTATTTGTCGCAAAATGCTATATTGAAAATCGTATTTAGCTGCTAGGGTAATTTTTCGGCATTTATTAATGCCAGATTGTATTCGAAGAAAAATAATAATTACCCAGGAATATCACTCGAAGCTGGAGCGATATAAGTTATGGATGAATACGCTGAAATTTCTATGGCGACCGCCTTTCAGTACCTGCGAACAGCCCTCAAACTGGGATTTCCCGTTGACTATGAAGTCATAGGTCAAAAGTACAATTTAGGTGTGGAATACCTAATAGACCGGACCAAGCGTCTTCCCTTGCCCCTGTTTTTGCAAATCGCCCGGGATACGGAAAAGTGCATTGCTGACCCGATTTTCGCCATTAAGGTTGCCCGGCAGATAGAGCTCACCAAGATGGAAGGGTTTGAGGAACTGATGTACGTGGGGCGCAACGTCCAGGAAGCATTGGAGATACTGATACGCTATTTACCTGTGTTCTCGGAAATGGGACAAATGCGTCTGGAGCCTGTTTGCCCCAAAGCAATGGATGGCGTCACCTACAAGCTGGTATTCGAACCACTGGCTCCCGATCTGGTCAGTCGGCAGATTGTGGATGCACGGATGATGTTTTTATATCGTTACGCCCAATGCCTGGGCGGTGAAGGCTTTGCCGGTCTTCATTTGAATCACCATTGTCCTGTCGAAAGCGAACAAGAGTATCGCGCTTTGTACGATATTCCGGTGCAATTTGGTCAGAAGCAAACCTGTTTTTTAATTTCCCAAACCTGGTTGGAACATAGAGTTACCAAGTTTGCGGAACCTTCCTTTCATCGATTGAGTACCGCGGAACGAACGCTAAACCGTACGTCCGGGGCCAGCCTTGGCGAACAAGTGGAATTTATTTTACGGCGACGTTTACCGATCGGCGATGTGAGTTGTGCGCAAGTGGCCAGTGCTCTGGGTATGAACCTGAGAACCTTTCAGCGTCGCCTAAAAGCAAATGAGTTATCTTACGCCAGCCTGTTAGAAAAAACTCGCGAGAAAATGGCGATTGAGTACCTGGCTGCCGAGAATAATTCCATCAACGAAATCTCAAACTGGTTGGGATATAGTGATCTCAGTAGCTTTTTACGTGCCTTTAAACAGTGGACAGGTATTGGGCCTGGTAAGTACCGGCAGCTCTTTCTAACAAGTAGCCGTAAAGTTAGTTGAGTCAAATCTTTAACAAGGCCACGTGTAGATTCCGATGATGTCGTAAATTGCTATATAAGCGTCACTGATTTCCTTGAAAAATGTTTCTACCAATGTCTGATAATGGTAGAAGCTTTATGAATAATAAAAAAATAAGGGATGGTGTGAGTCCTCCGGGAGATCAATCATCCCCACTCGATGAATCAAACATCTCCAGTGAAGCCGTTTCAAAAGAGCGTCGTAACTTTCTGGTTCGATCTGGACTGGCCGGCGTTGCTGCGGCCATAACACCTTCACTGTTGATGCACTCACCTAAAGCCGATGCGGCCCTATTGGCATCCAGCGATATTATTGAACAGGTTCTCGCAGCCTTAACCAAGGATACGATGGCTGGCGTAGTCTCCTTTATGGTGCCAGGGAATGACTTGCATTCTATTGGCCAGGGCGAGTTTTACCTGTTCCAAAAAGGGGGCATGGCCGCAGATACAGATGACTTCCTGGTCGAAGGCTTTAACCAGTATATGGAAATGCCCGAGTCACTCTCAGCGGATTTATTTACCGCTGTCACAAAAAGTTATTCCGATGCTGCCGGACCTTTGCCCGCAGCGGCTGCAGCTTTGCTGGCGCCGCTAGAGCAGTGGGTAATGAACCGGCTTGAAGCCCATATAGAGCAATACCTGGAAGATACTTCGCATATTCCTCTGGCGGGAATTTTTGCCATGTTGCTCAACGTATTGGCCAGTACGGTTAACCCCTGGGCAACCGGCGTTCAACTGTCCCCATTTGCACGTTTGAGCTGGGAGGAGAAAGCCCGGGTCTTTGAAAAGTTCGAAACTGAATTGCCCGACTTGTTGGCCGAGATTGCTGCAAACCTGAGCGGTGAAATGAACGACAGTATCTCAGGTTTAATCAGTTTTGCGGCCGGCGCCATCATGCAGTTTGCTGCCTTTGGTTCCTATTCTGAATGGCAGGTTTATGACACTGAATCCAAACAGTTAACCTACCGGCCCGTAGGATGGGATTTAAGCAACTATTTACCTCATGGCCCGGTTGAAGGGTGGGATGATTTTATTGGCTACTACCAGGGGAGGAGTGAAGTCGATGCGTGATGTTATTGTAATTGGAGCAGGTGGTGGTGGCCCAGTGGTGGCGAAAGAATTGGCCCAGCGTGGATTGGATGTATTATTACTGGAGGCCGGTGCACGCAATGCGGACTCAGAGCAGGCCTGGACCCATTTTGAAAACGATTCCAACAACCCGATCACCGGAACCAAGCGTTATGGCCCGGGAGATCGCGACAAACAATTCTGGGCGCGTGAACTACCCAAACCGGCGCAAATCATCAATGTGGCCGGCGTGGGGGGAACCACACAAATGTATTTTGGCAATTCACCCAGAGCCATGCCGGGCGCATTTGCCGGCTATAACGGGGATGATAAAAACCTCTACGATAGAGCCTACGAATTCCCATTCACCTACGAGGAATTAAAACCCTACTATGAATGGGTTGAGGCCACACTACCGGTACAAACCGCTGCTATGGGAACCAGTGAGCAAACCTTCTTCAACGGTTGTGAGCACCTTGGCATGAATGTGCAGGTAACCAGGGATATCACAGGTGACAGCTATCGCCCTCAGCAAAATGCCGTATTGCAACCGGGCGGTAATGCCGGGCTTACGACAGACACCATCGCCTTGGAATATCCCCAGGCCAGTGGCTGTACGTTCTGCGGCCATTGCTTGCAAGGTTGTTATCAACCACGCCTGGCGCCCCGAAATCTAAAAGCCCGTCGCTCCACCGACAACAGTTATGTACCTATGGCGCTAACGGCGGATTTATGGGCGGCTAATGGTCGTGCAGTCACCATGGTCACGGATGCTTATGTTACTCAAGTTCACTATGAGAATATTAATGGCGTAGATCAGGCGACCGGAGTGACCTGGCGTGATGTTAATACCGGTGAAACCGTAACAGAACAGGCCAGCGTTGTGGTGATGTCTGCCGGTTGTATTGAAAATCCCCGCTTGTGGCTTAACAGTGATTTACCCAACCCCAACGACTGGGTAGGGCGGGGCTTAACCGATCACGCCTTCGATATCGTGGTTGGCGTATTCCCGTTTTATACCGGTGGTGCCAAAGGCGTAGGCTCATCCGCCCGTGCGGATTTCCCGACCCGTGGCTGTATTGAGCCAACGACCATGGGGCCGTCATTCCTTTCCAGCACCTTGATGTTCAGTGACAGCGGTATTCGCGGCCAATACGATAATGGCCGTGGCGTGTTCGGCGAATGGGATGGTGAGACAGGCAGGGTAGTTGGCAAGGATTTAAAAAATATCCTCGACAATATCAATAACACACTGACCATGTTAATCATTACCGATGATGATGTAGAGCCTGAAAATCGCGTGGAAATATCCGCCTCCCGTAATGATGACCACGGTGCAATTGCTAGAGTGGATATGGAAAAACGCCAACGCTCGGCCCGTACCCTGGAAAACCGCGAGTTCCTGGCCAATAAAGCCGCCAGCATTTTACGTGCAGCTGGGGCGACGGAAGTGCTTCGGGTCGATACAGTGCCAATCTTGTTACACGTACAATCGTCCATGCGCATGGGCTCGGATGCCAGCAACTCGGTGTTGGACGAAAATGCGGAATCAAGGTTTGTAAAACGTTTGTATGTGGCTGATAACTCGGCACTGGCCAACGCGATCGGCGGCCCCAATCCAACCTTGACCACCCAGGCGCTGGCTACCCGAACTGCTGAGAAAATTTATCAAACTTACTTTGGTGGATCGGCGTGGGTGGAATCAGAATCGCCGGTATGTTCCATTGATGATGTAGTGACTAATGCGGTGATTCAGAGGGGGTTGTAAACTAAGTTTTCCCTTGGGCTTGTTCACACTGATAGCTGATCGGCTTATGAGTGTGAGTAGGCCCTATTTTTGTATACGTCCAGCAATCTACCGCTTCGGCGGTGCTCCATTCTTTTGTGCTCTCTAAATTTGGCATCTAAATAGTCCTTTCAGAATGGCGTGTAAATGCGAACCAGGGAGATTATCAGTTGTAAAATATCGTGGTAGTATTCGCTTTCTACGTGCTCTAGACCATGAAGTCTGAGCCTGACAACAAGGAATTTAATTTTGTAGACAAGGATGAAGCTACTATGCCGTTACCTAAGGATCCATTGAATCTCAAACTTGATGAGTACGAGACATTAGCGCGTGAATACCATGCCGCTAAAACTAAGAAGATATCGAGTCAAAGTGCTCTCAAAAAGCACCAAAAGCTGCTAAAGGAAAAGTTGGACTATCTCAATAGTCAGCGCAGAAGCCTAAAGGTTATGGCTGATGTGCAATATCAGCTAGCACTTTATCAGCAGGGAAATAGACCTACTGATAACGAAACTGAAGATCAACTCGATTCACGTCTTGATCGCCTGGAGTCCGAAGGTCACCATCCCACAAAAGACTTGCAGCGGAATATGAGTGCTGTAGGCGATGTGGCTCCTGATAAGAATTGCTCATGCCACCATGTTGTTCCTGGGCACGGACGGATGATCAAGAATAAGATCACTGGTCGATATGTGCAGTCACCTGATGCCATTGATGCCAGGACCAAACTGCATGAGCTAGGTATCGGTATTAACGATCCATCTAACGGTGTGTGGTTACCTTCGGGGATGGGCTATGTACCTCATTGGGCGATGAAAAGTGCACTTCCACATTCCAGAATCCATACCACGGCTTATGAGAAGCATGTATTGGGTAAGCTGGAGCCAGCTATGTCAGAGCAGGCCGGTAGGCAAGTTTTGAAAGGGATTCGCGCAGGGCTGACAGATGGTGAGCTTTGTCATTGCCTTACTGATAAGTCGCAAAAAACGTATTACAAGAAAGTATCATGAATATTTATAAAATCATTCCCGATGAAAGGACCTATGGTGGTTTGTTTTTTGATGGGGTTTTACTCAGAAAAACATTAGGTCGACAGTTGTCTCGAAAGTTAACGAGTGTCACGGCTTCTATCGCAGATGACTGGCGGGATTGTGACGGTTGGTTTAGCTCTCTGTATGACGACTCCGATATCCCTGTTTATCCTGATCTGTCGGTTTGGAAGGGCAGCATTTTGGTGTTGTCGGAGCGCGCTGAAGCTTGCCTCAAAAAAGATCTATCTCCTTTTGGAGAATTTCTGCCATTTACCACGGACAAAGGTACTTTCTTCTTATTCGTTCCGCATGTGGTTGTTGATGCTGATGCATTGAAAAGCGAACGTATGATTGAGGAGGGGGCTGATATTGGGCCTGCCAAAATTGTTTTCACAATGGAGAGCGTTGGTACTAACCTCATTTTTAAGACGGAGTATGATCAATATACCAGTGTATTCTGTACGGAGAAATTGAAGACATTGATCTCTAAAGCAGGATTGACTGGGGTTGCTCTTAGTCAGGATTTAGTATGAACTAACATTGTCCCGTCCTGGATACGTTGACGGGACGGGTATTCCGGCGTTGTTACCTATCGGGGGCGAGGGAATATTTATTGGTTAGTTATCCCTTTGGTTATAATTTAATCCCTCCGTCCCCTTGTATAAAGCAGTTGATTTCTATGGCAGTCACTATATGATCAAGGTGAAAGGGATTTCGAGATTACGCAAGGCTTTGGCGACTTCTCTCTGCGTGCTTCTTTTCATTTTTGATAGTTACCTAGCTGATCTTCAGCTTTTTTCTTTAATGCAGAGAACTCCCTTCCAAGAAACTAACCAAAGTCATATGGGACTGAGTGTTATCTGCGGGCTAAACATAGTGGTAAGGTGTTCGAGTTAAGTACACCAATTAGGTAGTCTAGATGTTATGGATAATCAACTAGGCCTCTAGTTGTCACTGTTAATACAGGTAGGAAGTAAATGTCAGAAGTCAAAGTTGAAATAATTGCTAGTCAGTTTGAAGATAATGAGAAAGCTATTTCAAGCTTATCCCCATATTTCGATAAAATTGATGAAAATGTACCGTTTTTCGAAGGCTATCACATAGAAGATACTTTCATTTTGGATGATTTCTTGTCAGTAACTATTGTGGGGGCTTCCTCGTTAGATACTAATGCTCTTGAGGAGGCTCTAAAGCAGCAGAAACCAACTTGGCTTTATATTAAGGTTAACAACTATCAAGAAGATTCAACGAGAACTTTATGTATCAACGGTGACAGGAAGACAACAAAGAAGACTTTAATAAAGAATGTGCGGGAAACATCTACATATGTAAATTTGTATTTTGCAGTACTGGAAGATGAAATTGATACAATAGTTCAACTCTTAAAAGGCAAAGCTATAGATAGTGATGTTCTTATTCAAGGCTGTCCATTAACTATACACGCACTGCGCATTGGTAATACAAAGCTCTTCAAATTCCTTGCGGATTCTGGAATAGATCTAAATTCAAAACTCGAGAAAAGAACATTTGTTGAGCATCATCTACTCGACAAAGGATTAAATATACTATCGGCAGCTATCATTTTGGATGCAAAATCGATAGTTAACCATCTAATAAAATTAGGTGTAGATGTTAATTGCCAGAATTCCGATGAAACAGGAACCTATCCTATTCACATAGCATCAGGGGATAGAAAAGCTACACACAAGTATATAGAGATTCTTGTTAACGCTGGAGCCGATATTAACCAAGAAGATTCGAGAGGTTGCACCCCTATATTCGGTATTTTTAGTGGGTACACTTCGAAGTATTCGATTCAGATATCCGAAAAAATGATAGCAATGGGTGCAAATATATCTCATATATCTAAACACAATGAAACAGTGAAGTGGAGAGCCAGTTGCGGTGACCAAGAATTATCTGACTATTTGGCCTCTAAAGGAATGACGGATATAGCAGCGCCGGATGATTTCTATACCGGTGGTGATCTGTGTAGATATCTACTTTGGGCTATGAATCACAATGATATAATCTCATTTAAAAGATTTTTAAATGATGTTGATAGTCTTACAAGGGAAGAGCAGGCTTCAGTTTTGCACAAATTGGAAAATTTAGAATTCGCGAAATTACTTATTGAGTCTGGCGTGCCTGCCCACCTTCGGGTTAAAAGACGGGGATATGATTACGCATATGAACGTACAAATCGTGAAGTAGGCGTGTTCCTTAAGTCTTGCATAGGTGATTTTCTTGAAAAAGCAGAGAAAGAAAAGAAAAAAGTTACCCCAGTGTTTGAATCACTTCTAGCTCAGGTGTCAAAAGACATTGATGAGGCTGAACAAGACCGGTTAGTAGATGGGTATTTCTCTACTTTTTTAAAAGAAAGGCTCGATGCTGATTTTAAGCAAAGGGTAAATCTCATGTACCTTGCATATGCTGACTGGAGTAAGTATGAGGTATATGTCAATGATGACTACGAAGTAGAGTTTCAAGGAGAGGCAAACGGTGGGCAGACGAAGGTGTTGTTCGATGGTGAGCAAAAGATAAAAAGGATTGATCCGACATAAAAGGATTAGAGGCCACTTCTCTGGATTCTGTCTTGAGCAGTTGCAGATTACTGTAAGCACAAGATTATCTCTATAGGGCAAAAAACTATAGAGAAACTTAAGTTAGATTTGGTATTTAAACATCTCGGATTATAAGTCCGACGCTTTTAAACTTGCCCTAATTTAAAGGGGTAGTATCTAGTTATTGGTCCATCTAATGGTTAGAAATTCATCAATTTCGTGACTATTTCAGTTGGAGTAGGGGGTATTAAGGAGAGCGCAGAGTATATTTACTTCTGCTCGGTTGACACTGTGTGGACACTTTGGAAATTTGGAGTAAATAAAAAAGGCCTAGCCCAAGGGCTAAGCCTTTAGAATAATGGTACCGGAGGCCGGACTTGAACCGGCACGCTATCGCTAGCAACGGATTTTGAATCCGTCGTGTCTACCAATTTCACCACTCCGGCACGGAGGGCATTGCGTGAATGCTTCAATTCGCTGGCGGGGCAGCAATTGAGGCGCTGATTATAACAGTGGCTTTGGCGGCGTCAACGGGCAGGGGGCCAAAAAGGCAATAAACCTGTGCAGTCAGTCACTTAGCTGCTTTTTTGAGCAGCGCTTCTGGTTCGTCCAAATGCTCGAAAACCACCCAATTTCATAGCTATTCGGCCTGATTTCGGCTACTCTACCGCCCCTGTTAACGGGTCTAACGCCTAGTGCGATAGGCCACTTCTTTTAGCTGTGTCGGTAAAGCACAAGCCTATGCGTCGCCAAGACTTTTTTTATCAGTTACCCGATGAGCTGATTGCTCGTCAGCCTACCGCCGAACGGCGTGGCAGCCGCTTATTACGCCTTGATGGTGAAGATGGCGGTATTCAACATGGTCAATTCCCCGATCTCCTAAACTGGGTTGAGCCCGGTGATCTGATGGTATTTAACGATACCCGTGTGATTCCCGCCCGTGTGTTTGGTCAAAAACCAACCGGTGGCCGGGTGGAGATTCTGGTGGAGCGGATTCTGGGGCCCAATCGTGTATTGGCCCATACCAAAGCCAGTAAATCCCCGAAGGTGGGTGGTGAGGTAATTCTGGAGGATGGCACGCCATTAATGGTCAGTGCTCGCCACGATGCCTTGTTTGAATTGGTGTTCCCAAAAAATCAGCCAGTCCTGGAAGTGTTGGAGCGCATTGGCCATATGCCATTGCCGCCTTACATTGACCGCGAGGATATGGCTGAAGATCGCGAACGTTATCAAACGGTCTATAGCGATCAGCAAAAGGCGGGGGCTGTGGCCGCGCCAACCGCTGGGCTGCATTTTGATGATGGCCTGATCGACCAGTTGAAAGCCAAAGGTGTGCAGATTGCCTTTGTTACCTTGCACGTAGGTGCCGGAACCTTTCAGCCGGTGCGCGTCGACAATATCTTTGAACACAAGATGCACAGTGAGCTGATGGAGCTCACCAGTGAAGTAGCCGAGCAGGTTAAACAAACCAAAGCTGCCGGTAAGCGTGTGATTGCGGTGGGTACCACCAGTGTACGCTGCCTGGAAACGGCGGCGCAGAATGGTCAAATCGCGGCCTATCAAGGCGATACCAATATCTTTATTTACCCCAGCTACGACTACAAGGTTGTTGATGGGCTGGTTACCAATTTCCATCTGCCGGAATCCACTTTGTTAATGTTGGTGTCTGCCTTTGCCGGTTACCGCCATACCATGGCTGCTTACGATGAGGCGGTGGCTGAGCGCTATCGCTTCTTTAGTTATGGCGATGCCATGTTTATTACCCGAAATCCCAATGCCTCGATTGATGAGGTCACCAGCGAAGATAGTGTGACAGGAGAGCCCTCGTGAGCGACGTAGATGTAAGTAGTAACAGTAGCCGCGAATGTTTTATGTCCTTCGAGCTGGACACCACCGATGGCAAAGCCCGTCGCGGCCGTTTGAAATTCCCGCGTGGCACCGTGGAAACGCCGGCGTTTATGCCGGTGGGCACCTACGGTACCGTCAAGGGCATGTTGCCCCGTGATATCGAGGAAATTGGTGCGGATATTATCCTGGGTAATACCTTTCACCTGATGCTGCGTCCAGGCACTGAGGTGGTGAAGGAGCATGGCGACCTGCATGACTTTATGCAATGGAAGGGGCCTATCCTGACTGACTCCGGTGGTTTTCAGGTATTTAGCTTGGGCAAAATGCGCAAAATCACCGAAGAGGGCGTGACCTTTAAGTCGCCCATTAACGGCAGCCCGGTTGAATTGAATCCGGAGATCGCCATGCAGGTGCAGCGCGATTTGGGTTCCGACATCGTTATGATTTTCGATGAATGCACGCCTTACCCTGCCACTGAAAAAGAAGCCCGTGATTCCATGGAGCTGTCTTTACGCTGGGCCAAGCGCAGTAAAGATGCGCACGGCGATAGCCCCTCAGCACTGTTTGGTATTGTGCAGGGTGGCATGTACGAAGGCTTGCGCAGTGAATCCTTGAAAGGCCTGGTGGATATCGAATTCGATGGTTATGCCATCGGTGGCTTGTCGGTGGGTGAGCCGAAAGAAGATATGTTGCGTGTGTTAGAGCACCTGACACCAGAAATGCCAACGGATAAACCCCGTTACCTGATGGGTGTGGGTAAGCCGTCAGATATTGTCGAAGCGGTGCGCCGCGGTGTTGATATGTTTGACTGTGTAATGCCAACCCGCAATGCCCGTAATGGTCATCTGTTTACCAGTGAAGGTGTGATTAAGATCCGCAACGCCAAGCATCGCCACGATACTGGGCCGTTGGATAAGGAATGTGATTGCCATACCTGCACAAACTTTAGCCGTGCTTATCTGCACCACTTGGATAAATGTGGCGAGATTTTGGGGGCGCAGTTAAACACCATCCATAACCTGCGTTTTTATCAGAATGTGATGAAGGGTTTGCGTGAAGCGATTGCCGAGCAGCGCCTGGATGAGTTCGTTGCGGAATTTTATGGCAAACAGGGACTCGAAGTACCCCCGTTGGATTAGTTGAGGGGCTGGATTCGTGTGTTTGTCATCAAAACACTTTAAATTACGCAATCCGGGCCCATATCAACCCAAGTCGTTAATGAAAGTAGTAAAGAACAACCAAAATAAAACCAATACAGAAACTATCAGACCATGCTAAACCGTTATCCATTATGGAAATACCTGCTGATTCTGACGATTGCCATACTCGGCTTTATCTATTCAGCGCCAAACCTCTATGCGCCCGATCCGGCGATTCAGATCTCCGGTCAGTCCAGCGCCATGGAGATCGATCAAAATATCATCACTATGGCTTCCAAGGCTCTGAAAGAAGAGGGCATTGAGCACTTCGGTGAGGAGAGTAACGGTAAGGCGGCCCTTATTCGTTTGGCCGATGCTGATCAGCAGCTGGCCGCGAAAGAGGTGATCAGCCGCAAGCTGGGTCACAACTACGTGGTTGCCCTTAACCTGGCGCCAACCACACCGGAATGGTTGCAGAGCATTGGTGGCAGCCCTATGAAGTTGGGCTTGGACTTGTCCGGTGGTGTGCACTTCTTGCTTGAAGTCGATACAGACTCAGCCATTGCCAAGCGTTTGGAAACCACCAGCAGCAGTATTAAAACAGCGCTGCGTAAAGCCAAGCTGCGTTATCAGTCCATTAAATTAAACGATGACAATGTGATTGTTGCGCGCTTTAAAGATGCTGAAACCCGCGATTTGGCCAGTGGTGAGATTCGCGGTGAGTTCCCCGATCTGCAGCGTTTAAAAGCCGATGAGAATGGCCAGTTTATTCTGAATATCTCCATGTCAGAGGCATCTGTCCGTGAAATCGAGCGCTATGCCGTAAGTCAAAACTTGACGACCTTGCGTAACCGAGTGAATGAATTGGGTGTGTCTGAGCCGATTGTTCAGAGTCAGGGCCGTAACCGGATTGTGGTGCAATTGCCTGGTGTACAAGACACCGCAGAGGCCAAACGTATTATCGGTAAAACCGCCAACCTGGAATTCCGTCTGGAAGCCAAGCCCAATGCGCTGGTAGCCAGTAAGGAATCTTTTGAGTTCCGCAGCGAGCTGGATCAGCGCCGCTTCGGTAACGCCTGGTTAGAGCGCAAGATGATTATGAGCGGCGACCATGTTGCCAATGCCCAATCAAGCTTCGACCCGGAAACCAGTCAGCCACAGGTAAACATTACCCTGGACAGCACCGGTGGTACCAAAATGCACCGTGCGACGCGTTCCAATGTAGGCCGTCGTATGGGCGTGTTGTTTATCGAATACCGCACCCGCATGGACTACAGTGTTAACGAGCTGGGCGAGCAGGTGGCAACACCGGTTCAACTGGTCGAGAAGAAAATTATCAGCCTGGCCACAATTCAAAGTGCCCTGGGTGTACAGTTCCGGATTACCGGTCTGGATAACCCCGCTGAAGCTTCCGAGCTGGCGTTGCTGTTGCGAGCCGGTGCACTGGCGGCACCAATGTACTTTGTGGAAGAGCGTACCATTGGCCCATCACTGGGTGCTGAAAACATTGAGCTGGGTGTTACCTCCGTCAAAATCGGTTTGGCGATGGTGCTAGTGTTTATGCTGTTCTACTACCGCGCTTTCGGTTTAGCGGCCAATGTCGCGCTAACGGTTAACCTGGTACTGCTGGTGGGTGCCATGTCGATTCTGGGTGCGACCTTAACGCTGCCGGGTATTGCCGGTATCGTACTGACCGTCGGTATGGCGGTGGATGCCAACGTACTGATCTTCTCGCGGATTAAAGAAGAGCTTAAAAACGGTCTACCGCCGCAGTCGGCGATTAACTCCGGTTTTGATCGCGCCTTTACCACCATTCTCGATGCCAATATCACAACCCTGATTGTTGCTGTGATTTTGTATGCGATTGGTTCCGGCCCGGTTCAGGGCTTCGCGGTAACCCTGTCCATCGGTATTTTAACCTCCATGTTCACTGCCATTATGGGCACACGTTCACTGGTCAACCTGATTTATGGTGGCCGTAACGTGAAGAAACTGTGGATCTAAGGGGGAGATAAGACAATGTCAGACGTAAAAATGATTAATTTTATGGGCAAGCGCAAAATTGCGGCTGCCTTCTCCATTCTGTTGTTGATTGGTGCCATTGCTTCTTTAGCGATTAATGGCCTGCAGTTTGGTTTGGACTTCACCGGTGGTACTCAGATCGAAGTTGGTTATGAACAGCCAGCGGATTTGAATGTGATTCGCCAGCAATTGACGCAAGCCGGTTTTGAAAATCCGGTAGTCGTGCATTTCGGTGCGGAAACCGATGTGCTGGTGAAAATGCAGCTGGGCTTTGAGCCGGGTTTGGGCGATGCCATTATGGAAGCCCTGCGTGCCGACAATACCCAGGCTGAATTACGCCGTATCGAGTTTGTCGGCCCGCAAGTGGGTGAAGAACTGCGTGATGACGGCGGCCTGGGCATGTTGTTCGCCTTGGCGGTGGTGATGGTTTACGTTGCCATGCGTTTCCAGTTTAAGTTCTCTGTTGGCGCTGTAGCGGCCCTGGCGCACGATGTGCTGATTGTGTTGGGCTTCTTCTCCATTATGAAGCTGGACTTCGATCTGACGGTGCTGGCGGCGGTGCTGGCGGTAATCGGTTACTCGCTTAACGATACCATTGTGGTATCTGACCGTATCCGTGAGAACTTCCGCAAGCTGCGTAAAGGCTCTGCGGAAGAGGTGATCAATGTGTCGCTGACCCAAACCCTGGGTCGTACCTTGATTACGTCTTTGACCACTATTCTGGTGTTGCTGGCACTGTTCTTCTTTGGTGGTGAGCTGATTCATGGCTTCTCTGCCGCGCTGCTGGTAGGTGTGCTGGTGGGTACCTATTCATCGATCTATGTTGCAGCCAACGTGTTGATGGCGATGAATATCAGTAAAGAAGATTTGATGCCGCCTGAGAAAGAGGGCGAGGAGTTCGACGAAGCGCCTTAGTTTTGAATGGGGTCTGACCCGCAGGGTCAGACCCCGGGCTCCCCCCGATTCCCCTCACATTCTGACAAAATTCTGTCATCTAATCCCTCTCAAAGGCTGGTCAGCCTACTGTAAAACCCGCTAAGGTAACTCTCCCATGCCTGTGGAGTTGGCATGTTCTGCACAACAAAGGAGAGTTGGTTATGCGTCTTTTTTCTACGGCCTTATTGGTTTCAATATTTGTTCTCAGCGGCTGTGCTGGCAATCAAACTTATGTAAAACGCCTGGATAGCTACGGTGATAGCTTGTCGCAAACGGCCAAGCTGGTGGCTGATGCGTCTGAGAATATCAATCAAAAGCAGCAGTCCCTGAATGAGTCCACCTTGGTCAATGGCCTGTTGACCAAGCAAAGTTTTACCGAGAAACCCGTCACTTCCACCATTTCGTCAGATGCGTTAAAAGGTATTAAAGCCTACACCAAGATGATGGAATCTTTGGGTAAAAGCCTGTCCAGCTTAAATGACAGCAAGGATAAGCTTGATGAAGAGTTGCTGGAGCTTGCTGAAGGTCTGGACGGCCTTAATGATGAAGATGTTCAGGCCTTATTGGATGACAACAGTTTTACGCTGGATGAAAAGGCCATTAAACAGGGTGTTACCGGTTTAAGGGTGTTGGGTCACTGGTATATTGATCGCAAGGTTGCCCGTGAAATGCCAGAAAAACTCACTGAGTATGAAGCATCGGTTGATCAAACCTTCTCCGCCTTGCTGGATATTAATCGCGGACTTAAAAACAAATCCCATGTGGTGTACCAGGAGGCGATCAATAAGTATCAAGGCATGATTAATTATTATATTCGCCCGCAGCAATCTGGGGAGTCAGCCAAACCGGTGGTGGCGTCACATGCTGAGTTGGAAGCACTGGCGTCTCAATGGCAGCAATTGCGATTGGAACAGAAGCAGGCACGGAAAAACTTTGCCAAGGTGGATAAGCAAATTAATACCTTGCGCAATCAATACAAACTCTTAACCCGTGAAGAAGTGCCTGCCTGTGACAGTAAAGCGGGGCAGGATCTGAACTCGCAAGAGCTTTGTTATGACCCTAAAGTCCTGACGCGTTTAAAGATTGAAGGGAAGGAAATCAAAACGTTTTACGACAAGGTTTTAAAATAAATTCATTGTGTTCACGGAGGAATCAACATGTTAAATAATCAGGAAGCTTTCGATCAGTTAAGCGCTGCTTACGATGAGTTCGATGAGGTCACCTTAAATGCGGTGGCCAACGGTGCCGATCTTGAGCAGCTGGATTGGATTAACCAGATCAAGCAGGTCATGCTCGAAGAAATGGATCGCCTTGCCAATGCCATTCTGGACGATGCCGTCAGTGGTTATCAGGCTCAGGTGGCATCATTCAAAGCTGTGCTTGATGATTTGGGTGATTTTAAAGATGAACTCAATGAAATCGCAGAAGATGTGGCCAAGGTAGAAAAGATTCTTGACCGGTTAGGTAAGCTGGCCAATGTGGTTGCGGCGATTACCTAGCGGAATCTGATTTAGCAGGCATAAAGGAGGGGCAACCCTCCTTTTTTGTGGCTGACTCGTGCGGCTTGACCTAAAGTCTATTTTGAAACATTATTGTATCATGTTGAGAGGGGCAGCTTGTGTTCAAGGCCCAGGAAAATTTCACGGAAGAAATTAAAAGCTATACAAAACAATAAGATAACCAAACTCAGGACGAGATACAGCGATAGCGTTCGCTTTATAAGGGGTGGCCACACGATAGCCGTGGCTTATTGAGGGGCTTGTATTCTATGCCCTCGGCTTCCAAATACTACATCAATAATAATGGGTAGGAAGACCACTATGACGCTAAAAAAACTTCTATCTACTACTGTGATTACATGCTCAATGTTAATGCCGGTATTTGGCCAGGCGGCCGATTTATTCGGTGATGATGAGGAGCAGATAAACCTAACGCTTGAGGTAAAGGGCATTCGTTCAGATGAAGGCACGGTGATGCTGCAACTGTTCGATTCTGAAGACGCCTTTAATGACGCCAAGGGCGATAAAGCCATGGCAACCTACATTGCTCGCGCCAGTGAAGACGGACTCACGGTTACCATCCATGACTTAAAGAAAGGGGTCTACGCGGTGACTCTGATTCACGATGAAAACGGCAATGGCCAGCTGGATTGGAAGGGGCAGTCACCTTCCGAAGGTTATGCTTATTCACGTGGTGCCGGGAAGTATTCACTCCCTGATTTTGAGGATGCCAGTATTTCCCTTCTCAGGCGTTCTCGCAATATCAGCCTCGATCTCGTCTATCACTAGAAATTTTGCCTGTGATTTTGACACTTTCGGCCTAATATTTATCAGTAAATACCAAATTAAGCCCCCGGCGTTGTTTGCGCGCTGTGGGGCTTTTATAATTCTTATACAGTTGTTTTAAAGCGGTAGATGTATGACAGATCGTGTGGAAGCGTTCGAGAATCTGTGTCGAATGATGTTTAAAGGCAATCCCGGTGATCATTTTCACCAGTTGGGAATTGATGTATTAGGGGCTGGCAAGGGCTGGTTTAAGCTCTTTATGGATTGCAAGCCTGAGCTTGTCGGTAACCCGGAGACGGGTGTGATTCACGGTGGGCCTATTACGGCACTTTTAGATACCTGTTGTGGTTTTGCTGCCAGTTCGGCATTGGAAAATCCTGGCATTTGTCCAACCATCGATTTGCGAATCGATTATATGAAACCCGCAGAACCTAATAAGCGTATTTTTGCTGAAGCGGAAGCTTACCGTGTGACTCGCAATGTTGTTTTCACCCGCGGTAAAGCTTTTCAGGATGACCCGGAAAACCCGATCGCCTTTTGTGTGGGTAATTTCGCCCGTTTGGATAAGTCAGCCTCAGAGATGGTTAAAGAGCATATGAAGCAAGCTCTACAGAAGGGGGGCGAACAATGATCCTGGCAGAAGCGGCCGTTAAATCCCGTGAAGAAGGTAGCCCTATCTACCTTATCGAAACTATTCCCTATGCTCAGATGCTCGGCTTGGAGCCGCATTTTGAAGGGGAGGAGTTGTTGTATCGTTTACCGCCGAAAAAAGGCAATGTAGGTAATCCTACCTTACCTGCATTACATGGCGGTGCGCTGGGCGGCTTTATGGAAATGTCAGCCACGCTGCACCTGTTGATGAATATGAGTGTGTTGAAACTTCCACGAGTGGTGGATTTTTCAATTGACTATATTCGTGCCGGATTGATGAAGGATACCTTTGTATCCTGTGCCTTGATCCGTGAAGGCCGCAAACTGGCCAATGTGCATATTGAAGCCTGGCAGGATGACCGCCAGGTGCCTATTGCTCGAGCGCGGGCAAATTTTCTAGTCGACTGATCGAATGATAAGAGTCGGGCTACGGTTTAACCCGTAGCTTGATTCGAACTTGCCGATCCTACAGGCACCTCGTCCGTTTCAATTTTGTGGACGAAGTTGTGTCTGAGGCGATGGTATTCACTATCGGGATCAAAGAATTGCTGCTGCATGATGGCTAAGGCTTCATTGCGGTAGACTTGTAGAGGCTGTTCAGCTTCATCTTTGCTTCGAATAATCTGTTTGTAAGCCAAAATATCTTTGTGGCAATCCGGTTTTGCCAATGCCTTGGCATACTGCTCGATCGTGTGGTGGTATTCCTGCCAGTCTTCATTAAATATCTCATCGACCAAACCAATGGCCAGCGCCTCAGAGGCGAGTAGGGGATGAGCTTGCTTACGTATCCGTTGCGTTGCCTCAAGGCCTGCACGCTTGGGCATTAAATAGCGCCAGTACTCAGAGCCATGTAAGCCCATATTGCTGTAGTAGGGGGTCATGATGACACCATCACGAGCCGCAACGCGATCGCAGGCCATAGCCATAACTGCACCTCCGGCTCCAGCGTTACAGCGCAGTGCCGCGACGGTAATGTGATTGGGCGACAGAATAATCTCGGCGACTAAATCATCGATGGCATGAATGTTGGTCCAGGAGGTGCGACCGGGTGACTCTGAGACCTCGATAATATTTAAATGAATACCGTTGCTCCAGAAATCTTCTCCGCCCATAAACACCATCACGCGGATATCGGCGCGCAGTTTCAGTTTGCGAATTTCTGTAATCAATTTACGGCATTGCAGTGTATCCATGGCGCCATTGTAAAAATCAAATTCAATGTAGGCGACATGCTGGGCTATAGTGACTTTAATATCACTGTGAAAATGATCCATATGGCGGATGTCTGGCAACTGATCTTCGCCGAATCGGAGGTTTAAGCTCAAACTGGCTGGGAGCTTGATGGCATTCAATGATGTTGCTTTCAGTTGGCGCAGCCAAACGGCAGAATCCTGCGTGGCTACGCAAAGGGCGCCATTGGCTTGGCCGATGATTTCACCTGGCTCGCCATATAAGCGTGTTTCCTGTTTAGCGCCATAGGCCAGGAAAAGCTCGCCAGAGAGAGATACCCTAAGCCCAGGTTGGCTATCGGCGGCATTGATATGGCGAACGATATCCTTACTGGGCTGCTGCCAGCTGATTGCGCGGTCGGATTGGCTGATGGGGTCGTGCCAGTAGCCTCGGACGTCCGCCGATGCGTAGTTTAAGGGTATTGGTTTGGC
Organism: Maricurvus nonylphenolicus; assembly: GCF_042854845.1. Lineage (GTDB taxonomy): Bacteria > Pseudomonadota > Gammaproteobacteria > Pseudomonadales > Cellvibrionaceae > Maricurvus > Maricurvus nonylphenolicus. The sequence continues at coordinate 3,328,351 of NZ_AP031498.1, read as the reverse complement.
TGAGTTATGTTGGATCTGCTCAAGGGCCTGTTTAATAAGATCTACCGCCGCGTGAGTAACCTCCCGTCGATAGAGGCTGGCTTTACTGGTCGTGCGCATGGGGAATTCTCGGCTCCCCCAAATATCACCTGCATCCATCTCCTGGTCGGCTTGTAACAGTGTAACTCCCCAGGATGTTTGCCCTTCTATTAACGCCCAATCAAGCGAGGAGGGGCCCCGATCACCTTTAATGCCAGGGTGCACGATAAGGCAGCGGTAGTTTTGCCAAATCTCTGCCGGTATATACTCTTTAAGCAATGGGCAGATAATCAGATCCGGGTTGATTACAAAGATGGCTTCCGTATCGATTTTACCTTGCTTGCTGAGCAGTAACTCCAGCTGATGGTGTAATAAATCCAGTTCGCGGTAGACTCTTTGACTAAGGCCGTTAAACGCGGATGCAAGCAGTAATATTCTCATCGTTATTTAACCGCGCTTGTGTCTGAGGACGTAGACAATAGACTATTGCTGGATAGCAAGGTCATCGTCATCGTCCAAGCTTTCCATATCCTCATACATACGCTGAGTCAGCTGGCTTAACGCCACGATCAAACTGAGTACCAGCAGCAGCATACTAAAGCCGAAGATCATCAGGCCCATTGTCATCGGCTCCATCGATGCCTCAATGTGAACCGTGTGTGCGGACGGCGTCATACTCATCGCAGCCATACCGGTGTAGTGCATACCACAAACGGCAATCCCCATGATGAAAGAAGCGCCGAGTTTATGCAGGTTGCCTGTCAGGTTAAAAGCCAACCACAGGGCAGCGGTAGCGGCGACAATAGCAATCACCACCGATAGTACTAATAGACCCGTGTCATAGCTGTGATCGGCAGCCATGACCATAGCTTCCATACCGCTGTAGTGCATACTGGCTACACCGAGCCCGGTGATAATGCCGGCAATGATCAACCGGGGTGTTGACTCTGATTTTGCGCTTACCAGAGCAATACCAACGCCTACTACGATAATGGCAATGATCAATGAGGCAAAGGTAATTAGCGGATCGTAGCCGACGGGCATTCCCATATCATAGGCAAGCATGCCAATGAAATGCATGGTCCATATAGCGCCACCACCTAAAGCCAGTGCTGCACCAATAAGCCACATGACATTACTCTTGCCCTGGGAGCGTATGCCTTCGATGAGCTGCAAGCTGGTGTAAGAGCCAAATACGGAAACACAGTAAGAAAGTGCAACCAGAAAAAGGTTATAGGTGGGTTCCAGATGCATCATGTTCATTTCGTTCATAAGAGTTGTTCCTTACCCATATCGCTAATTGATACACGGTATATCGGTATTTTTCCTAGATAAAGGAATAGCTCAGATTGCTCTTTGCTGCAAAGTTATACTCAAAACAATAAAAAAATCTAAAAAAGTATAAGGCTATTGGTTTTAAAAATATTACGGCAGGTAACAACGCCAGAAAGATGATGGGGGTGACAAGTCTGTGTGTTTTGGCTGTATAAATCGATATGTTGCGTCACAACGATTATATAGCGATAAACGCTATGAGCATTGAAGTTCAATGTTTAATAATTTTATGTTGCTGAATATTCGCTTAAGGATTAATGCAAACACAATCTATCGATAATGCGTCTTTACAAAAATGGAATCTGCTTTGTTGACCTGCCTACACTGGGGGTAGCTTCTTAACGGGGTGTGGGTATGTCTACTGTGGCTGCAAAGCAGGATGCTGAAGTAAAAACATTTATCGTTGGCGCACTGGGTCTTAATGATAAAGATCTGGGCATGCTGGATCGGATATTGTCGGTGGCCAAGATGCGTCGTCGAGGTTATGAGCTGGTTAAGCTGGATGTCGATAATCGGTCAAGCTTTGACGGGGTTGATTTTGTATTGATTAATACCTGTGATGTGGCGGTTATACGCGCCTGGCGTCAGGTTAGTCAAAAAATAGGAGCTTTGGGGAAAAAGCGCGTGATCAAAATGGTTTCCCCTGCCTCAATGGCGTCCGGTGGTTACAACCTGCAGGCGCCCATCAACCCATCCAGGGTTCTGAAAACCTTCGATGCCTACACCATTCGAGAATTGAATTACTTTCCTGAATTTGAAATCGGTGCAGAAACCCAGCATGAAAAGTCGATGGTAAAGGCCGGTATTAAGCTGCTTAACTCTCGAGCCGCTTCAACTGAATCCGCTCAAGTGCTTAAAGCCCTGATTGTCGATGATTCCTTGCCGGTTAGGCGCCAGCTGGAAATAGAGTTTGGCTTGATGGATGCCGATATCGTGTCTGTGGCGTCTGGCGAGGAGGCGTTAGAGCTGATAAATGATCAGATATTTGATGTGATTTTTCTGGACATAGTCATGGATGGCATGGACGGCTATAGCGTTTGCAAGAAAATTCGCAGCAGTACAGCGAATAAAAAGACGCCAGTCACCTTGTTGACCAGTCGTTCATCATCGTTCGATAAGCTCAAGGGGACCCTGGCAGGCTGTGATGCTTATCTGACTAAACCAATTAACCATAACGAATTTGTCGGTGTTATTGAGCGATTGGTGGAGCCCAAATAAATATATGCAGTAGGTCTATTGAATATCAGCATAGGCTGTTTGTGTTACTTCAGTAATGTTAAGGAGAAAATTATGGTGGCGTCGAAAGTAATGGTTGTTGATGATTCGCCGGTGGATTTAGAAAATCTAAAGGGCATTATCAGTGAGGCGGGGTATCAAGTCGTCACGGCAACCAATGGCGAAGAGGCTTTTTCAAAAGCCAAAGTTTACCACCCGGATGTTATCTTGATGGATGTTGTGATGGATGGCGTTGATGGTTTTGAAGCCTGTCGCAATATATCCAGTGATCGAGAGACGCGAGAAATTCCGGTGATTTTTGTGACCAGTAAAAATCAGAAGGCGGATCGAGTCTGGGGAGAATTGCAGGGTGGTAAGGGGATGGTCAGTAAACCCTACACCAAGTCAGATATCATTGATGTGCTTGTTTCTTTGTAAGGAGAGGTTCTGTCAGCGTGCTTTCCTCAAGTGTTGACTCTACACATCAGCCTCAAGCTGTGAGTGGCCCGTCCCTGGAGCTGAAACTGGTGCTTAATCATTTGTCAGATGATTTTGCCGGTACAGCCATACAGACCTCAGAACAACAGAGGCATGTGGTATACGGAATTGATTGTGGTCGAGCGCACTTGCTGTTGGGTAATGATATCGCCTGCGAAGTGGTTTCCGATGGTGCCTGCTTTGCATTACCGAATGCCCCTGAATCCTTACTTGGTCTACATGTGTCGCGGGGGGATCTTATCCCTGTATATCGTGTTGAAAACGCTTTGCAGGGGCTGTATCCCAAGCAGGACAGCGCCGAAGTTTCTCAGCTGGATGTAGCTCAGACCAACAATCATTCAAGTCGAGCGGTAGATGTTATTCCATTGATGTTATTGCTAGGCAAAGGTGAAGCGCGAGTGGGAATCGTCCTGCAGCGGTTACCACGACTGTATGACCTGACTGGCCAAAAACCGGTGCAAACCCAGGCCAGGTTTTCTGAGCAGGTTAATCAATTTACACGGCAAACCTACCACGTAGAAAATCAATGGTGGTTGGCTTTCGACTGGTTGGCATTTCTTAGAGTGCTTTCAGATATATAGGCTATTAATACAGGGTAAGGGAACACTATGGGTATCTTCAGTAATATTCGTATTTCACACAAGCTTAGTGCACTTATGATTGGTTTGGTGACAGGCTTTGTTCTTATTGGTGTTGCCTATTATGTGCAGATTTCGGTGGATACTCGTGAACGTGAACAGGCTTTGCATGTCGCTGATATTAATGCCCAGTTGTTACACGCTTCGTTAGTGACTCAGAAACTGGCTTTACTCTATGCCAATAGTGATGTGTTAACGCCTCAGGAACAGCAAGAAAGGGCAGCGCCATTATTAAATGGGCTATCAGAATCGGTAGCACAATTGCAGCGTTGGCAGGGCCGGGGGCAGGTGACACCGGGGCGCCCTCAGCTGAATAATGACCATATGGCAAGTTTGGCGGAGGCTTTTAACAAGCTTCAGATGACGTTTATATCCAGTCATCCGCAGGCTGATCTCAATGTAGATACAAATGTAAATACTAATGGTCAAGTGCTGATGGATCGGCAACTTGCAGCAGATATTATGGCCGCCACCATCAGTTATTTTAATCAACAGTTGGTACAGCTCGCGAGCCCTTTCGCCGATTGGCACGCACAGGAAGTGATGACAACGGGCAGCCTGCAAGCATTAACACCTATTAATGTTGTCTTTATTGGCTTGCTGTTTGGTGTGGCTATGGCAGCGGCACTGGGAATGTACTTTATCTATAAAAGTATTGTATTTCCGATGGCGCATATTCAGCGGGTGATTCGTCGTATCAACCGCGGCGATACACGCATTCGGGTGGGGTTAAAAACTCAGGATGAATTAGGGGACCTGGGACGAGCCTTTAATCAGTTGTTGGATGAGCGTATTGATGCCCTGCAACAGCAGTCCAATGAAAACGATAAATTAAATAATTCCATTATCTCATTGATTAAATCCCTGGGGCGGATTGCCCAACGGGATCTCACTGTCAAGGTCCCTGTGTCAGATGATATTACCGGCACCGTTTCGGATGCGGTTAACTTACTGGCACAGGAGACCGCCAAAACACTGCATCAGGTAAAAGGTGTGTCGGAGCAGGTGTATGAAGTTTCTGAACGCTTGCAGGCTCAATCGCAAGGGGTGGTCAAGGTGGCGGAGAGTGAGCGTGAGCAGGTAATAGAAACGTCCCGAGCTTTGGAAGTATCAGCCAAGGCGATGAGTGCCATTGCCGGGGAGGCGGAATCTGCGAACTCACTGGCAAATCGCACCATGGAAGCAACTCGTGAAGCCTTAACCACCGTAACTGAAACTGTATCCGGTATTCGCGATATTCGAGAGACGATTTCGGAAACAGAAAAACGGATCAAACGTCTGGGTGAGCGCTCCCAGGAAATTACCGGGATTGTGAATCTGATTAATACCATCGCAGAGCGGACCCATATTCTCGCGCTGAATGCCAGTATGCACGCTGCCTCCGCCGGTGAGGCGGGTAAGGGCTTTGCGGTTGTGGCAGAAGAGGTACAGCGCTTGGCGGAGAATGCTCGGGAGGCAACCGCGGATATCTCGGACATGGTCAACAATATTCGGGTGGAGACATCCGATACAGTAAACACCATGAACAAATTGATTTCGCAGGTGGCAACCGGGTCGCAAATGGCGGAAAAAGCCGGCAGCAGTATGGAGGAGACGGAAGCGTCAACCAAAGAACTGGTGGAGACCGTGCGCTTGATTTCTGAAGGTGCGGTTAATCAGGCACGTTTTGCCGGTAAGGTCAGAGACCGGGCAACCACGATTCGCAAGTACACCGAGCAGACCGGTAAGAAACTCGAGGAACAAACCCTGCATACCAATGAGTTAAAAGAGTTTTCTCATACCTTGCTTGAGCGGGTCAATATGTTCTCTTTACCCGGAGGGGGCGGGGTAAGTGTTCAGGCTGGTGATTATGAGCATGAGGTGCAAGCTGAAAATCGTGATGATGTGATTGTTCCGCTTAAGCCAAATACTGGTTCCCCGGCTGTGGGGCAGGTTCACTAGTCACAAGAGTCTGTGCCCATGACCCCAGAACAACAGGAATTAATAGACTTAATCCGCAACGAGGTTGCCGAGCTGGTGTTGGCTGAAGATGAGCCGCAAGACGATACGGCGCTGCTGGATAAGCACCTTGAAAGGGCTGAATGCATTGCCAATGCGGCTGAAGTGATGGGGCTCAAAGGGTTGAGCCAATGCTGTCGCCAAATAGTCAATAATCTCACCCAGTGGCACGATAAACTCGACAGTTTTCACAACCCTCAGCGTCAGCTGTTGGAATCCTGGCCAATACATTTTCTCGGTTATTTGCAATACCTCCACGAACCACAGCAGCTTGAAGCAGCTGTGGATGACCTGGTTATCTTTATGGGGGAGCCGGATTGGGTTGACACCAGATTGGGGGAGGCTGCTATTGAGCTGAGAGGGAACTTACTGCAGCTACAGCTTGAAGAAGTTGCATCTAATCCAACAGATTCACCTAGGCCAACTGAAGTTGATATCGGCATGGTATCGGTAGCCTTGGATGATGATGTCAGGCCAGAGCTGTTGGAAGGTTTGCTGATTGAATTGCCGGAGCAATGTGAAACCTTTACCCAATCACTGCTCGATTATCAAAGCAGGGGAGAGCTGTCGCTGTTGCTGGTTGGGCAACGAATTGCTCATACCATTAAGGGCGCTGCAAATGTAGTCGGTGTTAAAGGCATCGCTAATTTAATGCATTATACAGAAGAGATTCTGCAGCAGATTGAAAGGGCCGATTGCCAGCCTGAAAGCGTTTTGGCGGATTTCTTATTGGAAACCGCCGATTGCCTGTCGGCGATGACGGATTTACTGTTGAATGGCGAGGTGTTTTCACGCTCGCATGAGTTACCTGCACCACCAGAGGCCTTGTCCGTTATGCGCCGCTTGGTTGCCTGCGCTCAGCATATCGATAAGGTGGGCGTGCAAGTAGATGATTCGGTATTAGTCGATACCCTATATCCTGATGGGGCTGCAAGTGTAGGGCCGACAGAACAAGCTGGTAAAGCGACAGAGCAGGTATTGTCGCCGTCTTCTGAAACGGTTGATGTGGCGGGACAGTTACAGTCGGATGTCAGGATCGGTCGTAGTCAGTTTAATGAGTTACAGCGTTTTGCTGGCGAAAATATTATTGCAGAGACTCAACTGCAAACCCGTCTGTATCAACTAGCCGAGTATTTGCAGCAGGTTTTAAACTACCAAAACCAGTTACGCCATATGGCCGATGATTTACAACTATTGGTTGATGTTAAAAATGTGTTTGGCCGCAAAAGCTTGAAGTTGGGCGCCGTTCAGGAATTACCCGATAGCGTTTCATTTGCCCTTACCGAATCCGGTTTGGACCAGTTAGAGCTCGAGCACTATAACGAGATGCACAGCTTTGCTCACCAGTTGTTAGAACTGGCTACCGATGCCCGTGAGCAGACATTACAAGCACAGGATGGTTTGTTGCAGATTCAAGATTTGGGGGCAGAACAGCACCAGCGTAATCGGCATAACCATGAGCTGTTATTGCGCGCACGGATGCTGCCATTTTCAACGCTGGAATCCCGTTTGCAGCGTTGTGTGCGTCAGGCCTCGCGCCAGGCAGAAAAAGATATTCACTTTTCTATCGAAGGGGAAGAAACCCTGGTTGATAGTGTGGTGCTGCAGCAACTCGCAGATCCCTTGATGCATTTGTTACGCAATAGCGTCGATCATGGTATTGAGTCCCCTGAGTCCAGGCAGGCAGCAGGTAAATCATCCCAGGGAAACATTCAGTTACAGGTAAAAGAGTTAGGTGGTAGTTTAACTATCAACTGTCAGGATGATGGAGGCGGTATCGATCGCCAGGCGATTGTGGCGCAGGCGATAAGTCAGGGGCTGCTGGCCGAAGATGTCGATGAACAAACGTTGAGTGATGACGTCATTGAGCAATTTATTCTGCGGTCAGGTTTCTCTACCCGTGATCAGGCCAGCCAACTATCAGGTCGCGGTATTGGCCTGGATGCGGTGGTCTCTCAGCTGCAGATGTGTCGTGGTAGTTTAAGTGTAACCTCGACGCCCGGGCAGGGCTGCTGTTTTAGCGCCTCGCTTCCCCAGTGTATGCAGTCGGGTTACGGTTTATTAATTTCAGCGGCTGGACGATCACTTGCTTTGCTAACGCGTGGCGTTAAGCAAATTATTTATCTGGAGCCCAAGGATGTGGATCAAATTGATTTTCAGGGCGGATACTTTGATGGCCAAGACCTGATTGCTGTGGAATCGCTCGATACGCATTTGCAGTTTGCTCAACAGCAGATAAATACGTCGCGAGCCCGTGTGTTGTTACTTGTCGAGCGTGTTGGGGATCCTCTCTATGGTTTGTTGGTTGATGATATCAGTGCGTGCCGTGAGCTGGTGATCAAACCGCTAAATCAATTTACCCCCAACTTGCCCGGTATCGTCGGTGCTACCGTTTTAGGTGATGGCTGTGTGGCGCCGGTGATCGACAGTGCAGAGTTACTGAATCACGGGGTAAGCCAATTGGAGGTTGATGACCAGTTGAAAATCTCGACCGCAGAGGAATTGCCCAATCCTGGAGGTCGTCCGATGGCATTGGTCGTGGATGATTCTCTCAGTGTCAGGCGTTCCCTGTCGGAGTTTGTGACCGATTTGGGCATGGATGTGCGTACCGCCAAGGATGGTTTTGAGGCGATTCATGTGATTGAAGAGCAGGTTCCCACCTTAATGCTGGTCGATTTGGAAATGCCACGCATGAATGGTTTGGAGTTAACTGCCCATGTACGTGCTCATCAGCAAGCCAGACAGGTGCCGGTGATTATGATCACCTCTCGCAATACCGAAAAGCATCGCCGTATGGCCAATGAAGTCGGGGTTAATCAGTTCTTACCCAAGCCCTATTCAGAAGATGAGTTGGCGCAAACCATTCAAACCCAAATGGCCTCTTAATGATCGAGTGCGGTGAATCCCTGGTTCATATTCGTCTTAACCAGCGTCGCTTATTGTTGCCGCTAGATCGGCATTTTAGTTTGGAAACCCTGTCGGCGCTTGAAGTTACCGAGGGACACAGTAACTCGCAGGACCGAGCGGTGGGTTATGTGTATCAGCCGCAGGGCCGTCACCCGGTATATCAGCTTGATGATCAATGGCGCTTACTAAGAACGCTGGATTACGGGGAAGGCAATAAACAGGCGGGTATCCTGCAGATGCGGGTAGAAGGTCACACCTTCGGACTTGTATGTTTCGATCTGACGATTCTGCCTAGTAAAGATATTGAGCTACTGCGTTTGCCGCAGGTAATGTGTACGGCCGATGGCTTGGTTTCACATGTTTGGATTAATAAACAGCAAGCCGTGGGGCTGGTATTCCCTGCAGATGTTTATCGCTATCTCATCGGGATTGGGGCTGCCGAAATCGATGCTGCGCATCAACTAATACCCTCGGCATCACGATTAACCCAGCAGCCTTCACTGTTTGGAGGAGGCTAATGTCCCAAGCTCAGAGTGCCGTGCTGCCGCAAACCTCCGTAGAGCAGCTTGGAGAAGCCTGGTTACTTCATCTGTCTCAGCATCTTTGTGTTGCGGTAGGCCGCTACGAACTCAAGTATCTGGAGACTGATTACGAGCTGATTCAGGTGCCTGGAGCGCCAGACTATTGCAACAGGTGTATTCATTGGCAGGGGCAATTAATTCCCTTACTGGAAGCCGTACAACTACTACAGGATTTTGTTTCGAGTAAATCGTCTTTGGCGTCAGAGGTTTCCGGTCTGGCTATTGTGGCTTATGAATTACAGGGTGGGGGAGATAGCCAGGGAATGGGGCTGGGGGCACTCGCTGTGACGCGGCCGCCCACTTTGGTTGGTATCTCAGCCGAGCAGGCTCTCGATCTACAGGCACTGCCACCCAGGTTACGACAGCATAGCCGGGCCTGTTTTACCTATCAGGGTCAGTCTCTGGGCTGTTTAAATCTTGGTCATCTATTCTCGCCATTTCATGGCTTTTAGCTTTCTTGTGAGTCCTTCAATTTAAAGGGCTTGAAAAGGCCTATGGCCGTCCCCATTTCTGCTTCAACGACAGAATTTGCCGGTATTCATGATCGGCTTGTATAAAAAGTAAACATGTTGCTGAAGGAGTTTTCACAACGATGACCGTTGAAGCCCATAAAGAGACACGTGGTTTCCAGACCGAAGCCAAGCAGCTGCTGCACCTGATGATTCACTCGCTGTACTCCAACAAGGAGATTTTTCTGCGCGAGTTGATTTCCAACGCCTCCGATGCCGCCGATAAACTGCGCTTTGAGGCTCTGTCTGACAGCAGCCTGTATGAAGATGATGCGGAATTAAACATCCGTGTAGACTTCGATAAAGAGGCCAAGACGGTCACCATTACCGATAACGGTATTGGTATGTCCCGCGATGAGGTGGTTGAGCACTTGGGGACTATTGCCAAGTCCGGTACTGCTCAGTTCTTGTCTAACTTGTCCGGCGATGACAAAAAAGATTCCCAGCTGATCGGTCAGTTTGGTGTGGGTTTCTACTCTGCCTTTATTGTTGCTGACAAGGTTGACGTATTTACCCGTCGTGCCGGTGCAAGTACAGAGCAGGGCGTGCATTGGTCCTGTACTGGTGAAGCAGAATTCACCGTCGAGACTGTTGAGAAAGCCTCTCGCGGTACGCAAATCGTATTGCACCTGAAAGACGATGGTGCAGAATTTGCCGATGGCTGGCGTCTGCGCAGCGTGATCAAGAAGTACTCTGACCATATCTCCCTGCCGGTTGTGATGACCAAGGAGCCTATGCCAGCCGCTGAGGGTGAAGAGCAGCCTGCAGAGCCGGAAGATGAAACCATCAACACCGCCACCGCACTGTGGACCCGTTCACGCAGCGAAGTGAGCGAAGACGAATATAAAGAATTCTACAAACATATCTCCCACGACTTTACCGAACCAATGAAGTGGAGCCACAACCGTGTGGAAGGTAAGCTGGATTACACCAGTCTGCTGTACCTGCCCGCTAAAGCACCGTTCGATATGTATAACCGCGAAGCCTCTCGCGGCTTGAAGTTGTACGTGCAACGTACCTTTATCATGGATGACGCCGAGCAGTTCCTGCCGTTGTACCTGCGCTTTATCAAAGGTGTGGTGGATTCCAATGACCTGTCTCTGAACGTATCCCGTGAGATCCTGCAGAAGGATCCTAATATCGATGCTATGCGCAGTGCGCTGACCAAGCGCGTGCTGGATATGCTCGACAAGCTGGCGAAAAATGATGCCGAGAAATACACCGAGTTCTGGAAAGAGTTTGGTCAGGTGCTGAAAGAAGGCCCTGCCGAAGATTTCGCTAACAAGGAAAAGATCGGCAAGCTCTTACGTTTTGCCTCTACCAACGGTTCTGGTGCAGAGCAGGATCAAACCCTGGAAGGCTATATCGAGCGTATGCAGGAAGGTCAGGAAAAGATCTACTACATCTGCGCCGAAAACCACAACACCGCCAAGAGCAGCCCGCACCTGGAAGTATTCCGCAAGAAGGGCATTGAAGTTCTGTTGTTAAGCGACCGTGTGGACGAGTGGCTGATGGGTCACCTGATGGAGTTCGGTGGCAAGCAGTTCCAGGATGTTGGTAAAGGCGCCCTGGATCTGGGTGAGCTGGATACCGAAGAGGATAAGAAGGCTCAGGAAGAATCTGCCAAACAGCACGAAGATCTGGTTAAGCGTGTTAAAGACAGCCTGGAAGATAAGGTCGAAGAGGTACGTGTTACCAATCGTTTGACCGACTCTCCGGCCTGCATTGTGGTGGGTGAGCACGATATGGGTGCGCAAATGCGCCGTATTCTGGAGCAGGCCGGTCAGGCTCTGCCAGAATCCAAGCCTGTGTTCGAAATGAACCCAGAGCACCCGCTGGTGCAAAAACTGGATCAGGAAAGTGATGAAGATCGCTTTAAGGATCTGGTTGAAATCCTGTTTGACCAGGCCAGCCTGGCAGAAGGTGGTCAGCTGGATGATCCAGCTGCCTACGTTGCTCGACTCAACAAGCTGTTGTTGGAATTAAGCCATTAATTTGCTGTCGACATAAAAACGCAAAAGGCCAGGGGTTACCCTGGCTTTTTTGTATGGGGGCCTTTTGTTTATTGGGCCTTATAGGTATTAGGTTTTGGTATTAAAGAACCAATTCCCTATAATGATAGCTTGAGAGTAGATAATAAGAATCCTATGACAGATCAGTTAACGATTGCCGTACTGGGTGGTGGTAGTTTCGGTACCGCAATCGCCAATATCATCGCCGTTAATGGCCACAAAACCTACTTGTGGATGCGCGATGCCGAGCGTGCAGCACGCTGCCAGGACATTCGTGAAAACCCCGAATATCTGCCTGGCTATAAGCTTAATGACAACCTGATAGCCACAGCCGATCTGCAAGCCGCTGTTGAGTCCAGTGATGTTGTGTTTATTTCCGTACCCAGCAAGTCTTTCCGCGATGTAACCCGCAAGGTCGCTCCGTTGCTGAAGGCCGACAGCATTGTGGTAAGCACTACCAAGGGGATCGAGCCGGAAAGCTTTACCCTGATGAGCCAAATACTGGAACAGGAACTGGATGATGTGCATATAGGTGTCCTCAGCGGCCCCAACTTTGCCAAAGAGATTGTTCAGCAGCAGCAAACCGCATCGGTTATTGCCAGTGATGATGAGCAGGTTATCGAGTGTATTCAGAACATTCTCTGTTCCGACAGTTTCCGGGTCTACAGTAACCACGATCGTTACGGCGTCGAGTTGGGCGGGGCACTGAAAAATATCTATGCCATTGTCTGTGGTATGGCCGCCGCATGGGGTACAGGGCATAACACCCAAGCCATGTTGCTAACCCGCAGTTTGGCGGAGATGGGACGTTTTGCCTCCCATATGGGCGCTGATGCCATGACATTCCTGGGCTTGGCCGGTGTGGGCGATTTAATCCTTACTTGTACTTCGGATCTGAGCCGTAACTACCGTGTTGGTTTTGCGGTAGGCCAGGGCAAAACCCTGGAGCAGGCCGTAGAAGAGATTGGTCAGGTTGCCGAAGGTGTGAATACCGTACACATCGTCAAACAAAAAGCCGAAGAACTGGGTGTTTATATGCCACTGGTCACCGGCTTACATGCGGTTTTGTTTGAAGGGGTGGGTGTTGAGCATATTGCCCGCAAGCTGATGATGGGTGAACAGAATACCGATGTGGAATTTCAGACCAAGAACTGATGTCTACATAATATCTACGAAAACCTTTACTTCACAGACTATACAGGGACGCCACCATGGATGAACAAATAAAATCCAATCTGTTATCGAGCAAACACTGGCTGCGCTTGGTGTTTATGCTGTTATTCGCTGGTTTACTGCAATTGGCTGTTTTGGTGATGTGGTTTGTCGTCGCCCTGCAGTTTGTCTTCTCTCTAATTACCGGCAAGGATAATCGCAAGTTGCGTGACTTCGGCCATGGTTTATCGACTTTTATCTACCAAAGCCTGCAATTTCTCAGCTATAACAGCGATGAAAAGCCGTTCCCCTTTAGTGATTGGCCTGAGGCTCCAGTAGCAACCGACTACACTGAATCATAGGTATCCGTTAGCGAAGTGCAGGGCAATTGGGGAGTAGACCAATGAAGCTGTTTATCTTGCGTCACGGCGAAGCCGCCTTCAGTATGGGCAGTGATGCCGATCGGCAACTAACCCCTCGCGGTCAGGCAGAAACCCGTGCGATTCTGCAATCAGCCAAGGAGGCTTTGGGGGAGGTGACGGTTATTCACGCCAGCCCCTATGATCGAGCTCAGCAAACGGCAGAAATCGCTGCTGAAATCCTCGGCTTGCCAGTACAAACGGCAGCCAATATCACCCCCGAGCACTCCCTGGAAAACATGGCAGGACTGGTGGAGCGCCTTGAGGGTGAAACTCCGCTAATTGTCAGTCATCAGCCTTTGGTAGGGCGTTTTGTTAATTGGCTGGCGGGCTTGGAGCCGGGTCGGGAAGTGATGGGCACCAGTGCGCTGGCAGCGCTTGAGACCGAGGTGGTTGCTGCGGACTGCGGAGAATTACTGTGGCTAAAACAGCCCTGAAAGAGAGGTGTTTATGGCGTTAGCTACGCCGAAAGAGCGGACATTTACCTACAACGAGATGACCTTCCATGCGCTGGAGTGGGGTGAGCCCGGTGGTGCACCTGTATTGGCATTGCATGGTTGGTTGGACAATGCCGCCAGCTTTTATCGTCTGGCGCCGAGGCTGGAAGGTTGTCATGTGATAGCCTTGGATATGGCGGGCCATGGTCGCTCTGATCATCGCCCCGGTATTCGCCCCTACAATATTCTCGATGATATCAGTGAGATCTATGCGGTTGCCGACCAGATGGGTTGGCAGCAGTTTAATGTTATGGGGCATTCCCGCGGTGCCATTATGACTACATTGACGGCGGGCACCTTTCCTGAGCGTATTCTGGCAGTGGGTTTGATCGATGGCCTGTGGCCGCCAGCGGTACAAGCATCCGATGCTCCCGCACAGTTGGCGCAATCCATCGAGGATAACCAAAACCCCAAGAAGGTCAGGTTCAAGGTTTACGATTCCGTCGAGCAAATGAAAACCGCATTGCTCAATAGTAAATGGCGTTACAGTTCCGAGTCTGCCGATGCGTTGCTGGCACGTGGTGTAAAACCCGTAGAGGGTGGTTATACCTGGAGCAGTAGTCCGCATCTGCGCACTGCTTCGGCGTTTAAGTTAACGGAAACGCATATTGAAGCCTTTGTAAAACGTATAACGGCTCCGGTACGTTTGATTATTGCCAAAGAAGGGCTCACTACCGCCTTTGCGGATTACCAGGAAGATATTGCCCAGTTCAATAATATTCAGGTAACAGTGCTGCCGGGTGGTCACCATTTGCATATGGAAGAGCAGGCATTGAAAATCGCAGACGTGTTCACACCGTTATTCACCGAGGGAAAATAAGGATAAGGTCATATGCTTAAAAGGATAGGGGTTAAGGGGATGGCTTGCAGAGTTGTTTCGGCGGGTTTGCTGGCATTGTTGGCATTTCAGGTGCAGGCCGCACAATCATTAAGTGATTTTCCTCAAGCCCGTATCATGTTTGAGTCATCGACCAGTACCGATGATTACCGCTTGACCCTGGGGGCTTTAAAAAAGGCCAACAATCAATGGCTGGCGGAGCGTGAACAGCGTTTAAGTGGCGAGTTATCCAGAAAGACGTTGGAATTGGAGCGCGGTTTTTCTGCCGAAGAGGTGTTTGGTTTCTACCGCGAGCAGTTGGTTAACCAAGGTGCACGGGAATTATTTTATTGTCACGCCCGCGATTGTGGCAGCAGTAACAGCTGGGCAAATAATCGTTTTGGTATTAAGCAGCTCTATGGCCTGGATCAGCATCAGTGGTATGCCGCTTTTGAGTTAATGCGCGATGGTAAAGGGCCTGTCTATGTGGCGCTTTACAGTGTGACTCGCGGCAATCGCCGTAGCTATACCCAGATTGATCAAATAGCCGTTGCTGAAGCGGAGGCTGTTGCAGCGAACCCTAAGACGATTATTGAATCTATCATCGCGGGTAGAGCTTATACGATTCCTGGGCTTAGAGTTAATGCTAATGGCGTTGTGATTCCTGAGGCGCAACTGCAGAGTCTTGTTGATGCGTTACGTCAACGCCCGCGCGCCAAGGTACATTTGGTGGGGCACGACTATGGGGTGGGTTCGTTCGAGCAGCAGCAACAGGATTCACAGCGTTATGCCCAGGCGGTTAAAGATCAGTTGGTTGCGCAAGGCATCAAAGCTGAGCGTTTGACGGTGCATGGTGTTGGAGGCCTGGCGCCGAGTAGTAAACGCACAGGTCTGAATCGTGTTGAGGTGGTGTTAGCTCGCTAACACGCATACCCGATTTCGCCCCTGGTCTTTCGCGTCATAGAGCGCGTCGTCTGCCTGCTTTATTAATTCCTCTGCGGAGAAATTGCTCTCCGCGGTAGCGATACCGATACTCAGTGTCACGCATTTATGATTCGATAATGCGTGTTCGATTCCCAGTTTTCTTACCGCATTTAAGACTCTTTCGGCCACTTGGCGCGCTTGTCGTTGTGGCGTGCCGGTCAGCACAATGGCAAATTCTTCACCGCCATAACGGGCAACCAAGTCGGTCGATGAATGGCTGTTGCGATGCAGGGCGGTGGCGACCGCTTGCAGGGCGTTATCGCCTGCCTGGTGGCCGTAGTGGTCGTTATATTGTTTAAAGTGATCGATATCCATCAACAACAATGACACAGGCAGCAGGTCCTGGCTGTTTTGCAAAAAGCTATCAAAAGCACGACGATTGGCAATGCCGGTTAAGGCATCCATATTGGAGAGTTGCAACAGTTCATTGTTGGAGGCACGCAACGCGCTTTCCTGGTGCTGAATATGTTCCAGTAAAGCGTCGTACTCCCGGCTAAGTTCACCAAACTCATCACTGCGATGGCTGTTTATGCGGGCGCTGTAATCGCGGGTTTGATGAATCGTTTCCATATTGTTGCGCAGGGTTCGGATTGGCGAAATGATATAGCGCGTTAGTGTCTGGGCAAGCAAGGCAAAGGTAATCAGGGCAACAACAGCTTCGATAACGGTGGTGAGATTTATCAGGTTGTCATTAAAGCGACGCTCGGCCAGGTGCAGTTCTGCCACGAAGGCGGGTTCACCTTTATGGTCATCAATGCTCCAGCGAATTCGATCCTGATTGTTGCGCTTTAAATCGGCAAACAGGTCAGGTGGGATTGGCTCGCCTTCGGTGAGGGCAGTAACGGTGAAGTCTGTCTGCAAAATATCTTGCAGGTAAGTGCGGGTATCTGAGTCAAGATAATCCCATGCAACGATAAATCCTGAGACCTCACCATTGTAATTGTTGGGATAGATCGGTAGAGAAACAAATGCGAGGGGGGCTTCGAAGCTTTGACTTAGGCCTGCTGGAAAGTTTTCTGGAGAGAGGGCATTGGGGCCTGATGCCTGGGCTCGGGCCAAGGCTTCAATAGCCTGTTGGTTTAAGCCTGCTGAATCGGCGGCCTGTTTTAATGAGCTGGATTGATACTGCCACAGAATGTCTTTCTTCAGATTGAGTAAAAAAACACCGTCGGTAAAACTCGCGCTCCAATCCTGAGTGTTGTAGTACGTATCGATAAAGGCCTGGTTGGGTTCGAGAGCATAGTGATGCATCTCATCCCATGCGCTGGAGGGTAAAAACAATGTAATCAGTTCACCGATACGAGATTCCAGGGCGCTTTCAACCCGGGCAGCTGCGCGCTGGTCAGACTGCATTTCCATGGAAAGGTATTGGGGGATTTCCCAATAGATACGTACAAACAGCCGTGCACTGAGTACAACGCTAAAGGCGAGTAGCAGGGAAAGTATCAGCCGCTTGAATAATGGGGCTCTAAGCTGTTGCAGCATAGCGTCAGGATAGGAGACCGTGCGTTGTTGTATTTTTCGTTAAGCATAGTCGTCCGTTGAATAAGCTGCCAGCATTTTGGTTGTGAGTAGGGGCATTTGATGGCTACTCACAACCAAAGTTGGGGGTGAAGTGATTAGTAATCCAGAGACGAGTCTGGCATTTCATTCATGCCGTACTTTTGGCGCTGCATATACCACTGATACAGGGCCAGACAGACGGCAATGGAAATGATCGCCAGCCACAGCTTTTGATCATTATTGAACACCGGGCCCAGGGCTGTACCAATCAAAATGCCGACAATGGAGCAGGGCAGGAAGTTGGTGGCAAAACTGCCATCGGATTTTACACTACTGAACAGGCCGATCTGGAAGGGGGTAAAGACTGCCCAGCTCAATGAGAACAGTAATACCGCAAACGTGTACATGTACACGTCAGCGAACACCTCAGACAGGGTAAACAGCATATACACGCCTGCATGTATGGCGCCACTGATCATCAATGGCAGCTTGCGATCGGTGCGATAAGACAGCCACAGTGCGATGCCGTTACCGCTCAGGCTAACCAGGTAACCGAACGCGAAAATGGTTCCAATCAACACCGGGCTGGCACCAATCTCGTCGCCGGTCTGGGCCGAATCTCCCCAGAATAGACCCAAAGCGATATACCAGATGCCGGAGGCGACCAGAATCAGTGTTTGGTTGAAGGCATCTTCGCTGTACACCGCATCGCTGGAGCGGTAGACCTCCTGGTTGTAATCCGGGCTCCACAGATAAGCCACTGCCAGGGCTATCAGGCCAAACAGCAGGATGTAGCTGAACGAAGAGTTCCAACTGATGGTTTCCATCAGTATTGGCATTAAAAACGAGCCCAGTGCGGACCAAAGTACCTGGAAGAATACCAGGATGGCAAAAATGCCATCGGGGTTGTTTTGCCGGGCTATGGCGGCAAAGGCCACCGCACTGGCCATGCCTGCCCCAATACCGGCGACCAGACGCCACACTGCCCAGGTCGAAAAGCCTTCGCCGATATAGGTGGTCAGCACCAGAGCCAGATTGCCAAGGCAGTAGAGAATAATGCCCAGCATGACCTGGGTTTTGGCGCTGCCCAGCTGCTTCCAGAAACGATAACAAATACCTGTAATGCTCAAGCCCAGCAGTTCTATCGATGCAATTTCCGAGGCTTCGGCCACATTCAACTCTGCAGAATTGGCAAAGGCGTTGACGATAAAGGGCAGGATGTTGACCGCGGCGCTACCGGTAATCCCGATCAGGATAAGAGCGAGCAGCTCACGGTTACTGTAGTTAGTGGTATTTATTTTCATTGCGTTTCGACCTCGTAGGCATATCGCCGTGTGTGCTTTGCCACACGGTATTGCTTAGTTGTTATATCCCTGTGGGTTAGAGGACGTTACACAGGCTTTGGGCCTGCATCCATATAATACTGATCGCTTGTTCAATGTTCACCATACCTTAGGTAGGTGACGTCAAATCCCGCTTTCTGTATATCATTTAAAATGACACCTAACTCACTGATTTTAAATAAAATCCCTTATTTACTTGAATTTAATTAAAAAAATTAATTTGTCTGACCTTTGACCAAATGTGATTTTTTGTTTTATAGTCAGATCTGACGATCATGATCGAACGTTCGGTCTTTGATGTCAAGAGCCGATAATAAGAGCCTTTAAATGGTCGTTTGCTCAGGAGAGAAGCAGGTTTATCACCTGTACTAAGCGGCCATAAAATAAAAAATAGAGAAAGAGGAGAGTCTTCATGACTTCATCAAGCTCCAAGCGCTTCGTTCGTTTACCCCTGGCCGCTGCACTAGCGACTTCAGTTCTGACTGCTGATATAGCCATGGCACAAATCGAAGAAATCGTGGTAACCGCTCAGCGCCGGGCTGAGTCTGTACAGGATGTTCCTGTATCCATGACTGCGTTCGATGCGGATTCACTGAAAGCAGTTAACGTTGCGCGTACCAGTGATCTGAGTGCACAAACCCCTAACCTACAGGCTGTGGATGGTAACTTCGGCCTGGCGGCACCTATTCTGAGTTTGCGGGGGGTAAGTAATACCGACTTTACTGCGATCTCTAATACGCCGGTGAGTGTTTATAGTGACGGTATGCTGTTGAACAATGTGCAGACCCATGGTTTTGCGATGTTCGACTTGGATCGGGTGGAAATTCTGCGTGGTCCTCAGGGTACGCTGTTTGGACGTAACTCTACTACTGGTGCCATGCAGGTGATCTCAGCGCAGCCTACTGAAGATTTTGAGTCGGGTTTTGAAGTGACTGTGGGTGAGAACAATCGTGAGCGTATTGAAGGCTTTATCTCGGGCCCCATTGTTCAGGATAAAATCTACGGTCGTCTGGCGCTGGCCAGTAACCGCAGTGACGGTTATGTCGAAGATCAGCTTGGTAATGACGTTCAGGAAGAGGATGTTCAGGCTGCACGTAGCATTGTAGATTTCCAGCTAACCGAAGATTTGGATATGCAGATCAAACTGCAATACCAAAAAATTGATAACACTCCGGTCGTTTTTCACAATACCTTGCCGGTTAATGCTTTTGATCCTCTTATGGCAGCTGGTGGTAAAGCGGATGATTTCCGGAAAATCACCCTCAACCAGGATTACAAACGCCGCGAAAAAGCAGAAACGCTTGGCGCAACAGTTAAGTTTGAGTATGACATCAATGACGATCTGAGTTTGACGTCCATTACCAGCTATATCGATCACGATATGCTGTATCAAAACGACGAAGATGCCAGTACATCTCGTTTATCCCATAGCCAGGCGTTTACTGATCAGAAGCAGTTTAGTCAGGAGTTTCGCCTTCACGCCACTATGGGGCGTCTGGATATCGTCAGTGGTTTGTTTTTCCTGAAAGAAAATGTCGATAGCCTTGCGGCGTATGATTTGTCAGCAGTGAGCGAAGGCTCAGATTCCTTGTCGGCAGTATTGGGTATGGATGTAGACGCGGTTGATGCTGCACTCGGTTATGGTGGTCTTTTCACTGCTGCAGCCATTGCGGCTAATCCGGGGCTGGTTGGTTCTGACTCTTTGACTGTGTCGCAAGGTGTTCGAACTTTGCAGCAATTGGATCTGATCCCTGATGGTGATCCTTCACTCTATGCAAACGGTAAGTACTCTCAGGATCTTGAAAGTATTGCTTTGTTTACCCACGCCAAGTACGAAATTTCTGATGATTGGAGTGCGACTTTTGGTTTGCGTTACACGCGTGATGAAAAAGATATTCAAAGTACCGCCCGTCGCTGTACTTTAGTTCAGGACCCACAAAACCCTGCCAAGTTTGAAAATAATGCAGTGCTTACCGATCCCACAGGCTTAATTCTTGCCGATGGTGTTTGTCCTCAAAGTGGTACACAGTCTGATAAAGCAGATGAAAGTTGGGATGCCTGGAGTGGTAAGCTTGGTGTTGAATATCGCTTAAGTTCCGATATTCTGGCTTATGCCAATTACTCTATTGGCTTTAAGGGCGGTGGTTTTGATGGCGCCACTACAGCTACTTTACGAGAAGTTGATCCTGAGAAATTAACCTCCTATGAGGTTGGGGTTAAATCTTCCTGGTACGACAATCGTATTATTGCTAACGTGGGTTACTTCTATTATGACTATGAAGATTTCCAAGCAATCCTGGCTGCCGTTCTGCCGGGTGGAATCTTCCCAGATAACGTCACATTTAATGTGCCGAAGTCTCGTATTGAAGGGGCTGAAATTGAAATTACCAGTGAGCTTGTCGATAACCTTCATATTAGTCTTGGCGCATCTTGGGTGGAATCGCGAGTTCGTAAAGCGCCTTCGATTGACTTTGACCCTACAGCTCCAGACATTAATGGCAATGAATTCCGCTACGCACCTCACTTTACCTTTAACGGTGCCATTGCCTACGACTTCGATATCGGTGATTTCGGTTACCTGACACCACAGGTTGATTGGGTGTACACCGATGAGTACTACACCGACGTGGTTAACCGTGAAGCCGGTAAAGTGGATGATGTTTGGAAAACCAACCTGCGTCTGTCCTGGACTTCACCAACACAGCAGTACTACGCCACAGCGTTCGTAGAAAACCTGGAAGACAAGGTCATTATTACCTCTAACTCCACGGCCTTTATCGCTACGGCAGGTACCAGTTACTCAACGGTATCGGCGCCGCGCACGGTCGGTCTGACCTTTGGTGCTCGTTTCTAAAAGAGCGGCATAGACGTTACAGACAAAAAGAAAGGGCCTTAAAGGCCCTTTCTTTTTTTTGCGTAAAAAAATTAGTGAAATATATAAAGTGTAAACATATATAAATCCCACAAAATCATCGCCAGGCTGGTCACAATCCAGAAGGTCGACATCACCCAGAACATCACCGGATCCCGGCGGATATTAATCACTTCAACAAAGTGCAATTCGCCAAAGTGAATGGCCGGCAGAATCCACCATAAAAACAGTAAGCCCAGAATAGAGTAATAGCCTGTCATTGTAGCCAGAATCATCATGGCGATTGCCAGCATGCTGCGCCAATGTTTCGGGGCTCTCAGGTGCTTCCAAAATGGGGTTGCAGTCAAATGGTGGTGTGGCATATCGGCGGTACTCACATAGGGATAAATTTTAAAGTTGTCTTTTTTGACAATATTGAATTTACGTGCTGGATCGATTATTGTCAAATCTGACAATTTGGAATTTTTAAGCATGGCCAGACCCAGTGTAAAAGCAGAGCGAACCGAAGAAATCCTTGATGCTTTCGAGCGTTGTGTGGCGCGTTTCGGCGTTGAAGGAACTTCATTGGAGCGTATTGCCGAGGAGTCTGGCTTAAGACGTAGCCTATTGCGTTACTATATTGGCAACCGGGATGAGCTGGTGGAGGCACTTACCGACAGGTTTGTGGCCAAAGCAGAAAGTCTTACGCAGGAAATGATTAACGACTTGCCGGAAGAGGGCAGGTCGATAGCAATGGTTGATGCCTTTTTTGAGCCCTCGCGAACAGATGATTCGACGATTCTTGTCGCCGATGCGTTGATTTCCTGTTCCGCCATCTACCCGGAAGTGAAGAAAAAGCTTAAGGGTTGGTACGACAACTTTGTACAGAAGGCTTGCGACATTATTCAGGCTGATTATCCATCTGTGAGCAGTGATCGCTGTTTTATGGTGGCTGTGGCGATCATCGGCATCTATTTTAATGCTGATGCCATGGATACCCTGGAGTTAAGCGGGCGTTATCGTGAGGCCGCCATCGAGTCTGCCAAACTTCTCCTGTCTACGCTGGAAGATTGATTTCAGCGTCTTTCTTGTTTTTGCCAGTTCTTTTGGTCTATCTGACCTGTCTTTTTAGCCTTTTATGACTTTTAGTCCCTCCTGGGCGGTTTCTTGTTATATCCATAAAAAAACTGTCTAAAAATCAATCAATTGGCGCTTGTCTGCATGCTTTGGCGCCGATACTATCAATTATAAATTTGATCGATCGTTCGAGATTGTTGTTGCGGATCTAATTTTTTGTGTGTACGATACAAAAATGTCTCAAATGATGGTTTTTTATCTATGAATCTTCCTAGTTCTATTGTCGTTTCTGCATTTATTGTTGCTGTTGTTTGGTTTGGCGTGGTTTATCAGCCTGGTAATGCCTGGGCTTACCCTGGCGGTCAGGCCCAAGCTCAAGAAGAGGCCCAAGCGAGCGCCCAAGAAGACAGCAAAGTGAAAGACCTAGCCAAAAGCCCAGCCCCTCAGGCTGGAATACCTGCTGTTACAGAGAATGATCTGAACAAGCGTATTGACGCTTTTAAGATGGAAGGTATTACCCGCAACGTTACCCTGGCAGGTGCTCAGGAATTATGGGTAGATTTTGGTGATCGCTACGATTTGCATAATCGCTTGAACGGTATGCATGTGAGTACCTATACCTTGTATGACAACTTTAACGACGACTACTCCCGTGCAGATGTGACCATTGGTTACAACGTCGAAGCGCTACGTGGCGAAGGTTCTGTCGCGGCCAGTGTACCTGCCGGTAATTATGCTACCTTGCTGGAAGAGGGTAAGCGTAGTCAGTCAGAGATTGCCGGGGCTTGGGAAAAGCTCAACTACGATCGTGGCGTTAAAGCGATTCTTGAAGAGCATACCGTGAATACGTCTGGCCAGGTTATCGCCAGCGCGATTTATGTGCTTTATGGCAGCTAGGCGGCCGCGTCCAATATTTCTTTTTAGCCCAACATTTCTTTTTAGGCCAACATTGTTTTAACAAGAGGTTATTGTGATGGAGTTTCTCACAACGCTTTTTACTGAAGATCAGATTTACTACATGGAGCAGTGGGTTGATAACTGGTCCTTTGTGCTGGCGTTTGCCGTCTTTATTGTCGAACTGCTGCGCTACGCTTTTATGAGTAAAGTTACCTGGAACCTGTTAGGGGATTCCATTACCAACTTTATCACCTTGGCGGCAACTATCACCATCAACTCTGTCATGGCCGCGTTATTTTACGTGACGGTTTTCTATGTGGTGTATGAGCACTTCAGTATCACCCAATTGCCTATCACCGGTTACACCATTATCGGTTGTATTATCCTGGCGGACCTGGCCTATTACTGGGAGCACCGCTTCCTGCATGTGAATGGTTTTGGTTGGGCAACGCATACCGTTCACCACAGTTCTCCGCACTTTAATATTTCTGTGGCTTATCGCCATGGTCCGCTGGATGGTTTCTTCCCGCTGTTTTTCCATCTGCCGCTGGCGGTACTGGGCTTTAACCCGTTGTTGATTTTCTTTAGTGAAATCTTTGTTCAGGTTTATCAAACCCTGTTGCATACCGAAGCCGTGAAGAAATTCCCGCGTCCTATCGAAGCGATTATGAATACCCCCTCGCATCACCGTGTGCACCATGCGACTAATCGCCAGTATTTGGATAAGAACTACGCCGGTATCTTTATTATCTGGGATCGTATGTTTGGTACCTTTGCCGAAGAGAAAGAGGAAGTACGTTACGGTGTTTTCCCTCGTATCAATAGTGTTAACCCGTTAAAAGTGTACTTCCATGGTTACGCCAAATTGTTCTCTCGCATGTGGCACGCCGACAGCTGGTCGCACCGCTTGAAGTTGCTGTGGAAGTCGCCCACCTGGGCCTGGGAGCAAGAGCAGAAGCAGAAAAAGGCAGCGGAAAAGCAGGCGGTTAATACTCTGGCTGCTGAAGGTGCTGCATGAAGGTCGCTATAGTGTCAGGGAGCCCGCGGGCGGGCTCCCAAAGTGCCCGTATCAGTGAGTTGATTAATAGCAGGTTCTTTGCCGGTAGCGCCGAAATTATTGATTTACACCAAACCCCATTGCCGGAATGGAATGGCACAGGGTTTGGTGATCCAGCGGTTAAAGCTGTACGCCAGCAATTAGCGCAGGCCGATGCCCTGGTTATTGTTGCTCCAGAATGGAACGGCATGGCGCCAGCCGCGCTAAAGAATCTCTTTCTCTGGTGTAGTTACAAGCAGCTTGCTCACAAGCCAGCTTTATTGGTCGCTATCTCGGCCGGGGATGGCGGGGCTTTTGTTGTCACTGAGTTGCGCAGCAGCAGCTACAAAAACTCGCGCCTTTTGTATTTGCCTGAGCATGTCATCTTGCGTGATGTTGAAGCGCTTTGGGTAGACGGAGAGACGTCAACAGAAGAGTTGCAACGTCGGGAGAGTTATTTGCACAAGCGATTGGCTTACGGTGTTGAATTATTGCAGGCCTATGGTGAGTCCATGGTGTCAGTAAGAGAGCGGATGGAGCCGCATTTTGAAGAGCATACTAACGGCATGTCCTAAATTTTCGGTGCCAGCTTGGCAGGCAGAGCTTGCACCGAATGGCTTACTTGAGCAAAATATGTCTCACTTTAGACATGGATTGAGGCAACAACTTGGGTAAGCCAGAAGAAACCTATCGTATGATCCTGGATGCGGCTGCCAGCACCTTGGTACGTTTGCCAGGAGCTTCCCTACAAGATATTGCCAAAGCAGCAGGGGTGGGGCGCGCAACTATTCACCGCTATTTCCGCAAGCGTGATGATTTAATCAAAGAGCTGGCGCAGATCTCTCTGCAGGATACCTCCTCGGTGATTGAAGGTGTATTGGCTGAAGAGGTGAGCGCGGCAGAAAAGTTGCGTAAATTGGCGGCCACGCTGTTGCCAATGGCCAATCGCTATCAGTTTTTGTCTTTCGTTTGGGAAATGCTCGACGATCCTGAAATTTATCGCATGTATAACCGCCAGATGTCGTGCCTGCATGACTTGATTGATGCCTGTAAAGCCGAGGGGCATATATCCCCCGCGGTGTCTACGCGCTGGATTGCCTCGGCCTTTGACTCCCTGATTTACGCGGCTTGGTTGTCGTTGGAGTATGGTGAGATTGCCCGAAATGATGCCAGTGATTTAGTCGTCAACACGTTAATAAATGGTGTTGCACCGGCGCAGGGTTAATGGGTAAACCATTATTTGTCGGCGGTCGCTTTTTGATTGTAGGCCCTGCTTTTTTCCTTCAGTGGGGCCAGTCTTTCCTGCAGTTCGCTATAGCTGATATAGATGTGATCCAGGTAAATTCTATCCATCACGCCATTGCTTTTTAGCTGCTGTATCGCCTGGTTCCAGGCGGAAACTTCATGTTTGTTCTTCTCGGAAAATCCCATATAGGTGGGGGCATAGCGAGCCATTGGGCGAAGTGCTCTAACGCTGGTGTCTGCGACCTTGCCGATAGCGCGCATGGTGAGATAGTCGTCAATACTGGCATCAACCCGCTTACCGCGGACCATCTGCCATAAATAATCCTGTCGGTTTACCTTGTACAGATTTAGGTCGGGGTTTTGTTGTAACCAGGCAACACTGCTACCGCCGCGAAGCACAGCAACCGTTTGCCGGGAGAATTGTTCAAGGCCTTCATAGCCCAGGTGCGGGCTTTCGGCGTGGACAAAAAACGCGGCAACATGGCCCATAAAGCTTTCCTGCACCCGGTGGATACCAATATCGTAGTTGGGTACGTAGTAGATGGTACCGTCGTAAAGGTTTTCAGCTACCGCTGCGACACAGCGTTTATAGGGCTCCTGATGTAGATTAACCTGTTTGCCCTGCAGTTCAGCGGCTTTACGAGCGACGTCGACAGCGATCCCCCTATGTTGAACATCAGTACCTGGTCTGGCATCCAGTTTGTGGCCGTAGGGCTGCCATTTGAAATAGCATAGATTGAGCGTTCTATCGGTGACTTTTTCGTCTGGGATGCTTGCACTTGTCTGTGTGCTAAAGGCTAGGATCAGTAATAAAAGGGCACCCAGAATTCGGAGCATAAACTGCGCTGCTATATGTCGTTATTATGAAATATAGACTAGCGCGACAAGCTACGAATAGGAAGCGGCATCCTGTTGTTGTGTGCTGGGCTCGTCAGCCAATAGCCTGTTGGGTCTAAAGCGATAAAACAGCAGCAGCGCGATCACCAACGTCAGGGCTTCTGCGCCGGTAATGGCGAGCATAAACGGAGCTTCCGGGAATAATAGGGTGATCACCGTTAACAGTGTTAGCGGCAGAACCAGGCTGCGCAGCAGGGCAATGGCTGCAGAGGATTTTGCATGGTGGGTTGCCGTTAAATAGGCAGACAGCATGACATTAAGGCCATTAAATAAAAATACTGGCCAAAGTACGGCGATAAAACCCAGGGCAATATGGGTTAAATCATCGGTGTTATCACTGATAAACAGTTGCACCATGGCTTCACCATTACTGAGTAATAAGGCAATAAAGCCTGTCGCGCTAACGGTTATCAGTGCGAAAGCAATGGTAATAAATTGATTGAGTCGTTGCCTGTCGCGCGCCCCAAAACACTGACTGCACAAAGCCTGAAGGGCATCGGCAATACTGAAGGAAAGCAGTAAACCAACAAACAGGCTGTAGCTCACAACACTAAAGGCAGCGACTCCGGCAACGCCCAGTTTATTGATGATCACCAGATTCAGAATAAAGGTCACGACACCGGCTGAGATCTCGTTAATAAATTCGGACAAGCCGTTAAAGCAGGACTGAAAAAGTTCACGCCAGTTTTGTTGGCGAGGCACAAAGCGCAGCCAGGCATCTTTCCTAAATCGGTAGGTTAGCAGGATACCCAGTGTTACCAGGTTGGATATACCCGTAGCCAGTGCGGCCCCGACCAGGCCTTCACCCCGGACGCCAATAAGCCACCAGTCCAACAGCAAATTAGTTAGCGAGCCGATCACTAGAGCAATGGATGACAAACTCGGGTAGCCAGCGATACGCACAAAAAAGTAATACAGGGCGGTAGCCACCTGAAACGGTAAAAAGAATACCAGTGTGCCGAAGTAATCCTGCATGGGCGCAAAGAGTTCTGGTTCTGCACCTAAAGCGCGAAACAGCAATTGGCTGCCGAGTAAACCTGCGCCCAACAGGATAAGGCCGTAGATAATATTGGCGATGAGTGCCTTGCTAAAAATATTATTGGCGGCTTTTAAGTTACCTTCACCAACATATTTTCCTGCCGTCACCGAGCTGCCCACCGCCAGCATATAGGACACCCCAAAGGTCACGCTTAACACCGGAATAATCAGGTTAATTGCGGCCAGTGCCTGGCTGCCTTCGAAGCGGCCGATAAAAATGCCGTCGATAACTGAGGCCGTCGACATCGCCAAAATACCCAATATCGAGGGGATGGCGTAGCGCAGAAAGCTGCTAAACGGGTTGCCGTGCAGGGCTGGGTTGCTAGAGGGGGAAGACATCGAAACACCTGTAAATAATCATTTGTGACAATAAATGATTTGTTCTGATGTCGCAAGTTGGTAAAGCGATCAAATTACTGAAGTGCGAGCTGCGCCAAGTCTGGCTCCAGGCTGATGGTATCCAGTGACTCTAGGCTATGAACCAGTTGTGTTCTGAGCCAGCGATGGGCTGGGTCGTGATGGTGGCGCTGGTGCCAGTACATATGTATTTCGATCGCCGGTGAAGCAAAGGGCAGAGGCGCGGTTTGCAGGGGTAATAGGGTTTTCTGGGCTTCAATATAGCCGCGCGGCATGATCGACAGTTTGTCGGATTTAAGCAGGGAATGAATGCCGCTGGGGTAGCTTGAACAGCGCAAGGTGACATTACGCTGCAGGCCTTTCTTGGCCAGTGCCATATCAATCCACTCCGAGGCATTAAGCAGGGGGGATACCAGTACCTGAGGGTATTGTAAAAATGCTTCCAGCGAATCCGGGTTTTCAAAGAAGGGGTGACCCTTGCGCCCGACGACAATCAGCGGGTCTTTAAACAGGCAGATATGGTGCAGGTGTTCTGGAACCGGTAGTTCCAGCTCCAGGCTCAGATCGACCTGGCCTTGGGTTAATTGCTCCACCAGATTGGGTGGGGTGGAGTGGGTCGAATTCAGCCTGATTTGCGGTGCCCGTTGTTCAATACGCTCCATCAGGATGGGCAGTAACAGGGTTTCCATCGCATCGCGCTGGCTTAACTGAAAGGTTTGCTGGTGGTTGGCAGCGTCAAACGTATGGGCATCATCCACACTTCTGCGTAATTCCTGTAAGCCCTGTTTAACCTGCACGATAACCCGCTCTGTTAGGGGGGAGGGCATCATCATATGGCCCTGGCGGGTGAATAACGGGTCATCGTAAAGGCTGCGCAACCGGTTTAAGGCGTGGCTGACAGCCGATTGGCTTAAGTACAGGGCTTCAGCGGCGCGTGAGGTATTGCCCTCGTCGTAAATTGCTTCGAGTACAGCCATTAAATTCAGGTCGAGTTTAGCCATGGGTATCTACGTCTATTGCAGGGTAATGGAGAGCAAAGCCCTTGTGGTGTCTAGGCTGGGTTTAACTATGTATAAAATTAATAGATTTATCAAATAATAATTCATTTGAGTCATTGTTAAGGCAGGCATAGCATCTTTCTCACGCTATTTATCGGCCCCAGGCTGTATTGAGGAAGATTATGACGATGAGCATCGAAGCAGAGTTGCAACGTACCACCATTGGCAGTGTGGATACGCAAGATTCCCCCGTGGCCTTACCGCCACAGAGCTTCCCGACTGTTGAGGCGGAGCGCACCTATATCAAACAGCGTTTGGCTGGAGCCTTTCGTATTTTCGGTTATCTGAAATTCGATGAAGGTGTGGCGGGCCATATCAGTGTGCGCGATCCGGAATTAAAAGATCACTTCTGGGTAAACCCGGTGGGTATGCATTTCTCGTTGATCAAAAGTTCTGATCTGGTGTTGGTGAATCATGACGGCCAGGTGGTTGAAGGCCGTGCACTGGTGAATACCGCTGCCTTTGCCATCCATTCACGTCTGCATGCGAATAACGAGAATATGAATGCGGTGGCACATTCCCATTCACCTTATGGTCGTGCCTTCAGTGCCTTGGGAAAACACCTGACACCGATATCACAAGACGCCTGCATGTTCTATGAGAACCACGCCATCTATCACAACTTCCAGGGCGTGGTGGAAGAAACCCGCGAAGGCGATGAAATTTGTGAAGCGCTGGGTGATATGCCCGCCGGTATTTTACAAAACCACGGCCTGATTACCGTCGGCACTTCTGTTGATATTGCTGTAGGAACCTTCCTGGCGATGGAAAGTGCCTGTCGCAGTCAGCTGCTGGCGGAAGCCGCTGGTGAACCCATCGAAATCGATCACGACACAGCTGTGCATACCCGTAAGTACAACGGTACTGAGTTGGTGCGCTGGGCAAACTTCCAACCCCTGTATCAGCTTATGCAGCATCTGGATGACAGCTTCCTGTCGTAAATCCTGATTTTAATTTTTTACCAGCAACACCCCAATAAGGCCCGCCAAAGGGCTCAATATAATAATTGTGAGAGGAAACTTGGATGAGAGCATCAAACCCAAGCAAATTTAAACCTAACCTGCTAGCCGCAGCACTGTCTGCATCTGTACTAGGTAGTCCTGCCGTTTTCGCGCAAGATGACTCCGCCTTTGCACTGGAAGAAATTATTGTGACCGCGCAAAAGCGTGCGCAGAGTCTGCAGGATGTTCCCATTTCGGTATCTGCTATGGGCGCAGAAAAAATGTCTGAAGCGGGCATTGAAAATCTGGCCGATCTTTCTGCATACGTGCCCAACTTGCGTGTTGTGGATGGTGGCTTATCGCCGCAATTAATTATTCGCGGAATCGGCTCCGGTTCTAACCAGGGTTTTGAGCAATCCGTAGGTACCTATGCCGACGGTGTATATACCGGTCGCAGTTTGCAATCACGTGCTGCGTTTATGGATTTGGAGCGCGTTGAAGTTTTGCGTGGCCCGCAGAGTATTCTGTTTGGTCAAAGCTCTATTGCCGGTGCCGTTAGTCTGATTACCGCCAAACCTACCGATGAATTTGAAGGCATGGTCAGCCTGGGGCATGTGCCTGAGTTTGATGAAACTGAAGTTAATGCCTACGTCTCTGGCCCGTTAACGGATAGCCTGCGTGCTCGTTTGGCGGTACGTGATCGTCAGGAAGACGGTTATATGGACAATAAAACCCGCAATGAAGATGCGCCAGAACTGGACGAGCAGGCGGCACGTTTAACGTTGGATTGGAGTGCCGGTGACTTGGTTGCCACGTTTAAAGCGGAAGTATCACGTATGGAGCGTCAGGGGCGTCCAATGACTGCCATTGATCTCGGTGCGTATCCATTCCTTACTACTGTAGGTACTCATGGTGCACTACAGCAATCGTCTACGGATATTGATCATGATATGTGGGCGGATGCTGATAACAAGCTGGAATTCGATAACGACAGTTATGTGCTTAATCTCGAATACAGTTTGGGTGATCATACTCTGACGTCGATTACTGCTTACAGTGAATACGAATACCGCGAAGACAACTACGACGGTGATGCCACCGAAGTGGATGTGGTATCCCTGAATATGGCGGAAGACTTTGATCAGTTTAGCCAGGAGTTACGTTTAACCTCGCCCGGTGGTGAGACCATTGATTACATTGTTGGTTTGTTCTACCAAACCTCGGAGCAGGAATACCAGGAAGATGCGACCTTAACGGTATCGACTATTGGTTTGGATCAGTTGGGCGCTGTTGTTTTACCTGTTGGATTGCTGGATTCAACCATCAATCGTGACTTTGCTCAGGAGTCTGAAACCTATGCAGCCTTTGGGCAGGTAACCTGGAATATTAATGACGCGCTACGTTTAAACCTTGGCTTGCGTTATACCCGCGATGAAAAAGAAGGCGAGCGTATTCAGGAAGCCTTTTCTACCACAGCTGCGCCAGGTGTTTCATTGGATGATATTCCTGTAGCTGTCGTAGGCAGTGTAGGAAATATTGTTGCCAACGAATTCAATATCGCTGACCACAATCTTAAGGATGATTACAACGAAGATAACTGGACCCCCAGCATTAACCTGCAATACGACATCACCGATGACATTATGCTGTACGCCAGTTACTCGGAAGGTTACAAGGCCGCTGGTTACGATGCTCGCGGAATTAACGGCTGGACAACTGCGGCAGCATTCCCGGGCAAATCCGGTACTCAGTTAGGCGGTGACAGTTTCTTCTTCGATCAGGAAGAGGCAGAAACCTTCGAAATTGGTGCCAAGATGAGCTTGCTAGACGGTGCCGCTGAATTAAATGTTGCCCTTTACCAAACCGACTACACCGATATGCAGGTGAGCGTATTTGACGGAGCCTTTGGTTACGCCGTACAAAATGCTGGTGAAGCTCGAGTGCGCGGTTTGGAAATGGATGGCCGCTGGCGTGCGACCGAAAGCCTGACCCTAACCGGTAGCCTGGGTTACCTTGACTTCGAATGGCTGGATTACGAAGCGGGTGCCTGTAACGGCGCTGGCAGCTTACCGGCTAGCCCTGTATCTGCTGATAACTGCGACTACACCGGCAAAGAAAACCTGCACACACCAGAGTGGACAGTTAACCTGAGTGCTAATCACGTTACCTATGTAGGTGATGGTTTGGAATTGCGTTCCACCCTGGATGCCAACTTCAAAGATAACCATTACGCCTCCGGTGATTTGGATCCGCGTTCCGAGCAATCGGCCATGACGATTTTTAACGGTCGCATTGCGTTAGCCGCCGCTGATGATTCCTGGCAGATAGCCCTGACCGGTAAAAACCTTACGGACCGTGAGGTATTTTCCTACGCAGCGCCTGTTACCCAGTCTAATGGTGGCTTGTTCGTCAATATGATGCGCCCACGTACCTTGGGTATTGAAGGTCTGTATCGTTTTTAACGCTACTTAACTGTTATTAACAGTTCTCTCCTCAATGTAGTGATACGTTGAGCTCTCGCTTGGTGCGGCCTTCGTTTGGGGGCCGCTTTTTTATTTTTAGCCGAGTCTGTTATCGCGGTTACATTCTTGAACTGCTTTTTTCGATTATGCTTACACCTGTTTGTACCCAAAATAGGGTAGGCCAGAGCAATAATAACTGAGGGCAATATGGGCACGTTTTATATAGAGCATGAATACTGGTTTGCAGTCTTCCAGCTGGTAACAGCCATGCTGGGAATGGGGGCAACCCTGACGCCCAAGGATTTCCGCGAAGTCTTGCTAGAACCCAAGGCGGTTACGACGGGAAATGCGATTCAGTTGCTGCTCGTGCCTCTGGTGGCGTTTGTCTTTATTCAGGCCTTCGGCATCACGGGAGGCGTAGCTGTTGGTATTGCGTTAATTGCGGCGATTCCCGGTGGAACCTCTTCCAATATTTTCACCCACTTTGCTCGTGGCAATATCGCGCTGTCGATCACTATCACTGCGCTCACAACACTGGCGTGTCTGATTACTACACCGCTGATTCTGGAAGTGTTAATTGCGAAATATATGCCCGCTGATTTTGTCATGCCGCGTGGGCAAATCATGCAAGAGATTGCGCTTACGCTCTTGTTGCCGCTTGGTATGGGTATGTTGTTCTTACGTGTTTTCCCTGGGACGGCACAGACCTTCTCTACCTGGTGTGTACGAGCTTCACTGTTGGGCCTGATTATGATTGTTGTGGGCTCCTCCGCCTCCGGTAGATTGGATGTGGAAGCCTTTGGTGTTACGAATCTGTTGCTGGTGACTTTGCTGTTGTTTGTGATGGCTCTGGTCAGCTGGTTAACCTGTCGTTCGCTGGGTTTGTCCTCCAAAGATGCGACTGCCATTGATATGGAAGTGGTGGTACGTAATGTTAACTTGGGGGTAATGCTGAAAGCTTCCTTGTTTCCTGCAGTAGTGGGGCAGGTGGATCCTATAGGTGATTTAGTCCTGTTTACACTGTTGCTCTATGGTGGTCTGCAGATGTTGGTTGCAGCGGTTCTTATTACTTGGCGTCGTAAGACTACCTCAGAGGCTGAGACTGCATTAACGTAGTTCTAAATCGGAGGCAGCCGGTGGGGCTGTTCTCCGCGCCCATAAGCGGCAGGAAAAAGTCAGCGCTACGTAAACTCACATAAAACGTTCAGACAACCTCCGCGACTACCCTGACTTTTTCCTGCCGCTTAAGCGATGGGCTGATTGCTCCGAACAGCCCCACCGACTGCCTCCTTACCACTGTGCTAATTCCAATTTTTTGTTTATTTATCCTCAGGTAGGTTTACCCAAGAGGCCCGGGGTCTGACCCAGTGGGTCAGACCCCATCTTGATAATTTTACTGAAGGTAGGTTTACCCAAGGGCGGGTGGTGCCAGCGACCAATCAGGCTGCGTTTAAGACTTGTCCCCGGGCGGGAGCGTGGACGAGGACTGTCTGAGCGTTGTTTGCGAGTTCCGCAGTGCGAGCGCCCGGGGACAAGTCTTGAAGCCGGGAGCAGGTGCCACCCGCCCTTGGGTAAACCGGGGCAATAGTACAAAACCCATAAAGCCCTATCTAAAGGCATCTGCTTTTGTAGTGAAAACCATGAATCTCCCTACTTTTTGTAGTCGTCTGCCAGTTGCACCATTTTGGGTAATATTTTTGCCCTCAAATAGGGCCCTCAAACTACTCAGTTGAGAGGTGTTCTCATTTATTTTGATGGTTTTGTAGTTTGTAGGTATTTTTTTTACAAAATGTAGCCGGGCAGTTTTGTTGTAATTTGTAGGCTTTATAGCGCTCTGATTTGCGTCTGCTATTTAAACTAGGAGTTATTAAAAAATCCAATTAAAACAGTTAGTTATGTGCGGTTTAGGTGTGAAGGGGAAGAGTTGTTTTTTCAATATTAATCCTCTCTGCTGGTAGGTGGGGAAGAGGTTCTTTAGTTGCTTGTTCAACCAAAGTTGTAGTTTTACAACCTATAAATGCCTAAAAAAATTCTGTATTATGCGCACGCCTAATTTATAGGTGTATGTCTAATATTTGATCTAAGGTCATGTATTAGTGGAGACACGTCGCTATCTTCGCCAAAAGCCTAGATGGATGGGGCGTGAGGCTGCCGGATGCGCACCCCGGCAGACCTGTGAGATCAAGAGTCAATAACAAAGTTTTTGGGGTCATCTATGTCAGACAAAAAATCAAAGATTATTTATACCTTAACCGATGAAGCGCCAGCACTGGCCACGTATTCTTTACTCCCCATCGTTAATCATTTCACCGCCGCAGCCGGTGTAGAAGTAGAAACCTCAGACCTCTCCCTCGCAGGCCGTATCCTGGCCAACTTCCCAGACAAACTGACCGAAGAACAAAAAGTTGCCGATGGCCTGAAAGAGCTGGGTGAGCTGACTCAAGATCCAACTGCCAACATTATCAAGCTGCCAAATATTTCCGCTTCCATTCCTCAGCTGGTTGCCGCTATTACCGAGTTGCAAGGTAAGGGCTACGACATTCCTTCTTACCCTGAAGAGCCTCAGAACGCTGAAGAAGAAGCCATTAAAGCCACCTACGCCAAAGTGCTGGGTAGTGCGGTAAACCCTGTTCTGCGTGAAGGAAACTCTGACCGTCGCGCGCCAGCGGCTGTTAAGCAGTACGCTCGCAACAACCCTCACTCTATGGGTAAGTGGAGTCAGGCTTCTCGCACCCACGTTGCTCACATGCGTGAAGGTGACTTCTACGCCAGCGACATTTCTACCACCATGACCAAAGCCGATACCGTGAAAATCGAGCTGGTAGAAGCTGACGGTAAAGTGACTGTACTGAAAGAAGTCCCTGTACAAGATAAAGAAGTTGTTAGTGCCCAGTTCATGAGCACTCGCGCGCTGCGCAAGTTCCTGGATGAGGAAATGGAAGGCGCCAAGAACGCTGGCCTGCTGTTCTCCCTGCACATGAAAGCGACCATGATGAAGGTGTCTGACCCGATTGTCTTCGGTCATGCGGTCACTGTGTATTTTAAAGAGGCTTGGGAAAAGCACGCCGATACCCTGAGTGAGCTGGGTGTTCAGCCTAACGACGGTATGGGCAGTGTGCTGCAGAAGATCGATAACCTGCCTTACTCCAAGCGCGCTGAAATCGAATACGATCTGCGTAAGTGCTACGAAACTCGCCCAGAAATGGCGATGGTGGATTCCGATAAAGGTATCACCAACCTGCACGTGCCTTCCGATATTATTGTTGATGCTTCCATGCCTGCCATGATCCGTAACGGCGGTAAAATGTGGAGTGCCGATGGCAAGCTGCAGGACACCAAAGCGGTAATCCCTGATAGCTGCTACGCCACCATGTACCAGGAAATCATCAATTTCTGTAAGCACCACGATAACTTCGATCCAACCAAAATGGGTACTGTGCCTAACGTTGGTCTGATGGCGCAGAAGGCTGAAGAATACGGTTCTCACGACAAGACCTTTGAAATTCCTGCCGACGGTACTGTTCGCGTTGTTGATAGCGAAGGCAATGTGCTGCTGCAACACGATAACGTGGAGCAGAGCGATGTTTGGCGTATGTTTACTGCCAAAGACGAGCCTATCCAGGATTGGGTAAAACTTGCTGTAACCCGTTCACGCTTGAGCGGTATGCCAGCTATCTTCTGGTTGGACGACCGTCGTGGCCACGATGCGCAAATGATTCAAAAGGTAGAAACCTACCTGCAAGATCACGACACCGAAGGCCTGAAGATTCATATCTTGAACCCTGACCGCGCTATCCGTTACACCATGGAGCGTCTGAAGCTGGGTCTGGATACCATTGCAGTAACCGGTAACGTACTGCGTGACTACCTGACTGACCTGTTCCCAATTCTGGAGCTGGGTACCAGTGCCAAGATGTTGTCTATCGTACCTCTGATGCAGGGCGGTGGTCTGTTCGAAACCGGTGCTGGCGGTTCTGCGCCTAAGCACGTTCAGCAGTTCGAAGAAGAAGACCACCTGCGTTGGGATTCTCTGGGTGAGTTCCTGGCGCTGGCGGTATCTCTGGAAGACGTTGCTAACAAGAGCGCCAACCCACGTGCTCAGGTTCTGGCCACTACGCTGGACCAGGCCACTGGCAAGCTGCTGGAAGAGGGCAAGTCCCCAAGCCGTAAGGTTAACGAGCTGGATAACCGTGGTAGCCACTTCTACCTGGCGCGCTACTGGGCTGAAGCGCTGGCTGCTCAGTCTGACGATGCCGAGCTGCAAGCTCACTTCGCTCCACTGGCCAAGTCTCTGGCTGACAACGAAGACAAGATCATCACTGAATTGACTGACTGCCAAGGTAAGCCAGTTGATATGGGTGGCTACTTCTGGCC
The DNA here is from genome assembly GCF_042854845.1 of Maricurvus nonylphenolicus. Taxonomy (GTDB): domain Bacteria; phylum Pseudomonadota; class Gammaproteobacteria; order Pseudomonadales; family Cellvibrionaceae; genus Maricurvus; species Maricurvus nonylphenolicus. The sequence continues at coordinate 3,291,692 of NZ_AP031498.1, read as the reverse complement.
AGACGTAGAGAAGGTTGGTACGGCTATGCGCCCAAGTGCGACCTTGAACGGTCTGATCGACGCCTAATTGTCGTTTCGCCTTATGTCTTCAAAGCCCGGCCCTGTGCCGGGCTTTGTCGTTTAGGGGTGGGCTGTCGTTTTATCAATACAAGCTGGCGCTGTCTCACCAGTCACTTAGGCTGTAGCAGGCTTATGATGTAAGCTTATAGAGCATTGTGTTGGAGTGTAGTGGTATGTCAGAGGTAACCCTTTGGACCTCGGAGTTATCCCCGTTTTCATTAAAAATTGAAGCTTGTCTGCAGTTTAAAGACGTTCCCTACAGTTGTTTGCCGCAACTTTCACAGCCTTTAAAAAGCTTCCTGGGGGCAGTGAAGGTGGAGTGGGGTAAACGCCGTAACAAAGTCTATAAATACCCGCAAATGACCGATCTGGATGAGTACCCCGGAGTGCCTTATCTGATCGAGGAAGACGGGCGTATCCAGTACGATTCTACTGCCATTGCCTATTGGCTGGATGGTCAGGTTCAGTTGCGTCCTGCACTGTGGCCAGATGATCCGAAGTTGGCGTTTGTTGCCAGGCTGCTTGATGATGCCATGGATGAGTTTGGTATTTATCTGGTTCATCATATGCGCTGGTCGATTTCTCCGCATACCAACGATGCCGGCAAACGTTTACATAAAGAATTTGGCAGCTTGTTGTTCTGGAGTGGCGAGGAAAAGTTCGCCCGAGAGTTTTCCCGTCGTCAGACCAGTCGTTTGCCGTATCTGTTTAGTATGCCGCCACAGGGTTATGATGCGCAGTTACCGGATTATTTAACGGCCCCTATCAAACAAGGTTGGCCACAAACCCACACTTTATTAAATGATGCCTGGACAGATTTTATCAACTGCCTGGAGAAGATTTTACGAGTCCAGCCCTATTTGCTAGGCGAGCGGTTCTCCATGGCGGATGCCAGCCTGTATGGCATGTTTGGTATGTTGCTGGATGACCCGACTGCCGATGAAGACATGCAAGCTCGTGCGCCGAAGTTGCGCCAGTGGTTGGTGGACATTCGTGCGGGAAGGCACTGCCATAATATCAGCGAAAAGCCCTTGTATCTCAGTGATGAGGTGCTGCCATTATTGGAATTGGTCTGTGAAGTCTTCCTGCCGTTAATGCAGCAAAATGAAGCGGCTTACCTTGAGAAAAAACAGCAGGGTGAAACCCTGTTTAACGAAGCTGCCTGGCGCAAAGATCGAGCCTTATATACTGGAGAGTTACGCGGTCATCCATTTAAAGCTGTCGTGAAAACCTTTCAGGTTCAGGTTTGGCGAGATTTACAGGCGGCTTGGAAGCAGCTGTCACAGTCGCATCGGCAAGAATTAAGTGATCAGGTAAGTGGGTTAGTTCAGCTTTAAGGCTCTATGTTATTGAGCATCCTCCGAGGTCTGACGCTGATAAAACAGTGCGTCGGCCTCGTCAATTTTCTCGAAGTTATGTTGTTCAATGATGGTCCGAAAGCGGCCGTTTTGCCGAAGTAGCTTAAGGCCCAGATTAAATTCTTGTATTAGCATGTCATTGGGGGCACGGTGTTTGGTTAGCACCAGGTGCTGATTTTCAACCCCAACAACATCACCTACCTGTTCAACACCGTTGGCAATGTCTGTGTGATCGGATTGCTGTAAAAGGTGGTGAGCATATTCATTGTTAACCACCACCAGGTCCACGCGTTTGCCGGCCAGAATTCTGAAGTACTGATTGTTGCGGGTAACCCGCATAATTTCTAAATTAGTCTGCCGTAAATCTTTTGGCAGGACATAACCTCGGACTAAACCCAGGCGATAGTTCTTGCCTTGCAGGTCTAGGGGCTGCTCATAACGGATGGGATCTTCTCGGCGCTTATATAACACCATGCGACTGGTCAGTATAGGATCAGAGAAGTGCAATTGCTGGGCACGTTCTGGTGTGTGCCACACCCCAATCATGCCATCGACAACACCGGACTTTGCCCATTCCATCGCCCGGGTCCAGGGTAAAAACTTAACCTCCAGATCGTGCCCGTGAATAGCCAGGGCTTCACGGATGATCTGGGTTAATGCGCCTTGCTGCGGTAGCTCCCGGCCATAAAACGGCGGGTTGTTACTCGCGGCCAATACCAGCGTACGGGCTTCCGCCGTCGCGGCCAGTAAAGTCCACAGTAATAGGAGGGTTTTTGCTAAGTACTGCATCATAGAAAGCTGTTTTACGCCATATCAGGGCTGGGCTCAAGAAAATTGAAATTTATTTGCCCTTTATTAACCCCGTTTTTGTCTTGCCAACGTTTAAGGCATTAGAAGTATCAAAAAAGTCTTTTAGCCCACATATATGGCAGGAACAGATGATGAACAGACAGAAAAGCAGGCAGTACCAAATTCCATTGATGACCACGGCTTTTGTTACCCTTGGGTTGGTTTTATCGGGGTGCAGTAATGATCAGCTGGCGCGTCAGGAGCAGCAACCCGCAGACCCGGCAAGTCAGAAGGGGCAGTTGTCAGAGCCAGAAGCCCCCTTGGAAGAAATTGTTGCCTATGATCAGGCGGAATCAGATGCAGCGATAGCAGGGCACATCGTTGCCGAGAGGAAATTGCTTGTTGCCAAGCAAGAGGCTTATTCGCAAATGGCCTCACCGGCGTTAGCTGCTCCGTCAGTGGCCTATGATATGAGCGGTATTCGTCACGCCAGTGAACCTCTCGATCGCGAAAACTATTTACCGCAAGATGACAATCCCGTTAAGCGCGTCAGTGAAGACCCAGTTTCCACATTCAGTGTGGATGTCGATACTGCTGCATACAGTAATGTGCGTCGCATGGTCATGCGTGAGGGCAGGTTGCCGCCTAAAAATGCTGTGAAGGCAGAAGAGTTTATCAACTATTTTAGCTATGACTATCCATTACCAAAAAATCAGGAAGTACCTTTCTCTATCAATACTGAAATGGCCGTTACCCCCTGGAATAAAGATACTCAGCTGTTGCAGGTAGGCTTGAAGGGTTTTGAAGTGGCGGAAGCCGATCGACCTGCAGCTAATTTGGTATTTCTGGTGGATGTTTCGGGCAGCATGCAATCACCTTATAAACTAGCGTTGGTGAAAAAATCACTGCACATGCTGGTGCAGAAAATGAATGCTAATGATCGTATAGCATTAGCCGTCTATGCCGGCGCTGCGGGTATGGTATTGGATTCAACACCGGGTGATCAAAAACATAAAATTATGCAGGCGATTGATAACCTCAGTGCAGGTGGGTCCACTAATGGCGGTGCGGGTATTCGTTTGGCATACAACCTGGCCCAGCAGCATTTTATTAAAGATGGAATCAATCGGGTAATTATTGCCAGTGATGGCGATATGAATGTGGGTACAGTCAATCACGATGCACTAAAAAATCTGATTGAGGAAAAACGCGAGCAAGGTGTTTCGCTAACTACCTTGGGATTTGGTAGTGGTAATTACAACTACGCGTTAATGGAACAGCTGGCGGATGTGGGTAATGGTAATGCCGCTTATATTGATTCCCTAAAGGAGGCGCACAAGGTGCTTGTGAAGGAGATGGACTCCACGCTTCACACCATTGCCAAGGATGTCAAAATTCAGGTGGAGTTTAATCCGCAGTTGGTCGCAGAGTATCGCTTAATCGGTTATGAAAACCGTTTATTAAATCGCGAAGATTTCCGTAACGATAAGGTGGATGCCGGTGATATTGGTGCCGGGCATACGGTGACGGCTTTATATGAAGTCAGTATGGTGGGATCGGGTGGTGATCGTATAGATCCATTGCGCTACGGTAGCCAGCAGGAAGACAAAGCCGCTGCCCACGGCAATGAGTTGGCCTTTGTAAAATTGCGTTATAAGCAACCCGGTGGAAAAGTGAGTCGAGAGGTGTCACAGCCCGTTCTTGTTTCACAAATACAGTCCGGCCCTGAGCAAGCATCTGATAATTTACAGTTTGCTGCGGCAGTTGCAGGCTACGCGCAATTACTGAAAGGTGGGGTGTATACCGGTGATTGGCAGTTCGCCGATGCCCTGGCGTTGGCAAGGCAGTCCAAGGGGCAGGATAAACATGGCTATAGAGGTGAATTTATTGGTTTGCTAGAGTTAAGCCAAAGCCTGCAAACACAACCTTCAAATTCACATGCAGGCGTTAACGGCAAGGAACTTCGCTAACCTCAATGGCTTTGTTACATCGGCTGCGATCCGATGAATCCCTGATGCGCTGTTACCAGCAGGGAGACGCATCGGCCTTTACCCAGTTGTACAATCGGCACAAAGACCGGTTGTACAACTTTCTGCTGCGCGCCTGTGGTAATGCGGCCCTGGCCGAAGAGTTGGCGCAGGATGCCTGGACATCGCTGATCGACAGGGTGGCTCATTACCGCCCCGAGGCTAAATTTTCGACGTATCTGTTTACCATTGCCCGCAACAAGTTAACGGATTATTTACGTCGACCCACCAATACCCACACGGATAGCTTGGACAGTTTGGCCGAAGAAAAGGGTATGGAAGCGGTTATGCCCGGACAGGAGCAGGATATGCTGCAGCAGGTGCAGTGTAAGCGATTGTTAGTTTCTATCGTTGCGCTGCCGGTGGAACAGCGAGAGGCATTTATTTTAAAGGAAGAGGGCTTCAGTTTGCAGGAAATTGCCAGCATTACTGAAGTGACAGCGGAAACGGTGAAGAGCCGTATTCGTTATGCAAGACAGCGATTGCGATCAACATTAAATGAGCAGGATGCTGCAACAACGAATGTGAGAGTCAGTGAATGAGCGATAAACGTCCTTCACCGCCAGAAGAACTATCTGATCAGGCTTTATCCGAGCTGTATCAGCAAGCGTCCAGTGCCAAATCACCTACCTCGTTGGATGATAAGGTGATGGCCCGTGCCGCGGAGCAGGCCGATCGCATTCGTCATACCTCCCGTTATGCTGAAGTTCGCAGACCGGTATTTTTAGCGCGTCAATGGGTAACACTGGCGGCGACAGCGTGTGTGATTACCTTAAGTATCAGTCTGGTGATACAAATGCCAGATGAACAGCCCTGGTTGGATTCCCGTATTGAGGATAGTGTTGAGGAAAGAGCTGAGGGAAGTGGTGAGTCAACGGCGGTTTTAGAGTCAGAGTCTGTGGTCATAGCCGAGCGCAAGCAAGTACAGCCAGCCATGAAAGCACGCATGCCCGATGCACCACCGAAACTGATGCAACAGGCTCCAAAACGTGAGCGGTTGGAGGAAGTGGTTGTGTTGCCGGAAGCCCCGCAGGAAGCTGAAGCGGCTGTTAGCGCTTTCGCAGATAGCACTGATGCGCCAAGCCAGGTGCAAGAGTATGACCAGGAAGAGTCTGTGGCATCACCAGAGCCGGCTATTGCTAGATCACTATCTTTGGAGAAAACCAAGCCAGCAAAACCGCAGTGGCAGCCACAACAATGGTTAGAGGAAATCTTGGCGCTGTGGCAAAGTGAAAAACAGGAAGAAGCTAAAGAATTGTTTGGTCGCTATAAGGAAGCCTTTCCCTCTGAATCTACGCTGAAACAAACCGCTCAGCGTATGACCCAGAAGGAACAGGAGATTATCAATCAGTTGCAGCGGCAGTGGCAGCAGGCGCAGCAGAAACGGCATCAGGAACAATAGGCTCCTGAAACTGTAAATCCGCCAATCGCTTATACAGCGGTGAACTTTCCAGCAGCTCAGAGTGTTTGCCTTGGGCAATCAGCTTGCCGTGATCCAGAACAGCGATTTGATCGGCATGTAAGATGGTTGCCAGGCGGTGGGCAATAATCAGTGTGGTGCGATTTTGCATCAGCGTTTCCAGTGCCTGTTGCACGTGATATTCGCTTTCCGCATCCAGAGCACTGGTGGCCTCGTCCAATAGCAAGATTTTTGGATCTTTTAAAATCGCTCGGGCAATAGCGATACGCTGTTTTTGCCCGCCGGACAAGCGTGCCCCTTGCTCACCCAAATGGCTGTTATAACCGTCAGGCAGTTTTTCAATAAAGTCGTGGGCATGCGCGGCTTTGGCTGCTGCAATTACTTCTTCATCGGTCGCATCCGGTTTGCCGTAGCGGATGTTGTACCAGACATCGGCCGTAAACAGCGCGGGTTGTTGGGGCACAACAGCCAATTGTTGGCGTAAAGATTCGGTGGATAGCTCTCGGATATCAGTACCGGCCAGAGTGATGGCGCCTTGGTCGGGATCGTAGAACCTTTGCAGTAATTCAAACAAAGTTGATTTACCCGCACCGGAAGGCCCGACTAAAGCCAGACTTTGGCCCTCTGCGATTGAGAGGTTCAGGTGTTGTAAGGCAGGTTGTTCAGGGCGCGAAGGATAGCAGAACTGAATATCCTCAAAGGCCAATAATGCTTCTTGATCGTCCCCAGAGTCCACATTTCGTACTTTCTGACCCTGGTCAAAGGGAATCAACGAATCAACCTGAAGCAGCGCTATAAGCCGCTCAGTGGCGCCTGTCGCGCGCTGTAACTCACCATAGACCTCAGAGATGGTTGCCACGGCAGAGGCCATCATAATGGCGTAGAAGACGAATGCGCCCAGATCACCGCCCGTCATACGGCCAGCCAGCATATCATTACCGCCCACCCACAGCAGGCCAGTAATGGCGCCAAACACCAGCAAGATCACCGTAGCAATCAACATTGCACGCTGGCGGACCCGGCGGCGGGCCACGTCAAACGCGGTTTCTACTTCCTTACCAAAGGCCTGTTGCTCATGGGATTCACGGGTATAGCTCTGCACTGTTTTAATATGCTGGATTATCTCACCGGCATAACTGCCCACATCGGCAATGGAATCCTGGCTGGCCTTGGACAGCTTGCGCACTCGACGGCCGTACAACAGGATTGGAGCCAGCACCAATGGGACGCCCAGCAGCACAATCAGACTCAGCTTCAGGTTGGTGACTAGCAGCAGTATCAGGGCGCCGATAAAGGTCAGGGAACTACGTAGGGCCATGGAGAAGGAAGAGCCGATGATATTCTGCAGCAGGGTGGTGTCGGTGGTGAGGCGGGACATTATCTCGCCGCTGCGGTTGGTCTCAAAATAGCTCGGGTGCAGGGTAATAATATGGTTAAACACAGCCTTGCGCAGGTCGGCTGTAACCCGCTCGCCCAGCCAGCTGACCAGGTAAAAGCGGGTGTAGGTTCCTATGGCCATCAACAGGGACAGGCCAATAATCACAAATACCGCTTGGGTCAGGGCTTCGGTAGACTGGGCCACAAAGCCCTCATCAATCAGGATACGAACCCCTTGGCCTATGGAGAGGGTAATACCAGCGGTGAGCACCAGAGCAATACCTGCGCCCCACAGGGTACCTTTGTAGGGCCGCATAAACTGCCATAGGTGGAAGAGTACGGATAGGGAGCGGGGGGATTTGGTGGTGTTGTCCGTATTACTGTCAGAATCGTTAGACATAGTGCTCCCGTTATCGTTTCGAATATCTGTCAATAATTGGCCCGGATGTTACTTATTCAAGGGTTAGGAGGGGGTTGGGAGTGTAAATCTAGGTAAAGTTCTGGATTGGAACTTGGGGGTTCTAAATCCGGAGGCGGTCGGGGAAGCTGCTCTTCGCGCCCATAAGCGGCAGGAAAAAGTCAGCGCTCCGTAAACTCGCATTCGCTCAAACAACCTCCGCGACTACCCTGACTTTTTCCTGCCGCTTAAGCGATGGGCTGATTGCTACGAGCAGCTTCCCCGACCGCCTCCTAACCTCTGTGCCAGCACTGAAAAGTATTTATTTTACTGAAGGTAGGTTTCCCCAAGGGCGGGAGGTGCCAGTGACCAGTCAGGCTGCGTTTAAGACTTGTCCTGAGGCAGGAGTGTTTTACGAGGACTGTCTGAGCGTTAGCGAGTTCCGCAGTACGAGTGCCTCAGGACAAGTCTTGCAGCCGGGAGCAGGTGCCTCCCGCCCTTGGGGAAACCGGGGTTGTGGCACCAATCACTTATAATCAGTGTATAGAGGAAGCAGAGGAATTAAGCAGCCTTCGGCTCCCCAAAACGCTGTTCCAAATAAGAAATAATGTCATTGGACTCATACATCCAAGTCACCTTATCGCCTTCCTCGATACGCAAGCAGGGCACTTTCACCTTACCTGCCTGGGATTCCAGTTCTGTACGGTATTCACTGCCCTGAGAGGCATCACGGGTGGTGATCGGCAGGTTCAAGCGGTGGATGGCACGGCGAGTCTTGACACAGAAAGGACAGGCGTAGAACTGGTATAAGGACAGCTGACTGCTCGCTTCGGCTACCTGCTGTTGTTGCTCGTCGGAGCGGCGCATCTTGCGGGGGCGGGTAATAAAGTCAATCAGGACAATCAGGCGTCCGAGGCCTTCACGCAGGGCTTTTACTATCATTAGGTTATCCAGTACTTCTTTCGGTGGGTTATCTCTTAAATGGCCGCGCATTGTACAAAAGGTCATCTTACTTGTGGAGTCCTGATTGCCTATGGCGGTAAGGGGCTGATATGTCTCCTGATGGCGTTGATCTCAAGCTTGACGCTGGCGGTCGAAAAGCCTATTACCATCAGCTGTACTAGCCCAAGAGGGCTGCCAGATGCGGATTATACGGCCGAGGTTATGGCGCCGGTGATGAAGCAACATGGCTTTAATCTGGCTTTTAAGACAGGTCAGGGGCCCGCGGTTGTTGAAGGTTTGCGGCAGGGGAAGTTTGATGGGGATTGTGGTCGAATAGAGTCGTTCAATGAAAAAACCGGCCTAAACCTGATCCGCGTGGAGCCTGCAATTCGGCGGGTCAGGTTCGCTTTGTGGGGATTTGATGTCGACTTTCCCTTGCACCAAGTGAGCCCGGATAAGTTAAGGGTTGGGTATTTGGCCACTACACAGATTTCACCGGTTTTGGCGGCGCAAATGGGTTTTACCAACTTGCATCGTTACGATTCCATGGGGGCGATGGTTGCAGCATTGCTAAGAGGTGAAATCAATGTGATGTTGAACTATCAGGCCCTGGTTAACGGCTATAACGACCAGTCTAAGAAAATGTTGTATCGGCTTAGGCATCTTGTGACCTTCCCTGTGTATATCTATTTGCAGCCACGTTACCAATTTATGGTACCTGACTTGTCTGCAGCCATCGTGTCGAGAGTAAAGGTTAAACCTTATAACCCCTATCCGGATAAAGTGATTCCTCCTCTTTCTGAGGGGCAGATTATTTTTGGATGCTCTGTTCCTAAGCACTCGCAGGCGTTCTTCGAAATGGAGCAGGGCTATCGCAGGGCATTTAATAAGATGGGCTATGGTTTTCAGATGCTGGCGATGCCGCGGGCGCGGGAAAGTGCGGAGCTTTTAGGTGGCGAGGTAGATGGAACCTGTGCCAGGGGAAATGTTTCGCCATACAACGACCACGAATCGCTGTTGCGTATTCGTATGCCGGTTACGAAAACCCAATTGAAAATATATTCCCGCCGGCCTGCCAAGCAGGTACAGGATTTAGGGCAACTGCCGGAGGGGGCAACAATAGCTTATGTCAGGGGCACACAACTGGCCGAATTAATTCTGAAGCGTGCACCCCATATAAAACCAGTGGGAGTAAACAACGCAGAATTAGGCGTAAAAATGCTGGCCGGTGAGCGAGTGGATTATTTTATCGGATTTCCTGCCGCGTCGGATTATGTGCTTAATAATCTTGATATTCGGAAAATGCTCTATGTGGTTTCTGATTTACCACCGATTTTCTTTTACGCGTACATCCATACTCGCCATAAAGCGTTAAGAGAACCCTTAGAGCAACACTTTAAAGCGCAAATTCAAGCGCAGGGGAGTAACGCATTTCTGCCTTACCTGGAAGAAATGTTGGATGTAGAAGCTCGAGAATAATGGCAACCGAAAGTGCAGTTGCCATTACTATTTCTGGTTCAAACAGCCTCGGCCAGATTAGGCTGCTTATGATGGTGAGACTTTACCTTTTCCTTTTGGCGCAACATTAATCCATTCAGTTTCTGGGTAACTTCCGCAATCGCTTGGTATAGATCATCTGCGGTTGCTTTAGCGGTTAGATCCTGTCCCAGATAATGGGTAATCACTTCGGCACTTTGCCCATGCTTTTCGACAGTCAGAATGACTTGCAGGTTGGCGGTATCGGGGAAATGTTTTTTCAGTTTTGCCAGCTTGCTATTGACGGCTTCACGGATGGCATCGGTTACTTCAACATGGTGGCCAGTGATTGTTGTGCTCATAGACAAATCCTCTTGTATCTATCTTCGCTGGGTTAATCTTCGATTTCAGTCTACCTGTATGGAAAGGGGCGATATTGATCTTGATCATAGAACCGGCGCCTAGCTGAGATTGTCGTTGTTTGCACTACAATCAATAGAAAGCTCGAAAATTGAGGTTACGGTAATTGAGGTTATGGTAATTGAGGTGGTATGTCAGCTAAGGTAAGCGCCTGGGCGCTAGGCGTGTATTTCTTTTTAGGTATTGTGACACTGGGGCACGCTGCAACTGGCCCAGATGACGCTTCACTACAGCCCTTGGTTTTTGGTTGTGTAAGTCCTCAATATCAGGCCGATACGGTGTTTATTGGCAATATTCTACGCCCAGCGCTAGCAGAGAAGGGCTACAGCTTACGTTTTGAGACGGTTCGAGATGACAGCGCTTTTGAGCGTATGGCAAAGGGGGAGTTGGCGGGAGATTGTGGTCGCATTGCCGATATCGATAAGCGCAAGAAGATCGATCTGGTGCAGGTGAAACCTGCATTTCGCCGCGCCGTGTTTGCGTTGTGGGGGACGAATGCGACCAGCTTGCAAGTCCTTCCTTTGGCTGAAGTACGCGTTGGTTATGTTGACGGTGTGCTCTATGCCCCTATCCTGGCGCAGCAAATGGGTTTCAGCAGGACTCGCGGTTATTTGTCATTAGATCAAGCCGTTAAAGCGCTGGAGAGGGGGGAACTGGATGCCATTCTTACCTATGAGGCGCAGGTTAAAGGTTACTCTCAGCGTAGTGGTTATGAGTTACGAAGGCTGCGTCATGTTGTGACATTCCCGGTTTATGTGTATTTAAGTCCGCATTTTCGAGAACTGACCCCCGTAATAAGTGAAGCCATCAGCGGCTATATTGAAAGTCATCCCTATAACCCCTTCCCGGAAGAGGCTTTGCCGGTTTTAAAAAACAGGCTGATTGTGTTTGGCTGTCCGTTACCTGCTCGATCTCCTGCGTTTATCGAAATGGAGCAGAGTTTCAGAAGGGCCTTTAACGCTTTGGGTTATGAGTTCAAGCTATTTGCCTTGCCACGAGCGAGAGAAGAGGTTGAATTGTTACGGGGGAATCTGGACGGTACTTGTGGTCGTGGCAATAACCCGCCTTACAGCAACCACCCAGACTTGCTCAGGCTAACCACACCAACTGCCCATACGTCGTACGAGGTAATTTCCCCCCAGGCCAGGCGGATGATTCGCGATGTTAATGAGTTGGAGACTGGCAGCCGTATTGCCTATGTGCGGGGAACGTCATTGGCCAAACAGATGCTGGAAAACCCACGTAAGTTTGATGTAATAGATGTTACGTCTGCAGAGCTTGGGGTGAAAATGCTGGCGGCAGGCAGGATAGATTACTTTGTCGATATTCCTGTCAACATTCGTTTCTTATTGTCAGCTTTCGAGATAAATAAAACGCTGTACACCGTTTCAGAATTGCCGAAGTTAAGTTATTACCCTTATCTGCGCAGACGCCATAGCGCGTTAATTGGGCCGCTGAACAATTACTTTGAGGATTTACTTGAGCGGGAAGGTGGCCGGGCAATAGTTGATGCTGAAAAATTCAGAGACTGAAAATACAACAAAGCCAGCGAGTTGCAGGCTTTGTTGGGGCATTTAAACGTTTAACGTCTACACTTCGGCGTTGTGGAATACACGCTGTACGTCGTCACAATCGTTAAGCATCTCCAGCAGCTTTTCAAACATAGGCATGTCCTCTTCGCTGATGGGGGTTGTGGTTTGAGGAACAAACTGGATTTCTTCCACTTCAAACTCAATACCTTCGAAGGCGCCTTGCAGGGCCTGCTTGGCTTTAAAGAATTCAGCCTGAGGGGCGAAGACGGTAATCATATCGTCAGCGGCTTCGATATCGGTAACATCCACGTCTTCCATCATCAGCGCTTCCAGTACGGCTTCCTCGTCGTCGCCTTTAAAGACGAAGATCGCTGAGTGGTCGAACATGTGGGATACGGAACCCTGAGAGCCGATCTTGGATTTGGTTTTGTTAAAACACAGGCGTACATCACCGTAGGTACGGTTGGAGTTATCGGTCAAACATTCGACAATTACCATGCAGTTGCCTGGACCAAAACCCTCGTAGCGGGCTGGATCAAAGTCTTCACCGCCGCCACCTTTGGCCTTATCAATGGCTTTGTCGATAACGTGAGTAGGGACCTGATCTTTCTTGGCGCGGTCGATCAGGCTTCGCAAGGTCAGGTTACCATCTGGGTCGATACCGCCTTTTTTGGCACAAACATAGATTTCGCGGCCGTATTTACTGTAAACCTTCGCCTTGGCGTCGGAGGTTTTGGCCATAGATTCTTTACGGTTTTGAAACGCTCTTCCCATTACGCAGTCCAACTGTTGTTCATCATTGGGGGCAGATTTTACCGTGAAGGTCACGTTGACGCTAGAGATGGGGTAAAATCCGCCTACTTAATTAGCCTAGGCCAAAGGAGCGCGTAGTGGGTAATATCCTGGTAATTGTCATCTTTATCGTAATGGTGGTTCTCTTTAGTTGGCGCCATATCGATGGCAAGAAAGCCGCTGAGGCAAATCGAGAGGCAGGTAAGGCTTTCCTGGCTGAAAACGGCCAGAAAGAAGGTGTGGTTACCACGGCATCAGGTTTGCAGTATCTGCAGCTCAATCCCGGGCAGGGGGATAAGCCCGGTGCGACCGATAGGGTTAAGGTGCACTACCACGGTACCACGCTGGACGGAAAGGTATTCGACAGCTCAATTGAGCGAGGCGAGCCCATTAGCTTTAGCTTAAACCAGGTGATTTTAGGTTGGACCGAAGGTGTGCAAATGATGCAAGTAGGGGAGAAAGCCCGATTGTTTATCCCGGCAGACCTTGCCTATGGTGATCGCGGCGCTGGCACTATCCCGCCAGGCGCAACACTGATCTTTGATGTTGAGCTGCTGGCGATTAATGGCTAACAGCTCCGCCATTGTCTTTAATCCATTCCGCCAGCCAATGACGCTGGTCGGGATAGCGCCAAGTGTACTGATCAAAATTCTCGGGCTTGAGCCAGAAAGCCTGGCGAATTTCTAACCAGAAGGGTGGTTTTAAGGTGTCTCCTAGCATGCTTTCGGTTGGGGGCAGACACTCAAACAGATGGAAGCCATTGTCGAAAACTCGCAACAACTGTTGTGGGCGTACATGTAATCCTGTTTCTTCCCAAGTCTCACGGTGGGCCCCGCACTGAGCAGATTCTGCAACATCAACGCTACCACCCGGTATGCTGATCTTGCCGTTATAGGCCTTAATTACCAGTAAATGTCCGTCTAGCAGAGTCAGGCAGCCAGCGCTTGGCGCTTTGATATGGTTTTCAGTAATCGGGCAGTTGGGTTGATCTGCGGAAAAACACTCAGCAGTAAATAGAAGAGCGATGATTAGGGACAGAGATCTGAGCATGGAGTTACTTAATGTTAAAAGCCGCAGTGTAGGCCCATAACATGACATAGGGAAGACAAGTATCTCTTCCAGTACATCTAACTGGCGTAATGACTGCGCCTGATCAATGGATTAAACAACCGGGCAAAGAAACCGGTAAATTCGATGGGCGCATCTACGGCAGTCAGACAGATACACTCACTGTCCTGGCTGGCGATGGGGCGGTGATTTTTATTGCTTTCATCGCGCAGGATAATATCGCCTTGGTTATAGACCCCGTCCGCATCAGAAAAACTGCCTTTAAGCACCACGGTAATTTCCGTACCGGTATGGTTGTGGGCAGCCACTTGGCCTCCGGGCTTAATGGCGATCAACTCTACCTTGGCGCCATCGGCGTGGCTGAGCTTGCTGGCTCGTATCGATGGGGACAGTCGGGTCCAGGGCAGGGCGTCAAAGCCCTCTGGAACCAGCTGGCGCAGGCAGCCAGGTATCAGACTGGCTGCTTGTGGAGGCTCGGGTTGAGCCGGAATGTCCCTGCTGTCGAGTTGTGCCAACACCTGATCGCGCAGGTTATGGCTGATATCGGCTGCAGGCAGTTGATCCAGTAGTTCTCCTCCCAGGTGGTTTAGCTGGCGTGAAAGCTGGCGACATTGGGGGCAGTACTGCAGGTGAGCGGCAACGCACAGGCCATGACCCAAAGGCAGGCTGCCTGCGGCGTATGCGGCTAGCACCTCGGTAGGTGGGTGATGCCTAATCATGGCTTTCAATCCTCATGTCTTTAACGCTATGTGCAGCTTTTGCAGGGCCAGGCGTATACGGGATTTGATGGTCCCCAGTGGCAGCTGTAATTCTGCGGCAGCTTCCTGATGGGTTTTGCCTTCCATATACACCTTGCTCAATACCAGCGATTGCTCCTGGGGCAGCTGCTCCAGGCCTTGATGCAGCTTGTTGGCCGCATGTTGCTGCTGGGTGGACTCAAAGGGGCCTGCGGCTTGGTCTTCGAGTTCCATAAACACATCTTCCGGGTCGATATCACTGGCGTATCGACCATTGCGGCGCAGATAGTCCACGCGGCAGTTCCGTGCCAGGGTAAATATCCAGGTTGAGACCTTGGCCTTGGCCGGGTTGTAGGTATCAGCCTTTTGCCAGACCCGGATCAATACCTCTTGTACCAGTTCATCGGCCACCAGATTTGCCCCAGGTTCACGGGACAGACTATAGGCCTTTATCTGTGGCGCCAGTAGATCGAATAGCTGCGCGAAGGCCTGCCGGTCACGGTCGACAGCAATCTTCTGCATCAGCTGCAGCAGGACATCCTGATCAAATTTAGGCGCTGGGTTGGCACTCATAACGTTGGCTATAAACCGGTCTGGTAGCTTAACTATATCTGTATTCACACCAATATACGCCTTAGCGGGGAAAAAAGATCAGTGATCTGGGCGAAAAAGTTCTACGTATATTTTGGCAACCCTAACCCTTGATCAACGAATGGAGTCAGGTTTGAAGCAGATCAACCGCTTTAAAGACTTTTACCGCAACCTGCATCAGACGGATTTATCGCGAATTACCGATATCTACGATGATGCTGTGGTTTTTCGGGATCCGGTTCATAGCCTCAAAGGGGCGGCAGATTTGCATGCCTATATGAGCGATCTGTGCGAGAACCTTAGCTGCTGCCGGTTTGAATATCTTGATCAGGTTGTGGAAGAGGGATCAGCCTTTATTAAGTGGGATATGCATTTTTCCCATAAAAGCTTGGGCGAAGATGTGATTAGTGTGCGCGGGATAAGCCATATTCAGTTTAGGGACAAAATCTATTATCACGAAGACACCTACGATATGGGGGCACTGCTTTATGAAAATGTACCTTTGTTGGGCAGTATTACCCGTTGGTTAAAAAGGCGTTTAGTGCACAAGTAACCGGTTAATGAATCACGAAGAGAAGCCATTATGCAGATCAGTGGAGAAACTATTTGGATCACCGGCGCCAGTAGCGGCATAGGACGCGCTTTGGCACTGCGCTTGGCTGCAGATGGCAATCGGGTGATTGTGACGTCCAGGCGCGGCCAGCCGCTGCAGGAGCTTGCTGAGCAGTATGACAATATCGTGGTCATCACTGCAGACCTAAGTCGTCCTGATTGTGTTGATTCGCTGAGCCTGGCGCTATCGAATGCTACCGAATATTTGGACCGTGTGATTCTTAATGCGGGAACCTGCGAATATTTTGAAATTGATCAGCCGGATTGGTCGATGATGGCACGGATTATGGAAACTAACTATCTGGGGGCCGTACACTCTGTCGCGGCAAGCTTGCCGTTGCTGCAGGCAAACCCAAATGGAGAAGGGCATATTATTGGCGTAGGGTCATTAGCTTCGCGTGTGCCATTTCCAAGGGCAGAAGCCTATGGTGCTTCCAAGGCGGCACTGGATTATTTCCTGGGGGCCTTGGGGGTGGATTTAATGGCCAAGGGTATTGATGTCAGTATTGTCCAGCCGGGCTTTGTAAAGACACCCTTAACCGACCAAAATGATTTCGATATGCCCTATTTGTTAACGGTAGAGCGAGCGGTAGAAATGATGTTGGCAGGTATCTGCCGGCGTGATTTGTATATACGTTTTCCCCGTCGGCTAAACTGGCTTATAGGTCTTGGACATATGTTAACAACTTACTGGTATCGTCATATCGGTCCGCGCATGGTGAGGTCATAGGTGATGACAAGCTTTGAAACCATAACAGGTAAACACGCTCCGCGAGTGGCAATTATTGGCTCGGGGATTTCAGGTTTGGCCTGTGCTTATGAATTGCATGAACGCGCGCAAGTCACCGTATATGAAGCTAACGATTATATTGGCGGTCATACGGCCACAAAAGATGTTGACATCGATGGACGTCATTATGCCATCGATACAGGGTTTATTGTCTTTAATGATTGGACCTATCCCAACTTTATCCGCCTGATGGATAAGATCGGTGTGGCTTCAAAAGCGACCGAGATGAGCTTCAGTGTCAGCTGTGACATGACTGGGCTGGAGTATGGCGGGGCCGATCTTAACAGCCTATTTGCTCAACGACGCAATCTTTTTAACCCTCGCCACTGGGGTATGTTACGGGATATTTTACGTTTTAACCGCCAGGTACTAACAGAACTGCAAGCTGGAGATATTGAAAGCACGCAATTGCTAGGCGACTACTTGCAGGAACATGGTTACGGTCAGGCGTTTATTAATAAATATTTAATTCCCATGGGCAGTGCGATTTGGTCAGCTTCCACCACAACCATGCTGAATTTCCCGTTGCTGTTCTTCGCCCGTTTCTTTGCCAATCACGGTTTGTTAAGCGTCAATCACCGGCCTCAGTGGCGGGTGATTGAAGGTGGCTCGCGTGCGTACATTGAGCCGTTGACCAAATCCTTTAAAGACAGGATTAAATGCTCGACGCCGGTGACTCGCGTTATAAGAACCGACAGTGGTGTTATCGTTGAGTCATCTGCAGGGCAGGATGTGTATGATGATGTGGTGTTTGCTTGCCACAGTGATCAGGCTCTCAATACCTTGGTAGATCCAACCTTGGATGAGCGTGAAGTATTGGGCAATATTCCCTATCAGAACAATCAGGTGATCTTGCACACCGATGAGCGCTTGTTGCCGAGTCGGAAATTGGCCTGGTCGAGCTGGAATTACCGAATTAAACGCCAGCAACAGGATCGGGCTGTCCTGACTTACAATATGAATATCCTGCAAGGGATAGAGGCTCCGGAAACCTTTTGCGTTACCTTAAACGATACCGAGAATATCGATCCTGAAAAAATACTCGGTAGTTATGAATATTCCCATCCGGTATTTACGCCAGAATCGGTAAAGGCCGCTGAGAGTTGGGATGATATCAACGGCAGTAAACGCACCTGGTTTTGTGGTGCCTACTGGGCCAACGGTTTTCACGAAGACGGTTGCCGCAGTGGCTTACGGGTAGCCCAGGCACTGTTGGCGCGCCACGGCTTGTCGCAACCACAGGAGGAATTGGTGTGAAGAGTGCGCTTTACCACGGCTGGTTAAAGCATCAGCGCTTGCAACCCAAACGACATGCGCTGCGTTATCCGGTGTTTATGTTGTATCTGGATTTGGATGAGATCGATGAAGTCTTTTCATTAACCCGTGGCTGGTCGACTGCGCCTATGGCGCCAGCTCGCTTTGTCAGGTCAGACTTTCTCGGTGATGCCTCTGTGCCATTAAAGCAGGCAATTTATCAGCGGGTGAAAGAGGAGTTGGGTATCACCTTAACAGGGCCTGTGAGAATGCTAGCCAATGTACGTTACTTTGGCTTTATCATGAACCCCTTGTGTACCTACTACTGTTTTGATGAAAACGAATGCCTTGTGGCTATCGTTGCAGACGTAAATAACACCCCGTGGGGAGAGCGTCACAGTTATGTCCTGGCGTGTGATCCCGATAAGGAAACCCAGCGTATAACCTTTGACAAGGCAATGCATGTTTCACCGTTTAATCCTATGGATATGCAATACGCATGGCGAAGTAATAAACCCGGTGACGCATTAAATATTCATCTTGCCAATTGGCGTAAAGAAAACTGTGAGTTTTATGCCAATTTGCAGTTGCAGCAAGAAGCCATTACCGCAAAAAGTTTGCGACGGTTTCTGTGGCGCTACCCCTTGATGACGCTCAAGGTGTTTACATGGATTTACTGGCATGCACTGCTTTTATGGGTAAAACGTATCCCGTTTTTTGATCATCCTAAACGAGAGGCCTATCTCAATGACTGATATCAGTATTGCTAAAACGCTCACTAAGCAATTAAGCAATAGTGCAAGAGGACGTGGCTTTTGGGCTCATGTCAGTGATAACTGGAGCCGTGCTCTCGTGCTTAAGGTCCTGAATAAATTACAGGTCGGATCTTTGACCCTGGAAGAGCGTGGCGAATCGGTATGCTTTGGAGATCGAGGCTGTGATAGCAACCTGCATGCAACCCTTATTATTCGCGATGCCAGTGCTTACCGGCTTATTGCGTTAGGCGGCAGTATTGGTGCAGGCGAGGCCTATATGCAGGGGCTTTGGGATAGCCCGGATCTGGTAAAGGTTGTGCGTGTTATGGCTCGAAACCTGAACCTGCTCAACAGTATGGATAGCTCCCGACCCTGGATCGGGCGTTTGTTATCCCGGGTTATCCATAGGGGGAACCGCAACAGCCGCCAGGGTTCGAAGCGCAATATATCCGCCCATTATGATTTGGGTAACGATTTTTTTGAGCTGTTTCTCGATACATCGTTAATGTATTCCTCGGCTGTTTTTACCGACAAACATTGTGATTTAGAACTTGCGGCACAGCACAAGCTGGAACTTGTTTGTCAGAAGCTCAATTTAACCGACTCAGACCATGTCCTG
This sequence comes from Maricurvus nonylphenolicus, assembly GCF_042854845.1. Classification (GTDB taxonomy): domain Bacteria; phylum Pseudomonadota; class Gammaproteobacteria; order Pseudomonadales; family Cellvibrionaceae; genus Maricurvus; species Maricurvus nonylphenolicus. The sequence continues at coordinate 3,272,676 of NZ_AP031498.1, read as the reverse complement.
GAAATTGGTACCGGCTGGGGTGGTTTGGCTATTTATATGGCAAAGCATTATGGCTGTCGGGTAACCACCACAACCCTGTCACGAGAACAATATCTCTATGCCCAACAAGCTGTTCAGCGTGAGGGAGTAGAAGATCTCGTTACCCTGTTACTAAACGACTATCGGGATTTAACTGGCCAGTATGACAAGCTGGTCTCGATTGAAATGATTGAAGCGGTAGGGCATCAATATTACCAAACGTTCTTCCGTCAGTGCTCACATTTATTAAAAGCAGATGGCTTGATGCTGATCCAGGCGATAACCATTGCCGATCAACGTTATGAACAAGCAAAACATTCTGTAGATTTTATTCAGCGTTATATTTTTCCGGGAGGCAGCTTGCCCAGCAATGCGGTGATGGCAAAGCATGTTGCCCAGGATACGGATATGCAGATTTGTGATCTTCACGATATCGGCGAAGATTACGCAATTACCTTGCAGCACTGGCATCAGCGTTTTGTGAGTCAACTGGCCCGCGTTAAACAGCAGGGGTTTGATGAAACCTTTTGTCGTATGTGGGGCTTTTATTTAGCTTACTGTGAGGGTGGTTTCCGTGAACGAGCCATCAGTACCGTACAACTGCTCTGTGCCAAGCCCCAGGCCAAACCTCAACCATTCTACCGTTAAACCATCCTGGCCCTGGTGGGTTAATGGATTAATCTTTCAGGTCGGTTGGACGCTGGCGGTGGTTGGCGGTTCGGTTTGGGCTGTGTCGGCTTGCCTCTGCATGTTACTTATTCATGCTTCAGGTTTTGTAACACTGCGCCGCGAGTGGTTGTTGATTGCCTGTGTCAGTGGCATGGGCTGCAGCATTGATTCGCTACTGTTCTATAGCGGGGTGTTACTCAACGATGATGGCTCTATGCTGATGCCGCTATGGCTGGCGTGTGTCTGGGTTATGTTCAGCATGACCTTGTGTCATCTGTTTTCCTGGCTTCATAACCGTTTGTTGTTAGCGGCATGCCTTGGCGCCGTGAGTGGGCCTTTATCTTATCTGGGCGGAAGTCATTGGGCTCCGGTTAGTTTTGCCGAGCCATTATGGTTAAGCCTGGCTGTGATGTCGTGTATCTGGTTGCTGTTATTTCCTTCAGTATTGTATGTAGCGAGGAGGATTTATGTGGAGCGTACGACTTAAAGGGTTTTTGTTGAGTGTTATTGTTGCCATAACGGCACAATCAGCTACTGCCAGTCGGCTAAACCTGACACCGGTATTGGGGTTTCAGGAGCCTGAAGCCGATGTTATCGGCCAGGCGTACAGCTTAAGCAGTCCGGTACTGCTTTATCATGAGTTGCATTATTTTAGCGATGATGGGCGCCATCATCGTGTTAAATATTATTCCGCCAATGGCGAGTTGCTAGCGGAAAAGGATATTGATTACAGCCGATCTCTACTGACACCTGCATTCACCCAAAGTAATTTCAATACCGGTGAGATGATGAGTATTGATTGGCAGGATAATGCGCTATCGATTACCCATCAGCAGGCTGCAAACCAGCAACCGGATACCAAATTGATTGAACCGCGTTACCCTCTGGTGATTGATGCTGGCTTTGATCATTTTATTCGTGAACACTGGCAAACCCTCACTCAAGGAAAAGTGCATCAATTTCATTTCCCCGTAGCAGCACGTATGGGGTTGATAAAACTCAGGTTGAAAAGATTTGACTGTAGTGAACCGCAAGAGGGTTACTACTGTTTTAGGATTGAGGCCAATAATGCTTTGTTGCGCTGGTTATTAGAGCCAATAGAGCTAACGTATAGCATCACACCGACCTATACTCAGGATGAACAAGGGCAGCAGAAGCAGGTTGTTCGGTTGGAGCGATTCCGAGGCCTGGCGAATCTGAATGATAGCAGCGGTAGTGGCATGAATGTCGACATTCGCTATCGCTATGGCAAGACCTGGGTGTTTTAAGATGACATGTTTTTGTCATATGACCCAGGAGTCTATTTTGGATTTGACCCTTGCTTTCAGAATAAGGATAATTCTGTTTGTTTTTTGAACGTGTAGCTTGACATTGCTCCACGAAACGGCAAACCAGAAGTAATTCTGGGACGCAAAGCCAGTGCCCTCCAATGCGAGTGAGGGTCGAACGGTTACCGAAGGGACGGTATGAGTATATTGTTGTACCTCAAAAAGCTGCTGCTGTGGGGCGCGGGTATTAGCACGATTGTCGTGCCATCCTCGCTATTGACCCTATATCACAAAGATCCTTCCCTTTTTTCATTTGGCCAGTCTGATCAGGCTGCTGAACGTCATAATGTTCCCTTTGATTTGCTAGATGCGACGGCCGAGTGCAAGTTGGAAACCGAAGAGCGTTTAGGTGATGTGCTGCTACGCAGCCGGGTAGATTGGCACTCTTCGCGTTTCCAAAAAGATCGCAATATCTATGTTGTTAGCCTGCAGGCTGATATTGGTGATATCCACCGCTTTGAAGAGGCGAACGTCTACTGTTATATCAACCCGCGTACCGAACAAGTCAGCTACTTCAATGCCTACGACAGCGAGGGGAAATCCTATGTGTCCCGGGCAATCAGTTTTGACAGCGTGCTGAAAGCCTTTTCTCGCGACTAGCCAAGTATCAAGCGCAATGCAGTTCTACGGCTGTTACAGGTTGTGAAATCTGTAAAGAGGCAGGACTGCGGGGATTGGCTACGGCTGTAGATTGATATTTTATTTTCAGCGCTTCGGCAATATGCTTGAACTCCTGCTGTACCCAGCTCGGATCAATCGGCCCCCAGCTTAATAGCTGGTAGATACCGTCATTATTACGCTTTCCGGTTTTATGGAATTCGATGTCAATGCCGACATCCGCAAGTGCGTTCATACAATCCTGGATAGTACGACGTGGCATGCCAGTCGAGCGCTCAAGGGAGGGGACATTATGCTGGCCCTGATCAATTAACAGGGCCAGGTAGAGTTTGCGATAAAAGGCTAGCTTTTGTTTGCGGTAATTCATGGTACTTATATTTCCTGTAATGCTTCTTTCGTCTCATCCTTAAAGGCAAAGGCCAGGGAGAAGGACTTGGGCCCAACATTGACGGCAGCGGTGGTTGACATCATGGACAGCGTGACATTGATGCCTTTGCTTTTGGCGTACTCTGTGAATGCTTTGAGTGCCGGGTTCTCGGAAATTTCTTCCAGCAATCCGGCATAACTCATGACCAATGTGTCGGTGGCAAGGCCTTGGTCAATCTTGTCTTTGGCCAAAGCAAATAAATCTTCCAGAGCGCCTTGAAAGCCTTTGCTTTTTTTCACGGCTTGGGATTCGCCGCGATGCAGTTCAATAATCGGGTTAATATTCAGCGCTGAGGCCAGTTTAAAACTGAGCCAGCTAATTTTGTGATCACTCTTGCGCATATGACGGCGTTCGCGCATATAGGACAAGTCGTGAGGAATAATATAGCCATAGATATGGTCACGCAGATTATTGATCGTGGCGATGGCCTTGGACTGCTGCATGTTCTCTTTTTGCATAAGACGCACAAACTCATGCACTAACACTGCATGACCGCTGAACATGGTCAAACTATCGACCATACGCATACGGAAGGGCGCACGATCATTGGCGGCAGCCAATTTACGAAACTGAGGTTCGTTAATCAGCGCGGCTTCTGTCAGGCGGTTAAACACTTCGCTTTTTAAGCTGTTGATAGTGATAACGTTGACCCGGTCGTACTTGGGCAGCAGGCGATCTTCAATAATACGTGTGGCTTCGGTTACAGACAGCGGCTCTGATTGCGCTTTGCTGTAGCGGCTGCGGCTGTGATTGCGATAAAAGTTAATCATCGATTTGGTATCACGGGTATCGTGATAGGCACCATCTTTGTGGTGAATGTAAATCGGTAGAATTTCTATATTGTGTTTATTGATAAACTCTGGTGTTAAATCACACGATGAGTCTACTGCGAGTCCAATTCGAGATCCCATATTTGCCTCCCTAAATATTGGGTCCATATCCTATGTGTTATGTCCGTTGTCGTAGCTTTGTACGACTTAATTCATGCCTGGGTATTATTCCGACTGGGGCAGTGGCGTGCTAGACGCCAGAATCGTCAATGTTTGTGAGATATGGCTTACAAGATGTGCGTAATTGACTTTCAGGTCATTACTCAGACACAGGTTTGCGCTGAAAAGCGGTATAATCAGCTGCATCTTCAAACTATGCAGTGACAGGTGGTAAGGTTTTGTCTGATTTTGAGGTTCAGCATCAAACGGATGCCATGCGCTTTTTGGTGGATTACCGTGGTCAGCAAGCGGAGTTGACCTATAAGCTTGCCGGCCAAACTATCGATTTTGATCATACCTATGTGCCGTTTCGCCTGCGTGGCAAAGGCATTGCCGAAGTCCTGGTGGAAACCGGTTTAGCCTGGGCCAAGGCGCAGGGCTACGATATTAAAGCCAGCTGTTGGTATGTAGAAAAGTCACTGGTTCCGCAGTCCTAACCTGTACCCATTTATCTTTCCGTGATGTAACTATTTCGAGAACTTTCCATGATTGATGCTTTTAGTCGAATCCGTATTGCGGTGCCTGAATTACCCGAGGCGGTCGCAGCCTATCAAACACTGCTTTCACAAACGCCGGTGTGGCAGGGGGAGGTCATCTCTGAAGGCTGCCATATTGCTACCGCCTGGTTTGTTTTGGCTAATACCGTGTTGGAATTGTATGAAGCCCAGGGCTGTGAAAAAGCTTGCCTCACAGGGCTTGTATTACGTGCAAGCGAAGACGTTTCTCTGCCAGGTTTGGGAAAAGAGATTAGCCAGCACTATCGTAATCAGCAGCAATCCATTGTTGCACCGATTAGGCAGTTTAGCCCAGATTCATCCCGTGGTCTGGATCTGTTTATAGAGCAGGGAGAGCTTATCTCTGCCTTAATAGAATCTCGCCCCGATCAGGACTTACACAAGGTAGACCATGTAGTGCTTTACACCGCCGATGCGGATGCCTGTGTGCGCCTGTTTGGCGAGGAGGGCTTGGGTATTCGCCTGGCGCTGGATCAAACCGTACTGGAGTGGGGCGGTCGAATGCTGTTTTTCCGTACCGGCAAACTGACGCTGGAAGTGATTGCGCCGAACAAAGGCCTGGAGGGGAATGACTATTTCTGGGGCATTGCCTATCAGGTTGATGATATGGATAAGGTGCATAGCGGCCTGCAAGCGCAGGGCGTTGAGATGTCTGATATCCGCAAAGGGCGCAAGCCGGGTACCCGTGTGGCAACCTTAAAAAGCCACGACTTGCGTATTCCTACCTTGCTGGTCGAGCCTAGCCGCTAAGGTTGGGCTAGCTTGCGCCCTCGCATAGTGTAATAGCGGCATTGCGGGCCAGGTTTATTGAGTCTTTGTTGCCTGTTGTCTGTGCCACCACAATTGCGCCATCTATAAGCAGGCTGATCTGTTGAGCCAGATAATCCGGAGAGTTCAACTGCAGCGGTGTGATTAGCGCATGGATAATATTTTTCACGCTCAGCTTATGCGCCGTAGCGATTTGGTGTACCGGATCATTTAAATCGCTGAATTCCGCCGATGCGTTGATAAAGGTGCAACCGTAAAAACTGTCACCGCGAATCCACTCCTCAATACTGTCGAATAGGGCATGCACCACACCCAGTGGCTGCTGCTGATATTTCTCTGCCATCAGCCGTTCTACATTCTGCATTAGATTGTCATTAAATTGCTGATCACGTAATCGGAGCGTTGCCAGGATAAGCTCATCTTTTGAACTGAAGTGCTTGTAGAGAGTCATCTTGGCGACATTGGCCTCTGCCAGAATCTTGTCGATACCGGTCGCATGAAAGCCCTCGCGGCAAAAAAGTCCGAGAGCCACCTCAACCAGTTGATCTTTTTTGGATGTAGCCATTTCCTGCCCTGTCTTGTTTCGCTGGATCTATATAGACAGAATTGTACGTTTTATATTCGGTTTTCTCCAGTTTTCCACTACGAAAACATTATTAGGCTATAAATCTTTGTTCTAAAAAAGTATTTGCAGGGTGTACAGATCTGTATATTATGAGTTGCAATGTATACAGATCTGTATGTTTGTGTGAGTTTTTATGCAAGCTGCTATGGAGATTGCTATGACTGTTTTACTTTCCCCGGCAATGTCGGCCCTGATGGCAGGTGTGGGAGCTGGTTTGGCATCGGCACTGCTGTTGGATTGGCAAACGATGAATCTGGGCTTATTGATTGCCCCATTTGGCGCAACCTGTGTGTTGTTATTTGCAGCTCCCCAGAGTCCGTTTTCTCGTAAGCGCAATGTTATTGGGGGCTACTTATTGTGCGGACTTTCCGGATTGTTGGCTGCGGAGTTACCCCTGGAGGCTTTCAATGCTTCGATCGCCTTGGCTCTCGCCATTGCGTCAATGGTGTACTGCCAGGTTGTGCATCCACCGGCTGGGGCAATTCCTATCATCATGACTCAATTTCAGCCTGACTGGACCTACGTTGTATTTCCTGTGTTGACAGGTGCCTTGTTATTACTGGCCAGTTCACACCTTTTTAACGGGCTAAAAACCAAGAGCCTTTCTGTTGTATCACAAAGCATGTCCCATAAAGGAGACAATAATGAAACTCTATGATTTCCCCTTATCCGGTAATGCCTACAAGGCTCGTTTGTTGATGAGCTTGGCGGATATTAATTTCCAGCGGCAGCATGTCGACTTGGCTAAGGGGTAGCTTTGCGTTGATGTTTGTTGGCGTACATAAGTTTGTCGACTTCATCGAGCATACGATCAAGGCGTGAAATCTGCTGATTGCTGTAAAAACGAAAGCCAATACTGGCTTCAGCGGCATGACCGTGGGTTGCTGATGCTTCAGGAGATTGAATACGTTCTACTAGAGTGGCCAGTTCATCTTCAGTATCGACCAGCACCAGTACGGCAAATTCGTCGCCACCAATGCGTGCACTTAAATCAGTTTCTCGCAGTACAGTCTTTAGTCGGTTACTGAATTCAGTAATAGCTTGATCACCCACGCGGTGGCCGTAGTTATCGTTGATGAATTTCAGGTTATCCAGATCGCAGTAGATAAGTCCCAGGTGTTTGTTATAGCGGCGGGCAAAATGCAGCAGGCTTTCTCCCAGTGTCATAAAACCGCGACGGTTATAGCTGTGGGTCAGGCTATCACGTAATGACAGGTCTTCGACCTTTTTGTATTGATCAACCAGCACCAAGTCCTGTTCCACCATATCGCGGAATTGGCCGATTAATTCTTTATAGGGGCCTTTATAGTGAGTGATATCAAAATCCATCACGCAGATAGTGCCGAAAGCTGAGCCATCGGGCCAGTGTAGTGGCATACCAAAATAGGAGTTAAAGCCGTCTTCACTGACTTCCGGATTGGTTTGCCATTCTTCTAGCTGGGTAGCATTTTTTACGTAAAGAGGTTTGTTTTCGGCAACTACTCGGCGACAGAAGAGATTGGTTTCGCTGGGGATAACGCCGTCACCGGCAGGGTAGGGATTTAGCTCTGATTCGTTGGCGATAACGACTTGGTAACCTTTGGATGTATATTGGACGACAAAACCAGCAGGCGCTTCGTAAATGTCGGCCATCAGGTTGACCATGGTTTGCCACTTCTTCAGTGATGGTGCTAGGTGTTCTGACTCAAGAACCCAATCATTCGGGTCAAACATCGGTACCTCCGAGTCGGACTTATTGAACTTGTTATTGGCAGTCCGTCCGCCGATAGTACTACGATCGTCACCTCTGTCAACATGTTGTAGGGGGCGACAAGTAAAAAATGTCGCTTATATTACTGGTTGCTAATACCGGCAAAAGGCAGGGAGGCGAACAGGTGTGCCATTTCGATATCCAGCTCCTGTTGTTCGGGCAAAGCCTGACCGGTAGGGCGGGCTATGGTCATATACCAAAGCGTGTCGCCTGATTCTACTTCCTTAACTTTCACAGCAAGACCTGTTTCAGTACTGGGAGGCTGTTCCTGGTCATTTTCTGGCTGCAGGTTAATGTCGTGTTGATGCCGTAAACCATAGGCGTATTTCAGTAGCAAATCCGGCTGCTCGTTGGTGAGCTGATAACCTCGTTCTTTAACTGACTGTTGAATGGCATGGTCTAGCAAGGCTGACATTTCAGGGCGACGTTCGCTGGTTTTTTTCTTGGCGCTGATGTGCAGGGTGTTATAGCGACTAAAATCAGCACCGGGTTTGATCCAGTATTTTTCCTGGCGGTGATTTTCCTGATGATTTTTTTTGCGTTGGTATTGAAAGCGCAGCCCCAGATCGATGCGGGAATCCGCCATCCGTAAACCTTCTTTATGCGTGATGCGTTTGTTGTGAATGAGTTGGTAGATCGCATCATCAAAGGTTTGGCAAACGCTGTTACTGCCGGAACCCATCGCTTCTTTAATTGCGTCGGTTTCCGCTTTTTCAATCAGCCGGGATATTTGTGGCGTGTTGATCAGAATCTCAACGGCAGGGGTGCGTTGCTTATCAATCGTTGTGACTAAGCGCTGGGCAACAATCGCCTGTAAATGTTGGGCGAGTTCTCGGCGTTTTTGTGATCGGCTATCGGCGGGAAATAAATTCAAAAAGCGCTCAATGGCCTGGTTAGCATTATTGGCGTGTAGGGTAGATAAACACAGGTGGCCGGTTTCAGCGTAACGCAGTGTTTGCTTAGCGGTGTCCTCATCGCGAATTTCACCAATCATAATGACATCGGGAGCTTCGCGCAGGGCGTGTTTTAGCGCTTCATCATAACTGTGGGTATCAATTCCCACTTCCCTCTGGCTGATCAGTGACCGATTGTGGTGATGGGTAAATTCAATCGGGTCCTCAACAGTGAGAATATGGCCTGCCTGGTGGCTGTTACGGTAGTCGAGCATGGCGGCCAAACTGGTGGATTTGCCACTACCGGCGGTTCCCACGACCAGAATCAGGCCGCGTTCTTCCATGGCCAGATCGTGAAAAACTTCCGGCAGCCCCAGTTCATTAATGGAAGGGATCTGGTCCTTGATATAGCGTACCACCATCGCGGGGTAGCCTTTTTGCCTGTAAATATTAAGCCGGAAGCGGCCAATGTCGGGAAAGTCCAGGCTTACATCCAGCTCCAGTAAGCTTTCAAAGTCATAACGCTGCTGTTCGGAGAGGGCCGAGAAAATAATGTGGCTAACGCGGCTGCCTTCAAGACTGGGTCCCTGTAGGGGGTGTAGTTGGCCTGCCACTTTTATAGACGGCGGGGCGCCCGCCGTCAGGTAAAGATCGGACGCATCTCTGGCGACCATGGTGGATAAGAGGCCCGTAAGCTCGTTCACAGTGACTTCCATGCTTCTGGTATGAAATGCGTAAGTATGTAAACAGCTTAGCAGACGGGCCACAAAGCGGGATTTAGCCCGCTTTGCTTAGCCGGTATTACGCAGTCCTGCGGCAATACCGGCAATAGAAACCATCAATGCTTGTTCCAGTAACTGAGTTTGGCCGTCTTGCTGCTGACGCAAGCGCCGCATCAATTCCACCTGGGTAATATGCAGTGGATCGATATAGGGATTACGCACATCAATCGAGAATCGCAGCATAGGGATGTCTTGCAGCAAAGGTTGGCCAGTGATGGTTTCGATAACGTCGTGGGCCTGCTGGAAGCCCTGTTGCAGTTCGCTGCCCAGGGATTCCGCATTGCTTGATGTTAACAGTCGCTTTTCATAATAGCTGGCGACCTTGGCATCGGCTTTGGCGATCACCATCTCTTGCATATCCATCAGCATGCGGAAGAAATTCCACTGCTTATGCATATCCTGCAGAGTATCGAGTTTGCCGGCATCCAGCTGTTGGGCCAGAGCCTTGCCGGTGCCTAACCAGGCGGGCAGCATCAGGCGCATTTGTGTCCAGGCAAATACCCAGGGGATAGCGCGCAGGCTTTCTACGCCGCCACTGGCTCGGCGTTTCGCTGGTCGGCTGCCAAGGGCCAGGCGGCTAAGCTCCTGTTCTGGTGTTACGGTGCGGAAGTAATCGACAAAGCGATCATCGTGATGGACGATACGGCGATATTCCTCAACGGATTCGTCGGCCAAGGTTTGCATCATATCGCGCCAGCTTTGCTGCGGTTTTTCTACCGGTGCCAATGTGGCTTCCAGTGTAGCGGCGGTGTACAGCTCAAGGTTACGCATTGCCAATTCTTTTAAGGCGAACTTAAACTGAATCATTTCACCTTGTTCGGTCACCCGCACTGAGCCTTTGATGGTACCCGGAGGTTGCGATAGCAGGGCTTCGTGTGCCGGGCCACCGCCACGGCTTACAGAGCCCCCGCGACCATGGAAGAGGGTAAGTTTTACACCGACTTTTTCACACACCTGACACAGGGACTCCTGCGCCCGGTATTGCGCCCAGGAGGCGGCAAAGAAACCGGCATCTTTAGCGGAATCGGAGTAACCAATCATCACTTCCTGATGGCCATTAATATCCTCGCGGTACCAGTCATTCGCCAGTAGTTGTTCAATACTGGCCGCGGCCCCTTCCAGGTCAGAGAGGGTTTCAAACAGCGGGGCAATGCGTTGCGGTGTTTGGCAACCGGCTTCTTGCTGTAACAAACGCACCGCTAAAATATCCGATGGCGAAGTGGCCATGGAAATAATATAGGCACCCAATGCTGAAGCCGGTTGTTGAGCCAGAACAGCAAAGGTGTCCAACACTTCCTGGGCCTCGTCGGAGGCAGGGAAATGCTTCGGAATTAATGGGCGGCGGTTTTGTAGTTCGCGAACCAGAAAGGCCTGCTTTTCCTGTTCCGGCCATTCACTGTAGGGTTTGTCTTCATGGCGAATGCCAAGGTATTCGGTGATCTCATTAATAACATCGCGGTGGCGGGTGGATTCCTGACGAATATCCAGCTTGGTCAGTGTCAAACCAAAACAGGCAACCCGGCGCAAAATAGTTTCCAGGCTACCGCGGGCGACGGCTTCCATACCGCAGTCCAGCAGGGATTGATAAATTAACTGCAGCGGTTCCAACAGCTCTTCATCATTCAGGTAAATCGGCTCGTCAAAACTGTCACCGTCTAAGCGGGCCTCGGCCCAGGCGCGGGTGTTTTGTAATTTCTGTCGTACTTCACGCAATAATTCCCGGTAGGGCTCGCTGTGGTTGCCTACACGCTGACGCAGGGCATCGTTGCAAACGCCGATGGATAAATCTTCTCGCAATTCGTGAATATCGCGCAAAAATAAATCGGCAGCTTCCCAGCGTGCCAGGGTTAATACTTCATCGGTGACTTTAGCGGTGACATTGGGGTTACCGTCGCGGTCACCGCCCATCCAGGAGGCGAAGCGAATAGGTGCTACATCCAACGGTAAGCGTTCACCGGTTAATTCCTGCAGTTGATCGTCCAGGGTGCGTAAGAATTCCGGCAGGGCGTGCCATAGAGTGCTCTCTATGGTGGCAAAGCCCCATTTGGCTTCATCGACAGGCGTAGGTTTATGGCGACGGATTTCATCGGTTTGCCACCCGGCAATAATACGGCGGCGTAAACGATCCAGTTGCGACTGGCGTTCACGCGGTGTTAAATCCGGGCGATCAAGCTGCTCCAGAATAAAGCTGATATCGTCATACTTGCGCAGCAGGGTACGGCGTGTCACTTCGGTCGGATGTGCCGTTAATACCAGTTCGGTTTGCAGTTGCGCGACGGTATTAGCGATATGTTTGGGATCGTGTCCTGCTTTTAACAGACGGGGGATCAATTCCTGAATTGAGCCTTCCTGGGCGGCAGCTTCGGTATCGCGTTGGTGATCCTTGCGGCGTCTTACCCGGTGATGCTGTTCAGCGATATTGGCGTAGTTGAGAAAATGGGTAAACGCTCGAGCGACAGGTACCAGATCGGAGTCGGGCAGTTCGCTCATTATATCCAGCAGTGGTTGCCAATCGCCATCATTGCGCGCTTCTTTTGCCAGGGTGCGAATCTTCTCTACGGTATTGAGGAGGGATTCATCCACCTGATCACGCAGAGTGTCGCCGAGTAAATCACCTAGCAGGCGCACATCTTCACGCAGTGGCATATGTAAATCGTTGGTCATGGCTGTATTCCTTACTGCTGATATCGCCGTTACATTACCCCAGAATGGCTATAAAGACACCTTCTATATCTTGATCTAACGCATTGATAGAGATGGTTTTTTCTCTAGGCTATCCTATGACTAAAGACTGTAATGAGGAAGCTTCAGTGTCTAGAGAACATCAAACAGAAATGACCGTTCTGGTAACACCCGATATGAGTAACTTCGGCGGCAATATGCATGGCGGCGAGTTGTTAAAACTGTTGGATAAGGTCGCGTATACCTGTGCCATCCGCTATTGCGGTAAATATGTGGTGACCCTGTCGGTTGATAAGGTGCTGTTTAAGGATGCCGTGGCGATTGGTGAGCTGATTTATTTGAAGGCGGCGGTTAACTATACGGGCCGTACGTCGATGGAGGTTGGTATTCAGGTTACGGCGGAAAACCTGGGTGAGGCATCGGTACGCCATACCAATTCCTGCTATTTCACCATGGTGGCGGTGGATGATGATGGTAAACCAACGCCCATCACGCCGTTGGTTCCACAAACTGATGTGGAAAAACGGCGCTGGAAGGATGCCGAACGCCGTCGATCACAAAAAGAAAAGTAAAACTTGTCGCCTAAATCACTATTTTGACACCTGCGTCTCTGGCCGGTGGGGGGATTTTTTTACATCCTCTTGGTTCTCACAGGATCTAAAGGAATAGTGTTATGGCTGGATTTGACCAACAGCAGGCCGGTGTCTTAATGACCCTGGCCAGTATTGCCTATGCTGATAGTAGCGGCTCTCTCCCTAAAGTCCGCAATGCCATTATGGCCGAGCTGGCAAAACCTCACTATGCAACACAGGGTCAATGGCAACTGGTGTGGGGCCCGGTGATAGAGGGGGAGGGTGATAATCTGATGTATGTCGCGCGGCGGGATAATCAGTACGCCATCGTCTTGCGGGGCACTGTCGGGGACTTGGGGAGCTTTTGGGAGGATGTGCCCACCGGTCAGGTCGCATTCTCGTATGCCGGCCCAGAGGCGAAGGTGTCCAGTCATTTTGACGACGCGTTGCAAGCGCTGCTGAAGGGGGCTGATCATGAATCAGGGCAGCGCCTGAGTGTATTTCTTGCCCAGACGCTGCACGCAAACAGTGAACTTTTCGTCACCGGCCACAGTCAGGGCGGCGGTTTAACACCTATGCTGGTTGCCTGGGCGCTGAGTGAGCGAACGGTATGGCCGCAGGCAACCCAGGTAAATTGCCAGGGGTATGCCTTTGCGCCTCCCACCTCGGGAAATACTGATTTCGCCCGCTGGATCGCTGCACACGCGATCTCATATCAGGTGATTAACCCCTTAGACGTTGTGCCCTGTGGTTACGCGGCTATCGATAGTGTGATCAGTAAGCATATTCCCGACAAGGTGCCGTTTGAATACAAGTTGTTGATTGAAGGTGCTGCTGATCTGGCTGCTGATGTCGGTGAGTGGGAGCAGCCCCAGCAGCAGGTGATGCTGCAGAAGATTCAATTGCCTGACAGCATCAGTTATCTGCATCAGGTCTTGGATCAGCACAATCACAACAGTTACCAATGGCTGTTAGGGTCACCACAAACCGATATAGGCGACCCATCCAATCTGCCCGAGTACGCTAAAACCGAAGCGGCGATAACTGACTAGATTTTGATCGGTTGGCCATGTGTAGTTTCTATCGTTTAAGATATTGTCCGTTTAAGATACCGTCTTGGTTAGATCGACTCAAAATGGAGTAGTTTATGTCGCGCTTGATTTCCGGCCTGAGTGTTGCCGCATTAATGTTGGCCGCCTCAGGCTGTACCTGGGTACAACTGTCCGCTGATGCTGAAGATGTTGAATTGGTTAAACAGACAGATATCAGTGAATGCCAGAAAATTGGTACCACCACCTCTACTGTAGTAAGTAAGTTCGGTTTCTATAATCGCGATAAGGAAAAAGTGGGCGAAGAACTGCTTAACCTCGCACGCAACGAAGCCTTCAATATGGGCGGCAATACTGTTGTTGCGGCCAGCGCTATCACCGAAGGCAGCCAGCGCTTTACTGTTTATCAGTGTCCATAAGGGTTTCCTTCCCTGGCACACTCGTCATTCCCGCGAAAGCGAGAGTATTGGGCAACCATTCTCATCGAATCCACGTTTAGTTCGGATAGTTATTTACTTAGGGTAGGACATGCGCAGTTTAAGAACCCAGGATGTTGCCTTTAATGAGGTTAACTGGAAGTCACTTAAAAGCCTGATTCCCTATCTAATGGAATTTCGCCTGCGCCTGGGGCTGGCTTTACTCTGTCTGGTCGGCGCAAAGGTAGCCAGCGTTGGCCTGCCGTTTATTCTTAAATATATCGTCGACGACCTGGATCAAACTTCTGAGCTGGGTAGCCTGTTGGCGATTCCGCTCGGCTTACTTCTGGCCTACGGCACTGTGCGCTTTGCCAATGTGCTGTTTGGCGAGCTGCGCGATACCCTGTTTGGCCGCATTACCGAGCGGGCCATGCGCCGCATTGGCTTGAAGGTGTTTAAACACCTGCATTCACTGGATTTAGCTTTTCACCTTAACCGTCGCACCGGCGGACTCTCCCGCGATATTGAGCGTGGCACCAACGGCATCAGCTTTTTGATGCGTTTTATGGTGTTCAATATTGTGCCGACCCTGCTGGAAATCGCCATGGTCATCGGCGTGTTGTTGTGGAATTACCAGGTTTGGTATGCAGTGATTGTTGGTGTCGCAGTGGTGATTTATGTTGGATATTCGGTGGTTGCTACTGAATGGCGTACCCGTTTTGTGCGCATGGCCAACAAAGCTGAGTCCGCTAGTAGTACCCGTGCCGTTGACAGCCTGCTCAATTACGAAACCGTTAAATACTTTAATAACGAAAACTACGAAGCTACTCACTACGATACAGAGCTGGCAGCTTGGGAAAAAGCCCGTCGCCAAAACCGTTTGTCCCTGTTTGCCTTAAACGGTGGGCAGGCTTTTGTGATTTCGGCATCCATGACCGCGGCTATGGTATTGGCTGCACTCGATGTGCGTGACGGTGTTATGACCATGGGTGATTTTGTCCTTATTAACGCCTTTATGATGCAAATCTTTATGCCGCTGAATTTCCTGGGTTTTGTCTATCGGGAAATCAAAGGCTCCATGGCTAATATTGAAAGCATGTTCGGCCTATTAAACCAGACGCCGAAAATTGTTGATAAGCAAGGCGCAGACACCCTAAATGCCACGGGTGGGGAAATCCAGTTTGACGTTGTTGATTTTTCCTACCATAAAGAGCGCCCCATATTATCTGCCGTGTCTTTTGCTGTACCGGCCAAACAAAAGGTGGCCATTGTGGGCTCAAGCGGGGCCGGTAAATCAACTCTGCTAAAGCTGCTATTTCGTTTTTACGATGTCACTGGCGGTCGGGTGCTGATCGACGGGCAGGATATCCGTGATGTCAGCCAGGATTCCCTGCGCGCCATTATCGGTGTAGTGCCGCAGGATACCGTACTGTTTAACACCACCATCTTCGATAATGTCCGTTATGGCCGTATTGAATCCAGCGATGAAGACGTATGGCAAGCGATTAAACTTGCCCATCTCGATGAGTTTATTCAGCAGCTGCCAGAGAAAGAAAATACCTTGGTTGGCGAGCGCGGTCTAAAACTCTCCGGCGGTGAAAAACAGCGCGTCGCCATTGCCCGAGCCATCCTAAAGCGACCAAAAATCATGGTGTTTGACGAGGCTACTTCGTCTTTGGATAGCCAGTCTGAGCAGATGATTCTTGAAGCCATGCGCGAAGTTTCCCGCGAGCAAACCTGTGTGGTGGTGGCGCACCGTCTATCTACTATTGTAGATGCAGATTTGATTGTGGTGCTGGAAAAAGGTCGAGTGGTGGAGCAGGGCGCCCACACGGCACTTCTGGCTAGTGGTGGGCGTTATGCGCAGTTGTGGGAGATGCAGCAGAAGGAAGAAGGTTCTTCGGTTAACTAAATTTTCAGCTAAGGTAAAGTTGCTTTTACGACAAACCGTAAAGGACCTCCTGCACTGATTGCGTTAAACGGAAAGCAAGTTATTAGCAGCAATTCATTGCTGTCGGTCTGAATAAACAATGGCTCGGTTTCACTGTTTTTAATTTCAGTATTGCTAATACGGTACTCCTGCCAGTTCCCCTGCGAATTCTGAATGTTAATCATGTCACCCACCTGAATGTCCGCCAAAAACGCAAAATGCGTATCCCTGTGCCCACCAATGATGCTGGTTCCCGGATTGCTATGAGAGGCGGGTAAGGCGGTACCTTGCATATGCCCAGGCCCGAAGGCCAGGGCGCTGCCATCGGCACCTTCCAGTACATAGAGATCGATATTGTGGGCTGGAACCTGCATTCGGGCTACAGGCCAGGTGTCAGCCCAAGGCCAAGGGGCCTTGGGCTGTTGGCTGTCTTGTTGAGAGCGCAGGGTGGATTGCCAGGCATCGGCTATCAGGTATTGGGCCAGTTGGGCCTTGGCGTAAATCCAGCCTGCCTGGCCCCATTGCCAAAGGGTGAAAGCAAGTAGCAACCCGCTTAGCAGTGTTTTAGTGTTCATGATTGTTTCCCGCTAATGCGCCTGTGCGACGTAGCATCAGTAGTCCCAGTGCGGCAAATAAACCTAACAACATATTCAATGGTGCTGAGGTTGCGGTCTTTGGGTAGGCGACTTGCTGGCTTGTTGGACGTTTTAAGGCCTGTGGTTTTAGAGTCTGGGGTTGCGGCTTCTGTCCTTTGGCTACCAGGTTGGGGATAGCATTAGAGTCCAGTTGGGCTTCGGCTGGGCGACTTATCTTTTCTTCTACTGCCACCAGGCTGGTATAGGGAGAGACCAGTTGATGGTGTAATGCAAGATCCAATACTTGATCGCGAACAATTTGAGGATCCTTGCCGCGCACTTTTTCATCGAGTAACGCACCGATTTTTTTGCGCGCCCAAAGTTTAGCAATGCCTTTTTGTTGTTGGTCATGTCGCTCGATTGAGGAGTTTTGTGGTTGCAATTGTAGACTGCGTTGCCAGGTTTTACCGGCTACCTGACCACTGATATTGACGCGAACGTCCTTAGCGACTGGGTTGTCAAAGCGGCTGTGCAGTACCAGCGGTTCACCTAAATAGAGATCCGGTAATTGTTTGGGCCAGGTGTCTACCTGCATATTATCGGGCCATTCAACTTTCAGGTTACTGAGTACCGGGCTTTCCAGTTTGCGAAATAGCTGATCCATCTTGCTGGCAACTTCATCGACCTTGCCAATATGGGTAAAGGTGCCGCGGCCAAACTCGGCGGCCTTGCGCATAAAGTAGCTGTTGGGGGCAGAACCTATACCGACGGTAAATAAACGGGATTGCGCCAGGTGTTGATCAATTAATGCAAACAGGGCGGTTTCATTACCTACGCTACCATCGGTTATAAATACGATTTGTTTTAAAAAGTTTTCTGTAACGGGCGTAGTTAAGGCTGCCTGCAGGGCTGGTGTCATTTCCGTGCCGCCATTAGCTTGCAGACGATGAACAAAGTTCTTGGCCTGCTGAATATTCGCGGCGGTTGCCATTTGCGGCGTCGCAAATAATTGTGTGTGGCGGGAGTTAAATTCGATCACATTAAACTGGTCATGCGCCTGTAGTCGGCCCAGTGCCAGTTGCAGGCTTTTTTTGGCTTGCACAATAGAGGTACCTTGCATGGAACCGGATGTATCGATAATAAACGTTACCTGGCGGGGCAGTTGTCCTGCCTGGCTTTCCATATAAGGCGGCAGCAACATCAGCATGGCATAATCTTCTTTAGTTTTTTCTGCCTGTAGTCGCTCCTGAAATACCGCGGCGGCAGGTGCTTGCTCGGTAACCGGGCGCCAGTGCAAGGCAAAGTCACGATCCATGGCAACGGTGGCGGTGCGTGTGCTGATACGGTGTTGGCCCTGTTGTTTTTTGATAGCGATATCGTGGTATGGGCTATTGATATCGGCCAGTGGTAATCCTGCATCGAGCACCACATCGAGTTGCATATTGTGACTTGACGATGATTTGGTTGCTTGCATAAAAGGGGTAATACGGTGAGCGTCCGCTACCTGATCGCTCGGCAGTGACCAGCCCCAACCAGATGTCGTCGTGGTGTAATGTACATCCTGCTCAAGATCTACCACAGACGCTTGAGTCAATTGTGGGCTGCCAGGGATATAGCGTGGTGTTAATGTCATCGGAAAACGTAAACTAAACTCGCCCTGATCGTAGGTCACTGCATGTTGGTAGTGCAGGGTCACTTTGATGGTTTCACCGGGGGCAATATTGGCAACCGATTGGGTAAACATATTGGGTCGTTGCTGTTCCATCAATGCGGCTTTTTTACCCTGTTGTTTGGCCTGGGTGTAAATACGTTTAGCTTCCTGCTTTTCCTTGATCTTGCCAATGATACGGCGCTCGCCAATCAGCACTTCCATATAACTCACGGCGGCCTGTTCCTGCAGAGGAAAGACGTAAATGGCTTCCTGCCAGTCGGAAGTCGTATTTTTGAAGTCCTGCTCGAGGGCAATGGTGGCAACCATGCCGGTCACCTTGATTGAAGCGCGACTATTTAGATGCAGGGCTTGGAGGTGTTGCCCTTGCTCATCTCGAAACAGTAACTGCCCGGCTTTGGCATCGTTAAGGTTCACGACCTGAAGATTCGTCTCAGCTGCGCCTTCCAGCAGTTGAGCGCGGGCAGTCTCACTGATACCTATGGCAAAAAATACCACCAGCACAGCCAGTAGAATTTTCCATAGATGAAATTTAGGTTTTGGCTCGGGAAAATCCTCTTTTAGAATAAGATTTTTGTCGATGCGACGGCGATTAAACATGGCGGTATCCCTGTCAGTTAATGAGTGATACTCATCATTTAACGAAAGGAATAGGGCCAAATTGGGGGGCTAAAATGGAGGGGAAGTGATCAATTATGGCGAATTATGGCAGCCGCTATCGAATGGCAGGCTGATTCAGTAGAATGCTTAGCCAGCAACCCATAATAATGATCACAGGACAGACTATGGCCCGTAAAATTGCCATCGTGGAAGATGAGGCAGTGATTGCCGAAAACTACCGCGATGCCTTGAGCCGACAGGGATACAGTGTCGATATCTACAGTAACCGCCCGGATGCCCTGGTGGCATTCCGCCAAACATTACCAGACCTGGCCATTATCGATGTGGGGCTGGGCGATGAAATAGAAGGGGGTTTCGACCTGTGTCGTGAGCTGCGGGCGCAGGCGCCAGAGCTGCCGATTATTTTCCTGACCGCCCGTGACAGTGAGTTTGATGTAGTATCCGGCCTGCGCTTGGGCGCTGACGATTATTTGACCAAGGATATCAGTCAGCCCCATATGCTCGCGCGCATCGTGGCTTTGTTTCGCCGGGTAGATGCCCTGCGTCAGCCCGTGGCACCGCAGGAGGAAGATATCCTGGAGCGCGGTTCACTGACCTTAAATATGGATCGAATGGCGGCCCATTGGAATCATCAGCCAGTGGACCTGACGGTGACAGAGCTCTGGGTAGTGCATTCGCTGGCTAAACATCCCGGTCATGTTAAAAACCGACAACAATTAATGGATGCCGCCAATGTTGTGCTCGATGACAATACGGTGACCTCCCATATCAAACGCATCCGCAAAAAGTTTCAGCGCCTCGATAAAAGCTTTGATGCTATCCAAACCGCTTACGGGATGGGGTACCGCTGGCAGTTAAACGAGCAGGCTGATTGATGCGCTTACGGCGACAGCTGATACTGGTCAGTTTACTGACCCTGAGCCTGCCTTGGGCGGGCTGCCAGTATATTGAGGAAATGGAAGGTGCTTTGCGTCAGGGGCAGGTGATAGCTCTCTCGGCGAGTGCTCAGGCGGTGGCTGATCGTTTGGGTAGTGACAAGCAGCTGATGGATGTTATTACACAATCTGCCTTTAATGCCGACAGCGAGCCACAGATCTATGCCCATCCCCTAAAAGCTCCGGTGATTCTGGATGGCTACGACGATGACTGGCGTTATCTGAAATTAACCCCGCAAACGCTGACCTCAGACCAGGGCTCGCAGGATAAATTGGCGGTGAGTTTTATCGCAGGCACCCGCGACAACAAACTCTATGTATTTGCACAGGTTGACGATCGCGATATCCATTACCACAACCCTGCCAAATCGCAATTGGCTAGTGGCGATCATGTAGTCCTGCGCAGCCAGGTTAAGCGACGGGGTAAACTGGAAAATCGCGATTTTATTATTCGCAGTGGGGCTCCAGGCAATATTACGGCTGTTTACCAGGCCGTTCAGGGTAAGCGTAAGCGGGTGATTACCGAGCAGCGAATTCGCGGTTACTGGCAGGAGCGCCAAGGGGGTTATCAGCTGGAGCTTGAAGTGCCTCTGGATCTGTTACAGGGCCAATTAGCACTAGCCGTGAGGGATGTGGGGCGAAGTACCGGTAAGGCATCGGAAACCTGGTTAGGTACTGTGTCTGAACGCAGCCCGGCGCCGCCACTGGTACTTTCACCTCAAAGCTTAAGTGATGCTATCGGGGTTTTTGCCCACGACGATTTACGTCTGCGTTTAGTCAGTCAGAATCAGTGGCTGATTGCCCAGGGCGGTGATCTTAATGCCAAACCACAATACCGTGAAACCGAATCGACTCAGCACGGTTTACTGCCCTGGCTATATCGTATGGCTCTGGGCAATGTGGTTTTGCCAGATCTGGACAATCCCAAAAGCAGTGGTCGTTTTAACAATCGGGAGGTGGATCTGGCTTTAACAGGTACAGATGCCAGCCAGTGGTATCAGTGGGGCGTTAAGCGAGTAGGGCGAGCGGTAGTACCTGTCTTTGATGATCAGCAGCAAGCGGTTGCGGCGGTGGTTGCGGAGCAGAGCAGTGATTCGCTATTGGCGCTAACCAACAGTGCTTTTAATCGTCTGTTTTTCTACAGCCTGTTGGCGACCTTATTTGCCGGTGTTGGACTCTTGGCATACGCGAGCTGGTTGTCGTTTCGGATTCGCAAACTTAATCGTGCTGCCGATAGTGCCATTGCTGAGAATGGCCAGATCGTCGGAGATTTTCCCCAATCCCGTGCGGCCGATGAAGTGGGGGATCTTACCCGTAGTTATGGTCAGTTGCTGGGTCGCCTGCGGGAATATACCGAATACCTGCGTACCTTATCGAGCAAGCTGTCCCACGAACTGCGCACACCCTTGGCGGTGGTTCGAACCTCTATTGATAACCTTGAGCATGAAGAGCTTACCGACAGCGCTCGCACCTACGCCCAGCGTGCCCATGAGGGGACTACGCGACTGTCCAATATACTCAATGCCATGAGCTCTGCCAGCCGGGTAGAAGAGAGTATTCAGCATGCGGAGTGGGAATCAGTGCGTATCGATCAAATGATCCGCGAGCTGTCACAGGCCTATCAGGATATTTATACCCACGCCCGTTTCGATGTCACCGTTGATAAAACCGTGACCCAGCGGGAAATATCTGCCGCAGCAGAGCTGTTGGTACAGATGCTGGATAAGTTGGTCGATAATGCCGCAGACTTCTGTCCGGAGGACGGTCGGATTATTCTGGGCTTATATCAAACGCCTAAGCAGCTGATTCTGAGTGTGATTAACGATGGGCCTCTGCTACCGGAGAAAATGCACACCCAGCTATTTGATTCCCTGGTCTCTATTCGACCAGAAGGACAGGGTGCGAAGGTCAGCGATTCAGGGCGGGTTACGTCCCATTTGGGCTTGGGGTTACACATTGTGCGCCTGATTGCCGATTTCCACCGTGCATCCGTCTCAGCTCGCAATCGCAATGATGGTTCCGGTGTGGTTTTTGAAGTAAGGTTCCCGCTTGGCTAATCGCCGTTATAATTAGGCTTAGAAATTCAACGTTAGTCTCTTATATGCGTACAAGTTTTATCCAGTGTTGCCAAATTAGTCTTATCGGCCTTTGTGTGAGTGTTTTATTGTTGGGCGCCTGTAGCTCTGCACCTACTCAGCCTGAAGGCGATAGCAGCACTTCTGTTGAGCAGTCGGCGAAGTCTACCAAGCAGGCGCAGGGAGCCCCTCAGCAGAAAAAGCCTGCGGCTAAAAAGGCCACTAAACAAACGCCTACCGAAGAAAAGCTGAAGTTAAGCAATCAAGGCCTTGGGGTTAGCTTCGACTACCCGGTATTTTTACTGGGTGCTTTTGACTTTGACCACCAGGGTAGGGCAGCTCAAGCGCAATCCCGACGTTTTTATTTGTTAAATCGGCGTCAGTCCATCGACGATATTGACCGTATCTTTTCCCAGTCGACAACCCCAGGTGCGCTGTTACTGGAGCGACGCCCGGAAGGGGATAACCTGCATGTGCTGTTTTATGATACGGCTTTAGTGCCTCGCCGAGTGCTAAAAGTGGCACTAAACCGCAAGATGACCTCAAGCAAACCAGGTTTTACCCTGATGCGCGGTGTGGAAGTGCTGTGGGATGAGCGCTACAGCCAACAGGCTATTATCCGTATTACCGTATTGCCCTTTAACCCGCGCAGTATTCAGCCGGGCACTCCTCGTACCACTACCTATCACTACCAGCAGTCTCAAGGCCAGTACAAGCCTACCAAGCGCCGTTAGCCGCCCATCTTCGGGCGGTGCCACATTTCGCCATAATCTATCGCCGCATTGCCTTTTTCTATCCCTTCTCGTGTCTGATTTGGGTTGTTTAATAACACTCAAGCAAGCGAACAACAGACTTCAACGCCGCTGGCTTAATTGAATCTGAGTTAACACGAATTGAATTAGACAAGGATATTGATCATGAAAAAGGCTATCGCAATTACCACTTTGGCTCTGACTTCTCTGGTTTCCACTGCAGCGGTGCAAGCAGATACCCAATACACAGAGGCCAAACAGGGCGCGACTTTCTTTACTTCCGCCGTCGTTGGCGCCGTTGCCGGCGGGCCTATCGGTTTTATCGCTGGCGCCTTGGGTGGTGCCTATATGGGTGAACAAATTAAACAAGCAGACGAGGTAGATACTATGAGTGAATCTCTGGCCCAAGCCAATAACCGCATTGCCAGCCTCAGCCAGCAGTTAGTGGCCAGTCAACATGAAGTGCGTGATATGCAGGAGCTGGCCTTTGAAACCCTGAGCTTACCGGTGCTGTTCCAAACCGGTTCCGACAAGTTAAGCAGCCGTGGACGTCAGCATGTATACACCCTGGCCGCCTTTCTGCAGAAATACCCGCAGTATCAGGTAAATCTGGATGGCCACGCCGATCCTCGCGGTACTGATGAATATAACAATGTGTTGTCCAAAGCACGTGCGGATGCTGTAAAAACCGCATTGGAAATCGCGGGTATTGAAGGGCAGCGTATTCTGGTATCTGGTTTTGGTTCCAGCCAATCTACGGCTATCAAAGGGGATTTGGAGGCCTATGCTCAGGAGCGTCGTGTAGATATTGACCTGATTGTTGATGGCGTTAACGGTATCGTTATGAACTAATTATTGTGAGCTAAAACTGGCGATCGACCCGATCGACTGTGAGCCATAGCGCAGTCGCTCCTTTTGCCCAGCTTTGTGCTGGGCTTTTTTGTTTGTAGTGCGGGCATTGTGGTTTTTAAGCCGGAGCCAGTCGGTGACGCTGCTCTTCGCGCCCATAAGCGGCAGGAAAAAGTCAGCGCTACGCCAATGTTTTTAAAAAAGTCGCCAAAAACGCTCAGACAACCTCGGCGACTACCCTGACTTTTTCCTGCCGCTTAAGCAATGGGCTGATTGCTACGAGCAGCGCCACCGACTGGCTCCTCAGTTTGTGCTAATTTTTAGCAATGCTAGTTTAGAAGATTAGCGTACATCTTTGTGGTGACATCCATTCCACGTAACATATAGTCAGTAGTGCCGGTTACCACATAAATCAGGCGTTTTTCAGACAGTTCCATCACCCCGTCAAAGCCTTGAGAGGCGTAATTAAAATAGCCTTTCACCTTATTTAATTGGGTGTTAATGGCGGGAGTGTTGATATCACTCTCCATTAAATAGCCCAGTACATTTTCATACTCAGCCAGATCGTTATACAAATCTTCAGTGGCTTTATTGCTCACTCCCCAGTGTTGCGCCAAAAAGTTTTTGGCGATGCGCTGGGACAGCATACGTTGGCGGCCCGAAATATTAATCACTTCGGCTTTGGTTGTTCCTGACAGATTCTGCAATTTGCCAACATATTCGTGGGCGGCGGCAAGAATAGGATTACTCTGTTCAATTAACTCAACCGCATTGTCTTTATTGACCGGTGCAGAGGCCAGGGCTTTGTAGGGCTTCCAGAGATCTTCTACCGTAGAAATATCTTCAAGCAGGGATTTGGCTGGCGGGAATGCTTTTAGGTCATCGAGGTTTCGTTGGAACTCAACGAGGCTACGTTCCAATTGTGTTGGGCCGCGCTTCGAATCTGGTTGTAAACCGATCAGCAGGTAAGATTGCGCGATTCGCTGTGACAGCATACGTTGTCGACCCGCGATATTAATGGCTTCACCCATAGTTTTAATAGACGCTTCTGCCTGAGGTGCGACTAACGGTGAGAGCACACTCATGGCAGTGAGTGCGAGAAGTCCAAAAAATGAACGAATTGAGTTGAAGCGAGAAGGCATCCACGTGTGTGAGTGAAGGCTCATGATAAGGGTCCTGCCTGTAGTGAATAATAAAAGTGCAAAATCTTGCTTAAGCCACATTGCAAGAAATTGGCCAATGACAGCAGCGTCCAAAATTCAATGGATGGGCATCTCATTTTGGTGCTTCCATGCTCTCTTATAGGGCTTGTGACACATCTTATTGCTTTTTATGCTGTTTTGCGGGGCTATAAGTAGGTAGATAATTACCTACCCAAGCAGGAGGAAAAGGCTTTTTGGGGTATAATGGTGCAGATTTTTTATTGCACGCATTTGTTGATCTCTATGACCCAAACCCTCACTGGTTTTTTGCTGACCCGCCAATGGGATGATCGTCGCCAGCATACCCGGCAACAATCTCTGCATCTCAGTTTTTGGCTGCAAACCGCTGATGGGCCGGTACGCGTCATTGTGACCGATCAGCAATCCGTTATGTTCGTTGCCAGCGAGGATATTGAGCGGGTGCGCGAGATGCTCACCCATACCTTTGGCCTGAACGTTAAAACTCGCCGGTTGATTCCCAGTTGGTTCGATAATGCATTACAGCTAAAAGACTTTGAGCAGCGTCCCCAGCATGCGGTGTATTTCCGTGAGCAGCGCAGTCTGTACCGAGCCCGCGATATTTTAACTCGAGCGGGTATTACCACTCTGGAAGCCGATATTGCCCCAACAGATCGTTTTTTGATGGAGCGATTTATCACGGCGGCGGTAACCGTGCAGGGGGAAGTTATTGAGCGAGAGGGCTTCCGCGAGCTGATCAACCCGCAGATCAAAACCGATACCACGCAACCCGTTTACCAACCTGAATATCGGGTTATGTCGTTAGATATTGAAACGTCGTTGACCGGTGATCATCTGTACTCCATTGGTTGGGTGGTGGCGCATACCAACAGTGATGAGATTGAGCGCAAGGTCTTAATGATAGGCCCCGAGGATGAAGAGCCGGCTTGGGACTACCTGGAATATTGTGCTGACGAACAAGACCTGATGGTGCGCTTTATTGAGTGCTTTGAGGTGATTGATCCGGATATTGTGATTGGCTGGAACGTCATTAACTTTGACTTACGGTTTTTGCAGCGCAAGGCTGAAGCGCTGGAGATGGCATTGCCCTTGGGGCGGGCGCGTTCACGTCCTGACTGGCGTGAATCGCGTGGCGAGGATGAGCATTACACTTTGTTACTACCGGGCCGCCTGGTGCTTGATGGGATTGATACCCTAAAGTCTGCGACCTATAACTTTGAGAGTTTTGCCCTGGACTCTGTCGCCAATGAATTGTTGGATAGAGGCAAGTTGACCGACGATGTCGACAATCGGGCAGAACATATCACCGAGCAGTTCCATAATGATAAGGCATCCCTCGCGGCCTACAATCTCGAGGACTGTCAGTTGGTATGGGATATTTTTCAGCACACCAACCTGATAGATTTTGCGGTGGAACGGGCGCGTTTGACTGGCCTCGCTATGGATCGTTTTGGCGGTTCAGTGGCGGCGTTTGATAACCGTTATTTACCGCGATTACACCGCGTGGGTTATGTCGCTCCGAATATCCCCAGTGATCCTATCGGGGTGGGCAGCCCCGGTGGTTATGTGATGGATTCCATACCAGGCCTCTATGAACATGTACTGGTATTGGATTTTAAATCCCTGTACCCCTCGATTATTCGCACCTTTAAGATTGACCCCTATGCACGCATGATGGGGCAGCAAATCGAGCCTCATTCGCCACATTGGGATCGGGAAGAAACCGATGAGGTGGATCGCAGCCGTTTAGTGCCAGGCTTTAACGGCGCTGCATTTTCGAAACAACATAATCTTCTCCCAGCGATTATTGATGAACTGTGGGCTGCACGGGATCATGCCAAACAACAAAGTAATGCGGCCATGTCCCAGGCGATCAAAATTTTGATGAATTCCTTTTACGGGGTGTTGGGAACGCCGGGTTGTCGTTTCTTTGATTACCGCTTGCCAAGCTCCATTACATTACGTGGTCACAAAATTCTGACTAAAACTCAGGAGTTAATTGAGGAGCGAGGTTTTAAAGTTATTTATGGGGATACGGATTCAGTATTTGTCTGGTTGAAAGACTTGCCTGCCGAAACCTCTTTGGAAGAGGTTGATGATATCGGCAAAGGCTTGGCGACCGACTTAAACCTGTGGTGGCAAGAACGCCTGCGAGCCGATTACCACATCGATAACCATATGGAAATCGAATACGAAACCCACTTTAGCCAGTTTGTAATGCCCACCATCCGCGGTTCTGATAAGGGCAGTAAAAAACGTTATGCCGGTGTCGTGCGTAAAGCCGCGGGTGAGACTTCACAAGAACTGGTGTTTAAAGGCCTGGAAACCGTACGTACGGACTGGACGCACTTGGCCCGAGATTTTCAGCGTGAACTGTATCGGCGTATTTTTGCCGGTGAACCCTACCGTGAATATGTGTTGGATTTGGTGAAGTCTACCCGTGAGGGCAAGCACGACAGTGAGTTGGTTTACCGCAAACGTATTCGACGCCCGTTAGTAGACTATACCCGTAATGTACCGCCCCATGTGCAGGCTGCACGCTTGGCTGATGAAGAAAACGAGCGCCAGGGCATGCCGTTGCGCTATCAGCGAGGTGGTTGGGTTGAATATCTGTTAACCGTCAATGGTCCGGAGCCACGAGAATATCTGCGTTCGCCACTGGATTATGATTTGTATATCGAGCGCCAGATTGAACCTATTGCCGATGGCATTTTGCACTTTTTGGATACAAGTTTTCGGGAAGTGGCGGGTGATCAAATGGGATTGTTTTAAGGGAATTGTTTTAGGCAAGTGTTTTAAGGGAAGTGTTTAAAAGGAAGAGGGTGCAAGTGCACCCTCTGGATTCTTTGTCGTGAATATTATTTCACAACAATATTCTTGGCACTTTTCAGCAGGGCTTCTTTATCCAGTTTTCCCGGAACTTCAGCACCACGTTGCGCCGCAGGGCGCGCGCCCACCTGATCCAGCCAGCGCTGTAAGTGCTGTAAATCATCGACTTCAACACCAGACCAGAAATAGGTTTTCGCCCAGCACCAGTTGGCAATGTCGGCAATGCTGTAATCGCCAGCCAGGTATTCGTTATCGGACAGGTGATTATCGAGCACGGTAAACAGACGCTTTACTTCGTTTTGATAACGGTCGATAGCTGGTTGAATTTTTTCTTCAAAATAGCGGAAGAAGACATTGGCTTGGCCCATCATGGGACCAACACCGCCCATCTGGAACATCAGCCATTGCATAACTTCAGTGCGACCCTTCACATCTGTGGGTAATAATTTACCGGCTTTTTCGGCCAGGTAAATCATGATCGCGCCGGACTCAAAAACAGTCAGGTTGTCGGCATCGCGGTCAACGATTACCGGGATACGCCCATTGGGATTCATGGCGATAAATTCTGGCTGCTTTTGTTCACCTTCCATCAGGTTTACGGGGATTACGTTGTAATCCATACCCAGTTCTTCAAGGGTAACGGATGCTTTCCAGCCGTTAGGGGTGTTGGCGGTATATAAATCAATCATGGAGAACCTCTAAAGTTCTGGAGTTAAGCTTTGGCGCTATCGCGCTGGCTGACTTGCTCGTACCAGCGTTGCAGGTTTACGTGTTTGTCCTGCAGTTTGATTTTCATGACACGGGCGAAGTCCAGCGCACAAAGCAGGGTGATATCGGCAGCGCTAAAGTAGTCGCCAGCCAGGTATTGGTTGTCGGCCAGGTGGTCTTCCAAAACGTCCAGGAAAGCGACGGCGTTTTTACCGGCTTCTTCACCCCAGGCGGCAATGGGATTCATGCGGTCTTTAAAGTAGCCAGTGGTGTGCTGGAAGCACATGCCGACCATATTGAAAAAGTACAGCTCTACGCGACGTTGCCACATTTCGACCAGGGCTTTTTGCAGCGGGTCGGTGCCCAGCAGTGGTGTTTCTGGATGAGTCTCTTCAAAGTAGCGGCACATCGCCATGGTTTCACCCAAGTGGGAGCCATCATCAAACTCCAGGAACGGGATTTTGGTGGTGACGTTCTTGCTGCGCATCTCCTTGTTAAGGTTCTCGCCACCGGCGATATCCAGCTGAACATACTCCATATCAATGCCTTTTTCGGCCAGGAACATACGTACACGGCGGGCATTGGGTGCGGTAGATGTTTCGTAGATTTTCATTTGAACTCTCTCTGTTGGCTGTCCTGTTGCCACTGATGGCAGTGGATTGGTTATAGGCGTGATATTTTTAGTTTCAAAACGATTGTTCAGGAATATACTTTATTTCTAAACAAGCGGTCAAATACTAGATATAATGGATCCAGAATCTGCTTATAACCGCCGACAAGCCCTATCTTGGAGACCCCATGGCACGCCCCTTAGCCTTTGACCCTCAGGAAAAACTGCACCAGGCCACACTGCTGTTCTGGCGCAAGGGGTATGAGGGCACCAGCGTGCAGGACCTGGTCGATGAGCTGGGCATTAACCGCTTTAGCCTGTACAACACCTTCGGTGACAAGGAAGCCCTGTTTGAGCAGGTGATCATGTATTACCGCAAGAATGTCTTCGGCCGTTTGGCCGAGCATTTCGAGCCCGCCAGTGATGGCTTGCCACGTCTGTTTGCCTACCTTGAAGCCATGCGTGATGGGCTGTTTAACCAGCCTGGCCCCTGGGGCTGTCTGTTGCAAAATTCGGTGGTGTCGACCGATTGTTACAGCGAGCGATTAAAAGTGGTGGTGGCAGAGTTTGTCGATATCTTGCACGACCATATTTTGGCAGTGCTGATGGCGGCGCAAGCCAATGGACAGCTGTCCGCGGACGAAGATGCTGAATCCCTAACAGATTTTATCACCGTACATGTTCAGGGCATGTTGATGCTTAGCCGCAAGGGTGAGCCTCAACTGCTGGATAATTCCATCATGTATCTCAAACGGCTATTGACTGGCCAGTCTGATTGAAAACCCCAACATAGCGCTGACTTTGGCATACTTGGTCAATGGGTTTGATCTTTTTTGCCAATAGCAGGGCTCTGGGTTATGGCAGTATTAAATGCAATATTTTCAAGACTGCAGATTTTCAGGCAGCCGGTTTAAGAGACTGAGTAGTTTATGAGTCAGCCAATCCATCACCTTATCGATGTAAATAATCTTCAAATTTCCGCCTATGAATGGAATCCCGAGAGCCGCGGACAGCAGCCGACACTGATTCTCGTCCATGCCACTGGCTTTCATGCCCGTTGTTGGGATCAGGTCATTAAGCAGCTACCACAGCGGCATATTATTGCCGTGGATCAGCGCGCACACGGTTTAAGTTCCAATACCAGCTTTGATAACTGGCATGATTTTGGTGAAGACCTGGCTGCCGCACTGGAAGCCATGGGGGTTGAAAACGCCTTTGGTGTTGGCCATTCCATGGGCGGTCATGCCGCCACTATGGCCGCTTCCCTAAAGCCCGGTTTGTTTGCGGGATTAATGCTGATTGATCCTGTGATTATGAGTAAGGATTTTTATAACTTCTGGGATGCCTCAGTATTAGAGGGGGAACCCAATCATCCGGCGGTGAAGCGTCGCAATGATTTTACCTCTGTTGAAGAGGCTATCGAGCGCTATCGTGATCGTAACCCTTACGCGATTTTTGATCCTCAGGCACTGGATGATTATTTCCGTTTCGGTTTGCACGATGCAGACGAGGGGTTGTTGCTGGCGTGCCCACCGATGTTGGAAGCGCGTGTGTACGACAGTGCGTTAAGCAATGCGGCCATTTACGATGCGGTACATTCCCTTCAGCAGCCGGTAACCGTTGTACGGGCCATGCAGCCGCCATCGATGGAAGCGCTGATGAAAGACTTCCGCTACTCGCCAACCTGGCCAGAGCTGGCCGGTGAATTTGCCAATGGCAGGGATGTGCTTTTGGAAGATCTCACGCACTTTATGCCCATGCAGGCACCCAAGCGCGTAGCGGAATTAATTAAAGAATGTTTTTAATAAACAGGTGGGTGGCCTTTAGCCACACACCTGTTTAAAACCAGCGGCAACAAACGGAATCATCCGATCATAAGCTGCTTTAAAATCATCGGAACGGCACACACCGCCGGACATCTTGTCGATACGACCGGTGTTGGCAAAGGTCAACGACATGGCCCCCGACATATAGTGGTAGCACCAGTATAAGTCGGCATCTTCAGCATCTGGCAGTGCAACACGCAGGGCCTGCACAAAGCGATCAACAATCGCGTTGTAGTGCTTGCTCATCAGAATAGGGCCCCAAACGGCTGAGTTGTTTACATAGGCCAGCAGGGCACAGTAGTTTTTCCAGCCTTCGTCATCACTTTCCTGGGCCACTTCCAGGGGACGTAAAAAGGCTTCAATTATCTTCTCAACGGATATGGGATTAGGGGCGGCTTCCTGCTCGGCCAATTCCAGAGCCTGTAGCCGTTCCTCATTAAGAATTTGGGCTCGGCGGGCAAATACCGTATCGAACAGCTGTTGCTTGGGACCGAAGTAATAGTTAATCAGCGCCACATCGACTTCAGCGCTATTGGCCAAGGTGCGCAGGGTAACGCCGTCGTAGCCGTGCAGGGCGAAAAGCTTCTCGGCAGCGTTGAGTATGCGCTCACCGCGCTCGGTTTTGTCCTTGTCGGCAGCGCGGGGGCGTCCCACCTTTGCTGCGCTTTTGGTTCTTGGCATCTGTATCTCCTTTATCGGCTGGCGATTTTACGCAAGTCTTGACAATTCAACAAGTGATGAATTTAAATGAGGTAGGCTCGGTGTTCCTGTGGTTGTTAATTTAGGGCCCGGCAGAATCTCATAATCACAATAAAGAGCGATGACAATGTCAGCAGAAATCTTCAAATACCTCTGTGTGGGGTTTTATGCGGTATTAACCCTGTGGCTGTCCTGGATTGGGATGCGCAAAACCAAGGATATCAAGGGGTTTTCCATTGGTAACAAGGATATGAGCCCCTGGGTGATTGGGGTCACCATGGCTGCGTCTATCTCCTCAACGGCTACCTTTGTGATTAATCCCGGGTTTGTCTATGTCCATGGCCTGTCGGCCTTTATCCATTATGCGGTGGCCGGTACAGCAGGGATTATGAGCGCTTTCCTGTTGCTGACTCGACGGTTTAGACAGCTAGGGGATGCAAATGGTGCTATTACCATTCCAGATTGGGTTTATCAGCGTTATCAGAGCCGTTCACTGAGTGTGTTTTTTGCATTGATCAATCTGTTGTCGATTGCGTTTGTGGTGCTGATTTTGGTGGGGTGTAGTTTACTGCTCAGCCAGTTATTCCCTATCTCGCAAACCTGGTCCCTCACTTTAATTCTGTTGTTTGTTTTCTCCTATGTCTTGATGGGTGGCAGTTACGCCCATGCCTATACCAATACACTACAGGGGGTGATGATGATTGGTGTGGCCCTGTTTTTATTTATTCAGGGGTGGTACCACTTTGGTGGCGATGTGATGGGATCGTTACAGAGTATTGGCGAAAACTATGCGCGGGTCTTTAACCCCGACAGCAATTTGTATTACGACTTTTTCTCGGTGTTTCTCAGTGGTTTTGTGATCACCTTTGCCCTGATGATGCAGCCCCACATCCTTACCAAAATGCTTTATCTCAAGGATGACGGTGATGTAAATCGTTTTCTGTGGACGACATTTTTGGCCGGCGCCTGTTTTATGTTGATGTTGGCCATTGGTTTTTATGCGCAGTTAAAAGGCTTGCAGGTGGAGCGACAGGATGCGGTAGTAGTGAGTTATATCGCCGCTGAGTTTTCTGCTTACGACTGGGGTCCCTATGTGTTGGTGTTTATTTCCATCACCTTATTGGCGGCAGGTATGAGTACGCTCGATGGCATTCTGGTATCACTCTCGGCCATGGTGGTAAAAGATCTCTATCAGCCATTTGCCGGCGCTGAATTTAAATCCGGATCAGGTTTGCGACTATCACGCTGGGTCTTGGTTGGTGTAGGAGCGATGGCCTATCTGGTTGCGCTTAATCCACCTGCACTGGTGGGGCTGTTTGCCCAGAAGGGGGTCTATGGCTTGGTGGCAGCCTCGGTCGTGCCCATTCTGTTGGGAACACTGTCGCGCAAAGCTCCTTCGGTAGTGGTCGCCTGGGGCGCTGCTGCCAGTGGTTTATTGGCACATATTGTCGGATTGTTCGTGTTTGAAATCGCCAATCCTGCGGTGGCGGCAACCTACGCTATCGCTATTTCCGCACTTTTTGCACTATTTTTTACCGTTCTTAACTCATTGAAAAATAAGAATAAATCAGACTCTTTTGAATTTATTTCATCACCTGTTGAAAAAACTCGTTGACAATTCAACAGGTGATGAATTTAAATGTTGTTCAAGGTTGGTGCAGTCAACCGGGTTCGTTTGTGGTCTTGCGAACCAAGTCAGTAAAAAGAGATTAAGTGCCGGCTAAGACCGGCACCGCACACAACAATAATCAAACAAAAAGAGCAGGTAAGAGCGATGAAACTCACTACCCGTGTAAGCAACCCATCCCTGGGTAACCCCTCCGTATTTTTGAAAAACAATTTGTCCCGCGCTATTGCCTTCACCACGGCATTAGCTGGCGGCACTGCTGCGAGTGTGAGCGTGGCGGAAGAAGGCGCGATTTCGCTGGAAGAAATCGTGGTAACGGCGCAGAAGCGTGAACAGAATCTGCAAGATGTTCCGGTGGCGGTTACTGCGTTTGATTCTGCAGCGCTGGAAAACAGCGGTGTGCAAAATATTACCGAACTGCAAAAGTCTGCGCCTAACGTCACCATGCAAGTCAGCCGTGGTACTAACACCACGCTTACCTCTTACATCCGTGGTATTGGTCAAGCGGATCCACTGTGGGGCTTCGAGCCAGGTGTGGGTTTATATGTCGATGATATTTATTTGGCCCGTCCACAGGCTGGTGTATTGGATGTTTACGATGTAGAGCGTATCGAAGTGTTGCGTGGCCCACAGGGCACTCTGTATGGCAAAAACACCATCGGTGGTGCGATTAAATATGTCACCAAGCGTTTAACCGGTGAGCCTGAGTTAAATGTTGATTTTGGTGTGGGTTCATACAACCAACGCGATGCCAAGGTTTCCGGCCAAATGCCGCTGATTGAAGATAAATTATACGTTGGTGGTTCTTTTGCGCGATTTACCCGCGATGGTTTCGGTGAATTCCTGGTTAACGGTGACGAGAACTACAACAAGGATATTACCGCAGCGCGTGTAAGTCTGGAGTATCTGCCTACTGATGATATCTCCATTCGTATCAGTGCCGATAAAACCGATGACGATTCCAACGCGAAAGGCGGCCATCGGATGACTGACAGCTTGCGCAACCCCAGCGAGCCCATCCCATCTGACATTTACGACACTTATGCCGATATGAGCACTGATAACAGTGTGAAAAGCTCCGGCGGTTCAATGATCGTCACCTGGGATATCAATGAACAATACACACTGAAATCGATCACCGCTTATCGCGAAGGTGAAAGTGACACCAATATCGATTTTGATAACACCTCATTGCCTTCTCTACATGTACCTGCGCTGTATGACGATGATCAAATCACTCAAGAATTTCAGCTGACCTATGCCGGTGATGGTATTGATATTGTGGGCGGTGTTTATTACTACGAAGGTACCGCGGCAGGTTCATTTGATGTGGCCTTGGGTGCGTTCGATAACCCCGATGTACATGGTGATGGCAGTAATGTAACGGGTAACTTTATTGCGGTAACCGCAGGTGAAGTTGATACCACAAGTTATGCGGCTTACTTGCAGGCAACCTTTGATATTACTGAATCGCTGGCAATGACCCTGGGTGGCCGTTATACCGTCGACAAAAAAGATGCCGAAGTTTATAAGGAAAGACTGTATGGAGACGGTAAATCGGCATTGTTAGGGGGGGCGAATTTTTCAAGCCTGGGTGTACAAACCGATTACAGCAATGATGAATCCTGGAGCCAATTCTCACCAAAAGTCGGTGTGGATTATGCACTTAATGATGACGTCATGGTTTACGCTTCGTTCAGTCAGGGCTTTAAAAGTGGCGGCTTCGATATGCGCGGCGATGCCTCTGAGCTACCCGAGACCGTTAACGGTTATGACCCAGAACTGGTGGATACCTGGGAGTTGGGTGTTAAAGCCGAGCTGTTTGATAATCGCATACGTTTAAATGCCGCCATGTTCTACACCGATTACACCGATATGCAGGTTACCACCCAATCGGCCAACCAGGCGGGTAACAACTACGTCAGTGCCGTATTAAATGCCGGTGAAGCGACGGTACAGGGTTTTGAAATTGAAGCGTTGGCACAAGTCACCGAAAATCTGACAGCAACCATGATGGTGGGTTATATCGATGCCGAGTATAACGAAGTCGAAACCGAAACCGCCGCTGGTATTGTGGATGTTTCCGATGATTGGTCGTTTGCCAACACCCCGGAGAAAGTGGCGCAATTAGGTGTTAACTATGTTCACGATATGGGGGATATGGGGCAGCTGAATTTATCCACTAATGTTTCTTACCGCGGAGAGACGCAGATCTTCCCGCAAACGGAGTCCCTGATTGATGAAAACAGCTATACCCTATGGGATGCCAGTGCGGTGTGGTATTCAGCCGATGAACACTGGAAAGTGGGGCTGCACGCCAAAAATATTACCGATGAGGAATATCGTGTAGCCGGCTATAACTTTGTTGGCCTGGGTGCTGAAGATAGCATCATTGGTTACTACGGTGATCCACGGATTGTTACCCTGAATCTGGGTTATAGCTTCTGATTACGAGAGAATCCAGACCTCGTGAAATCTAACTAAATGCCATTCCCGCGAAAGCGGGAATCCATAACCGCTGGATATCACGTAATTCCTGGATTCCCGTTTTCACGGGAATGGCGGGGCAGAGTAAAATAGGTTTAAGAGCTGTTAGAACAAATTGCTACACTTTTAAACTAATAGTCAGATTCTCACAGGAATACCACGGTTGATGTTATGAGTCTATATAAGGACATTTACTACCAAGTACGCGACGGCCTTACGCTCTACGCGCGCGATTATCCCAATGTCGATGCCGAGATCACAGTGTTGTGTATGCACGGTTTAACCCGAAACTCGGCAGACTTTGAAGATATTGCATTGGAGTTAAATGGCCGCTGTCGTGTGATTTCAGTGGATCAGCGGGGCAGGGGATTATCGCAGTGGGATGAGCAGATCGAACGCTACAACCCGGTAACCTACGTTCAGGATATGTGGCAATTGCTTGATCAGTTACATATCGACAAGGTGGTATTGCTGGGAACCTCCATGGGGGGCTTAATGAGCATGATGATGGCTGCTCAAGCGTCGGAGCGTATTCAGGGCGTTATTCTCAACGATATAGGCCCGGAATTGGATGCTACAGGGTTGGATCGTATTAAAAGCTATGTGGGTAAAGGCCAACCGGTGGAAACCTGGGTAGATGCTGTTACTGAAACCCAGCGTATTAACGGTAGCTGTTTTCCCGATTACGGTGATGCCCAGTGGTTACAAATGGCCTATCGCCTGTATCGGGAAAATACCGATGGTGTCCCTGTGCTTGCATACGATCCTGCTATTGCCAAACCCATTGCCGACAGTGATGAGGCTGCCGTGCCGCCTGATCTGTGGCCATTATTCAAAAGCATGGCCGACAAACCGGTATTGGCGTTACGCGGAGCATTGTCTGATTTGTTATCGGAAGCCTGCTTTATCGACATGCAACGTCAGTTGCCGGAGATGATCGCCGTCACAGTACCCAGGGTAGGGCATGCACCAGCACTGGATGAAAGTGCTGCGGTTATCGCTATCAAGGATTTTATCGCCAGTGTGATTAGCACGCATCAGGTGCAAATCGACGAAGCCTGACACGCAGACCTATCGTTCAGATGATGTAGAGAGCAATCATGTTAAAGTCAAAAGTTGCATTAATCACTGGTTCTACCAGTGGTATTGGGCTGGGTATTGCCCGGCGTTTGGCCAGCGAGGGCTGCCATATTCTGCTTAACGGTTTAGGTGATCGGGAAGCTGTCGAAGCTATTCGCTACCAGCTGGAAACCGAATACCGGGTGGAAACCTATTATCACGGTGCTGATTTATCCGACGTTGAACAAATTGGCAGCATGATGGATTTTTCCGAAAAGGCGTTCGGTGGTGTTGATATTCTGGTGAACAATGCCGGGGTGCAACATGTAGCACCGGTCGAAGAGTTTGATCCTGAGCAGTGGAATAACATTATGGCCGTCAACCTGAATAGCGTGTTTCACACTTCACGCTTGGCCATACCTTCCATGAAGTTAAAAGGCTGGGGACGCATTATCAATGTGGCGTCCATTCACGCTATGGTAGCCTCACCTTATAAATCCGCCTACGTAGCCGCCAAACATGGTGTAGCCGGTTTTACCAAAACTGTCGCGTTGGAAACCGCACGCAGTGGCATTACTTGCAATGCCGTTTGCCCCGGTTACGTGATGACGCCTTTGGTTGAAAACCAAATAGCGGATACCGCAAAAGCGCGCAACATTACTGAGGCCGAAGTCATGGAGCAGGTAATACTGGGGGCACAACCAACCAAGCAATTCACCCAGGTGGAGGATATCGCTGAAATGGTTTATTTCCTGTGTTTACCCAGTGCTAAAAATATCACCGGCAGTTTGCAAACTATTGACGGCGGTTATATCGCCGCCTGATTTTTCCTTTTAGATAACAGCAGATATTCGTTTCTGATGGATATCTCGGGGTTCTTTTGGCCCAAATTTTTGCAATTAGGATTTCCCAAGCAGCTTATGTGCAAGGATGCACTGATTTTTTGCGGCTCAATACAATAATAAATGATCGCAGGAGGTGGCTCATGAAGAGTCAATCTATCCGTAAAAAACTCGGTAAATTAAGTTGTTCCCTTACCAGTGCTTTGGCGCTAACGGGCACTGTAGCCATTGAGGCCAATGCAGGCAGTTGGCAATATAACCAGGCGCTAGGCGGCTTTAACGACGTCCATATTTATACACCTGACTCACGCTCTGAGATCGGTGACGGTAAGGCCTTGCTGGTTGTGTTACACGGCTGTACGCAATCCATCGATGCGTTTAAAACCGCTAATTTGGAAGTGGCTGCCGATACCTATGGCATGGTGATCGCCGTACCCGACGCGATGAACAAAGCCGGTTTTAGTTGTTGGTCCTATTGGCAGGGAACCAAGTCGCGTTCGTCAGGGGATTATAAAAATTTGATATCGCTTGCCAATACCTTAAGTGGTGATGCGTCACGGGATATCGATGCCAATCAGGTTTATATTGCCGGTTTATCCTCTGGTGCAGCTTTTGCCAATACTACAGCCTGTTTGGCTCCGGATGTATTTGCCGGTATGGGTATCAGTGCCGGACCAAGTATTGGTACCAGCTCCAATGGCGCTATCAGCACCTGTGAAAGTGCCAATGTCACCAGTCGTTGCAACAGCTATGCGGGCAGTTATAAATCCGAGTTTGCAACTCAAATCGCTTCCATAGCTCACGGCGATGCCGATACCACCGTCAATACCTGTTACAACGAACAAAATGCCAATGGCATGGCGGGTGTTTATGGTGTGAATCAAAAGGCGGGTAGCCAAACACTCAGTGAAGGTGCAACACGCACCGCCGAAGAGATAGTTTGGGGGGATGATGATTACAACCGCGTTTCTATGCTGTGGTTACACGATTTAGCTCACGCCTGGTCCGGCGGGCAGGGCGCTAGCGGTAGCTATATTGGCAATCAAAGCATTAACTACGCCAGCTACCTGGGTAAATTTTTCCGTGATAACAACCAGCGTGTCAGTCGCAATCAGGCGCCAACAATTGATTCGGCGACATTAAGTTCCAGTGCTGATCGTATCGTTGTGAATGGTCAAGCTACAGATGTTGATGGTTCAGTGGTTGCTGTGGATATTCTGGCAGAAGGTTTAAATGGTACTCGTGTGGAAATTGCAGCAACCGTTGACGGTCAGGGCGCTTTTAATGCAACCAGCCCTTCGGTAGCGGATGATTTTTATCGGCTAACGATTGTGGCTACCGACAATGAAGGTGCGTCAAACAGTCCTCCTTATACAGACTCCGTACGTGTTGGCCCGCCACCACCACCGACCGCTCCTGTACTCAGTGATGTCCAGGCGCAAGCCAGTGGTCAGTGCGTTACTGTGTCGGGTGAGGTCGTGGATATTAATCAGGATGCGGTCTCTGTCACCGTGGATTTGGGTAGCAGTCAATTTCCCCAGCCCTTGCCCGCTGCCGTAAATGCTGATCAGTTTCAGTTAACCCAGTGTGATCTGGCCGGTGGTGATTACACTGCCGAGGTGGTTGCTACCGATACTGGCGAATTAAGTAGTAACGAAACGGTGAGCTTTACTATTGATGCTGGACAAACCTCGACGCTGGATCAACATATTTCAGCCGGCCGTTTGGATTACACCAACTACGCTAACTGTTACCTGGAATATAGCACCGCGGCTTTCCGTCTGGATGAGGTGGCTGTTGCTGCACAATGCCAGTGGCAAGATGACGATGCCTCCTGTGTTGGACCAATGCAAACCTGTTCTAATGGTCAGGGCGGTAGTGATGGTGGCTCCGGTGGTGATGGTTCTGGAGGAGATGGTTCTGGAGGTAACGGTGATGCAACCTGTGAATCGGTTACCGCCTATAACTACTACCACAAAGTCGGTGGCAGGGCCTACAGCACCGGCAACGCACTGGCTCCGGATTATTTTGCCAATGGCTCCGATGAGGCTATGCCAGGCTCTACCTGGGGTTTAACAACGCTGAATCAACAGCAGGGCAACTCGGACTGGTCAGTGGGTGATTGTCCATAAGTAATTCTTTGCAGCAGCATTTGCTTCTCTCCCTCGTGTATCGCTTTACACCACCTGCCAGGCGTCCTGATTAATCCTGGCAGGTTTTTTTCCCGTCTAATCATTTATCTACTCATAACTCCTGATTCTAAGGGCAGGGGATAAACGCCTGTCTATACTTATTAAGAGATTCTGACTTTACGTCATCTAGAAGAGCAGAGGTAATTGAGTGGATGCTCGGGAATTCTTCGACAAACTGTGGCAAGACTACACCTGCTTAACGCCGCAGGCCGAGATTATCTATCGCGCTTTTTGTGAGCGTAACGGTTCCGTGCGCAATGATCACGTTGCTTTTCGCACCTTCGATATAAGCCCCGTTAATCTGGAAAGCCTGGAACCATTGCTTTGGGGGCTGGGATATAAACGCCATCGCCAGTATCAGTTTAAACAAAAGAAGTTATCCGCCTGGGGTTATATTCACGATGACGCCAAATTGCCCTTGGTATTTTTCAGTGAATTGTTGGTAGAACAATTAAGTGAGCCTGCACAAACCATTATTCAGCGCTTGGTCGGTAATGTTGATGAACAACAATTGAAAACCCCGGCAGTATTTTGGTCTGGCAGATTGTGGCCCGCCTTGTCATGGCAAGAATACCAGCTACTGCTGCAGGAAAGTGAGTACGCCGCCTGGTTGGCTGCGCTGGGTTTTCATGCCAACCATTTCACCATTGCAGTACACCATTTAGCGGTAGATAACAGTATAGAAAAGGCTATTTCAGTGGTTAAGGATTGTCAGTATCCCCTGAATGAAGCGGGCGGGGAGATTAAAGGCGAGCCAGCTGATTTTCTTGTACAGGCGTCTACCCTTGCAGATCAGGTTTTGATGCCCTTTGCCGATGGCGACGAACATCAAATCTCTACCTGTTACTACGAGTTTGCACAGCGTTACCGGGAAGAGGGCGGGCAGTATTACGCCGGCTTTGTTGCTGCCAATGCCGATAAGATTTTTGAATCCACCAATCGATTTCAACGACAGGGGCGTCTATGAAGAAAATTACCATTATTGGGGCGGGGAAAATTGGGGCCAGTATCGCGAAGTTGTTACATGAATGTGGTCGTTATCAGGTGACGTTGCTGGATAGGGATTCCACCGCGCTACAGCGGGTACAGCGATACAGTGATGTCGCTACCGGTATTATCGATGTTCATGATGAGTCTGCGCTAGAGAAATCCTTGGCCGGGCAGTGGGCTGTTGTCTCGGCCTGTTCCTTCGATTTGAATTGTTCAATTGCCAGAACCGCTTTGCGGTCAGGTGTCAGTTATTTTGACTTAACCGAAGACGTTGAAACCACACGCATTATTCGCAAGCTTGCTGATAAGGCCAAAGTAGGCCAGATATTTCTGCCGCAATGTGGATTGGCGCCGGGGTTTATTGGTATTTTGGCCCATTCATTGGCTCAACAGTTTGATGCCATTGATACCTTAAAAATGCGTGTCGGTGCCTTACCTCAATACCCCACCAATAAAATGATGTACAACTTAACCTGGTCTACCGATGGCTTGATTAATGAATACTGCAATCCCTGTGAGGTGTTAAAAGAAGGGCAGTTGATAGAAGTGCAGCCACTGGAAGGATTGGAAAAGTTCTCTCTGGATGGCAAGGAGTACGAAGCGTTTAATACCTCCGGCGGCTTGGGAACTCTATGTGAAACTCTACAAGGTAAAGTGGAAAACTTAAATTACAAAACCGTGCGTTATCAGGGACATCAATACTTGGCGGACTTTTTAGTCAATGGCCTAGAGTTGGGTAAACATGATCGACGAGCGTTGTTAAAACAAATTCTGGAAATGGCCATCCCTATTACCCGTCAGGATGTGGTGTTGATTTTTGTCTCGGTGACCGGGCAAAAACACGGCCAGTTCACCCAGATCAGTGATGCACGAAAAATTTATGATCGCCGCATCCTTGGGGAGCACTGGAGTTCTATCCAAATCACCACTGCGGCCAGTGCCTGTGTAGCAATTGATTTACATGCCGAAGGCCAGCTGCCCGATCAGGGGTTTGTGAAACAGGAACAGATAAGCCTGCAAATGTTTTTGGATAATCCATTTGGTGCTTATTACCAGCAATAGGGGCTCATATGCTTAATCTTCAGTTTCTTCAGGACGATGGTACCTTTGCAGCAGCGGTTATAGATAGTGATACTCTGGTGTCTGATGGTAAACCTATGCTGTCGACATCACCTATTGATGGCCGCACCCAAGTACACAGCCAGGCAGCAACCCCGGAAGTGTGTGACAGGGTGATAGCGCGTTTACAGGCTGCATTTGAACAGTGGCGGTTGGTACCTGCGCCCAAGCGCGGTGAACTGGTTCGCTGTTTTGGTGATCGTGTCCGCGAACATAAAGAAGAATTGGCGGAATTAATAACCTTGGAAGCGGGTAAAACCCTGCAGGAATCTTTAGGTGAAGTGCAGGAGGTGATTGATATCTGCGACTTTGCTGTCGGTTTGTCGCGCCAGCTGCACGGTTTAACCATTGCCAGTGAGCGCCCCCAGCATCGGATGATGGAACAGTGGCACCCTTTGGGTCCGTGTTTAATTATTTCAGCGTTTAATTTCCCCATGGCGGTATGGGCCTGGAATGCCACCCTGGCCTTGGTATGTGGTAATACGCTGGCCTGGAAACCCTCGGAACAAACACCCCAGTGTGCATTGGCCATGCAGCATTTATTGGCGATAGCACAGCGTGATGTAGAGGATTGCCCGCAAGACCTCAGTGCTGTGATTTTGGGTGATCGTGAGGTGGGGGATTATTTAACCCGCCAGCGGGCGTTTCCCTTAGTGTCTGCCACAGGCTCAATCCCCATGGGGCGGGAGGTGGCTCAGGTGGTTGCCGCGCGTTTGGGGCGGAGTTTATTGGAGCTGGGTGGCAATAACGCCATGGTAGTTACACCGGCAGCGGATTTATCCCTGGCGTTGCGCGCCATTGTATTTTCAGCGGTGGGCACAACCGGTCAGCGCTGTACCAGTTTGCGGCGGCTGATCGTACATCACTCTGTTAAGCAGCAGCTGATTGACAGTTTAATCAAAGCCTATAAAAGCTTATCCATCGGTGATCCGCGCAGTGAGCATAATCTGCTTGGCCCCTTGGTCAATGAGCAAGCCTGGCAAGCCATGCAGGGGGCTGTAAAAGCCGCACAGCAGCAGGGCGGAAAATTACTCTACGGCGGTGAGCGTTTAAGTGATGGCGTGCCCTACGGCGGAGTGTATGTCTCTCCAGCCCTGGTCGATATGCCAGGACAAACCGCCATTGTTGAAGCCGAAACCTTCGCCCCGATTCTGTATATTCTCAGTTACGATACCCTGGAAGAGGCCATTGCCTTACATAACGGGGTCACTCAGGGATTGTCTTCTGCCATCTTTAGTCAGGATATCGGTGAGGTGGAAACCTTCCTCTCTGCGGCAGGCTCTGATTGTGGTATCGCCAATGCCAATATCGGCACGTCGGGGGCAGAGATTGGCGGCGCCTTTGGTGGCGAGAAGGATACCGGCGGCGGTAGAGAATCCGGTTCCGATGCCTGGAAAAACTATATGCGTCGTGCCACCAATACAATTAACTACGGTGGCGACCTCCCGCTGGCACAGGGCATACAATTTGATTTATAAATGATCAGTTTTGGCGGTTTCGCCACATAGCCCAACCTCTCTATTACTGGCATAATGACCCGCTTTACCGCATTCAGATGGCCTACATGTGAATGCTTAACGGAGCCGGGCGGTCTGCCGGTGTTTTCTGCGTTTTTGATATATTGAGGATATCCATGCAACCTCAGGTTAAACCTAATAACCCGAATTTCTCTTCCGGCCCCTGCAGCAAGCGTCCGGGCTACGATGTAAACAACCTGGATCTGTCCACCCTGGGCCGCTCCCACCGT
Organism: Maricurvus nonylphenolicus; assembly: GCF_042854845.1. Taxonomy (GTDB): domain Bacteria; phylum Pseudomonadota; class Gammaproteobacteria; order Pseudomonadales; family Cellvibrionaceae; genus Maricurvus; species Maricurvus nonylphenolicus. The sequence continues at coordinate 3,229,253 of NZ_AP031498.1, read as the reverse complement.
GCCGCTATCGGTAAAACCGCACTGCTGCGCTGTTGCGAAGAAACCGCAGAGCTGCTGGGCCTGCCAGAAGGCTACCGCGTAGGTGTGGTACCGGCATCCGATACCGGTGCTGTAGAAATGGCCCTGTGGTCCATGCTGGGCCAGCGTCCAGTGGACGTGGTGCATTGGGAATCTTTCGGTTCCGGTTGGTACAGCGATATCACTAAACAATTAAAGCTGGACGATGCCCGTTCTATTACCGCCGATTACGGTGTACTGCCTAATCTGAGCGAAGTGAATTTTGCCAACGACGTGGTGTTTACCTGGAATGGCACCACCTCTGGCGTAAAAGTGCCTAACGGTGACTGGATTGCCGACGACCGTGAAGGCTTGACCATTTGTGATGCCACCTCGGCAGTATTTGCCATGGAAATGCCTTGGGAAAAGCTGGATGTGGTGACCTTCTCTTGGCAGAAAGTACTGGGCGGTGAGGGTGCCCACGGTATGCTGGTTTTAAGCCCGCGTGCTGTAGAGCGTTTGGAAACTTATACTCCAGCATGGCCGTTGCCAAAAATCTTCCGCATGACCAAAGGAGGCAAGCTGATTGAAGGTATCTTTAAAGGTGCCACCATCAATACGCCTTCCATGATGTGTGTGGCTGACTACCTGGATGCCCTAAACTGGGTACGCGAAATGGGTGGCGTAAGCGCGGCCATTCAAAAGTCCGAAGACAATCTGGCCGTGGTAAAAGCGTTTGTTGATGCCAACGACTGGATTGACTTCCTGGCCGAGGACGAAGCGACCCTGTCCAACACCAGTATTTGTCTAACCGTTAAAGCCGACGCCGATCAGGTTAAACAAATGACCAAGCTGCTGGAAGCCGAAGGTGTGGCCTACGATATTGGTGCCTACCGTGATGCGCCGGACGGCCTGCGTATTTGGGGTGGTGCTACAGTAGAGAAAGCCGACCTGGAAGCACTGATGCCTTGGTTGGCCTGGGCCTATGAGCAGGTAACCGCTTAATGGTGTGCTAACACTTCCGTCGCCAGCCCAACCTCTTGATGTTGAGAGGTAAGAAGGGGAGGGCTGGCGACGTAAAACTCACATCGCTAAGAAAACAATAATAACTAAGTACTATTCAGAAATTCGGTAATACCTTATTAATGCCATTCCCGCAAAAGCGGGAATCCAGAAATGGTGGGTATTTCTGAATGAGTACCAGATAAGGATAGTAAGATGTATAAAGTAAAAACCTTCAACCAAATTTCTGTTAAAGGCCTCGACCGTTTCCCCCGTGGCGACTACGAAGTCGGCAGCGATATTGGCAGCCCCGATGCTGTGCTGTTACGCAGCCACAAGCTTCACGATGAAACCCTGCCTGAATCCGTAAAATGTATCGCCCGCGCCGGTGCCGGTGTAAACAATATTCCCGTCGACGACTACACCAAAAAAGGTGTTGTGGTATTCAACACTCCGGGCGCTAATGCCAATGCAGTAAAAGAACTGGTTATGGCTGGCTTGCTGTTAGGTTCGCGCGATATCGTCGGTGGCCTGGATTATGTTCAGGAACTCACCCATATGACCGATGCCGGTGAAATGGGCAAACTGCTGGAAAAAGAAAAGAAACGCTTTGCCGGTAATGAACTCTACGGTCGTACTTTGGGCGTCGTTGGCTTGGGCGCAATTGGCTCCATGGTGGCCGAGATGGCACTGGCGATGGGTATGAATGTGGTCGGCTTTGACCCGGCGTTGTCGGTAGAAGCTGCGTGGCGCTTGCCAAGCCAGGTTGAGCGTATGGAAAACCTGCAATCCCTGTTGGGCCGTGCCGATTTCATTACCCTGCATGTGCCAGCGATTGAACCTACCCGTCATATGATCAACAGCGAATCCTTACAGGCGGTTAAGCCCGGTGCGATATTATTGAACTTTGCCCGTGATGCCATTGTTGATGCCGATGCGGTGGTGACTAGCCTCAATAGCTACCAGGAATGCGGCAAAGGTCTGAAGCAGTATATCTGCGATTTCCCCGAGCCTTGCCTGTTAAACCGTAAAGACGTTATCGCCATGCCGCATATTGGCGCCAGTACCGCTGAAGCAGAAGAAAACTGCGCAGTAATGGCCGCCGACCAGCTGATGGATTATTTACATAACGGTAATATCAAAAACTCCGTTAACTATCCCGTCATCAATATGGCCCGTGCCGAAGGTTACCGTATCACCTTCAGTAACGATAATGTCTCCGGTGTATTGGGTAATGTATTGTCTGTCTTCACCGAAAACGAAGTTAACGTTATCGATATGGTAAACAAAAGCCGCGGTGATATTGCCTACAATATTATCGACGTTGCCGGAAAGCCTACCGATGCGGTAATGCAGGCTATCGCCGAAGTAGAGCATGTGATAAACGTCCGCCTGTTGGACTAAACCCACAGAGGAAGCAGTGATGTACAAACTGTGTTTCTACGTTCCCGAAACCCATCTTGAAGCAGTAAAGACAGCCGTCTTTACTGCAGGTGCCGGCCGAATCGGCGACTACGACAGCTGCTGCTGGCAAACCTTGGGGCAGGGCCAGTTCCGTCCCCTGGATGGCAGTCAGCCTTTTATCGGCCAGCAGGGCAAAGTTGAAACCGTAGCCGAATACAAGGTGGAAATGGTGTGTGAAGACAACCTGATTGAAAAGGTTGTCTGTGAGTTGATTAAAGCCCACCCCTATGAAGAACCGGCCTATGATGTTTGGCGGTTGGAGTCGGTGGCGATCTAATTCTTTCGAGCTGCTTGTATTTTAATTGAGCCGCAAGAGCGTTTGTTCTTGCGGCTTTTTATTTTGGGGTTTTGTGGCACGTGAGTGACGTGCTGCAAAAAAAAACTTAGAAACCTTTGGCGACGTGATTAATTACGACAGTTAGTGGGCGCTAGCAGGTGAGCTGTTGAAAAGGTGGGTAAATTGATTTAGGTTGGGGGTGTTGTTTTGGAGTTATACGTCATGGTGACGTCATTAAGACACAGAATAAGCTATTAGCCGTATGAAAAAAGTAATCGCAACACTTATAGGGATATTGTTTTCCGTGACAACGAATGCTGAAGAAGAAAAAGGAATAATAGGCCGCGTTTACGAAAACGGGTCGCCCGTAATCTACAAATTCGTCAATGAGCTCCCGGAAGAAACGACCAGATCAAACTTGTCATGGTTAGCGGTCATATCTTGGAAATACGATGGCTCCTCAAATAATGGAATGCCCTTAAGCGACGAAAACCAAAGAATGATAACACTTGAGGATGTCATCGAAGATCAAATTGAAAATGATCAAGTACTTCGTCATGTATATAGCCGTACCGGCAATAATCTGAAAGAGTTAGTTTATTACATAAACGACCAAGAATTGTTCTTGGAGTCTTTTAACAAAGCTTTGAGCAACCATCCGCGCTACCCTGTAGAAATTAACTTCTATCAGGATGCGGAATGGGAAGATTTCACAAGGCTATTAAATGACTTCGCAAAAGCGGCTAACAAGTAGCTGCACCTGACAAAATACTCGCTGCGCTCCCATTTTTCCGATGAGCTAGGCGTTAAAAATGTTGGGGGCAGACTCCAAAGGTTCCCTCCAAGGCTCTTTTTGCAAGCTGTATAAAGGCGTTCAAGGAATGAATAAATTCTTAAGGCATTTTCAAAAAGGAGGAGTTAAATTAGGGCACAGAATAATGGGGCAGACCCCAAAGGTTATGAAAGCATTTTATTTTACTCTATTTGTGATGCTTTTATATCCCCAACTCTCATTCAGCGCTTCAGAGGACTTTGTGGGCGAGTATTGTTCTAATCCTTGCTACTACGGAAGTGTAAATTCTGTTTCAAGTAAGATCCCTTGCAAGTTGAAGCTAACCAATCAAGAAATTAGATGGGTTTCTGGAAGGATAGAATTTAAATATAGGTATCACTCAATACTTGAAACTAAAAGAGAAGTAGTAATTTCTGTAAAAGGTCCTTCTGGTTTATGGTACTCAGAGGGGCAGGATGGGTCAGAGCATAGGATAACCATTAGTAAGGATCATCAATTTAGCGAAAGTAAGCCAGAGCTATTTCATATTCAGCACTGTATAGTGAGTAATGATGGGTGCTCCTTACGTGGATCTATGTATATAAGGCTTCATGACGATAAGTGCCCAGCGCCTTAACAAAGTGCTCAATTTCGATCCGGTCTAAAATACGTGATCTACGTGCTCTAGCCTGGAATATTGGGGGCAGGCCCAAAGGCTTGGTTGAAGAATATGGGCAGCATTTTATGCGAAGGAAAATGTAAGTGAATTTATCAAGTCAACATAAGGAAATCTGGGGGTAATATGGTAAAGATAGAGAATGGCGATACCCGTTATTTTGTCGAGATTGATTTGACTAGCCTAAAGTTGGTTAGATGTGCCTTCGACCAAAAAGAGAATCTAAATAAAGGTAGGCAGGACGACCCGAAATTACATCGGCTGTTTTTAACCAAAGGGCAATACCACAAATTTGTTGACCGATGCGGTGATAATCTTGCTGATATTATCGAGTCATAGTCTGGTAGTTAGCTGTCCTTAGCCTTCTTTTTATTAGTTGGATCGGTCTTGTGGCGGAGTTTGTCGGCTGTTCTCCTGAGGGCTGCATCAGGCTTCAATGCATTGGTTCCTCTTTATAAGTTCTTATGGCTGAGGCTGAAAGCTCAGTATTTACTAGTAATCAGTGAGAGCCACAACAGAATTTCATTGTTAACACTTCGCACCCATTAATAGCCTTGCGGGTGGGTTATTTTCTACCCAAATGTATCTTTAGTTGTTCTTCGTACCGAGTGTTAGGCGCTCTCGGGCTACTATTATTGGCCCGAATTTCAGCAAGGTAAATGAAGGTTCTGAAACTCATCGCGATGCGTGCTCACAATGTACTGCACAAATCATGCGGCGTATGGATTCAACCTCTTAAAGTAGGGTAGAGATCCTTTCCACGTAGTATGGCTAAGATATTTGATCTGACATTGATACCTCTTTCGTCGCACTGTTAAGTGCGACCAGGAATTCATCAAGCTTCGCAATTAATGTTTCTACTGAGGTTTCCAGTGCGGAGGTATCTTCAGATTTGGCGGCCTGTTCAAGCATCTGCGCGCTGTTTCTTAACGCTTGGCCTTCAAGGTTGGCCGCTGCGCCTTTGATATCATGTGCGCGGCTTTGTAGATCTACGAAATCCCGTTTATGCCAGCTTTCGCGCAGCTGTTGAGCGTGATCCTTGTTGGTTTCTATAAACAGTTGCGCAAGACGTAACAGGCGGTCTTGTTTACCTTTGAGGCGCAATAGCAGGGCCTCTTGATCCCAGATCGGTGTTGATGATTCATGGGGTATGTCGGCTGATTCAGTTGGGGCGTCAGTTAGAGTGTTGTTATCTGTTTTTGATGGCAAACAGCGCTTGATGGCGCTAAGCAAGCCTTCGGGGTCTATGGGTTTGGAGACAAAGTCATTCATACCGGCATCAAGGCATTCATCTCTATCGCCACTGAGCACATTGGCTGTCAGGGCGATGATCGGGATGTGCTTGTATTCTTCGCCAGCCTCTCCTTGGCGAATCCGACGGGTTGCTTCAAAGCCATTCATAATCGGCATTTGGCAATCCATTAAAATAAGTGTGTACGGCTCCTGTGCCGCACGTAAGCGGCCCAGTGCTTCTTTGCCGTTAAGGGCTTCTTCGGTACTAAACTGTTCGTCTTCCAAAATGCCGGTGACCACTGCCAGGTTAACGGCGTTATCATCAACTATCAGGATGCGTCCGCTAAAGCCCTCTGCTGAATCACTCTCCGCCGGACCCAGGGATTTAAGGTAGTGATGAGTTAGTAGAGGCTCGGCCTGCTGCAGCGCTTCACCGCCATCGGCAATCACATTGAGGGCATTGAACAGGTCTGCAGTGGTTGCGGGTTTGGGGAAGTAGGCGCTAAATCCCAGGTTGGCAAATTCCAGCCCATCGCCGCGGGAGGCGATGGAGGTCATCATAACCAGTTTGATGTCTTTAAGTTGTGGGTGCTTCTGCATGAAATCGCCTAATTGTGCCCCATCCATATCCGGCATCTGCATGTCGAGAAAGGCGATATCGAAGGGGATTGCCCCTTCAGCGTATAGGCGTTGTTTACACAGTTCCAGAGCATCGGCGCCACTGGCGACACAGGTTACCTGGGCGCCCCAGTGATGTAGTTGTGCTTCAAGTATTTGACGGTTAATGGCGTTGTCATCGACGACGAGTAAACGCAGCTTGTCGATGGCGGCGGAAGGCATGACCAGGCGCGCCTTGGAGGATTTTTCAATCACAATATGGAAACTGAACGTAGAGCCTTGACCGAGTTCGCTGCTGACTTCTATATCGCCGCCCATCAACTGGCACAGGTTTTGTGCTATCGATAAGCCGAGGCCGGTGCCGCCGTATTTACGGGTGGTTGATGCATCTACCTGGCTGAATTTTTCGAACAAGCTGCCAACCTTTTCTGGCGGTATGCCGATACCGGTATCGCTGATGCGGCCGTACAGTGTCCAGCTATCGGCGTCTCGTTCTTCCAGGCGTGCCTGTACCAGCACTTCACCTTTATCAGTAAATTTGATTGCGTTACCTGCCAGATTGGAGAATATTTGCCGAATGCGGGTGGGATCGGTTTTCACCATGGAGTGACTGATGCCAACAATATCCAGCACCAGTTCGATGTTTTTATCTTGCGCCTGCAAGGCGATGGCTTCAGAAAAATCCCCCAGCATCGTGCGTAAGTCAAAATGCTGTTTTTCGAGTTCGAGCTTGCCGGCTTCGATTTTTGAGTAATCGAGAATGTCGTTGATCAGCGCTAATAATGATTGGGCGCTGGAGCTGGCTACAGACAGGCGGTGGTGTTGCTCTGGTGTCAGGTCCATTTTTAACACCAGTCCGATCATGCCTAAAATACCGTTCATGGGTGTGCGGATCTCATGGCTCATATTGGCCAGGAAGTCGCCTTTTGCTTTTGTTGCTGATTCTGCAAGTTCTTTTTTCTGTTGCAGTTCCACCATTTGCTGTCGTATGACTGCGGTGCTTTTTTCGATACGATCCTGTAGGTCGTTATTGAGCTCGTCGAGTTCATTGTGATTTTGCTTTAGTTCTGTCCAGGCGCGTACCAATTCAAAGCCCAGGATAATTACGCTTAATAGCATGAGGGTTGCTACAGCAACCAAACCGTATTGTATGTATTGCAGGGCTTTTTTGGACCTGTCCTCTATTTGAAAATAGGCGGGGGATGAAAGGGTTTGCTGATATTCAGCACTGATAGTTTGTAGTTGCAAGTTGCTTTCTATTAAGCGATCTACCTTGCGTTTTAATAGTTGGATATGATCTTCTGTCAGGTTATGGGGGCTATTTAGAAATGCTGACAAGCTCTGTTGCAGGGTTTGGGAAGACTTTTCGTTGGCAAGGTTTAGGAAGGCCGCAGAGTCACGGAAAAGATCCAGTAACAGGCTTTGTTCTCCCTGCCAGCTTTTGCCTATCTCATTAAGATCATTGCTGATGTAGAGACTGCTATTGAGACGAATAGCGAGAAGGCTTTTAAAATCTTCCAATAGCATACGCAGATGCTCGGGATGATTGTCCAGTGCTTGCTGTAGTTCAGGATCTTGCAGCAAGCGCTGACTCATAGCCATGAGTTTCTGTAGCTCTTGTAACAGTCCGTCGGAGAATTGGTTAAGATAGTCGTAATTACGATAGTGATTAAACTGGTAGTTGAGCAGAAGGTTGTCGAGCAGGACCTTCTTGTTTTGCAACAGGTGAGATTGATTTCTTAATTTTTCGTAAGCAGTCAGCTGTTGAAATTTGTGCGCACCGTAGCTAAAGCACAGCAATGCCACAACAGAAATAGCCAGCAGTCGAAATAAACGATTACTTGGTTTCACGGTGATTTCGCCAGAGTCAGTGGAGGAGCGCTTAGGGATGCAAGAAATGCGAGTAGCAATTCCTGATCTTCTGTCGTCAATTCAATACCTAGTTGATAGCGGCCCATAACGATAATGGCTTCGCGCAAGGTTGTGGCGCTGCCATCATGAAAGTAGGGGGCCGTTTCAGCCACGTTCCGCAGAGAGGGGACTTTGAATTTATAGCGGTCAAGCTCGCGGCCGGTATGATTGTATAAACCAAGATCGATATCTCGCAGTTCGCGCTTGTCGGTAAAGTAATCGCGCATAACGCCCAGGTACTGATACATATTGCCACCGATGTTGATTCCCTGGTGGCAACTGACACAACCGAGTTCACGAAAGCGTTGGTAGCCTCGGTGAGCCTGATCTGAGAGTGCCGTGTTGTCACCATTCAGGAAACGATCAAAGGGGCTATCAGGAGTTAATAGAGTGCGTTCAAAACTGGCAATGGCTGCAGTTACATTGTTAACAGTTATACCGTCGTCAAACAGTGCGTTAAATTGGCGTTGATAGTCAGGGTTTTGGCGCAGGCGTTCTATAACATCGGGCCAGCGGCTGGCCATTTCAATGGGATTTTCTACCGGGAATCGCGCTTGCTCTTGCAGGGTGTCCGCACGGCCATCCCAAAATTGACGAAAGTTAAGGGCGGCGTTGAGTACAGTTGGCGCATTCACTTCACCGATTTGACCGTGGATGCCCACAGAGGTGGCTCTGTTGTCATCGCCGCCCTGATCTATGCGGTGACAGCTTGCACAACTAATGCTCTGGTTGCTGCTTAATGTTGTGTCGTTAAAAAGTTGTTCACCCAGTGTGGCCAGGGCTAGGGGTTCGTTATGCTTGTCGGGGATTGGGGTAAGTGCGGAAGTGCTAAAGTATTGAGTTTGACTGCTGGCGAATATATTGAGATCGGTGTTCGATTCACTATCGGTTTGATAGTACTCGCAGCCACTTAATAACGCCGACAAAGCGAGTACGCAAATCCACTGCTGAAATCCCTTGATTGTTTCTTCCATGTGACTGCCTTATATGGCTGACGAGATTTAATGTCAGTATATAAGTTCTAGCAGTGAGCTCAGCTGCTCGCAAGCCTAAAGCCGGGGGGCGTGGTCTTAATGGCACATAAGACCACTTAACGAATTAGTCTTTGTAGTAAACCAATTGCGAAGTTGTTGCCAGCAAGGTTTTATCCTCGCCCCAAATCTCGCCACGCTGATCGAAATAATTGCCGGAAAACTTGGTCGCCCGTGCATGACCCAATACGCGGGTGGATTCCTGCTGGGCTAATTCCTCACTATTTACATGGAAATAGACGGTAAAGGTTACGGTACCTGCTGGAGATAATTTACGGGTGCGTAGAAACAGGCGCGGGAAGAAGGCATCGCAAATGGCGGTGATGGATTGGAAGTCCAGTTTGCGTGCAGGTTTGTCTGCCATCCACAGCAGGCTTTCAGACGGTACTTCTGGTTGGTCCATGGTCAACATATTGCCGTAGACAAATCGCATGTCGTATTGGTTGACCCAGGCTGGTGGTAATTGATCGCTGTTAAGTTCTGCCAGGGTGTCAGCGGCGGGGGCATCTGGGAAGGTGATCTCTTCGCTCTCGAAGGTGTCCATACGTTTGGCCAGAACGATCAGTGCGGTACATTGAATCTCATCACCCTGAATTAACTCGACAGACCAATGCTGGTTGCTGCGATTATTGCGGGTTAGCTTGGGCGCTAACGTCACCGCTTCATTCTTGATCGGGCCGAGAAAATTTACCGTAATCGATACTGGCGAGCCTTCAGCCTCAGGATGAATCAGAATCGCGTTAAGCACTTTGGCAGCAGTGATGCCGCCAAAAGGGCCAACCATATTTTGGTAGTCGGCGCTGGGGTGGCCGGTAAAGGTGTCCCCGTCAGGGGTTAAGGCGATAGCTTGATCAAAGACGTGACTGCTGGAGGCTGAGTTATTGGTCATGGGGTACATCCTAAAATATCCAGAGCTGAAAGATCTGACATTTGGCCGCCAGATGCAAGTTTCTGGCGACCGATAACACTTGACCGATAATTCAGTCGGTTAATTTGGCATTTGAGGAGGCGCTAACTCAGCTGCTGACCTTGTAGTTTGCGCCTTAATGTCGGTTAGCTTATGTCTTGGGTGTGTTCTTGTAGGTTGGCACACCCAGCTGGGCGTTTTTATCGACGCCCGGTTTGTAAAGTGCTTCGCTACGGAATTTGAAGTCGCCGGTGGGGAAGTCACTGTAGTAGTGGCGCAGGGTTTTTTTCATAACCGGGAAGGCGATTTCATCCCAGGGGATATCGTTTTCTTTAAACAGGTCCACTTCCAGGGATTCCGGGCCAGGGCCAAAATCCATATCGGTGAGGGTGCCGCGAAACAGCAGATACACCTGATTGATTTGCGGCAGGCTAAACATGGTGTACAGGCTGTCGATGGTCATGCGGGCGCGGGCTTCTTCCCAGGTTTCTCTTAATGCACCTTCTTCGGTTGACTCACCGTTTTCCATAAAACCGGCCGGTAGGGTCCACAGGCCATAGCGGGGTTCAATAGCGCGTTTGCACAGTAGCACCTTGTCTTCGAAAACGGGCAGGGTACCGGCAATAATGCGGGGGTTTTGGTAGTGAATAGTATCGCAGTTACCGCAGACGTGACGCTCGCGGTCGTCACCGTGGGGGATCTTCAGGGATATACTGCTTCCGCAACTGCTACAGAACTTCATGGTGGGCCTTCCTTATTCAGAGCCCACTATTATCGCGTATTGAGTCGTTATCGGCTAGGGAAGTCAATAATCTCGGCAGTTTCTAATACCGCAGAGCTTGGCGCTTCTGAGGTGCGGGCAATCAGTGGGGCACGTTGCTGGCTAAACTGGGACAGCAGCTCACGTAGCTGGGCAAAGGATTCATGCATCATATTGGATATTTTGATGCAGGCACCCATGGGGGTTTTATGGATCTGGCGCTGGGCATCAATCTGAAACTGCAGGCCACGCAGGCGTTGTTGAATCTCTTCCGGGGCGGAGGCAATCAGGGCATCGACTTCTTGTTGGCGCAGGCGCTCAAAGCCCTCAGGATTGGTCAGCGCCATAGTCATAAGGGTATCAAAGCTTGGCAGGCTTGAATCGAAGCTGCTGCTTGGGTCGAATAATGTTGTCATGTACGCGCCCCCCAGGCTTTGACTTTACTTGGCCAGGTGATCCCCCAATCGTTCTGGCCGGTAAATTGGTGTGATAGACCACAGTATGTATGAAAATTAGTCTACCAAATGTGCTATCGATCTGTGTATAGGGCTATTTAGAACCAATTTGCATATGTAGCTGGGATGCGGCTTGGCGTCTAAATCATTGTTGTGGCAGCAATATGTCAGAGGGGTGAAGACTGCATGACAGAATTAACGCTTGTGGTCATGGACCTGAGGCGGGCTTTAGGATAGGTTGTTATATTAAGATAAATAGTAGAATAAAAATTCAATTATGAGCTCAAGAAGTAGATGTTAAGTCAGATTCGCCAGCGGCTGGAAGCCGAAAATATAGCGCCGGTAGATTCCGGAACCGGTGGAGCTAAAGCTGCAGTGCTGCTGGCACTTACCGATAATGAAACCAATCCCCATGTCATTCTGACCAGGCGGGCAGAGCATCTATCCTCCCACAGCGGTGAAGTCTCGCTGCCGGGTGGTAAATACGATCTTGAAGACGAAACTCTGGTGAATACAGCTTTGCGGGAAAGCTGGGAAGAAGTTGGCCTGGATCCCAAGCTGGTGGAGATTATCAGCCCTTTCAAAATGGGCCGAACCTACCAGGGCATGAATGTGGCTCCGTATGTGGGCATAGTCCCTGAGAAGGTTGAGCTCACCCCGAATTACGATGAATTGGATGCTATCTTCCATTTACCTCTGAAGTTTTTGCTGGAAGACGAGCGTTTGCGAACTGATGTTTTTCACCGTGATGGCCGTACTTATTGGTCCCCGGCGTATGAATACCTGGGGTTTGAAATCTGGGGGTTTACCGCGCGCTTATTGGTGGAATTTATCAACAGTGTAGGGGGCGGTAATATCTGTTTAGAGCATCCGGCTCCCGTTAAGGAGTGGGGCAGGGTATAATGCCGCCCCGGTTGCCTGTGGCGGCCACTTCCATCAGTTCTAAATTCAGAGGTCCCCGTGTCCGATCAAACCCGTGAAAAGCCGATTAAATCCCCTTGTGTGTCTGTATGTGCTCTGGACGAGGATGATATCTGTGTGGGTTGTTTCCGTACCGGTAACGAGATTTCGCACTGGGGCAGTTACAGCAATGATCAACGCCGTGAGGTGTTGGCTTTGTCTGCGGAACGGGCTAAGGCAAAGAACCCGTTCGCGGTTTGATGTAGTTCGCCATTCCCGCGAAAGCGGGAATCCATTGTTGTAGCGTCCACGTAATTCCTGGATTCCCGCTTTCGCGGGAATGGCGCAGAGGAGGGATTACCGAGGCTCTTAGCCTGCAAACAACTCTGGTTGACTAACGACTTTCACCATCGCTTTGGTAAGCGTCTCAAGCTCTTCATCATTGATCACCATAAACGTTGGCATTACATATATCAGTTTGCCAAACGGTCGTAACCAAATTCCCTCGTCTACCAGTGCCGCTTGAATCTTTGCCATATCCACTGGCTGTTTGGCCTCAACAACGCCAATGGCACCTAGCACACGCACATCGTCGATATGATCCAGCGTGGCCAGAGGCGCTAGGGCCTCTTTTAAATGGGCTTCAATATGTTTGACCTTGGCTTGCCAATCCTGCGATAGCAGTAGTCGCGTAGATGCCAGGGCAGTCGCACAGGCCAGCGGATTGCCCATAAAGGTAGGGCCGTGCATAAACACACCGGCTTCGCCGCGGCAGATACCGTCGCTGACTTTATCGGTGCACAGGGTGGCGGCCAAGGTAATATTGCCGCCGGTGAGGGCTTTACCGATTGCCATAATATCCGGCTGGATACCCGCGTGTTGGCAGGCAAACAGCTCGCCGGTACGACCAAAGCCGGTGGCAATTTCATCGAGAATTAACAGCACATCGTATTCATCACAGAGTTCTCGCAGGCGTTTTAAATAATGCGGCGAATAAAAACGCATACCGCCAGCGCCCTGAACCACGGGTTCAATAATGACCGCAGCAATTTCGTCCTGATGCTGTTGCAGTTTGTTGGCGAGATCGCTGATATAACGTTCATCCCATTCGGCGTCAAACGCGCAGGCGGGGGCTTCAGCAAAAATATGTTCGGGCATGACTTTGCTGAACAGGTGATGCATACCATTGACCGGATCACAGGTTGCCATGGCGCCAAAGGTATCGCCGTGATAACCGTTGCGCACGGTAAGCAAGCGGTGTTTGTCGTCTTTGCCCTGGCTGTTCCAGTATTGCAGTGCCATTTTGATGGCAACTTCCACGGCAACAGATCCGGAGTCTGAGTAAAATACTTTGGTGAGTTGCTCGGGGGTAATATCGATCAGTAGTTTACTCAGTTCCACAGCCGGTGGATGGGTGATGCCACCGAACATCACGTGAGACATTTTGCCAATCTGAGCCTGCATGGCGGCATTCAGCACCGGGTGATTGTAGCCGTGCATGGCACACCACCAGGAGGACATGCCGTCGATTATTTTACGGCCATCAGCCAACTGAAAATAAACACCTTCTGCACTAACTACCGGATAGGCATCCGGAGCGGAAAGAGTTGAGGAGTAGGGGTGCCAGATAGCTTGTTTATCAATATCGACCAGGGTTTGGTAGTCGAGATCGGCGGGTAAAAACGGGGTGATATCGGTCATTCAAAATGCCTGCAGCGTTGAATCACAAAGCAGGCATTTTACGGCTTCCTTGATGGCTTTGATACCGCTCTATTGAAAGCGTTCAACCAGCAGGAACTGCTTGCTGGCCAAATCGGACATCTCCTCGTTGAGTTCTGCCGCAGTCAACGCTTCGTGTTTGGTTTGCTCGGAAATCTCGGAAATGTTGCGGGTGTTGCTTTCGATTTCGTTAGCAGTGGCAGATTGTTCTTCAGCGGCAGAGGCAATGTGGTGGGACATTTGCTCAATGGTATTGACCGCATCGGAAATGGTGGCCAGGGCACCACTGACGTTACTCATTTCATCCACGCTACGCTCAGTAAGTTCTTGGCATTCATTCATATTAGAGGATGCCTGGTCGGTGGCCTTGGAGAGGTTTTCAATAATATCCTGAATGTGTTGGGTGGATTCCTGAGTACGTTGCGCCAGGGTTCTTACTTCATCGGCTACCACGGCAAATCCACGGCCCTGTTCACCGGCACGTGCGGCTTCGATAGCAGCGTTGAGTGCCAGCAGGTTGGTTTGCTCTGCAATACCGCGAATCACATCAATCACACTGGCAATACGGCCACTGTCTTCGGTCAGTTTGTCGACCACTTGGCCCAGTTGACCAACGATACCGGATAAATTGCCCAGTGCGTCGCTGGCGCCAGTTAATACCTGGGTACCCTGGGAGACTTCTTTTTGTGCTTCCAGTGTCGCATTGGAAGCTTCGCTGGCACCAGAGGCCACTTCCTGAACGGCTTGAGCCATCTGCTGCATGGCGGAAGCCAGTTGTGCGGTTTCCTGCTGTTGGGTATCCATACCTAAATGACTGCGACTGGCTTGTTCCTGGGCGTTGATAGAGCGTTCCCGTAACTCTTTGGCGGATTCACTAAAACGGCCCAGTGCGGTGCGTAGGCGGGCTTTTTGAGCGAGCTGGGCAAATTCAATTTTGCCAATAGCATCGGCGCGACCGGTATAGATATAGGCTGCGAGAGGATCGTCAATTTCGCTAAGAGCAATATTCAGCGCTTCCTGCACACCGAGTTGAGAGACTTTGAAATTAATCAGGCCAATGGCGAGACCCGCCAGTAGGGCCGTGGTGTATTGACCTGCGCCACCCTCACCAAAAACGGCTACCAATACCATCAGTACCAGGGTACTGATTAAGGCCATCAGACCCACTTGAATGCCTAGTGAGCGATATTGTTCGGTAACAGGAATGGCTGGCTGACCATTGTTGATTCGCTGGTACACCTTTTCGGCGCGCTGAATGATTTGTGGCGAGGCTTTTACACGTACTGACTCATAGCCAGTAATGGTATTGCCTTCTCGCAGGGGAGTGACATAGGCATCTACCCAATAGTGATCCCCGTTCTTGCAGCGGTTTTTAACTATCCCCATCCAGGGTTTGCCGGATTTAACGGCATCCCATAGCATTTTAAAGGCCGGGGCAGGCATATGGGGGTGACGCAGGATGTTGTGAGGCTGATTGATCAGTTCTTCACGCTCAAATCCTGCAATGCGGCAAAAGGTATCGTTACAGAAGGTAATTCGACCACCGGTATCGGTGGCAGAGACGATTTCGTCTTTATCGGTTAAATGAACCTCTCGACCAGTCACTGGGCCATTATTACGCATGTTGTTTCCCTATTTTGGCTGGGGATATTGTTGTAAGCATAGCGTCTGAGCGCTAGTCCGCCATTGGGCCGCCCCACTTGGCATACCCACTTGTTGGTATGGGTATCGGCCATGTAGGGGGTTAGTTTAGGCTGGTATCAGGACTAGGCAGCCTGAGTGTTGTCGGGCTCGGTGAGCGAATTGATAAACTGCTGTAACTGCAAGCGTTGTGCAGGGGCCATATCGGAAAACTCTATGCTGATTTCCGTATGGCGGTAGGGGCGACGAATAAAGCGGAAGCTGCGGGCTTTGGCCTGACAGCGAATCTTGAATTCGGGGCCAAATTCAAACTCGCACAGCGGTAGCAGGGCACCGTGATGCAATTGCTCCATGACATTGCCGCCAACGGTAATACGCATACCGCCTGCCGAGAGGTTGCGGGCAGTGGCGTACCAGGGCGTGCGCCAGGGAGATTGTACGCGAACAGTTAACGGTTGTTGCTGACTGAGATTAATACGCGGGTAAACCCGGCGTTGGCGGTAACCTACGGCCTCAGGCAGTACCAAGGTGTATATAGGCGCATCCATGCCGAGATGGACGGAGCGCAAAGGGGTGGTAAACGTCAGTAGCTGACCGCGGTTATGATGACGTACGGTAAAGTGCTCGCCGGGTTTGCACTCGTGTGATGGGTTTGGAAAAAACTCATCGAGCTGCATGCTGCCATCCATTAAATCGATGGCCAGAATCATGCTCTGGTAAACCTCGCCGGTGCTCTCACTGACTACTTCAATAAATTGCTTTTGTTCTTGCAACGCAAACAGAGGCGCGTAGCGGTTAATTCGATCGGCCAGATCATTAACCGGTTCGTCAATGGTGGCTGGTGGTGTCTTGCGGCTGAGTTTTTGCAGAACGGCTTGCAAAATGGCCATATTCCCTGGACCTCGCTGGGCTGTATTCTTGGTAGTGCTTGTTTGTGCTGGGTAGTGCAAGCCATATGCCAAGAATTTATTTTCTCTGTCAGTGCCCGCGAATACAGGGGATGACACTTATTTCATCTTTTCTTGAGGTGGGGATTGAGGCAATGGGCTGCCGCCGGGCGGCAAACTCCTGTAAAGGCGGGCGGCAACTTGTCCCGCCGGTCAGGATTCGAGTTGATAAAAAGTTGATCAAGCCCTAACATGCCCGCCTGTTTTTTGATCAAGTTTGTGATTAGGTCACAGTTTCCGTTATTGCGATTGTATGTTTTCAGCGCAATACGCTATAAGAAGTTCTGCTTGCGCTTATTTTCTTATGATAACAACACCTTAGCGCGGCTTTTGCATCTATCTACATACCCATTGATTACACGCACTATTCGAACCGTTTTAAAGACGCTATGACAGCACCTGTTCCATCCAATGGCCGCAGCACTTCTGCCAGCCCCAAGCAATCGCTCCTGCAGCAGCTGGCGAGTTGGCTGGGTGGGTTGCCCATTGCCTATAAGTTGGCGATGGCGGTGTGCATGGTGTTGTTGCTAGGGGTTGGATTCTTGATGCTGGTGGTTCTGCGCTATCAGGATCAGCTGCTCAATGAGCAGATAGATACCTACGGCGGCATTATTGCCTCTCAGTTTGCTTCCAGTGCCACAGAGCCCCTGTTCACCGATGACATTATGTCGATGCAGGTGTTGGCCGTGAACCTGGTCCACGATGAGCGGGTGCGAGGGGCAGCCATTCTTAACGAGCAGGGACAAACTGTTGCCCATGCCGGACTTGTCCCGGCGCTGGGGCCTACCTGGTTTACTGATAAAACGTATGCCGCTTCACAGGTTGTCTCAGCCAGCGAGGGGATTACCTATACCAGCCCAGTGAACTTTCAGGGGGTGACAGCGGGCTGGGTTTTGGTCGACTTTACACCGGTCGAGGTGAGCCGTAATTTTGAGCGTATGGTAAAGGCCATGGTTACGGTCACTATTGTGATGCTGGTGTTGGTGATGGCCTTTGCCTATTGGATGAGTCGGCGTATGGCGCGTCCCATTGAAATGTTGGTCAATGCCACTGAAGAGATTGGGGCAGGCAATTTCCATGTGAATCTTCCCAGACGCAGTCGCGATGAAATCGGTCATATGTTCGAGGCCATTAATCGCATGGGGGCGGAGCTCGATGAGAAGCATCGCCTGCAGGGGGTGTTATCCCGGGTGGTAGCTACGGATGTCGCAGAAACCCTGATGGACCCGGAAACCGTGGGTGAGCTGTCCAGTACTCGGGTTGAAGCCTCAGTTTTGTTCGTTGATATTGTTGGTTTTACATCCCTGGCGGAAAGAGAGCCAACAGAGAAGGTCGTCAATCTACTCAACGAGTACTTCACCTATTTCACCCTGTGCAGTCAGTTGTTCTTTGGCACGGTCGATAAGTTTATTGGCGATTGCGCTATGGTGATATTTGGCGCGCCCAAGTGTAATGAAGATCATCGATTTAATGCGGTAGCCTGTGCGGTGGTGATACAGCGCCTGTTAGCTTTTTTAAATGAACAGCGCAGAGCCCTGGGCGAGCAGGAGATTCAGGTAAGAATTGGGATTAACAGTGGTGAGATGATGGCGGGTACCATAGGCACGGCACAGCGCATGGAATATACCGTTGTGGGTGATGCGGTAAACCTGGCATCGCGTTTAACTGACTTGGCCGGGGCTGGAGACATTCTGGTTGGCCAGTCGACCCTAAAATATCCCGGTATGAATAGACGTGTGGAGAGTAAGTTCCACTCAACGCTGGCGGTTAAAGGCAAGCATGAGCCTGTTGAGGCATATACCGTTAATGGGATTAGTAAAGATTACGTGCATGTGATGGATAACCTGATTGAAGATATCGTTAACAGTTACCCGCAGGTAGAGGCGCGGGCTGTTGGAACTGCGTTTGACAAGCAACAGCAAGCAGAGGTCTCCGACTGATGAAGCGCCTACTTGTGATATCGCTTCTGGCATTGTTGTCAGCTTGTAGTCAACTGCCGACCAATATCGATCGAGCTGCCTTAGTGGACCAGTGGGTTGCCCAGGAGCAGTTTCGTCGTGCCCATGAAATGCTGCGATCGCTGTCGAGTGATGATCCTCAATACCAGGCATTGGAACGCCAGCAACGGGCCTTGCCCAGTTTAATTAAGCAGTTTGAGCAGAAGGTTCTGCGTGAGGTGAAAGGCCTGGCAGCACAAAATCGTTGGGTGGAGGCTATAGCGCGCCTGGATGAGGCTCGTCTGCAGCTGCCCCCAGACACCGTATTAGATCATGCCCGTAAAACCCTGTTGGCGGAACGTAAAGCGTATATGGCCGCCCTGAATCTGGAGTTGGATTTACTCACCGCCAGACAGTTACCGGCCCGCAATGCGATTCTGGAAAAAATGCTTGCCGCCGACCCGGACAGTTTCTGGACCCGTTGGAAGCTATATCAGCAGCGTCGTTTAGGTTATGAGCTGGCTGATGTGCTGTTGGATTGCGTGGATGAGGCGATTGCTGAGCAGAATCTGGAGGCTGCCAACAGCTGTCTTGCACCGGTCGCGACAGTTGCCAAAGAGGCGCAACAGCAACGGTTAAGCCTCAGTCAGCAGCGCCTGGCGCGTGAGTTGCAGCGACAACCAAACCAACTGGCGCAACAGAAAGCCAAAGCTGATCGTCTGCAGTTGCAGCGCCTTAAGCAGGAATACCGGGATATGATTGCTGCGGGTTGGTGGCTAGCGGCCAGAGAGAAGATGAATCAGCTGCAGGTTCATTCCCCTAAGGATTTAGAAGTCATAAAGTGGCTTGGGGAATTACAGCAGATTATCACCACCCAGGTAGAGCTTGGGATTCAGCAGGGGCAGGCCTTATACAGTCAGGGCTTCCTGCAACAGGCCTTGGAGGTTTGGCGCAATACCGCTGAACTCAGCCCGGATAACACGGTATTACAGGCCCATATCCAGCGGGCAGAGCGCTTTATCGAAAAGTTGCAGCGGTTGGATTCATAAAACCCACCCATAAACCTCTTCGGTCTTACCTATCTAGGTGTGTATTGCCGATTTCACCCTCCGCACAAAATCCGTACAATAGCGGCCCCTTGTCGAGATGTAGTAGGAAACAGGTGTCATGTCCGTGGAGACTAATCCAGCCTTGCCAACCGAATTAGCGCCGCAAGCTGAAAGCAATCAGCTAGATCGCAAAGCGGCTCACGAATTCAATAAGCTACAAAAGCGCCTGCGTCGCCAGGTGGGAACAGCGATTGCCGATTTCAATATGATTGAAGACGGTGACAAGGTGATGGTGTGTCTATCGGGCGGTAAAGACTCTTACTGCATGCTGGATATCCTGCTTAAGCTGCAGAAAAGTGCGCCTATCAGTTTTGATGTGGTTGCAGTCAATATGGACCAGAAGCAGCCCGGTTTTCCCGAGCATATTCTGCCTGACTTTCTCGATAGTCTGGGGGTGGAGTATTACATCATTGAGCGTGATACCTATTCAGTGGTGAAGAGCAAAATCCCGGAAGGCAAAACCACCTGTGGCCTCTGTTCCCGTTTGCGTCGCGGTACCCTTTATAGCTTTGCTGAAGATATCGGCGCTAACAAGATTGCACTGGGTCACCACAAAGACGACATGGTCGAAACCCTGTTTCTGAATATGTTTTACGGTTCGCGCATGGCGGGTATGCCGCCCAAGCTGCTGTCAGATGATAAGCGTAATGTGGTTATTCGTCCGCTGGCCTACAGCCGGGAAAAGGATCTGGCCCGTTATGCAGAGGTGCAAGGCTTCCCAATTATTCCCTGTAACCTCTGTGGCTCACAGGAAAATCTCCAGCGTCAAAACATCAAGCAGATGCTGCGTCAGTGGGAACAGGAACATCCCAATCGTCTTGAGAGCATTTTTACGGCCATGCAGTCCATTGCGCCTTCACAAATGGCCGATACCAATCTGTTTAATTTCACCGATTTGCAGGTCGATCGCAGCCAACCACGGGAAACCTACGAATATGCCGATAACCAGTCGGTAAAAGGTTCCGGTGTACAATTTATTGACGCCCTCAACGTCGAGTAAGTTGTTAAAACGCTAAAGGCCTATGGTTAATATAACCAGGGCTTTTATTGCTGCAGTTCTTCTGCATTCATGTGTTGAAAAGACCGACTGCCACTGCTATTTACTTATTCACTAACCGTTGTTTTCGGGTTATTTCCGACAGCTTGGCCAGGGAGGCAAAGACTCCCTTGGAAATAGCTTGCAGGAGAGTAGGTAATGGGCGAAAGAATCTACGAAGTGGTTTATATCGACAATTTTGATAATGCCGACGATGCATCCCAGGCAAGATCAAAACTCAAAGCCTGTTTTCACCTCAATGATTCCCAGTTGCAGCTGCTGAGTTCGGGGGTACCCGTGGTGGTGAAAAAGAACTTGCCACTGGTGGATGCCGAGCGCTTTGAGGTGGCGATTAAGCAGGCTGGTGCAACCTGCTGGTTGCAGGAAATGAGTCCCGATGAGGTGCATTATGAAAGGCGCCAGAACTCTCGGCGTATTCTTTTGGACCGGCGTTCCACTTTTCGCGGATCTTCGATACTTCCCGATAGGCGCAGCAATACCGGCAGGCGGCGCCAAGACCGCCCCTAGTGCAGGCTTTAGGCTGCAATCTCGTCTTTATTTTCTTTGTTGTGAATGAACTTCTGATAGTTGTTGGTAAATTCTTCAACGCTGCCGCGTAAGCGGCTGTGGAAATGCCGTTGCCAGAATTTTGCCAGACCGTGGCTGTCGTCAGCCTGGGGTAGGGGTTTGCCGCTGCGGCAGTAAACCATCCAGGCTATGGCTGTGGCATAACTGAGGTTGGTTGCCAGTTCAGCGTGGGGGTGGCTAAGAAACTCGTGCTGGCTGGCCAACCCGCGGACCTTGGAGGCAAGATCAGGGTTTTTGACCAGGTATTTGTCCCACAGGTTGTTGTGCGTTTGGGGGTGAATCTGAAATATCCCCAGGCTGTGACCACGGCGGGTTTTCAGGTGAAACCCCAAGCCGGATTCCTGGGCGGCGGTGCCCAGTAGCAAGTTTTCAGCCGCCTGAGACCAGTCGTCCAGGTGTTCCAACACCGGGCGGATAACATAAGTTCTCAGTTCTTCTGCACAAATACCCATAATGCACTCACTTGGCGTAATCGCCGTTTTCTCTAGAGCACCTCAGTTTCAAGTCCTATTTGGGCTATCGGCGTCTCTGGCATAAGTTGTAGTACGCTTTTGTTACTACCGCCAGTTTTTTTATATAAATTCGATAGTTGCATTACATTGCTGACCTGTTGTCCTAACTTTGGTGTTTAACTGTGGTGTAATGTTGGAAAAATGGCATATCCTTCCATTAATCACCTTTTGGTACTTACTTGTTGCAAGGCTTGTTCCAGATAAGGAGTCATTCTGATGACGCAGTTAACCGTGGTTGAGGGGGATATCACGCGGCTTGAGGTCGATGTCATTGTTAATGCCGCCAATTCGGCTCTGGCAGGGGGCGGAGGCGTGGATGGCGCCATTCATCGTGCCGCAGGTGCAGAGAAGCTACAGGCGGCCTGCAGGCTTCTGGGGGGCTGTTCAACCGGCAGTGCTAAGGCAACGCCAGCCTTCGCGCTACCGGCGCAGGCGATATTCCATGCCGTTGGGCCTATATGGCGTGGCGGAAGCCAGGGGGAGGCTGAGCTTTTGGCTTCCTGCTACCGGCAATGTATTGCCATGGCGGAAGCTGAGCGTTACCAATCCATTGCTTTTCCGGCCATCAGTTGCGGTGTCTATGGCTACCCGCTGGATCAGGCTGTCGTTATTGCTGTGGATACCGTGCGTAGCAGCTTAGCCTTCAATACCAGTCTAGAGCAGGTGATATTCTGCTGTTTTGATGGCGAAATGGCAGAACGTTACCATCGAGTGTTGAATACCGCTGACTAAATTATGGCCTAATGTATAATAGGCGGCCCCGTGAAGGTGCGAGCCTGAAAATGACAGGGGCGAGTAGAAGGGAAAAGGGCCGTAAGGCGGTATCGGGCAAGGCCCAATTTGGAAAGATCGAGAACATATGCAGGCATTTTTTAAAGGTATCTCATTCCGCTTGGCGAAGGTCGGCGTAATCCTGGCTTTTGTTTTGGGGTTGGTGATGAGCTCAATCCAACTGTATCTCGATTATCAAGGGCAGGAAGAGGCCCTGGAGGCCTTGATTAATCGGGTTATTGAGGTTGCTGCACCACCGGCGGCCCGTGCGGTTCACACCCTCGACGATGATCTTTCGGTCGAGGTGGTCAATGGCTTGCTGACCTACGACTTTATTTACAATGTTTCCATTACCGATGAGCTGGGCAATGTCTTGGCGCGGGGCACCAAACCCCGCAAGCAAACGGCCACCGCCTGGCTGACCCGCCATATTGCCGGTGATTCGCGTCGCTATAATGCCAGCTTAAGTATTCCCGGTTACGGCGATACCACCACCGGCAAGATTGAATTTGATGTTGATCTGGATACTGCCTTGGCCGGTTTCTTTGATCGATCCGTGTTCGTTATCTTGTCCGGGTTTTTCCGTAATATGCTGTTGGTACTGATGTTATTCGGTGCCTTCTATTACCTGCTTACTCGCCCTTTGATCCGGCTGGTCAGCGAAATTAAAGCCATTAATCCCGAACACCCCGCTGAAAAGCGTCTGACCTCTCTGCCAGATCATCGCACCGATGAGCTGGCACAGCTGGTAACCAGCAGTAACCAAATGCTTAATGCCGTAGAAGATGCCCTGGGCCGACGTCTGGAGGTAGAAGAGGAGCTGCGCAACAGCGAGCAGATGGTCAGCAATGTGGTCAACAATCTGCCAGCTATCGTGGGGCTGCTTAACAAAGACGGCGATATCAAATTCTGCAACCAGTATATGGCTGAGTTCTACGGTAAGGATGTCGGCACAATGTTGCAGAGCAATATGGGCGATTTTGAATTTGTCTATCGCGATGACCCAGAAATTATTCCGCGTTTGGTAGGCCGCACCAATGATTACTACGATCAGGCCGTGCCGTTTGAGGGCTACTTTTATTCAGTAGACGGCAAGCGTCACTATATGCAAGGTAATGTGAAGGGTATCTCCATGCGTGGCGAGGATTACAACCTGATCGTCGCCAACGATATGACTGATCGTAAAAGTGCCGAAGATAAGATGGAGTACATGGCCTATCACGATGCGCTCACCAATCTGCCCAACCGTTTGTACCTGGTTGAGCGTTTGGAGCATGAGTTGTGTCGGGCTCGTCGCCATAACTATTTCGGCGCGGTACTGTTTATTGACCTCGACCATTTTAAAAATATTAACGATTCACTGGGCCACCCTGTGGGTGATCAGGTTCTGAAGAAGGTAGCAAACCGATTAACCGACGTGGTGCGTGAAGAGGACCTGGTGGCGCGCCTTAGCGGTGATGAGTTTGTTGTTGCCTTGACGGTGCTGGACAGTGAAATCGAAACAGCTGCCCTCAAAGCCGGTGAAGTGGCTGAAAAAATCCGTAAATATATCTCCGAGCCTTACTACCACGAAGACATGAAACTGCACGTGTCTTGCAGTATTGGTATTGTGGTTTATTCCGATAAAGAAAGCTCGGTGCACGAGCTATTGCGCTTTGCTGATACCGCCATGTATCAGGTGAAGGAAAAAGGCCGCGATGCTATCGAATTCTTTAATGTCGATATGGCCGATAAAGTCAGCCGCCAGTTGGTGATGGAAGGTGAACTGCACCGCGCGTTGGAAGATAATCAGTTTGAGTTGTTCTATCAGTCAAAAATTTGTGCCAAAACCGACAAGGTGGTTGGTGCTGAGGCGTTATTGCGCTGGCGTCACCCGGAGCGGGGACTGGTGTCTCCGGTAGAGTTTATTCCTATTTTGGAAACATCGGGCTTGATTTTGGATGTCGGTCAATGGGTGATTGAGGAAGCCTGTCGCCAGTTGCAAATCTGGCACGAGATGGGCGTATGGGAAGAGGGCATGAAGCTGAGTATTAATATCAGCCCGCGCCAGTTCCGCCGCCAGGCATTTGTCGATGATGTGGCCAAAATTCTGCACCATATTCCTATTCCGGAAAAAAGCCTGGATATGGAAATCACCGAAGGGGTGGTTATTCATAATGTCGAAGAGGCGATTAGCACTCTGACAACCCTGACGTCGATGGGTATTAGCTTCTCGCTGGATGATTTCGGTACCGGTTATTCATCGATCAGTTACTTAAAGCGCCTGCCGGTGAGTACCTTAAAGATCGACCGCAGCTTTATCCGTGATATTAGCTATGATCGCAGTGACCGGGTACTGGTGGAAACCATTATCACCATGGGACGACTGTTGGATCTGAATGTGATTGCAGAAGGTGTTGAAGACAAGGAACAGGTGGAGATTCTTAAGGGCTTCAACTGCGACTACTACCAGGGCTTCCTATTCTGCAAGCCGCTCATGGTAGAGGATTTTCAGCAGTTACTGATTTCCGAACAGAAGTCATTACAGCAGTTGGGCTAAAAGCAATAAAGCAGTTGAGTTAGAACAGCTTGGCGAGTAGTACCGGGATTGCGGTTTCTACTCGCAGAATGCGTTGACCCAGTGAAATCGGTTCAAACCCTGCCGCTTCGAACTTTTCTATTTCATAATCGACAAAGCCACCTTCGGGGCCAACCGCAAGGGTGATAGGTTGCTGTTGCTTTTGTGGGCACTCGGGGTAGGGACCGGGGTGTGCAACCAGGGCCTTTGAGTTCTGTGCCAATTGCGGGGCAATGTCTTCCGCAAACGGGCGAAAACGCTTGTGGTATTCGATGTGTGGCAGCGTAGTGTCCTTGGCCTGTTCCAGTCCCAGCAGTAGTTCTTCGAGTACCTTGTCTTCCTGTAGCTGAGGCGTTTGCCAAAAACTCTTTTCCACCCGGTTACTATGGATCAGGTGCAGGGTTTTAACGCCCATAGTGGCAATGGTTTGCAGTGTGCGTTTAAGCATTTGCGGGCGCGGCAGTGCCAGAATCAGATTGATTGGCAGTGGTGCTGGAGGCTCTTTATCGAGCGTGACCTGCAATTCCACTTCTTGATCCGTAAGACGGGTGATTTTCCCTTGTCCTGTTAAGCCATTTAACTGACCAACGCCCAGCGTATCGCCTTGGGCGGCGCGATGGATTTGTTTGATATGTTGGAAGCGGCGATCGCGTAAAACCACCTGTTGAGGTGCAATAAAATCGTCGTCAAAAAGCAGGATCAAGTTCATGGGAAAGAGTGCGTTGTAAAATGGCGTCCCCTAGAGGATTCGAACCTCTGACCTGCCCCTTAGGAGGGGGCCGCGCTATCCAGCTGTGCCAAGGGGACTCGCGACAGCATTATAATGACCACTACAGCAGATGAACAAGAACTAATTATGGAATCAATCGCTAGCTTTTGTGGTCATAGCTAGCAATATCCATTACCCTCGCTGCAAACGTGAAGGATGAAGTGACATGAAAGATACCCGCCCGCTGTTACTGCCAGGTGATTTTCCCGCATTGCGTCGTGGGCAGTTAGAGATTCTGCAGGTCAATCTTGGTTATCTGTGTAATTTAAGTTGCACGCATTGTCATGTGAATGCTGGCCCCAAACGCACCGAACTGATGGAAAAGTGCACAGTCGATAGTGTGTTACGTTTTGTGGCGCAGCAACAGATTCAGTGCCTGGATCTTACCGGTGGTGCGCCGGAAATGAATCCGCATTTTCGTGAGCTGGTCACCGCTGCCCGAAAAATGAACGCTACGGTGATTGACCGCTGTAATCTGACCATCTTGTCTGAGCCGGGTTACGAAGATCTGGCAGAGTTCCTCGCTCAACAGCAGGTTCATGTAACGGCATCGCTGCCATGTTATGCCGAGCAAAATGTGAATGAGCAGCGGGGCAAGGGGGTGTTTCAGGCTTCCATTGAGGGATTACAAAAACTCAATGCCTTGGGTTATGGCATTGACCCGGCACTGCCACTGGATTTGGTTTACAACCCTAACGGGGCTTTCTTACCGCCAGCCCAAGAGGCGCTGGAGGCTGACTATAAGGCGCAATTATTGGCCGATCACGGTGTGCATTTTAATCGCCTGTTAACCATTACCAATATGCCCATCAGCCGCTTTGGCGCTATGCTGCTGGCCAAAAATCAATTTAACGATTATATGCAGCTGCTCAAGGGCAGCTTCTCCAGTGAGAACCTGTCTTCGGTGATGTGTCGCTCTTTGATCAGTGTTGATTGGCAGGGCGATGTTTATGACTGCGATTTTAATCAGATGCTATCCTTGCCGCTGCATAAGCAGGTTGATGGTGTTATAGGTTCCGATGCTGTTTCACCGCGGCATATCAGTGAGTTGATTCACCATGACTTTGTCGGTGAGTCTATCGTTGTGGGTGACCATTGCTATGGTTGTACCGCCGGGCAGGGCAGTAGCTGTGGTGGTGCATTGGACGCTGTTTAACTTCTCATATGCAAAAGCCTACTGTAAATCTCTCGATCATTATTCCAGTACTCAACGAGGCTAAAAACCTGTTGGCCTATTTAAAACCGCTACAGTTGTGGCGTCAGCAAGGCGTGGAACTGATTGTGGTTGATGGTGGCAGTGATGATGACACCCTGGCATTGGCGAAGGATCATGCTGATAAAGCCTTTGTTGCAGAGCGTGGTCGAGCACGACAAATGAACGCTGGCGCTAAACGTGCGGCGGGTCACTATTTGTTATTTCTCCATGCAGATACCCGTTTGCCGCAGGCGGAAGTGGACGAAGTGCTCGGCAGCTTTGAGTCTTTGAAGCAGCGCGATGTAGCGTGGGGGTTTTTCCCTGTCCGCTTAAGCAGTCGACGTTGGCCTTTTCGTGTTATTGAGTGTGCAATTTCCTGGCGGTCTCGCTTAACGTCTGTGGCCACAGGTGATCAGGCAATTTTTGTTGAGCGTTCGGTGTGGGATCAGCTTGGTGGTTTCTCTGATATTCCGCTGATGGAAGATGTCGAAATCAGCAAGCGTTTGCGCCAGCGCAGTGCTCCCAAGGTTATGTCTGTGCCTGTAGAAACCGACAGTCGGCGCTGGGAATCCCGTGGCGTAGTGCGGACGGTGTTATTAATGTGGTCGTTACGTTTGCTGTATTTTATTGGCTTTAAGCCACAGCGCTTGGCACCCTGGTATGGAATCAATCCTCAACCCAAACAAAACAACCCCTGTATTGCGCAGTTGGCCAAAGCGCCGGTGCTGGGTAAAGTCAAAACCCGTATGCAGCCACAGTTAAGTGTTGAGCAAAGTGTGGAGCTGCATCAGCGACTGGTACAGCATGTGGTCAGTAATTTGGTGCAATGCTCTGATGCCAGTTTGCAGCTCTGGGTCAGTGATCAGCCTGAGTCCCCGTTTTTTCAATCGCTGCATCAGCGCTATCCCTTGCAAGTGCAGTTACAGCAGGGTCAGGATTTGGGGCAGCGCATGTCCAATATTTGTCAGACCGTATTGCAGCAATACAGTGCAGTAATTTTGGTTGGTAGTGATTGCCCGTTTATTACATCCAGACAAATTGAACAGGTAATTACTGCATTGGATGCGGGTAATCAGGCCGTGATTATTCCGGCCCAGGATGGTGGCTATACCTTGCTGGCATTAACGCAGGCAGAATGGCGTGTTTTTGAGGAGGTTGAGTGGGGCAGTGAGCGGGTTTATCAGCAAACACTGTCGCGTCTAGATCAGCTGGGGTGGCGTTATCACTGCCTGGAGGCCCTAGCCGATATCGACCGTCCAGAGGATTTAGTGCTGTTGCATGAGGATGCTTCTACCCGTGCTATTGTCGATGATTTAGTGGAAGTTTTAGGCAAAAGGGATGTCGCTGCGCTGACCTGATTTGCGGTTTTCCCGTTGAATTTGCAGCGTGTATCTATCCAGTTGTCGTTGTTGAACCTTATCGAGGTCAACAAATTCAAAACCGCACAGAGTTACATTTTGGCTGCGATCATACCGCGGGTGCTTGGCCACGAGTGAGCAGTGCAATTCAAAGTTCGAGTTGATGCGTATGCCGCAATGCTCAAACAATTCTTCGCGCTGGATTTCCGGGCGCACAAAGCCCTGAAATTGACAGCCGATGCCCGTGGTCGACAGATCG
Source organism: Maricurvus nonylphenolicus (assembly GCF_042854845.1). Classification (GTDB taxonomy): domain Bacteria; phylum Pseudomonadota; class Gammaproteobacteria; order Pseudomonadales; family Cellvibrionaceae; genus Maricurvus; species Maricurvus nonylphenolicus. The sequence goes on along the minus strand of NZ_AP031498.1, from coordinate 3,200,852 downwards.
GTAATATTACCTGTGAGTGATTTCTCTCGCTCATTGCTCAGCGTAATTGAGCTGCTCTGGCGGCTATTGAGGTGAGTGCGGTAGGCATCGCGGCGTTGCTTGTGATTGATTTTATTGGGAAAGGCAATGGTGTAGGCGTGTTTAAATTCCGGATGGGCAGAGGGAATTACGCGGTTATTTTTGCTGGTGACCTGCACGCCTTCATAGAAGGCAATCAGGGTAAATTCCTGGCCGCTTTTTAATTTTTCATTGCCCGCCGGCGGATTAACCTCATCGACGACAAATTGTTGGTTATCCAGGTCGGTATGTATCAGCAGGCTGCTGTAAGCGTGGTGATCGCCACTGAAGCGCAGGGTTAGCATGCTGCGGGTTAATTGCAGTGAGCGCAGGACGCGGTAAATATCGTTCCGGTCGGTCAGATACTGTCCGGTATCTTCCATAGTCTTTTCCGCAGCAGCTGGTCTTTCCTATAGTTTAGGCTTTCACCATACCTTTGCTGCTTTTATGGACTTGAGTGGTGCCGCTCTGGTTGTAGAGCTTGGGGGCATCAAACTGACCACGCAGGATATCCAGTAGGCGATTGATCGTTTGTTGGCCTCGGGCAATCATTTTGCCATTCACCTCATTGAGGTGCTGGCTGTTGCTGAGCTTGTCATTAAAGATCTGCCACTGATCGAGCAGCTTCTGGCCACCCATTTCCTGTAGTAGTTGCAGCCAGTGGCTTTCGTCGGTGGGTTTGCCTTGGGCTTGTAACCAGCTGCGGCGCTGATTTGCGCTATTGGCCAGGGCACCCAAGAGGCTGTTCTTTACGGGAATCAGGCCTTCGAGTGTCTGGGTTTGGCGCTGCTTGAGCGCTTCGCTTTCTTGCTGCAGTAGCTCGATAAGCTGATCGCAGATTTGGATATCGTGCTCAACCTGATTAAACAGGGCTTTAGGGCTTACCGGGACGGCGCCCATAGAAGTATTGGCGGATTGGGAGCCAGTGTTTTGGGTGGTGCTCGACATAGGAACCTCCAGTGATGGCGGTAGAGAGACCGATGACGTGAACGGGGAATTGCAGCGCTTCAGTCTCTCGTGTGTACAGTCTTCGTTATATGGGTGTTGTAACGATTGGGCGTCAACTTAGCATGTCATCGTTGTCGAGCATGCGCTCGGCGATACGTTCTGAATTAATCTCAAAGCTGCCGTTGGCAATAGCCTCTTTAATGGCGGCAACGCGAGCAGCATCCACTTCTGGAGAAGCATTGATCTGTGCTTCCAGACGATTGAGTGTCTGTGCTTCAGTGCTCAATACCACACTGTCTCCTGGCGCTGCCGGTTTCGCATTACTGCCTGCTGGCTGCGAATCGGGTTTATGAGTACTGACGCCACCGGCGCCGCGATTTTTGGCTCCACCCGTATTTGCTGGATTTAGCCCATTGTTTGGATCAATAACCATAGCTGCAATTCCCATAAATATATCGACTGTCTATGCCGGGCCTTTAAAAGGCTTTTTTACAAGCCTAGTGGTACCCTCAGTGGGGGTATCGGCGGCTTATAGAGTAACTTTAACAAAAATTACTAATTTTTTTCTCCGGCAAACAGCGGCCTCCTTATAACGACAGATTATAAAATAACTTGAACTTTGCCTGGGCTAACCACTTTAGCCCTGACAACGCGGTCAGATTTGGTGTTGCGTACCTTAATTTGTTGTCCCGTGCGACCATTGCTTAGGGCTTCACCGGGGGCGACCACGGTTATGGCGCCGGCAACGGCTTCAATAACGACGCTATCGCCTTTAAGTACGGCCATGGGCTCCACCAGTTGGGATTTGCGCAGTGCTTCTCCTTCCCGTATGGGGCGTTTTAGCTCCATACCCAGGGCCAGATCCATATCGGTGATAAAGCCGTAGCTGATGCTGTTGGTATCGCGCGGCTCCAGGCGAATATCGGCAGGGGAGAGGGTGTCGCCTCGGCTCAGCTGGCGATTGGCTACCAGGATAGGGCTAATCATCTGTACCTTGGCTGAGGTATAAATCGACCAAGGGGTTGAGCCCTGACAGCTGCTTTTAACGGTTAAATTGCCACCCACATTGCGGTTTTGCATTAATTGGTGTGTCAAAGGTCCGTCGCATTTGCTGAGGCGGAGGCGGGGATCTATACGGCGAACGTCAATTTTTGTGCTTTCGATACTTCTGCCTTGGGTCACCGAAGGCATTTCATCTTCGATAAAATGGTATACCGCCTGCTGCAATTGACCGATGGGTTCGTACTGGTGACCTAAAGGTTGGGCATAGGCTGCCAGCCCCGGTAATATCAGGGTTGAAAGTAGTAGGAGCGTATAAAAACTACGAACTTTCATGGTATTTGACCTATGCTCTAAAGGTATTAGTTATCTGTTATGTTTTATTTGGGCGCTATTTCCGCACTTCATCTAAAGTGCGTTGGTTTTTTGCCGTTAACTACAGATAACTATCCGGTAAGCAAACTGCGTGCCGGGTTGCTGGGGGGACCCAGGGCTTGTTGCAGGCATCCTGCGGCGGTAAGGCATATAGAGGAGTCTACATGGCTGGCGTATTAGACAGCGTTAATCAGCGAACACAGTTGGTGGGGCAAAACCGTCTCGAGCTACTGTTGTTCCGCCTTGGGGGCGAGCAGCTCTATGGCATTAACGTTTTTAAAGTAAAAGAGGTATTGCAATGCCCGGCGCTTAATGAAATACCTAAGCGCAACCCTGTGGTATGTGGTGTCGCCCATATCCGTGGTGGAACCATCTCCATTATGGATATGAATCAGGCTATTGGTCGGCGTCCTTTGCCTGATGTTGAAAACTGTTTTGTCATTATTACGGAGTATAACCGTACCACCCAGGGGTTTCTGGTGCGATCGGTCGAGCGCATTGTCAATATGAACTGGGAAGATATTCATCCGCCACCCAAGGGGGCAGGTAAGGAGAACTACCTGACCGCTGTCACCGAGGTGGAAGGCAAGTTGGTTGAAATTATTGACGTGGAAAAAATTCTCGCCGAAGTTTCGCCGCTGCCCGAAGAGATCAGTGAGGGTGTTTTTGAGGATGGTATTGCCGAGCGTGTGGTTCAGAAACATGTTCTGATCGTTGATGATTCCACCATTGCCCGTAAACAGATTCAGCGGGTTGTTGAATCTATGGGCATCAAGACAACGCTGAAAAAGGATGGTCGTGAAGCCTACGAGTATCTGGCCGGACTGGTGGAGGATGGCGTGGATCCCTATGCCGAGCTGGTTCTGGTGATCTCTGATATCGAGATGCCGGAAATGGATGGCTACACCTTTACCGCAGAGGTCAGGAATCATCCGGGCTTGAAGGATCTGCATATCATCCTGCATACCTCATTGAGTGGAGTCTTTAATGAGGCGATGGTGAAAAAAGTGGGTGCTAATGACTTCCTGGCCAAGTTCAATCCCGACGAGTTGGCTCGCCGAGTCAACGACCGGGTGTTGGAAATGACCGGTGAAAGTGTGCTCGAAGAGGATGAAGGGGAAGAATAAAGCGCGGCTTTTTGTTAGGCTTGCACCCCTTGGTTAACTGGCTGGTCGGGAATTATCCTCGGGCAGCCAGTTTAACGTTTTCCCTTTTTATTTAGTGACCGTGGATTTCAGAGTAAATGCGGAGTGTTATGGGCGATAAGCTGGCAACCAGAAGCGGGCAGCTGGAACCGGAAGAGTTTGAAAAGTTTCGGCTGTTTCTCAAGGATGCCTGTGGCATTTCCCTGTCAGAAAACAAGCAATATCTGGTGACTACCCGGATCCGTCGTATTCTTGCGGATAACCAGCTGGATTCCTTAACCCAATTGGTTGAGCAGATGCAGCGTTCGCGCCATTCGCGCTTACGTACCGAAGTCATTGATGCGATGACCACCAATGAAACCTTCTGGTTTCGTGATACCTACCCGTTTGAATACCTCAAACAAACGATTTTCCCCGAATTACAGAATCAAAAGGGTGCCATCGGCCCTCTGCGTATTTGGTCTGCGGCTTGTTCCTCCGGTCAGGAGCCTTATTCCATCAGTATGACGGCCGAAGAATATCGCCGTATCAATATGGGTGTATTACCTCGTCCTGTTGAGATTGTGGCAACGGATCTGTCCTCAGCGATGTTGGAGCAGTGTAAAAGCGGGGAATACGACAAGATGTCAGTGGTTCGTGGCTTAGCCCGCGAGCGTTTGGATAGCTTTTTTGACAAACTTAATAACGAGACCTGGCGTGTTAAACCCGCTATTCGGGAGCGTGTGCAGTTTAAGGCCCTGAACCTGATGGATCCCTTTATTGGTATAGGGCGCTTTGATCTTATCTTCTGTCGCAATGTGTTGATCTATTTTTCGGCAGAGCTGAAGGAAGATATCCTGCGCCGTATGCATGCTGTACTTAAGCCTGGCGGGATTCTGGTATTGGGGTCATCGGAAGGGCTGGCGGGTGCGGGTGATTTGTTCGAAATGGTCCACTGTAATCCGGGAATTATGTACCGGGCCCGCTAAATTGTCTTTTTGGCCTGCTTTTTAACCTGCTTTTTAGTCTGATTAGGCCATCTCCTCAGTCGGTGAAATTGCGTTAGAATAACCCTGATTATTGAGAAATGGGTTATTCCGTGATTATTAAGCATGCTGAAAAAATTGCCTCGTCCGAGGTGCTCAAGACCAACTTTGAAGGTTTGGGGTATGTGTGCAGTGATGCCATTGCCACTGCCGTCTATCTGGCCTGTCAGTTGCAGAAGCCGATTTTGGTCGAGGGTCCGCCAGGAGTGGGCAAAACTGAACTGGCTAAAATCACCTCTGAATACCTCAGTGCTCCCCTGATTCGCATGCAGTGTTATGAAGGGCTGGATGAGAGCAAGGCGCTCTATGAGTGGAAATACGGCAAGCAGCTTCTGTACACCCAGTTGTTAAAGGATCAGCTGGGTGATGTGATGCGTGGTGCCAAAGGCCTGGATGAATCGGTTGATCGACTGCATCAGTTTGGCGATATTTTCTATTCCGAAGAGTTTCTGGAGTCTCGTCCCTTATTGCAGGCCTTGCGAGCAGAGGATGGCGCCGTACTGCTGATCGATGAAATTGATAAATCAGATCAGGAGTTTGAGGCCTTTCTGCTGGAATTGCTGTCCGATTACCAGGTCAGTGTGCCGGAAATTGGTACGGTGAAAGCCAAATCCAAACCGATTGTATTTCTCACCAGTAACAATACCCGCGAGCTTGGGGATGCTCTAAAGCGTCGCTGTTTGCACCTCTATATTGATTTCCCCACACCTGCACTGGAAGCCAAAATCATTGCCCAGCAGGTACCGGATATGGGGGATAACCTGCGTCAGCAATTGGTGGATTTTGTTAATGAGTTACGCCAGATGGCATTGAAGAAGGTGCCAGCTGTAAGCGAAACCATCGATTGGGCAAGAGCCCTGTTGCTGTTAAACGTTGAGCAACTTGATCGTCAGTGGGTTTCCGATACCTTGAATCTGCTGTTGAAATTCCAGGATGACATTGAAGTGGTTGAGCCGGAATTGAATCAGTTGTTGTCTGGGCTCAAAAAGTAGTTAGTTATGGATCTAGTGATAGGCCGATTTATTGAGGCGTTGCGTCAGGCGGGTTTGCCTATCTCTCCTGCGGAAACGCTCGATGCGCTGCGAGCATCGGATTTAATCGGTGTCGACAACCGCGAGAGTTTGCGTGCAGGCTTGGCCCTGGTTCTTGCTAAAACCGTCGACCATAAGGTGACCTACGAGAAACTGTTTGATCAGTTCTTCCAATTTACCGCGCCGCAAGAGCCGGGTGCCGATGAGCCGGAAACGTCGAGTAGTGAAAACACTGATGAGCAAAGCTCTGATAGTCAAAGTACGGAATCGGATCAGGATCAGCAAGGTGAAGGTGAAAGTGAAGGAGATGGCCCTGCCTCTGGCAGCGGTGGTGGCGCTTCTTCATCATTAGGTCAGCAATTAATGGCTGACGACCAGGCCAGTTTAGCGATTGCTATGGCTGAGGCAGGTGAAGCTGTCGGCGTGCGAGATATGCAGGTATTTACCCAGAAATCCCGTTTTAGCTACCAGATGATGCAGCAGATGGGGAGCGAAGAACTCAATGCCGAATTGGCTGAGTTGCATCAGGATGAGTCGCAGCAGGAGCTCTATCGGGAATTGTCACAGCGTCGCGATATTCTGCAGCAACAGGTGCGGGATTATGTTGAGCAGCAGTTTATGTTGTTTGCTGCGGAAAAAGGTCAGCAGTTACGACGTGAAAACTTGCAAAAGGTGAAACTGACCAATGTCGATTTGGCTCACTATAAACAAATGAGTGAGCTGGTGCGTAAAGCGGCGAAACAATTGGCCAGTATGCATAGCCGTCGGCGTCGTATTACCCGACGCGGTTTGTTGGATGTTCGCAAAACGGTGGCTGCCAATGCGGCTTTTGATGGCATTCTCTTTCATACCAAGTGGAAATCGACCAAGATTGACCGACCCAAGGTTATGGTGATTTGCGATGTCAGTGGCTCGGTAAGTCGTGTGGCGCGTTTTTTGTTGATGTTCCTCTATAGCCTGCAAGATGTAATGCCGCGGGTGCGCTCGTTTGTGTTTGCTTCGCGTATGGGGGAGGTTACTGACTTTTTTGAAACCATGCCGATGGATGAGGCGCTGGCTGAAGTGATGGCCGGTTGGGCCAATCAGTCGACCAGTTACGATCAATCACTGGAAGATTTTCAAAATCTGGCGCTAAAGGGTGTCGATAACAAAACCACTGTCATTATGCTGGGCGATGCCAGAAACAACAATGGCCCTGGCAGGGCGGATATCTGGCAGGACGTCTATCGTCGCAGTCAGCGTGTGTTGTGGTTGAATCCCGAAAGGGCATCAAGCTGGAATACCGGCGACTCCATTATGGCGGATTATGCGCCTTACTGCTCCCGGGTGGAGACCTGTAATTCTTTAAGGGATCTTAACCGTATTATTGGCACCATTCTGAAATATAGTTGATATTCAATTGTGGTGAGGCAAGGGGGTTGTCCTGTCACCTGTTGGCTATATAGCCTTAGTGTATCAGCGATAATACCTAGTGCTTCCTATTGTAGTTTTGCCTGTTATAGGGGTAGGGATCCCAGTATAAATTTGGCCGTTTAAACTCTGGGTAGCGGGCCGTAGCGCGCTGGCGATAACCCTGTTCGGGGTAGTATCTTTTCTTGTGTTGTCCCTGCTTGTTCTGGTCTTTATATAAGTGCTGGTTGTTATCAGCGCTATAGTTATTGTGCCGCTTCTTAAAGGGTTTTTCCGAATTTCGGCATCCTCTTCCATCGTAGCAGGGTTTGGTATACCTGTGTTTGTCTTGGAACTTTCCCTGTCGATGGGATGGTCTGCTTGGGTAGTAAGGCGGGTAATAGTAGGGCGGGTAATAGTATGTCTCTTGGTCGTTGGCTTTTCTTTCGCTGACAGTGGCCTCTTCTTCGCCGCTTTCCAGGCTGCCGATCACCCCCTTACGATTTGTTCTTTTAATAACTGATTGCGGTTCTTGCCCCTCCTTATTTGGAGAAACGGAGGTCGTCTTCGTTTGTGTCGGCTGAAGGTTTAATTCGGGCAGAGCCAGTGGTGCTAAATCGTGATTGAGGGGTGGGGTGTCGCTGTAATACGTACGGCCTTGATCGTCCTGCCATTTATAGATCGCAGGCGTTTCACTGAGCACAGATATGGAGGCACTGATAGCAAGTGTTGTCGATATCACACGTGATAGCTGCTGAATACCCATAATCGATCCTTGGAATACCTGAGAGCAAATCTCCAATGACCATTACCGAGTATAGACCGCAAGCTTGGGGTTTGGTGCCCGAAGTAGTCTGAAATCTATAGGGGAAATCAGGGGGAAAAGTCTTGCCGCTTTTAGGGAAAGGCCTTCTATCAACTTTGGTGGGTTGTATGGAAATATTATAAAAATCAATGGGTTACGATTGTTCTTGGGGTTTGGCATAGGGATTGCATTTAACTTTGTAAATTGAAAAACGGCAAGTAACTGGTTGCCACAGTGTGAGACACAACCTATGTCCATCAACTTTGAAAACGCCCTGGGAATTCACGAACAAGCACTGCAGGTACGTGCGCAGCGCGCCGAGGTGTTGGCCAATAACCTGACCAATGTGGATACCCCGAACTACAAAGCTCGCGATATTGATTTTCGCAAGGTTTTGTCGGATTCAATGGATATGGGGGAGGGCAGCCTGGCGATGAATACTACTAACGGGCGTCATCAGTTAAGTGAAGGATTTGGTGGAGATGGTGATGCGATGTACCGAGTGCCTAACCAGCCTTCCATTGATGGCAATACCGTTGAAGAGCATGTAGAGCACGCAGAATATATGCGCAACAGTTTGCAATTTCAGGCCAGTTTTACGTTTTTGAACAGCAAGTTTAAAGGCTTGATGAACGCCATTCGCGGCGAATAATTTCGAGAGAGTTTGAGGAAAAGACCATGGCACTGGGAAATGTTTTTGATATCGCGGGTTCTGGCATGAATGCACAGAGTGTTCGTTTGAACACTACCGCCAGTAACCTGGCCAATGCACAGTCGGCAAGCTCTAGTGTCGATGATGTTTATCGGGCTCGCAAGCCGGTATTCGCTGCGGCCCATCAGGACGCTATGGGATTTCAGAGCGCCTTTGGTAAAAGCGCGCTGGAGAACAACAGCCAGAAAGGCGTAGAGGTGTTGGGCATTGTCGAGAGTGACGCCGAGCTGCAGCGCCGTTATGAGCCCCATCATCCGATGGCTGATGAAGAGGGTTATGTGTTTTACCCCAACGTCAATGTGGTCGAAGAAATGACCGATATGATCTCCGCGTCCCGTTCCTTTCAAGTGAATGTGGAAGTCATGAATTCTGCCAAGCAAATGGTTCAGCGTGTGCTGACCCTTGGCCAGTAACTCGGTAGCGGGTTAGGGAGTCGATACCATGAGTGATGTAAGTGCTGCCAGCGCTACTAGCGGCTTAAGTGATCTTCAGATTGCCACCAAAACTGAGGACGAGAAAAAGGATAATGAACTTGGTCAGTCGGCGTTTCTGGAATTGATGATTGCGCAGTTGAACAATCAGGATCCGCTCAACCCTGAAGAAAATGGTGATTTTATTGCGCAGCTGGCTCAGTTCAGTTCTGTAGAAGGGATTGATCGACTCAATAATAACTTTGAGGGCTTCACTAACAGCTTTATGTCAAACCAGGCGTTACAAGCTTCCTCTTTGGTGGGGCGGTCTGTCACGGTTTCCGCATCTTCAACGCAACTTTATGCGGGTAGCTTTGTATCTGGCAGCATCGATTTGCCGGCCAGTACTTCCGATGTGCAGGTGAATATCTATGATGATGCCGGTGCTCTTGTCGATCAGGTATCAATGGGTTATCAGTCGCAAGGTGAAGTACTTTTCCGTTGGGACGGATACAACTTTGAAGCCAATGGTGAGTTACTGGATTGGCAGTCCAGCCATGAAGAAGGGCTACCGCCGGGTGAGTACCGATTTGATGTTACAGCCTCTATTGATGGTGAAACTACGCAGCTGGATACAGCGTTGAGTGCCAATGTGAATAGTGTGACAGTGGGGCAGGATGGCAAGTTGATCCTTAACCTTGCAGGTCATGGCTCAGTCAATATGAGCGATGTAAAACAGTTTAACTAAGTGTATTAGCGACGAGATTAGTAGGAGAGTCTTATGCCCTTTAATACAGCACTCAGTGGTCTTAATGCCGCTAATGCCGATTTACAAATTACCGGTAATAATATTGCCAATGCCTCTACCGTGGGTTTTAAATCCTCGCGGGCTGAGTTTGGTGATGTATATGCCACGACGATTTTGGGTTCAGGCTCAAACACTATTGGTAGTGGCGTCAGGCTGCAGAATGTTTCCCAGCAGTTTACACAGGGTAATGTGTCGTTTACCGAAAACTCATTGGATTTGGCCATTAGCGGCAGTGGCTTTTTTGTGTTGAACAACGGAGGTGATCAAGCCTTTACCCGAGCAGGTACTTTCGGCTTGGATAAGGATGGTTTCATCGTTAACAATATTGGCGCGAACTTGCAGGGTTTCGCTGCCGATGCAGACGGTAATATTAGCGGTGTATTGGGTAATCTACAAATACAAACCGGTAACCAGCCACCTAGACAAACAACACTGGTGGAGTCATCGGTTAATGTTGATTCTACCGAAGAGGTCCTGCAGCGTTCCGGTACCACTTTTGTAACCGACGGTAATGCTATCGGTGTTGCTCAAGTGGGGCAGGCAAATGATACCGCTTCTACGCTTTCAAGTGCTTCATTCTCATTGCCGATTCTTAACAATTTCTCTACAGATGCAATTACCTTTGATGTTGGTTTGGCGGGTGCAACTTCAAATAATGGCACCGTCAGTGTGACGCTGGATACTGCCAACGGAATGCCGCCCACAATAACCAGCTTCAATGATCTGCGAACCTTGGCTGGTGTAATCAACGGCCAGATTTTCTCGCCTAATAACCCGGCACAAAGCCCTATTGATGTCGTTGCCACGGCGGTTGATGATGGTGGTGGTAACTTTCATTTGGAGTTTCAGTCGTTAATCCCGGGTGAGTCATCGCAGGTTAGTATTACGGGAGGTAATGTAGCAACCACGGCGCAGACTTCCGCTGGTACTGTCACTATGACCGGTACAGAAGATTTCAACGCCATTGATCCTCCAACAGCAGCCACGACACTTGCGGGTACTACTGCACTGGCAGGTGGTGAAAACTGGGGTGCGCTGGGTAATGCCACGATACAGTTTGTTGCAAATGGTTTGGGGCCTGTCACTGCTGACTTTGCGACAACAGTTGATGGCACTGGTGCGACTCCGGCCGCAGTTCTAGTGCAAATGCAGACGGCAATTGACAATGCCATTACTGCTGCGGCTATTCCTGGCTTAAGTGCCGGAGATGTGGTTGTCAGCCTAAATGGTAGTAACCAAGTATCTATAGCTACTTCCGCGACAGGTTCTTCATCATTCTTTACCATGCAGGCAGTGGGTACTGACGATGTATTGGGTTTGTCTGCTCAGCAGGGTATTTTGTATAACGGTGCCGATGGAGCCAGTTTTGATTTGTCGGTAAATGGCGCTGTATCGCAAACGGTTGTTTTGAGTGGTATTACGGTTGCTGGTACGCCGGCAGATACTCGAAATGCGATTCAGGCAGCAGTCGATGCTGCAGTGGGGGCGGGCATTGTAAATGTACAGCTCAATGGCGCCAATCAGATATTTTTAGAGAGTGTTGCCACTGGTGCAGCCAATACCATTGAGGTAACGGCTATCAGCAGTACATCGGATGTACTTGGATTTACCGGTTTGGTAAACCAGTTGGCAAGAGGTGGTGACGATTCATCCGTTGTGGGGCTGCCAATTGGTGCTGCGTCGATTGCAGACAGTTCTGGTCGTCCGGCGGTTGATAATGCCTACCCTACACAGACAATTGATATTACGGATCCAGATGGTAATTCGGTGACTTATACCGCTGCTCAGGGAAACAGTGCCGCTCAAACCGCATCAGAAATGAATTCTCTATCTGGGGTATCTGCTACCGCTTCCACTAGTGCGACGATAGTTAATTATAATAACAGTGCAGGTAATTCTGTTATCGAGCTTAATGGTGTTTCGCTTACCGCTGATACTCTAGCGGCACTGGAAACCGAAATAAATGCGTTGACCACTTCGACTTTGCCGGGTATTTCCGCTGTGTATGATGCCACGAGCAATAGCCTGGCGATTACCTCGGCAGTGGGTGATGATTTGCAATTTATGTTGAGCAGTACTGATGATGGTGACAGTATAGAAATTCAGGGTGTGACAAGTGCACCGTCCCAGATTCTGGAAGCTGACCCTAACAATGACGGTACCGCCACGTCTACCGTCGCACAGACTGCAAGTGGTACAACGGTGCTTGTAGGCACTGAAGACTGGACTTTATTGGTTCCGCCTCCCTCATTTGATCTTTCTGTTGATGGTGCTGGGTTTATTAATGTCGATCTCAGTGGTATTAACAATCCGGGTAGCTTGGCAGCAATGGAAACAGCTTTGCAAGGGGCTGTAGATACGGCTCTGACGGCTAATGGATTTAATGCTGGTGATGTAGATGTTGTGATTACTGGCGGACAGGTGTCATTTGAAACTGCCGCTAGTGGTAGCGCACGAAGTCTGCGTGTAGCCGGCATTACCGGGGCTGATGTATTGGGTTTGGGTGGTTTGGTTGGTACCTTGTTCCAAGGCTCTGATGGTACCAATGTGGTTGCCGAAGGGATAAACGGTAATCCTAACGCCATTTTTATTGGTGGTCAGATTGATATTGTCTTGGATGAAGGTTATACCGCCTCGAACCCAACGCCACCCGCAATCGGATTGTTTGGGCCATTTACCGCAACGACTTTCCAGCCTTTTCAGATTAATCAGTTTAATCCTACCGATCAGTCCACGTATAACCATGCTACCTCGGTTAATATTTTTGACAGCCTCGGTAATTCACACGTGATGACCCAGTATTTTGTCAAACAGCCCTATGACCCTGCTGATCCAACCACATTGCCAAACAGTTGGATAATGTACGTATTGGTCGATGGTCAGGATGTGGGAGATCCCGATACTACCTTGCCGCCACCGCAAAATACTCAAGCAACGCGCGCATCCTATAACCTCAACTTTAATCAGGATGGTAGTCTGAATACACTTTTGTCCGATCAGATACTGATCTCCAACTGGGAGCCTCTGGATGCCAGTGGGCAACCTAGCGGTGCTTTGGGGCCACAAAACGTACTACAGGGCGGAACTTTGCCGGTACCAGAGCCGCCAGTAAGTTCTAACTTTGAAATTGATTTGACCGGCTCAACCCAGTTTGGCGATGAGTTTGCCGTAAACGATGTTGATCAAAACGGATTCACCACTGGGCGCTTGTCAGGTATTGATATTGACGACGATGGTACGCTGTTTGCCCGATTTACCAATGGTGAGGCGCAGGTATTGGCTCAGATTGCTCTGGCTGATTTCCCCAACGACCAGGGGTTGCAGCCAGTAGGGGACACAATGTGGGCTGAGAACTTTGAATCCGGTGTGCCGAACATCAGTGCGCCAGGAACGGCAGCGCTCGGTGTGATTAACTCCGGGGCGCTGGAAGAATCCAATGTGGATTTGTCTGCTCAATTGGTAAATTTGATTATCGCGCAGCGTAATTTCCAGGCTAATGCGAAAACCATTGAGACCGCAGATCAGACTACTCAGACCATCATTAACTTGCGTTAATCACGCGCTTGGTGTTTTGCATTAACGGGTATTTGAGCGGCTAATGGTTGCCGCTCTGACCGTTAACTGTCGAGATCTTTGCTTGCCTCTTTTGTTGCTACATTCGATGAAACCCGCGTAACAGGCGGGTTTCAAAGTTTTGGCACACCCCTTGCTCTAACTCTGTTAACCGCTAAAAAGCGACAAAAAGTTAACGGAGTAGACCATGGATAAAGCGCTATACATCGCTATGACGGGAGCCAAGCACAACATGCTGGCTCAAACCGCGCATTCCAATAACCTCGCCAATGCTAATACCTCAGGCTTTCGTGCTGACTTTGCTCAGGCGCGCAGCATGGGGGTTTACTACGGTGAAGGCCATCCAACCCGTGCTTACTCCTTAACCGAGCGACCTGCTACAGATTTTCGTCCTGGAACTGTCATGGAAACCGGTCGAGAACTGGATGTTGCGATTCAGGGGGAGGGGTTCATTGCTGTTGAGTCAGACACCGGAGAGGTGGGTTTAACACGAGCCGGTAACCTCTATATCGACACCGCAGGCATACTTCGTACAGGTGCTAACCAGCCCGTGCTTGGTAGTGGGGGGCCTATTTCCATTCCTCCTGCGGAAAAAATTGATATCGGTAAAGACGGCACTATCAGCGTGGTGTTGGCTGGTGGTGGTCGTGAACCGCAGGTGTTGGATCAGATTCGTTTAGTCAACCCGGCTGCGGAAGATTTGGTGAAGCGAGAAGATGGTTTGGTGTACGTCAAAGACGGCGGACAGGCTGCCATTGATCTTAATGTCACCTTGCTGGCTGGGTTTACCGAAAGTAGCAATGTAAACACTGTGCACGAATTTACCGAAATTTTAAGTAAATCCCGGCAATACGAAATGCAGTTGAAGTTGATGAAAACGGTTGAACGTAATTCAGAAACTTCGGCACGTCTATTGCAAATGTCTTAGTAACCCACAGTAAATACGTATAAAGCGGCAATACATGTCCTGCCGCAAAACAGAAAAGTTTTAACGAGGATGCCACTATGCATGCCGCACTCTACGTCAGTAAAACCGGATTAAGTGCCCAGGATACGCAGCTGACTACTATTTCCAATAATTTGGCCAATGCCTCCACCGTTGGATTTAAGCGTGACAGAGCGATTTTTGAGGATCTGTTGTATCAGGTGCATCGCCAGCCGGGTGGTCAGGCTAACCGCGATAGTGAGCTACCTTCCGGATTGCAGTTGGGTACTGGTACTCGTGTAGTGGCAACGCAAAAAGAGTTTACTGAAGGCAGCTTACAAGTCACAGATCAGGCTTTGGATGCCGCGATCGATGGCCGTGGTTTTTTCCAGATACAGCTACCTGATGGTGAAATAGGCTACACCAGAAATGGTCAGTTCCAGCTCAATGCGGATGGTGAAATTGTTAACTCAGCTGGTCTGCTGTTGGAACCGACGATTACCGTACCGCAGAACACTAACAAAATCACCATCGGTACCGATGGTGTGGTGAATGCTTTTATTGATGGTGATCCAAACCCGCAGGCGATCGGTGATATTCAAATCGTTGATTTTGTGAATCCGTCAGGTTTGGAAGCTGTGGGTGGAAATCTGTTTCGTGAGTCTGTTGCTAGCGGTAACCCGTTAACGGGCACACCAGGAGAAAATGGCCTGGGTGAAATTCAGCAGGGAGTATTGGAAAACTCCAATGTTGATATTGTCGAAGAGATGGTCAATATGATCACCACACAGCGAGTCTATGAGCTTAATTCCAAGGTCGTATCTACCTCTGATCAAATGCTTCAGTTTATTACGCAGAATCTGTAAATGGTGTGACGGATTGATTGGGATTATTTGACTGGAATAGCCGTTATGAATTTAAACCAAATTGCTAATCGACTCCTTATTGTTGCTACGGCAGTGAGCTTAAATGCCTGTGTTATTCAGGCCCCGGCTCGCCCCGATGATCCGTCTTATGCGCCTGTGTTAGGCAGCGGGAGTGTGCCACCTCAACCAACGGGGAGTTCGCTATATCGCTCCGATTATTCTCTGTCTCTGTTTGATGATCGTAAGGCCCATCGAATTGGCGACATTATTACAATAGTGTTGAATGAACGAACCTCTTCAACCAAGTCCAGTAAAGTTGAGATTTCCAAGGAAAGCGAAGTGCAATTCGCGGAAGACCCTACTGGAAATTCCGGCAGCATTCTGGGGACAAAACCCAGCTGGAAAAATCTGAGTACTCTAACTGATATCCAACAGGATCGTGACTTTACCGGTGAAGGTGATGCGGATCAAAGTAACAGTTTACAGGGCAGTATTGCCGTAACCGTGGCAGACGTCTTACCAAACGGCAACCTGATCGTTCGTGGCGAAAAATGGATGACCTTAAACCGAGGTGATGAATATATTCGCATCAGCGGCCTTATTCGTCCGGAAGATGTTACACCAGACAACACCATTGCCTCACAGAAGCTGGCCAATGCACGTATTACCTATAGTGGCACAGGTGAAGTTGCTGAATCAGGCATTATGGGTTGGGGCTCTCGCTTCTTTAACAGCCCGCTGTGGCCTTTCTAAGGGGATCGGAATGAAAAGAGCGCTACAAGGTTTTCTGTTTTTCTTTTTTATGGTCTCGATGGGTCAGGCTGCTGCTGAGCGTATTAAGGATTTGTCTTCTGTTGCCGGGGTGCGTAGTAATCACCTGGTAGGGTATGGCCTGGTTGTGGGTTTGGATGGCACTGGTGATCAAACCAATCAGGCGCCATTTACCACGCAGTCATTCCTCAGTATGTTGAAGCAGTTTGGTATTACGGTACCGGAAGGCCAGCGATTGCAGTTAAAGAATGTTGCGGCAGTGGCTGTACATGCTGAAATTCCTGCCTTTGCCAAACCGGGTCAAACTATTGATATTACCGTTTCTTCCATAGCCAATGCGGCGAGCTTACGCGGTGGAACCCTGCTATTAACACCATTAAAAGGTCTTGATGATAACGTCTATGCCATTGCTCAGGGTAATCTGGTCGTTGGCGGCTTTGGAGCTGAGGGTTTGGACGGCTCCAAAATTACCGTCAATGTTCCGAGTGTTGGTCGTATTCCCAATGGCGCTATGGTTGAGCGTAGTGTCGCCAATAATTTTGCCTCCGGGCAACCGATTGTGCTTAACCTGCACCGTGCCGATTTTACGACCTCCAAGCGAGTAGCTGACAGTATCAATGAACTTTTGGGGCCAGATGTTGCTCGCCCGATGGATGCCACGTCGGTGATGGTTGATGCCCCGGTTAACCCGGCGCACCGGGTAAATTATCTGTCTCTGCTGGAAAATATCGAAGTGGATCCGGGCGAAGAGGCCGCGCGTGTTGTGATTAACTCGCGCACAGGCACCATTGTGGTTGGTCAGCATGTTCGTGTTGAACCTGTGGCAGTCACTCACGGCAGTTTGACCGTAACCATTTCTGAAAATGTTCAAGTCAATCAACCTGGCGCCTTCAGTGAAGGTCAAACAGTTGTATTGCCAGACAGCGATGTAGCCGCTGATCAAGAGGCCAAGCCCATGTTCAAATTTGATGCGGGTGCAAGCCTTGATGATATTGTCCGTGCGGTTAATCAGGTCGGGGCAGCCCCCGGTGATTTAATGGCCATTTTGGAAGCGCTTAAGCAGGTGGGTGCGCTGAAAGCCGAGATTATGGTGATCTAAGATGATTCCATTTGATTCCAATAGTGTCTTGCATCAAGCCCAGCAGTCTTCCTATACCGATTTAACGGATCTGCAATCGATTAAGCGCGAAGGTCGCGAAAACAAAGAAGCCGCACTGGAAAAGATTGCCCAGCAATTCGAGTCCATAATGCTGCAAACCATGTTGAAGACCATGCGCGAAGCCAATGATGTGTTTGCCGAAGACAGCTACTTCAACAGTTCGGAAATGAAGTTTCACCAGGATATGTTTGACCATCAGCTGGGGTTGTCGCTTAGCCAGGGCAAAGGGTTAGGTATTGCCGATGCTTTTATCCGTCAAATGAAACAGCAGTATCTGTCCGTTGAGCCCAATGGCTTGGGCAATAACGGGCCAATGCCGTTGGATAAGCCCTTTAAAGGTCCTGAAAAGGCGGGCCCTTCTACGATAGGCGTAAAACAGCCTATGGCTATCAGCCCGGAAGAGTTTGTGGCCAAGGTTAAGCCTTACGCAGATAAAGCTGCTGAAAGTTTAGGGGTAGATAGCCGCGTATTGATTGCTCAGGCAGCCCTGGAAACCGGTTGGGGACGTCATGTGATCCACCGTGAAAGTGGCGAGAGCAGTTTCAATCTGTTTAATATCAAAGCTGGCAGTGATTGGCAGCAGGATCAGGTTAGTGTTTCAACCATTGAATTTAATCACGGTGTTGCTCGCCACGAGCAGGCGCAGTTCAGAGTTTATCCGGATATGGCTGCCAGTTTCGAGGACTACACAGCCTTTATCGGTGAGCGGCAACGTTATGCCGCTGCGGTAGATAATGCCAATAACCCTTACGCATATCTTAAAGAATTACAGGCCGCCGGTTACGCAACCGATCCGGAGT
Source organism: Maricurvus nonylphenolicus (assembly GCF_042854845.1). Classification (GTDB taxonomy): domain Bacteria; phylum Pseudomonadota; class Gammaproteobacteria; order Pseudomonadales; family Cellvibrionaceae; genus Maricurvus; species Maricurvus nonylphenolicus. Next base: position 3,183,054 of record NZ_AP031498.1, on the reverse strand, counting down.
ATGCCAATAAGGTCTGGCGTGTATTTAATAGTGAAGCCGTGCAGCAGGCGAGCAGTGATGTCGTCACGGCGAGGAAAGACTGATGGCTGATTTACTTGGTATTGCGATCAGTGGCCTGAGAACCAGTCAAGCTCAGCTTGGTGCTACCGGTAACAATATTACCCACGCTAACGAAGAAGGGTATACACGTCAGCGGGTAGAGGTTGGCAGTAATCCAGCTTTGTTTTCCGGTGCCGGATATATTGGTACTGGCGTTAATATTCAGTCTATAGATCGATTGGCAAACGAGTTTGTGATTTCACAAATTCGTCTGGATACATCTGCGTTTAATGAACTGGATGCTTTTAGTCAAAAAATTGGTGAGTTGGATAATTTATTGGCGAATGAATCCATTGGGCTTTCCAGTGGTTTGGCTGAATATTTCAGTTCACTTCAAGCGGCAACTGACGACCCAACATCAATTCCAGTTCGGCAGTTGATTCTGGCTCAAGCTGATGTATTAGCTCAGCGTTTTGGTTCCCTTTACGGCCGATTCGGCGAAATTAACAATATTGTTAATCAGGAGCTTGATGCTACAGCAGGGCAGATCACTGCACTGGCCAGTACCTTGTCTAATCTGAATGAGCGCATCGTTGATGCTGTCGGGCAGGGAAGTGGTAATTCACCTAACGATCTCCTGGATGAGCGTGATGAAGTATTGCGTGAACTGTCTGAATTGGTGGCAATCACCACATTCGAACAGAATGATGGGGCTGTTAATGTCTTTATTGGAAATGGACAGCCTCTCGTTGTAGGTAATAGCGTTAATGAAGTACGTGCTATTCCTGGTCAAACAGATGCCAATCGTCAAGATATAGCGTTTGTAAATAATGGGCAAATTCAAGTCATCACAGATGAAATTCGTGGCGGGCGCATGGGCGGCTTGCTTGATTTTCGTGAAGATGTACTGGATAGAACATTTAATGAGTTGGGCCGAATAGCGTTGAACTTTGTTGACGCCATGAATGAGCAGCAGCAACTCGGCTTGGATCTTAACGGTAATTTCGGCGTACCAATTTTTGATCCCATTAATGGGCGGCAAGCACAATTAGATCGTGTAGCCCCAAGCCAAACCAATGCGGCACCTCCTGATCGTTTAGTTTCCGTTGAGATTTTAGAGTCGAGTGAATTATCCAATTCTGATTATGAATTACGCTTATCTGGCAGTGGGCCTGATGCTTTTGAATTAGTGCGTCTAACGGATAATACTGTTGTTCAAGCCGGTGGCTTACCCGCACAGAGGCCAACCTCTTTCGAGGCAGAAGGATTTCGGGTTACTTTTGAGTCAGGTTCTTTCGCAGATGGTGACAGGTTCACCATTATGCCTACGCGTTTTGGTGCAAATAATGTTGATGTGATAGCGACATCACCTGAAATTCTGGCGTTTGCTCAACCTGTCACTACGTCCAATAGTCTCTCAAATACAGGTACAGGTGCTATTTCGCAGGGGGAAACCCTGCAAACCATTGATCCAGCTACCGGTGAGTTGATGCCTGCTTTTGCAACACTTGGCACGCTGTCTCCGCCATTAATGGTGAAGTTCACCTCGGCAACTACCTACGATGTTTTGGATGTAACGGATCCAACCAATCCTAAAAGCCTAAATCCGCCGTTGGAGAATTTGCAGTTTAAGCCTGGTGAGCGCAATCAGATTTTACCTTCAGAACCCGGTCAAACGGTAGTGATGAGTGACGGTGCTAATGCGGGTCGTATCCCTCGCTTGAGTGAGGTGGTAACAGGGCCCATTGGTACAGAAGCACAGAATACCTATCTGGATGAAAATATATCCATTACCTATACGAATCCAACGAATGGCATTGCGACTTCTCAGCCTTTTGTCCAAGTTCAGCGCGGCGATTCAGCGGAACAAATTGCTTTTCAGTTAGGCAGTAGAGAAGGGGTTAGTGCAACGGCGTCGACTGAGGTACAAATCCGGGTTACGGATGATGGTCTGAGTACGGGAACGGATTTTAATTTATATCTAAATGGTGTCAATTTAGCTGATACTTTGGCTCAGTCACAGAATCTCGCTCAAGCTCCGCGGCCATTGACCAATGATGCGATTGCGGAAGCAATCAATGTGAGTGGTGTACTCCAGTCTCAAGGCATTAGTGCTGTCAGTGATGGCGATATGATTCGTATTACGGCATCAACGGGAGCAGACCTGCGATTTCAGGTCGAGGGTGATACGGGTACCGACTTCATTGAAGTCAAAGGTGATGATCCGGCAACCCTCTGGGGTACCCAAAATGTCACTAATAGCAGTGTAGATTTAACCACGGGTGGTCCTTACAGTTTTGATGTCGATATTTTTGATGGCCCCAATGGTCTTAGCAATCCAAGAACGATAGCCGTAGAGGGGGTATTTAATAACCCTGATGATCTCGTTAACTATCTGCAAAATCAGATAGACCGTGCCTATGATGTCGGCGGTAAAGTTGAAGTGAGTTTAAATGCTGATGGAACACTGGCATTTTCAACGGTATCTACGAGTACTAATGCTCAAATTCAACTCAGTAACCTGGTGGGCGGTGACCCTCTGGGATTGACCGCAGCAGTAGGTCAGGGCGTAATGGCTCCTTCTGATATTTTGACGGTGGAAGGGACTGGTGTAGCTGGTTCAGTAAATTCGACGACCATTGGTGGTACAGTGAGTGTCACTCTGGAAGAGGGGTATTCACTGGCCTCCAGTGCGACAGTCAATGGAAATGTATTCACCACGAATCCTGACGCGGTTTCAAATTTCTTTGGTTATACCTTTGATATTACCGGTAATCCAAACGCCGGCGATGAGTTTTTTGTCAATTTCAATACCGATGGGGTATCAGATAACCGTAACGCGTTAAAGTTTGTTGAAATTGAATCAGCAAAGTTAATAAACGGCAATGCGTCGTTTCAGGAGTCTTACGGTGATCTGGTGGAATTCGTCGGTACTGTTACGGCTGAATCCAATATCAACCGTGATGCAGCGAATGAAATCTTGAATCAGTCCCGTGAATTGCGGAATTCTATCTCAGGTGTAAACCTTGATGAAGAGGCCGCAGATTTGATCCGCTTTGAGCAGGCTTATAATGCGTCCTCTCGTATTATCACCGTTGCACGGGATCTTTTTAATACGTTGTTACAGTCTTTCTAGGCGAGGTTCAGGGTAGGTAATCATTATGCGGCTTTCCTCACTGCAAACATTTATTACTGGCACCAATCAAATTGTTAGCTTGAGTGGTCAGGTTAATACCACGCAGGAACAAATTTCGCGGGGTACGCGGATATTAAATCCTTCTGATGACCCGGTGGCGTCCAGTCAGATTCTCAAGTTGAATCAGGAAAATGCGTTGCGTGAGCAGTATCAAGATAACATTACCTTGCTCGAAAGCCGTCTAGAGCTGGAAGAAGCCACCTTAGGAGCCATCAATAATACATTGATTCGGGTTCGAGAATTGGTTATTCAGGCTAATAATGGTGGCTTAACCATTACCGATCGACAAGCGATTCAGGCTGAGCTTGAGGTTCGCCAGGATGAACTTGCTGATTTAATGAATACCCGTGATTCAAGCAATGAATATCTGTTTGCCGGCTTTCGGGGTAATACAGAACCTTTTGTTGATAATGGTATAGGCAACTTTAGTTATACTGGTGATGAAGGGCAGCGACTGTTACAGGTGGCTGCAAGTACCTTTGTTCCCGCAAATGATTCCGGCAAGACGATTTTTGTTGACGTCGAGAGTGCAGAGCCAACCTTTAGAACGCAAGCCAATCCAGTTAACCGAGCAAACCCTGCAGCGACTATCTCCAGTGGATTTGTGGCAGATCAAGAGGCGTTTAACAATATCTTTCCGGAAGATTATATTATTGAGTTTCAGCATCCGGATGATTTGGCCTTGTTAGGGCAGCCTCCCGGATTTAACTATAATATTATCCAAAAGTCTGATGGCAGAGTGGTAGAGAGTAATATCGCCTACCAAAGTGGTGAGCCTATCGAATTTAATGGTATGGAGTTTACCATTTCAGGATCTCCTTCGGTTGGTGATAGCTTTATTATCAATTCAAGTGATAATCAGGATATTCTGACAACGGTTAGTCGCGTGATTGAAGGGATGCAGAATCTGACGCTGTCAGCCGAAGATGAGGACGCCTATCAAGCGCTCATGGCTACTACCATCGAGAATTTGGATAATGCCCAAACCAGTGTGCTGGAAACCCGTGCCGAAATTGGTGCCCGCTTAAATACATTGGATTCCACCAGGAAGTTGCACGAAGAGGTAGATGTCATCTCGGTGCAATTACTCTCGTCCTTACAGGATCTTGATTATGCCGAGGCTGTAAGTCAGTTAAGCTTCGAATCTTTTGTTTTGCAGGCGGCGCAGGAGAGTTATGCACGTATTGCGGGGCTGTCTTTGTTTAATAGCTTGTAAATATAGAATGCTTTCATGCTATTCGGGGCAGCAGGAGAAGCTGCTCTCAGGTCACTTAAGAAGAGATTGATTTCTTCGGTTAACTTCACCGACTGCCTTAATCCTTAGTGCTACTGTAAATTCCCCAGAATTTTATACGGAAATAAAAAAAGACCGCTGTTGCGGCCTTTTATATTGATCACCCAATGCTTGGCAGCTTACGACATTTGTAGATAGAACTGGTACATGGCCGCAAATGTCTCTGGGTTATCTTGCTCAAATGTTTCCCAGTTAGCCAGATTAGTCATTGAATTATCCGCTGGGAATTGCTCATTATAGGTCTTTCTTACAGGATTGGGGATTTGAGTGAACCCCAGAAAGCTCATCCCCAGTGTATCACTCAGTTGTTGTAACTGTGTTGGTGTGAAGCGATGTTCCTGAACGTGAAACAGCAGATCACGGCAGCCACTCATGCTGAAGAAGTCTGGTGAACGCAGAATATGCTCAAAGGCTTGATCTGGTGCATCAAGCAGTTGCTGGCGCAGTTTGCGGATGGCTGTTTCATCGGTGCTTAAACCTTCACTTTTAATCAGGTCTCGGCAAGCAACAACTTCCTTGCGGGCAATTTCACTGTATAGACCGATTTTGATCAAGCCCTCGGGCTCCAGAAGATCTCGCAATTGTTCTGCACCCGCGGCTGGATCTTCCATATGGTGGAGTACGCCAGAGCACTCGATGATATGGAATTTTCTATCGAGAAGGTGGAGGTCCAGAATGTCAGCCTGCAAGAACTCGATATTGTGCAAATCATAGCGCTCGGCCATAGCTTGCGCGTATTCGAGACTGCTGGTGCTGATATCGACGGCCAATACTTCTACATTGCGGAAGTAGCGTGCCACATGCAATGCATGTCGGCCTGTACCACAACCAGCAATCAGGATGCGTAAAGGGTTCTCGTGAATCCATTTCGGGGCCTGGAAGTTAGGCAATGCTTTAGAGAGCGCTTCGGCATAGGTTGTTGGGGTGTGGTACTCCAGTGCCAGCCAACGGGGATAAGGGTTATCCTCATACTGGGCTTTTACGGCGCAGGAAACTGCATTGGTTATTGTGCCCAATTGCTCCAGGGGTTCTTGCTGCTGATGTTTTCTGGGTAAGACTTTTTTAAGCAAGGGCTGTATGTCTGGCTGCCATTGTTTGTGATCAATGCTTTCGACAACCTGTTTGTTGATCACACGCTGTAAAGGCTGGTACATGGCCAAAAGCAGCAGTTTGTGCTGCTGCCGGAACAGGTCATTACGTGTTGCCTTGCTTAGCTCGTCGTTGAGAGATGCAAGAGCCTGGTTTTCGGCATTGCTGATGCTGTAAACAAATTCATTGTTATAGCCCTGGTGGGCCAGGGCCATAATTAATGGGCGATGGGCTGCTACAGGTTGCTGCAGCTCAGATAAAAACAGGTGTTCCCGTATCGGTGTAAACACTTTTTCGATGGTTGGATCGCTGAAGATTAATTTCTCCAGTGACAGAAGTAGCAGGGGATCCTGTGCTAACTGGGCAATATCAATAACAGCATCGTCATCGGTAAGGTGGTAGCGATGGATCAGTAACGATGCGCAGATGGTGGCCAGGTCGTTATGGTTAACATCATCCCATTGAAGGTAATGGCAAATATTCGTGGCCAATTCGGTATTATCGTAATCAGCCTTTAGTTGACGCATACATTCAAACAGCTTGGCACGTACGTGAGCATCTTTTGGTTGGATATTGGCCAGCTTGCGATAGTGTTGGAAAGCCGGCACCGTTTGCCCTTGCTGCAATTTGGTATAGGCGTAAGAGGTATGGGCTCGGAAGATACTTGGGTCCAGTTCGATACAGCGAATAAAAGCTCGCTCAGCTTTTATCAAATGCCGCTGTGCCAAGTGGATATGGCCCAGAGTGTACCAAGTGGAAGCGGCTTTATCGTCGATAGCATGGGCGGTATTGGCCCAGCTGACAGCCTGTTTCATATCGTCTCGGTCAAGTGCGACACGGGCCAGAATGTTGAGGGCCTCGATGGAGGTCGGGTCAATCTGTAAAACCTGATTGGCGACTTCACAGGCATTATTACGCAACTGCTCAACCTGTTCGGTGCTGAGTTTCGGCGCCGAGGAGGTCTGGTAATGCTTGATGGCCGTTGTCAGCAGGGCCTGCGTATCAGCTAGAGCTTGATGCGGAGGAATGTATGCGCTCTGTTCGTTAAAGGATTGGCGCAGTGCTTGTTGGCTACTCATGAGTCCTTACCGTGTTTGCAGTTATCGGTAAGCGCTAATGAGCAAAACTTAAGCCAACATTGAAAAGCTATTAAAAAACAGCGAGTTATGGTGCTGGTGAGGTTCTGGCTTGGGTTTAAATTTACTGGAAGGGAATGTCAGGCCATTAAAGCGGCAACACCTTGCCTGAATATTGCCGCCTGACTTGCCGGTTAAGTGGATTAGGAGTTGCCGTAATGCAGGCTGTTCTGACCGCTTAAGTAGCTATGGGCGGCCTTGCGACCACGGCTCAAGGCCTGGCTTTCTTTGCGCAATTCGTTTTGCCGACGTTGGCACAACTGCAGTACATGGGTATAGACTTTTTTGGCGCGCTCAAGGCTATTGAGCATGGTCTGTAACTGCTCAGCACTGCTATCTGGAGAGAACTCCGCAACAGTTTCTCGCAAACTTTCGTCCAGCGCCGCCAGAGATTCCCAGTCTTTATGTTCGGCGGCTTGATCGATTTTGTCGAGCAGTGTTTCCAGGCTCATTATGGGTACTCCAGTGACTGCTATCTAAAGTATAGTTGCTTTGTGTTCTTACTTGGCTAAACCGGCGGCCTGTTGTTCGCCGTAGGCTTCGCTAACGCCACTATCAGGCAATTTTCCTTCCAACTCTTTCCAACCATCAAAAATAGTGTTCAGAAGACCATAAACTTCGTCGATCATGACGGCGTTATTTTCTGCGTTGGCTTCAAACAAGCGGCGGGACATATAGTCGTAAAGGTTTTCCAGGTTGGCAGTCATTTCCTCGTCATGCTTATGAACAAGCGACTCTTTCAGGCAGTCGATGATATCCACGGCCTTATTGATGAACTGGTTGCGTCCCTCAATGTTGTTGTGCTGGATGCAGCCTTTTGCGCTGGTCATGCGATCCAGGGCGCCCTGCATTAGCAAGGTAATAATTTTGTAAGGGGAGGAGTCTACAGCAGCCTGGGCGTTGACTTGACGGTACTGGTTCATCGCTTGTCGGTTATACATGGCTTGGCTTCTCTTATTGGTCGTTCAAAGTCATGCGCAGCCTGGCCTGTGCGTGCCAGGTGCTCATACGCTAGCGGCGAAAATCCGGTTTGCTTGAGGGGTTTTTTCAACTTTATTGGGTGTTTTAGGGGATTTATGAATGAAAGAGATTAGTGCTTCATTTATATGTCCAATCAAGCAGTTATATAAATTTGAATAATAATCACACTTTTTGCTAAAAAATTGTTAAAGGGAATCTGAGATGTGCCGTTAAGAAGGGTGAATTAGTAAAAAAACCAGGCGCCCCGCAAGTGAATGCTACCTGTAGGGCCCGATGCAAACTAACGAGGGAGCATTGATATGCCTCAGATTATTAACACGAACATCAGCTCGCTGACGGCTCAACGTAATTTGAACACGTCACAGTCCGATCAGGCCCAAGCCCTTGAGCGTTTGTCATCCGGTCTTCGGATCAACAGTGCCAAGGACGATGCGGCAGGTCTGGCAATTTCAACCCGTTTTACCTCCCAGACCCGTGGTCTGTCGGTAGCGATTCGAAACGCAGGTGATGGTATCTCTCTGTCGCAAACGGCAGAAGGTGCTCTGGGCTCCATGGCAGACAACCTGCAGCGTATTCGTGAGCTGGCACTGCAGTCCGCTAACGGTACTAACAGTGACTCTGACCGGGAAGCTCTGAACGCGGAAGCTCAGCAGCTGATCGCTGAGATTACCCGTACTGCTGACCAAACCAACTTTAACGGCCGTAACCTGCTGGACGGTTCTTTCTCCTCTCAATTCCAGATCGGCGCCAACGCCGGTGAGGTGATTGATGTATCCGTTAACAAGCTGACTGCTGACTCTATTGGTGCAGCTGAAACGTCAGGTGTGAGTGCGATTGGTACTGGTGCGGCTTTGGCCAACGGTGACTTGATCATTAACGGTGTGGCCATTGATCCATCTCAGGCTTCCAGTGATACAGCTTCTACCGCAGATGCCAGCTTCTCTGCGATTGCCAAGGTTGCTGCGATTAATGCTAAGTCTGATGCAACAGGCGTGACAGCTGAGGTTATTGATAATGTAGCTTCTGGTTCTGAAATGACGGCTGCTGCAACCAGCGGTACTTTGACGCTGAATGGTGTTGATATCGATCTGGCTACCGGTGGTGTGAGTGCATCAGATGACCGAAACGCAGTAATTTCGGCTATTAATGCCCGTTCAGATCAAACTGGTGTTATTGCCTCTGATGGTGGTGATGCTGGTGGTGTAACGCTTACAGCAGCTGATGGACGCAATATTGATGTTTCGTTTGGTGGTGTGGGTGGTACCTTAACCTCTGCATCAACTGGTCTGACCGAAGGCACCAATTATGGTGGCTACACCCTTATTTCAAAAGAGGGTGGAGATATTAGTGTTGATGGCGGTAATGGTACTGGTACAGGAGATTTGAGTAATTCAGGTCTCACTGCAGGTGTATATTCAGGCCGTGAAGCAACATTAAATACGCTTGAAAGAAACTTGTCAGTTTCTACGGCTGAAACTAACGGTACTTTCACTACAGCAGATCTGGGTATCTCTGCTGGTACTGCTGTTAATGCAACAAATAACAGCTTTGAAATTTCTGTGGACGGTGGCGCTTTCCAAACTTTGACTTTGGATTCCGCTTTTGATCCATCCGCTAACGGCGGTACTGGTAGTGCAGGTACTTACGACAATGCTGCTGACCTGGCTCTGTATATCAATGATGCAATTGCCAATGATGCTAACTTCCAGGATGCGCAGGGCAATGCTCTGGTAAGCGCGGCAGCGGATGGTAGTGGCGGCATTACCTTCACCAGTACTGACGCAGGTGGCAGTTCTCAAGTGGTTGCCCGTCAAGGTAGTGGGAATATTGATATTCCAACTAATACAGCGGCAACTGCCGGTACTGCGGCTGGTACCTTTGACTCTGACCAGGTTGATTTCATCTTTGATGGTACCAATGCATTAACCGTTACTGTGAACACCGCAGACGAATTGAGTGTGAACGTTAATGGTGGTGGTGCTACTGATGTGACTGTAGCGGCAGGTTCTTATACTGATGCACAAACCTTTGCGGATGCCGTGAATGTTGGATTGCAGGCAGCTGGTTTGGCGGCTACAGCCACCATTAGCAGCGACGGTACTCGTGTATTGATCGGAGCCGATAATAGCGGTGAGACAGTTGTTGTTGCTGCAGGTGCAACCAATGCTATCACGGCTACCCCTCAGGCTGATTACATCCAGCATTCAAATAATGAGGTTGTGATTACGGATGTTGCTGCATTCTTGGCCGATTACGATGACGATGATGAGATCGGTTTGGCTGTCGATGGTGCAGCGGCGCAGGATCTGGTGCTTGATGACGATGTGGCTGGCTACACCGGTACTCAACCTCCTGCTAATGCTACTGAGCTGGCTGACTTGATTAATGCCAATGCTGCAGTTCAGGTGGCGGGTTCTGGTATTACTGCCTCTGTTGTCGGTGGTCAGGTAGTGATTTCGTCTGATGCGGTAGGTGGCTCGGTGGTTGCCACTCCTGGTACTGGTACTCCTTTAGCTGCGGCGGCAGATTTGGCGGGTACTGACCAAACTGATACAACAGTTGCTGCGACTGCGGGCGTTGCTATCACGGGTAATTTCAGTGTTGATGCTGATGGAAACTTTGTTACAGAAGATCCAGATGGCGCCGGTACCCAGTTTGAGTCTCAGCAGTCTCCGCTGGTTGTTACTGCGGGTGAAAATGACACCTTCCAGGTGGCTGTTGATGGCGGTACGGCGCAGACTGTAACTGTTGCAGCCGGTAGTTATAACAGTTTGTCTGAGCTTGCTACAGCCATTAACACCGGTATTGCTTCATCATCGCAAACCATTCAGGGTGCAGATATCTCTGGTATTGCAAAGGCGGGTTATGATTTTGCAAACGATGGTAACCTGGTATTCACAACCTCAGTAAATGGTGGTGCAGCACTGACTACAACCATTTCGACTGACATCGATACAGCTACAGCAACTGTTGCTGAAGCTCAGGAAGCTTTGCGTGCTGCGATACAAACAGATTTGGATACCAAATATGGGGCCAATCAGGTCAATGTGGCTTTCAATAGTACTTCAGGCCGCCTTGAGTTCTCGACTGTCGATTCCAGCACTACCCTGACTATCACTGCTGATACGGGTACTGGTGGTTCAACCAATGGCCCATTTGTTGCGGCAGGTACTAATATTCCTGCATATAGTGTGGCGGTTTCCAGTGGCAATCAGAGTTTGACCTTCACTTCTGGTTCTACTGGCGCAACTTCTGCAATTGACTTGACCAACGGTACTCTTGCTATCGAAGGTGACTTCGTAAATGGTGCAGTTGTCAGTGAGGCTGTATCAGTAAACGCACTCGAGTCTGGTGATCTGGTTATCAACGGCACAAGTATTCGAGGTGCATCTGGCGCAGATGACACGGCTTCTGATGAGACTGCTTTGACCAGCACTGCAGCTGCAAGTGGTATCGCAACCGCTGCTGCCATTAACGCCTCATCCGCGCAAACGGGTGTAACTGCAACCGTTAATGCTACTGAGTTGAATGGTGGTGACGGCACCGCAGCGTTGACAGCGGCCAATGGTTCAACTGGTGTTGTCTACATTAACAATGTTGCTGCAACTCCTTTGACCCTAACTGGTGATGTTGATGCTGATCGAGCCTCTGCAGTTAATGCTATTAACGCCATCTCAGGGCAGACAGGTGTTGTTGCCGAAGATAACGGTAAATCCATCACCCTGACAGCGGTAGACGGTCGTAACGTATCGGTAGCTATTGACAATCAGTTGAGTGCTAACGATGCTGCGGGGCGTGATTCCTCTAACTTCGGTCGCTCTATAGGCTTGGCTGCTGATGGCGCAGGCATCGGCGAGGCTGATATTTCTGGAACAGGAGCTACTTACGCTAATGTTGCAGGAACCACTTACTCTACTGTTCAGTTGAATTCTGCAGGTGAGATTAGTGTATCGGCTGGTGATAATGGGGCCGATGAGTTGGCAGCAATAGGCCTTCGAGAAGGTTCTTACGGTGCGGGTGACAATGGCATCTTCATTAGTGAGATTGATATCTCCACCTTTGAAGGTGCTAACGAAGCTATCGTTGCCATCGATAACGCCTTGAACCAGGTGAGTGCTGAGCGAGCGAATTTGGGTGCGATTCAAAACCGCTTCCAGTCCACTATCTCTAACTTGGAGATTACCTCCGAGAACCTGACTGCTGCAAATAGTCGAATTAGAGATGCGGACTTCGCGGCTGAAACCGCAGCTCTGTCTCGAGCTCAAGTACTGCAGCAAGCCGGTATCTCGGTGTTGGCACAGGCTAACGCCTTACCACAGCAAGCCTTGTCACTGCTACAGTAATAGTAAGTGACAAAGGTTTTAGGGAGGGGTCGAGGTTTGGCCCCTAAACAACCTAGTCTGAGGGCAACAATATGAATGAAGTCAGACCAACAAACAGTAGCTCTGCAGCTGTAAGTGGTTCTTCTTCAACCCAGGCCGGGAGCGGTAAGGTAAACAGCTCAGTTGAGAAGGCAAGTGGCAATAGCTTGCCGCCAGCCGAGGCGCCAGCGGCAGAAGTTGTAGACCCGCAGGAAAGCCTTGAAACTCAGCAGGCCAAGCTGGATGAAGCAGTATCGCGACTGAATGACTATGTTCAGTCAACACAGCGTGATCTTTATTTCAGTTATAACGAGAATGTTGATAAGACAATTGTGACTGTAGTTGATCGAAACACTGAAGAGGTGATTCGTCAAATACCTAATGAGGTCGCAGTACAGCTAGCACAGCAAATAAATGAAGATGAACCTGTACGCTTGTTTAGTGCACAGGCATAGAGTTTAAAACCACTCTAGATTTCGAGTCAGTTATTTGAGTTGTTTTGGGGCGCCTTCTGGTTCAGGAGGCGCTTTTTTTATGCCATGACTTTTTCAAAATCTCGATATTCTTTGTCGTTGCTTATAAGCTGGTATATATATTGCAGCCAGCTTGCGAAGGTGGCTATAGAATGTCTTCGGGGTGGTTATGGGTATGGCAGTTAGTAAAAATCATAATATAGATATAGAGAATACGGCGTTAACCGACTCTCAATTGTTGGTTATGTGCCATCAACTTATTGCTCAGGGAAAGTTTGCCGAGGCATTTCTATTGCTGGATCATTTGTGTCAGCAAGGCTATAAATATGCCTCATGTGCAAGTCTGAAAATAGCGTGCCTGATCAATACTTATCGATATTCTGAGGCTGCATTAGCTTTGGAAGAATTAAAGTCCAAGTGCCCGAAGGATAAAAATGCACTGCGTCTTGCCCCTCTGGTCTACAGTGGTGTGGGAGATTATGCTTCAGCATATCAGGCCTCCCTATTATTGAGCCATGAGCAGAGAAAGGACCCGTCCGTTCGGAAGGCCATCAATATATCGCTTCAGCATATCTCTAGCCTTAGCAATAATACCTATTTAGATGATGACTTGATTGAGTTAATGAGAGATTCATCTGCATCACGAAATAGAACGTTAGTTCGATTGGCAGAGGTCATGATTCGGCGTTACGGGTTAAGGGAAAGTTCCATTAGGATCGATCTCGAAGGTATGGCCTCTGACAAGGTGTTATGTGAATACCTTAAATACAGCTTTGTTGTTTCTCCTGAACTTGAAAATTTATTGACCCAAGCAAGGAGAGTGATTCTTACGCAAAGCTTAGCGGCCATGAATTTGCCTGATGAGATCATGCCTTTGGTTGTGGGATTGGCACAGCAAAATTGGTTGAATGAATATATTCACTATGTGGAGCAAGATGAAAGGGTTTTGATTGATGAGCTTGAGACGCTACTGCAAGAACATGTTACGTCAAGCGGAGGGCGCGTTAGTGATGTAGAAGGTCTGCTTTTGTTGCTATTGCTGTATAAGCCTTTAGAAAGCCTGGCGTGCCATGAAGTATTGAAGAAAGTAAATATTGAATCCTGGCCTGTCTCACTTAAGTTGCTAGCCCGTGAAACCTTGTTTGATAGTCAAAAAGATCTTCAGTACTCCCTTAAGGTCAAAAGTATAGGGGATATTTCGGATGATGTTTCAAGGCAGGTAAGGCTCCAATATGAAGAGAATCCTTATCCTCGCTGGAACTCCCTGCCTGTACCTGAGAGAAAAAACTCCTACTATCAAGCTATTAGGTCATTACTTGATGCGGGAGACAAACTGCTGGATAGCGTTAGCTGTGATGAGCAAATTGATGTGTTGGTTGCCGGGTGTGGTACTGGACGCCAGCCATTGGAGATCGCAGCTAATTTTAACGTGAATATTACTGCTATAGATATAACGCTTCGTAGTCTTGGCTATGCGCAAATGATGGCTGAAAAACTAAATATCACTGGTATTGATTTTCTTCACATGGACATACTGGAGTTACAGAGGCTTGGAAAATCCTATGATGTTGTTGAATCCATGGGGGTTCTGCATCATATGGCTTCTCCTGAAAAGGGACTTGAATCTATAGTAGGGGTGGTCAAGCCAGGAGGGTTGATCAAGCTGGGATTGTATAGTTCTACGGCCAGAAAAGCTGTTTCTGCGGTTCGTAAAATCTATGCTGAGAGTGACTTGGAGCCCACCGCAGAAAATATAAGGTCTGTTAGAAGGGCTTTACTAGATTCATCTGCTAAAGACGAGTTCAAAGGGATAGAGCTGTTTGGAGATATTTATGCTATGAGTCCATGTAGGGATCTGTTATTTCATGTACAGGAGCATAGTTACGACCTTTTACAGGTGAGGGACCTTCTGGAGCTCTTTAATTTAGAGTTCTTGGGGTTCACCTTTGCAGATGGGAGTGTAAATAGCGCTTTTGACCAATGTTATGGCCGCGAATCTCGTAGAGATCTAGGTGCTTGGCATACCTTTGAAGAGAGCAATCCCAGAACATTTGAAAGTATGTATCAGTTCTTTGTTCGTGTCCCAGCACGATAAAATCCCACTAAACATTTTGTGTGTAGCGTATTCTGAAAATGCTATTTTTGATTAAAGTTTGCTCAATTGTTGCCGATAATCTATTTGATAGGGGGGGGGGATTATTTGGCTTCTGGCTTTCAGGCGTTGTCCGTTGATAGAACCAGGCTATGTAATCTGACTAAATTCAGCTTTGCCGTACTATTCAGTGCTTTCAGGCTGTCATGTTGGCAGGTGGAAAGCCGGAGGTAAGTTTAGATGGCTTCAATCTCATCCATTGGTATTGGTTCCGGGGTCTTAACCTCCGACTTGATCGATGATCTGGTCGCGGTGGAGCGTGAGGCGGCGGATAAACGCCTGAACTCCCAGGAAGAGCTGGTAACCGCTCAGATTACCGAATTGGGTACAATCACCAGTTTGGCCGAGAATCTTCGTTCCGCGGCCAGCGGGCTGACGTTAACCTCATCGTTTCAAAGCAACATTGCCAGTTCTACTAATGAATCGGCACTGACGGCAACAGCGAGCTCTATTGCAGATCCTGGTGTTTACACCATAGAAACAACATCGTTGGCGCGGGCTCAAACGCTGGCTACTGCGGAATACTCCAGTCTTGATGCCGTAGTGGGGGAAGGCGAGTTACAGTTTGATTTTGGTGATGTTGATTATGATTCCGGTGGTCCAACTTTCTCCTTTACAGCCGATCCAGAAGTCTCGCTACGCAAGGTAACCATTGATGCCAGTAATCACACATTAACCGGTGTACGCGATGCGATTAATGATGCCGAAATAGGTATTCGTGCCAGCATTGTTGATACTGGCAGCGGCTACCGCTTACTGTTTGAGTCGGAAGAAACCGGTGAAAACAATGCTTTTACGCTGACAGCTAACAATCCAACCAACGGACTGGACTCCCTGGATTTTAACGATGCCACGACTACCATGCTGCAAACAGTTGAAGGCAGTGATGCTGCGTTTAAAGTCAATGGCTTGGATATCACCCGTGAATCCAATTTGGTTACCGGTGTTATTAATGGTTTGACGCTGAATTTACGTCAGGAAGGTGCTGGTCCGGTAACGCTTTCAATCGAACCTGATACCGCTGCGGTTACAGAACGGATGCAGACCTTTGTTGATGCTTACAATGAGTTAAAAAGCACGGTAAACGAGCTTACCGCCTTTGATCCGGATACCGGGCTGGGAAGTTTGTTTACGGGTGATAGTACAGTTCGAAATTTAATAACCACCAGTCAGAGAATCCTTGGTCAATTTGTTAGCCAGTTGGAAGGTAATGAATTCCGTACCTTGTCAGAGGTGGGTATTAAAACCAACAGTGAAACTGGTGAGTTTATTTTTGATGCCACCGTGTTTCAGGAGGCTTTGGCTACCAATGCTGAAGGCCTGACGACACTATTTGGTACTACTGGCAGTACTACGGATAATTTAATCGATTTTGTCAGTGGCACTGTAGATACCCAAAGCGGTGATTACGATATTGTGATCTCGCAGTTGGCAACGCAAGCTCAATACATCGGTATGTCTACCAGTGGTGAGCCCTTTGTAATTGATGATAGTAACGATGGGTTCCGGGTCAGTGTTGATGGCACTCTGTCTGATAATATCGTACTCAATCAAGGCACTTATACCGGCACTGAATTGGCCGAGATACTGCAAAACAGTATCAATAGTGATCTGAATATTCAGGGTGCGGGACGTTCGGTTAATGTTGGTTACAATGCCTCCGATGCGCGTTTTGAGATTACTTCTGCCAGTTATGGTTCTCAGTCCAGTGTTGGTTTTTTAAATGTCGATGCCAGTTCTGCGTTAACCCTGGGGCTGGGTGAGCCTGAGTTCGGGGGGCAGGAGAATGCTGAAGTCAGTACCTTGGCAACGACCAGTGATCTGGTGGGTAGTTTAACCGTTAATGGGGGGAATGATGAATTCTCACTAAGTGTTAACGGCGTTTCCTCAAATACCATCCAAATAGCTAACGGCAACTACACCAATGGTGACACTCTGGCTCAAGCTATTGAAGATGCCATTAATGATGATATCAACTTTAAATTACAAAATATTTCTGCGGATGTGAGCTTTAGTGCGGATCAGGAAGAAGGGCAATTTAATGTCAGTTTTACTCAAGGTAGCACCACAGGGTTAGGCTTTACCGCGTTAACCGCCGATTCAGGTATGGCCAATACTTTGGGGTTGAGTGCTGGCAGTGGAACCTTTACGCCTCAGATAGGCTTGGATGTCTCTGATACGTTAGGTGCTGCGTTAAACGATACCGCTGAGTTTGTGATTGAAGCCAATGGGGTAACGTCGGGCACGATTTCTGTTCCTATAGCCAGCAGTGATGGTAGTGATATCGCAGCAGCGCTAGAAGCGGCTATACAAGCTGATGCTAACTTTATTGCCTCGGCGGCAGTAGCAGAAACGGCGGCCGGAAGCCTGGATATCACCGCAGGAGCTCTCGACTTTACTACTACTGCAAGAGCGGTAGGCCTTGAATATAACGGAACCCGTTATGACTTGGTGATTGATGCCAATGGCACTGCTGCAGGTGACATTGATGGAGATGGAAATACTGACTTTATCGATGATACCTTGCAAAGTGTGCAGGATGTTATTGATGCGACACCGGGCCTGGCCGGTAATGTGGTGGTTGACCGTAATGGTACCGGCCTTTCGTTTAAAACTGTTGCCACAGGTATCGGTGAAACGTTAAATGTAGTAGCAGATGGTTCTGGTGCAAAAACGGCCTTGGGGACGAGTGCGATCACAGGCACAGAAGATTTTACGGGTAATGTGACATCCTTTACCTTGGTAGCCGGTGCTTTCGGATTTAATATTACGCTAGATGGGGATCCTTCAGTCAGCAATACGCCTGCCGAAGTTCAAGCTTATGTGCAAAGTAAAATTGATGCGGAGTTAGAGTCTAATCCCTATTATCAAGCTGGAGATATTGTTGCGCGTTTGGATGCAGGTAATCAGCTCTACTTTGAAACCGTTAGTCAAGATGGAGTTTCCACGACAGAAACCATAGGTACAGGCGCTACCATTCGAGTCGTAGCGGGAGCAACAGATCCTTTATCGATTTTACCGGCAGCTGGTGTATACAGTAGTGGTTTTGATGGCGAGGGGGCCCTGGACGGTTTTGGTCACAACTCGGGTTTGGTTCGTGGGCAGGACCTTACTCAGGTAAACGTTACCTATGACGGTGGAACGGAAGGCGGTCGTTTTACCATTGATTTTGGTAACGACGTGAATTTCCACGTGCAATCCCCCAACACTTTTGCTGCTGACAGCTTGGGTTTGGTAGAAACGACTGATGCAAGCTTTAATTATGAGTTCGGTCTTAATGTACAAGGCACAATCAATGGGTCGGTCGCTCTCGGTACAGGGCAGCGATTAACCGGGTTGTCGGGTACAGCCGCAGAAGGATTACGTATTGATGTTACCGGCGGCAGCTTAGGTCACCGCGGAACGGTCAATTATAATAGGGGTATTGCTGAGCAGCTCGAAAGCTATCTTGATGATTTGCTAGATAGCCAAGGTGGTTTGGGCATCAAGCAAACCGGTTTGCAGGATGAGTTGTCAGAAATTGCAGAAGAGCGTCTGGCTCTGGATGAGCGTATCGAACAGTTTCAGGCTCGGTTGGCATCTCAGTTTTCGTTTAATGACAGTATTATTCAACAACTTAATACCACTCAAGACTTCCTGAAGCAGCAGTTTGACATCTTGGCTGCAGCATTAAAGCAAGATTAAATATTTGATTGAGAAGCGTGAAAAAGCTAGAGAAGATTAACTATGGCAACAAATCCGTTATCACAGTACAAACAAGTCGATCTCGAAACACGGGTGAATAATGCGTCTCCGCACAAGCTGATTCAAATGCTGTACGAGGGCGCCATAGAGCGCCTCTCCATCGCCAAGGGCGCCCTGGCTCGCGAAGATATGGCAACCAAAGGCATTATGTTAGGCAAGGCCATTAGCATTCTCTCAGGCTTGCGTGACAGCCTCGATAAAGGCGTTGAAAGTGATCTGCCAGACAACCTGGATCGTCTCTATGAATACATGCAGTTTCGACTTCTGGAGGCCAACCGCGACAATGATCAGGCCGGCATTGAAGAGGTGTTGGGGCTAATAAAAACCGTGAAATCCGGCTGGGATGAGATTGCTCCGAAGGTTTAAGTTGCCGTGTTGTGGCACGCCACTGGCGTGCTCAATGTGACCCCGAAGAGTGACTTTAGTCACAAATTTGTTATTGAATTGGCTTAAATTAGATTTAATAGATATAATAACGTTCTTTCTATATTCCTTGAGTTTCTATAAGATCCTCCCCCGTCAGATATTTGACCGATGCCAGCGCGTTGACTATTACTTGATTAGTCATAGTCAGTGAATTGACCTGGCACAGCACCTTGTTGACCAATTTGTAAAAGGCACACGGTGGGTACCAACCTAGAGCGGTAGAGAAGGGTTGCCAGTTAGAACAACTGTATCCGGTTAAGTTGTACCAGTAGATCTGGTGCGCTTCTTACATTACGAAGTAGAAGGTTAGTAGTCGCATGTGGCGAGAGTTGAAAGTCTTGGTAGTGGATGATGATGAAGGTCGTCGCTACGATTTGAAGATTATTCTCGATTTTTTAGGCGAGCCAGCTGTAATTAGCGGATGTGAAGATTGGCAAACCGTTGCCAGTTCTGCGCTGGATGATGATTCTCCTTATGTTGCAGTGATTCTGGGTGATTGCTGTCGCAAGCGCGCATTGGATACTCGACTGAAAGAAATTCAGACTTGGGATAATGCCGTCCCCGTGATTCTCGCCGGTGAGGATCAGGTGTTAAGCGATGACTGGGATCCGTATCTCAAGCATATGGTTATTGCCAGCCTGGAATTACCTCCCACCTACAGTAAATTACTCGATACCTTGCATCGCGCGCAGCGCTATCGTGAAGCTTTTGAGTTGCGTCGTCGTCAGGCCAATATTCAGCGCCCTGTGCACTTGTTCCGCAGCCTGGTTGGTACCAGTCGCGAAATTGAAGTGGTGCGCGAGATGATGGGGCAGGTGGCGGATAAAGATGTCACCGTTTTGATTACTGGCGAATCAGGTACAGGTAAGGAAGTGGTTGCCCGTAACCTGCACTACAACTCTGATCGTCGTGACAAACCCTTTGTTCCAGTAAACTGTGGTGCTATTCCGGCTGAGCTGCTGGAGAGTGAATTGTTTGGCCATGAAAAAGGCGCATTCACCGGTGCTATATCTGCCCGTGCCGGACGTTTTGAAATGGCTGAGGGCGGCACACTGTTTCTAGATGAAATCGGTGATATGCCTCTGAACATGCAGGTGAAAATTTTGCGTGTGCTACAGGAGCGCAGTTACGAGCGGGTAGGGGGTAATAAAACCTTCAGTACCGATGTACGTATTATTGCAGCGACCCATCGCAATCTGGAACAGATGATTGAAGAGGGCAGGTTCCGTGAAGACCTCTATTATCGTCTAAATGTATTCCCCATCGAAATGCCTTCCCTGCGCGAGCGCGGCGAAGACGTACCGCTGCTGTTAAATGAGCTGGTATCGCGTATGGAGAGTGAAAAGCGGGGGTCTATCCGTTTTAATTCTGCTGCGATTATGTCGCTTTGTAAACACGAGTGGTCGGGTAATGTAAGGGAATTGGCTAACCTGGTGGAGCGTATGGCGATTATGCACCCTTACGGTGTGATTGGTGTGCAGGACTTGCCGAAGAAGTATCGCCATATCGATGTGACAGACGAAGAGTTTGAGGCGTTCGATGAGCTTGAGCCCGCAAAAACTACCGTTGTCAGTATGAGTGATACCACCTTATTGCCAGAAAACGGTATTGATTTAAAAGAATACCTGACCAATCTTGAAAAGAATTTGATTCAGCAGGCATTGGACGATTGCGGTGGAGTTGTTGCTCGCGCTGCTGATCGTTTGACCATTCGTCGCACGACCCTGGTTGAAAAAATGCGCAAGTATGAGTTGCAGCGCGGCTAGGACCTGCGCTGTAAATCTCCCTCTTTTTCTCTTTAATTTAATCACGAATTACGTATCCCTGAAGCGTAATTCGAAATCTCCCCTATAAAATTGACACCATTCTAGCTTCTTCTGTTGAGGTTTGCTTTGTTAGTCATAAATTTGACCTTTTACATATTTCTTTTTGTGTAACTGATTGATTCTAAAGGGAAAAATAACTTGGCATTGTGTTTGCAGATACCCTCATAAATAAGTCGTCAAGCGTCAAAAAACTGCATGGCGACATAAAATTTAGGAGAGGTTTGTCGTGGCTCTTGCCCAACAACAATTTAGACAAGCAGATACTGAATCCCCTCTGGGTGTAATAGATGCATCCCTGATTAGTGGCGAAACAGATGCGGCTCAGCCACCGAAGGGTGATGATTTACGCCGGGCATTTCAGCTGTTTAACGAAATGTCCGAACAGCTTTCAGAGTCGTACAGTTTGCTTGAAGATCGTGTTACGGAGCTGACCCAAGAGCTGAATACGGTTTCTGCTAAACGATTGGAAGAGCTGGCGGAAAAAGAGCGCCTCGCTAATCGCCTTGAAAATCTTCTCACGGTATTACCTGGCGGTGTCGTCGTGCTGGATGCGCGCGGGCGTGTCACTGAATGTAATCCTGCGGCAGTGGATATGCTCGGTGAACCTTTGGAAGGTATGCTGTGGCGTGATGTTATTGTGCGCAGTTTTGCACCGCGTAGCGATGACGGCCATGAAGTGTCAACCAAGGCCGGGCGACGTATCAGTATTGCTACACGCTCTCTGGAATCTGAAGGTCACCAGGATGGTCAAATTATTCTGTTGACCGATCAAACCGAAACCCGTCGTCTGCAGGCAGAGTTAAGCCGTCATGAGCGTTTGTCCGCGTTGGGTAAAATGGTGTCGGCATTGGCACATCAGATTCGTACACCACTATCTGCCGCTATGTTATACGCAGGTCACTTACGTGGTGGCCAGTTAAAACCCCAGCAACAACAAAAATTTTCCGACAAGCTGCTTAAGCGCCTAAACCATATGGAGCGTCAGGTTCAGGACATGTTGATGTTCGTTAAAGGTGATATTCCTTTACCGGATTTAATCAGTGTGGCGGAGTTACAGGAATCCCTGGCAGAAGAGATGGAAGTGGTGTTGGAAACCAGCCAGTCCCGCTGTTTGTGGCGCAATGCGTGCCCCACGCATATGTTACGTTGTAATCAGGATATTCTCGTGGGGGCACTGCTAAACCTGGTTAACAACGCGATTCAAGCAGTGGAAACCCGCGCTGAGCTGAGTATTCATTTCTCCTTGGGGGAGCAAGCCCAGGCCAATACTAATGGCGAATTGGTTCAGCCGTTGATTATTGATGTTGTCGATAAAGGCCCAGGTATCAAACAGGAAATTTTGAATTCCGTAACCGATGTGTTTATGACAACCAAAGCTCAGGGAACTGGCTTGGGGTTATCGGTAGTTCAAACAGTTATGCGTGCCCATGGTGGCGAATTACAGCTGCAGTCGAAAGAGGGGGTGGGAACCCATGTCCGCCTTAGCCTGCCTTTGGCCTCTCAAGCACCTGAGAGAATGGCTAGTGACCCGCAAGCTGTATCCGCTGTGTCACAAGAAGTTACCCAGTATTCACCTACTGAAGAATGTTAGGAGTTGTTATGTCAGCCTCGGAAAACCTTGCTGCGAAAATTTTGGTCGTTGAGGATGATCCCAACCTGCGAGAAGCGGTGACTGATACCCTGGAGCTTGCTAACTACGACGTCGTGGCCGCAGACAGTGGCGAAGAAGCGCTAAAACAATTGGCACTGCATGCGGATATTGCTGTGGTGGTCTCCGATGTCAATATGGGCGGTATGGATGGCCACGAGCTGCTGCGAGAAATTAAGCGTCAATATGCCCACATTCCTGTGATACTCAATACGGCTTACGGCAGTATTGATCGCTCTGTCGAGGCCATGCGCGATGGCGCCGTTGATTACCTGGTGAAGCCTTTTGAACCTGAATTGTTGGTTGAAACTGTGGGGCGTTATGCCGGGGGGCAGGAGGCGGCAGGTGACGAACCGGTTGCCAATGATCCTGGCAGTCAGCAGTTGTTGCAGCTTGCACGTCGTGTCGCTGAGTCGGAGTCCACGGTTTTGATTATCGGCGAATCCGGTACTGGTAAAGAAGTTCTGGCGCGTTATGTCCATCAACATTCGCCACGTGCCAATAAACCGTTTATTGCCATAAACTGCGCGGCTATTCCCGAAAATATGCTCGAGGCTATGTTGTTTGGTCACGAGAAGGGGGCCTATACCGGCGCTCACAGCAGTGCACCGGGTAAGTTTGAGCAGGCCAATGGCGGTACTATTCTGCTGGATGAAATTTCTGAGATGGACTTGGGCTTACAAGCCAAGTTACTGCGGGTTTTGCAGGAGCGTGAAGTCGAACGGTTGGGAGGACGTAAAACAATTCCTCTGGATGTACGCGTCATTGCTACGTCGAACCGTGATATGCGTCGGCATGTCGCCGAAGGAAAATTCCGTGAAGACTTGTATTTCCGCCTGAGTGTTTTACCGCTGCAGTGGGCACCCTTGCGAGATAGGCCTGCGGACATTATCCCTCTGGCGGAAAAACTGCTGGCCAAGCATGCCCAGAAGCAATATCGCAAAGGGGTTGTCCTCGCCGATGACGCTCGGCAGATGCTATTGGGTTACCCGTGGCCGGGAAATGTGCGCGAGCTGGATAACGTGATGCAGCGGGCATTGATTCTTCAGCCGGGAGCCAAAATCCATGGGGCGGATTTGGGATTGATGGAGCAAACGGCCTACAGTGAAAAGCCGAGCCTGATCGATGCCAGGGTGGCTGATGTGCCAGCGGGCATCGTTAATCCGATAGCCACGCCAGAATCCACCCCAGGAGTTATAGGCGCTGTAGATACGGTGGCACATACTGCCGAGGCGTTGGAGCCAGCAGCTTTGGGGGATGATTTAAAGCAGCGCGAATTTGAAATTATTGTCAGCACCTTACGCCAGGAGCAGGGCAGTAAGAAGGGTACGGCTGAGCGCTTGGGGATTAGCCCTCGCACCTTGCGCTATAAATTGGCCAAATTAAAAGAGCAGGGTTTTGATCTGCAGGCTGCTTTGGCTAATTGATTGATTTGTAAGAATATTCTCTTCTGCTGAAGGCCTTCACTCTGAGGGCCTTCGAATTATGACCAAAGCGTCATAGAAACTTCGTCAAAATATCATATCGTGGGGCTTGACCCGCAACTCCTGCCAGTATATTTTTTGACCCGCGTAAAAAATAACACACACAAATAACGCAGTCATGGAGGAGTACCGCTATGAGTACAGCTGTTCTTACGCCGTCCGAGGTAAAACCCAGAATCCCTGTGGAATCCGCTCCCGTAAAACCTTCCCGTCCCAGTAAAAGTGCCGATCAGCTTGATGCCAGGCGCCGATTAGAAGAAAAGCTCGAAGATAGACGCCTTAGTCGCGAACTCAAAGAGTTTGAATTCGATCTCTAGTAGATTACTTTGATGTTGGATGTTAGATGCACCAGCATCTAACATCCACATTACCTCTTAGCTGTCTTTTTCTTGCCCCTGGCGGCAACATCTTTCCTCTTTCTTCCTGTGGGTGGCAAGTTCTGGCCCGCTTTATGCAGTAACCCTCGCAGATTACGAATTCCCGGTACAAAAAGCCAAAAAATTGTCGCCGGATAGAAATATTCAGACCTTTAATTGCGAGGTAACCATGACTGATCGTGTCGATATCAACCGTTTGCTGGTCGAGATGCGTTCTCTCAAATCTCAAACTCAAGCTTTCAATAAAACCGACAATCTTTCGGCGCGTGATGTCGCCGAAGCCCAGGGACTGCGTCCACAGGATCGGGTCAATGCGCAGGAGAAGGTGCCGAGTTTTACGGAGATGTTTGGCCAGGCGGTTAACAAGGTCAATGACGTGCAGCAGGCGTCTTCGGCTATGGCCAAAGCCTATGAGCAGGGTGATCCCAATGTCGATATCACCGATGTGATGGTTGCATCTCAGAAAGCCAGCGTCTCATTTCAATCCATGGTACAGGTGCGTAATAAATTAATTGACGCTTACCGTGATGTGATGAATATGCCGCTTTAATTAGCGGCTTTGATTGATCGAAAGAAGAATTAGGTTATGGCTACAGCAGAAACCGATATGGGATTAGGTGATGACCTGGGCAGTGATCGCAGTATTAAAGATCGCTCCACAAACGATTTGGTCGAGGGTTTTAATAATCTCAATCTGATTCGTCAAATCGGTTTAATGGTTGGTTTGGCGGCCAGTGTTGCCATTGGTTTTGCTGTGGTGTTGTGGACACAGGGCGAAGATTATCGCCCCTTATATGGCAGTCTTGACCGACTCGATTCCCAGGAAGTCGTACAGATCCTGGAACAGCACGATATCAAGTTCAAAGTTGATGGCGCCAGTGGGGCGCTATTAGTCGATACCAAGGATGTACACAAAGCTCGCCTAAAGTTGGCGGAAGCAGGATTGCCCGGTGACCGTTCCGTTGGTTTTGAATTACTAGATCAAGAACAGCCGTTGGGTACCAGCCAGTTTATGGAAAATGCACGTTTCCGTCGTAGTCTTGAAGGGGAATTGGCGCGGACCATTACCAGCATTCATGCAGTACGTAGTGCGCGTGTGCACCTGGCGATTCCCAAGCGTTCGGTGTTTGTCCGTCAAGCCCGTGAGCCCAGTGCCTCCGTATTTGTTGAATTGTTTCCTGGTCGCGGTATTAAGCCAAACCAGGTAAAAGCTATTGCCAACCTTGTCGCTTCCAGTATTCCGGAGTTGGTTCTCGATAATGTCACCGTGGTAGATCAAAAGGGTAATCTGCTATCGACCGGTGAAGAGGATCAGTCCTTTGTGATGGCTGCCAAACAGCGCGACTACACCCGCAAGCTGGAGGCGGATATTACCCAACGGGTTAACAGTATTCTCGACCCGATTGTCGGTAACGGTAATTACCGCGCGGAGGTGAGTGCCGATGTTGATTTCACCGAAGTAGAGCAGGCAGAAGAAATCTACAACCCGGACTTGCCCGCCATTCGTAGCGAGCAAACCCTTGAAGAGAGTGCCAATGCCGGCGCTTTGGCTGCGGGTATTCCTGGTGCTCTAACCAATCAGCCGCCTGCGGGTGCAGAAGCCCCTGAACAAGCTGAAGGTGGAGAAGAAGGCGCCGGTGCCGGCAACAACAATATGCGTCGCCAAGCGACCCGCAACTATGAGCTTGATCGCACAGTTAGCTATACCAAACATCAAAAAGGCAAAGTTCGTCGCATGACGGTTGCAGTTGTGGTTGATGATCGGGTGGATATTGATCCGGCTACCGGCGAAGAAAGGCGTGTACCCTGGAGTGATAATGAGTTGGAGCGTTTATCCATTTTGGTTCGCGATGCCGTCGGTTTTTCCGTTGCCCGCGGGGATAGCGTTAACGTACTAAATTCGCCGTTTGTTGAGCGTTCCGATGAGTTTGTTGTCACTGAAGCAAAGTTTTGGCAAGAGGAATGGTTCCAGCAATTGGCTAAGCAGCTCGTTGGCCTGTTGATTATTGTGGCGCTTATCCTGGGGTTATTGCGTCCGGTGTTAAAGAGCCTGACCACAGCGGGCACAAAAGCCAAAGAGCAGGAAGAGGCGCGTGAAATGGCCGCTCTGGAAGCCGCTGGGCTGGATAGTTTTGAAGGCCTCTCCGATGAAACGGTGACCTTAACCGGTGGTGATGCTCTGGCGTTGCCTAGCCCGGAAGAGAGCTATGAGCAGCAGCTCAATGCCGTCAAAGGGCTGATCGCAGAAGATCCGGGCCGTGTTGCCCAGGTGATTAAACGCTGGATTAATGAAGGCGAATAAAGCTCAGTGGTGTTTTAATAGCCAATAACACTTACGGCCCCTGTAAAAACAATAGAAAGATATTTAACAAATCCGTAACTGCTTTATACCCTTGAGGGCACATACACGCACCATCAAGCAAGGGTAAGCTAGGACATAGATTATGGCAGAAGCACAGGCGCCAGCGCCAGCGACACAAGATAAACCTTCTTCAAACCTTACCAAAGTCGATCAGGCCGCCGTCCTGTTGATGACCCTGGGAGAAGGGGATGCGGCGGAAGTGCTCAAGCATATGGGGCCAAAGGAAGTGCAGCGTATCGGTACCGCCATGTCCTCATTGACCAATATCGAGCAACATGAAGTTGAAGCCGTATTGTCTGGTTTTCTGGATGAAGTTCGCACCCTGACTGGCCTGGGTATGGGCGCCGATAGCTATATCCGCAATATGCTGGTTACCGCGCTGGGTGAAGATAAAGCCAATGGTTTGATCGATCGGATATTGCTTGGCGGTAATACCACCGGTCTTGATACGCTTAAGTGGATGGAGGCGCGTTCGGTAGCCGATATTATTCGCAATGAGCACCCGCAGATTCAAGCGATTGTGATTGCTTATCTGGACCCGGATCAGTCGGCAGAAATCATGAGTTATTTCCAGGATAAAGTGCGTCTGGATATTATGATGCGTGTTGCTGCACTGGATACCGTACAGCCAAGCGCCCTGCAAGAACTCAATGATATTCTCGAGAAACAGTTCTCCGGTAATGCCAGCTCGCAAACCAAAGCTATGGGCGGTTATAAAGTGGCGGCTGAGATTATGAATAATCTCGATAGTTCAATCGAAGCCGATCTTATGGAATCGATTAAAGAATCTGATGAAGATATGGGTAATCAGATTCAGGATCTTATGTTTGTCTTCGACAACCTCAAAGATGTTGACGATCGTGGTATCCAGGTACTGCTGCGCGAAGTGTCTTCCGAATCGCTTATTGTTGCCCTTAAAGGCAGTGATGAAGTGCTTAAAGAGAAAATCTTCAAGAATATGTCCAAGCGTGCTGCCGAGTTGTTGCGTGACGACCTGGAGGCCAAAGGCCCAGTGCGTGTATCGGAAGTGGAAGCGGCACAAAAAGAAATTCTTACCATTGCCAGACGTATGGCGGATGCCGGCGAGATTATGCTCGGCGGTGGCGGCGAGCAGATGATGTAATGGCTGTTTGTGATCAGATTTAACGTATGACAACTACTGAGCAGAAAAAATCGGGGCATGCTGTCAATCGTATTCCGGAAGAGGATACTGGTGCATTTCAGCGCTGGTCACTGCCGGAAATGGACGAGTTTGGCAATATTATCGAAGCGGAAAAGCGTCCTGAGCCAAAACCACGAAAAGTCGCTGAAAAAGCCCCCGGAGCTGTTACCGAGTCAGGTGAGGTTATTGAAGATATCGATGCTGCTGATATTACGATGCAGCCGATTACCGCTGAGCACCTGCAGGAAATAACCGAAGCGGCAGAAAAAGAAGGTTTCGCCAAAGGCCATCAGGAAGGTTTTGCCCAGGGTAAGCAGGAGGGTAACCAACAGGGTTACCAGGAAGGCTTACAAAAAGCCAAGCAGGAAACCGATGTGCAGTTGCGGCAAAAAGTGCAGCAGCTTCAGCAAATTACTAACCAGTTAATGGTGCCTTTCAAGGAGCAGGAGTCGCAGCTTTATTTGATGCTGCTTGATTTTGTTTGTGCCTTGACTCGCAAAATCATTAAGCGTGAATTGCAAATCGATTCTGGTGATATTTTAGCTGTGGTTAAGCAGGCCGTAGCTGCGTTACCCGTTGGTGCCAAAAGTTTACGGCTGACATTAAATCCTGACGACTTGGCTATGATTGAGTCTTACGCGGAAGAAAAACAATTGGGCTGGCAGTTTTATGGCGATGCAGGTTTAACACCGGGAGGTTGCCATATTGAAACAGCAGAGAGTCAGGTTGATTATTCAGTTGAATCACAAATGGATGCTTTGCTTGAGGAGTTTCTCACCCGTCAACTATCGCAGACATCAAACCTTGATCCTGACCAAAACCCTACACCACAGTTGGATCAGGAAGTCCTATCGGCACCGGTCGAACTCACGCCATCAACGGTCGCTGCAGAGGTGAGCGAGCACGGCCAGGCCGAGCTCAATGATACTGCTAGTGATGATTTTCCTGATAGCCCACGTAATGACCCTGCACCGGGCAATGACCTTTCTCCGGGAAATAAAGAGGAATCACCGTGACGAAGTTGCTCGATCAGTTGGAGCAGTATCGTCCGCTGGGTAAATTTGAGTTTACGCCTCAGGCTCAAGGCCGCTTAACCCGTTTGGTGGGTATGACACTGGAAGCCGTGGGATTAAATATTTCTGTCGGTCACCAGTGTGAAGTTATTGGCCTTGATGGTCGTCGGGTTGAGGCCGAAGTTGTAGGCTTCGCCCATGAAAAAATTTACCTTATGCCCATTCAGCATGTTGAAGGTTTGCGCCCCGGAGCCATTGTCAGGCCATTAGGTGAACACAACGGTATGCGTATCGGTCCCGACTTACTGGGTCGGGTCATCAATGGGCTGGGGCAGCCTCTGGATGGTAAGGGATCTATCGGGGGCGAAGATTTTCTCGATTTCACCCCGGAGCTGATTAATCCTCTCAATCGTAACCCAATTTCTGAGCCTCTTGATGTTGGTATACGTGCCATCAATGCTTTGCTGACGGTAGGGCGTGGACAGCGTTTAGGGCTGTTTGCCGGCAGTGGTGTGGGCAAGAGTATGCTCTTGGGGATGATGACGCGATTTACCACCGCCGATATTGTCGTGGTGGGTCTTGTTGGTGAGCGTGGCCGTGAGGTGAAAGAGTTTATTGATCATATCCTCGGCGAGGAGGGCTTACGCCGAGCCGTAGTTGTGGCCTCTCCTGCCGATGACGCACCTCTGATGCGTTTACGCGCCTCTCAATTGGCGACACGGGTAGCCGAATACTACCGTGATTGCGGTAAAAACGTGCTATTGCTGATGGATTCCCTGACCCGATATGCTCAGGCGCAACGCGAAATATCCCTGGCCATTGGTGAGCCACCGGCAACCAAAGGTTATCCGCCTTCTGTTTTTGCCAAATTACCTCAGTTGGTTGAGCGGGCTGGTAATGCCGAAGCAGGGGCTGGTTCAATCACAGCTTTTTATACGGTATTGACGGAAGGCGATGATTTGCAGGACCCCATTGCCGATGCGGCCAGGGCCATCCTGGACGGGCATGTGGTGCTGTCACGTCGTTTGGCCGAAGAGGGGATTTACCCCGCTATTGATATTGAGGCTTCCATTAGCCGGGCTATGCCTAATATCGTTGATGACACCCATCTAAAATGTATGCAGCGCTTTAAACAGTTGTTAAGTGTCTATCAACAGAATAAGGACCTTATCAGTATCGGCGCTTATACTCAGGGAGCCGATCGAGAGACAGATATTGCCATTGAGCGACAACCGCATTTACGTCAATTTGTCACCCAAGGCCTCAAGGATTCGGTACCCTTTGCGGCGAGTCGTCAGCAACTTGATCAGGTGATGATGCCTGCGATGAACGCTGGAAAGGCTGCCGCTGCGGCTAACGGCGGCGTGAATCCGCAACAAGCCAAACCGGCAGTGAATAAACCCGCCAATGGCGGCGCATTGGCTGCTGGACGATAAGAGTTATACAAGCTTGAGTAGTTGTGATGGCGATTAAACGCTCTAAACGTATGGCCGTTGTTCTTACCTTGGCAGAGAGGGCGGAAGATCAAGCTGCCCAGCGCTTGCAGGAGGCGCGCCAGCAACAGCAATTGGAGCAGGGAAAGTTGCAAGAGCTGCGCGATTACTTTCAGGATTATGCCGATCAAATTGATCAGCAGCGTCAAGGCTTAACAGCTCAAACTATTATGACCTATCGTCATTTCTTGCAGCAGCTGGAGCAGTCTGTCAGTGTTCAGCAAACCAGAGTTAAGCAAGGCGAACAGTTAAATGAGCGTTTATTGGTGGAGTGGCAACAGCTCTATCATCGGCGCCGATCAATCGCAGAGTTGATTCAGCGTTTGCAGGTTTCAGAAAATGCTGCCCTGGAAAAACAACTGCAAAAAGAGATTGATGAGTTAACAACATTAAGTCGCCATCGTAATTCTTGATTGCGTTTTAGCAAGCCTGTCATCTATTTCATTTTTTCTTTCCTTTTTATCCCTTTTATTTCTACCTCAAACCAGAAAGCTTTATAAGTCTTTCAATTTTTATGCGAATTTCTAGCAAAGGTTAAATCAACGTCTAGACTTAGGAGGCGAATATAAAGTTTGCATGACTTTGACCGACATAACGGATATTGGTTAATGCAAAGGATGCTGGCTCCGCGCTGGCATTTGCCCCAGTGTCACATGGATACAGGAGGTTAACGTGGCTGACCCCATTGTCGTGGACTTGCCCGAGAATCTAACCATTGCGACTGCCGAGTCGCTACATGAACAGCTTGAGCCCCATGCTTCGGGGAGCACTGATGTTGTCTTCAATCCCGCAGCGGTAACTCGCGCAGACACGGCGGGTTTACAGTTGTTATACGTCTTTATTAACACCCTGAAAAACCATGGGGCTGCGTGCTCCTGGGCTTCTACTCCCTCAGTGATTGTTGATGCCGCGGACCAGTTGGGTCTCAAAGAGCATCTGTTGTTGAGCTGAAATGAATTTGGGATGTAACAGTTCGTTTGTAATAGTTTGTTTGTAACAGAGAGTTAGGTTCGAAAATTTAATTAGAAGATTTAATTAATAGAAACTGGAGAATGTACTTATGGCAAAGATTCTCGCCGTGGATGACTCTGCATCAATGCGTCAAATGGTGTCATTTACTTTAAAAGGGGCGGGGCACGATGTTGTCGAGGCCTCCGATGGCGTGGAAGCCCTGGGGATTGCCCAAAAAGGAGCCGTAGATCTAGTCATCTCCGATGTCAATATGCCCAATATGGATGGCATCTCTTTAATCTCTGAATTAAGGAAGCTGGCGCCCTATAAATTTGTCCCGATATTAATGCTGACCACTGAGTCCAGTATGGATAAAAAAAGCCAGGGTAAAGCAGCTGGTGCTACCGGCTGGATCGTTAAGCCATTTAACCCAGACCAATTACTGGCCACTATCAAGAAGGTGTTGTAACAGCCATGAGCATCGATCTCTCTCAATTTCATCAGGTCTTCTTTGAGGAAAGCTTTGAGGGACTTGATGAAATGGAAAGCTCGTTAATGGAGTTGGATCCTTTGGCACCGGATGCCGAAACCATAAACTCTATTTTTCGAGCCGCGCACTCTATCAAAGGAGGCAGCGCCACGTTTGGTTTTTCAATCGTCGCGGAATTTACCCATGTTTTGGAAACATTACTGGATGAAATTCGTGCCGAGAAACGGGGTATCAGCCAGGACGATGTGGATCTGTTTCTGCAGTCGGTCGATTGCCTGCGGGCACTGCTGACAGCACTGCAAAATCAGGAAGAACCAGATGCCACTCAGGCAGATGTTCTTAAAGCTGCTTTTGAAAGCATCTTGGCTGGCGAACCGGTTGCTAAGTCTGAGGCCGCAGCAGCCTCTACAGACTCACAACCCGTCGCCCCGGTTGAAGCGTCTCAAGTCTCTACATCAACTGCTGAAGCTGAGGGGCCCTGGACAATCTTTTTCAAACCCCATAGGGATATGCTGAGAACGGGAAATGAACCTCTACGCATGTTCAGGGAATTGGCTGAGTTGCTGAGTGAGCCCGGTCAGTTTGAGGTTAGTCCTTTACTTAATGATATCCCCAGCTTTGACAGCCTAAATCCGGAGCAATGCTATCTGGGTTGGCAGTTGACCATTCACGATAAGGTTTCGCGGCAGGCCATTGAAGAAGTTTTTGAATGGGTCGACGATGAAGCTGATATTGACATTCTAATGTCTGAACGAGAATTTAAATCAGCAGGTTGGAGTATCTACTTTCAGCCTGATGCGGATATTTTACGTACCGGTAATGAGCCATTAAGACTATTTCGTGAATTACAGGAATTGGGTGAATTGCAAGTTTCCTGTGATCTTGAACACTTGCCGGGTTGGGGGAATCTTAATCCTGAATCCTGTGCTCTAGCATGGCATCTCACGATCAAAGGTAATATTGAAAAATCAGCAATCGATGAAGTATTTGAGTGGGTTGCCGATGAGTCGCTTATTCGGGTTGAGCCTCTCGGCTTGGTTGATACAGAAACCTCCGCTGCCAATCAGCAACAATCAATTGCAGAAACTCCCGCAGGTGATAGTAATAATAAGACTGCGGTTACAGAGAACTCAGCCGATAGCACATCAGTATCTAAAGTTGCCGCTAAACCCAAGGCAGCAGCGAAAGCAGCAGCCAAAGATTCAAGCTCTATTCGTGTTGGTATCGATAAGATTGATAATCTGATTAATATGGTTGGGGAGCTGGTAATTACGCAATCCATGTTAGGTCAGTTGGGCACCGACTTTGATGTTAATAGGTTGCCCAAACTCATGGAAGGACTCGGTCAGCTGGAACAGAATACCCGTGAGTTACAGGAAAGCGTTATGCGCATTCGTATGCTGCCAATCAGCTTTGCGTTTAGTCGTTTCCCGCGCATGGTTCGCGATCTGAGTCGGCGGCTGGATAAGGAAATTGAATTGGAGCTGCGTGGCGAGCAGACTGAACTCGATAAAACCGTTATGGAAAAAATCGGTGATCCCCTGGTTCACCTGGTGCGTAATGCCGTGGATCATGGCATTGAATTACCCGAAGAGCGGCAACAGGCCGGTAAAGATGGTTTTGGCACGATCATATTAAATGCCTACCATCAGGGTGGAAACGTTGTTATCGAAATTGAGGATGACGGACGCGGCCTTAACCGCGAGAAAATTCTCGCAAAAGCCGTTGAGAAAGATGTTATCACTGAAAAAGATGCCTCTCATCTTAGCGATGAACAGATATACGATTTAATCTTTGCACCGGGCTTTTCAACCGCAGCAGAAGTCAGTGATGTGTCTGGGCGCGGCGTCGGTATGGACGTTGTAAAACGTAACATACAAGAGCTGAATGGTACCGTTGAAATTACCTCCAAACCCGGTGAAGGATCCCGTATTACCATACGTCTTCCTTTAACCCTGGCTATTCTCGATGGCCAACTGGTACGCGTAGGCACTCATACTTATATCTTCCCGCTGGTATCCATTGTTGAATCTTTACAAACCAAACCGGAATTGGTGAATCGTGTAGCAGGTGGGTGTGATGTATTTCAACTGCGTAATGAGTATGTCCCAATAATCCGCCTGTTCGATATTTTTAATATTGTGCCAGAAAACGATGCCGTAGAAGATTCCCTATTGGTTGTCGTTGAATGTGATGGTGAAAAAGTGGGCATTGTGGTGGATGAGTTGTTAGCTCAGCAACAGGTGGTCATTAAAAGCCTGGAGCATAACTATCAGCGTGTAGAGGGCGTGTCCGGTGCTACGATTCTTGGCGATGGCACAGTTGCTCTTATTCTCGATATTGTTGGATTGGTCAAGCTGGCCGGTGTTAACCACCAGGCCATCAATACAATGGTGCCGCTCGCTCAAGAGCTGGCTACCAGTCAAATAACCATGGCTCAAGCAGGTTAACCTGTCTATTGGAGGAACACATGCAAGCGGTAGGTGCAGAAGCAGCGGTAGAAGGATTGGCAGTAGCGGAGTCAACCGAGACTTCTACAGATGATGGAGAACAATACCTGACATTTATCATGGCAGGTGAAGAATACGGCGTAGATATTCTTTGTGTTCAGGAAATTCGGGGTTGGGAGTCTGCAACACCAATCCCCAATGCACCAGCCAAAATAAAGGGTGTTATCAATTTGCGGGGCACAATTGTTCCCTTGATAGATTTACGTCAGTGTTTTGGCTTGGATGCAATCGAATATACCGCGGTGACTGTGGTGATTGTATTGAAAGTGGCCACTGATAATGGCAGCCGAATTATGGGCATTATTGTCGATGCCGTTTCGGACGTATACAACCTGTCAGATAAAGATATGAAAACGGCGCCTGATTTAGGTGACTCTGTTAATACAGATTATATCCGCGGCCTGGTTTCTGTGAATGAGAAAATGGTTATTTTACTTGAAATCAGCCGTCTACTGAATATGGATGAAATTCCGAACCTGGCAGAAGTTACTCAGCAGTTAATTGAGTCTGAGGAGAGTTGACGTGATTAATTCAAGTTGATCGGCATAGGTTAAATATTATTCAGGAATTGTTGTATACAGAATTTATCGATAAATCGGTAATTACCGAGTGAGGCTAAAGATGGAAGCGTTAAAATCTCTCAGTGTAGGAGCCAGAATTAAGCTGGCAGCGGGTTTGCCCGTGCTGTCCTTGTTGGTACTGCTTGGCTATCAGTCATCGACATCCCAAGGCGCCATGACAGTGCCACTAGTCATTGCGTTGTTAGGGGCCGTGCCGGGTATGTTACTGGCTATGAATTTATCGCAGTATGTGAAGGATATGATGCAAGATGCGGTCGATGTTGTCGATGCGATTGCCAAAGAAACCTGGATGGGTAAATTTCGCCAGACAGCCAAAGATGAGATTGGTCATCTCGCCTATACCTTGACTAACTTGCAGTCGTCTTTGCGTGGCAGTCTTTCTCAAGGTAGTAGCGGCGACACGGATATTCTCGATCTTAAAGGTAAGGCGTCAGCGATTGATAAAGTGCAGGCTGTCATCGAATTCAATATGGATGGCACCATCATTACCGCAAACAGCAACTTCCTCAATGCGATGGGGTATAGCCTCGGTGAAATTCAGGGGCAACATCACAGTATGTTTGTCGAACCTGATTACAAGGCGAGTACTGAATATCGTCAGTTCTGGGAGAAGCTCAATCGCGGCGAATTTGAAGCGCAAGAATATAAGCGTTTGGCGAAGGGTGGCCGGGAAATCTGGATTTCTGCGTCTTATAACCCGATTCTGGATGATAACGGCAAGCCGTATAAAGTCGTCAAGTTTGCCAGCGATATTACCGCGCAGAAACTGCAAAACGAAGAGAACAAAAAAGTCGCCAATATTTCCAATGCACTTAAGCTTTGTCAGGCTAATGTCATGCTGGCGGATAATGACCTGAATATTACCTATATGAATAATCAGGTTGAGAAAATGCTGCAGAACCGTGAAAACGAACTCAAAGAGGTCCTGCCAGCATTCAATGTATCCAATCTTATTGGCACTTGCGCTGATGTATTCCACAAAAATCCTGCCCATCAGCGTAGCATGATTTCTGCACTATCGAATCCCTATCAAACGGACCTAAAAGTCAATGGTCTTGTCTTTGGTTTGACCGCCAGCCCCTGGTATGACTTGGATGGTGAACGTGTAGGTACAGTGATTGAGTGGGAAGATAAGACAGAGCGTTTAGCGCAAGAAGAAGCCGAACGTAAAGAGGCCGCAGCCAATTTGCGTATCAAACAAGCGCTGGATGTCTGTGATACCAGCGTGATGATGGCTGATGAAGATCTTAACATTATCTATCTCAACGAAGCCGTGAAGAAAATGTTAAGTCACCGGGAAGGTACCATTAGATCTCAGTTGCCTAATTTCAGTGTGCAGGGATTGATGGGTATCTGTGTTGATGATTTCCATAAGAATCCGTCGCATCAGCGTGGCATGTTGAAGGATTTACGAGACTCCTATAGTACTGATCTGAAATTAGCTGGCTTGACCTTTGGGCTGATAGCTACACCGCTATATGATGCTGATGGTAAACGCTTAGGGACAGTGGTCGAGTGGGACGATAAAACTGAACGTTTGGCAAAAGAGGAAGAAGAGCGTCGAATCTCTAATGAGAATGCTCGGGTTAAACAGGCTCTCGATAACGTCTCCGCTAATGTCATGATCGCCGATAACAACTTCGATATCATTTACATGAATGATGCGGTTCAAGGCATGATGCGCACCGCCGAATCTGATATTCGCAAGCAACTAGCTGGATTTGATAGTAATAAGCTGGTCGGCTCGAATATCGATGTTTTCCATAAAAATCCATCTCATCAGCGCAATATGGTTACGGCCATGACCAGTACCTACCGTAGCCAGATTGTGGTCGGTGGGCGTACGTTTGCCTTGATCGCTAATCCAATTGTGGTAGAGGGTGACCGTATTGGTACAGTAGTTGAGTGGAATGACCGTACCGCGGAGGTTGCGATTGAAGCAGAAATTGATGAAATGGTCGATGCTGCAGCTGGAGGCGATTTTACCAAGCAAATTGCCTTGGAAGATAAGGATGGCTTCTTTGAGAACTTAAGTAAAGGTCTAAACAGTCTGGTGAGTACGACTGAAGTCGCTTTGAACGATGTACTGCGTATGTTGGGTGCCATGGCTCGTGGTGACTTAAGTGAGCGCATTACCCGTGATTACGAAGGCTCGTTTGGGCAGCTGAAAGATGATGCCAACACCACCGCCGATAAACTGACAGAAGTCATTACCAATAT
Source organism: Maricurvus nonylphenolicus (assembly GCF_042854845.1). GTDB lineage: Bacteria > Pseudomonadota > Gammaproteobacteria > Pseudomonadales > Cellvibrionaceae > Maricurvus > Maricurvus nonylphenolicus. The sequence goes on along the minus strand of NZ_AP031498.1, from coordinate 3,146,046 downwards.
CAGAAACTCCGCAACTGCAATTACCTCGGCGGCTAATGAAATTGCCCAGGGCAACGCGGATTTAAGTCAGCGGACAGAAGAGCAGGCATCTTCCCTGGAAGAAACGGCTTCCAGTATGGAGGAAATGACTTCTACGGTGAAACAAAGTGCCGAGAATGCCTTGCAGGCTAATAACCTGTCTGCTGATGCGCAAGGTAAAGCGCAAGAGGGTGGTGAGGTGGTTAGCCGTGCAGTTAGTGCAATGGAAGAGATTAATACTTCCAGTAAGAAAATCTCGGATATCATCGGTGTTATTGATGAAATTGCCTTCCAGACTAACCTGTTGGCCTTGAATGCCGCGGTAGAGGCGGCGAGAGCCGGTGAGCAGGGGCGCGGTTTTGCGGTAGTAGCCGGCGAGGTTCGTAACCTGGCACAACGTTCAGCGGCAGCGGCGAAAGAAATTAAAGAGCTGATCCGCGACAGTACCCATAAAGTAGAAGATGGTACTCAGTTGGTCAATGAGTCAGGTGAGACCTTAAGGGAAATTGTTGATGCCGTAGAGAAGGTTAGTCATATGATGCGTGATATCAGTGATGCGGCTCAGGAACAGACTTCTGGTATTGAGCAAGTGAATACTGCAGTCAGTCAAATGGACGAAATGACGCAGCAAAACGCCGCTCTGGTAGAAGAAGCTTCTGCGGCCGGTGAGGCTATGGCCGAGCAGGCTCGCAATATGAATGTCATGATGGACTTCTTTAATACCGATGCCGGTGGTTCTGCGCAACCACAGACTCATACTCGATCGCTACATGTTGTCTCGGGGGGAGCTTCTCCGTCGTCTTCAGCCTCTGTTTCAAAAAGTGTAGGTGCTAAGGGGCCTGCATCTGATGATGAATGGGAGGAATTCTAGGAGGTGTAAGGGGGCGAAAGCCCCCTTACAATTTATTAAGGACGAAGACATCTCTGTCTTGTGAAATACTCTAGGAGCACAGGTGCGCAACGAGACTTCCAATAATCACTTGGATCGGGAATTTCCGATGAGCAATCGGAATTTCGAGTTGATTGCCGATGTGGCCTATCACATCACAGGTATTAAGCTCGGAGATCATAAGCGCAACATGATATACAGTCGCCTGGCGCGGCGAATTCGTGCTTTAAAATTACAATCATTTGATCAATATTGCGCTTTAATTGAGGGGCAAGAAGGCCCTGAAATACATGAGTTTGTCAATGCTATAACGACTAACTTAACGTCGTTCTTTCGTGAACCTCATCATTTTGAATTTCTGGCGAATAAGGTGTTTGCCGACCTCAAACGTCAAGGGCAAACTCGTCGAGTTCGCGGTTGGTCGGCGGGCTGCTCGACTGGAGAAGAGCCTTATTCCATTGCGATGGTGATACGAGAAATTATGCCGCCGTCAGGATGGGATATAAAACTCCTTGCCACGGATCTAGATTCCAACGTTGTTGCCCACAGTATGGAGGGCGTCTATAGCGCGGATCGTATTGCCGATTTATCGACTACTCGGCAACAAAAATGGTTTATGAAAGGGAAGTCCGGAGAGCAGGTTAAAGTCAAATCCAGTTTGCAGAATCTGATTACGTTCAAACAACTTAATTTACTGCACAATTGGCCTATGAAGGGGACTTTTGACTTTATTTTTTGCCGGAATGTTGTGATTTATTTTGATAAAGAAACCCAGAAAGTACTTTTTGATCGCTATGCAGATATTTTGAAGCCTAATGGTTATCTATTTATTGGCCATTCGGAAACCTTGCATAAAGTATCAGATCGATTCCGCTCCTTGGGTAAAACCATTTATCAGAAAATAAGATGAGGATCTGGGTTTGGTTCGTGCAGTAAATCCAAAACTGCCTCAGCCTCTGCCGGGGTTTGAGCAGGTCAACCGCTATTGGGATAAGCGAATGAATCTTGCCGCAGCGAAGATTCTGCCCGGTGAGTTTTATGTCAGTGATCAAGGGGAAATGATTGTTACTGTATTGGGCTCCTGCATTGCAGCCTGTATTCGCGATAAAATATTAGGCATTGGCGGCATGAATCACTTTATGCTGCCGTTTAAAGAGGATGATGCCGATCGCTGGGGAAACAAAGTCAGTGCTGCCTCTCGTTATGGTAACTGGGCCATGGAATATTTGATCAATGCCATTTTGTCGCAAGGCGGAAGCCGTCGAAATCTGGAGGTAAAGCTTTTTGGTGGTGGTCAAGTACTGGCAAATATGACTGACGTTGGAAAGAATAATATTGAATTTGCGCTTAGCTACCTCGAGGAAGAAGGTTTATCTGTCGTTGCTCAGGATGTCGGTGGTCCATACCCCCGTAAGGTATTGTATTTTCCCGATACCGGCGCGGTGAAAATGCGTAAGCTTAAATCTGTCCATAATGACACCGTTGAACGTCGTGAGCGTGAGTACAGTCGCAGTATTGAAGTTAAGCCTGCGGGCGGCGATGTGGAGCTGTTCTAATGGCGACTCCTGTGAAAGTACTCATTGTGGATGACTCGGCACTGGTTCGCAGTCTTTTGACTGAGATTTTGAATTCCGACCCGCGTCTAACTGTCGTGGGGGCTGCCCATGATCCCTTTGAAGCCCGGGAACTGATAAAACAATTAAGGCCAGATGTTCTGACTCTTGATATCGAGATGCCGAAGATGAATGGCATTGCCTTCCTTAAGAATCTTATGCGCTTGCGACCCATGCCGGTTGTGATGATTTCCACATTAACCCACGCCGGAGCCCCGGAAACATTGGAAGCTCTAGCTATTGGTGCTGTGGATTTTATGCCTAAGCCCAAGGATCAGGGGGCCGCGGGGTTATCCCAATATCGGGATGTCATTATCAGTAAAGTGTGCTGCGCTGCTGGTGCGAACATACAGGCCCTGGACATAGGTAAAACCAAGGAGCATACAACGGCCAGGGTGGCGTCAGGTAAACAGTTAAAACGAAATTTTATCTGCTCCATTGGTGCATCTACGGGAGGAACAGAGGCAATCAAGGATGTCTTGATGGGCTTGCCGAAGCAGTGTCCGCCTATTGTTATTGCGCAGCATATCCCGGCTGCTTTCAGTACATCTTTTGCTGAACGATTGAATAACAACGCTGCCATTGAAGTCTGTGAGGCTAAGGACGGTCAGCCTATTCAAGCCGGTTGTGCTTATCTGGCACCAGGGGATAAGCATCTTAAAATAGCCCGTTCGTCCTATGGTTACAGTTGTGTGCTTGATGATGGTCCTAATGTAAATCGTCACAAGCCTTCAGTTGAAGTGCTGTTTGATTCTGTGATGAATGTGGCGAGAAAGAATGCCATGGCGGTTATGCTGACGGGAATGGGGGCTGACGGATCGCACAAGCTGCTGGAGTTGAAGCAGGCCGGGTGTACAACCGTGTGCCAGGATCAGGCCTCAAGTGTAGTCTGGGGAATGCCAGGCGTGGCCGTGGATATCGGCGCGGCAGATCATGTCCTGCCCTTAGGGCGGATTGCCGATATGATTATGCGCGAAAGCTACGGTTGAGTGTTTATTGGGCTTCTTGATTGTAATTTGTTCGGCTTTTTCAAGCACAATTGAATATAACTGGGAAGCTACTGATATTAGTCTATTCTTACACATAGGCTGCAAGGAATACTTTTTATTGGTGTGGTACATATGAACGACAACAAAATATTGTTCGTAGCCTCTAGACAGCATACAGCGTCGAAGGTCTAATAGGGTTGTATTATCTCGCAGGCTTAAAGAGTTGAGCCTGAAGAGCAGGGTGTCCCGGCACTGGTTCATCCTGTATCAGATGTAATACAGTTAACATTTTGATTTTGCTGGAGTTTTATGGGGTAAAATATGGCAATTACTTCAACCGTGGATGGTCAGGAACTGGTGATTTCAATCCAGGGACGTTTTGATTTTAGTGCCCACCAGGATTTTCGTAACAGTTACGAATCACTGGACGACAATCCCAAATCTTACCGGGTCGATATGAACGAAACGACCTATCTGGATAGTTCAGCGTTGGGCATGTTGTTGCTGCTTCGCGATCATGCTGGCGGCAACAAGGCCGAGATCAGCATTGTGAATTGCAGTCCTGATGTGAAGAAAATTCTCACTATTTCCAACTTCGAGCAACTCTTCACCATTCAGTAAATTCCCCAAAGTAGGCTCTGCTGCCGTTGGGTACTGGGACATAAAGACGATATGACAGATGCTGGCGTATTGAAGGTTCTTATCGCCGATGATACGGATAGTGATCGTCTAATACTTGAATCCATCGTCAAGAAAGAAGGGCACCAGGTTGTAAGTGCCTGCGATGGTATGGAGGCGGTTGCCTGTTTCGAGCAGGAGCAGCCTGACCTGGTACTGCTTGATGCGCTTATGCCTCGTCTCGATGGCTTTGGAGCAGCGCGCCAAATTAAGGCTCTGGCTGGCGAACGGCTGGTGCCGATTATTTTCCTGACTTCCCTGACGGATACCGAATCGCTGGTGCAATGCCTAGATGCGGGCGGCGATGATTTTCTTTCCAAGCCCTATAACCGTTTTATCCTGCAGGCCAAGATTAAAGCCTTTAACCGTATGCGTGAAATGCACGGGACTATGCTGGAACAACGCGACCAGATTGCCTTGCATAACGAACACCTAATGCAGGAGCAAGCTGTTGCCAAGCAGGTGTTTGACAATATCGCGCACACCGGCTGTCTGGATGCCAGTAACGTCAAGCATTTTCTCTCTCCGCTAGCGGTGTTTAATGGCGATGTGATTGTTGCGGCCGTGCGTCCCTCCGGCAATATGATGGTTCTCCTCGGCGACTTTACCGGCCATGGATTACCAGCCGCGATTGGTGCTATGCCCCTGGCCTCGACCTTTTACGGTATGGCCCAGAAGGGCTTTTCCATGGTTGATATTCTTCGCGAGATCAATCAAAAGCTGAAACAGATTTTGCCAATAGGTGTGTTTTGTTGTGCGACCATTATTGATGTAAATTTTCGCAAGCAAAAAATCAAAATTTGGAACGGTGGTCTGCCAGACTGTTACATTCTGCGCAATAAAACCCAAATGGTAGAGGCGGTGCACTCCCGTCATCTGCCTTTGGGGGTTCTCAGCGATAAAGACTTTAAAGACGACTGCGTCCACTTCGAACTGGAGATGGGCGACCGCTTCTATATGTGGTCAGATGGCATTATCGAGGCGCGTAATGGCAGTGGCGATATGTTTGGTGAGGATCGCCTAAAAGCGGTGTTTGACCGCTGCACTGACCCTGAGAGGCTGTTTGAGGATATTTTGGCCAGTGTTCAGGGATTTATCGGGGATAAGGAACGCGATGACGACTTATCTCTGATCGAAGTAGAAATGGTTGCGCCGGACGATGTAATTACCAAAGCCCGTGAATTTACCCGACACAGTGGCGCAGGGCTGATGGAGTGGTCACTGGAATTTGAAGTTAAACCCTCCACCTTCCGCGTTTTTGATCCCCTACCGTTATTGCTTAACGTACTGGTTGAGGTGCCGGGTTTACGCCGTCACAGTGGCAGCCTGTATACCATTTTGGCCGAACTTTATTCCAACGGCCTGGAGCACGGCATTCTGCGGCTTGACTCTTCCTGGAAGAAAACCCCAGAGGGTTTTACCCGTTACTATGAAGAGCGGACTCAGCGTTTGGCGGAGCTGCACGACGGTTATATTCGTTTTAATCTGGCCCATCAGACCTCGGATGATGGAGGCACGCTGACGATTCGCGTACTGGATAGTGGTAAAGGTTTTGCTTTTGATGCCAACATCAATAATGACCACAAAACCCAGGGATATTCAGGGCGGGGTATTCCCCTGATTAGAACCATGTGCCATTCTTTACGCTATCTGGGAACTGGCAATGAAGTAGAAGTGGTCTTTGCCTGGGAAAACGATCAATAGCGAGGCTTTGTATGAGCAACCCACATGTCGATCTTGAAACTCTGGAAACTCTAAAAGAGGTAATGGAGGATGATTTTCAGTTGTTGATCGAAACCTTTGTGGCGGATGCTTCTGGACGCATTGCCAAGATGCAGCAACAATTTGCCGACTTGGGTCCCGAAGATATTCGTAAAGAAGCTCACAGCTTAAAGGGCAGCAGCAGTAATATTGGGGCGCCTAAACTCTCAGAACTTTGCTTTATTCTCGAAGAAAAAGGTCGTCGCGGTGATGTCAGTGATGCCTTGGCCGACCTAGAAGCTATTGTTGCCGAGTTTGACAGCGTCAAGAATATCCTCGAAACCCTGTAGTATTCAGGCATTACCCGCTTCACCGTGCTTCTTAACTGTCATCTGGTCTAATTGGCACTCTCTTTGCTCTAACCATAGGTAAGCCATACTTGGCGGCCAAAGCTTGCCGCTATTGATTACTGTGAGTGGAGCATAAGCCCCTATGAATTCCAATAATGCCTTGACTCAGCCCCGTGCGGCCTTGGATTCCTTACTGAACATAAACACCTCTGCGCCTTCGCGGGCGCCAGAATCGGTGGCAGAAAATACTGATAAAAAGCCCTTCGATGCCCATATGGCTGACCAGACGGAGCGTAAACCCGTAGATAAGGAGCTGGCTCATGAAGAGGATGACCAGCATGTTGCTGATAAGCCAGCACCAGAGCATAACCAGCAGAAAGCGCCTGAGTCAGAGCCAAAATCCGCTGAAGCGGCTGAAAATCCAGCTACCGAGTCTTCAGAACCAGAAGAGTCAGCTAAAGAGGCGGTAGCAGGTGAAGCGTCGCAATCTGCTACAGCGCCAGCAGAGACGGTTCCGGCTCAGCAGGCAGCTAAGGCTGCTGCTGTGCCGACTGAGCCCAGTGTTGTCGTTACCGAGACCGCGACAGAAAAACCTGCAACAACATCCGTTAATGAAGGGGTGAATTCGGTGCCGCTGAATGGCGGTATTCTGGCAAACAATCGACAGTCTGATGCCGCGACTCTGGTTGGCACTGAGGCAGAGGGGCTAACGGTTAGCGGCAAACCCTTGCCATCTGTGACTGCTCCTGCAGCGGTTGATGCCACGACTGTCGTTCAAGCTTCGTCACTACCGACTACAGCAGCCAACGGGGCGCAAGCCAATGTAATCTCCACACCGGCTCAACAAAATCCGGTTGCGGGGATTGGTGGGCTAAACGAAGATACACCGCTATCACAGGTATCAACTGAGTTAGGTATAGATGCTGTTGGAGCAAAGGAGTCGTCTCGCCCTGCGTTAGCGGTAGCCACACAGCTTTCGATGGCTGCTGCCAAAACTTCCACTGTTTCTGAAACCACGCTGTTAGCACAGGCGGTGAATAATGCTGTCGATAAGGTTGCCGTTGCAGCCAATGTAGTGGAGAAAGCTGATCAAAACCTGATAAAACCAACGGCAGCTCCGCGCCTTATCGCGCCTGCAGTGGCAAAGTATCAGTTAGATGGACAGCCAAGTGTGAGTCAAACCCGGGTTAATGTGCCGGTCGGGCAGCCGCAATGGCCTTCGGCTGTTGCAGAACGGGTGATGTGGATGTCTTCACAGCGAGTGACATCGGCTGAGATCCACCTTGATCCACCTGAGCTGGGCCCGCTACAAGTACGCGTAAGCGTAAACCAGGAGGCTGCCAGCGTGACCTTTACAAGCCAACACGCAGCCGTTCGCGAAGCACTTGATTTAGGTGCTTTCCGTTTACGTGAAATGTTTGAGGCGGAGGGCATGGACTTGGTAAATGTAGATGTCTCCGATCAATCTCTGGCTCAGGGCTCTGAAGACGGGGAAGCTGGAGGTTCCGGGCAGGGAGGATCTGGCTCAGGCACGGAAGATGCTGAAGATGTTGCCGCAGTCACTGCAATCAGTAGTCATGATGGCCTGGTTGATCATTACGTATAAAATTCAAGCAGTTTTAAAATTTCTTCGCGCCTATCTGTCCAGATAGGCGCACCTCACTCCAAATCGCGTTAAAATTTCCCTTGTAGCTTGTCTACACTAATGTTGCTGGCATAGCTTTTGCTGGCTACCTTTCTTAGAGATGGAATGACGGATATTTGACATGGCGGATGATAACGACCAAACCCAGGATGCAGGCGAGCAGGCGCAGGGGGGCGGCAAGAAAAAGCTGATTCTATTGATCGTGGTCGGCCTGGTACTGGTTGGTCTGTCAGTAGGTGGAACTCTATTGGCTTTGAATATGATGGGCGGTAAGGAGGAGCAGGTTGCAGAAGGTGAAGCTGCTGAGCAGGCGGTGGAAGAAGAGCAATTACCGGCGATTTACTATCCCTTGAAACCCACCATTATCGTTAATTTTAATGCACGAGGCCGTCAGCGCTTCTTGCAAGCTGAAGTGAGCTTGATGGTTCGTGAAAACGATGTAGTTGCTGCTATTGAAGAGCATAGCACCATGCTGCAACACTCCCTGTTGATGTTGTTTAGCGCACAGGATTACTCCGAGCTGCAAACCCCTGAAGGTAAAGAATTATTACGTCAGTTAGCTCTGGAAGAAATGCGTACTCGCCTGGAGCAGGAAATTGGCAAGCCGGGTGTTGAGCAGGTGTTATTTACCAATTTTGTAATGCAATAGCCGTAATCGAGAACAGGATATCGCGTGCAGGACTTACTCTCACAAGACGAAATTGATGCCTTACTCCACGGTGTTGACGACGGTGATATAGAAACCGAAGGCGACGCTGAACCGGGTGGTGTCAAGGCCTACGACTTAACCAGTCAGGATCGTATCGTCCGTGGGCGTATGCCCACCCTGGAGATGATTAACGAGCGTTTTGCCCGTTATACCCGTATCAGCATGTTTAACCTGTTGCGTCGAACCGCGGATGTCTCCCTCGGCGGGGTACAGATTCAGAAGTTCGGCGAATATGTACATACCCTGTATGTACCTACCAGTTTGAATATGGTGAAGTTCCGCCCCTTGCGCGGTACGGCGCTGATTATTCTTGATGCAAAACTGGTATTTAAACTGGTTGATAACTTCTTTGGCGGTGACGGCCGCCATGCCAAAATCGAGGGTAGGGAATTTACGCCGACTGAATTGCGCGTAGTGCAGATGGTGCTCGAGCAGGCCTTTGTTGATTTGGAAGAGGCCTGGAAGGCAGTGATGCCGATCGATTTTGAATATATCAATTCGGAAGTTAACCCTTCCATGGCCAATATAGTTAGCCCTAGTGAAGTGGTAGTGGTAAGTACGTTTCATGTTGAACTGGATGGCGGCGGTGGCGAGTTACATATCACCTTGCCGTATTCCATGATTGAGCCAATCCGGGAAATGCTGGATGCTGGTTTGCAATCGGATACCGATGAGCGTGATGAACGTTGGGTGCATGCCCTGCGTGAAGATGTGATGGATGCAGCCGTTGATTTGGAATGTCAGGTTGTACAGCGTGATATTACGCTACGCGATATTGTGGATTTAAAAGATGGAGACGTGATTCCTATTGAAATGCCTGATTACCAAGTGGTTACCGCCAATGGTGTGCCTATGTTTCGCACCCAGTTCGGACAATCTCGAGGTAATTTGGCGATGAAGGTTCTCGATTTTATTGATCGCTCAAATTTACATCCTGCCCACGGGGGCATAGATGTAGGTTTGCAATCCGGCGGAGATAAAGAGGGGAGTCAAGGAGAGCAAAATGAGTGATGATGATCTGATGGGTGAAGAAGGCGATATTAATCAGGATGCCATGGCCGATGAGTGGGCAGCCGCAATGGAAGAGCAGGAAGAAATCGATGGCGCGGATGAAGCTGAAGATGATGCCAGTGCGGTAGAGTTAACAGAATTTGACGGCGCTGGAGGCGGCAGTCTCGGCGGCGGAGCTGAGGATAATCCTGATCTCGATGTGATTCTCGATATCCCTGTAACCATCTCCATGGAAGTTGGCGCAACCTCCATTTCCATTCGTAATTTGTTGCAATTAAATCAGGGTTCTGTGATTGAACTCGATCGTTTGGCCGGTGAGCCCTTGGATGTGCTGGTGAATGGCACCCTGATTGCTCATGGAGAAGTGGTTGTGGTCAATGAGAAGTTTGGTATTCGCATGACAGACGTTATTAGCCCATCAGAGCGCATCAAGAAACTGCGCTAGGAATCGATATGGTGTTTTCTTCTCGGCGATTAGTTCTGCGTGTGCTGTTGTGTTTTATGACCTTGTGCCTGAGTGGTCTTGTTGCTGCTCAGACTTCAGAGGTTAAAGCTGAGCAGGCTGAAGTTGTCGCTACCCCTGATCCAGAGTCTTCAGCCATTTCCACACCTGTCTCCACAGCTAACTCCACGCCCGGGCCAGTCGTGGTTCCTCCGGTAGGAGAAAATTTACCCAATCACGCTTCTTATATCGGCCAGGTTATCGTTGGCTTATTGCTAGTATTGGCCATGATTTTTGCCATTGCCTGGTTATTAAGGCGATTTGGCCAAGGTACGTTGGTAGGCAGCCAGCAAATGAAAGTCGTCTCCAGTCTTCCACTTGGGCCTCGGGAACGATTAATTATTGTTGATGTTAACGGTGAGCAACTGTTAATTGGCGTGGCCCCAGGGCGAATCAGTCAGTTACACCATTTTAGTGAGCCTGTGATTCCCAATAAAACCCAGGATGACGGTGACTTCGGCCAAAAATTGAAAGAGATTTTGAGCCGCTCGACCTTTAAATAACAGATTAGCATCCATCCTACCAGGAATCGGAAAACCCTTATGCACGCCAAGAAATATGTCGGCTTATTATTACCCTGGCTTTTATTGCTGCTGCCCGCAGAGGTATATGCCCAGGCAGAAAATGCCATAAAGGGTATTCCGGGTTTACCGGCTGTAACTGTGCAAACCAATCCCGATGGTTCCCAGAATTACACAGTAACCTTGCAAATCCTGGCAATAATGACTGCCTTGTCGTTATTGCCTGCAATTCTAATGATGATGACCTCGTTTACACGGATCATCATTGTATTCGCTATTCTTCGCCAGGCATTGGGATTACAGCAGTCACCATCCAATCAAATCCTGATTGGTTTATCCTTATTTTTGACCTTTTTTATCATGTCGCCGGTCTTTAACCAGGTTAACGAAGAGGCTTTACAGCCTTATATTAAAGAGCAGATTGGCCCGGTAGAGGCTTTGGAGCGAACCAGCAAGCCGTTCCATGCGTTTATGTTGGCGCAGACCCGCGAAACAGATTTAGATTTGTTTATGCGTATAGCCGATGTAAATGATATTCAAACCCCGCAGGATGTGCCGATGAATATCCTGGTGCCGGCATTTGTTACCAGTGAACTCAAAACGGCTTTCCAGATAGGGTTTATCCTGTTTATTCCGTTTTTGGTAATCGATATTGTCGTAGCCAGTGTATTGATGGCTATGGGTATGATGATGTTGTCACCACTCATTATTTCTCTACCCTTTAAAATTATGCTGTTTGTATTGGTTGATGGCTGGGCTATGGTTATTGGAACCCTGGCGGCGAGTTTCGGGTAAGGAGGTTCGCTTATGACACCTGAAGTTGTAATGGATTTATTGGGTAACGCCTTTTACCTGACGGTTGTAATTGTCGCGTTAATTGTTGGGCCGAGTTTGGCTGTGGGGCTGTTGGTGAGTATGTTCCAGGCGGCCACCCAAATTAACGAACAAACCTTAAGCTTTTTGCCTCGGTTGTTGATTACCCTGGGCACCATCATGTTTGCCGGCGGATGGCTGTTAACCCAGTTTATGGATTTGTTTAATCGCCTGTTTATGCAAATCCCCCACTTGATCGGCTAAGACGCATTATGTGGCTGCTGACCGAAGCGCAGATTGCCCAATTTGTTGGCCAGTATATTTGGCCTTTATTTCGTATTACCGCCATGTTTATGGCTATGCCGGTTATTGGTACGCAGCTGGTGTCTCCCCGTGTACGTATTGTATTGGGTTTCACCGTCACACTGCTGGTCGTACCTCTTTTGCCGCCGTTACCAGCCGTTCCTCCTTTATCTTTGGCCAGCTTGTTAATAGTTGTGCAGCAGGTTTTGATCGGTTTGGCGATGGGTTTCTTTTTGCAGGTGGTATTCCAGGTCTTTGTATTGGGTGGCCAGTTTATTGCGATGAAGATGGGGCTCGGCTTTGCGTCTATGAATGACCCTTCCAGTGGGGTCGCCGTAACGGTGATTTCGCAGTTTTACCTGATTTTGGCCACGCTATTGTTTTTGGTAATGAATGGTCATTTGGTGGTTATCGAATTATTGGTAGAAAGTTTTCAACTGATGCCTGTTTCAGACAAAGGGCTAACTGCCGACATGTTTTGGCAAATTGCGGCATCTGGCAGTTGGTTATTTAGTCGAGCGTTAATGATTGCCTTGCCGGTACTGACGTCGTTACTGGTTGTGAATCTGGCGTTTGGTGTAATGAGTCGGGCGGCACCACAAATGAACGTATTTGCTGTCGGTTTTCCGATTACTTTGTTGCTTGGCTTAGTACTTATTTGGTTAAGTGTTCCCAATTTCTTGCCTAACTATCAGTTGTTTTTGGAAGAGGGTATTAGCTTCCTGCACAACTTTGTGGGTTCTCCCTGATTGAGGTGTATGCCAGATGGCAGAAGAAGACAGCAGTCAGGAAAAGACAGAAGAGGCGACGCCCCGAAGGCTTGAAAAAGCCAAGGAGGAAGGCCAGGTTCCCCGATCGCGGGAACTGACCACATCGGCTATTTTGTTGGCTGGTGCCGTAGGCTTAATGATCACCGGGCCGGTTATTGGTGGGGCTTTGATCGATGTCGTCGAGTTTAATTTTCAGCTCGACAGGCGTGCTGTTTTCGATCCGCAATTTATGATGCTGCATCTGGCCCGTTCCTTTTACGATGCCATTCTATCCTTGTTTCCCTTATTCGCTATTCTCCTAGTAGCCGCTATTCTGGGGCCGATTGCGCTGGGTGGTTGGCTGTGGAGCACCAAAGCGTTAATGCCCAAAATGAGCCGCATGAACCCTATTGAGGGCTTAAAGCGGATGTTTGGGATTAAAGCGCTGGTGGAGTTGGCTAAAGCCGTAGGCAAGGTTCTTGTGGTGCTAGTGCTGGCTGTGTGGTTACTGAGTGCCATGCAGCAGGATATGTTGAACCTGGCTAATCAGTCTCCGGATAAGGCAACGGTTGAATCCTTGGTGATGAGTGGCTGGGCGTTTGTGGCATTATCGGCTGCAACCATTTTGATTGTCTTGGTCGATGTACCTTTCCAGATATGGGAGCACGCCCGCAAGCTGAAAATGTCACGCCAGGATATCAAAGACGAGATGAAAGACACTGAGGGTAAGCCGGAAGTCAAAGGGCGTATTCGTCAGCTGCAGCGGGAAATGGCGCAGAATCGCCAAATGGCGGCGGTGCCAGAAGCTGATGTAGTCATTACCAACCCGACTCACTTTTCTGTGGCACTGAAATACGACCCGGACAACATGGCGACCCCCATTCTGCTGGCTAAAGGCGTAGACCATGCCGCTTTGAAAATCCGTGAGATTGCCAAAGAACACAGTATCGAAATTATGGAATCCCCTGTATTGGCGCGTTCCATCTACCATACCACCGATGTTGATCAGGAAATCCCGGCAGGCCTTTACATGGCGGTGGCACAAGTGCTGGCCTATGTCTTCCAGTTGCGTAATTACCGCAAAGGGCAGGGTGATATGCCGGTTTACCCACGTAATATCAGCGTCCCTAACGATCTTCGTTATGATTAGCGTCTAAATCTTTCTTTTGTTAACGCCCCATAGCCTATCCCTTACCAAGCCCTACACTTCTTTACGCCCATTGACCCTACTTAAAACGGCCCCTGCGTAAACTGTATCCAACGTTGATTGATGACCGAAGAAGGAGGTCGCTATGTTGATTGTAGGCTTGATAAATGTTGTTACTCTGGGGCTGTTGGCTGTTATTGCGGTTGATGATCTTAAACACGCTTTTCTGGGCTAAGACTGGGGCCGTCGTAAAAAGACAGTCATTTACTGGCTTGTTCAGGTAAGTCAGGCTCCAGTAGAATGCTGCGCTAAACCATAAATAGACAATGGATGGCGCATATGAAAATACTGGGGAAGCTAATAACCGTAATGGTTATGGCTGTGATTCTTTACTTTGCCTTCTGGCCTGTAGCCGTTGAGCCAATTGCTTGGCAGGCACCAGAAGATCCAGGATATCAGGGTGCGTTTGCCCCCAATGATAAGCTGGCTAACTTTACCGCCCTGAATACGGCGGGGCAACATGGCCCGGAAGGGGTAGTTGTCGACCAGCAGGGGTATGTGTATGCCACTACTCATGAAGGCTGGGTAATTCGCTGGGCTCCCGGTGCGGAAAAAGCAGAACCCTGGGTAGAAACCGGAGGTCGACCACTAGGTTTGGATCTCGATAAAGAGGGTAACCTGTGGGTTGCTGATGCCTTTATCGGACTGCTAAAAATTGACACCCAAGGCAAGCTTCATACAGTGTTAACTGAAGCTGACGGTGTTCCCATCCTCTATGCTGATGACCTTGTTGTCACACCAAATGGCAAGGTATACCTCAGTGATGCCTCCACCAAATTCTCTGCCAAAGCGGTAGGCAGTACCTACCACGCCAGCTTGCTCGATATCATGGAGCACGGGCTTTATGGCCGAATTATCGAGTTTGATCCGAATACCAATCAGTCCAAGGTCATTATGACCAATTTAAGCTTTGCCAATGGTGTAACCGCTGATGTTGAGGGTAACTATCTGTTGGTCAATGAAACCGGTGAGTACCGTGTCTGGAAATATTGGTTAGCCGGAGAGCGTCAGGGAGAGTCGGAAGTGGTTATCGATAACTTGCCTGGTTTCCCGGATAACATTGTTCGTGGAGAAGAGGGGCGCTTCTGGTTGGGACTGGTTTCTCCTCGTTTACCGATTTTGGATAACCTTGCTGGCAAACCGGGTGTTCGCAAGGCTGTGCAACGCCTGCCTGGTTTCCTGCGTCCAGGAGCTAAAAACTACGGCCATATTGTCGCTATTGATGGTGATGGTAATGTTTTACATAGCCTTCAGGATCCAGCAGGAGCCTATCCGCAAACTACCGGGGCTATTGAGGCAGGAGAATATCTCTATGTCAGTAGTTTGACTGCGCCTGTTTTGGCTCGTTTAGATAAGGCAGAACTCGACCTTTAGTGCTTTGAATCCGGAGGCAGCCGGTGAAGCTGCTCTCCGCGCCCATAAGCGGCCGGAAAAAGCCTGCGCTACGTAAACTCGCTAAAAACGCTCAGACAACCTCCGCGACTACCCAGGCTTTTTCCGGCCGCTTAAACGATGGGCTGATTGCTCCGATCAGCTCCACCGGCTGCCTCCTTTCCTTTGTGCCGCATCACCTCAGTATTTCCGATCCTTGTTAATTTATCCTCAGGTAGGTTTGCCCAAGGGCGGGTGGTGCCGGCGACCAATCAGGCTGCGTTTAAGACTTGTCCTGGGGCGGGAGTGTTTACGAGGACTGTTTGAGCGTTTTCTGCGAGTTCCGCAGTGCGAGCGCCCCAGGACAAGTCTTGCAGCCGGGAGCCGGTACCACCCGCCCTTGGGTAAACCGGGGGATCGCACTAAATAAATAATCTCCATAATCAAAACAGGTACGTTTCTTGCCGTACAAGTCCCCAAACGGACATAAACGTCAAGAATTCGTTATGGCATCACTTTCTGACTTATTTAATCAGGCCCGTCAGGTCGACCGGCAAACCGCTTGGAATAATGTAAGAGGCGCAGGGCAGGGGAATCTGGGTATTCCTATTCTGTTGTTAATGCTGCTCGGCATGATGACCTTGCCGGTACCTCCATTTCTATTGGATGTATTCTTCTCATTCAACATCGCACTTTCAATTGTGGTGTTGCTGGTGGGGGTTTATACCCTACGTCCCCTGGATTTTGCCGTATTTCCAACGATCTTGCTGGTGGCTACGCTGCTGCGTTTGGCGTTGAACGTTGCCTCAACTCGGGTTGTGTTACTGGAAGGTCATGCCGGCGGTGATGCTGCGGGTAAGGTGATCCAGGCCTTTGGTGAAGTGGTTATTGGTGGTAACTACGCTGTGGGTCTGGTGGTGTTTATCATCTTGATGATCATCAACTTTGTGGTGGTTACCAAGGGTGCTGGGCGTATTTCAGAGGTGAGTGCGCGTTTCACCTTGGACGCTATGC